>CAVSTF010000001.1:0-551643 GCA_963730785.1 uncultured Acidimicrobiaceae bacterium
CTGGGCGGCGATGGGCGGGAGTTCGGGGTGGCAGATGGTGCACCAATTCCCGAAGAACATCAGCACGGCCGGCTTGCCACCTGAAACCGGGTACCCCGACTGATCCGGTTCCGTTCAGCCGTTCGGCCGAGAACGAAGGCACCAATCCCCCGGTGCGAGGAGGTCCCGTTCTTGGTGCTTTTGGTGCCCAGGTTGGTAAAGAGGCCGACGCCGAGGACGATTGCCGCCCAGACCCCATGAAGATGAACGCCCGTCGACGGTCTCGGCGCCGCCAGGGGTGCCGGAGAATCCCCGGTTGAGGTGGTGGTCACAGGTTCAATGGATGTCATTGCGGATCAACACGTCGCCGGCCATGGCCACGAACAGCACCGTGAGGTACGTGATGGAGTAGTGAACACCCGCATGGCGTCTTTCCCGGTCACGAGCTCTCGGCGAGCCAAACTCCAGAGGCGGGTCGTCATGCACCATGAAGCCCACACCGAGTACGCCGGCGATATCATGTACACGAGTCCCAGATGCGCCACCGGGCCGAAAAGGAGCGAGAGGCCAACCAGGAGGACCGTGTAGAGCACAATCTCCCGGGTCGTGCGCTTCATGGACGCCACCACCGGCAACATCGGCACATCGGCTGCCGCGTAGTCCTCCTTGTACCGCACGGCCAACGACCAGAAGTGCGGAGGAGTCCAAATGAAGATGATGGCGAAGAGAATGACCGGTGCCCACGACAGGCTGTTGGTCACCGCAGCCCAGCCGACCAGTACCGGTACGGCACCGGCGGCACCACCGATCACGATGTTCTGCGATGAGCGTCGCTTGAGCCAGAGCGTATAGACGAAGACGTAGAAGAGCGTGGCGGACACCGCCAGCACGGCCGACAGAAGATTGACGGCCAGCCAGAGCTCGGTAAAGGCCAGTACCTCAAGGTGATGGCGAAGATGAGCGCCGCCGTGGGCGTCATAGCCCCAGTGACCAGTGGGCGGTTGCTTGGTCCGGTTCATCAGCTTGTCGATGTCACGGTCCACCACCATGTTGATGGCGTTGGCCCCACCGGCGGCCAGGGTGCCTCCGAGCAGGGTGGCCAGCATCAGCCACACCGATGGCAGGCCGTGCTTCGCCACCACCATGGTGGGCAGGGTGGTGACCAGGAGAAGCTCAATGATCCGAGGCTTCGTCAGCGCGACGTAGGCGCCGATGGCTGACCACCCGCGTTTCTGACCCGTTTGGACGGGCGCCAGGGAGGACATCCCTCCCAGCCTACGACCAGGCACTCGCTTCTTACCAAGCGAGGGGTGCCGGTACGATTGGGCCAAGTGTCGTCCCGCCGGCCCTTCGTGGTCTCTCCCACCCTCAGCCATCGCCTGAATCTCCTGGCCATGGCCCTGGTGGCCCTCATTGTGGTCACCGGCGGGGCGGTCCGATTGACCGGTTCGGGCTCGGCTGCAGCCGATTGGCCCGACTGCTCCGTCGGGCCACCTGACCCCCGCCCTGCAGTTCCACGGCCTGGTCGAATTCGGAAATCGCCTGGTCACGGTGGTCCTGACCATCGCCGTGGCCGCCTCGTTCCTGGGGGCGATCTTCCGCCGGCCCCGCCGAACCGACCTGATCTATCTGAGCGGTGGCCTGGTGGTGGGCGTACTGGCCCAGGCCGTGCTGGGCGGGATCGTCGTCTACACCAAGCTCAATCCCTACCTGGTCATGGTCCACTTCTTCGCCACCATGGTGCTGCTGGCCGACGCCGTGGTGCTCGTCCACCGGTCACGCCGTGACTACCGACCGGGTCGGCCCGGCTCATCATTCCGCGCAACCTGCTCAAACTCCACTACGTCGTCCTGGGCGTATTGGCGCTGGTCATTGCGGCCGGTACGGCCACCACGGGGGCCGGACCCCATGCCGGCGACGCCTCCGGACAGCAAGTGGCGAAGCGGATCCCCATCGCGCTCCGGGACATGGCCGAACTCCATTCGAGCTTGGTCATGCTGCTGATCGGGCTGACCATCGGCTTGGTGGTCGGCTTCCACCTGGTCGATGTGCCCGAGCGGGTCCGAAAGGGCGGCCGAGTCCTGTTGGCCGTCATGGTGGCCCAAGCTGCCGTGGGCTACACCCAGTACTTCACCCATCTCCCGGCGTTGCTGGTTGAGGTGCACTTGGCCGGGGTGACCATCCTGGTGGTGGGCGCGGTCAAGTGCTTCCTGATCTGCACCTTCCATCCCCCCGAGACGATCGAGGTGCCGGCCGAGGTGCCGACGGCCCAGGACAGGGTTCCCGTCCCGGCCCGATAGGCTCTTCCCTTCGTGCGATCAGCACCGGTTCACGCCGATACCGATCGACAGGCCCCCATCGTCTAGCGGCCTAGGACACCGCCCTTTCACGGCGGCAGCACGGGTTCGAATCCCGTTGGGGGTGCTCTGTGGCCTACACCCCGTAGGTCGAGCCAGCTTTATGAGAATTTGGTCGTGAGCTACCTGGATGTATCCATGCCCAAGCTCGATGAGGAGATTTCGCCGGAAAGTCTGCGAACGCCTTGGCATAGGCCCCGTTTAGCGGGCCAGGTGAATCGCCTCGGTGCCATTACCGTGAGTCAACCTGAAGACAGATAGTCCACCGAACGAGGTTGCTATGGCTCTGGTCAACAATGCGGTGTACGTAGGGGGAAAGAGGAGCGCTGATCCACGCACCCTCGACGAGACGTACGAAGTGCTGCGCGAACGGCGAGGTATGGCCTGGATCGGCCTCTATAGGCCGGACGTGGAGGAGCTCCGCTCAGTAGCCCGCGAGTTCGAGCTCCATGAGTTGGCTGTGGAGGACGCCATCCTGGCCCACCAGCGGCCGAAACTGGAGCGCTACGGGACAACGCTCTTCACCGTTCTTCGGCCCGCCCGCTATATCGATGCCACCGAGGAGGTCGAGTTCGGGGAGGTGCACATCTTTACCGGACCCGATTTCGTCGTCACCATTCGTCATGCCGAGACCCCCGATCTCGGCATGGTGCGCAAGCGACTCGAAGGCTCGCCCGAATTGCTCGTGTCTTGGCCCAGAAGCGGTCCTCTACGCGATCGTTGATCAGGTTGTTGACGAGTACGCCCCGGTGGTCGCCGGTCTCGAGAATGACATCGACGAGATCGAAGACCAGTTGTTCCAGGGGGATCCGGCCGTGTCACGCCGAATCTACAAACTGTCCCGGGAAGTCATCGAGTTCCAAAGAGCAACCCAACCCTTGCTTGGCATGCTGCAATGCACTTGAAGGCGGATTCGACAAATACGAAGTTGACCTCGAGTTGCGGCGAAATCTTCGCGACGTCACCGACCACGTAATCCGGATCGTGGAGAGAGCGGACTCGTTCCGCACCATTTTCAGAATGCACTTACCGTGCACAGCACCCTGGTCAGTCAGCAACAAAACGATGAGATGCGAAGCCTGGCCGAAACGAGCGTGGCCCAGAACGAAGAAGTGAAGAAGATCTCAGCGTGGGCGGCCATTGGATTCGCCCCCACGATTGTGGGGACCATTTACGGAATGAACTTCAGAACCATGCCCGAGCTGCATTGGTACTACGGCTATCCGTTGGCGCTCGGCTTGATGGTGACGCTCTCAACGGCGCTCTATATATCCTTCAAGCGCCGTAGCTGGATCTGAGTTCGCTTACTTGTTTTTCCTCCGCCCCTCGCTCGGCGGGTACAGCGCGGGAAGCACATCCATCAGTTTCGGGAGCAGGGGGGAAAAACGCCCTGTGCCCCAAGGTAGATCAGGCTCATTGGCCAGGGCTTGGCCGAAGACACCGGCAATAAAGACCGAAACGACGTACATCGCCTGATCGGAATCTACCTTCAGGGCCAAGCTGACCCGCCGCGACGGCTTCGGCGAGCGCTCGTCGCTGTATGGCCACCATTTCGACGCTGGCCGCCATCGACTCCGCGCTCGGTTCGAAGTGCGGGACGGGACGCCAGAACATCAGTTGGGCGATCGCTCCGTTCGCCAAGAGCCACCGGCCGCTGGCATCCAGACCGGCCGCCAGCGCAGTGAGACCCGGCTCAGCCTCCTCAATGGCCGAGCGCATCACCTCAAGGTGCTCGACCATGCCCCGTCGGAAGAGGTCGTCATAGAGGGCCATGAGGGAGTCGAAGTATTTGTAGAGCGACGGTGGCTGGACCCCGAGACGGCGAGCCACCTCAGAGAAGGTGAGGCCGTTGACTCCCGCTTCGGCCATGACCTCCAACGCGATGTCGAGGATTTCCTCAATCGTCTCCTGACGACGGCGGGCCCGCCGATCAGGTCGGGTCGGGCTCGACGACGGGTCATCGTTCGGCTGTTCAGGCACAGTACTCACGGCGAAATCAGCATATCACTTGGGAGGGTTGACAAGTAAAGCTAATACCTATAGCTTATTCGTTACCAACCAATTCACGAAGGAGGGCAGCATGCCGCCCAAGAACCAACGCTGGTGGTTGACCAAGGACCAAGTTGAATTGGTCATCCAGGCCGACGCCAGAACTGCTGTACGACATGGTCTCCGACCTTCCCCGCATCGGCGAGTGGAGCCCGGAGTGCGAGCGAGTGGAATGGGAAGGCGCCGTCACCGTGCCCGAAGTGGGCACCACGTTCAACGGCCACAACGCCGTCGGGCCGGGCCGCCGCATTCGGTACTCGCGACACGGCCGGGTGCTGGCCGCGGACCGCGGCAAGGAATTCAGCTTCATCACCGACGAAGGTGGTCGGGAGTCAACGCAGTGGACGTACCGGTTCGAGCCGACGGCGAACGGGACCCGGGTGACCGAGGGCTACGAGGTCCATTGGATCCCGACCTGGGCCCGCATCATCGACGTCCCTCTCAATCGGCACAAGGAACTGGTCGAGAACATGGGCACGACGCTGGAGCGCCTCAAGGTGGCCGCCGAGTCCCGGGCTCAACTCGCACCGAAGCAGGTGCAGCCATGATCACTGCTTTCAATGGTGGCCCCGGCGTGGACGTGATTACCCGAACCGCTGAGATCCCGACTCTCGGCTCACTGGCCATCAACGCCTTCGTCCTGCATGGCGCCGAGCCCCTCCTCGTCGACACCGGAGCGGTCGCCGACCGCGCCGAATTCATGACCGCACTGGAATCCGTCATCAATCCAATGGAGCTGAAATGGATATGGCTCACACATACGGACTTCGATCACATCGGCTCACTGGCGACGTTGCTCGAACTGAATCCCGATCTTCGAGTCATTACGTCATTTCTGGCCGTCGGCATCATGGGCCTCTCTTCCACCCCGATACCGATGGACCGAGTGCACCTCATCAACCCGGGACAATCAGTGGCAGCAGGCGACCGCCGGTTGACCGCGGTGAGGCCACCCGTATTCGACAACCCGATCACCATCGGGTTCGTCGACGACCAGACCGGTGCCGTGTTCAGCTCGGACTGCTTCGGCGGCCTCCTGCCCGGCGCGCCCGAAGATGCCTCGGAGCTGGACTCCGCCACGCTCATGTCGGGCCAGGTCAGATGGGCCTCCGTCGACTCGTCATGGGTGCATGACGTCGACCGGGAAAAGTTTGGCGCCTCGTTGGATCGGTGGCGGGCCCTAGAACCATCTCGCATTTACAGCAGCCACCTGCCTCCCGCCCCTGGGTCCATGCTCGACCTATTTGTCGAGGCGCTGTCCCAGGTACCTGACGCGCCCCGTTTCGAAGGACTCGATCAGGCCGCACTCGAAATGATGCTCGCCGGAGCAGTCGGGTCATAGGTAGCGCCTCCGCTGTCGTCCGTGCTGGCACGGACGACAGCGGGTCGCAGGCTCCGTAGGGTTCGAAGTGGCAGTACCCACACCTCAACGGAGGAGACAGATATGTCCGTCCTAATGGTCCACTTTTGGCCCGACGCCACCGAAGAGCAATACCGAGCCACCATCGCGGTTGTTCACCCCGCGGGTGGGCTTCCCGCCGGACAAACGCACCACGTCGCTGGCCCGACTGAAGGCGGCTTCTTGATTTCGGCCGAGTGGGACTCGAAGGAGAGCGCTGACCGATTCGTGCAGGACGTACTCCTGCCGGCTATGCCCGTCGCGGGCGGATTCGAGGGTCAACCTGAAGAGCGCACGGCGGAGATAATCAGCTAGGCCCATTGTTCATTCCTCTGCAGACTCGTTACGCTGAGTCATATTCAGCAGGTGGAGTTTGACCAGTCTCGCTGATCCTCGAAAGGAGTCATCAATGACTGCAGCTGATTTGGAGACCGGCGATGAGCTTTCGCCGCAGTGGAACGGCGTCAACCATTTGGCCCTCATCACCTCTGACATGGACGCAACCGTCCGCTTCTATCACGGCACTCTCGGAGCGCGACTCGTTGGCACCATCGGCACGGCTGACTTCCGGCACTATTTCTTCGAGTTCGGACCGAAAAGCACCGTGGCGTTCTTCGAATACAAGAACTCGACCGCCGAACCATTTGCCAAGCCTGCCGGTGTCCCCGACCCCCGTGCGCCGCAATTCGACCATTTGTCGCTGAATCTGCCCGACGAGGAGTCACTCAATCAGCTACGGAATCGCCTCAAGGCCGCTGACTGTGAAGTGACCGACGTCATCGACCACGGTTTCATCCGGTCGGTGTACTTCAGCGATCCCAATGGAATCGCACTTGAAGCATCCTGGTGGGTGCGCGACCTCACCGACTCGACTGCCGAGTACAGCGATCGTGGTCAGTTCCTTGACGCTGCTCCTGTCGCCGCCGTCCGAGAGCTCGAAGAGTCCGGCCAACTCACCAGTACCCCAAGTACTCAGCTCACCTAGCTACCGAGCGAGCACGCCAGTCGTCGCACGGAGGTGCGCCAGCACTGCCAGCACGCGCCGATGACTGGCGGGGTCTTCGTGCAGTCCTAACTTCACGAAGATTCGGCCGATGTGGGTTTCGATGGTGCGTGGGGTGACTTCGAGCCGGTTGGCGATTCGCTCGTTTGAAAGGCCTTCGGCCACTAGGGCCAGGACCTCGCGCTCTTTCGCAGTGAGTTGAATGACCGGATCCTGCTGGCGTGGCGTGTCAAGGACAGCGTCGACCACTTCAGGATCGATTGCCATTCCGCCCGAGACGACGCGCTCCAACGCGTCGACGAGCTCGGCCGAGCGAGTGATGCGCTCCTTGAGGAGGTAGCCCACGCCAGACTGCCCGCCCTTCAGCAGGTCCACCGCATGCCGGGTCTCAACTCGTTGGGAGAGCACCAGTGCTCCAATCCGCGGGTGCGCTCGCTTGAGCTCGATAGCGGCATCGAGACCTTCAGTGGTGTGGGTCGGTGGCATCCGTACGTCGAGGATCACGGCATCGGGCGAGTCAATTCGCACCACTTCGGTCAGGTTCGTCGCATCGGGCAACTGCCCGATGACATCAACCCCCTCCTCCATCAGGAGGCGGGCGATACCCTCGCGAACGAGGACCGCATCGTCAACGAGGATCACCCGCACAACTGGCAACTTTGCCATACATGACCTCGGGGTGGAAGTGCCCGCGAAATCAGCGCGGTACTCAGGTTCCTCTAAGGATTATCCCTACGACTGCTCGCTCATAAAGATCGGCTTCGTGATCAATTCGTAGCGCCGGTCCCGGAGCACTTGCTCGGCGACGATGATTTCGTAAATTTCCGTCACGACTTCGGGTGGAACGCCCGCCGGTTCGACCATTCGTTGAATGTCTTTCAACTCCTCAGGCGAGACGGGACCATCGGACGCACGAATCCTGAGCGCATCGTACAAATTGCCCCGCACAATCATCGGAATTCCAGGAATCTGCAGAAGGTCGTCCATGGTGTCGCTGTCGTCATAGGCGGCGACGGCGTCGAGCACCCACTCCGCGATCTTGGGCCACCGTGAGATACCCGTTGAGCCACTCTCGCTCGCGCGCCGTCAGGTTGGCGTTGCCGCCGGCGAGTAGGAGCATCAACCGTGCGGCCGCCCAATTGTCCTCGTGAGTGATCTGCTCATACAGCTCGGCCGGGGCCTGCCAGTTCTCCCAACCGATCCATTTGAGAGCCGTCATCCGCCGCCGGTCGCCGTCGAATACCAGCGGCTGGGAGACCGGAAGGTGCGCGACGACGACGGTGCCTCCGCCAGTAGGACTGTCGATGTCGAGTTGGCCACCGAGGGTCGCCACACGATCCGCCAGCCCGGCCAGCCCCGATCCCGGCGTCGCCGTGGCCCCGCCGCATCCGTCATCGCCCACCGTGACGCGCAGCGCATCGTCGATGACCGTGGCCCGTACCGAGGCTCGAGCGGCGTCGGCATGCTTGTTCGTGTTGGTCAACGCTTCAGCGACCAAATAGAAAGCGCCGACCTCGAGCGCCTCCGGGAGGCGATCCGGAAGGTCGACTTCGAGATCCACCGGTACACCCGGCCGCTCGGCCAGTGCTTCAAGTGCGCCTCCCAGGCCGACATCGCTCACGATGGCCGGCTGGATACCCCGGGTGAGGTCGCGCAGTTCGGCCAGGGCGTCCTCCAGCTCTCGGGCCGCGTCGGCCAGTAACTCCGTGACCACTGCGTCTCCAGCCGCCTGTCGGGCGGCCATGCGAAGCATCAGCGCCAAGCCGACCAGTCGCTGTTGTGCTCCGTCATGAAGGTTGCGTTCGAGGCGTCGGAGCTCGCCATCGCCAGCCTCCGCAATTCGAGCTCGAGAGGCCTGCACCTCAAGCAGCTCTGCTCGTAATTCCGCCTTGATGCGCTCGTTGTCGATCGCCATCGACGCGGCCTGAGCGGCGGCGCGGAGGCGCTCGGGATGAGTCAGGAGCACCGGATCATGAATCAGACCGGCGACCCGGCTCCCATCACGCTCGATCGGCGTAAAGGCCATCCGGTCGTCAAAGGCATGAGTCGTGGTCGGTTGGCCGAGCTCATCAACCCAACCTCCTGTCCCAACCCGGACGTAGAGGAGTTCCAGGGTCGGATCCGACAGCGCAGCGCGAAGGGCATCGCGGCAAGGTGTAACCGGGTCCACCGAAGCCCAACTGCAGAGCCACCAGCTCAGCGTCGACCGAAGTTGACGACGGCCGGTCAGGACTCATTTCGTCGGCATGAGGTCATTGATGGCCGCCAGACACAGTTCGTCCTTGGGGAGGTATGCGACCGAGACACCGGCGGCCAGACGTCGTCCCGAGACCACGTCAATGGTTGAGGTCAAAATCACGACTGAACTTCCGGCCCGGTCACCGAGTCGGCGGACCACTTCCGGTCCGTCGACGTCAGGCATCCGGATATCCATCAGCACCACATCGGGCTGCCAGGTCTCGACCGCGTGGGCCACGTCGATTCCCCGTTCGACCTCGGCCACGATCTCGACGCCTTCGGCCTCCAGGGCACGGCGGGCCATGGCGCGAAACCGTTGGTCGTCGTCAACGAGCACGACCCGAAGCGGCATTTCCCAAGCTTGGCGCATCCTGGGGATTGGTGCATCCGTGCTAACCCATAGGCGCCAAAATTCCGCCCGGATGCGGCTCAGTACGTGCTGGCACGGATGACAACCGGGGGTCGCTCTCTGTACCGTGCAATTACCTGGCCACCATGGCGGTGTGAGAGTCCAGGGGAATGGAGGTATGTCCAATGCTGCTCCCTGAACCCACTTTCCACCAAACACCCACCGAGGTGGCCCCAGACACCTACGTCATCCACGAGGTGCAGCACGCCCTAGGCCAGCCGCTGTCGGTCTATATCAACTCTGCCGTGATCAACGGAGAGGAGCCGATGATCATCGACACCGGCTCACGCCGCAATCGGCGGGCCTGGCTCGAAGACGCCTTCAGCCTGGTCGATCCCAAGGCGGTGAAGTGGGTCTTTTTGTCTCATGAAGACGCCGACCACACCGGGAACCTCGACGAAGTCATGGCGGAGTGCCCCAATGCCACCTTGGTCTGCAGCTGGGCGCTCATGGAGCGCCATACCAACGCTTTCGAGTTCCCGCTCGAGCGCTGCCGCTGGGTCGACCACGGTATGACCCTTGATATCGGGGACCGCCAGCTCTCGGTGCTCCGCCCGCCCATCTACGACTCACCGACCACCAGGGGTTTGTTCGACCAACACAGCGGCGTGTATTGGGCCGTCGACAGCTTCGCCACCCCAGTCCCCGGCGGCGAAGGCGCCGAGACCTTGCCCCGAGACGTGTCGGGGTTCGACGATGACTTTTGGACCGGCGCCATGATCATGTTCGCCTACAACGCCCTGGCTCCGTGGCTGAGTCTGGTCGACCCCGAAAAGTTCAGTGCCGAGATCGCACGCCTGTCGGACCTCCCGATCACCACCATCATTTCGGCGCACAGTCCGGCCATCTCGGGCGAGAAAGTCAAGGAGGCGTTCGAAAAGATGCGTGCGCTTCCCGGCGTCGTGGGTCCTCCTGCTCCCGATCAGGCGGTGCTCGACCTGATTCTGGCGGCGACCACTTCCTAACCATCTTTTTTCGATTCACTCACCAGGAGGTAGTGATGACGCAGACTGATTCCAACCCGACCACGCTCGATCTCTACCGAAAAATACACAAGGCCCTACGTCTGGCCCTGTACAACCTCAGCGAGACGGCGGGGGCCCTTGATCCCTCCGATATGGCAGAACGTCGTGCCTTCGCCGCCCGGTTCGCCGAAGTCGACCGGATGCTGACGCAACACCACGGGCACGAGGATGGAGGGGCCTTCGGCCGATTGATCAAAGAAGTGGCTCCCCAGTTCGTCGAAGAGCTCGAAGCAGGGCACGAAAAGTCGACCGAAGATCTGGCTGATCTACGCAGTGCCGTCATGGCCTATAGCCATGGTCATGACATCGCCGACGAGCTCTATGACCGCATCACTTCGTTCGTCGTCGACTACCTCGGCCACATGGCGTTCGAAGAGAGCCAGGTCATGCCTGAACTTTCGGCTCGTGCCACCCCGGAAGAGTTGAAGAACATTGAGATCGGAATCCGCTCATCCATTGACCCCAGCAACATGGTCGTGACCTTGCGCTGGATGCTGCCGGCCATGAATCCTCAGGAGCGGTTAACTATGCTCGGCGAGATGCACGCTGGCGCACCCCCAGAGATATTCACTACCTACTGGACCGCAGCCGCTCACGTCCTCAGCGACGATGAGCTGGCCTACGTCTCCGATCGGATTGGCTTCTCGTACTCGACGGTGATGGCATGAAAATTGGATTCGCATTGCCTCAGGTCGGCGAAGTGAGCACCCCCACCGTCTTGGCTACCGCCGTCCGCCGCGGCGAGGAACTGGGCTACTCCAGTGGATGGGTCAACGACCGAGTCTTGTGGCCGACCGCTCCTAAAGCCCCCTACCCAGCGAGCGCGGATGGCTCACTGCCCACCGGGTGGCAGCGCAACCTGGACGCGCTCGACGTACTTACCTTTGCGGCTGGCCAATCGACCACGTTGCGCCTTGGCACGTCCGTACTCATCTTGCCCCTGTACAACCCGGTCCTGCTGGCTCGACGGCTTATTACGCTCGACATCCTCTCAAGCGGTCGCTTCACCGCCGGCTTTGGGCTCGGCTGGTCGCCCGATGAGTATCAGGCAGCCGGCGTGTCCATGGCGGGACAAGCGAAGCGCTACGAGGACTCACTCGACGTGTTGGACAAGATCTGGGCGGGTGGTGCGGTCAAACACACCAGCCCGTTTGTGACGCTCAACGAGTCGGTCTTCGCCCAACCCGTTGAGCGCCCACCCGTCTATATGGCGGCCTATTCGCCGGCGGGACTCGAACGCATTGCCCGTCGCGCCGACGGGTGGATCCCGGCTGGTGTCCCCAATGAGGCGATACCCGGAATGCGACAAGGCATTGCGGCCATGGCGACCGAAGCCGGCCGTGACCCGGCGGAGATCGGGTGCATTGTCCGGGCCAACGTGCATTTACAAGATGGAGTCCCCGATGGAGACGATCGTCCATCGTTCTACGGCTCGCGGACCCAAGTCAGGGCCGACGTCGAGCGTTGTGCAGAACTCGACATTGACGAAGTGTTTATCGACATCCAGTTCTCGCCCGGCGGTTCTGAACCCGACTACTACTTTGAGCAACTCGAAGACTTCGCGTCACTCATCCACTCTTAGCGACTACCTAGGTCTGCTGCACCGAGTCCTTGGTCCAGGTCTGACCATCATTGGTGGTCGTGTAGGCCACCGGGCCGGTTGAGTTGCCGGCGACAACGATGCAGGTCGTCGTCGAACTGCATGAGATGCCGAGAAGCGGAATGCTCTGGGCGTAGGTGAGTCCAGAAGGCCCGATACCGCCACCGGTCCATGTGGTTCCACCATTGGTGGTCGCGGCCACGACAAAGGGGCCACCCGTCGACTCCGGCGGTCCGACCGCCACACACGAGCTTGTCCCAGCACAAGAAATCGCCTGCAACGTGGCCGTGGAGGCGGGAAGACTGGTTGATTCATTCGTCCAGGTATTCCCTCCATCGGTTGACACGACGTCCGCGCCTGTCGCGGTGGGTTGACTGATACCCAGGGCATTTGTCCCTACCGCAATGCATGTCGTGGCGGCGGTGCAGCTGACCGCCTCGAGACCCTGCGTGCCGCCGTTGATGGCCTTCGTAGTCCATGAGGCACCGCCGGTCGTGCTGACATAGACGGCTTCTCCAGCGGCCACGCAACTCGTGGAGGAGCACGCCAGGCCGAGCGCCGCAAAATCAAACGGCGGTACCGATGCTGTCGACCATGTCGTCCCCCCGTCGGTGGTGTAAATCGTTGTGGCGCTTCCCGCACCGGCACCAACAGCGGCGCATACGAGGTCGCTCTCGCAGGACACCGTGGCGAGGGGGCTAGAGGCGGGGGTGGAGACGAGCTCCCATGTACTTCCCCCATCTTCGGACAGAAGGGCTTTGGTGGAGCCGACGGCAATGCAATGCAGCGCGCTATTGCAGGTAACGCCGACCAAGTCTGGAACGCCAGTGGGAACGGGCATCGACTTGAACTGCGCGCCGCCGTTGGTCGACGTCTCGATCAGCCCACTTCCGGACTTGGTTGAACCGGCGGCGACGCACTCTTGCGTGGTCGGGCAGGAAATCCCATTGAGGATGCCGCCGGCCGCCGACGGCGTCGGATCAGCGGCAGTGACGATCTGCACGATGGCATTCGACGGGGTGCCGAAGTTCGAAGATTCGTCCACCGACTGGGCGACAAAGTCATAGATGCCTGGAGTGCCGCTCGACGGCAAGGTGACTGACCACGTGGTCGTGGTGTGGCCAGCGCCACACGTCGCGCAGGTGGCGACGACGTAACCGGAAAGGCCTGACACCACTTCCCTGTAATAGAAGATGATGCCGAGGACGCCCGGGCCACCGGCATCGGACGCAGTGCCGTGGATGACCTCTCCCAGGGGGAACACGCCCGAGGTGGTGGTGATGGTCGCAGTTGGGGAAGGAACCGCGCTGGCCGCACCAGCTGACCCCGACGGGAGCACGACCGAGAGTCCGACCAAAAGCATCACCAGTGCGCCCAACGAAGATCGACTTAGAAACTTGGTAAAGCTTCCAAAACCTCTGGTCCTTTGGCGTTCAACCCGCATCGTCGCTCCCAGCCTCGGCGTCACATTTGAGCGTACAACTGGATTATTTTCGATGCAGATGGGAGCGTAGTTACGGACCCGTTAGCTGAGTTCGGACAGTGCCCCGATGATGTCGGCGACTTCGGTACGGGAGGTGTAGTCGGGTTGCACGTCGACGAAGCGCACGACCCGATCGGGGTCGACGACCAGCACGGTCGGCCTGGGCAGAAAAGTGGCACCCTCGGCATTGACCTCGGCCAGGTCGAGACCGAGTTTGCGTTGGGCGGCCAGCACTTCCTCGGTCTGTTGGAAGGCAATGCCGATTCGCTTCGCCAATCGACTACCCGGGTCGGAGAGGACGGTGAAAGAGAGGTCCGCCTTTTCCACGGTGGATAACGACTCGTCGGGAGACTGCGGACTGATGGCCACCAAGCTGGCCCCAAACCGACCCAAATTGAGGTGTCAGCTCCTGCTCGTAGGTCCGCAAGGCCAGGTTGCAATAGGGGCACCAGCCGCCCCGATAGAAGACGATGACCGCTGGCCCCGAAGCAACGAGCCCATCAAGACTGACGGGTTCACCAGTGGCATCGTCAAGTGTGAAGGAATCGAGTGGGTCCCCCACCTTCACCGTGTCGGTCGAGACTCCCTCCTCAAGGAGCTGCTGGATGCTGTGGTTGAAGGCATCTACGACGTCAGCAGGCAGATGTTCGGCGGCGGCCAGTTGTACTTGTGTGGACTGTTCACGAATGGTGGTTGGCATGAGAACCTCCGGAGTGGTCGACTGGACTATGTAGTCCAGTATCCAGATTTGCGAGTGGACTGTCAAGTCCAGTTAGCGAGATACTGGAGACCATGGGCTCGATACCGACAACCGAGAGGGGACGCGTGACCCGTCAGCGCATCGTTGCGGCGGCGCGCGAGGTGGTGGCCGAGAAGGGGGCGATCGGGGCCAGCCTGGACGAGGTTGGCGCGAGGGCACCCGCCTCTCGTAGCCAGCTCTACCACTACTTCGACGACAAGAACGATCTGCTGAAGGCGGTTGCGGAAGCAACCACCGACCTGGTGCTCGGTGGGCAACAGGAACTCTTCGCCGAACTCGGGTCGTGGAATGGATTCGTCCGTTGGGCCGATGCGCTCGTTGCCCTGCAGGAACAACGTGGCGGCGAAGGTGGGTGTCCCATTGCCAACCTTCTGGGCCAAGTGGGCGAGCACGACGACGTGCTGCGATCCGTGCTTACCGACGGCTTCGACCGCTGGGAGTCCCACATCCAGCACGGGCTGGCCGCCATGGTGGCGTCGGGCGAACTGCGTCCTGATACCGACGTCGATTGGCTGGCCACCTCAACTTTGGCCAGCCTTCAGGGCGGGCTCGTCCTAACCCAAGCTCGACGCGACGCTGCGCCCTTGCGACGGGCCCTCGACGGCGCCCTGACGCTGATTACCAGCTACCGTTCGGATCCCTGAGTTCGCAGATCGACCTCCATGCCATCGAGTCCGGCGCCGATGGCGTCCTTCAGAATGGTGGCCACGAATTCGCTGACATCGGCCTCTGATTCGAAGTCGATCGTCCACACCACAATGGCCAGCCCATCAAACGATTCGAACACCTCAACGTTCCCGACGTATGACGTGACCGGGAACGGAGACTCGGTACGTTCGTAGGTCAGGCGACGCTGGCTCTCATCTAGAGCAATCAGGTGGTCGGTGATACTTCCCAAACCGCCGTCCAACGTCAGGTAGCGGATGGCACCGATAGCTTCTCCGTCAATCCGGCACTCCGCCATGCTCGGAAACCACACATCCAAGCGGCCAAAGCTTCTGATGGCGCTCCAAGCCTGGTCGGCCGGGACCTCCATTTTCTTGGTGATGGTCTGCTTCGTCAGCACGCCAAATCGTAACGGCCGGGTACGACCCTGATCAGGGTTGCTTGTGCACCAGCAGAACCGGACACTTAGCGTGCGTCACCACGGCGGCAGCGACGCTGCCACCCAGGTGCCCCGCCAAGCCCTCTCGCCGATGCGAGCCGATGACGATCACGCCGACGTGGTACTCCTCGGCCGTCTTGACGATTCCCTTCCAGGTCGGCACGGCCTCGACGGCCACGCTCTTTGCCTGGAATCCCAAACTATTGAGCAGAGTTGCTCCATGGGCCGCCGTCTCCTTCGCCGCTTGGCGAACTTCGGTGGCGTCGTTGGTATCGAAATGGCGTGCGCTCACGGGTTCGAAACCGACGTCGGCCGGCTGCCAGACGCACACGACCAGCGCCTCGCGTCCGGTGGCCAACTGACCAGCGCCCTGCTCAATGGCCGACCCGGCCAGCTCCGAGCCGTCATAGGCGAACAGAACCGGATCTCCTGAAGAAGCCGATGCTGACTCAGTCGACACTTATCAGCTCCTCACTTTCGGTTCCCGAAGTCTCCACAGGGGGAATGGAGCGAACCTTGGCCAGAAGGGGCGGGGAATACCAGGCGGCTTCGCCCCCGTCTAGGAACTTCTCGAAGTCGGGTGTCTGCGGACGAGCACCGCTCAAGGCATAGATCCCAATCCCGACGATGGCACCGACGATGGCCAGACCCAGTCCGATCCAGAGGACGATGCCCGTACCCTCATTCAGATTCCCCGAGAGGGTGGCGGCGAAGTGGAGAAAAATCGGCGCAATCATGAAGGCCGCCACGGCACGGAACAGTTCGACGATGGCGAATATCCGCTGGAGACTCGAGGACGGCATTGAGAAGCCAGCCACAAAGAGCGCTGGTGCCACCGTGGCGCCGAGACCGATCCCGGTCAGACCTGAACCGACCAGGGCGAGGGTCTGGCTTGAAGGCACTTCGATCCGGAAGACGGCAATACCCAGACCAAGGGCGATCATGCCGATCAACGGCAGGTAGTGGAGTGAACGCGTCAGGATGACCCGCCCGAGGACAAACGCGGTGATGACCGCACCGCCGACCTCGGGCAGGTAGAGCAGTCCGATGTGCACCGGGCTGTAGCGCTCCGCCAGCACGCCTTCGGTGAGCGCGGTGGCCGACACCGAGGCGGCCGCCGCAAAGAGCGCCACCGCGACGCCAGCCACTGGAATAGAGCTGGTCAACATGCTGCGGATGGTCAGCAGCGGTCGCTTGGCTCGGTATTGGTAGACGACGAGGACGATGATCGTCGCCAACCCCCCGAGTAAGGGCAAGATCGTCTCCACGTTGAGAAAACGGTGGCTGGTGAGTTCCGACGCACCAAAGAAGGCGGCGGAGCAACCGACTGCGGCCAGAATGATGGCCAAGGGGTCGCGCGGGGCGTCCGGATTGGCCGGCGGCGCGTCGTCAAAGGTCAACAGCGACAGAAGAAATGCCGCCGCTGATATAGCCGACACGATCCAGAACAGCGTGCGCCATGAGTGCGTTTCGGCCTGCAGACCCCCGATGAAAGGACCGAGGGCCACCGCTCCGAAGATGCACATGTTCATGATCACGGCGGTATCGCGCAGCTTGTCGACGGGATAGCCGAGGGCCAATGGGGGAACGGCGGCGATCAGCAGCAAGCTGGTACAGAGACCTTGTAAGACATGCCCAGCAATGAACATGTCGGCGTTCACTGCCCCCGCCGTCAGCACCGATCCGATGACGAGCAGCGCGGCATACACCACCAGCATCCTGCGCTGGGGAAGGTGTTGGGCGAACTGGACCGCCAGGACGGTTCCCACCGCGTAGGCAGCGTTGCCCAGTCCCGAACCGAGGCTCAGCGTCTGAATGGTCGTATGGAGGCTCTTGGCAATGACCGGCGTCAGTGGATCAAGCGCGGCGGACAGGGCCAGATACGGGATCAGGGCGAACATCACCATGATCGCCGCTGCGAAATAGCGGCCAGCGAGTGGACCTTGGCGCATCAGTTTCCCCGACTCATCAGGAATGGGATCGATCGGTGCATCAGCTTCCTTGTGGTCTCGGACCGGAGAGGTACGCCGGCTCCGTCATCCGGCCCTATGGTTCTATCAGTAATCGGAGAGTCCTCTCCAGTTTGAGCAGCCACAGGCTTCTGCTGCCCCGCTGATATGGATCCATGACCCGGATGCTATTGTCCGTTTTCCAGGATCTAAACGTGTGCGGGGGGGTGATGATGTCCAACGATCTGCTGCGTACGGACGCCAAGAGAAATCGCGAGGCGATTCTCGACGCTGCTCGTGAGCTGTTCGCCGATTCGACGGACGTGCCGATGTGCGAGATCGCTCGTCGGGCCGGAGTTGGTCAGGCCACGCTCTACCGCAATTTCCCGGACCGCAATGCCCTCGTCGCCGAGATCCTGGGAGAGCACGTCGATCGGATGGCTCGCCTCGCCGCGGAGTGCGCCGACGATCCCAACGCCTTCTTCGTATTGCTGCGCCGTTTAGTGGAGGGCGTGGTGGATCTCTATGCCTTGGGAGAACTGGCCCGGCAGGACACCAACGTTGATTCACAAATCGAACTCGCCCGGCAACGCATTGGTGAGTTCATCAAGCAGCCCCTCAACGAGGCCAAAGCGGCCGGGACACTACGACGCGACGCTTCTATTGAGGATGTCTTTCTGGTCCTGGCCATGGTCCGAGGCGCCATGGTCCGAGCAACCAGCGCGGCTGCACGAGCCGCCGCCGCTCACCGCGTCCTCACGCTGGCACTCGATGGTCTCGTCCCGCCCCTCGGGCGAAACTGACCCTTCACCCTCACTCGGGCAACGTGTAGGAGTGCTCGAATTCGTCCTGCAGCACGGTGGCCACCTTGTGGGTCGTGTCCACCACTAGCTCCTCCGTGAGCTCTCGAACCCGATAAGTCCAACCCTCGGGCGGGGCAATCCGGTCGCCCAGTGTGTGGAGACTGTCCTCATCAGTGGTCGGATCAACCGCCAAGCAGTACGCCTGCATGACGTAGACCAAACCATCAGGAGCCACCAGCTCGAAGACGGGCTTCCCGGCGTCAAAGAAAAAGACAGCGCCCCGATGCACGTGGTTGTCGGTGTACGGAGAGGTCGACGGCGTGTCGCCCAGATCGATGACGGCCAGGCGACGCATGAGGAGTCCGCCGAATTCCCGCAACACCGGCTCAAGGGTGTTCACCTTCTGCCCAATGCCGTCGATCACCCAGTGTCGAGGCCCATTGAGCTTGACGTGGAGGGCTCCGAGGTCAGCGGCGATTGCCGTCGGATTCAGGCCATCCCACAACTCCTGCGGGCAGTCGTTGAGGAATTGGGTCCCGAACACCTCAGCCTCGAAATGGTTGTCGCGAGCAAACACGGCAATGACCTCGCCGTAACGAATGCCCCGAACATGATCGATGAGCCGAGGGGTGTCGCCCGCTGCATCAGCTGTCATGCCGGCATCCTTCCATCCGCCTTGGGGACTTCGCCACGAGCTACCGGATCTCCTTGCCAACCGGCCGCCAGGCCAAGTCCAGCCACCGACGCGCCAGCCAGCGCCACCGTGGCCCCGATACTGAAACTCATCCCATAGCGAGTGGCCAGCACCCCCAGCCACAAAGCACCAAAGAAGTTGGCGGCACCCCACAGCACATTGACCACGGCCGAAGAGGGCTTGCCGAAGGGGGACTGATGGCGATTCCCAATCACGCCCTTTACGAAGTGGGGCACGCCGTTGGCGCCAACCATCCCGGCCGCAGCCAGAATTAGGAACTTACCGATCCACATTCGAGACCCCCCTTACAAAATCGACAGCCCGAGTATGGCCGACCATCTCGAGAACTTCATGCCCGTTGCGCAAGCTGCGTGTCAGCGTGCCCTCAGGAGCAGTGTTAACTGGTGACGATGCTGCGTTCCCCTCAATTCGGTATTGGCGCATGCCAATTCTGACGATGGCTGCCATTGAGGGCGCCATCCGCGACTCATGGTCGCTTGAGACGTGCGATCCAATCGACGTGGAGAACTGGTCCGCCGCCAACCCATCTCGGGGGCAATGCGGGGCTACCGCCCTGGTGGTACGTGATCTGCTCGGAGGCCTTCTCCTGGAGGCGGAGGTCCTCTTTGACTCCGGCGAGCATCAAGGGTTCCATTACTGGAATCGTCTGCCTGGCCTGGACCTTGACCTCACGGCCGACCAGTTCTACCCCAACGAGATAGTGCAGCCTCCTCACGTGGTCGATGGCCCACCGACGTTCCCTTGGGTAGTGGCCGATCAGTTCGTCGTGCTGCGCGACCGCGTTTACGCCGCGCTGGGTCTCGAACGAGATCATCCCGTCCCATAGGCGGCGAAAGGGTTCAGGATTCGAGGCGCACCGGTTGCGGTTGGACTTCGCAGTCACCCTTGAGGGTGGCGGCTTGCGCCGGGGCAGCCAACTTCGGCGGCTTGAGGAACGCCGGCGGACCCTTGAGATCTAGGTAGTCAGTCATGTCAGACGCGTTGGCGTCACGCCAGGTGAGTGCCGGCAGATTCCATTTATTGGAGATCGTGGCGATGACCGACGTGTGGTCGTGCACCACGTTGGTCACGGCGTGCGGGCGGGTGTAAGGAGATACGACCGCATTGGGCACCCGAATGCCGTAAAGGTTGTAGGCCGCTTGCACATCGGTCGCTGACAGCGACGGGCGTATGGCATCGGGGATGATCGCCGTGGGAGGCACCACGTGGTCGTAGTAGCCGCCATGCTCGTCGTAGTTCCAGATCAGGAGCGTCCTTGACCATGCCGGCGACTTCATCACGGCATTGATGATGCGCGCCACGGCGGCCTCACCAATAGCCACATCAGCCGGATTCTCCTCGTCACCGCTCTGGGCTTCAATGAGCTCGTTGAGATTTCCGAGCGGCCCGGCCAACGACGCCGGAAGGTCTAATTCGGACAGATAACTGGCCAGCGGCCCACCGATGTCCGACGTGAGACCCATTTCAGTGTCGACCCACGACACGTTCGGCAGTGTGCCCAGCGCACAGTCGACGAAGAAATCAGCGATCGAAGTGAAGGCTGTCGGATGCCGTTCAAGGTTGGTGGGAATGATGGCCAGGTCGGGAAGGTCAGTGAAATAACTCTTGAAGGACAGTCCATGGTTGCTCAGGTTGTCCATCACCGAACCCGCTGGCGGCGCCGGTATCGAGAACGTCGTGTCGCTCGTTGAGGTCATGCCCGACGCGGTGCCGGCGTAGAGGAATCGACGATTGGGATAGGTCTGAGCCGGGACCGAGCAGAAGTACCGGTTCCCGATGCAGAACGTATTGGCCAAGGAGTAATAGAAGGGAATGTCCGACTCATCCCAGTAGCCCATGGCTTCGGTATCTGTGGCGGCGAAACCGTCCATGGCGCCACCATTGATCTGGTGGTGGGTGGCATCCCAGGTCTGAGTGACTCCGTTGGGCTGGCACGTTCCATCGAGACGGAAGGCGCGTTGGCGACCTCCCTTCACGGGATTGTCGTTCAGTGGCACGCCCTTGGCGTTGAAGGTGAAGCCGTCGGCGAGCGGCTGCCCGCGTACGGGGAGCATGCCGAAGTAATTGTCGAAGGAGTGATTCTCCTGCATGACGATCACAATGTGATCAAACGGCAACGCCTCGTTCGGTGTCCCGGCGGGGAGCTTTGGATTGGGAAGCGAACCCGGGGCGCGTCGGATCGATGGGGTCGGTGCTGGCCAGGCCGTGAGCTTGGAGACGGCAGACGGAGCGGCGATGGCTCCGCCCGCCGACACCACTGCCCCCTGAAGGAAGGTCCGCCGCGAAAAAGGTGCCATATCGAATTGTTACTCCAGGGGCCGGTACGGCACCCAACCCACGGTTGATCCCCAGCATATTTTCCCTACCGGTCACCGGTTCGTTCCCGGGGTGTTGCTTAGGCCTAGTCGTCCAGTTAGAGAATGGAGCCACTCACCACGGGCTGGGCGAACGAGTCAGCAGGATCAACTTGCGGTGATCCCCGCTCTTGCCAGGCCACGAACGTCCGACCGATGGCATATTCCACCGCTCCGATAGACCCGACGAAGAAGCCAATGGGCAGGTTCGACGCATACGACAATGCGATGGCCAGCCACACGGTGGCCAAAGCCAGCACGATCGACATTGCCATTGCCTTACCGGGCTGGTTGGTGAACGAACGCGCCGCCGCGGGTGGGCTGATCAAGAGGCTGAAGATGAGCAGCGAGCCGACCACGGGCACCGCCATGCTGGTGGTCAGCGCCACCACAACGAGAAACATCAGTTCGGTCTGGGCCGCACTGACGCCGCGCCCGGCGGCCACGTCCGGGATGACCGACGAGTACATGAGTGGGCGATACAAGACGAGAATTCCGGCGATACACAAAAGGCCGAGCAGCGCCGTCGGCAAAAGTTCGTTGGCCGAGACGCCAAGGACCTCCCCAAAAAGCAGGGCATAGATCTGAGGTCCATATTCGGTGGTCATGGACAGGAAGAGCGCGCCCAGTCCCAGCATCATCACGATCGTCAGTGCCGTCGCGATGTCATGGCGAGCCCGGCGTCCCAGTGCCGCAATCAGCAACGCGCCCAGTATGGAGAAGGCTCCCAGCCCAACCAACGCGTTCACTCCGATGAGGCTGGCCCCGGCCGCTCCCGCAAACGCACCGTTGGGCAACGCATGGGCCACGAAAGCCGATCCCCGCAAGACAATGAAGAAGCCAACGACGCCGGCGACCACGGCCACGATCGATCCGGCCTCCCAGGCGTTGAGCATGAATCCCGAGAACATCAGGCCTCCGACGCCACGTTGGTGCTTCGCCGTGCCTTCATCATCTTCGGCCATGGAAGACACGTGATGAGGTAGATCACCAGCACCAACGTCACGATGAAGAAACTGACCGGCCAGCCCTGGTGGGCGGACGACCAGTCATAGCTGTCGTAGGCCAGTGCGATCCCGACCCACGATTCGATGACCCCCAGTACGGCGGCGATGATGACCGCGACACCCAGTCGTCGGGTGATGCGCATGGCGGTGGCGGCCGGTCCGATCAAGAGGGCAGTACTCAGGATGGCGCCGGTGGCCACGGCCGAGAGTGAGACGGCAAGCGCCAGCGTGACCAGGTAGCCCACGCCGAGGAGACGCAAGGGCACTCCACGGGCTGACGCCAGTTCAGGACTGACCGAACTGAGTAACAAGGGGCGATACAGCAACAGCATGATCAAGATGCTCAAGAGGCCCAGAAGGGCCACCACCGGACCAGTGGCCGTCGAGATGGTGAAGATGGATCCGAACAGCACGTTCGCCGTGGCGCCGGTGGTGCTGGTGGAGGTGGTGTCGAGGTAGAGGAAAAGGGCAGCCAACCCAAGGGCGGCCCCCAACACAATCCCGGTCGACATGTCCCGACCACGCGGACGGCGGAGGCCGATGAGCTCCATGACGCCAGCCGAAAGCACGTTCATGGCGATGAATCCATAAAGGGGATTCACGCCAACCAGGAAGGCCGCCGATCCACCGGCCGAACCGATGTCGGACAGTGAATGTCCTGCGAACGACTGGCCCCGGAGGACGGTGAAGGTCCCGACCACGGCAGACGAGACGGCAGCCACGCCAGCCACCAGCAGCGCCGTATGCACCGGAGCGCTCGAGAAGAACCCGGGCGCAAAGAGGGTCACGTCACCCACCATCACTCACACAATTCCGATGACGGGATCGGATCCCAACCCGTGTGGGCTGGTGTCGCCGCGGCCAGCGACCACCAGGACGCGATCGTGCACGTGAATGACGTCGACGTGATGACCGTAGAGCTGGCTCAACGTTTCGGAGCGGACGACCTCTTCCGTCGTTCCGCTGGCCGCTCTCCCCCGGGCCAGGTACACAATGCGGTCCATGACCGGCAGCAGTGGGTTCATGTCATGGGCCGACATCAGCACGGCAATGCCTTGTTCGACGGCAATCCGGGACAGGAGGTCGACCACTTCCTGCTCACTTCGGATGTCGAGATTGGCCAATGGCTCATCGAGCAACAGGAGGCGAGGTCGGCTGATCAACGCATGGGCGATCATCACGCGCTGCTGTTCGCCTCCCGACAGGCGTCCCACTCGCTGATCGGCGAATTCCGTCGCCCCCACCGAACGCAGCGCCTCATCGATCAGCGACCGTCGAGAGGCTGAGCGCAGCGGTACGCCGAACCGGTGTCCGTCCAAGCCGAGCCCGACCAGATCACGAGCCCGTACCGGCATATCCGGATCGAGCGCGATCTTCTGCGGCACGTAGCCAATGAGCGAATGACGACTGGATCGTGCTGCGCCGCCAATCAAGACCCGACCCGACGACGGGTGCACGAGCCCCAGAATCACCTTCAACAGGGTCGTCTTACCGGCCCCGTTGGACCCGATCAATCCCGTGAACTCGCCAGGTGCGATGCCAAACTGCACGTCGTCGAGAATCAGTCGACCGGACAGTCGCACGCTGACCTGCTCGACCTGCAGCACGTCATTTGCCGCTGGCTGATCTGATCCGGACACCACTACAGCTTTGACGTCGATACATGATTCGGCCACCGCTCGTTGCAAGGCCCGGACTTCGGCCAGCATCCATGACTGATAGCGGTAGCCGGGAACCGGCATCGTTTCGTAGACGCCGACCACAGGCACATGCGCCTTTTTGGCGGCGGCGATGAATGATTGGGTCAACGGATCGGTGACTTGTTGGTTGTAGACGAACACCTTGACCTTGTGTTGACTGAAGAGACTGTCCTGTCGCGACACGTCCTGCGGTGCCGGATCCACGCCGTTCATGATGTCGGCTTGCAAGGGAAACGGTGTCTCGTTGTCGGTCCCAGCCGCCTGCAACATGTAGTCCGCCACGGGCTCCGTCGTGGCTACCGCCGTGTGGGGATACGTGGCTTTGAACTGTGCCAACGCATGGAGCCAGGGGAGCAGGGAGAAATTGAAGGCCGACGCTTTCGACCGGAAGTAACTGGCCTGCGCCGGATCGAGGTGAGAGAAGTCAGCGACCAGGGCCGACACAACCTTGGGCATCGTGGTGGGGCGATACCAAAGATGGGGATTCGGGGTGCTGTCCGGCAGGCCAAGCAGGTGCTGCACGTCGATGACCACTCGGTGTTGATTGGGCGAAGCCGCCTCAATCTTGTTCATGAAGTCGTCGTACCCAATGCCATTTTGAATCACGGTCTGGGCTGAGCTGACTTCCTGGGCCACCCTGGGACTCACTTCGTACGAGTGAGGATCGACGTTGGGATTGTTCTCAATAGACACGACATGCACGTAGGGCCCACCAATCTGGCTGGCCACGTTGCCGTACTGGTTCTCGGCTGCCACCACCTCGATAGTCGACGGCTTCTGAGCGGCACCAGCAGAAACAACTCCCGTCCCACTCACCACCAGGATCGCGATCGCCCCGCACGCCATGAAGCACCGACGCCATGCGCTCCGATCGGGATGAGGAATGGTCACAACGGGATCGCTTTCTGCATGACTGCTAATCGGAACGACTTCAGATAAGGTAGTTGGTAATGGTTCCCATTACAAGTGAAGGCCCGGTAGGGTGCCCTGCCATGAACGGTCTGGCCGGTTGGCGACTGGGTGCTCGTGCCGGAGACTGACGACTCCCCGCGCCCGACGCAGGAACGATCGACCCGGCAGAAGCGCGCCTTGGCGGCCATCCTCGATGCCTCGGATTCGTTTCGCTCGGCTCAGGACCTCTATGCCGAACTCAGGAGCCGTGGTGAATCGGTGGGCCTCACCACCATCTACAACCAACTTCACTTCCTGGCCAAGATCGGCGAGGTGGACGCGCTGACCAGTGACGATGGCGAAGTCCTCTACCGCCGCTGCACCACCGAGCATCATCACCATCTGGTGTGTCGCCAGTGTGGGCGAACGATTGAGGTGGAAGGGCCTCAGGTGGAGCGCTGGGCCGAGAGTGTCGCCGCCTCAAACGGTTTCGTCGATGTGACCCACGTCATCGAGATTTTCGGGACGTGCTCCTTCTGCACTCTCGGTTAAGGCCCTGGGCAATGGCTGGGCATGGACAATGCTCAGGTGTTGAATCGGCCTGGTCATGGCGATGTACAACAGTCGCAGCCCACGAATGTCGGTGCCCGCGATTTCGGCCGGTTCGACGACCACCGCGGCATCGAACTCCAGACCCTTGGCCTCCGGCGCCGACACAATGGTGATGGCACGATCCATCCCGTCACGATTGAGCAAGCCGATGTCCGTTCGATCGATCACGGATTTTGTGATGGCGGCCATTCGGTCGAGCGGGAAGATCACACCGACCATGAAGCCGTCCAGGGCCAGGCGTTCCGCTTCGGTTATCGCCGCGGTGCAGTAACTGATCTCCGTCGACCGGCAGAATCCGAGGCTCATGCCGTCCGCGTCGGATGGAGCGGGTAGGCCGAACTGAAGGTGCCGCCTCGGGCAGCAACTTTGAAGCCAGGTCAAGGACTTGCCCGGGCGCCCGATACCCCAGGGAGAGTTCGTCCCGGCGTACCTCGGCCTTCGTTGGCAGGTGTTGGAGAATCTCATCCCAGCTGTCGTAGTGCCAGGCCGACGTGGCTTGCGCCAGATCACCCAGAATGGTCAGTGAGCCGCCGGGGGCCCGGCGAGCCAGCATTCTGAACTGCATGGGGCTCAGGTCCTGCGCTTCATCCACCACGATGTGTCCGTAGGTCCGCGAACGGCCGGTGATGAGGGAATCCGCCTCATCAATCAGGGCGAGATCGTCGGCCGCCCAGGCCTGACGTTTCAGGCCATGGCCCTTCGACCGCAGGAGCAGTTGACACTCAACATCGTTCAGGATCCCGTCGGCGCACTCCTTGAGTAGGTCCGACTTGGTCAGTACGTCGCTGACCAGGGCCGTGGGCGAAACCGCCGGCCACAAATGGTCGAGCAATTCCCTGAATCCGTCGGACGCCACCAGTTCCCGCTCGTACCAGTCCTGATCGGCTTCAAGCCGACCCGCTTCTCGGAGCTCCCGACGAGCGGCACTGACCAACCGAGCGCGCAGCACCAGACGGCCCGATTTGTAGGGCGTGTCCGACCGAGCTACTTCATCGACCAACGCGTTCACTGTTTCGGCCGACAGAGTGCACCGGGCCGAGCGAGCGCGGAGGATGACGTCGTCCTCGGCAGATCGCCGACGGGAATCCACCGCTTGACGCAATACGAGCGCCATTCGGGCATCGCCCTTGATGCGTCGGACGGCGATGTCGTCTTCCGTTCGCACCTTCACTTTGGGAGCCAGATCGACCAACGTGGTCTGGATGACTGCCTCCTCACCCAACGACGGCAATACCTGAGCGATGTAGCGCAAGAAGGCGCGGCTGGGTCCCAGAACGAGCACACCGCTCTGACTCAGGCTCTGGTGGTTGTAGAGCAGAAAGGCGGCTCGGTGAAGGCCGACCGCTGTCTTACCGGTTCCCGGACCGCCCTGTACGGCCACCAAGAGATTCAGGGGAGCTCGAATGATGTCGTCTTGCTCAGCCTGGATGGTGGCCACGATGTCGAGCATCTCGCCGGTTCGAGCACGTTCGAGTTCGGCCAATAAGGCATCGCCACCCCGCAGTCGAGTGCTGGTCGTGTCGTCATTTCCCGCGCCGAACACGTCGTCGGCCACGGCCACCACACGCTGCCGATCGATCATGACCTGACGGCGCCGGCTGAGGCCGAGGGGTGCTTCAATTCGCGCTTGGTAGAAGGGCGTCGAGACCGGAGCACGCCAGTCGACCACCACCGGGTCCCCCTCGCCGTCTTCCACATGACGGCGCCCGATGTGCCAGGACGATCCCGCCTCCTCATCAATGCGACCGAACATCAGGGGCCGCGCACTCTCGGCCAGGACGGCAATCCGATGATTCATGGCGGCTCGGTAGTCCAGGTCCAGTGAGCCGGCGACCTTCAGGTCATCAAGCAGTTCCTCCGCCCGGCGTCGCATCGACGCCAACTCGAGGTGGGCGCGATCCAAGTAGTCCTGCTCCCATTGGAGCTCTGGATCGGTTTGCGGTGCTGCGTCAGCCATCAGCCGGGACCTTTTGAAAGGCAAATGGCGGAGCTATGGACGCGCAAAAAGCCCCGGACATTCCCGGGAATATATCTCTATTTGAGGCGCTTCGCAATCCCCTTACCAGGGGATTTACCTTCTCCACCGGCTGAACTTTGTTACTTGATCAACGGGGAGGTAGCACTTGTCATTGTAAGTAAATCGATGTCCATTTGCAAGCCTTATTTGGACATTTGCGGAGGACCAATGTTCGAGAGCGGCAGCAGGCCCGGCAAACTGACGGTGATGCGAAAGGTGTTGGTGCGTTCATGAATCCGCTCATTCAGATCATTGTCGGTACGACTCGACCCGGTCGATTCTCCGAGAAGCCGGCCGGATGGCTGGTTGATCGGTTGGGTCAACGGGACGATCTCGACATCGAAGTGGTCGATCTCCGCGACCATCCATTGCCGATGTTCGCCAGCCCCGTGGCACCGGCACGGTCTGGTCGGGACTATCCCAACGAGGACGTAGCCCGGCTCGGGACGACCATTGATAGAGCCGATGGCTTCATCATCGTCACCGGCGAATACAACCATGGCTATCCGGCCGTCTTAAAGAACGCACTCGACCATGTCTTTCCCGAACTCAATCGGAAGCCGGTCACGTTTGTCGGCTATGGCAACGTCGGTGGTGCGAGATCGATCGAGCAGCTGCGAGAGGTCGCCGTCGAATTCGAGATGGCGCCACTTCGTTGGGCGGTCCACATCTTGCCCGACGTGATGTTGCCGGCGATGAGGACTGAGCCGTTCTCCATTGAGCTCTTCGAGTCGCTCGATCAACGCCTCGACATGGCGGTGAATGACCTCATCTGGTGGGCCAACACGCTCAAGACGGGACGGGAAGCCGGCTCCTAGTGAATACCGCGTCCGTGGCGCTCGCACTCCACGCAATGGGTGGGAACGGCCGTCAGTGCCGCCTCGAACACGGCGGTGACGTCGCCGGTGAACGTCAACGTGGCCTCGCTGCCCAGCTGGACGACCGAACGCAGAATGGACAGCATCAGCGCGACGATTCCGTTGCTGATGGCGACCGGATCGATATCCGGGCGGACGGTGCCCGCCATTTGCTCGGTGCGCAGCCGCTCAGTGATGGCCTTGCGCAGCTCGTTCAAGGCAGGAATTTCGAGTACTCGATTCGTCACCTCGGGCTCTAGCCCGGCCAAGAGCCGGCTGGTCAGCGGGTGCTGATCCACCGCCGCCACCAGCGTGAAGATCAGGGTGTCTCTCCAATTGCGGAGGTCGGGGTCGGCAATGATGGTCGACAGCCCCTCCTGGATCACCGCCGCCACGTCCTCATCCACCGCAGCCAGGAAGAGTGCTTCCTTGCTCGGGAAGTAGGCGTAGGCGACCGTGCCGCCCACCATGGCGTCGCGGGCGATGTCGGCCACCGAAGTGGATCGGAAACCGTCTCGGCCGAAACGGGCAATGGCGGCACTCAGAATGGTCCGCCGGGTCTGCGCCCCCTTCGAAGGTGACGATCTCGTCAGCGCCCTTTCCCATTGTGCCCAACCTTATCAGAATCGAGGACTTGAGAAAATCTCTCAAATATTCTAATCTGATCGTGACCGAGGCCCATGGGAGGCATCAGATGACGCAGACCAGCAACCCAGATCGCACCGTTCCGACCCGCCGCATGACGTTCGAAGAGTCGCTGCGGGACCTGCCCAAGCACTACGCCGCTGATGGCGACCTCATCGGCAGCCACCTGGCCGCCGCCCTGTCGGCCGTGTTCCCCGATGGCGAGGACTTCTTCGTTCGATCGGTCCGCTACTACCGCGACCAGATCACCGATCCTGACCTCAAGCGTCAGGTCTCTGGCTTCATCGGTCAGGAAGCCGTACACGGCCGTGAGCACCGGGTCTTCAATGACCGGCTGGACCAGCTCGGCTACCCGACCAAGACATTCGAGAAGCTGACCAAGAAGGGCCTGGCGCTGCGCGAGCGACTCGCCCCGCCGGCGGCCAACCTGGCCGCCACCGCCGCCCTGGAACATTTCACGGCGACCTTGGCCGAGCTGGTGCTGACCAATGAAGAGATCCAGGCGACTGTTCGGCGCCGATGCCGTGCGGGACCTCTTCGTCTGGCATGCCCTGGAGGAGTCCGAGCACAAAGCCGTGGCCTTCGATGTCTACAAGGCGATCGGCGGGAGCGAGCGTATGCGGGTGCTCACCATGAAGTTCATGCGCTACGGATTTGTGGTGGGCATGTCGCTCCAGGTCATCATTTCGCTGCTGGGCGATCGGGAGACCTACCGCCGGGGCGTGCTCCGCGCCAGCTGGCGTCGATTCCGCCAGTCGCCGATCATCCAACGTCGGGTCTGGGACCAGTTGCGCGACTACGACCGCCGCGACTTCCACCCCGATGACAGCGACACCACCGCGCTGGTTGAGCAGTGGAGAGCTGAGCTCTTTGGTGAGCACGGCACGCTGAACGACAAGCTCATGACTCGCGCCGCATGACGACGGCGACGGATACCAAGCATCTCGACGTCTTGATCATCGGCGCCGGTCTCTCGGGCATCGGTGCCGCTCACTACCTGCAGGACAAGTGCCCCTGGGCCGACTTCGCCATTCTGGAGGCGCGCGATGCCATCGGTGGCACATGGGATCTCTTCCGCTACCCCGGCATTCGGTCGGACTCCGACATGTTCACCCTCGGCTACTCGTTTCGACCGTGGGATGGCGCCAAGACGATTGCCGACGGCGAGTCGATCCTGCAATACATCAAGGACACCGCGTCAGACACCAAGATCGACGATCACATCCGGTTCCATCACCGGGTCACCTCACTCGAATTGGTCGACCGCCGACGGTCACTGGCTGGTCACCGCCGAGCGCACGGACACCCACGAAGTCATCGAACTGACGTGCGGATTCGTCTTCGCCTGCAGCGGCTACTACCGCTACGACCATGGCTACCAACCGGAGTTCGCCGGCATGGACCAGTTCAAGGGTCAGGTCATTCACCCTCAAGCCTGGCCCGCCGACTTCGACGGCTCGGGCAAGCGCATTGTCGTCATCGGCAGCGGCGCCACCGCCGTGACGCTCGTTCCGTCGCTGGCCAAGGAAGCCGAGCACGTCACGATGCTGCAGCGATCCCCCACCTACATCGCCTCGGTGCCATCGGCCAGCCCGCTGTCCGGTCTCCTTCGGCGAGTGCTGCCCGAGAAGAAGGCGGGAGCGATCACCCGTTGGATCCTGGCCCTCGGGACCCAAGCCTTCTACCAAGTCAGCCAGCGACGTCCCAAGATCGTCAAGCGCCTACTCCTCAAGGGCGTGCAAAAGCAGCTCCCGGATGGCTATGACGTGGCAACGCACTTCACCCCGAACTACAACCCGTGGGATCAGCGACTCTGCGCCGTGCCCGACGGCGACCTGTTCAAAGCCATCCGCCACGGCTCCGCCTCGGTGGTGACCGACCACATCGACACGTTTACCGAGACTGGACTCCGCCTGTCATCGGGAGCAGAACTACCCGCCGACATCATCGTGACGGCCACCGGTCTTGAACTTCTCTTCCTGGGTGGCGCCGACCTTCAGGTGGACGGATCTCCCGTGGATCTACCGAGCCGCCTGATGTACAAGGGCATGATGATTGAGGGCGTGCCGAACCTGGCCGTGGCCATCGGCTACACCAACGCGTCATGGACCTTGAAGTGTGACCTCACCTGCGACTACGTCTGCCGCCTGCTGAACCACATGCACGACCACGACCTGGGTGCAGTGCGAGCCGGAGGACACCGGGTCGAGCACCCCTTCAGGGCCGATGCTGGGGCTGTCGTCCGGCTACATACAGCGATCAGCTCATCTTCTGCCCCGCCAGGGTTCAGAGTTTCCCTGGCAGGTGCACCAGAGCTATCTCCGTGACTACCGTGCGCTCAAAATGAGTGACCTCGAAGATTCGTTCATGAAGTTTTCCCGCCCAACGGCCGACCACCAGGTGGCAGCCGCCGCCGCCTCGTAAAGGAGCACCACGTGAAGGATTTCAACGGAAGAGTCGCCGCCATCACGGGCGCCGGATCAGGTATCGGGCGAGCGTTGGCGCAAGACTTGGCCAAACGGGGTGCCCACCTCGCTCTCTCCGACATTGACGAAGTGGGCCTGGCCGAGACGGTCACGCTGTGTGAAGGCAGCGGCGTCAAAGTGACGTCGCAGCGCCTCGACGTGGCTGACCGGGAGGCCATGTATGCCTGGGCCGACAAGGTCGTCGAGGACCACGGCAAGGTCAATCTGATCTTCAACAACGCCGGAGTCGCGCTCGGCGCCACGGTGGAAGCCGAGTCGTACGAAGACTTCGAGTGGCTCATGGGCATCAACTTCTGGGGCGTGGTCTATGGGACCAAGGCCTTCCTGCCTCACCTGAAGGCGTCCGGCGAGGGGCACATCGTGAACATCTCCAGTGTGTTCGGACTGATGAGCATTCCGTCACAGTCGGCCTACAACGCGGCCAAGTTCGCCGTTCGAGGCTTCACCGACTCCTTGCGGATGGAGCTGCAGATCGAAGGTGCCTGCGTGTCCAGCACCACCGTGCATCCGGGCGGCATCAAGACCAACATCGCCCGCAATGCACGAATGGATGAGAGCGTGACGGGACTGACGGGCAACGCCGAGGAAGCGGTCAGTCAGTTCGACAAGCTGCTCTTCACTTCCCCCAAGAAGGCGGCGCACCAGATCCTGGTGGCCGTGCAGGCCAATCGTCGACGTGCCCTCATTGGACCAGACGCCAAAGTCTTCGACTTCGTCGCTCGGCTTCCGGCCGGTCTCTACCAAAACTTCATCATCCGAGGTGCCCGCTCCCGCCTGTAGGTCTCAAAAGCGGGCGATTGCCGTAAAGTCAGTGGTCAATGCTCCCCCTTTCGCCGCATTTGGATGCACTGCGGGCCATGGGGGCGGACGACGACCGATTGACCGAAATCGAAGCCGCGCTGACCGCGGCACCACCCGGTGCGCTGGCCGGTCGGGTTTCACGAGTTGATCGGGGACAATTCCAGCTCCTCTCCCCTATCGGTACCTATTCGGTCGACACTTCCGGCGTCGCTCCGGTTGGCGTCGGCGACTGGTGCATCGTCGTTGGCGCCGAATTGTCTCCGGAGCCTGGGAGCACCTTGGAGTTGCAGCACCTCCTGGAGCGACGGACCTCACTGGTCCGCCAGTCATCTGGAAACCGGACGGAACGTCAGGTGCTGGCCACCAACGTCGACACCGTCATGGTGGTCATTCCCTTCGATCTTGAGTTCTCGCCTCGCCGGGCCGAGCGATTCCTGGCCCTGGCCTGGGACAGTGGCGCACCGCCGGTCATCATTCTGACCAAGGCCGATCTCATTTCCGACGAGGGTGCCGCGGCCGTTCTGGAACAAGTAGACGCCATACGGGCTGAGGCACCCGTCATGATCTGCTCGTCCGTTACCGGTGTCGGCATGTCCGACGTACACGCCCTGGTGGCGTCGGGTCGGACGGTGGCCTTGATTGGCACCTCGGGTTCGGGCAAGTCTTCGTTCGTCAATGCGCTCAGTGGCGCCGACGTCGTCAAAACCGGCGCCGTGCGGGCGGCCGATGCCAAGGGCCGCCACACCACCACGTGGAGGGAACTCATTGTGGTGCCGACGGGCGGCACGCTCATCGACACGCCAGGCCTTCGAGAACTTGGCATGTGGATTGACGAAGAGGGCATTGAGAATGCGTTCACCGACATTTCCGACTTGGCGCCCCAGTGTCGCTTCAATGACTGCGCCCACCTGAGCGAGCCCGGTTGCGCCGTCTTGGCCGCCATTGCGTCGGGTGAGTTAGATCCGATTCGGTTGGAGAGTTATCGGAAACTGCTGGGAGAGGCGGCCTATGCCTCGACGCCAGAACAACCACCGAATGGTCAGAGAGCAACAGAAGGCGGGGAAGAAGCGCGTCCATGAGGACAAGTACAAAGATCGGCCGCTCGACACCCGATGAGTGACCCTTTCGAGGTTGAGCTGTCCGATGCGAAACCAACCGAGGTCGGGGGCCTGCCCATCCATCGGGCCCTGCCCAGACATGGCCGCCGGACGGTTGGTCCCTGGTGCTTTCTCGATCGCTTCGGTCCAATACGACCCATCGTCACCCAGCCGCATGGCGGTCGGTCCACATCCGCACATCGGTCTCCATACCGTGACCTGGCTTCTACAGGGTGAGGTCGAGCATTCGGACAGCCTCGGGAATCAACAGTTGATTCGACCGGGCCAGCTCAATTTGATGACGGCCGGCGGGGGCATCTCGCACGCCGAAGACGCTCGTCAACAGTCCACCGGTGCCATGGACGGCGTGCAGCTCTGGGTGGCTCAGCCGGAGGACACACGTCACGGTGCTCCGTCCTTCGTGCACATCGAAGCGCTGCCCCAGGTCACCATTGAGCACGCGTCGGCGACGGTGCTCATCGGCGATTTCGCGGGGGCTCGATCTCCTGCCCCTACCGATTCGCCCATGGTCGGGGTCGACATCGTGTGCGACGGCAGTGCGCTGTTGCCGCTTGACCCGTTCTTCGAATATGCCATCGCCGGATTGCGCGGCCGCACCACCGCACTTGATATCGCGGTTCACACCGATCAACTGGCGTTCATCGGTTCAGGACGTCAGGAATTAGTCGATCGAGTGCGAACCTGGCTCACGGCTTCTTCTTCTCGGAGGTATTCCCTTCGAAGAAGAGATCGTGATGTGGTGGAACTTCGTCGCCCGGAGTCGTGAAGAGTTGGAGACGGCGTATCAAGACTGGACGCAACCAGCACGAACGGTTCGGTTCGGTTCAGTCGACGCTGTCCCGCATCGAGGCGCCCCGGCCCTTCTGGATCTGAATCAGAAGGAGAGCGGCAACACCCGAGGCCCGCGTACCTGGCCCCCGCTCCAGCGCACGGCCGATGGATCGGCCAACGAGAAGGTCGGCACCCGGGCCAGGAATCGCTCCACCGCCACGGTCAGTTCCAACCGGGCCAGATTGGACCCGAGGCAGCGGTGGATCCCGACCCCGAAGGCGAAATGGCGATTGTCCGGACGATCCAACATGCACTTCATCGGCGGCATCGAAAGCCTCAGGGTCCCGATTGGCGGCCGGAAACGGCAGCAGGAGTGGATCGCCGGCCTTCATGGGGCAGCCCTGAAACTCGACGTCTGTCGTGACTTCACGGGCCATGGTCACCGGCGCAAAGGCCCGTAACAACTCTTCGATGGCACTGGGCCACAACTCGTCTTCCTGCCGCAGCCGCTGCTGGTTCTCCTGGTTGCCGGCCAAGTGCCAGAGGGCGGCGCCGATGGCGCTCCAGGTGGTGTCGATGCCCGCCATCAAGAGGAGAAGGCATCCACCGAAGACCTCGTCTTCATTGAGTGGTCTCCCGTCCAGGGTCGCCCCCAGGAGAAATGAGATCAGGTCGTCACCGGGCGACTTGCGACGATCCGCTATCTGTTCGTTGAGGTAGGCCTGGAATTCAAGCAGGGCCCGAACCGCCACTTCGAAGTCGATGGCTGCCAGTTCCAACAACTCGTGGACCCATGTACGAAACTGGTCGCTGTCAGAACTGGGCACACCCAACATCTCGGCGATGACGTGCACCGGAATGTGCTGGGCATATTCCTGCGCGGCGTCACAACTCCCCCGATCAACGAATTCGTCAATCAATCCATCGGTGAGCTGTTCAATTTTCGGGCGCCAGGCGGCGATGCGAGCCGGCGCGAAGAAGGGCAACAGGAGCCGTCTGAATTCGGTGTGGTACGGAGGATCCGAACTGATGGGCGGCACCTGGAATCCGAACTCAGCCATGGAACCGAATTCGGCCACCAATGGACTACGAGATGAGAAGGTCGACGTGTCGCGGGCGATCGCTTCAATATCGGATGATCGAGTGGGCACCCACATGCCCCGGAATCGCTCCGACTTGGCGATGGGACAGGCTCCACGAAGCTGGGCCCACACCGAAAATGGATCAGCGGCGTACTCCGGCGCGTAGTGATCGAACTGGGTGGTCCAATCGATGGTGCTCATGGCCACCAACTTAGATCGATGTGCATCCGTTAGTGCAGTCCAAGCCCCAAGACGATGGCGGCCTGGAGCGACCCGATGGCCACGCCGAGCACACCACCGACGCCAATGAGCGTCTTTTCATCTTCCTCGAAAATGCCGCGGACGATGGTCTCGAACTCGGCCTTGCTCATTTCAGCCAGCTTGTTCTCAATGGTCTCGGCGATGGCCAGTCTCCGGTTGAGGTAGGCCTCGACGGCCGGGAAGTCACCCAGGGCCGGCAAGAGCTGGTCACCACCGGCACCCAACGCATTCATCGCCACATCGACCGCCCGAATTCGCATCTCGTCGGTCGGTTCCACTCCGAGCATGGGCCCAAACGCCATGAGCTGGCTGGCCAGCCGTCGATCCAGCACGTCGCGGGCGATGGCCAGCATTTCCTTGGCCGACTCGGATCGACCGAGGTCTTCCACCAGCAGCCGTGGCGTCAGGACTTCGTTGGCGATCATCTGCCCGTAGTCGTGGGCGATCTCGGCCTGACGAGCCGGGAACAACCCCTGATAGCGAATGAACCCCAAATAGCGTCGCGGCTGCAAGGGACGGAAGATCATTTGGATGCCCATCCAGTTGTTGACCAGTCCATCGATGGCGCCGACGGCGGGTAGCAACCACCAGCGACCAAAGGTGAGATAGATCCCGGCTTCGACCAGCCCGACGAAGAACCCAACGAAGGCGCCGTAGCGAATGACCGTCCGCAACTCGTGGGCCGCGATGGTCTTCACCAAGCGGGCCAGGCGTTCGGCATTCTCTCCGGAGAGCATGTCGACCACCATGGGTTTCAGATCCACTGCATCAGACAGCAGCGGCTTCGCCCCGTCAATGATCTCAACCAGAGCCCCTTGGGCTTCTTGCATCAACATGGCGTGCAACATGTCCCGCGCTTCCGGAGCGGCGCTGTCCCACAGTCCTTCCTGCAGCACGTTGATCATGCTCGGTGTGAGTTCCGTCAATGAGAGGGCCGAGCGACTCAATCATCACCGCCGCGAACTCGTCGGACTGAATCCGATCCGTCACTTCCTCCACTGGCGCAATGCCTTCCAGCATTTCAGCCACCCCGACGGCGAATTTCGGGCTCCGGCGCTGGACCACACCCTGCCAACCGAACGGGCCCGAGGCCGACAAATTTTGGTGGATTGAACATGAGCCAGGCCGATGTCCACTTGGTGGAATAGCCAATGATCGATCCCACCGTGGCCAGAATGATGAATATCAAGAAGACGTCCACGGCTACCTCGTTCGCTCCCGCCTGATGGGATCAGTCAGGTGAGCGTACGGGGTCAGCGGATATGAACCTCGCCTGAAGTCCGCAGTGCTGGACACCGGCCCACTTCCGACCCATGATCAGGTAATGGAATCGCCCTCCTTGATAGAAACCGCCACCCGGTTACCCGGCGTGCTGCTTCGACTCCCAGGCACGATCATCACGGCTCTCGAAGCGATCAACAAGCTGGCCGAACAGATCGATCGTCTGATGACCATCCTGGAGAAGATGGAGGGTGGCGTGATCCGCGCCGGCAGTGGCGTCGAATTGGCAGCCATCTGGGATCAATCAAGCCGTGTCCGGTCTGGAGACCGTGGTCGGCATGCTCGATGGCTCGTTGCCGTCGCTGTCGGATTCGGCTTCGGCCCTTCGTTCACTCACCGAACGCCTCAGTGGCGTCGCCATCGACTTGGCCAGGGAGCTCCCACTGGCGACAAGGACGCTGCAGTCGATCTCACCAGAGCTGACGAAGGTTGTCGGCACGCTGGATGACCGGTTCACTCACCTCGACGGAGTGGTCACCGAGTTGGCCCGTGTCTTGGAAGCAGTCGTCGGCAGTATTCCCGGGAATGCGACGCGTGCTGCGTCCGTCAGCGGTTTAGGGGGATTCATGGGGACTGACAATGAGGCCGCACTGGCCCTCGTAAAAGCCACGTCGACGCCGATGCACGACATCGGTACGGCGATCTATCTGAGCCCGGAGACCATGGCCTTGGCTGCCGAATGGGGTTGGGCGAACCCGTTCGCCTTCTATTTCGCCGGCCGCGGCGGCATGCTGGGCGAGGTACCGGCTGATGTCGTGTATTCAGCCTTCGGTTGGTTTGCTCCCGACGCTGTCAAGGCCATGTACGAGGAGGGTGCCGGCGTATCGGGCTCGGTCGAAGCAGCCCGACGGATGGCCGAGGCGCACGGCATCTGGGGCGCCAAGCACTTGGCGGGCCTTAGTGGGCTGTCCGACATCGTCCGGGCCACCGAGGAGCTGGTGGATGGCCTGGAGGGGTCGGCCCTGCCGTTGTTTGTCGGCTGGCGCTCGGCCGAGAGGGCCGATGACGAGGCCGGAAAGTTGGCCCAGCTGATGCAGATCCTGCGCGAGTGGCGGGGTGGACTCCACCTGGTAGCCACGACGGCGGTGGGTCTCTCGCCCATAGAGGCCATATTGACCAACGAAGGCCCGGGTCAGGCCAAGTTCTTCGGCTGGTCCGAACCGTTCCCCGATTGCGCCGAGATCAAGCACAAGCACGACGAAGCCGAGGAGATGACCGACCAGCTCTGCACCCAGGGCCTGGTTCAGGCCCTGAGCCCCGACAATTACGGGGTATTCCAGGCTGGCGTCGAAGCCGTCAAGGCAGCGATCGCGTAGCTGAAACACCCTCGGGGGGACCCGAGCGGCAGTCGGCTAAGGTGAAGAGCTGCTCAAAGGGGCGATGGTGACATCAAACCGGCAAGCAATACGGCTTTTGCCGTTACGGACCTGTGGTGCAGCTCGGAGTGCACGCCGCCCTGTCAAGGCGGAGGTCGCGGGTTCAAATCCCGTCAGGTCCGCCGCCGAGTCCGATCGGTCTGTTTGACGATCGAACCTGGTCACCCGGTCGGGTAGCTCAGTTGGTAGAGCGCGCGCCTGAAAAGCGTGAGGTCACCGGATCGACGCCGGTCCCGACCACCGGGAGAACGCAGTTCGGAGGGGGAATCTGAGAGGCACCACCGGTCCTCGAGATGTCGTGCCCACACGCACCTCACGGAACGTATGCCTATGCAACCGGTGCGACCGATCGAACTGCAGCACGCTGAACAAGAGATCGAAAGCACTCAATTGAGAGGACCAAAGATGGCAGGACCAGCGGCGATTGACGAGTCGGGCACGACGGTTGAATGGGCCATCGCGATTGAAAAGTGGATTGAAGCCGCTCGACCCGTGTTGCTGCGGACGGCCGGTTCGTACAACTCAATTATCGAATACGGGGAACTGGGCAAGGAAGTCCAAGCGGCCACCGGCATCACCACCAAGAAACTTGTCCAGCATTGGGTCGGCGACGTGGCCTTTGCCGCCGGTCAGTCCGGCGAACCACTGCTGAGCTCCCTGGTGGTCGACAAGGAAAGTCATCATGTCGGCGCCGGCTACGCCGCAGCCGTCCTGGCCACGTATGGGCGGGAGCCGAAGGAAGACCTGCAAATGGATGCCGCTGAAGAGCGTCTCAAGTGCTACGTCTATTTCGGAGCAGAGATTCCGGAAGGTGGCGGATCGCCCACCTTGCCCAAGAAGGCACTTGACCTCAAGCGCAAAGCAGCGAGGAAGGCCTTCGCCGAGGCACCTCGGAAGTTCTGCCCGGTGCATCACATTCAGTTGCCCCGCTCCGGCCAGTGCGACGAATGCGAAGGTTCCTAAAACTCACTACATCTCGTCGGGCGGAAGCGATCTCCTCATGGCCGCATGCAGACGGTCGAAGGTGAGCAGTCCGAGATACTGATCCCCGTTGAAGACGGGGATGGCCGGGGCATCATGTTGCAGGAGTTCAGCCAGAGCTCCGTGCAGTGATGTACCCAGGGCAATGCGCGCCGGGAATGGTCGGAGATTCGATTCCACCGTGCCGGTGAACGGCTGCTCGGGCCGGACCCACCCGCTGGCACTAGCCGTCCTCCACCACGATGGCCCACGTCGTCGCCGTCCTCTCGGAGAGGGCGGCAACGTCGTAAATCGATTGCTCACGCCGACAGGTGATGGCCTGAATCAGGTCATCTTCCTTCACGTCGACCACGGCCAGTCGCTTGACGCCCCGATCGTTGCCCACGAACTCAGCGACGAAGGGCGTGGCCGGACGGCCAAGGATCTCGGGTGGCGTGGCGTACTGCTCCAGATGGCCACCCTTTGAGAACACGGCAATCCGGTCGGCCAGTTTCGCGGCCTCGTCAATGTCGTGCGTCACCATCACGATGGTCTTCTTGATCTGCTTCTGCAGGTCGAGGAGGAGGTTCTGCAGGCGTTGCCGGGTGACCGGGTCGACGGCGCCGAACGGCTCGTCCATCAACAGCACCGGTGGATCGGCTCCCAACGCCCGAGCCACGCCGACCCGTTGGCGTTCACCGCCGGAGAGCTCGTGGGGATAGCGCCGGGCGTACTGCCCCGGATCCAGACCGACCGAAGCCGAGCAGCTCTTCCACCCGGGCCTTGGTTCGGGCCTTGTCCCAACCGAGCAGGCGGGGCACCACGGCCACGTTGTCCTCCACCCGCTTGTGCGGAAAGAGGCCGCCCTGCTGAATCACGTAGCCAATGCCACGGCGCAGTTCGACGGCATCCATGCCGAGGATGTCGCGCCCATCAATGAAGATCTGTCCACTGGTCGGCTCAATGAGCCGGTTCATCATGCGCAAGGTGGTGGTCTTGCCACAGCCCGATGGCCCGACCAGCACGCAGATTTCTCCATCGACGATCTCGAGCGTCAGATCCTCGACCGCTGCGCCACCGGCGTCGTAGCGCTTGCTCACCGAATTCAGCGAGATCATGCGTCAAGACGCTAGTGGCCGGGACCACTAACGTCATGCGGATGGAGCTGGCGAATGCCATCCAGTGGAGCTGGATCACCCAGAACTGGGCTCAGATCCAGACCGATCTGGTGCAGCACATTGAGCTCACGCTGATCGCCGTCGGGCTGGGCGCACTGATCGCCATCCCGTTGGCCGTCGCGGCCTGGCGCTATCCCATTGCCCGGGGGCCGGTGGTCGGCCTGTCGACCGCGCTGTACGTCATCCCTTCGCTCGCCCTTTTCGCCATCGTTGGTTCGGTCACCGGCTACGAAGCGTCCTACCTCACCGGCAGAGATCGCACTGGTCGGCTACACGATGCTGATCCTGGTGTGGAACACGTTGTCGGGCCTGGCCGCCGTACCGGTCGGAGACCCGGGAGGCCGCCCAGGCGTTGGGCTATACGAGTGGTGCAACCCTGATTCAGGTCGAGCTACCACTGTCGCTCCCGTACATATTTGCCGGGCTGCGGGTGGCCACGTCCACCGTCGTCGGCCTGGTCACCGTCACCGCCCTCATCGGGTTGGGTGGTCTGGGTCAGCTCATCATCTACGGCTTCAACGCCAACGGGTTCTACACGCCGATCATCGTCGGGCTGGTGCTCTCGGTGGCGCTGGCCGCCCTCTTCGATCTGGCCTGGGTGGGCATTGAGCGCGTCGCGCTCCCGTGGAGTCGCTCGCGCCGAGTCACGGTGTACGGCCTGACATGCACTTCCTGCGTGAGGTCATCAGCTGGTTCGCCGACGGCTCCCACTGGACCGGGTCGGGTGGCATCCCCACCCTCTTCTACAAGCAGCTGGTGCTCTCGGCCGCCGTGGTCGCCGCCGGCACGCATCATCGGCGGCTGCGATCGGCCTGTTCTTCGGTCACACCGGCCGCGGTTCGCTCGTTGCGGTGAACGCAGCCAATGCGTTCCGCGCCGTGCCCGACCCTGGCCCTGCTCACCTTGCTGGCCATCTACCCGCCGATCTCACTCAAATGGAACGGCTTCCTGTGCTCGTTCATCGCGCTGACCGTGCTGGCCATCCCACCGATCCTGACCAATACCTACGTCGGCATCCGGGAGGTCGACGCCGACGTCACCGACGCGGCGCGAGCGATGGGTCTGACCGGTCGACAGGTCATGGGACGGGTGGAGCTGCCGCTCGCCATCCCGTTCATCATGGCGGGCATCCGCACCGCCTCCATTGAGGTGGTGGCCACTTCAACCTTGGCCGCCGAGGTCTTCTATTCGGACCTGGGCACGCCCGTCATCGCCGGGCTGAATAGCAACGACACGGTGGAAGCCTTCTGTGGCGCCCTCCTGGTGGCCGTCATGGCGGCCATCGTGGCCATCGGGCTGGGCGGCGTCATCAAGCTGGTGACCCCTCCCGGCGCGCGGGTGCGGCGACGGGCCGGCTCACTGCTGACGCCGGCGCCCGTGGCCGAAGTTGGTGTTTGACGACCCGTATTGCCGATAAATTGCATCAGGTAGCTGCGTAATGGATTAGCGTTGCACCACGTCCGATCAACGGGGACTGGACACCGGCGTCCTCGTGACCGCCTTCACCACAAAGGAATATCAATGCGTTTGACACGTCTATTCATGGGGGGTGCGGCGGTGGTCATGCTGGCCACGCTCACTACCTCAGCGGCGACGGCGGGAGCCGCCACCAAGCCGAAGATCATCATCGGGTCGACCAACTTCGAAGAGCAGGCCATTGTGGCCAACATCTACGGCGATGTCCTCAAGCACGCCGGCTACCCCGTCACGGTGGAGCCGGCATCGGGCACCCGGGCCATCGTCGTGCCGGCGCTCGAAAAGGGTCAGATCGACCTGGAGGCCGACTACGCCGGTTCGCTGGTCAACTTCTTGAACAACGGCACCTCGACCACAGCGGCCAACAGCACCGCCACGGCCATTCCGAGCCTCAAGAAGTCGCTGGGCAAGTTCGGCGTGACCGTGCTGAACCCCGCACCGGCGCTGGACACCAACGTGTTCGCCGTCACGGCGGCCACGGCCAAGAAGGACCACCTGACGACCATCTCCAGCCTGAAGCCCTACGCCTCCAAGTTCATCCTGGGTGGACCGCCGGAATGCCCATCGAATGCCGGCTGCCTGCCCGGTCTGCAGACGACCTACGGACTCAAGTTCGCCAGCTTCAAGCCCACCGACGAGGCCAGCACCATCAGCGTGGCTGCGCTCAAGAACGGCGAAGTGCAAGTGGTCGAGCTGTTCTCCAGCGATGGCAACGTGGTCACCAACAACTTCGTGGCCCTGACGGACAACAAGCACCTGGAAGCCGCCGACTACATCACGCCGGTCATCCGCAAGTCAGTGGACACGCCCGCAGGTGGCCAAGCTGATCAATCAGGCGTCGGCCAAGCTGACCACCGCCGCCATTTCCAAGCTGAACATTCTGGTCACCGGACCGAAGCACGAATCACCGACCGCGGTCGCGGCGGCGTGGTTGAAGTCGGTGCACCTCGGCTAGGTCGCGTCGCTCTGTTGTTGGAACTGGCCGGTCCGAAAGGGCCGGCCAGTTCGCGTCAGGGCAGTGGTGGTGATGCTTCGCCGTGTGACGTGGGATAGCCGGCTGCCTGCCAGGCCACGAAGCCACCATCGAGATCGGTGGAGTTCGGCCGGCCGAGCTGCACCAGGCTGAGTGCAGCCAAGCTCGATGCGTAGCCCTCTTGGCAGAAGATCACGACAGGGCGTTGCGGATCGACCGCTTCGGGAATCCGGTGGGAACCTTCGGGGTCGAGACGCCATTCGAGGTTGTTGCGCTCAATGATCAGCGCGCCCGGGATCTCGCCGAAGGTGGCGCGTTGCGCCGCCGGCCGGATGTCGATCAGCAGCCCTCCATCGTCGAAGATCTGCTTCGCGTGCTGAGCGTTGACGCGAACAAGTTGCTGACGGGCGTCCGACAGCAGCTTGTCGACCGCGGTCATGGGGCCCAGGTGGGGTCAGCCCGATATTCCGCTCGGTTGACGTTCAGCTGACCCTGCTCCAAGCGATAGAAGGTCATCGATGGCATGGGAGGAGAATATGCGTGCACGGTGGTGGCCGGTGCTTCCAGCGTGTTCACCACGTCGTGGATGTACCGCGGTCCGAACGCGGCGCCGCCGCCCGACACCAGGCTTCGGCGGGCCAACGACTTTTCCGGGGTCACGTAGTGCTCCTCCAAGGTGCCGTCCAAGACCCACAAGGCGCCCACCGAACCACCGTGGTCGTGGAGCTCGAGCCCTTCATCCTTGGGCCAGTGAATGGCCCAGATCTCGATGGTGTCAGTCAGCTCAAGGAGCTCGTAGGAACGACCGGTCAACAGGGCGGGTGACCGGGGAATGAGATCGTTGGTCTCGTTCACGTAGTCCTGTAGGAAATCCAAGAGGGCCAGCGGACTGGTCGACAACTGGTTGGACAGCTCGCGCAGCGATGGTGCCTGCCCCTGTGTGATCGTCATTGCCATCCTCCGAACTCCTCTGAATCCTATATACCCGACCAGTTTAGTCGTATTTAGTGGGTTGGCAAGCCGCCTCCTCGGCGTGCGCATGAGCGGCCAGTCGGGCAAGGTTGCGCATGCCCATTGCCAATCCTCCCGGCCTTTTCGAGAAAGCCCAGCTGGGCCCGGTAACGCTGCGCAATCGGATCATCAAGGCCGCCACCTTCGAGGGGGTCATGCCCGGGGGTCAGGTCACCGACGAGCTCATCGAATTTCACCGGCGGGTGGCGGCTGGCGGCGCCGCCATGTCAACGGTGGCCTATTTGGCCGTTTCGCCCGAGGGACGGACCGATCGACACTGTCTCCTCCTCAATGAGGATGCACTGCCCGGTCTCCGCCGCTTGACCGATGCCGTCCACGCCGAGGGTGCTGCCGCGGCGGCTCAGGTCGGTCATGCCGGTCCGGTGGCCAATGCCCGTTCCAACCGGACGCCGTCGTTGTCCCCCAGTGGAGGATTCACCCCCATGGGCAATCGCCTGCGGGCCGTGGACGCCGCCGGCATTGAGCGGATCACCGAGGACTACCGGCGGGCCGCCACCAGTGGCCGTCGAGGCCGGCTTCGACAGCATTGAGGTGCACGTCGGCCACAACTATCTCCTGAGCGCCTTTCTCAGCCCCGAAGCTGAACCACCGAGATGATGCGTTCGGCGGCAGCGTGGAGAATCGGGCTCGCTTCGCTCGACAGGTGTTACGGGCCGTGCGCGATGCGGTCGGCGACCACCTCGCGGTGACCGCCAAGCTGAACATGGCCGACGGCGTCCCGGGGGGCCTTTGGCTCGACGACAGCCTGGAAGTCGCTTCGTTGTTCGAGTCCGATGGCGTGCTGAACGCCATCGAGCTCACCGGGGGCAGTTCGCTGGGCAATCCGATGTACCTGTTCCGGGGCGAGGCACCACTCCGAGGAGTTCGGCGCCACCCTGCCGCCGCCCGTTCGTTTCGGCTTCAAATTCATCGGGAGTCGATTCCTCAAGGCCTATCCCTTCGAAGAGGCCTTCTTCCTCCCCTACGCCCGCCAGTTCCTCAATGCGCTCTCCACGCCGCTCATCCTGTTGGGCGGCATCAACAAGCTGGAGACGATGGAGTCTGCACTGGCGGAAGGCTTTTCGTTTGTGGCCATGGCCAGGGCTCTGCTGCGCGAGCCCGACCTGCCCAACCGTCTGCAGGCCGGGACGGCCGCCGAATCGCTCTGCATTCACTGCAACAAGTGCATGCCGACCATCTACGCCACCACTCGATGCGTGCTGGTCAATCCGTGAGCAGCCTCAGGCGCTGACGGGCGGGCGCCGGTGCGCCCAGGGAGCTGCTTCCTCCAACTGTCCGGCCAGCGACAGCAGCGTTTCTTCGGCCCCGAAGCGGCCGACGAATTGCACGCCAATGGGGAGCCCGCCGTCGTTCCAGTGGAGCGGCAGCGAGATCGCCGGCTGACCCGTCACATTGAAGGGCGGGGTGAACGGCACGTAGGTGGCGGCCCGGAAAAGGCCGGTCAACGGTTCGTCCGGCGGGGAGTCGAACGTGCCCAGCGGTGCGGGCGGCTCGGCCAGGGTCGGCGTGATGAGGACATCGATGCCTTCGAAATACGCCGCTATCTGGCGTGTCACCTTCTGTAAGGCCTGCTGCGACTTCAGGTAGGTACCCGAATCGATGGCCCGTCCGAGCGAAATGAGCGACCAGGACAGCGGTTCGAATTCGTCCTCGGTGGCCTTGCGCCCGAGCCGCTCCTCCCAATCCAACAGCGTCCACGCGTTGCCGGCGGCCCACACGTTGACGAAGTGTTCGGTAAAGAGGTCACCGTCCACTTCCATGGTGGCGGGTTCGACCACATGGCCCAATGATTCGCACAGATCGGCCGCTGCCATGGCCGCCGTCACACAGTCCGCATGCACCTCACTCCCGCTCGGTGACGCGGTCAACAATCCGATGCGCAACGGCGTCCTCTTGGCCGACACGGCAGCGAGGAAGGAGGGACCGCTCAAGGGAGGGGCCCAATACGGGTCGCCCGGTACCGGTCCGGCGGTGGCATCGAGAATGGCGGCCGTGTCACGGACCGAACGAGACACCACATGCTCGGCAATCAAGCCACCCATCAGGTCGCCGTATTGCGGCGCGGTCGACACCCGGGCCCGCGTGGGCTTGAGCCCGACCAATCCACAACAGGAGGCGGGGATCCTGATGGAACCGCCACCGTCGTTAGCGTGCGCCACCGGCACCATGCCCGAGGCCACGGCGGCGGCCGACCCGCCCGATGAGCCACCGGTGGAATGCCCGGTATTCCACGGGTTACGCGAGGCGCCGAACCTTCTCGGTTCGGTCGTGGGCAAAATCCCGAACTCGGGTGTGTTCGTCTTGCCACAGATCACGAAGCCGGCCCGCTGGAAGCGCTTGGTCAACTCCTGGGTCACGGTGGAGCGGTAGTCGCCGGCGAAGTTCGTGCCTTCGCAGAGGGGTGTGCCTTCGAGCTCGGCGCCCAAGTCCTTCAACAGGAACGGCACCCCTTTGAAGGGCCCATCGGGCAGCGGCCCCTTGGCCGTGGTGCGAGCCAGATCAAACAGCTCATGGATGACGGCGTTGAGTTCGGGATTCAGCCGTTGCATGCGATCGATGGCGCCTTCGACCAATTCAGCGGGTGAGACCGCCCCACTACGGACCAGCTCGGCTTGGGCCGTGGCATCCAACCAGGTGATGTCGTCGCTCATGAGAAAGCAACGTAGTCAGCCTGCTTCGTGGGTGCTCAGACGGAAACCGGATCCGCCATGGGGAGGCGCTTAGCCCCGGTGCGCACCGCCAGTGCTTCTCGGACTGAGACGTCAGCACCACACGTCGTGCAGCGACGGCGATCATCGAGCTCACCACCGCAACCTCGATGCTGCAAAATGATCGGCCGCTCTCCTTCAATCGCGTGCTGGTCACCCCACTTCAGCATTGCGACCAGGACCGGCCACAGGTCGGCGCCCTTCTCGGTCATCCGGTACTCATGACGCAATGGGCGCTCCTGATAGGGGCGCTTGACCAGAATGCCCTGCTCGACCAGGCGGGTCAGTCGGGCCTGCAGGATATTGCGGGCCACGCCCAGGTCACGCTGGAGATCCTCGAAGCGACGGATGCCCAAAAAGACGTCCCGCAGGATCAAGATGGTCCAGCGCTCGCCCACAATTTCCAGGGTCGAGGCCACCGAGCAGTACTGGTTGGGATAGTCCCGATGCAACATCACCCCAGCCTAATCCACAATTCTCATGTGTGCATTGCATAGCGCTACTGACTCCATTAGGGTTCGTTTCATGACACAACCAACGGAGTTGGCCGTTTCAACCGACGTCGAGGCGCACCCCAATCTGACCGCTTTAGTGGTCCTGACCGGTGTGTTCCTGTCATCGCTGGATCTGTTCATTGTGAACATCGCCTTTCCCAGCATCTCGACCACCTTCCACGGGGCCGGCCTGAGCTCGCTGTCGTGGGTGTTGAGCGCCTACACCATCGTGTTCGCCGCCCTCCTGGTGCCGGCGGGTCGTTGGGCCGACCGGGCCGGTCGCAAGCGGGCCTTCCTCATTGGGCTGGGCATCTTCACCGTGTCGTCCGCCCTCTGTGCCGTGGCTCCTTCGTTGGGGCTGCTGATCGTGGCCCGGGTACTGCAAGCCAGTGGCGGGGCCCTCATGCTCCCCACCTCGCTCGGACTGCTGCTGCCCGCCTTCGGCCCGGCCCGCAAGGGGGCCGCCATTGGACTGTGGTCAGCCGTCGGTGGAGCGGCCGCCGCCTTCGGGCCGCCCATCGGTGGCCTCCTGGTGCAGGCCAGCTGGCGCTGGGTCTTCCTGGTCAACCTCCCTTTCAGCGCCGTGGCCCTGGTCGTCGGCATCCGCATCCTGCGTGAAGTGCGTGATCCGTCGTCGCACCGGGCCGACCTCATCGGGGCCGGCCTGCTGTCGATCGCCGTGGCCGGCGTGGCCGCCGGCATCGTCCAGGGCTCGGACTGGGGCTGGGCCAGTGCACGGATTCTGGGTGCCTTCGCCCTGGCCGATCGTGGCCACCGGGCTGCTGGTCTACCGCTCCGCCACCCACCCCAATCCCATCATTGAGCGGGCGGTCATCCGTCACCGTGCGGTGGCGCTGGCCGACATCGCTCCGTCCTCTTCTTCGCCGGTTTCGGCGCCATGGTGCTGGGCTCGGTCTTGTTCCTGACCGGGATCTGGCATGAGTCAGTGCTGCGGGCGGGGTTCATGATCGCCCCCGGACCACTGATCGCCGCCCTCTCCGCCTTCCCGGGCGGGTTGCTGGGCGCCCGCTTCGGGCACCGTCTCGTCGGTACCGTCGGCGCGGTGCTCTTTGCCGGCAGTGGCCTGTGGTGGGTCAGCCGCATCGGGCTCACGCCCGACTACCTCGGGGCCTACCTGCCGGGCAGCGTCCTCACCGGTCTCGGCGTCGGCATGATGCTTCCCTCGCTGGGTGGAGCCGCCACCGCGCCACTCCCACCGGAACGTTCCGCCACCGGTACCGCGCTCTATGCCATGTGCCGGCAGATCGGGTTGGCCCTCGGCGTGGCCTGCCTGGTGGCCATCATCGGCACGGCCACCGGCCACGCCGGTGTCGACGGCGTTCCACCACGCCTGGCTCTTCATGGTCGCCTGCAGCCTGGCCACCGGCGCGGTATTGCAGGGCATTCCCCTGCGACCCCGGGCCGAGGCCGAAACCCGAACCCCGCTGGTCGAGAGGGGCCTACGCCATCGCGGGAGGCAAGTAGGACGGGTTGGCCACCAACAACTGATCCCGGGCCGACGAGGCCAGGGCGGCCCCAACCACACCCCACTGATCCATAAAGTCGCCGCTTCGTATTTCCGCGGCCAGTCCGGCATCGTCGGCGAAGCCCAGCCGCGCGAGGCGATCGGCGATGCGCCGTCAGCGATGGCCGGACCCAATGAGAGTTGACGTTCCACCGTCTGCAGGGCGTTGCGGGCGATGCGGGCTTCGAAGCGGGCCCCGCCCTGGCTCTGCTCCATGACGGTGCCCTCCACGTACTCGCGGACTGCTTCCACCAGTTCGGCCGCGGTGGGACGGCCGAACGGTGACGTCACCGTCGAAGGGCTCACCAGTTCCTCTGGCGCGGGCCCGTCGGGCTCAATGCCGAGCAGGACGAACAGGTCCCATTCGCTCTCGCAGACCCGCCGCCCAATGGTGGCCAGCTCGACCGACCGGGTCATACCGCTGAGGTGGGCCGAGGCCTGCATGACGCAGATGGTGGCCCACTTCACCGTGGCGTAGACCTGCCACCACTTCACGACGTCCGGCGCAATGGTGTCGCCACCGGCCGCCGCATAGGCCTCGAGCAGCTGGTCGAGGTCGCCGAATCCACCCACCTCGCCTGAGCCGCCGAAGCGCCAGGCCGGGGCACAGAGCCATCCGATGTCTTCGGCCGGATCGCCACCGTGCGCCAGCTCCCAATCCAAGACCGCCCGCAGCCCTTCGGGTCCGACCAGGAAGTTGCCGCACCGGTAGTCGCCCGTGGACGGTGACCCGCCGCCCTCCGGGTGGGCGATGGACGTCCAGCCACCGCACCCCGAGCTCCAGAGCGGGACGAACCTCGGACAGCGCATCGAGAATCGGCAGCGGGTTGCGCAGCGGGTCGCGGCTGGCCAGGCCGGCAATGGAATCGGGGTCGATGGTGTGAATGGCGGCCAGGGCCTCACCACACTGTCCGGCCAATCCGGCCCGGGCGCGGGCCCATTCGTCGTCGCGCAGGAGTTTGCGGGGAATGGTCTCCCCCTCAATCCGATCGACCACCAGCCAATCGGTCTTCAGACCCTCGGCCTTCCCCGTCACCGGAGGCGACCACCGCCGGCACCGGCACCCCGGCCTCATGGGCGGCGCCCAGCAGCGCGGCCTCCACCTGCACCCGTCCGGCCTGGCCGCCGGCACTCCGCTCCTGTTGGAGGATGAGCGGTCGTCGACCGCCGTCGGTCGTCTCCAGATCGAACGAACTGGTGACGCGGGATGCGCCACCCGACAGCCGTCGCAGGTCGCGCACCGTGCCACCGAGTCGCTGCCCCAGCGCGGCGGCGACCTGTTCCGATGAGGCCGGCCACTACTCGACCGGGACGACAGGCCTCCCGCTGTCGTCGAGCTGGTGCAGGTACTCACAGATGCCGTAGCCGGTCTGCGGGCCGCCATCGGGATCGTCGTAGGTCCACTTGGCCAGACCCTCGTTGACCATGGTGCCACCGGCCCGACCGATGTCGGCCACCCGCATGACGTCGCCGCGCAGGTCGTAGGTGCGACCCTTCTTGTCCAGCACCTGCAGGTGGACCACCTGATGGGTCACGCCGTCATCATCCAACTCGGTGCGCAGGCGCCATTCGGCAATGCTGGTGGCCCGGTCACCGTTCCAGACCCAGCCGCGATGGAGATCGCCGGCCTCGGTGCCGAGGCGGATGCCGCCGAAGTGCATGTCGTCGCCCACGTTGATGGAGAACCAGCGCCACATCTTCGGGCCGCCCCAGCGGCGCTGTCCCCACGACTTGTCCCGGTTGCCGTGCGCACCCTTCCATTCGTGACGCTCGCCGTCGACGGTCAGCGTGCCGGTCCAGCGACCGGCCTGCTCCAGGTGACCCTTTGCCCGTTGAGGCGGCCGCGGCGGCCGATTCGGCCGACTTGGCGCCCCCACCTGGGTTGCCCGTCGGTGCCGATGGCCGGCGTAACCGCCTCGAACGTCACATCGAGCGCCAACTGCACCGGGTCGGGTGGTGGTCGATCCGGTGCGTGCAGGGACGGGCCGGCACCTCGGCGTCGAGGGTCAGGCGCCAGGTCTTGGAGCGGCTCAATCAATTCGTAGCGGACGGCTCCGACTTCGAGCACGGTGTCCACCATCTCGTGTTGCTCTTTGATCGAAGCGGTATTCGGCCAACTCGCCCCCGGGCAGCCAGACCGACATGCCCACGTCCATGGTGCCCTCGTTGGGCCGGATCCCGATCCGGGTGAAGAACCCGGAGTCCGAGATGGGGTCATAGGCATTGAAGTAATACGACTCGCTCCAGGCGGTGTCACCTTCGACCGGGTGGGCGTAGTCATGGCTGGGTTCAAGAATCGGCACGGCTACACCATTGTCTGTCCGGCGCTGACATTCAACGCCTCGCCCGTCACACCCCGGGCATCGTCGGAGAGCAGCCAGCCGATGGCCGCCGCGATCTCCTCGGCACTCTGCAGCCGGCCCAGCGGAATCTCCCGCTTGATGTAGGCCTCCAGCCCGACTCGACGCCACCCATGAGCATTTCGAACATGGAGTCCTTGTTGATGAGATCGGTATCCACCGTGCCCGGGCAGACGGCGTTGACGGAAATGCCGCTTGGTCCGAGCTCGGCCGCCATGCGTCTGGGTCAGCAGAATCACGCCCGGCCTTGGCGGCGCAGTAGGCACCCAGGAACGGGAAGGCCCGCTTACCCGCCTGGCTCGATACGTTGCAGATCCGCCCACCGCAGCCCAGCGCTGATCATCCGGCTGGCACAGGCCTTGGACACCAGCCAGGTGCCGACCACATTCACATCGAGCACGCGGCGGAACTCCGAGGCCGGGACATTCAAGAGCGGCCCGAGGCCGAATCCCGGGCCGCTGCCCGCCGGCGATGTTGGCCACCAGCGTGATCGTCCCAAGTTCGTCGCTGGCCTGGGCTCGACGGCCTGCTCGACCGCGTCCTCGTCGGAGACGTCGGCCACCACCGTGGTGACCGCCCCGCCGAAGGCACGAAGCTCTTCGGCCAGTCCGGCCAGATCATCACCGCTGGCCGTGCCGTGCGCCGGGGCATCGTCGTACGGGTCGGGCGATGTCCAGGCAGGCCACGGAGGCCCCACCGCGGGCCAGCAAGGTGGCGGTGGCCCGTCCAATGCTGCGTGGGCGGGCTGCCCCGGTGACCAGGGCGACCTGGCCCTCGAAGGGGCGTACCGGAGCCGATTGTGTAAAAGTCACCGGGCAAACGTAGCGACAACGGGGGCAACATGCGCGCTGCAGTTATCAGGGGTGGACAGCTGGTCGTGGGCGACGTCGATGACGTCGTGCCGGGTTCGGGTCACGTGGTGGCCCGATCGCTGGCGGCCGGCATCTGCGGATCGGACCTGCACGCGGCGGCCGACTTCGCCCACTTCACCGGGCTGATGGATTCGGTCGGCGTACCCATGCTCAACGCGCAGGAGGACTGTGTCTTCGGCCATGAGTTCTGCGCCGAAATCGTCGAGCACGGACCCGACACCTCGAAGACACTCCCGGTCGGCACCCGCGTCTGCTCGGTGCCGATCCTGGTCGGTTCCACCGGCGTGGAGCAGATCGGCTATTCCAACAAGTACCCCGGCGCGCTGGCCGAGTACATGGCCCTCCAGGAGATGTTGCTGCTGCCGGTGCCCGACTCCCTGGCCACCGACGTGGCCGCCCTCACCGAGCCGCTGGCCGTGGGCGAACACGCCGTCGGGCTATCTGGCCTCCAACCCGGGCAACCCTGCCTCGTCGTCGGCTGTGGCCCGGTGGGGCTCGCCGTCATCGCCGCCCTCAAGGCACGGGGCCATGGCCCGGTGCATGGCCGCCGATTTCTCTCCCACCCGCCGCCGCCTGGCCGAAGCGTTCGGCGCCGACGAAGTCATCGATCCCGGCCGTGTCCTCACCCCACGACCGCTGGGCCGACTTCGGCGTGGCCAAGACCGTGATGGAGCGGGCGGGCGCCTCCATGTTCGGGGGCGACATCAAGGATCCGATCATCTTCGAGGCCGTCGGCGTGCCCGGCATGTTGCAGTCCCTCATCGCCGACGCGCCACCGCACAGCCGGATCGTGGTGGTGGGTGTCTGCATGCACGACGGACACCATTCAGCCGTTCATGGCCGTGACCAAGGAGATCGAGTTCCGGTTCTCCTTCGGCTACAACCCGGCCGAGTTCGCCTCCACGCTGCAACGACTGGGCGACGGCGTCCCCGGCGCCGACCTGCTGGTCACTTCCGCGGTCGACCTGGCCGGTACGCCCGGCGCCTTCACCACCCTGAGTTCGCCGGGCGAGCACGGGAAAATTCTGGTGCACCCATCATGAGAGGAATACGGCAATGACCACCCTGAGTGCCGCCGACCACATCAAGTTCGGCATCTTCCTGGCCCCGTTTCACCCCGTGGGCCAGAACCCGACCCTGGCGCTCGAGCGCGATCTCCAGTTGATCGAACACCTCGATGCCCTGGGTTTCGACGAAGCGTGGTTCGGCGAGCACCACTCGGCCGGCTACGAGATCATCGCCTCGCCCGAGGTCTTCATCGCCGCGGCGGCGCAGCGCACCAAGCACATCCGCCTGGGCACCGGCGTCTCGTCGCTGCCCTACCACCACCCCTTCATGCTGGCCGACCGTCTGGTCCTGCTGGACCACCTGACCCGGGGCCGTTTGATGATCGGCGTCGGCCCCGGTGCGCTCCCGTCTGATGCGTTCATGATGGGCATCGATCCGGCCAAGCAGCGCGACATGATGGAAGAGTCGCTCGAAGCCATCCTGCTGCTGCTCGAAGGCAAGGAGCCGGTGACCATGGAGACCGACTGGTTCAAGCTGGTCGGCGCCCGGCTGCAGCTGCGGCCCTACCAGCGTCCGTATCCCGAAGTGGCCGTGGCGGCCCAGGTCTCGCCGGCCGGACCGCGGGCGGCGGGCAAGTTCGGCTGCAGCCTGCTGTCCATCGGCGCCACCTCCGCCGGCGGATTCGACGTGCTCGGCGCCCACTGGGACGTCATGGAAGAGCGCGCCGAAGAGTTCGACACCGTGGTCGATCGCAGCAAGTGGCGACTGGTCGGCCCGATGCACATCGCCGACACCAAGGAGCAGGCCATCAAGGACGTGGCCTTCGGCCTGGAGGAGTGGGTCGACTACTTCCAGCGGGTGGCCGCCCTCCCGCTGGCGCCCGATACGACGAACTTCGAATCGCTGGTCGACGCCCTCAACGCCTCGGGCTTCGCCTGCATCGGTACCGTCGACGACGCCATCGCGCAGGTCGATCGCCTGCGTACCCAGTCCAAGGGCTTCGGCACCTTCCTGCTCATGGGTCACGAATGGGCCGACACGGCGGCCACCCGCCACTCCTACGAACTCATCGCCCGCTACGTGGCGCCGAAGTTCCAGGGCAGCTCGGAGACGCTGACGGCCAGCCGTGACTGGGCCGCCGAGAATCGGCCCGAGTTCATCGGTGCGGCGGGAAACGCCGTCATGTCCGCCATCCAGAAGCACCACGAAGAGAAGGCAGCGAAGACCGCCAATGTCTGATTTCACCCACGAACAGATTTCGTCCAATGGCATTGAGCTGCACGTGGTCACGGCCGGACCCGAGGACGGCTCGCCCGTCGTACTGGTCCACGGCTTTCCCGAGCTCTGGTACTCCTGGCGCCATCAGCTCAAGGCGCTGGGTGACGCCGGCTACCGGGCCATCGCGCTCGACCAACGCGGCTACGGCGGCAGTTCCCTCCCCACCGAGGTCAGCGACTACGGCTCTGACAATCTGACGGCCGATCTGTGCGGACTGCTGGACCACTACGGCTACGACAAGGCTGCCTTCGTGGGCCACGACTGGGGCGCCATGGTGGTGTGGGAGCTGGGCCGCCTCCACCCGGACCGGGTCTCGGCGCTCTACAACATGAGCGTGCCGTATTCGGCCGCCCCGGCCCCGCCCACCGACATCTTCAAGGTGATCTTCGAGGGCAAGTTCTTCTACATGCTCTACTTCCAGGAGGTCGGCGTGGCCGAGGCCGAGTTCGAGGCCGACCCTCGCCACTTCCTGCGCACCATGCTCTATTCAGCCGGTGGGGAGGGCATGGCCAATGGCACGGCGGGTCTCGCCGACCTGCCGGCCGAGGGCACCAAATTCATGGACATCATGACCGAAGCTCCCGACACCTTGCCGGGCTGGGTCACCGAAGCCGACGTCGACGTCTACGCCGACGCCTTCAAGAAGAGCGGCTTCTTCGGGCCGGTCAGCTTCTACCGCAACATGGACGCCAACTGGCATCGGAGCCAGGGCATCCCCGCCTCGGTGTACGCCTTCCCGACCGGCTTCGTCACCGGCTCGCTCGACCCGGTGATCGCCATGATGCCCGGTGCGCTCGAGGGCATGGCCGAAACCCTGCCCTGATTTTCGAGGTGCGACCATCATCGAGGGCGCCGGCCACTGGGTGCAGCAGGAAAGCCGGCCGAGACCAACGCGGCGCTGCTGCAGTTCCTCTCCGACGTGGGGTGACCTACTCCATCGTCGCCCGGGACCCGGCGACCGGCCAGCTCGGCGTCGCCGCGCAGAGTTGCTACTTCGCCCTGGGTTCGGTACTGCCCTGGGCCCGGGCCGGCATTGGTGCCGTGGCCACTCAGTCCATGGTCGATCCCGGGTACGGGCCGCGCTGCCTCGACCTTTTGGCCAACGGCGCACCGGCCGACGAAGCGCTCCAGGCGGTGCGCAGCCGACGACGACGGACGAGAAGTCCGCCAGGTCGGCATCATCGACGCCACCGGACGGCGTCGCCTCCTTCACCGGTTCGATGTGCATCGACCACGTGGGTCACGCTGGCCGGCGACGGGTACAGCACCCAGGCCAACATGATGGCCGGGCCCGGCGTCTGCGAAGCCATGGCCGACGGCCTTCGAGACCTCCGCCGGCACCCTGGCCACCCGGCTGGTGGCCGCCCTGGTGGCGGCTGAGACAAAGGGGGGCGACGCCCGCGGCGTCATGTCGGCCGCGCTGATCGTGGTCGAGGGCGAACGGCACCAGCATCCGTGGGAGGGCGTGCTGGTCGACGTGCGGGTGGACCACTCGCCCGATCCGCTGGGCGAACTGGCCCGTTTGGTCCAGGTGGCCGAGGCGTATCACCTGTGCGACGTGGCCGAAGCGGCACTCGTGCGCGGCGACGCCGCCGGCGCCCTGGCCGGCGCCGAGGCGGGCCTGGCCCTCCTGCCGGGCGAGGAAAACCTGCTCCTCAGCTACGTCGGCGCACTGATCGGCGTGGGCCGCGTCGACGAGGCCGCCGCCGCCGTCCAGCAGTTGGTGGCGGAGAAGCCACCATGGGAAGGGATCATGCGGGCCATCTTCGACCGCGGCATGGTGCCCTTGCCCGATGGCCTGACCTTCGACACGCTCGCTCGACCCGGCAGGTGCGATGACACTCATCCCTCTGCCGACCCAACCCGCCGGCGTGCCGTGGCCTACCCAAGACTGGCCAACGGCTGCGCCACCGAGCGGCGTCAACCTCGATGCGCTGCTCGACCGCATGTGCGACGACACGCGGTCCACTGGCCACGACCTATGCCGTGCTGGTCGTCCACCAGGGCCAGCTCATTGCCGAGCGGTACCAGGGGCACTCGAGCACTTCGATCGGCCCGCCGGATCCGGTCACGGCCGAGACGCCCCTGCTCAGCTGGTCCATGGCCAAGTCGATGTTGCACGCCGTCGTCGGCATGCTGGTCGGCGATGGTCGTCTCGACCTCGATGCGCCGCTCGACATCCCCGAGTGGCCCGCCGGCGATCCTCGTCGAGCCATCACCCTTCGGCACCTGCTGGCCATGCGAGATGGGCTCGACTTCGTCGAGGACTACGTGGATGACCGGGCTTCTGACGTCATCAACATGCTCTTCGGCGACGGGAAGGGTGACATGGCCCACTTCGCCGCCGACCGTGGGCAGGCCGCTCCACCGGATACGCAGGTTCAACTACTCGTCCGGCACCACCAACATCATTTCGGGAGCCGTGGCCCGCCTTCTCGGCCCGGGCGCTCCCTACGAAACGTTCCTACGCCAGCGGCTGTTCGAACCCATCGGGATGCGCAGCGCCGTACCCGAGTTCGACGATGCCGGCACCTTGGTCGCCTCGTCCTATGTGCGGACCACCGCTCGAGACTTCGCCCGCTTCGGCCTGCTCTACCTGCGCGACGGCATGTGGGACGGCACGCGCCTGTTGCCCGAGGGTTGGGTGGACTACGCCCGCACCATGGTGTCGGACGATCCCGAAGATGGTCCCTACGGTGCCCACTGGTGGGGCGTGGCCGGCGACACCCACGGCACGTTTCGAGCCTCCGGCTACGAGGGCCAGTTCATCACCCTCTGCCCCGAGCTCGACCTGATGCTGGTGCGGCTGGGCAAGACCAACATCGCCTTCGGACCAGACTTGGCCGCCTGGCGGGCCGAGGTGATTGAGGCCTTCGCCTCGAGCTGAGTCAGGCCTTGGCCACGATGACCCCACGGGTCACGGTGCGGTCCACCTTGTGGTCCAGCGCCGACGCATCAACCACCGAGAAGCCGGCATGTTGGAGTTGGCTCTCCAACTCATCCCGGGGCACCGTTCGCGTGTTCCATGACAACGCCACGCCGGCGCCACCACGCAACAGACGCCGCCAGCCGGGCAGGGCCGAATAGAGGAGTTCCACCGGCGAGCGGTGCAACTCCCCGCCCGTGGTCGATCCGTGCTGCACCCCGTAGGGGAGGTCGGCCACCAGTACATCGAAACTGCGGGCGCCGAAGTATTCCGAGGCATAGGCGGTGTCGTCTTTCACCATGTCGACCTGTTGCGACTTGTCGATGCGCAGGGTGAAGCGACGTGAGCCGGCTCGAGCCCCCTTACGAATCTTGGCCTCGTCCAGTTTGTGTGAAATGCGATTGTCCTTGAGGTAGGTGGTCAGAAAGTTCCGGTAGGCCTCGAAGTCGGCCCCGTCGAGATCGACCCCGGTGACATCGAAGCCGTACATGAGGCCACGGTTGAGCGTGGTGCCCCGCCCCGCCAACGGGTCGAAGAGTCGCACCGGCAATCCTTCGGCGGCGCGCTCCTGGGCGGCCATCGATGCGGCCACCGCCACATTGACCAACAGATGGGTGAACTGCTCGTTGGTCTTGCCGGCGTAGCGCTGAATGGTGATGAGGTCGGATTGAAAGCGCTCGAGCCGTTCCACCCGCAGCGGCTTCAACACCTCGTCGCCCAGGCTGAAGAGGGCATAGGTGCCCGACAGGTTGGAAAGCACGAACCGGTCGTGGTCGTCGATCTGCGGCACGTCACACACGATGTACTCGACCCCGCCGATCACTTCAATGCGTGGTTCTCCCAGGTCGGCGTGCAGCGACGGCGACACCAACGCCAGCTCGGCCACGGCCAGCCGAGCGGCGTCGCGGCCGTAGACCCGATTGGTCGAAGGGAGGGTGAGAATGGCGACGCGTTGGCGGCTCGAGGGGTCTGACACCCGTGCATGTTGCCATTCCTGGCCGCTCTCTTGGATGTGAGCCTCGGGCGAACCGACTCAGCACTTCGAAATGTTCAGCTTGCCGCCGTCGCTTCGATTTCGATTTTGAGCTCTGGAAAGGCCAGACGAGCAACGCCAAGAAGGGTCGAAGCGGGAAGATTGGCGCCGAAAAACCCGGAGGCCAATGGTCCGAGCACGGTAACCAACTCGTCGACGTCCGTCGTGTAGTAGTTGACCTTGACCACGTCAGGCGCGGCAAGTCCGGCCGCCTGAAGGACAGCACCGAGATTCTCAAAGGCCTTCTTGACTTGGTCGCCCATGTCCGAGGAAGAAGGCGGCGCCCCATCTTCACCAATACCCGTCTGCCCGGAACAGATGAGGATCCTCTCCGCCCCCCGGATCTCTACCGCCTGCGAGAAGCCGAAGGCCTTGGACCACTCCCAAGGGTTCACGTCGGTTCGATCCATTGGAATTCCCTTCGTCGGGCGAAGTTGTTGTCAACTTTCGCGACTGTAGCCATGACAACCTTTGGACGCCGGAGCGATCGCTACTCAAGGTCCTGGCGGCGCTAAATACACGATCTCGTCGAACGACTGACCCGTCGACAGTTCGGACGTCACCACTCCAGCTTTGATCCACCCGGCCCGCTCGTACAGGGCGATGCCGGCCAAATGGTCCGTCACCACATCGAGCACCGGCGACAAGCCGCGATCCAACGCTTCCTGGGTCGCCCAATCCAGAAGTTTTTGCCCGAGTCCCATGCGCCGGGCACGGGGCGACACCATCAACCGAGCCACCACGCCCAGTTGTTCGGGTGGCACACCAAGGGCCGAACTAGCCAACGCCACAACGCCGGGCATGCTGCTGGCGTGCAGGGCGACGTGACCAACGATCTGTCCTTCGGAGGACTCGGCCACCCATCGACCGATGGCCGACGGATGACTCAGGAATGACCAGAGATCGTCGGGTAGGAAGATCGGGTAGCGGTCACGATGATGAATCTCGAGCGCCAGGGCGACGCAGACTTCACGATCGTCATCAGTGCGCGGCCTGATTAACACTGGGAAGGTGGGCTCAAGCCCCTTCGTAGTCGAAGCCCAAATCAGGCGCCGTCAAGATGGCCCGGAAGGGAATACCTTCGGCGGCCGCCATCGCTTCAGCCGTACCACCCCGGTCGACGACAGCCACCAGCAGCACCACCTCAGCCCCCGCCTCCTGAATGGCGTGGGCCGCTTCGAGCAGCGACGTACCCCGGGTCACGGTGTCCTCGGTCACCACGACCTTGTCGCCCGGGTCCAGTGCGCCGGCGATTCGTCCGCCCCCACCGTGGTCCTTCACTTCTTTGCGAACACTGAACGCCTTGAGGAGCCGGCCCTTGGTGGCCGCCACTCCGGCGGTGACGAAGGCGACCGGATCGGCCCCCATGGTCAGGCCACCGATGGCGTTGACCTCGTCGGGGATGACCGAGAGGACCGCCTCGGCCACCAGCAGCATGGCCTCGGGTCGGCAGACGGTCTGCTTCGAATCGATGAACCAACTGCTCTTCCGGCCGGACTTGAGCACGAAGTCACCCCGACGCACCGAGTGGGCCAGAAGATGGTCCCGCAGCTTCGGGTACGCCGTGTCCGCACTCATCGGTATTCGACGCCCGCCACGCCGGCCACTACTTCGCCGATCACCGTCGACGGCTGCCCTTCAGCCACCAGCGCAGACAACACGGCATCGACGGCATCGCCCGAAACCACCAGGGCCATACCCACGCCGCGGTTGAACACCCGATCCATCTCGGCTTCCTCCACCGAACCCAAGCGACTGAATCTCACTGAAGATCCGAGGTTCCACCCACGATGACCGAACCAGCACCGCACCCAACCCTTCGGGCAGGACTCGGGGCAAGTTGCCGACAATCCCGCCACCGGTGATGTGGGCACAGGCATGCAGCGCCTCGCCGGTCGCTTCACGCACCGCCAACACCGCCTTGGTGTAGATCACCGAGGGCCGCAGCAACTCGTCGGCCACCGAATGATCGGCCCCCGACCAGGCCGGTGCGCCCAGGGACAGGCCGGCCCGCTCGAGCAACACGTGGCGAGCCAGGGTGTAGCCGTTGGAACGCAGTCCCGGCGAGGGAATGCCGATGATCACATCACCGGCCCGCACCCGCTCGGGTCCCAGTTGCCGGCCCGACTCCACGACGCCGACGGCAAAGCCGGCGATGTCCAGATCATCGGGCGCCATCGACCCTGGATGCTCTGCCGTCTCGCCCCCAATGAGCGAGCAGCCGGCCAAGTCGCATCCGGCCCGGACGCCACCAACAACCGTGGCCACCTGCGAAGGATCAACCTTGCCGGTGGCGATGTAGTCCAGCATGAACAAGGGTTCAGCCCCCACGCAGACCAGATCATCCACGCACATGGCCACCAGGTCGATGCCGACCGTGTCGTAACGACCCGTCGCCGCGGCCACCATCAACTTGGTTCCAACGCCGTCGGTCGCCGCCACGAGGACCGGGTTGGTGAATCGGGTCATATCGAGCGGGAACTGGCCGCCGAAGCCGCCGATCCCGGTCACCAGACCCTTCATGAGTTCGACGGCGGCGTCACCGGCGCCGATGTCCACGCCAGCCCCCGCGTAGGTGGCCCCGCCTTCAGCCACCCTCAGACTCCGGGCAGCGCGGCTTGGTAGATCACCGAAGGTTCGGGCTGACTGAAGGTCACCGGGGTCTTGGTGGGTACCGAGGTCGGGTAGTCGCCCGTGAAGCAGGCGTCGCAGAAACCTTCTTGCTGGCCGATGGCCTTCTTGAGATTGTCCACGCTGATGTAGGCCAAAGAGTCCGCCCCGAGGATGGCGGTCATCTCTTCAATCGTGTGATTGGCCGCCAACAACTCGTCGGTGTTCGGGGTGTCGATGCCGTAGAAGCAGGGCCAGCGCCAGGGAGGCGACGAGATGCGCAGGTGCACCTCTTTGGCGCCCGCCTCGCGCAGCAGGCGGACGACCGATCGCTGCGTGGTGCCACGGACGATGGAGTCATCCACCACCACCAGCCGCTTGCCGGCAATCGTCTCGTGCAGCGGGTTGAGCTTGCGCCGAACGGCGTCGCCTCGGGCCTGCTGATCGGGGGCGATGAAGCTGCGACCGATGTAGCGGTTCTTGACCAGACCCTGCCCGTAGGGAATGCCGCTGGCCCGGGCAAAACCCTCGGCGGCGGGTACACCCGACTCGGGCACGCCCATGACGAGGTCGGCCTCGGCCGGGGCCTGCTCGGCCAGCAGTTCCCCCATGCGACAGCGCGTCTCATGCACCTCTCGCCCGTAGAGGTTGCTATCCGGGCGGGCGATATAGGCGAACTCAAAGATGCACAGTCGCGGTGCCACTTCCCTCAACCACGGGATGGGCAGGCTGCGCACACCTTCGGCGTCGATGACGACCATCTCGCCGGGCTCGACCTCGCGCACGAACGTGGCACCAATCACGCTCAGTGCCGGAGTCTCCGACGCCAGCACCCATCCTTCGGGATCGTCCTCGCTCCCGAAACGACCCAGGCAGAGCGGCCGGAAACCGAACGGGTCGCGCACACCAATGAGGCGTTGCGAGTTCATCAACACAAATGAGAAGGCACCCTCGACAATGGGCAGGACAGCCTGCAACGCACTGGTCAGCTCTCCCGTTTCCGGAAAGGCCTGGGCCAACAGTTCGGCTACCACGTCGCTGTCGGTGGCGATGGCGCCGGGCAACATGCCGACCTTCTCGGCCAGTTCCGGCGTGTTGGTCAGGTTGCCGTTGTGACCAAGGGCGAAACCCGCTCGGCCAACCGGTCGATAGATGGGTTGGGCGCCCGCCCAATCCGACGCGCCATGAGTTGAGTAGCGGGTGTGGCCGATGGCCATGTGGCCACCCTGCAGCCCCGACAGCGTGCGCTCATCGAAGACCGTGGCCACCAGGCCCATGTCCTTGACCACGGTGATGGTGTCGCCGTCGGCGACGGCCATGCCGGCCGATTCCTGTCCCCGGTGCTGCAGCGCGAACAGACCATCAAAGGTCAGATTGGCCACGCTCCGGCCAGGAGCGTAGATACCGAAGACACCGCAGGCTTCCTTCACGGTGTTGCCATTCTCGCACAGAGACGCACGCTCAGGACTCCCCTAATTGCAGGGCGAGGTTCCCTTCGTGCGAAGCCGCCACCGCCGTCAGCGGCAGGTCAATCAGCTGACCAGCCACTACCCGGTCGCCCGTGGCCTGGCCGAGCACGAATACGGCGATGCCCTGGGCCTCCGCCAGGGCCGTCAAGGCATCCGGATCGGAGGTGGCGACCACGAACCGGGAGGGCGATTCGCTGAACAGTTCGGCCGGGTCATTCAGATCAAGGATGCAGCCGACACCGGCCGCCACGGCCATTTCGGCCGCTGCTACCGCCAGCCCGCCCGATGACACATCGTGCACCGCCCCGATCGAGGGCCCCTCGTCACCCCGCCCGGCCACCACCGTGCTGATCAGTCCGGCCACGAAGTCGGTCACCGTCCGGTGACGGCCGCAAGATCCAGCGAAGGCAGCACCCCGGTGCGGATCTTCCGCCGCTCGGTGGCCCAGCGCGAGCCGCCCAGCGCGAAGCCACCGTCGTCTTCCACTCCACGAGGTCCGAGCAGCAGCAGCGTGTCGCCATCTCGCCACGCCAAGCCAGGAGGCGCCGCAAACAATTCATCGACCAGCCCAAGCACACCGAAGACCGGCGTCGGATCGATGTCCGCCCCACCGCTCTCGTTGTAGAAGCTGACGTTGCCGCCGATGATGGGCAGCCCCAACGCCCGGCACGCGCCGGCCATGCCGTCGATGCATTCGGAGAACTGCCACATCACTTCGGGGTGCTCCGGGTTGCCGAAGTTCAGGCAATCGACCACGGCCACCGCGGTGGCGCCGACGCAGGCCAGGTTGGCCACGCTCTCGGCCAGCGTCAGCGCCGTGCCGGCCTTCGGATCGCGGGCGCAGTAGCGGGGATTCGAGTCGGTGGTGATGGCCACGCCTCGGTTCGACGCCGGAAGACCGGGACCGGCCAGGCGCAGCAGGGCGGCGTCGCCACCCGGGCCGACCACCGTGTTCAAGAACAGCTGATGGTCGTACTGCCGGTAGACCCAGCGGGGCGAACGCAGCAGGGCCAACAGGTCATCGGCGCACTCCGCCGGCATCGGGCGCGCCGATGGGCTCACCGCCGACCTCGACCGGCGCCGCCAACGGTCGGTGGTAGAGCGGCGCGTCGTCGGACAACGAAGCAGCCGGGACGTCGCACAGAATGGGGCCGTCGAAACCGTCACGGATGCGGAGTCGTCCGCCGCCTTCGGGCTCAGGCTCGGTGACCTTGCCGATGACGGCGGCCCGTACTTCCCACTTGTTGCAGATGGACATGACCTCATCCAGCGAGTCGGGCGTCACGATGGCCAGCATCCGCTCCTGGCTCTCGCTGGTCATCACTTCCCAGGGCTCCATGCCCTCTTCACGTCGGGGCACCGCCGTCACGTCGACATCCATGCCCACGCCGCCGCGGCCGGCCGTCTCACTGGTGGCGCAGGCCAGACCGGCCCCGCCCAGGTCCTGAATCCCGACCACCAGCTTGCGGTCCAGCAGTTCCAGGCAGGCCTCAATCAGCCGCTTCTCTTCGAAGGGATCGCCGACCTGCACGCTCGGACGCTTGGTGTCGTCCGCCGCCTCGTCCTCGCCGCCGAAACCGGCCGAAGCCAGCACGCTGACGCCGCCGATGCCGTCCCGGCCGGTGCTGCTGCCCAACAGGACAGCCAAGTTGCCCGGTCCCGACGCGATGCCGAGCACCAGCCGATCGACCGGCAGCGCGCCCATGCAGAGCACGTTGACCAGTGGGTTCCCGGCGTAACAGGGATCGAAGGTGAGCTCGCCGCCCACGTTGGGCACGCCCACCGAGTTGCCGTAGCCCGAAATCCCACTGACGACACCCTCGACCAGCCAGCGCTGGCGGGCATCCTCGGGTGAACCGAAGAAGAGGGGGTCCATGATGGCCAGCGGGCGGGCCCCCATGGTGAAGATGTCCCGCAGGATGCCGCCCACTCCGGTCGCCGCTCCTTGATACGGCTCAATCGCCGACGGGTGGTTATGGCTCTCAATCCGGATGGCGATGGCAATGCCGTCCCCGGCATCGATGACGCCGGCGTTCTCACCGGGACCGACCAGCACCTTCGGTCCCTCGGTGGGCAGGCGCTTCCAGTACATGCGAGACGACTTGTACGAGCAGTGCTCGCTCCACATCACCGCATACAGCGCCAGTTCCAGGTGATTGGGCGGCCGGCCCAGAATTTTGCCGACGGCCTCAAATTCATCGTCCGTCAGACCGAGCGCTCGGTGCAGCGACGGCTCCTCGGCGGCGGGAGTCATGATGGCTACAACTTAGTGGTGCCGGACACCCGAGTCGGCACGTTGCCCCTCGAATTCCGGTCAACGTGACCCGCCGCCGCCCCACGCGTCGACCCGAGCCAGTGCAAATGGCCATATCGGCACCAAGCTCGGGTCAAATAGCGATCCGCGACATGGCCAATGCAACGCACTGATTCGTAGTAATCCCCGGAGATTCCCAGGTATTTGGCCTGCACCGCGGTAGCTCACCACATCTGAGGTCCTCCGGGAATTGCCTCAATGACTGGTCTCTTTTTCCCTCTATATGCGCGGCCGAGCGACGACATATGCGTCACAATGACGGCATGCCAAAAGCAAAAACCCCGGCCCCTCGCAAGCCCATGAGCACCGGCCACAAAGCCGCCCTCGCTCAGGGTCGAGCCGAAAGCGCTTCGGTACGGCACTACTTGGAGGCGCTGGAGACATCTCGACCCAAGCGGGGCCGCAAACGGACTCCCGCCTCCATCGACAAGCGATTGGCCGCCATCGAGACCCAGCTGGGCGCGGCCGATGCCTTGACCAAGCTGCATCTCCTGCAGGAACAAAAGGACTTGTCCGACGAGCGTTCCCGGGTGGCCCAGGTCAAGGACCTGAGCGCCCTGGAGAAGCAGTTCATCAAGGTGGCCAAGGCCTACGGCGAGCGCAAGGGCATCAACTACGGCACCTGGCGGGCTGCCGGCGTGAGCGCCGCGGTACTGCAATCAGCCGGTATCACCCGCGCCCGGGGCTGATTCTGAAAGCAGCGTCAGGCCGCGGCGCTGGTCGTCGCCGCGTTGAGCAGCGACTGCAGCAAGCACCACACCGTCCTCTGAACCGAGCAGGGCGTGGGAGGCCCGCTCAGGGTGCGGCATCAGGCCAACCACGTTGCCCGCCTCATTGGCGATGCCGGCGATGTCGTCGACTGACCCATTCGGGTTGTCCAGATACCGGAGCACAATGCGATCGTTTTCGGTCAGCTCGCGCAGGGTGAGCCTCGTCACAGACGTAGCTGCCCGAGAAGTGGTTGATCGGAATCACCAACTCCTCGCCGACCGTCGCCGCGCCGGTCAGCACCGAGTTGGTCTGCACCACCTGCAGGCGGGTGGGCTGGCACAGAAAGCGCAGCCGGCCGTTCTTCTGCAGCGCCCCTGGAAGTAGCCCGGCTTCGGTCAAGACCTGGAAGCCATTGCAGATGCCGACGACCGGACCACCAGCCTGGGCGAACTTCACCACGGCGTCCATGATGGGCGAGAAGCGGGCCAAGGCTCCGGGACGCAGGTAGTCGCCATGAGCGAAACCGCCCGGTAGGACCACCGCGTCAACAGAACCCAGATTGGCGTCGCCGTGCCACAACAACTCGCCCGAGCCGCCCAGGCGGTCGACCGCCTGGACCACGTCGTACTCACAGTTGGTGCCCGGAAAGACGACAACGCCGACTCTGGCCGACATTCAGCCGCCCAGCGCCACGAGCTCGAGGTGACTTTCCTCAATGACCGGATTGGCCAGCAGCCGGTCGGCCAGTTCGGTGGCCTTGACGCGGGCCGCCGACTCGTCGGGGGCGTCGACTTCGAAGCTGAAGGAACGGCCGGCCCGCACATGAGCCACCCCGTCGAACCCGAGCGCCGGCAGCGCCCGCTCAATGGTGGCGCCCTCCGGATCGGCAATGCCGGCTCGTAGTTGCACTTCGACTCGCGCCTGGAACCTCATGCTGAGGCACCGTACCAGTCGTCCAACGACAGTCCGGTGACTCGCTCGTAGGCAGCCACATACCGGTCGGACAGGGCACCGGTCACGTCGTCGGGCAAGGGCGGCGGCGGCGGCGTGCGGTCCCAGGGTTGGGCCGCCAACCAATCCCGCAGGGGCTGCTTGTCGAAGGCCGGCGGCGTGGTGCCCGGCACCACCTGGTCGGCCGGCCACAGCCGAGACGAGTCAGACGTACACACTTCGTCGCACAGCGACAGGACACCGTCCACGTACCCCAGCTCAAACTTGGTGTCGGCCAAAATGAAACCCACGTCGGCGGCGCGAGCGGCCGCTCGTCGATACAACTCCAGGCAGATGTCCCGAGCCGCTTCGGCTGCTTCGGCGCCAACCAGGTCCACGGCGGCGGCAAAGTCGATGTTGATGTCGTGACCGGCTTCGGCCTTGGTCGACGGCGTGAACATGGGTTCGGCCAACTTGTCGGCCATCTTGAGTCCCTTGGGCATCACCGTGCCATGCACCGTGCCCGACTTCTCGTACTCCTCGAAGGCTTGCCCAGCCAGGTAGCCCCGAACGATGCACTCCAACGAGAGCATGTCGGCCCGACGCACCAACATGGCTCGGCCGGCCCACTCGGGCGGCAGCGTGACACCCGGCAACGCCTCGGCCATGGCCACCGGGTCGCAGGTCAACAGGGTGCCGGGCACGACGTCGGCCATCTCACCGCACCAGAAGGCCGTCATGGCCGTCAGCACCCGGCCCTTGTTGGTGATCGGTTCGGCCATGATCACGTCGAACGCGCTCACCCGGTCCGAAGCCACCATCACGAGCCGGTCGTCGCCAGCGTCGTAGAGCTCGCGGACCTTTCCGGTCAGGATCTGCGGCAGTTCGCGTCGTCACGCCAGTCTCGCCAATGCATCGGCGAAGCGGTCGACATGGCGCAACATCCGCCCGAGGTCGAACGCCGCATCGAGCTGCGCCTCGCGACATGGTCACCTCCGGGTCAGCTTCGAGAATCTCCCGGAAGGCCCGCCGCTCCGACCAGGCGGCCCGGGCATCACGCTGGACAATCCGGTAGGCCTCATCCCGGGTCAGCCCGGCCGACACCAGCGCCAACAGGACCGACTGGCTGAACACCAACCCGAAGCTGCCGTTGGTCAGGTTGTCCAGGGCCCGCTCGGGATGCACGACCAAACCAGAAGCCAGGCCGGTGGCCTTGCGCAGCATGTAGCAGGTCAACATGGCGGCATCCGGCAAGGCCACCCGCTCGACCGAGCTGTGGGAGATGTCGCGCTCGATGCCACAACGCCACGTCCTCCAGCCCCGCTCCGAGATAGCCCCGCAGCAGGCGAGCCAACCCGCACAGCCGCTCCGAAAGGATCGGGTTGCGCTTGTGTGGCATGGCCGACGACCCTTCTGACCAGCGCCGAAGGGCTCTTCCGCCTCCCCCAATTCACTGCGGGCCAAGTGGCGCACCTCGGTGCACATCAGCTCAATGGTCGAGCCGATGGCGGCGCAGGCATAGAAGAGTTCGGCATGGCGATCACGGGCGATGACCTGAGTGGCCGGCACCGGCTGCAAACCCAGCGCCGCACACACGTGCGCCTCGACCGCCGGGTCGATGTTGGAGAAGGTGCCCACGGCACCCGAGAGCTTGCCCACCGCAATGTGCTCCCGAGCCGCCCGCAACCGTTGCCGGTCCCGATCGGCCTGCAAGGCCCACAGGGCGAACTTGGCCCCGAACGTGGTGGGCTCGGCGTGCATGCCGTGGGTCCGCCCCGTCACCGGCACATCCATCAGCTCCAGCGCCCGAGTCTTCAAGGCGGCCACAAACGCATCGAGGTCCACCAGCAGCAGATCGGCCGCCCGGGTCAAGGTGGCGCACAACGCCGTGTCCACCACATCGGAGGAGGTCAACCCATAGTGGATGTAGGAACCGGCCGGCGCACCGATGCGGTCCTGCACCACGTCGACGAAGGCGGCCACATCGTGATCGGTGACCTTCTCGCGTTCCAGCACGTCGGCCACGAAGACCTCGTCCACCGTGGGCGCCTTGGCCCGGCAGGTGGCGGCGTCCTCGGCGGGCACCACTCCAACCAGAGCCTGCGCCTCGGTGGCCAGCAACTCCACCTCCAGCCACAAGGAGAATCGAGCGGCGTCGGTAAAGAGGGCCGCCATGTCGGACGGCGAATAGCGCGGAATCACTGGGCAATCTCCTGCATCGTCTCGGTCTCTCTCGAACGCGGCGTCGGCCGCGATGTCGTGGCGCATGCGCATGCCATCCCACTCAATCGGCGCCGCCGCCGCATAGGCATTCGCCCGGGCCTCGGCCAAGGAAGCAGCCACCGCGGTCACGCCCAGCACCCGGCCACCGGCGGTGTGGAACGGGCCACTCGATCCGATGTCGGGAAGTTCCGGCATGGAACACGGTCACCCCGTCCACGCCGGCCACCGACTGCCCCTGCTCGTCCAATCCCCCAATGGGATCGCCCGTACGGGGATGCTCGGGATAGCCCGGGCTGGCCAGCACCACGCACACGGCGGACTGGTCGGAAAAGGTCGGCACGGGCGCCGTGGGCAGCGACCCCGACGCCACGGCCATGAACAATTCGGCGGCGTCGCACGACAGCAGCGGCAGCACGACCTGCGTCTCGGGATCGCCGAAGCGCACGTTGTACTCAATGACCTTGGGTCCCTCCGGCCCGAGCATCAGCCCGGCGTACAAGACCCCCCGGTAGTCAATCCCACGCCGCAGCAACTCGGCCACCAAGGGCTCCACGGCCTCGGCCATGCACTGGTCGACCAGCGAAGCCGGGACGTGCGGCATGGCGGCGTACGAACCCATGCCGCCGGTGTTCGGTCCGACATCGCCATCGCCCACCCGCTTGAAGTCCTGGGCCGGCACCAACGGCACGGCCCGGGTCCCGTCGCACAGCACCAGGAGCGAGCATTCCTCGCCGACCAGACCCTCTTCAATGACCACGGTGCGCCCGGCTTCTCCGAACGACGCGCCCGACAGCTTGGACAGCACATCGGCCCGAGCCTCCGCCAACGTCGAGGCCACCAAGACACCCTTGCCCGCCGCCAGGCCATCGGTCTTGACCACCCACGGTCCCGGCAGGGTCTCCAAAAAGGCCAGCGCCGAATCGCGTCTGCAGCGCATCGAAGGCCCCGTAGGCAGCAGTGGGCACGCCGGCCGAAGCCAGCACCTCTTTCATGAAGGCCTTCGACCCTTCCAGCAACGCCCCATCGGCCCCCGGGCCAAACACCGCCCGACCTTCGGACCGCAACCGGTCGGCCAACCCGCCCACCAGCGGCGCCTCGGGACCGATGACCACCAGGTCAGCCTCAATCTCGGACACCGGCGCGTCCGTCACCTCAATAGGAGCAGCCATCCCCGGATTCCCGGGCGTGACCACTACCTCAGCCGTGCGGGCCAATACATGGGCGAGCGCATGCTCGCGTCCCCCACTGCCGACGACGCAGACCTTCACGCCGTGGCGAATGACACGAACTGCTCGCGACCAGGTCCCACCCCGACCAGTCGCACCGGCACGCCAATCTGCTCCGACAAGAAGTTCACGTAATCACGGGCGGCCGCCGGCAGGTCGCCCGCCTTGGTGGCCGAGGTGAGGTCGGTACGCCAACCCGGGAACTCCTCGTACACCGGCTTCACGCTGTGAAATACGGACTGGTGGTACGGCAGGTGGCTATACCGCTTGCCGTCAGGGCCCTCGTAGGCCACACAGACCTTGACCGTCTCGAAGGTGTCGAGCACATCGAGCTTGGTCAGGGCCACCTCGGTCAGCGAGTTCAGCCGCACGGCCTGGCGCAGCATGACGGCATCGAACCAGCCGCAGCGCCGGCGGCGGCCGGTGTTGGTACCGAACTCGTGGCCCCGCTCGACCAGCAGGTCACCGGTGTCATTGGCCTGCTCGGTCGGGAACGGCCCGGCGCCGACCCGGGTCACATAGGCCTTGGCGATGCCGACGATCCGATCGATGTCCCGGGGCCCAAGCCCCTACCCGTACAGGCCCCGCCGGCCACCGGGTTGGACGAGGTGACGAAGGGATAGGTCCCGTGGTCCAGGTCCAAGAAGGTGGCCTGGGCGCCCTCCAACAAGCACAGACCGACCGTCATCGAGCGCATCGTGGATCAACCCGACCGTGTCACCCACCATGGGCTCAATCCGGGGTGCGTATTCATTCAGATACCGGTCAGCGATGTCATCGGCCGACATGGGCAGCCGGTTGTAGACCTTGGCCAAAATGGCGTTCTTCTCTTTGAGCACCACGTCCAGCTTCTGCCGGAAGATCTTGGCGTCGAAGAGGTCCTGGACCCGCAGCCCGACCCGGGTCGCCTTGTCGGCATACGCCGGCCCGATCCCCCGCTTGGTCGTCCCCAGGGCGTTCTTGCCCAGGAAGCGCTCCGTCACCCGGTCCAGCTCCTGGTGGTACGGCATGATCAGGTGGGCGTTCCCACTGACCACCATCCTCGAGGTGTCGACGCCCTTCTCGGCCAGGCTGTCCAGCTCAGCCAACAAGACCTGCGGGTCGACCACCACGCCATTCCCGATCATGGGGGTGATGTGCTCGTAGAGAATCCCGCTCGGCACCAACTGGAGGGCGAAGGCCTCTCCATTGACCACAATGCGGTGACCGGCGTTGTGGCCGCCTTGATAGCGCACCACCATGTCCATCTCACGGGCCAGAAGGTCGGTCAGTTTCCCCTTACCCTCATCGCCCCACTGGGTCCCCACCACCACGGTTGCGGGCACGCGACATCTCCGTTCGCTCGATGCTGTCGGATTACGCAACAGTGTATCCCTCCGCCGCTCACGCCTGAGAAACCCCCGTGCGTTTCCCCTTTGGCTTCCCGGGTAAGGCCCAGTTGGGAGGTTGTAGATGAACGACGACCTGAAACACGTCAGGGTGGCCTTCATGGTCGCCAACGAAGGTATTGAACAAGTCGAGCTGACCGAGCCCTGGAAGGCCGTGGTCAACTCCGGCGGCCAACCCGAACTGGTGGCCACCAAGCCCGGCATGGCCGAGACCATGCACCACCTCGACCGGGCCGGACGGTTCCCGGTCGACCTCACCACCGAAGAGGCCCAGGCGGCCAACTTCGATGCCGTGGTGCTCCCGGGCGGTGTCGCCAACCCGGATCAGCTGCGCCAAGATGCCGCCGCCGTCGACTTCCTCATGTCCATGTTCGAAGCGGGCAAGCCCGTCGCCGCCATCTGCCACGGGCTGTGGCCCCTCATCGATGGCGACCTCGTCCGAGGGCGCACGCTGACGTCCTGGCCCAGCCTCCAGAGCGATCTCCGCAACGCCGGCGCCAACTGGGTCGACCAGCCGGTCGTGGTCTGCGACGAGGGCATCAACACCATCGTGACCAGCCGCAAACCTGGTGATCTGAGTGCCTTTTGCTCGGAAATGACCGCCGTCTTCGCCCGGGAGCCCTCCTTGCGCTAGCCAACAAGGGGCGTCGCAACCAGATGGCAACCAAGCGGCTCCCTGGGAACAACCTGTACGTTGCACAGTGCATGCAGCGGGATCTTTTCTCCGCGCCCTCGATTCGAGGGGCACCGATTTCAAATCAACATCAAACTGAAAGCAGGGTGGAATGTCTAAGTCCTTACACAACCGAGGTGGACGCGTGTCGTCCGCACTCGAGATCGGACGCGCCTCATGGCGCGTCGGCGTCGTCGGGCTGCTTGCAGCCGTCGCCGTACCCGCACTCGGCGCAGTCAGCGCCGGAGCTGCTTCCGTGGCGCCCTCGGCGCCCACTGCAGTGTCGGCCGTCGGCGCAACCGGGCAGGCCACTGTCACCTTCACCGTTGGAGCCAATGGCGGCGACCCCGTCACCTCCTTCGTCGTGACGCCCTACATCAACGGTACGGCCGGCCCGAGCACCACCTACCCGGCTGGCGCCGTCGGTTCTGCCCTCGACCCCACACCTGGGGTCATCGACCATGCCGTCTTCACGCCGCTTCCCTCGTCGACGGGCTACACCTTCACCGTCGCTGAGACGAATGACATCGGGACCAGCCCGGCTTCTGCCCAGACCAACTCGGTCAGCTCAGTGGCACCTGTCACTGCGACGCTGAGCGTTTCGCCGACTTCGCATGACTTCGGCAGCCTCACCTTGGGCGACATCAGCGACGACCAGACGGTGACCTTCACCAACACGGGCACGGGCCCCGACACCATCAGCGCCTTGAATTTCGGGGGGGCCGATCCTGACGACTTCCTGTTGACCGCTGACAGCAACTGCGTCGGCGCGGTACTGCAGCCGCAGGCTTCCTGCACCGCCACCGTGGCCTTCCTGCCCGGCGCGCTGGGACACCGTGCCGGCACTCTTACCGCAGCCGACAGCTCCGTGACCCCGGCCAGTGTCGCCCTTTCGGGCACCGGCACTGAGGGCTACTACGTGGCCACGGCCAACGGCACCGTCAAGAACTTCGGTGACGCCGTTGACCAGGGCGGCCTGAACGGCACATCGCCCGCGGCTCCCATCGTCGGCATCGCCTCGACTGGCGATAACGGCGGCTACTGGATGGTGGACTCCCTCGGCGACGTGTACGCCGAAGGCGACGCAGTCAGACATTCTTCGGTGACCTCGGCGGAACCCATCTCAACAAGCCGATCGTCGGCATCGCGGCGACGCCGGACGACGGTGGCTACTGGCTGGTTGCTTCCGACGGCGGGATCTTCTCCTACGGTGACGCCCCGTTCCATGGGTCGACCGGCAACATCAAGCTCAACAAGCCAATCGTCGGCCTAGCCACTACGCCTGACGGCGGCGGCTACTGGCTGGTTGCTTCCGATGGTGGCATCTTCAACTACGGTGACGCACCGTTCTTGGGTTCGACCGGCAACATCAAGCTGAACAAGCCGGTGGTCGGCATGGCCAATACGCCAGACGGCAACGGCTACTGGCTGGTGGCTTCCGATGGTGGGATCTTCGCCTACGGTGACGCCAAGTTCTATGGGTTCGACTGGGAACATCAAGCTCAACCAGCCGATCGTCGGCATGGCGGCGACGCCTGACGGCCGCGGTTATTGGATGGTGGCTTCCGATGGTGGCATCTTCAACTTCGGTGACGCCCAGTTCGACGGCAGCGCCGGTGGGCAGGGCATCACGAATGCCATCGGTATCGCCATCACGGGGTACTCCACCCTCCAGGCGACCATCGACGTCCCAGCTGACCGGGCACTCGCCCTCAAAGCCGCTCACCACGTCGGCTAGTTCGGACGAGTTAGCGCAACACATGGCCGGGTAGCTCCCGGCACTAGAGCAAGCCATACCGCAGCCTCGGGGGTCAAAACCCTCGAGGCTGCGGTCGCGCTCGGGCCGAATGGTCGGACTGTCTGTTCGGACTGACATCTTCATCGCAACGAGACGGCAACCCGATCCCACCCTCGCCACCACTTACCCGTTACAGACTCGATGCAGCGGATTCTTTCGCGCCTTCCTATCGGTGGGTACCAACTTCAACGCAACAGCTTCGAACTGAAAGCAGGGTGGAATGTCTGAGTTCCTACACAACCAACGTGGGCGCGTGTCGTCCATACTCAAGCCGGGACGCGCCTCGTGGCGCGTCGGCCTCGTGGTGATGGTCGCTGCCGTTGCCGTCCCCTTGCTCGGTGCCTCTAGTGCGGATGCTGATCCGGTAGCGCCGTCAGCACCGACGGCCGTGGCCGCGGTTGGTGCAACCGGCCAAGCCACCGTCACCTGGACGGTTGGTGCTGATGGTGGCGACCCATCACCGCCTTCGTCATCACGCCCTACATCAACGGCACAGCCGGCCCCAGCACCACTTACCCGGCTGGAGCGAACCTTGACCCCACACCTGGGTCTATTGATTCCACCGTCTTCTCGCCGCTTCCGTCCGCCACCGGTTACACCTTCGCCGTGGCGGAGACGAACGCAATCGGAACGAGCCCTTTGTCCGCCCAATCCAACTCAGTGAGCTCGGAGGCACCTGTCGCCGGACCTGTATTGATTTCGGTTGCTCCAACCTCGCACGACTTTGGCGACATCACGCTGGGCGACATCAGCGAGGATCAGACGTTCACCTTCACGAATGCCGGGACTAGCAACGAGGAGATCAGCGGTCTCACCTACGCCGGGAACGGCGCCAATGACTTCTTGTTGACCGCGAGGAGCGACTGCGAGGGGGCTGAGATTGCGCCGGGATCGTCCTGCACTGTCACCTTCGCCTTTCTTCCCGGAGCAACCGGCGTCCGCAACGCCACGATCACTGCCGACGACGGAGCCAGCAATCCGGCGGTCATCTCGCTGACCGGCAGGGGAACCGAGGGGTATTACGTCAGCTCCGCTAACGGACAGGTGGAGGGACTGGGCGACGCCTATCTCGCTGGGCAACCGTCTTCGAAAAGGCCCGTGGCTCCCATCGTCTCGGTTGCCTCTACCGGTGACGACGGTGGCTACTGGCAAGTGGACGCGTTGGGCAATGTCTATGACAACGGCGATGCCCCAAATTACGGTGACGTAGGGGGCAAAGCGCTCAATCACCCGATCGTCGGTATGGCTGCCACTCCTGACTTCGGTGGCTACTGGTTAGTGGCCTCTGACGGCGGCATCTTCTCTTATGGCGATGCGATGTTCTATGGCTCCACCGGTGGCATCACCCTGAATAAGCCCATTGTCGGCATGGCATCGACCCCAGACGGAGCCGGCTACTGGCTCGTGGCGTCCGATGGTGGGATCTTCGCCTATGGCGATGCCCAGTTCTACGGCTCGACCGGTGGCATCAAGCTGAACAAGCCGGTGGTTGGCATGGCTGCTACCCCTGATGGAGCCGGCTACTGGCTGGTGGCGTCCGACGGCGGCATCTTCTCCTACGGCGACGCCCAGTTCTACGGCTCCACCGGTGGCATCAAGTTGAACCAGCCGATCGTGGGCATGGCAGCGGCACCGAACGGTGGGGGTTACTGGATGGTGGCCTCTGATGGGGGAATCTTCACCTTCGGTAACGCTTCATTCGAAGGCAGCGCCTCTGGGGTACTCACCAACGTGGTCGGTATGTCCATCACCGGCGAATCCACCTTCCAAGCGTCGGTTGACATCCCGGCGGTGCGCTGGGGCGCCGCAGATCCGGCCGCCCGCCAGCACCGAGTACAGAAGTAGGCAGCGCTACCGCAACACGATGGCGTCATCGTTCACGTCGACCGTGACGGTGGCGCCATCGAGGTAGCGGCCCTCCAGCAAGGCGAGGGCCAACTGGTCCTCAATGTTGCGCTGAAGGACACGCCGCAGCGGCCTCGCCCCGTAGTCGGGGTCGTAACCGGCAGCAGCCAGCCACGCCTCAGCCTCGGGAGTGACTTCCAGGCTGAGGCGGCGCTCGGCCAGACGTGAGCGCAGCTTCTGGAGTTGGTTGCCCACAATGACCGCCAGGTCGTCTCGACTGAGCGGACGGAAGCGCACGATCTCGTCAATCCGGTTGATGAACTCCGGCTTGAAGAACTGCGCCGGATCGCCGGGCAGGTTCGACGTCATGATCAACACCGTGTTGGTGAAGTCGACCGTGCGGCCCTGGCCGTCGGTGAGCCGTCCGTCCTCCAACACCTGCAAGAGGATGTTGAACACGTCCGGATGCGCCTTCTCCAACTCATCGAGCAGGACCACGGCGTAGGGGCGACGACGCACCGCTTCGGTGAGCTGTCCACCCTCGTCGTAGCCGACGTACCCCGGAGGTGCACCGACCAGTCGGCTGACGGAGTGCTTCTCCCCGTATTCGCTCATGTCGATCCGGGTGATGGCCTTCTCGTCATCGAAGAGGTACTCGGCCAACGCTCGGGCCAACTCGGTCTTGCCGACGCCGGTCGGACCCAGGAAAAGGAACGAACCGATGGGCCGGTTGGGATCGGAAAGCCCGGCCCGACTGCGCCGGATGGCATTCGAGACGGCCGACACGGCTTCGTCCTGACCGACCACGCGCTCGTGCAGGGTGGACTCCAGTCGCACCAGCTTCTGGATCTCGCCTTCCAGTAGGCCGCGAGACCGGCACGCCGGTCCAGCGACTGACCACTTCGGCGATGTCCTCAGCGTCCACCTCTTCCTTGAGGAATCGGGTGCCGGACTGCAGCTTGGAGAGGTCGTCGGTGGCCTCTTCAATGCGGCGCTCCAAGTCGGGAATGGCGCCGTATCGAACGGCCGAGGCCCCAGCCAGGTCGCCGTCGCGCTCCAATCGACTGGCCTCTTCTTCTTTGGTCGTCTTCTCCTGCTGCAGCTGGCTGATGGTGTCCAGGCACGACTTCTCCTGCTGCCAGTGGGCCGTCATGGAGTCGCGTTGCTCGCCCAGTTCGGCCAGCTCGTTCTTCAACCGCTCCAGGCGCTCGGCCGACGCCGCGTCAGTCTCCTTCTCAAGCGCCAGCTTCTCGATCTCAAGTTGGCGGATGCGCCGGATGATCTGGTCCAGCTCGGTCGGCATGGAGTCGATCTCAATGCGCAGCTTCGAACTGGCCTCGTCAATCAGGTCGATGGCCTTGTCGGGCAGGAAGCGACCGGTGACGTAGCGATCGGACAGCACGGCGGCCGCCACCAGGGCGGCGTCTTGGATCCGCACCTTGTGGTGCGACATGTAGCGCTCGGACAAACCACGCAGGATGGCGATGGTGTCCTCCACCGATGGCTCGCCCACGAAGACGGGTTGGAAGCGCCGCTCCAGGGCGGCGTCCTTCTCAATGGAAGTGCGGTACTCGTCGAGCGTGGTGGCGCCGATCAGGCGCAGCTCGCCCCGAGCCAGCATGGGCTTGATCATCTGACCGGCGTCCATGGCACCTTCGGCCGCCCCGGCACCGACGATGGTGTGGAGCTCGTCAATGAAGGTCACGATCTCGCCTTCGGCGTCGGTGATCTCCTTCAAGACGGCCTTGAGCCGCTCCTCGAACTCGCCTCGATACTTGGCACCGGCCACCATCGAACCCAGGTCCAGGGCAATGACCCGCTTGCCCTTCAGGCCCTCGGGCACGTCGCCCTCAATGATGCGGTTGGCCAGTCCCTCGACGATGGCGGTCTTGCCCACGCCGGGCTCACCGATCAAGACCGGGTTGTTCTTGGTGCGTCGTGACAACACCTGGATGACGCGACGAATCTCCTCGTCCCGACCGATGACCGGGTCGAGCTTGCCTTCCCGGGCCGCTTCGGTCAGGTCCCGTCCGTACTTGGCCAGGGCCTGATAGGTCTGCTCCGGATCAGCCGTCGTCACTCGGTGGTTACCCCGCACCGTCGCGCAGCGCCGCTTGCAGGGCATCCTTGGTGACGCCGATCTCATCGGCCAGGGCCAGCAGCAGGTGCTCGACCGAGACATAGTCGTCGCCCAGTTCGCGGCGAAACTCGTCGGCCGACTCCAGGACCTGCCGGGCCGAGCGGGACAGGCCGGGCTCGGCTCCTCCTTCGGCCCGCGGTAAGCGGGACAGCCGTTCGTGCACGGTCCGGCTCAGGACGTCGGGATCGATCCCAACCTGCGTGAGCAGCGGCCGGGTCATGGTCTCTTGCTGCAAGAGCAAGGCGTCAAGTAGGTGCGCCGGCGTCAGTTCCGGATTGTTCGACGAGGCGGCATGACTGGTGGCGGCGCTGAAGGCGGCCTTGGTGTTATTCGTCCAGCGTTCTGGATCTATTGGCATTTAGTTTTCATCCCTTCCGATACAGGACAGGCGCTTGGCGCACGGGCACCAGGTCTCGCCTGTACTGCCGGTGCGTGGCCGCGACGGCGGCCTTCGCTTGTAGCTGTGCTTCTACGAGTTCGGCCCGCAAGCGGCGCACTTCATGCTCGAGTTCGAGCACCCGGCGCACTCCTTCCAGGTTCAATCCACTGGCCGTGAGCTCTTGAATGTGGCGCAACCGCGCCAGATCGCTCTCCGAGAAACGACGACTGCCACCTTGGGTGCGCGAGGGGTCAAGCAGGCCCTTGCGCTCATAGATGCGCAGGGTCTGCGGATGCATGCCCGCCAGCTCCGCGGCCACGGAGATGACGTAGACGGCTCGCTCGTTGTCGTAACCCGGTCGTTCGGCCATGGCGTCAGCCCTCCACGGCGACACGTGGTGCGTCGTCGGTGACGGTGGCCAGCGACTCAATGGCCGCCCGCTGCTCGTCGGTCAGCTCGGTCGGTACGACGACCTCAATCTTGACCAGCAGGTCGCCCGGCTTGCCCGCATTGCGGCCGTTCCCACTGGGAACACCACGACCTCGAACCCGCAGGACCTTGCCCGACTGCGTGCCGGCCGGCACCTTGAGCGTCACCTTGCTCTCCAATGTGGGCACGGTGACCGTGGTCCCGAGCGCGGCCTCCGGGAAGGTGACCGGCACCGTCATGGTGAGGTTGCGACCGCTGCGGCCAAAGACCGGGTGCTTCCCGACGTGGACGACGACATAGAGATCGCCGGCCGGGGCCATGCCCTGACCGGGCGCGCCCGCGACCCTTGACCCGGATGCGCTGGTTGTCTTCGACGCCGGCCGGGATACGGACCTTCACCGATCGGACCTTCTGTTCGGTGCCCGAGCCGTGGCATACCGGACATGGCGTGTCGAAGAGGGTGCCTCGCCCGACACAATCCGGGCACACCGTGCTCAACGAGAAGAGTCCCTGGTTGTCGTTCAGGCTGCCGGTGCCACCACAGCGGGGACAGGTATGCGTCGACGTGCCCGGTGCTGCGCCGGTACCTCGACAGTTCGAGCACCGGACGTCTTGGGGCACGTTGACCGAGGTGGTGACGCCATGCACCGCGTCCTGAAAGGACAGGTGCAGCGCCGCCTCCATGTCGGCTCCCCGTTGAGGACCGCGTTGTTGGGGTCGGCCACGGTTGCCGAACAGGCCGCCGAACAGATCACCCAGGTCGCCCATGTCATCCACCCGGAAGCCACCGCCGGGCGCACCACCACCGAAACCACCGGTCATGGGGCCGTGCTTGCGCACCTCGTCGTATTCCTTGCGCTTCTCGGCGTCGCCCAGCACGTCATAGGCCGCGCTGATCTCCTTGAAGCGCTCTTCGGATCCCGGGTTGGTGTCAGGGTGATACTGCTTGGCCAGCTTCCGGTAGGCGCGCGTGATCTCTTTGTCGGTCGCCGTCGACACGACGCCGAGCACCTTGTAGTAGTCCTTCTCGAACCACTCTCGTTGGGCGGCCATGTACTAGGTCAACCCCGAACGCTGACCATGGCCGGTCGAACGACCTGACCTCGCCAGCGATAGCCCGAGCGCAACACCTGGTCGATCACCACGTCGCCACCCTCGTCTCCCGAGCGCGACACCGCGTCGTGGACCGAAGGATCGAACTCGACTCCAACCTGATCCAACCTTTCCAATCCTTCCTTGCTCAACGCATCGAGCAGCATGGTTCGCACTGCCTTCAGTGCCTTGGCGTCTTCGTTCTCGGCCGCGCTCTCGCTTTGGTGGGCGAAGGCCAGGTCGAGCGTGTCGAGGGCCGGCAGCAGCTTGACCACCAGATCGGCGGCGGCACGGGCCGACTGCTCGTCCTGGGTCCGCTGTACCCGCTTGCGGTAGTTCTCGAAGTCAGCTTGCGTCCGCTGAAGGGCGGCGAGAAATTCATCTCGCTCGCCCTTCAGCTGCGCGGTGGGGTCGACTTCTGCCTCTAACGCAGTCGAGTCGGCCTCGCTCCAGACCTCGTCACCGTCGAGTGGCGATTCCGGCGTGACCTCCTCTTCAGGGGTGGTCTCGTCGGAGAAGCTCATTGCTCGTCGACAATCTCGGCGTCAACTACGTCGTCGTCATTGCTGTCAGCCGCGGCGTCGCTACCCGCGTCGCCACCACCGGTGGAACTCTGGGCCGACGATGCCTGCTCGTACAGACGCTGGCTGAAGCTCTGACTCACGCTGACCAACTTCTCGGTCCCGTCCTTGATGGCCTCGAGGTCCGAACCGGCCAAGGCATCCTTGAGCACCTTGACGGCGGACTCCACGTCCTCCTTCTCGGTGCCTTCGAACTTCTCGCCCTGGTCCTTCAGCAACTTCTCGGTTTGGTACACCAAGGTGTCGGCCTGGTTGCGGATTTCGGCCTCTTCCTTGCGGGCGCGGTCGTCCTCGGCGTGGGCCTCGGCATCACGGACCATGCGGTCGATGTCGTCCTTGGCCAGCGACGACTGACCGGTGATGGTCATGGACTGCTCCTTGCCGGTTCCCTTATCGGTGGCCGACACGTGGACAATGCCGTTGGCGTCGATGTCGAAGGTGACCTCAATCTGCGGGATGCCACGGGGGGCAGGCGGCAGATCGACCAGCTGGAACTTGCCCAGCGTCTTGTTGTACATGGCCATCTCACGCTCACCCTGCAGCACGTGGATCTCCACCGAGGGCTGGTTGTCTTCGGCCGTCGTGAAGATCTCCGAACGCTTGGTCGGGATGGTCGTGTTCCGCTCAATCAAGCGGTGCATGACCTGACCCTTGGTCTCAATGCCGAGCGACAGCGGCGTCACGTCGAGCAGCAGGACGTCCTTGACTTCACCCTTGAGCACACCGGCCTGGACGGCGGCACCAATGGCCACCACTTCGTCCGGGTTGACGCCCTTGTGGGGCTCCTTGCCCGTCAGCGACTGGACCAGCTCCTGGACGGCCGGGATGCGGGTCGATCCACCGACCATGACCACGTGGTCAATGTCGGAGGTCTTGAGTCCAGCGTCCTTGATGGCCGCCTCGAAGGGGCCGGTGCAGGCCTGGACCAGATCGGCCGTGAGCTCGTTGAACTTGGACCGCGTCAGTTTGAGGTCAAGGTGCTTGGGACCATCGCTGGTCGCCGTGATGAAGGGCAGGTTGATTTCGGTCTCCTGCACGCTGGACAGCTCGATCTTGGCCTTCTCGGCCGCTTCCTTGAGCCGCTGCTTGGCCATTTTGTCGGCCGACAGGTCCACGCCTTCGTTGTCCTTGAAGGTCTTGACCAACCACTCCATGACCTTGTCGTCCCAGTCGTCACCACCGAGCTTGGTGTTACCGGAGGTGGACTTCACTTCGAAGACGCCCTCACCGATCTCGAGCACCGACACGTCGAACGTGCCACCACCGAGGTCGAACACCAGCACGGTGCGGTCGGCGTCTTCCTTGTCGAGCCCGTAGGCCAGCGCGGCCGCGGTCGGCTCATTGATGATGCGGAGCACCTCAAGCCCGGCAATGGCGCCGGCTTCCTTGGTCGCCGTGCGCTGGGCGTCGTCGAAGTAGGCCGGGACCGTGATCACGGCCTGGGTCACGGTGTCGCCCAGGTATGCCTCGGCGTCCCGCTTCAGCTTGCCCAGAATGCGGGCTGAAATCTCTTGGGGCGTGTACGCCTTCCCATCAATGTCGATGGTCCAGCTGGTGCCCATATGGCGCTTGACGGATCGGATGGTCCGGTCCGGGTTGGTGATGGCTTGGCGCTTGGCCACCTCACCTACGAGTACTTCACCCGTCTTCGAGAAGCCGACGACAGATGGCGTCGTCCGCCCACCCTCGGCGTTCGGGATCACGACGGGCTCGCCCGCCTCCAACACACTGACCACCGAGTTGGTGGTTCCCAGGTCGATTCCAACGGCCTTAGCCATCTGCAGTCCTTCCAGTTCTATCTAGTTGTCGTATTGCTTGGTGACCAGTGTAACAAACCTGAGTGCCTCTGTGTCAACTTTTCTTCATCTTCTAAGCAACAGCTATGTAATTTGCTTGCAGGAGGCATACGATTGCAGACGTGCTCGATCTCGTGCTGCTCCGCCATGGCCAGTCCACCTGGAATGCCAAGAACCTCTTCACGGGCTGGGTCGACGTCGATCTGACCGAGGCCGGCGAAGCGGAGGCGACCGCCGGCGGGGTCCTTCTGGGATCCGAGCCTGACCTGGACCTACGCGTGGTCCACACCTCCCTGCTGACCCGGGCCATCCATACGGCGGAATTGGCCCTGGGGGCGGCGCATCGGAGTTGGCTGCCCGTCCACCGGGACTGGCGCCTGAACGAACGTCACTACGGCGACCTGCAGGGCAAGGACAAGAAGGAGACCACGGCCAAGTACGGAGAGGCCCAGACGCAGCTCTGGCGCCGCAGCTATGACGTGCCGCCGCCGCCCCTGAGCCCAGACAACGAGTTCCAGGTGGGTGACGATCCCCGGTACCAGGATCTGGATCCGGCCGTCATTCCACTGACTGAATGCCTGGCCGACGTGGTGGCCCGGGCCGTTCCCTATTGGGAGTCCGCCATCGTGCCGGACTTACGCCGGACGGCGGAAAAGGGAGGGGCGGTGCTCGTGGTGGCCCACGGCAACAGCATCCGAGCCCTGCGCAAGCACCTCGAAGGCTATTCGGACGAGGAGATCACCGGCTTGGAGATCCCGACCGGGATTCCCTACCGGATGCTGCTGAACGAGGATCTCACCGTCAGTTCCATGAACCCGTTGGGAGATCCTGCAGCCGCAGCGGCCGCAGCCGCTGCGGTGGCCCGTCAGGCCGGCTAGCCCCGAATACTGACGGGACTAGCCGGACCGACAAGCTCAAATGGCGGCGGGTCGGGGCGCCTCGCCGCACCCCGACCCGACGACTATTAGTAGGGCTCCGCTACTGCCCTATGGAGGCGGAAACCCTTAGAGGGCTTCGACCCCACGCTCACCTGTGCGGACTCGCACCACGGTCTCGACTGGGATGACCCAGACCTTGCCGTCACCGATTTTGCCGGTGGCGGCGGAGGAGACGATGGCGTCCACGACCTCTTCGGTCTGGCCGTCATCGACGAGTACCTCGATGCGGATCTTGGGCACAAAGTCCACTTCGTATTCCGCACCTCGGTAGACCTCGGTGTGGCCCCGCTGGCGCCCGAAACCCTGAGCCTCGGTCAGGGTCATCCCCTGGACCCCGAGGTTCTTCAGGACCTCCTTGACGTCATCGAGCTTGAAGGGCTTGAGAACAGCCACGATCAGCTTCATTGTTTGCTCCTTTCGACCTGAGAGTCCGAACCTATAGTCCGCCGAATAAGGCGGATGGTGCAGGAGGTATGAGATCAGTCGATATCTCTGTCGATATCGACCCACCACCTCCATGCGACCCAGAGGTAATCAGGCTGGCGAACGCTTCCTCGGGGAAGGCCTCTTCACCGTGGATGGCCGAGTCGCCGATCTCAAGGATCTCGTCCTTGTAGCGAGCACCTCGGAGCACCAAGCCGATGAGCTTCATCAGGATGAAGGTCACGAGGGCCGACCAGAGGATGACCCATACGGCGGCTCGGAACTGTTCCCACACCTGATGCCACGAGTGCGGTGTACATCAGTCCACCGACACCGAACGGCACGCAGGTACCGTGCGCAGTCAGGTACGTGGCCTGAGAGGTGTTCACCACCTGCCCGGCAGCATCGAGCTTTCCGCAGCCGTACTCAATCATGTTCGGGTCACCGAAGACACCCAGCAGCAGACCACCGAAGAAGCCGGCGATGCCGTGGGTGTAGACGACACCGAGGGCGTCGTCCACCTTGGAGAACGGTCGAACCTTGGAGAGGTAGTTCCAGGCGACCCAGACGATGATGGTGCAGATGCCACCAACTGCGATGGCACCTCGCCCGTTGACCCATCCGGCGCACGGAGTGATACCGACCAAACCGCAGATCATGCCGTTGACACCACCCAGGAACGTGGGCTTCTTTTCCTTGGACAGCCAGGCGTCCATCGCCATCCACACCAGGACACCGACACCGGTGGCCAAGTTGGTGTTGACGACAGCAGCCGCTGCGCTGGCACCGGCGTAGTACGGGTCACCACCGTTGAAGCCGTTCCAGCCGAGCCACAGGATTCCGGCGCCAACAGCCGCCATCACCAGGTTGTTCGGGAGGAATCGGGCCTTATCTCGAGCCAACCGGGGACCGAGGACCCAAGCCGCTACGAAACCGGAGACTCCGGCCGACATGTGAATGACGTATCCACCGGAGAAGTCGAGGGCGCCTTCCTGTGCGAAGTAGCCACCACCCCAGAGGAGGAAGGCGTCAATGGAGTAGACGAACGTCGACCACAGCGGTACGAGCAGGCACCAGGCGCTGAACTTGATCCGACCCAGGACGCTTCCCATGAAAAGGAGAGGCGTGATGGCAGCGAACACGAACTGGAAGTACGCCAGCGTCGCCGTCGGGAAGTGGAACGGGATAATCGTATTGGCCGCCGACAGGGCCTGACCCTGTTCACCAACGCTGTCGGTGATATTGCCGGGCTTGCCCCAGAAGTTGTCGATGAAGTGCGTCCACCAACCGGTCCCCGTGAGCTGTGTCTGTGTCACCACCCCGTGGATCGTCTGGACGCCGCCGCCTAACGAGGTGCCATCGAAGCCGAGCTTGTACTCATAGAGCACCCAGCAGACGAGGACCAGCGAAAAGCCTGCGAACATCATCGATAGGACGTTGACCGCCCACTTCTTCGGCACGATCGATGCGTACAAGACCGCCAAGGCGGGCAAGCTCATCAATCCGACGAAGGTGGCTGCAGTCAACTGCCATGTGTTGTCGCCCGAATTAAGCCAACTCGGATACGGCACATACGACGTGGCAGCTAATAGATGCACCACTCGAGCACTCCTCTCGTTAAGTCATTTCGTCCCGGTGACTTGCCCCTCTGAGCACATGCACTACAGCACACCGGGTCCGCCAAGCGACAGGGCAGTTCGCCTCGCCGCAGAAAGGATGCAAGTTGGGGGTTTCCGCATCGTCACGCCCGTGTTTCCAATGCGTTAATCCGTCCGATGTGCCACATACTCCCAGGTCAGAGGCCCTGCCATTGCGAGAATGACCCTCTCGCCGGCGAAACGGAGGGTCGTCGCCCACCCATATGCCGTGCCTCGTTTGTTTCGGCCGCCAGCCAGCTGCCAGCCGAGCCAGAGGTAATCCCCAGCTACTGCTTTCCCGACCGCTTCTCCCCGTAGGCCGAATGGCATGCGGTCATTGAGCGAAGAGAAGAATGGACTGATCACATGGGTGTGTCCCAACCGCCGACTCCTGACGTCGTGGCTGCGCAGCCCGCGTCGCTTCGCCCAGGGTTCAAGGCCATCAATTCGAAGAAAGTGGTCCAGGCCGTGGTGGCGGTGGCCATGCTCACCCTGGCCGTCATCGCCATCGTGTCGTTCGTGACCGGCGCTCCACAAGAACTCGCAGATTCACACCTTGCAGCAGCATGGCCAGACCATTTCGGTCAAGGTGACCGGCTGTGAGGGACTGCTTGGGGGCAGTGGCAGTAACGAAGCCGGATTCTCCTGCAGCGTCGGCTTCACCCAGTCCGGCCATCACTACGTGGAGAACTTCCCGGGCAACTCCTTCCGGCGTCCGGGCACCGTGGTGCAGGCCATCGTGGCCCCCAGCGACCCGGCCCTGATCGACACCCCGGCCGATGTGCGAGCCGAGCATGCGTCGGGACGGGTGTTCATTCTCCCCATCGTCTTGGCCGGGCGTCTTTCTGCTCTGCGGCGGCCTGGTGCTGCTACAACGCCGGTCCGACCGCCGCCAAGCCTGAACATCATCCCCGGCTGCTAGCTGGGGTTCGGTTCGCTCCGCGGCTTGACGACGGTTCGGCGCCGTGGGTGGGGTGTAGCGCTTGTTGGGCCGAGGCAGCACGCCGCCCGCTGACGGAAGTCCGCGTGGCTTGGCCTTGTAGGCGCCACGCACCGATCCGCCGCTGGTGGCCGCCTTGATGCTTTGTGAGAGTCGATAGCTCCGGGTGAGGTACCAGGCCCCGGCGATCACGAATGGGATGCCGAAGCCCCAGTAGTGCAGGTTGAAGATGCCAAGGCCGAAGAGTCCCAGCACGACGCCGAGCACCGTCCTCTTCCGCAGGAACGAGGTAAGCAGCATGAGGACCGACATGCCCAGCAAGACGAAGAAGAGCTCGTGATAGAGCGAGGGATTCACGTGAGCGGCGTTGATCTTGCCGTTCTTGAAGTACGGCGCCGGGTCACGATCGTCCAGGACCGTGACGATGACGAAGGTGATGAGGGCTCCGAATGGAGCAGCCACGAAACCGATGGCCCGCTCCTTGTCGCTGAGCGTCTTCGATTCAGCCTCGAGGTCGGCCAGTGGGCGGGTGGCCTGTTCGGCCTTGGCCTCGGCGTCGCCATCCGGATCGTCCGGCTTGACGATGGCATGTTGGAACCTCAGCCACAGACCCGGCTTCGAAGGCGCGCCGTCCGCGGCACTGTCAGACCTTCGACCCCAGCGCATTTTCAAAGGGTAGCGCGGCTCTTCCGAGCCAGAAGTGCCGGCTTAGACCCCCGACAGAGCCAATCTGACCCGACTTTGCGCCTCCCATCGGCTGCCAACAGCCCGAATCCGGCCGTTGTTACGAGCACGTGAACACGCAGGGAGTTAGCCTGTTCTCCATGACCACAGGCGGCTACGACCTCGACCTCTCCCGGATCTGGTTGTTCTCAACCTCGTCCGCAAAGGACATTCGCACCATCCGCAAGGCGCTCGAAGAAGTGTCCGTGCCACCAGGTCGAATGCTGTGCGAACAGGGCACCATCGGGCGGGAGTTCTTCCTCATTGTGTCCGGCCAAGCCTCGGTCAAGCGCAACAACCGCAAGATCGCCACGCTCGGCCCCGGCCAGTACTTCGGTGAGCTCGCCCTGCTCGACCGCCGGCCTCGTTCGGCCACCGTGGTCTCCGACACCGACATGAAGCTGTTGGTGCTGGGACAGCGCCAGTTCAATGGGGTGCTCGACGCCGTGCCGGCCCTGGCCCGCAAGATGCTGGCCGCCATGGCCACCCGCCTCCGCGAGTCCGACGACAAGGCCTACAACTAACAGCTGGCAGTATCCGCGCCCCGAAATGGGCGTGGTGGAAAACTCTCGTCGTCCGTAGTTCCTCGCCTGGACGAAGGAGGTCGACATGCTCGACGCCAGAAAGCTCGCCGCCGAATTCATTGGCACTGCGGTGCTCGTGATCATCGCCGTCGGGACCGCCACCGAAAACTTCGGGTTCAAGCTTTTCGGCGAGTAGTACCGCCGCCGGGGTGGTCACCACGGCCCTGGCCTTCGGCTTGGTCCTGATCGCCCTGGTCTATGCCATTGGGCACATTTCGGGCTGCCACATCAACCCGGCCGTGACCATGGGGTTCATCGTGGCCGGCCGGATGAAGGTCGCCGAAGGGATCGCCTACATGGTGGCCCAGGTGGCCGGCGCCATCGGCGGAGCCCTCGTCCTCTGGGGGATCTTCTCCGGCATTCCCGGCTACAGCCGCAGTGTCCAGGGCATGGGCACCGACGGCTACGGCGCCTACTCGCTGACCCATCTGAATCAGACGGGCGCCTTCGTGACCGAAGTGGTCCTGACCTTCATCTTCGTGTCCGTGGTCCTCCTGGCCACCCACTCGGCCGCCATCAAGGGTGCGGCCGGATTGGCCATCGGCATGGCCCTGGTCGTGGTCCACCTGGTGGGCATCCCGCTGACGGGCACCTCGGTCAACCCGGCCCGGAGCTTCGGACCGGCCCTCATTGTGGGCGGCCACGCCATGAGCCAGGTCTGGCTGTTCATTGTGGCCCCCCTGGTCGGAGCCATCGTGGCCGCAGCCGTGAATCACGTGCTGGCCGGGAAATCGGTGGACGCGCCCGCCAGCTGAGAGGACCATTACCGTCGGATCCATGGATCTGACTGAAGCCCTCACATTCGTCGACGCCCGCAATCAGGGCGTGCTGGCCACCATCCGCGCCAATGGCCGCCCGCAGCTCTCGAACATCCATCTACGTGCCCCAGCGACGGATGGGTCGATCCACATCTCCATCACCGACGGCCGGGCCAAGACGGCCAATCTGCGCACGAGACCCCAGGGTCTCGCTCTACGTGCCGGGTGACAACTTCTGGGCCATACATCGTGCTCGAAGGCATGGCCGAGCTCACACCGGTGGCGGCTGACCCACACGACGACACGGTCGACGCAGCTGGTGGCCTATTACAGGGCCGGCAACGGTGAGCACGACAACTGGGATGAGTACCGCGCCACCATGGTGGCCGACGGTCGACTGATTCTGATCCTTCCGCCCGAGAACGTGCCTACGGCATGGTGGCGAGCTAGCTGCTGACGGGCGCCTGGTTGAGGGACTCTTCCACCAGCTGGGACAGGTCGAGGACGCGCACGTCGTCTTCTTTCCCATTGGCCCGAACGGCGTCATCGAGCATGATCATGCAGTAGGGGCAGGCGGTGGAGACCACGTCGGCACCAGTGCCGAGCGCCTCGTCCATGCGCTCCATGTTGACCCGCTTGCCGATGTTCTCTTCCAGCCACATGCGGGCCCCACCGGCGCCACAGCAGAAGCCGCGCTCCTTGCACCGGCGCATCTCGATCTGCTCCACGCCCGGCATGGCACTGAGCACCGTGCGCGGCTCCTCAATGATGCGGTTGTGCCGGCCCAGGTAGCAGGGGTCGTGGTAGGTGACCTTGCCGTTGTAGCCCGAACCGGGCACGAGCTTGCCGGACTTCACCAGGTGCTCGAGCAACTCGGCATGGTGGATCACTTCGTAGTTCCCACCGAACGACGGGTACTCGTTCTTGATGGTGTTGAAGCAGTGGGGGCAGCTGGCGATGATCTTCTTGGCCCCGACCTCATCGAGCGTGCCGATGTTGAGCTTGGCCTGCTCCTGGTAGAGGTACTCGTTACCCAGACGGCGCACCGGGTCACCGGTGCACGACTCACGCGGACCCAAGATGCCGAAGGTCACGCCGGCCCGGTGCAGCATGCGGGCCGTGGCCTGCACGCCCTTGCGGGCCCGCTCATCCAGCGCACCGGCGCAACCGACCCAGTAGAGGTACTCAATGTCATCGGGGATGGTGCCATCGATGACGGGGATCTCGAAGTCGAGCGTCTGGGTCCATTCGGCCCGCTTGTTCTGGCCCAAGCCCCACGGGTCGCCCTGGTTCTCAACGTTGCGCAGCATCAGACCGGCCTCGGAGGGGAACTCGGACTCCATGAGGACCTGGTAGCGACGCATGTCGATGATGGCGTCGATGTGCTCGATGTCGACCGGGCACTCGTTCACGCAGGCACCGCACGTGGTGCATGACCACAGCACATCGGGATCGATGACGTTGGGAACCAGCATCTTCATTTCACCCTCGCCACCCATGAGCGGCGTGGCCGAGGCGAACATGTTGTCGCGCAGCGCCATGATCAGCAGCTTGGGCGACAGTGGCTTCTCGGTGTTCCAGGCCGGGCAGGCCGACTGGCAACGCCCACACTCGGTGCAGGTGGCGAAGTCGAGCATCTGCTTCCAGGAGAAGTGACCGATCTCGCCGACACCGAACACGGTGTCCTCGTCGACGTTCTCCATGTCCATGTTGGGCGTCTTGTCCAAGGCACCCAGCGCACGGGGCCGACGCGAGAAGGCCACATTGATGGGGGCCATGAAGATGTGCAGGTGCTTCGAGTACGAGACGAAGACCATGAAGCCCGAGATCACGGCCACGTTCAAGATCACGAAGATGGTGGCCAGGTCGGCGTTGGTGCCGACTCCCAGCGGGTGCAGCAGCTTGGCGATGGCGTGGGAGGCGAAAGCACCCCAGCCGTAGGGGAACTCGCCCGAGTTGACCTGAGCCGCCCGGTAGAGCAGCAGGGTGACCATGACGCCGGCGATCATGACCAGGACGAGCCAGGCCGCTCCGGTGTGCGAGCCGTAGAAGCGGGACTGACGCTCCTTCTTGGCCGGAGCGTTCTTGACCCGGATGATGGTGAAGGTGATCAGGGCCAGCAGCACAGCCACGGTGAAGAAGTCCTCCACCGCTCCGACCCAGTCCCACTGGCCGATACCCGGGATGTGGAAGGTCTTCTGGAAGAGGTCCCCGTAGGCCTCAATGATGGTCAGCAGCAGGATGGTGAAGCCCCACATGGTGAAGAAGTGGGCCAGACCCGGGATGGTCCACTGCAGAAGCTTCCGCTGGCCAGCCACTTCGACGGTCTCAGCCTCCACCTTGGGGATGATGCTCCCCCGGACCCGCTCAGGAGCAGGCTTTCCCGACCGGATCAGCCTCGAAAGCCAGTGGAAACGCCGGGCGGCAATGCCAAAACCCACGACGGTGACTCCAAGGCCCAAAATGATCCTGATCAGCACGTCCGCTCCTCGTAAATCTCAGTAGTCGATAAAGGACTGGGTGACGGTAATGCGAGCGCCACCTGGGATTTCACACTGCGGCCAGAGGATAGTGGGGCGAAGCCCCAGGTACGTAGTTTGGCGTCCGACTCCCCTGCCGACCCGCAGACGCTCGCTCGGCCCGAATCGGCCGTCGTGCAACAGCGTGCAACACCAGATTTCGTGCCCCACCCGTGCCACTTCGAATCGAAAAGGAGGGTCCGACGGCCGAATCTGCCCTGGTCGGGCGATCGCGTTTTCCCAGTTGATAGGGTTGTAGCTCTTTCGCGGGCGTAGTTCAGAGGCAGAACATCAGCTTCCCAAGCTGAGAACGCGAGTTCGATTCTCGTCGCCCGCTCTCTGTGATGTGGCTCAATCGTGTGAAGGTTCGGTACCTTCACGACACTTTGGCTCCGGTACCTACACGACACTTTCCGGGCGCGGCTGGTTAAGTCCCAACGAGTGGTGTAACAGGCGGTGAGTTGCAACGGCTCCCGCGTCAACCTGTTCTCTGATTGATCCTACGTGGCGTCGTCGGTGGATGCCTCCTTGGTGACGGCGTCGATGGCCGGTCTCGGGTTGTGGATCGACGGTTCGGTCTTCTTGTTGGTCTTGAGTGACTCGGCGCTCATGTAGCGCCTGGTGATGGCCCACTCGTCGGTCTGCTCGGCCAAGAGAGCGCCGACGAGGCGGATGACGGCGGCGCGGTTGGGGAAGATGCCGACGACGTCGGTGCGCCGGCGGATTTCCTTGTTGAGTCGCTCCTGAGGGTTGTTGGATCTGATCTGTCGCCAGTGCTCGACCGGGAAAGCGCTGAAAGCCAAGATGTCGTCGGCGGCGTCGAGCAGGTAGGTCACCACGTCAACAAATCCGGCCTGGGTGAATTTGTCGGTGACGTCGGCCAGCTGGCTCCAGGTGGTGTCACGGTCGGGCTGCTCGAAGATCGAGCGCACCAAGGTCGCAATCATGGGCCAGTTCCCTTTGGCGCATCGAGAAGCGAGATTGGCCATGAAATGAGTGCGGCACCGTTGCCAGGAAGCTTCTGAAAAGACTTGGGCAATGGCGGACTTGATGCCCCCGTGTGCATCGGAGATGATCAGCTCGACGCCGCTGAGTCCTCGGGCGACCAGGGCCCGCAGGAACGCGGTCCAGGCTGCCGTGTCCTCGGTGGTGGCGATGTCCAAGCCGATGATCTCGCGGTTGCCCGCGGCGTTGACGGCGGTGGCAATCACGGCCGAGACGTTGACCACCCGGCCGCCCTCTCGCACCCGCTGGGTGAGGGCGTCGATCCACAGGTAGCGATAGGGACCCCCATCGAGGGGACGCTCTTTGAACTCGCTCACCACTTTGTCGAGCTCTTGGCCAGGCGAGACACCTCGGACTTGGAGATCCCGTCGATACCCATGGCCTTGACCAGGTCGTCGACCCGTCGGGTGGACACCCCTTCGACGTAGGCCTGACAGACCACTGCCACCAGGGCTTGTTCGGCCCGCCGGCGCGGTTGGAGCAAGAACTCGGGGCTGTAGACCCCTCGGCGGAGCTTGGGGATGGCCAGTTCTATGGTCCCCGCCCTGGTGTCCCAGGGCCGGAGCCGGTAGCCGTTGCGCGAGTTTTCGCGCTCGGGGCTCCGCTCCCCATAGGCCGCACCGCACTGCATGGACGCCTGGGCGCTCATCAGCGCCTCGGCGAAAGCGCCCAACATGGTTCGAACTAGGTCGCTGTCGCCGTCAGCGCCTTCGAGATACTTGCCAAGCCATGCGGCCGCGTCGATAGTGGTCGGGACGTTCACCGTGATCCTCCTCAAGTTGTTTGTGTGGAAACTGCTGCTTGAGGTTGACGCGGTGATCGTCGCGTCTGGGGGATAGTCCTTCAGCTCACCAATTCGTACACCACTGCCTGGGACTTAACTGCGCGGCTCCGGTAGGTGGCTGCGGACGGCCATTCGTCATTATCTAAGGTATTGCGTAGAAAACCGGAGAATGCGCAGCTCGACTGGCTTGCCAACCATCAGCAGCCATGATGCGAGCCTACCTATCGGAAAAAGCCCCTTCGGACCTTCCGACCCAGCCGCGTCGAAGCCGACCCAATCGGGTGCCGGGCATATTGAAACTTGCGAATTGGCCTTGGCGTGGCCTTCCGTTTGAGCGACCCTGCCGTACTTCGAACTGGGTGCATGGCACGCCGGACGGGTCTCGGTAGGAATCCACGAATGAAGCTCATCTCGTCAGCATCCTTCCGCTGAGTGGGGAATCGTCTCGATCTCCCGATATATCTAACTCGGTCATGCTCCCCATGGAAAGGCCAGCAAGTCTGAATCGCACCGTTTTGCTAAACCATGGTTCTGCTGGCGTCCAGCCGGTGGTTGGAAGGCGGGGCAATGAGACGAGCCATCGTTGGCTGCATCGGGGTGTTGATACTGGCCAATCTTGCTATTGGTACCTCAGCCGGAGCGACTGCGTTATCGGCCAAATCAGCGAAGCACACCCACACAGTCCTCTGTTCCACTGCCGTCAAAAGCCACGGGAAATTGACTCGATCGGAGATGACAGCGTGCAGAGCGTCGTCACTATCGATTGGTCATCCCTGCCCAAGTGGATCGTCAGTTATCTCGGTGACGATAGGCAAGACGCTCTTCGCCCTCAAGACAGGACAGCGACCTCTCTCATTAGGTAAAGATCCAGGCAAGAACGCGCTGGCACGGGCATGCGGCGCAACTCATGCGATTACCACGATCACCCCACCAGCACCTGTGGTAACTCAGCCGCCCGCGACTACGACCACAACAAACGCACCGCCGCCGATTACCACCACGATCGAGGCGCCGCCGCCAGTAACCACAACGACTCGACCACCTCCACCCGTTACGACTACCACGAGTCCGCCACTACCGCCACCAACCACGGCAGCGCCCGTTAGTTGTACTCCGCTCACCGACGGAGGCAACTGTTATGAGCCGGGTGAGTTTTGCCGGAATGACGACCATGGCGTAACTGGGCGAGCAGGCGATGGAGAAACGATTACATGTGAAGACAACAACGGATGGAGATGGGAGCCGACATGATCGTGCCCCTGATTCATCGGGCGCTGGTTCTCAGTCCTGCGGAAGCACAGGGAGCCGTGCCGCCCGGGCCAGCGCAATGGATCTGCTGCTCAACTCACCACTGAGATCCGCTGAGTCGGCGATCTCGAGCACAGCCTCTGTGCGTTCGATGAGAGGAGTTGCACCCAGTCCTCGATAGAAGTCGAGTGCATTCTGGAGACGAGTGATGCCATCTTCGGGGTCCCCGAGAGCCACACTCAGCCGGCCGATGATCTCGTCGAGATGGGCGTAGAGGGCGGTCGACGCGGGGATGGTTGCCACCGGAACCGACGCTTCTCGCAATGAAGCGGCCATCAATCGCATGGCGCCCTCGTCAGCCAGGCAGAGTGCCATATCGGCCGTGGACGCCGCCGCCAGCCTCCAGTGCAATTCACCACCGAGAAAGGGGCGACTCGGTGGGTCCAGCAACACGCCTCGGGCCAAATCGGGAGATCCTCCAGCCAAACCGAGCAAGGCAACCGCTGGGCGGAGTGCAGCCATGCCCAGCTGTGCAGCCGCATCAAATTCCACGGTGGCCAAGAAGGCGAGATCACTAAGGCGTCCTTCATTGCGCGCCATCGCCATTTGGAGGCCAATACCGACAAGCCGGGGGCGTCGATCGCGACCCTGTTGCTCAAGTTCGGCGGCCTCCGCCATCCACGTGTTCGCGACATCGGTCTCACCACGATTGACAGCCAGACCGGCCAGCCGCCACCTTGCGTCAGCCCGGGGCAGCGGTGCTCCGACAGCGTCAGCCATTTCGAGTTGTTTCTCAAACGCCGCCGCGGCGCCGGCTCCATCGCCAGCATCCAGCCGGTACCGACCGAGGTCGCGCCACCCTGTCGCTGCGTAGCCGTCGTCGCCCAGTTCCTGGCCGAGCTCAATAAGCGTGGACCCAATCTCAGCTCCCAGGCCCACGTCGGCAATCCGACTGAGTACCTCAGCCTGGGCGGCGGGATTGCCCAGCGTGACCGCTTCTTCCCAGGCCTGTACTGCCAATGCTCGCCAGCCCGGATTGTCGAGATAGCGCCAAAAGATGGATTTGAGGGCGAGGAGTCCGGGAAGCCGCTGGCTGCCTTTTGGAATGAGTGACAGCAGTTGATCAAAGAGTTGAGCACTGATCTCGCTCGAAGGCACCCAGTCGATCGGCCAGCCCAAAATGGCCCGGGCGGCCAAGTCGCCATCACCCAGTTTCATGGCGGACCACACCATAGATTCAAGCGAGGCGAAGCCATCGTCTCGCCGACCCAGGGCAAGTTGGGCGTGCCCAAGGTCCGCAATCAGATTGAGCCGGGTCCCCTCGTCGCCGCTGTCCATTGATCCGAATACGTCTAGGGCATCCTGAAGGTAGCGAACCGCCTCGATATGGGCGTGCATGGCGGAGGCCAACTCGGCGGCGCGCCTAGAGGTGGCGATCGCTTCGTCGGCAAAACCAGCCGGGACGGCCTGCACATAGTGATATGCGGTCATGCCTTGGTGGGCCGCATCGTCCTGATCCGTCATGGTGGCCAGCGTTCGGGCCACCTGGCCGTGCAAGACGGCACGCCGACCGGTGGGAATGCGCTCGTACATGGCTTTCTGCAACAGCTGATGGGCGAACGCCACTGAATCGGAAGGGCTCTCCCACAGCACCAGGCGCGCATTGACCGCTTCATCCAAGGCGGTGATGGCGGCCGAGCCCGAGAAACCTGAGCTGCGACCAAGGGCGGCCAGGGAGAAGGTGGTCCCGAGCGTCGCCGCCACCTCCAAAACCCAGGTGGCGTCGGGCGAAAGCGCTTCGAGACGCTTGCGGATGGAGGCGCCGACCGAACTCGGTAGGGAAGCCTTCTCGTTCCCCTTGAGGAGTGGGGCGATCTGGGTGAGGTTGAAGGCGTTGCATCCGGTCAGTTCCGCCACTGCTCGCACGGTCTCGTCTTCGGGAGCCCGGCCAAGTTCGTGGGTGAGGTAGGTGGTGACGTCAGCCACATCGAGCGGGGCCAACTTGACCAATGTGCCAGTCCCGAGGATCTCATGGATCTCCCGCCACACTTCTGGATCCGAATCGCGGGTCGTGGCCACAAACAGGACCGGACTGCTGCTGAGCGGCTCGATGGCGGCTCGAAGGAGGTCAAGCGAAGTGGCGTCGGATCGGTGCAGGTCTTCAAGGACGACGACAACAGGTAATCGGTTTGCTATATGCCGCACGAGGTCGATGACGGCGGCGAAGAGCTTGTTGCGGGCCACCTCCGGATCAGCCGGCAGCCGAGGGGCGGGGCCAAAAGCGATCGACAACTCGGGAACGATGTGGACCAATTCCGCCTGGTTCAGGTCAGCGCCACCAGATGATACTAGAGAACGGATGATCTCCATCCATGGGAGATAGGCCGGTGAACCTTGTCGGTCCCAACAATGGCCCCAATGCACCCCCACTTCACTCTGGCCCGCTATACGCGACACGAACTCATCGACCAGTCGTGATTTACCGGCTCCTGGTTCACCAGCGATGAGGACGGAGCCTCCCGTGCCGCCGCGTAACGCGGTGATGGCATTGAGGAGAGTGGTCAGTTCCTTCTCACGACCGACCAAGGCCGTCCGCTGGACCTCTTCATCGGTCCTTTCGGCCACGACCGGGTAGACGCGGTGCAGGCCGGGCACCCCTCGCAGGGGCACGGTCCGAGGTTGGCCGAAGTGAATGGATGAGTTGGCGCCGATCTCATGTCGGGCGGCGGCCGACACGAGGAGCTCACCGCCCACGGCGAGAGCACCAACCCGTGCCGCCACGTGTACCTGCACCCCAATGAAGTCGCCGGCACCGTCGTCAATGGCCGGGCCACAGTGGGCACCGGCCCGTACCGGCAGTCCAATCTGGGCAAACCTTGTTTGCATTTCGACCACGCACCGGACGGCGGCCGTGGCGTCATCAAAAACCAGCATGGCGCCGTCACCGGTTTTCTTGACCTCTCTACCGGCGTAGGCAGGCACTACCTCGGCCAACACCTCGTTGTGCTGGCGCAGGATGGCGGACCATGCACTATCGCCCATCCGAGACGCCCGCCCAGTCGAGTCCTCAATGTCGGTGAACACAAAGGTTTGCTGTGAAGGCACAATGCCATTGTGCCCGGTACTGGCGAGTTTGACTCATCGGTTCGGGTACGTGGCCCGACCACGTGGCATGCGTCGAGCCCCTTGGGAGGCCTCACGTTCCCAGCTCACAACCGATGCAGATCGGCCCGGATCGGACTAACTGAGAATACTGCTAATAGGGCCCTAGGTGGTCGTTGTTGGCCAGATGCATCACCTGGCATCTCTAGTCGTGCCGTAAGGGGCCGGCGACTTACAGCTTTGCTCTCTCAGTAGCCGATTTAAATGGGTCTTCTGGCCTATCGAATTCGAATAGGAAACGACATAGCGTCCTTCCCAATGGAAGGGGCACTTCTGTGAAAGGTCTCCGAGTCGACGATTTGCAGTTCAAGGCTGATCCCGGCGAACCGCTCTTTCCGATTGAATTCTCTTCGCTCACACGCCTCGAGACACGTAAGTAATGGTCGCGGGAGGATCCGCAAGGGAAATAGCACGGCGGACGGCTATCGCCGCCACCGTTCTTTAAATGAAGGCAGATGGTGCAGGTCGAATGTCTTCTGCCTTTGCGGCTGGCGCTGATGGTGAAGAAGCGCTGTCCCAAGCTCTAGCACCCTTGCTATCCAAGGGTTGGCGCGAGCTATCGGATCTTCGATTGCCCTATGGCGGAAATCTCGACGAAGTGGTGGTCGGTCCAGCAGGAGTCGATGTCGTCGATTCAAAGAACTGGAGCTACTCAGTCACTGTCAAAGAAACCACCATTTACACGGGCAGATACAACCGGGCGCATGCTCTAGATGGCATGGCTGCACAGGTCGAAGTCGTGAAGGGTGCGCTCTCAACCTTGGCGTATCCAGTAGCGGTTCGCGGCTTCCTTGCTCTCACTGGTGAAACGAACCGGGGTCACCCTGAAGAAAGCATCCGAAATGTCCAAATCGTGGGAGTGGACAACCTGTTGGATTCGCTCCTGTCCCTCCAACCATGCCTCAGCGATGCACAGATACAAAACGTCACGGAAGTGTTGAGTTCGACATTTCCCGAACAGATGACAACGCAAAGTGTCGAATCCGCAGGTTCAGATGAAGCCGTCGATTCCGTAAAGATCCACAAGCTATTCGACCAGAATGTTCGGTTTTTCTATCTCCACAAATGGAACAGATACGGCAAATCTCGCCTGTATCTCAAATCTTCGAGCGGGTGCGACCTCGGCTGGAAGAACATCAACACGGGTGAAATCGAACTGACCAATGCGGGGACTGACACCGAGTTGATTCAAGCAGTGTTAAAGAGCGCCACTCCGGCTGGAATAACACTCGCTATTGAGCAACTACCAAAGCTGCCATTAAAGATTCCCGCTGGAAAATTACTTGCACATTTTGCGCAGCTTCGAGCAATGGTCTTGGTCGGCCAGGAACATTCCCTCAGGGGCTCACGTCGTCTGTACGGCACGCTCATAGACCCTGGGGCGGGCACCTTTGCACTCGGCCACGCCGATCTGCAAAGCGGAACACTTCACCCAAAGATCAACGGAAACCTCTCAAAACATTTGAGTTCTGCCGAAATTTATTTGCAGCTACTAGTCGAGCGACTGCCCAAAGCTCTGACCAACCTTCGGAGCTAGGTAGCTATGGAGTCGAGGGCGTCACCCACCCGGCGTTCAGCCAATGCATAGCCGTATTGGGTGGCTAGGTCTCCGGCTAAGGCGAGGAACGCTGTAGCCCTCGCTGCGTCGTCATTTCGGCCACGGGCGAGCAGCATTTGTCCGTAACCCAGCTGAGTATGAGCGAGGAAATACGGAGCGTCCATCTGCTGGTTGAGACGAAGGGCTTCCTCGAAGTGAGATTCCGCTTCGTCGAATCGCTCCAGGACCGTGGCCAACCTGCCCAGCGAGTAACTCACATTGTCATGGACGGAGACACCCGTGAAGGCGACCAGGTCGGGGTATGGGAGCAGGCGGTCGTAGAGCACTCGGGCCGCTTCAGCATGACCTAGGTCGGCCGTGACCCGAGCCCAAATACTCAAGTAGGAGAGCAGCAAGAAGTCCTCGGGTACCGAGAAGTCCATCTGCAATTCCTCTTCGAGCCTGACTCTGGCCTCGTCGACCCGCCCCACATCGACGAGTGCGGAGGCCGCACCCGATCGGTAGGAGGAAAGGCCCGGATTGAGGCGTGCCTCCTCTATTACGAGATCGATGATCTCGTCCACGCGTCCCTGGTGTTGGCGGATCTGGAATAGCTGGGCGGCAAAGATGGCCAGCGCGTCGGGTTGTCCGGTTTCGGTGCCGATCTCAAACGCCTCGGTGGCCAGAGCTTCGGACTGGACCGAGTCTCCCGCCAACAGCATCTCGAAACTGCGGATGAAGGCCACTGTCCATTTCAAGATGGGCTGGCCGATCTCCGAGGCCAGAAGGTCCATTTTGCTGTGCGCCTCGCGCATGGTCGCCACCTGGCCGAGCTGGATGGCCGACACAGCGATCGGGTTATTGGCCCAGAAACGGCTGACGGGATCGCCGACATGCCTCGCCAGAACCTGGAGCTCTACCGCCTCCTCGAACATCTCGTGGATGGTGTCCGCCATCCAGATCGGTTCCCAGCGCCGAAGAGTCACTTCCAGCAGGGTGGCGTCATCGCCTAACCGTCGTGCGACGGACAGCGCGTCGTCGACCAGGATTCGACGGGTCGGGTAGTCCCCGTCGTGGACGAGTTCCATGGCCAGCATGGCGAGCAGTCGAGCCCGTGCCGACGAGTCGGCCGAACCGATCATTTCCAGCGCGTTGCCGGAGGGCTTCGACCCGTTCGGTATCAACCCGACCGATCGCACTCACAAAGCCCCGGTTGTTGGCCAGGGCGGCGCGCACGGCGGTCTCGGCGTCACCGATCTGGTGGGCCAGGGTGGATGCCTCGAGCAAGGTCTCCCGGAAGCCGGCGTCGCCGGTCTGACGTTGGGCCTCACCCAGTCCGGCCAAGCAACGAACTCGCTCCCCTGGGATTGTCATTCCGGGCGAGCAGGCCCAGCGCTTCTCCGATACCAGCGGTCGGCCTCGGCGGGGGCCAGCGCGTCGAGTGCATTCTCGCCGGCCATTTGGGCGTAGGCGACGGCCTTGTCCAGGTCCGATGGCTGAGTGGCGGCGATCCAGTGGCGGGCCAGCTCGGCGGCGCGACGACCCGGCCTGGCCCCGACCAGTGACCTCCAGTGCCTCCCCGGCCCGTCGATGGAGGTGAGCCCGACGGGTGACGCTCAAATCGTCGTAGAGGGTGTGTTGGACCAGGGCATGGGAGAACCGGAAACGTCCCGGACCGTCCTTGACTTCGGTCACCGAGTGCAGCCGACTGGGCCGCCTCAAGCACATCGAGCACGGGTCCTGCGTCGAGGCCCATCACCTCAGCCAAGAGGTCGACTTCGAACTCTTGACCGAGGACGGCGGCGGCGGTGAGCACCGTGGCGGCATCGTTGCCCAGGCGATTCACTCTGGCGCCCACCACCTGGCGGACGCTCTCGGGTAGGCCGGCATCGGCCAGTTGTTTGGTGGGCACCCACCGACCCGAGTCCTCTTGGACAATGGCCCGGGTCTCGACCAGGTGGCGGAGCACCTCGGCCACAAAGAACGGGTTGCCGGCGGTCTCCTGGGACAGGACCTGGGCCAGATCGAGCCCGGCCACATCGAGCTCGTGACCGGTTGTCGCCTCCATGAACGAGACGACGTCCAGCGTCAGAGAAGCCTCGGAGCGAAATGCGAACTCACATCCGCTTCCCGGGCCATGGCTCCCAGAAAGTCGATGAGTGGATGCGACGAGGAAAGGCGCGGCATCCCGGTAGGTGCAGACCAGGGTCAGTCGGCCCATCGGGTGTCCGGCCAGATAGCGCAGCAACTGCAGGGTGGGGGCGTCTGCCCAGTGCAGGTCCTCCAACAGCAGGACGGTCGGCGCGCGGGAGGCGGCTCGGTCCAGCAGGGCCCGCACCGCTCCAAAGAGGAGCCAGCGTTCGGCCTCACGGTCGGCGGTCTCGGCGCCTTCGAGTTGCGGGTAGCGCTCCGTCAGGTCCGGGACGATGCGGGCCAGGGCGGCCAGCCGGTCAACCCCAATGACCTCCAGCACGTCCTCGTTCAATGATCGAGGTAGTGGGCCAGCGCCTCTCCGAACGGCCGGTAGGGCACGGCCAGGTCTTCGTCGCTGCGGCCGTAGAGAACCACTGCACCCTGCGGCAGTGGGCATCGCGGGCGAAGGCACAGGCCAGGAGCTCTTGCCCACACCTGCTTCACCGCCCAGCAGCACCACCTGGCGACTCTCCCGAGCCAAGGCTCCTTTGAGCGCTGATTCGAGACCATCAGATTCCAGCCGGCGACCGATGAGGCCGATGGGCGGCGGCTCGGGCAACGGGGACGGGAGGGGTATTCGGTCCTCGTCCTCTCCTGGTTCGGGAGCCCACTGCACCTCCCAGGCCACCACCGGCTCCGGCAGGCCCTTGAGGGCGAGTTCCCGCTCATTGAGCGAAAACATGACCTGACCGGCGGGCCAAGCGCCTTGACGACATCGGCGACGAGGATCTGCTCTCCTTGGGCCGCCGCACACAGCCGGGCTGCTTCAATCACTGGCTCGCCGAAGAGGTCGCCGTCCTCCACGGTGGCGTCACCCATCGACATGCCGATGCGGATGGCCAGCGCCGTACCGGCGATCACGGTTATGTCGCTGCACGGCACGCTGCATGGCCACCGCACCCGACAAGGCGGCGACGACGCTGGCAAAGCGCACCATCAGGCCATCGCCCATGACTTTTGACTTCAGTGCCGCCACTCGCCGAAACCGCCTCGCGCAACGCTGCGAAGTGACTGCGTCTTAGCTTGTCTGCCGCCTCAGGCGCCAGCGAGGTGGCCAACTCCGTCGATCCCACCAGATCAGTGAAGAGAACCGTGACGCTCTCGGTGTGCTCCACGTATTGAAACCTTTCCGCCAGCACCAGACGATTATCCGACCGTCGACCATCCGTGAATTCCCACTATGGGAATGCAATATCGAGAAAGACCCACGTCTCGGGTTGGGCAGGTACGGTTTGGAATGGATTCAGCGCCCTACGACTACCGGAATTGTCAGTCACTTTTTGGGTACGCCGCAAGAGTGCACGCAGCGATCAGGTGCGGTATGTCAGCTCTGCGGGGCCGGCGGCATCGACTTTGATTTCTGGCGGCAACTAACCGTCGAGCATCTGATTGGACAGTCTCAAGGCGGTTATTTGAGGGAAATCAAAGCCGCTCTCAGCGCCCGATTCCCCGGATTTGGCATCCGGCAGATTGAAGCGCTGGCAGAACGAATTCGATGCCAGCGAACACGGTCACGGCCTGTTCGTTCTGCAACAGCACTACGAGCAGAACTCGAGCACCAATCTCGATGTCAGAAGCCATTGGTACGGCTCCCGACGGCTCGTCAGAGGACGTTTATTCGCATGTCACAGCGGACCTAGCCGAGGTCCTCAACGCCAAGAAAAGGGATGTGCAGTGGAAGTTGAAGGCGGTGCGAGCGCAATTTGAGAACGGCGATCGTGCCCGCGCTAAGGCAGACTGACATGACGCGGAAGTGCCCGCCCCTCGCCGGGCGGGCACTTCCGCAACTACTGGTCCTAGGGGGATCAGTTCTTTAGCTGGCACCCTCCAGTGCCAAGTCGAGCTCTTCGAAAGTTGGAGCCAGTGGACGTCCATCGGAAGCCGACGTCATGGGAATCTCTTCGATGGTCACGATGGAGCCCATGCCCATGTCTTCACCGTGGCCCTTGACCGAGGCGGCCATAGTTACCTCAAGGTCGGTCTCAATGGTCGAGAACACCGTCTTGTCACGGCGGCTGAGGACCATGAGCCACGAGCCCCCGATCAGCATCCAGGCCAGGAAGATGTACGGGAAGATGCGGATCGGGTACGGCGGGACCGGGACGAAGCTCCCAATGGTCGGTACCGACAGGGCCAAGGCGGCGATGACGGTGATCACCACGTTCCATGGCTTCAGCTCCCCGATCTTCTTCAGGTAGACCGGGGCGGCGATCGTGATCATCCAGTACGCCGTCAGGAACCCGAACGCCGCCAGCGTGCCGCCGTCACCGAAGGTGGTGAGCGGGTTGGTGAAGATCTCGAGCACGCACGGCACGGCCAGGATGAGCAGGATGTAGCAGGAGATGGCGACGTGCGGCGTCTTGTTCGTCGGGTGCGACTTGGCGAACTGCTTCGGGAACACGGTGTGCTGCGCCATCGGGTAGATGATGCGTGCGCCAGCGTTCAGGCACGACAGCGTCAGCGAGAAGAAGCTGACCATGGCCCCGATGGCCACCGGCACCTTGAAGAATCCGACGCCGTAGGCCTTGGAGAGGAAGGTCAGCGGAGCGGCCAGGCTGTTCAGACTCACATGGGAGTGGCGCGGCCCCGAACACCTCCACGTAGCTCATGATGACCATGAAGGCCCCGGTGATGAGGAGGCTGGCGATCACGGCCCGGGGAATGGTGACCAGAGGCTTTCTGGCTTCACCGCCGAGGGTGGTGGCGCTCTCGAATCCGACCAGGGAGAAGACCGTGATCACCACGGCCAGGCTCAGGTCGTGCAGGGTCATGCCGTGCGCCTTGAGCTGGGTCGGGTCGGACGGGAAGCCGTGCTTGAACAAGATGACGGCGGCCAGGGCCAGGATGCAGGCGACCGAAGCGCCCTCAAAGGCCAGGGTCAACAGGGACGAGATCTTGATGTCCTTGTAGGCCACGAACCAGCACAGCGCCGCCGATATGCAGAAGAAGATCACCGGCGGGATCGTCGCATGGATGCCCATGGAGCCGACCAGCTGGGCGGCGAAGATCGAGAACCCGGTCAATCCGGCGACGCCGATGAAGGTGTAACACCAGATCAGGGCCCAACCCGACATCGACACCCGCTCGTGGACCGAGGCCCTTGGCGGTGTAGCCGTACATGGAGCCCGGCATGGCCGAGCGCTTGGCGAACTGATTCAGGCAGAACACCACGAACAGCAGCATCAGGGTGCCGAAGAGATAGGCCAACCAGGTGCCCTGCCCCGAGTCGGCGAAGCAGATCGGGATGATCAGCACCGCCGTCATGGTCGGGGAGATCAGGGCGACCGACTGGGCCAACAGAGTCGGAAACCCGAGGGCCCGTGATTTTCAGACCATGGCCAGCCGGTCGCCGGCCTAGATGCTTCGATGGTGCTCATCCCACACTCCTCAGCAATTGGATAGATGGATACCGCTACCTTCCAATATTTATAAGTAAATGTGTCCATGCAATAGCGGGAGTGTTAACAGTAGATAAACCCAGATTCCCACTCGGGAAACCGGACGCGCGTCAGCCGCCATTTCTGGCGGCTGAACAGCACTTTTATCTGCCGGGAGCTCGGGCTCCCGGCCGCGGTATAACCCTCATACGAGGGCGACGTTATTTATCTAAATACCACGCATATTTTTGCGTTGTATTTAACTGATTGCCCTAGCCGGGCAGCGTGCCCTCCGGGAAGGACTGGTCCTCGAGGAGCAGGTCTTCGTAGAAGGCGCCGAAGGTCATGTCCGGGTGGGCGATGGCGATCTCAAGCACCCAAAGATTTGGATTGGGCTTGAAGTCCACTTCGGCCATCGGCCCGTCGTAGTGAGCCGAGTGGGGGTAGTCCGACAGCCGGTGGCCCGAGAGGTCCATGTTGAGCTTCCAGCCCATGGACTCGGTGGTGGCGATGGCGAAGTCGTAGAGCTCGCGCCCGGTGAGCTGCTCGGCAAACCACTTGGCTCGCACGATCTCCCAAATCTCGCGCACGTCGGTCTTGGCCTTGAGGTGCAGCGGGTTGTCGCCGAAGACGAACGTGTCGCCGGCGTCGCCCTCGAAGTCTCCGTAGACGGGTCCGATGTCGACGAAGAAGATGTCGTTCTCCCCCAGGACCGTGTCCGGCTCGGAGCGCTCCATGAAGTCCTTGGTGGTGTTCTGACCGCAGCGCACAATGATGTGGTGCCAGCCCCGGCGCATTTCGAGGTCCGACAGAGTGGCGCGGGCGATCACCTTGGCCTCGTCCTCGGACATCCCCGGCTTGATCTGCTCGGCGATCATGTGCACGGCCTTGCGGGTGCGGGCCCGAACGGCCATGAAGCCGTCGAGCGCGAAAGCGCCCCCGATGCCTTCGATGGTGCTGACGTCGGTGAGAGTCATGGTTCCTCGCTTGTGGTTGGGGCTGGTGGGCCCGGCTAGTGGATCTTGTGCAGGTGGCGCAGTGGTTTGGCCGCCACGAGTAGGACTTCGGTGGTGCCGCCCTCGGCACCCAGACGGTGGGGCAGCTCGGCGTTGAAATGGGCGGCCGTGCCAACGCCGAGCACGTGCACGTCCCCGTCGTATTCGAGGCGCAGGGTGCCGCTCAATACATAGAGCCATTCCTCGCCGGGGTGCCGGGCCGGAGTGGGGACCGGGCGCTCAGGGGTCACCGTGATCCGCAGGGCATCGATCACGCTCGATCCGGCGTACCCACTGCAGGCGGCAATGGTCAGCCCATTCGATTCGTGCCGGGGCTCGTCGGGTAGGGCGACACCGATGGGCGTTGACCCCGGGGTTTCGCCGAAAAGGGCACCAACCGACACGCCGAAGGCAGTCGAAAGGGCCAGCAGGGAAGCCACCGAGGGCTGGCGTTCGGAGGACTCCAACCTGGAGAGGTGTGAGGTCGAGATCCCCGAGAGCTCGGAAGCCTGGTCAAGGGTCAGGCCCTGCTCCTCGCGCATGGCCCGCAGGGAGTCACCAATGGAGGTCTGCAGCAAGCCAGAGCCGACGGGCATGAGGCCAATGTAAGGCCAATGTGCCTCAGAGACAACCTATATTGCCCAGAGTTAACAGGCCCGAAATGCTCCGTGGCGGGACAGGCACGCCACCAGGGGTTGGGGCATGCTGTCGAGGTGACCCTCACCCCAGCCGACGCCGTGGACATCATCCAGCTCTGGCCCGATGGCCCCCCGACTCGGATCGAAGGGGTCCCGCCAGAGGTGGAGTTCCCGGTCCCCTATGGCATCGCAGAGAACACGACCTTCCTGCGCAACATCTCCGATCCGACCTTGACCGTCTTCGCGCCCCAGGGCTCGAGCAACGGACTGGGCATCATCGTGGTCCCGGGCGGCGGGTGGACCATCAACGCCTGGACCCACGAGGGACTCGACGTGGCTGACTGGCTGACCTCGCTGGGCTACACCGCCTTCCTCCTGAAGTATCGGGTGCAAGCATCCGACGCTGACCAGGAAACCTTCATGGCCCAGCAGGCGGCGCTCGATGCCGGCTTGGCTGCCGGGTTTGGGCGCTGGTTTTCGGCCCAGTGCGATCAGTGATCTCATCCCGAGCGCCGGCGAAGTGATCTCGGCCGACAAGTACATCGAAGCCCGGGAGGCCTGCGCCGACGACGGCCGGAGGGCGATTCAGATTGTGCGTGAGCAGGCCGAGCGGTTCGGCGTCAAGGCGGCCAAGGTCGGCATGATCGGATTCTCGGCCGGGGCGTTCCTCATCGTTGATGTCGCCCTCGACCCCCGGGCCGAGCAAGTGGCCTTCATCGCTCCCATTTATGGCGGTGAGACTCGGGGCGCACCGGTACCGGCGGACGCCCCACCACTCTTCGCGGCGGCCGCCCAAGATGACATCTTGATCAAGATCGTCGAAGGCGTGCATGCCGACTGGACGGCCGCCGGCCGATCGTCAGAACTCCACGTGTTCGCCCGGGGGGCGCACGGCTTCGGCATGGTCAAGCAGGGAATGCCGTCGGACCACTGGACTGAATTGTTCAGCGCTTGGCTGGACGATCTGAACCTCACGGGCAGCTAACTCGAATTCCAATCTGCTCCGGCACTCAGGTGTCGTTCAGTCCTAACCCAGGTCTCACCGCGGTTGGCCCCCTACGGTTCCCCGCATGAACCGCACCGGCCAGAGGGTCTCGAGTTTCGGATTTGCGACAGCAATCGGTCTCGGGACTCTTGTCCTCTTGGGATCCGCGGCCGGCGCCAGCACTGGTGTGGTGCCAAAGTCCACGGTCCAAACTCAGTCGGCCAAAATTCTGGCATCGGAAACTGGTCAGAAACTGCCGAAGGTCATCTGCAAGACCGGGCTCAAGGCCAAGATCGGCGCCTCAATCCACTGCAAGGTCATCCCGAAGGGATCCAAGCTCGTCTACCCGGCGGTGATCACGGTCAATCGAATCAAGGGAACGACCGCCTACTTCCACGTCCAGTTGGGACAAGCCGCCGGACAGGCCAACAAGGCCAAGTTCTGTGCCGCCAACGCCACGATCAATACCGCCTTGTCGGCGGCGGCCACCCCGCAAGCATTCGTGACCGCCCTCGAGGCCCAACAACCGACGATCGCCATATTCCAGGGAACGGCGCCATCGGCCATTGTCCAAAAAGCGGGAGTCATGGTGCAGGCGGCCCGGCAGGCCATCAGTACCGGTGACCCCAGCGCCTTCAACGGCAAAACAGTCGATCAGGCCGCGGCCGCTATCGACTCGTTCTGCGGCCAGACCGCCGGCGGCTGAGGACTGGTAGCTCTCGCTGGACTGAAGTTGGGCTGAGGCCGCGGCGCCCGCACCGGCAGATCCGTCTAGCTTCGCCGGGATGGCGGAACTTTGAAGGAGTCACCGAGCTCTTCCAGGCCTACGGCGAGGCCGACCCGACCAACTCCGAGTTGCGGTGACACGTGGCCGGTGAACGGGTGGTCGATGTCGCGTCAGGTAGGAATGGAGGAACAGAATCCGACGGCGACTCCAACGGCGATAACTTAGACCGAGAATGTATCCAGCAGCAAGGGAGCCTCGGCCATCGTCAGTCGCCCTGGTCGAAAGAGTCGCGAGCAGCACATGCGCACCTCGCATCGCGACGGCAGCACAGCCAATGAATCGTCGTATCAAAACCTGAATTCACCCGTCCGGCAAGGATGCAGACAAGTCGGCAACGGCACCGACGGCAGCGCCGGATGGGACCTATCAGGCCGGCGCACGGGGTGACGGCCACCATGCCGGCGACCGCACCCGAAGCCGCGCCCAAGGTGGTCGGGATTCCCCTGGAGATGGCGAACCAGCCGGAGCATGCCGGCGGCGGCGGCCAGCTGCGTTTTGAGAAGCCCTGTAGGGCAGGTCATTCGCTACAAGAGCAGCCCGCATGAGCCCAAACCATCGGGACCACAGGATGACGACACCGGCTCACGGGACCGGCGTATCGGCGACGCCTTCGCTGGGCCAGCCGCTTCGCTTTCGGAGGACGTCACCGCGCGCGCCGAAAAACCGGTATTGATCTCACGACCGTGCCGCCGGCGAAGTCCAGAATCCGACGGTGGGCCAGCCATCGGTCGGGTCAAGGCCCAGTGGGCGAGCGGGACGTAGGATGAAGTGACGGCCACCTGGAAACGTCAAATGCGCTGAAAGGGGATCCGGTCGCTGTTCCGCCGCTCGTATGCGGCCGCGATGACAGCGAACATCATCGGGAAAACCATGATCGCCGTGGGGCCGCCGGCGGCCGGAAAAGCCCGGCAAGTGGTCATGTGGGCCAATCGGCCACGCTCTACGCATCGGTGAATCACGAGATCGGTGGACAGCCACGCCTGTTGAGCGACGACACGATGGCCCAGATGTCGCAGAGCCAGGTTTCCGGATTGGAAATGGGCACCGGCCTCCCGGTCCGATTCGGTGTCGATGTTCCAGGTCCCATGCCCGGGCCGCTGGCCCTTTGGTCGCCAACGGCTTCGGCCACGACGGTGCCGGCGGCTCATTGGCGTTCTGTGACCCGGGTCCGGATGTCGCCTTCGGCTACACCGTCCAACGGCTCCCACTGCCGGGTGGCCTGGACCAGCGTGCGGTTGAACTCGCCCGAGTCGTTCGGAAGTGCCTCCGCTAAGCCGGACGAAAGCGCAGTGCTGACCAGACGTCATCGATGGCGACTTGCCGGACCGGCTGAATATCGCTCTCGGACAGCAGGGCGGCCAGGGAGTCACGATTGAGGTCGGTGCCGAGCTGACCAGCCTTCGGATAGGAGACCCAGGTCAATCGATCGGCCTGCGCTGACTTGGCAATCTGGTTGCGCTGCTTCTCCAGGGCAACCCGGTCAGTCACGAAGACGATCAGTCCTATTTCCTCCCCCTCACCGAAGGCGGACGCAACCGCAGGAGGGGCCAGCACAGTGGCCAGCGTCTGACCGGACTTGAGCTGGAGCTTGGCGGGCAGGTCCATAACTTCAGTATTTCACCCACCTCACACCCCGATTGCGAGGGATGTGGGAATACGGCCGCGTCTCAACACGTAGCCTGACCCTGATCATCGTGTCGTCGACCAAAGGTATTCCCCATGCGTGACTTTCTCTGCCCCTCCTGCGGACAGAGGCTTGCCTTCGAGAACTCCGAATGTCTGGCCTGCCACGCCCACATCGGGTTCGACATTGAGAGCCTTGGCCTTTCAGGTCGATCGATCATCGATGACGACCACTGCGGATCAGCTGTTCACGATGTGCCAACGCCAGCGTCGCCAACTGCAACTGGTTGGTGTCCCGGCGGGGACGGTGACGCATTGTGCCGTCATGCCAGCTGACCCGCACCCGCCCCGGCTAGCGACGATCCGATCGGCATCCCGGAGTTCGCCGAGGCCGAGGTGGCGAAACGGCGGCTGGTGGTCGAACTGGTCGAACTGAACCTGCCGATTATCGACCGGCACAAGGATCCGGAACAACGGACTTTGCTTCGACCTCCTCTCCAGCTGCCCGCGATCCGGTCATGACCGGTCATGCCAATGGTGTCATCACGCTGGATCTGGCTGAAAGCGATGACGTCCACCGGGAACGGTTCGGACGTCAATGGACGAGCCCTATCGGACGCTCCTCGGGCACTTCCGTCACGAGATCGGCCACTACTACTTCGGAGTATTGATCGCCGGCACCAATCACATGGAGGAGTTCATCGAGTTGTTCGGCGATCCCGAACTTGACTATCAGGCGGCACTCGAGCAGCACTACGCCGATGGTCGCCCCGAGCGGTTGGCAGGACGAGCTTCATCTCCTCCTACGCCACCATGCACCCCGCTGAAGACTGGGCGGAGACCTTCGCCCACTATCTCCACATCCGCGACACCATCGACACCGCTGCCGCTTTCGGCTTCGCACCTTCTGGCGCAACGCTGGATCGACCGATACCCGGGCTCATCGGATTCGATCACCTCATTGAGATCTGGCTACCGCTCACCTGGGCCATGAACATGATCAACCGATCCATGGGTCGACCCGACCTGTATCCCTTCGTGCTGCCGCAGTCGGTGTTGGACAAGATGAAGCTGGTCCACAAAGTGGTCGTCGGCGACAGCATGTAGTGGCTAGCCCTCGACGAAGGTCGGCCGTGGTCCAATGATCGGATGCCCGTTCCATCGTTCGCTTGTGAGGCCAGTAGTCGCTTGATGCGTAGTGCTGAACGGCCCGGTTGTCCCAGAAGGCGACGGCGTCCTTGGTCCAGGTGAATCGGCACTGATGTTCGGGTGAATCAGCCTGGCGACACAAGTCGATCGAGGAAGGCTGTCGGCTGGCATCCGCATCGAGCCCTTCAATGTGACTGACGAATGGTCGATTGACATAGAGGTGGCGCTTCCCGGTACCCGGGTGGGTGCAGACAACCGGATGGCGCACCGTCGGATATTTCTCCTGGGCGGCTCGGCGCTCCTCCGCTGACATGCCGTGACCGAAGGTCTGGGTGAAGTCGTGGATGGCGTAGAGACCTTCGAGTGACTGCTTGGTCGCATCGTCCAAGCGCGTCATAGGCGGCATGCATGTCGGAGAACAGCGTGTCGCCCCCCTGATCGGGCACGGCCAACGCGTGCAGCACCGCACCCATGGATGGACACTCCCGCCAGGTGACGTCGTGATGCCATGAGTTCTCGTAGCCACTCACCTCGGCCGTCTTCTCGAAACGGACCAGTTCGGCTTCTCCCGTGTTCGAGGGGAGGAAGGGATGGATCTCCAGCTCACCGAATCGGCGAGCAAAGGCCACGTGTTGTTGAGGATTCATGGGTTGGTCACGAAAGAAGATGACCTTGTAGTCGTAGAGGGCCTGGCGAATTTCGGCGATGACCTCGTCCGGCAGGTCGGTCGTGAGATCGACCCCCGAGAGCTCGGCCCCCACCGTCGATCCCAACTGGCGAGCCTCGAACGCCTGCCAACGTAGGCCGGCCAACCGGTCACGCTCCTCAGCCACATGGGTGAAGGGTCCAACCAGAATCTCATAGCCCGGTAGGCGAAATGAACTTGGCTTCACCGAGGACGATGTCGTGGTCATGGATTCATCTTTGCAGTCTTCGTGCGGATCGGCCTCAACCATCAACAACGTTGCGTCCGGAGATGGCATCGCGACCGAGATGTGCAATCAGTTCAGAAAATCGCAAGATTCCTCTATTCAAATCGAACCTCGCTTGTTACACTCCTCTTCTCGAATCGTCGAGCTTTCACGGAAGGAGGTGCCGGTGTTGATTCAGATTTTGCTAACTGCTGCGGCGCCGACGCCGTGCCAGCGTCCGATTCGAATGTCCTCGTAAGAGGACGTTCTTCTGACGGCACGGCCGTCGGCTCGTAGTCCCCACTGACGAACCTTCTCGTCCATTCACTTCAAATTCATCACGCCCGTTTTCGGCATCTCGCTGTCACACCCTCGCGGCAGTCTGATGGTCGAAACGCGCCCATTCGGAAGAGGAACCACCATGCATCCCACTATTCAAAAGGCCCTGATCGAGGATCGATATACCGAACTTCGGCGAGTGGCCCAACAGACAGCTCGCCGAAGTGAAACGTCATCGCGCCACCTGGCCGCGGTGGGCCGCACACGTACGGCTGTTGGAGCTGTCTTCATTGCCATTGGCACGCGGCTGGCCAGCCCGCGACCTGAGGCAACTCAACTTTCCCGTCACAACGCGTGATGAGGAATGCTGCGCCAGGCGACCACCCGGAGGCAGCGACCGTTCTATTCGGCGGTCGTTGCCTTCGGCGGTGGCCACCCATTCAATAAGCCGAGTTCCCGACACAACGTTCGGGACGAGACCATTTGGCCGGCGTATCGCTCGGCATCTGCGTCCGCGGCCAACCATCCCGCCACTTCGCCGGCTACTTCGGGCGGCGCCGGAGCGTGTCCCGCCCCGATCAGCACCTGGTCCATTCCCGAGGCACGCATCGATTCGGTCAGCGTCAGACCCGGGGCAATGCTGAAAGCCCACACTCCCTTGGCAAAGAACTCGACGTGGCACATGTCGGTGACTCGGTGAAACGCCGCTTTGGCGGCGGCGTAGGCCACTCCCCAACCTCCAGAACCGGCTGGCGCCGGTGGGGTGGTGAAGGCGGCCTCCGAAAGCATGTTCACTATCCGCCCGTTCCCTCGCTCGAGCATTTGCGGAAGCAGGAGCTGAATCAGCAGCAGCGGATGGAGATAGTCCCCAATGAGGCAGTTCTCGGCCAGCTCAATGGGGAGGTCCAAAATCTGATCCATCGTTCCCGGACCCTGATAGATGGCGTTGTTGAACAGCACATCGACCCGACCCCAGGTGCCCAGTGTCTCCTCGGCCACCCGGTAGATGGACGCCCGATCCATCAGATCCATCTGGATGATGAGACAGCGGCGTCCCAGAGCTCGACTTCCTCCGCCGTCGCCTCCAGGCTTCCGGCGATCGCAGTTGCTTCATCTGGCGCTTTGATGCTGGATGGGCGAGCCCGCCCTTCGCCCTCTCGCAGCGTGCGAGCCGTAATGACCACATCAAAGCCTCGACGGGCCATGGCCAGCGCACCGCGCTTTGCCGATGCCTCGGCTGGCGCCAGTCACCAGAGCTACTGGTGTCTCCTTTTCAGCGGCCATGTCGCACCTACATCATCCCGGCGATCTGGTGACCGCCATCGACGTGGATGATCTGTCCATTGATGTAGGACGCCGCATCACTGGCCAAGAACACCACCACATTGGCGATGTCGTCGGGAGTGCCCAGCCGTCCGAGCGGATTCGATGAGGCCAGTCGATCCTTGATGTCCGGCGGCACTTGGGTCGTCGCCGTCTCGGTAGTGATGAATCCCGGAGCGATGGCGTTGGTCCGGATGCCGTCCCGCCCGTAGCGAGAGGCCAAGTGCCGGGTGAGCTGATTGATGGCCGCCTTCGAGACGCCGTAGGCCACGCGGGTCGATCCACCGATGTCGGCGGAACCGGACGAAATGTTGATGATCGATCCCCCTCCCCGCTTGATCATTTCCGGGATGGCCTGTCGGGCCAAGAGCAGTGCGCCTCGGGTGTTCGTCTCCAAGACTCGATCCCACACGTCGAGATCAACGCTGCCGGCGTCGGTATCGAGTCGAGGGTGCGACCACGCGGCATTGTGATCGAGCACATCGACCCCGCCGAAGGCCTTGACTGCGGGGCAACGAAGGTGGCGATTGACTTTTGGTCGCGAACGTCGCAGTGGGCGGCCAGGGCACTGCCGCCCGATGGCCTTGATGTGCTGGGCCACGTCCTCGGCTCCGTCGATGGCCACATCACCGATCAGTACGTGGGCGCCAGCAGCAGCCAGCTTGAGGGCGGTCGCTCTCCCGATATCCGATGCCCCTCCGCTGAGGAGCACCACCTTGTCGTCGAGCTGTCCCACTGCCCCCCAAGTACTGCGTCATCGGCTGGAACAGCCGTTGCGGCTGCTCCAGTGATCCATGCTGTCAGTCTCCGGATGCTGTGCTCCAGTCGATTTTTCAGGCGTGAGGACCAGGAAGAACGAGGCATTCGCAGGTGAATGGTGCGTGATACGTTCCTCCAACGGGTAAACAGGGGGTGATGAGAATGACGCGTGGGGGATTCGGGGACAACAACGTCCTCGGGTCGGCTTGGTGTTGGGAGCCGGCGGTGTGGTGGGTCAGGCCTACCAGGCCGGGGTGCTGGCCGCCCTTGAGCGCGAAGCGAAATGGGATCCCCGCGACGCTGAGATCATTGTCGGCACTTCTGCCGGTTCGGTCACCGGTGCCGCACTGCGGGTTGGCGTCCCTGCCTCTGATTTGGCCGCATCGGCCACTGGTGCACCCCTGTCACGCCGCGGTGGTGCGCTCCTGCAGCGCATCCTCCCGGACGATGGTCCACTGCCCGTTCCGACCGTGCGGTCCCTCCTGCGCCTGTGGAGTCCGCCGTCACCGGCTCTCCTGAATCGAGTGGCCCACCGCCCACTGGCGTTTCGAGCCGACGTGGCCGCCGTCACCATGATTCCCCGGGGTCAGGTCGACATCACCGACCGGGCCCGAGCGCTCGATGAGTTGATGGGCGACAAGTGGCCCGATGGTCTTCGTATCTGTGCCGTGCGTCGAAACGACGGTGCCCGGGTCGTTTTCGGCCGGGAAGATGCCCCCAAGGCCCGCCTGGCCCAAGCAGTGTTGTCCTCTTGCGCCATTCCCGGGTACTTCAAGCCCGTCACCATCAATGGCACCGAATACGTCGATGGCGGCGTGCATTCGGTCACCAACGCCGATGTGCTGCGCACCGAAGGGCTCGACACGGTGGTCATCGTCTCCTCCATGTCCGCTTCACACGGCAACGCCTATGGCGCCGACGGCTTCATCCGGCGATCGGTGCACCGCCGCATGGAACGCGAGATCGTCCGTCTGGAAGAAGCGGGCGTGGCGGTCATCCGACTCGAGCCGGGCGGCGAAGCCCGACATGCCATGGGATTGCGGGCCATGGCCGAGGATCGTGGGCCCCGAGTCGTGGAAGCCGCCTACGAGGAGACGAGGCGCCGCATTATCTCGACCCCGTTCTTCGCCAGTCTGGCCACCCACGTCGGAGTCTCAGCCGCCGTCTGAACAGCCCCTGCGGGGGTCGGACCAGGAGAAATGTTGGCCGATTGGTAGTACGTTCGGCCTTTGTGGCACCTGAGGTGCCCGGCGGAAGGGGGACCAGTGAGTACCGATCGGCTTAGCCCGCTGGACGCATCGTTCCTACACATCGAAGACGATGTGAGCCACATGCACATCGCCTCGGTGGCGATCTTCGAAGGACCGCAGCCCGCGTTCCAAGAGATCGTGGCCATGGTCGACGCCAAGCTCGGCTTGGTGCCCCGCTACCGGCAAGTGGTCAAGTTCGTGCCGTTGGAACTGGGCCGACCGGTGTGGGTGGACGATCCGCATTTCAACATTGAGTACCACCTGCGCCACACCGCCCTGCCGACGCCGGGGGGCGAGGTCGAACTCCGCAAACTGGTCGGGCGGGTGATGTCACAACAGCTGGACCGGTCCAAGTCCTTGTGGGAGATCTGGGTCGTCGAAGGGCTCGAGGACGGCCAGTGGGCCATGTTGTCCAAGACCCACCACGCCATGGTGGACGGGGTGGCCGGCACCGATCTCCTGGCCGTCATCATGGACCTCAGTCCAGAGGTCGACCCGCCCCGAGGTCGCCCCGTGGCACCCACAACCAAGCCCCAGCGGCACCCAGTTAGCCACCGACGCCCTGCTCAATGTGATCCGTTCGCCCTACGAGCAACTCCGGGCGGCTCGAGCCAGCACGCGGGTGCTGCGACAGGGTGCGGCCTACGCCAAGGACGTGGCCAGTGGTGTGGTCGCCATGGCCGGACTGGTGCGCGCCACCCCCGTATCGAGCTTGAACGGTCCCATCGGTCCCCATCGACGGTACGGCTGGGCTTCGACCTCGGTCAACGACATCAAGAAGGTGCGCAAGGGGTTGGGGGGCACCTTCAACGATGTCGTCCTGGCCTCCATCACCAATGGCTTTCGCGAGCTACTGATCTCCCGAGGTGAAGATGTCGACCGGGTGGTACGGACCCTGGTGCCCGTGTCGGTCCGACCCCGTGACGCGCAGCGGCAAGGCCGTCGGGGATGGCACGTTCGAGAACAAGGTGTCAGCCATGTTCGCTGAACTGCCGGTCAACATCGACGATCCGGCCGAACGCCTCCATGCCATCACCCTGCAGATGGACGGGCTGAAGGACTCCAAGCAAGCATTGGCTGGAGAGGCCCTGACCTCCATGTCCGGATTCGCCCCACCGATGCTCCTGGCCATGGGCATGCGTCTGGCCACCAGAGCGGCCCAACGAAACGTCAACACGGTGACGACCAATGTGCCCGGACCGCAGTTCCCGCTCTACGCCGCCGGGCGCAAAGATGCTGAGGGCATTTCCCTACGTGCCCGCTGGGTGGGCAGATCCGCATCGGCATCGCCATCTTCTCCTACGACGGTGAAGTGAACTTCGGCATCACCGGCGACTACGACACGACGGAAGACATGGATGTGTTGACCGGTGCCATCGAGGATGGCATGAAGCAGATGGTCAAGCTCTGTAAGTAGAAGACGGCGGTCGGTTGTGACAGCCGACCGGTACAATCAAGGCGTAACTCATTCAGAGGAGTCGAGGGTCCTGGCCCGTTGACGCTCCGGCAACCACCTTCGGGAATGGTGCCAATGCCAGGTTCGATGAGGAGGAAAAGCCATGGTTTCAAGAGCAATCGCGTCCCTGGACGCCTGGTTAGAACAAGCTGAGCTGGTGCTGGAGGACCAGCGAGCGCAGAAATTGCCGGGGCCCCCTCCTGCTCAAGCTGGGGTCGGAACCAGCTAGGCCACCCCGGCGACCCAACTGGATTCATGTGGATGCGACCACGACTGCGAAGACCGGATTCGTGGCCCGCCAAGCCAGTGCCGTTGTGAGATTCGTCTTCGAACTCGAACTGCACGACACGCTTCTGGTGAAGCTGTTCGCTTCGGACGTGCGGGGCAATACGCCGGCAGCTCATGCATCTGCCAGTGAACTTTCATGAGTGGCACCCCGAACGCACGGCAGTGCCCCACCTGCGGCGCGCTGGGAATCGTCCGATTACCGGCGGAGTTCGGAGACCGAGGGCGGCTGGTGGACCCGACAATGGTGTGCCCGTTGTGCGAACGGGAATTCACCGCCGCCGGCATGACCTATCAATCGTTTGGGCGACCACCCATTGATGAAGGTGACGAGGCATTGGAAGCGTGGTGCGAGGCGGCGATCGACCATTGGCTGGGCCAAAGCTGAGTCCTGAAGACCGCTACGCAAACTCCGCGAGACACAAGTGGCACGCCGATGAACGAGGAATGAACTTGTGGCGAACCACCCCCGTTCCCACGTGACCTGAGCGATTCGCGCGGGGTACAAGTGCAGTTGTGGGAAATACGTTCATTCTCGTCATGGTCGTGGTCACCGGCTTGGCCTTTGACTTCACCAATGGATTTCACGACTCGGCCAATGCGGTGGCGACGTCCATCGCCACCGGGGCCCTCCAACCAAAGGTGGCCGTCGGCATGTCGGCCGTCCTGAACCTGGTCGGCGCCTTCCTGTCGCTCTCGGTGGCCGCCACCATTGCCTCGGGCATTGTCAATCAGGGGTCGGTGACGCTGGCCGTGGTCTTCGCCGGATTGGCCGGCGGCATCGCCTGGAACATCACCACTTGGTATGTCGGCATGCCCTCGAGCTCGTCCCACGCCCTCATCGGTGGTGTGGTCGGCGCCATGATCGTGCACGCCGGCGGCAGCTCCATCATCTGGTCCGGCGTGGCCGGCAAGGTCTTTATCCCCGCCATCTTCGCCCCCATCTTCGCCGTGGCCGTGGCCGCCCTGGGCACCGTGATGGCCTACAGGATCACGCACAAAGCCCGCGAAGGTGTGCGCAAGAAGTCCTACCGGGTCGGCCAGATCGGTTCGGCCGCCATGGTGTCCCTGGCCCACGGCACCAACGACGCCCAGAAGACGATGGGCATCCTCACCTTGGCCCTGGTGGCCAACGGCACCATCTCCAAGTCAGCCTCTACGCCCGACTGGGTCATCATCCTGTGCGCCATCTCCATTGCCCTGGGCACCTACATCGGCGGCTGGCGCATCATCCGCACGCTCGGCAAGGGTCTCATTGAGATCGAGACACCGCAGGGCTTCGCCGCCGAGGCCTCGTCGGCCGCCGTCATCCTGGCCTCCACCCACTTCGGCATCCCGCTCTCCACCACCCAGGTCTGTGGCGGCTCCGTCGTCGGCGCCGGCATCGGTCGGCGCCAGCCCGTGCGCTGGAGCATCTTCCGCCGCATGGTCTTCACCTGGTTCGTGACCATGCCGGCCGCCGCCCTGGTCGGGGCCGGGTGCTTCGCCGGCCAGAACGCCATCGGGGGCGACGCCGGTGTGGTCGTCCTCTTCGTGGTCCTGGTGGCCTACTGCGCTGACCATCTTCGGCCTCTCCCGCAAGAACGCCGTCAGCTCCCACAACGTCAACGACGAGTGGGATGACGGCAAGGCCTCCACCTCCCTGTCCGCCGCAGCCGCTTAGGAGCGCACAATGATTGCCGACGTCACTTCGTACATCGATGTCAGTGCCCTGGTGAAGATCCTGCTCATCGCCCTGGTGGCCGGTGCCGGTCTCACCGCCGTCTTCTCCATCGGTGTCGAGGGCCTGTCCCGAGGTGGTTTCTCGCCGGACAATGAGGACGGATCCACTTCGGCCCGTCATACGCCTTCCCTGGTGCTGGCTGGTGTGTGTTTCCTGATCGTGCTGGCGGGCATTGGCTATGGCATCTCAGTCGCACTGACCAAGTAACCGGGGGCCACCATGTCGAAGCGATTGCACAAGCGGTTAGGCGAGAACGGTGAGTCGCTGACCATTCTCAGCCTGCTCGGTCATCCGGCCGGCATCAACGCCGACGAGGAGATCGAGGGCGACCTGGGCACCGTGAGTGAGCGCCTCCGCTTTCTGGCCGGCAACGACGCCGAAATGGTCAACATGTACAGCGTCTATCCCAATGACAAGGGATCGCTGGAGTTCCTCTCGCTTGAACTGGTGCCGCTAAGTGAGGCCATTGAGCGCATGCGCGAGATCCCGGGCAACCAGAACGGGCGACGTACCGTGCTCAGCGTGCTAGATCCTTCCGACGACGAAGATGATGATGAGGAGGGCGAGCCCTCGGGCGGTGCCTTCGCGCACCTGCGCGACACCTTGCGCGGTCTGTTCAATCGAGCCGGCGAAAACGGCCAACCGTTGACGCTGCTGAGTCTGTTGTCGGCGCCGCCTAAGCGGACAAGCAGTAGCCCTACGAGCACCCGTCGCCGATGAGATCGGCGTCGGCGAATTTCTCCGTCCGGGCGAGTTGAACTCGTAGCCGGAGCAGAAATAGAAGGACAGATTGCTGTTGCGGTCGAGGGTCTGACCGACCCACTGACCAGCCTGATTCGGCCCGATGTATCTCATGGTGGGCGACAGCAACTGATAGTTGGCCGCGGCACTGTGCTTCAGGTACTTCCCCAACCAGGCCTGCACGTAGTAGCTCACCATGGCGCTGCCGTTGCTGGAGGCCGGCAGGATGGGCGGTGAGTCGGTGTAGATCAGGTGGGTCGAGGCCCTGGGCACAATGAGCATCGAGTCGACATCAGCCGCATTCCAGATGTTGAACCCGGTGTCTTCTTCACGGTTTGGATTGGGTGCCTGATCCAGATTCAGATTGACGTTGCCGTCCGGGAGCGGCCGGGCACGGTTCGAACGATGAGCAGCTGGCCACAAAATAGGGCTGGGGGGCAAAGCCGTACTCGGACTGCAAGGCCAACGCCGGCACCTTGGGCACCACTGGTCCGGGTAGTGATCCGGTCTCGGCCTGATCGTCCGAAATGGAGTCGGCCGAAGCCGTGAGTTTGTCCAGCGCCACCACCGTCTCAATCCTGGGATCGACCCCTTGTAGGTAGGTGGCGATCACGGCCCCCGTCGAATGACCGATGAGGGCCAGCCGGGTGGTTCGTCCCGGGGTTGTGGTTTTCGAGTCTGGACTGTGATCGAACAGATCCCACAGCGGGATTGAAGTGGTTGACGGTCAGGGAGCCGGCAGCCACGTCGGGATAGGGGCTCTGCGGGGTCGAGAGGAAGAACGAGATGGCGTCTTCCGTGGAGTCGACGAAGTTCTGATCCTGTTCGGCCGGCACGCCGTCGCAGGGCAGCACCTGACCGGGACTCGGCCGGCGCCAGCAGGTTGCAATAGGGCACGATCGGGGTCGGTGCCTTCGTGCGGCAACGTCTCGCTCGAGCCTTGTCCCTGTACGTCGAAGGTGAGCACGACGTAGCCCCGTTCAGCCAAGTCTTCGGCCAACCAGTCGTACTCGTCGCGGGACGCCTGAATCGAACCGGTAACGATCACCGCTCCCGGGTAGGGCCCATGGAGAAGTTGACCCGTATACGGGTCCTTGGCGCCGGGAAGCGGGGCGAAGACGTCACCCTGCAGTTCGGCCCCGTCATGGGCGGTGAAGGTCACCGGCTGTTCCTGGCCCCGCGTGCCCGGCCAGTCCTCCCGGTTTGGATTTGGGGCCCCGAAGCCAGGGACCAGGCTCCCGGCGGTGAGCGAGGGCCGGTTCAAGTTCTGGAGCTGCGCCGCCAATTGCTGGGCGTAGAGGCCGGCGGCATTCTCGAAGAAGGGAAAGAGGTAGCCCGGATCTTCCAGTTCGGCCACCTGTCGACCGAACGCCGCCTCCATGTTGGAGATGTCGCGGGCGATGTAGGCCGGGCTCCCAGGAGTGGGTCCGGTGGCGGCACCGGCCGCTGATGGCAAGAGAGGAAGGAGGGCGGCCACCATGCCGGCTGCAATGGCCACCGGGCTCCAGCGCATCAGCTGGGCGAGAAATCCGTCAGGCCAGCTGCCTCATGCGGCGATGTACGAGCGCAATCCCGAGACGATCACCCGTTCCACCGTGCCACCCACGAAGGGCACCCGCACCTTCAAATCGCCCTCAATCTTAATGATGGCCGACTCGGACCCGACGTGACCCTCCTGGAAGCGAAAGGTACCGCTGCACTGAAGGCGGTCCGGGTAGTGGTCTGGCCGCACCTTGAATTTGGTGCGTCGCTCGTCCACCATGACGGTGGTCCGGGTGACCCACGACATCTTCGTTGGGATCGACGACCGCTCGTACGGCTGAGGAGACGCTGCCCGTGAACTTGAAGCGGACTTCAATCAGATACCTGGGAGCCAGTGTCCTGGTGGCGCACCACCTCCACGTACCGAGATGTTGTCCTGCGGCTCCCGTCCCTCATAGAAGGCCGGGTTGCCGTAGGCAGCAACCGCCACGTCTGGCGAGACGTCGACGTTCTGGTCGACGGTGAATCTCTACTCCGCCGGCCGGGTCGGCGGCAGTCCGAGCTTGCGATGGTCCCAGCTCACTGTCCGGGTGGGATGCATCTTGATGGCCACCCGCTTGTGCAGCATCGTTTCGACGAATGGCTTCATCTCTTCGGTGTAGCCACCCATATAGCGGTCGAACACGCTGACCCCGAGCGTCCAGAGTCTGATCCGGGTCGTCGATGATCTCGGCCGTCCCGACCAGTTCCACGCCACGAAGTTCCTCGTAGTAGTCCCCAGCCTCGAACAGCAGGGTCAGGCGCGGATCCCGTCGCAGGTTTTGGACCTTCTGGGACTTCGTTTTGGTCTCGACCGTGACGCATCCGTCGAGAAAGCCGTACCACATCGCCACGGCATGAATCGATCCGTCGGCACCTATGGAGCACATGCTCATGGCCCGCCGCTCGGCCAGAAAAGACTCGATTTCCTCCGGCGTCATTTCGATTGATTTTCGCTGGTTGACCCCGTGCCCCATGGCTTCGGCCATTACCCCACCTCCTGATTTCGTAAAAGTCCGAGCGTAACGCCACCTCAGGACCCGAGGTAGCGAAGAGTTCATCTGGGAGACACTTCCCGGTAGCACTGGTTTCGCGCTTCGTTCATTTCGACTCCTTACGGTGACACCTGATGGCGCTGGCACACGAAGACGCACCCCGCTCCTCCATGGGCACCCACGCCCGGAAGAGCGAGCCCCGCCATCACGGCCGGATTCCTCTGGCCGAGGTCGTGCCGATCCGACCCGCAGCAGCATCGCAGGACTCGGTTGGCGCAGTGATGACCAGAATCGCGGCAGGTATTCGCCTCCCTGCGCCTCCAGGCGGCGCCGGTGGACTCTCCCCCTCTGCCACCGTCGTCGCCTGACCCTTCGCACGCTACGCACCCTCGCCCGATGACGCGGCTTGAAGAGGACCGATCAATGGCCACCACGCTTGTGACCAATCCACGACAACCGGCCGTGAGTCCTTCGCGGGACAACCGACCGCTGGTCTTAGTGGTCGACGACGAGGAGTCCTACCGCCAGGCCCTGGCGTCCGGGCTCACCCGTGAGGGCTTCGCCGTCGAGAGCGCCGGTGACGGTCATGAGGCGTTGCGTCTCTTCCATCGCATTCACCCGGACCTGGTGCTCTTGGACGTCATGCTCCCGGATCAGTCCGGCATTGAAATCTGCCAGCAGATGCGGGCGCTCAAGCCGGTGCCCATCATCATGGTGACCGCTCGAGACTCAGAGGTTGATGTCGTCCTCGGGACTTGAGCTCGGGGCCAGCGATTACGTCGCCAAGCCATTCCGTCTCCGCGAACTGGTGGCCCGCATGCGAGCCGTCCTGCGCCGCGGGGTGGCCGTGGCCGAACATCACGAAGAAGTGCTCCATGTCGGACCGGTTCGCCTCGATGCCGGTCGCCGCGAGGTGACCGTGCACGATGTCCAGGTCGATCTGTCCCGCAAGGAGTTCGATCTGCTGGCCCTCCTCATGTCGCATAGCGGCCAGGTGGTCACTCGTGACTGGTGCATCGATCGTCTGTGGTGGGATCAGGAACTGACCGACACCCGCACGCTCGATACGCATATCAAGCGCCTGCGCCGCAAGATTGAGCCTGATCCGGCCAATCCCAGGCACCTCGTCACCGTGCGTGGCGTGGGCTTCCGATTCGAGGGCTGAGCGACAAACGGGCGTTTTTCCCCCTACATTGGGCGGATGCAAAAAGGTGACGTCGTTCCCGATTTCGAACTGTCCGATCAGACCGGAACTCCCCGGACGCTGAGCAGCTTTCTGGCCAATGGCCCGGTGGTGCTCTTCTTCTATCCCGCCGCCATGACGTACGGCTGCACCAAGGAGAGCTGTCATTTCCGGGATCTCCAGGCCGAGTTCGCGGCAGTGGGCGCACAGAGCGTTGGCATCAGCGCCGACAGCGTTGACAAGCAGAAGCAGTTTGACGAGAAGGAGTCACTCGGCTTCCCCCTCCTCTCCGACGCCGACCGCACGGTGGCCACGCAGTTGGGCGCCAAGCGCGGCCCCAGCTTCTTGCCGAACAAGAGGGTCACGTACGTGATCGACACCGATCGCAAGCTGCTGGACGTTATCCACACCGAATTCTCCATGGGTGCTCACGCCGACAAGGCGTTGGAGATTCTGAAGGCTCGGTCCGCTGCCTGATCCGGCGGTCGTCGTCACCGGTGCCGCTTCCGGCATCGGTGCGGCATGCGTCGCTCGACTGAGCGGAGCTGGCTACAACGTCATCGGCGTCGACGTCAATGCGTCCGACGTGGTGGCCGATCTCGGCACGGTCGAGGGACGGAACTCTGCCGTCGCCGCCATAACCGAAGTCAGTGGTGGCTCACTGCACGGCATCGTGACGTGTGCCGGACTGGCCGGCGCACCCGACCGGGCCGGTTCGTTGCTGGCTTCGGTGAACTACTTCGGCACGGTCGACCTCTTGACCGGACTGCGTCCCTTGCTGACAAAGGGTGGCTCTGCCGTCGCCATCAGCTCCAACTCCACCACGGTCCAACCGGCCATCCCGACTCGACATTACGGAAGCCTGTCTGGCCCACGACGAGGCCCTAGCCCGCACGCTGGCCGATGATGCCGGGTCCATGACCACCTACCCGGCGTCGAAGATGGCCGTGGCCTACTGGGTGCGGCGTCAGGCCGTCACCCCTGAATGGGCTGGGTCTGGGCTCCGCCTCAACGCCATTGCCCCCGGCATGATTGAGACGCCAATGGTGTCGTCCATGCGCTCGCACCCCGAGGTTGGTCCACTGCTTGAGATGCTGCCCATCCCGGTGGGACGGACCGGGCGACCAGATGAGATCGCCGCTCTGGTGGAACTGCTCCTTGGACCCGACGGTGGGTTCTTCTGTGGCTCGGTGCTCTTCTGCGACGGGGGCAGTGACGCCCTGCTTCGTCCCAACGACTGGCCGGCTGCCTGGGATATTTCCGTGCGCTCACTCGGCAAGCAACTCACCGCCGAGGGCTGAGCGCTACCAGCGAATCGATCTCAGCGTCCTCTGGACTCGGAGTGACGCTGCGTCCGGGCCACAATGATGCGGGACACCACCAGCAGGATCAGCACGATCACAATCAGCAACATGGCGGCGTCGTAGGCCAAATAGTGCGCCTGGTTGCCGGGCAGGTTGTAATAGGTGAAGACGGGATAGGTCAGGAAAGCGAAGCCATGGGAGTGGATGAGCGACGCTCCCGGCGTTGCGTCGGTGAAGCCAGCCGTGTAAATCAAGGGTGCCGTCTCGCCACAGGCAATGGCCAGGGCAATGAGTAGGCCGGTGACGATGCCCGGCAGCGCCGATTTAATGACCACCTTGCGCAGCGAATAGCCCATCGACATACCGAGGGCCGCCGCCCCTTCGCGATAGTTGGTGGGCACCTGACGAAGTGCAGACTCAGTCGACTTGGCGATGTAGGGAATCACCATGATGGACAAGATGATCAGCGCTGGGAGCAGCGAGAAGCCCCAGTGCAGTCCCACCACCAAGGCCACGTAGCCGCAGTAGCCGAGCACGATGGAGGGGAATCCGGAGAGGACATCGGAAGCCATGCGCAGACAAGCCACCGCTGGGCTTGCCGTTTCGCCGCGGCTTGGCCAATTCGGCCAGGTGGATGCCGGCCAGCACGCCGGTGGTGCCGGCGATGATGAGGACGCCCAACATGAGGATGAGCGTGCCTTCGATGGCGTTCGCTAATCCGCCGCCTGCGTTCTTGCTCGGTGTCCACAGCACGTTGAAGTGGAAATGGGGCACGGCGCGGACGACCACGCCCAGGAGGATCCAAAGGGCGGGGCCGACGACGAGGAGCAGGGCCACGTAGGTGAAGACCCGAAAAACCGATGCCGGCCACGGTTCGACGTCGGGTGCTCGGCATGCCGTGTACGAGAGCGGTCATCGGTTCAGTGCGTCAGCCGAAGGGCCGAGGGACGAGGTGCGACTGCACGATGGTGCGGGCGGCCAGGTTGACGCCGACCGAAATGACGGCCAACACCAGGGCCAGCTCAGCCAGGGAGGCCACACGCGAATCCGGTGCCGTCGGCCTGGGCCCCGTCGAGCTGGGACAGGATGGTGGCCGCAATGGTGGTCATCGATGCCGAAGACGTTGGGGGCGAGGTGCAGGATGGAGCCGCTGACAATGGCGACGGCCACCGTTTCACCCAGGGCGCGACCGAGGCCGAGCACCGAGGCGCCGATGATGCCCGAGCGCACCCACGGGATGGTGACCTTGCTGGCCACTTCCCAATCGGTCATGCCCAAGCGCCGAGGCGCCTTCCTTGGGGAGCGGGCGGCACCTGCTGGAAGAGATCGCGGGTGGTGGAGGCGATGATCGGGATGATCATGAGGCCGAGGACCAGGCCGGCCGTGAGCAGGCCCTCGCCCGGTCCCGGTGGGCTTGCGGAAATAGTCCAGCACCGGCACGTCGGGCATGTGGTTCGCCACGATCGGGATAGACGTCGCTGGGCCAGAAGGGTCCGAGCGTGAAGTAGCCCCAGAGGCCGATGACCACGCTCGGGATACCGGCCAGAACTTCGATGGCAAACCCGAGCGGGCGCGAGATCCAGTTCGGCATGCGCTCGGTCAGTGCGAAAGCGGTGCCGATGGAGATCGGCACGGCAACGATCAGCGCAATGGCCGATGACTGCAACGTGCCCACAATGATGGGCAGCGCGCCGAAGGACGAGCCTTGGGCGTGGGCGACGCCGTCGGTGTGCACCACGGCGCTGTAGCCGCTGCCGTAGCTCCACGGCTCCCGGTGAAGAAGTTGAGACCGTTGACCCTGACGGCCGGATACGGCCTTGATGACCAGCACGGTCAGGGCGAAGACCAGCGCGGCCAAGGGGAGGCAGCACGGCGACCCGGCAGGCCACTCGCCAGATCCCTTCTTCAGCTGACCGAAGGGAGTCGGCTGTGCGCCGGAACGGTGTCCGGCGCACAGCCTCTCCAAATCGGGCGGCGGGCGGCAGCGCCCGCAGTACCGCCGCTTACGGTCACTACTTGATTTTGTGGATCTGCTTCAGCGAGGCCGAAATGATGCCGGCCGGCAGCGCCTGGAAGTTGACCTGGCTGAGGTACGAGGCGTTGTTCCCGTCCTTGGCGTTGACGGCCCACTCGAGCACCGAGCGGATGGCCGTGGCCGTGCTGGCGCTGGACTGCTTGGAGTTCACGATGGCGTACTCGTAGTTGATGATCGGGTAGCCACCCTTGGCCTTGCCGTCGATGAGCGAGATGCTCCCGTCTGGCGGGGGTCTTCTTGGTGTAAGGCGGCCGCTTCAGCGTTGATGGTGGCCGGGGTGGGCAGTTCGAACTGCTTGGCCCCGTTCTGCAGCTGGGCGTAGCCGAGGCCGGACTGCAGGGCCTGGGTCAGGTAGCTGATGCCGACGTAGGCGACGCAACCCGGGGTGGCCTTGCAACCAGCCACCATGCCCGAGTTCCCCATCTCGCCGAGGGCGCCGGGGGCGTTGGGCCATGGCACCGTGGTGTTGAAGGCCACCGTCTTGCCCCAACCGCTGGGGTCGGCGTCGGACAGGAAGGAGGTGAACAGGAAGGTGTCACCACTGCTGTCGGAACGGTGCAAGCGTCACGATGGGCAGGTTGGGCAGCGTCACGCCGGGGTTGATGGCGGCGATCTGAGGCGGCGTTCCAGTTGGTGACCTTGCCCTGGAAGATGCTCGAGAGCAGCTTGCCGGTCAGCTTCAGGTGCGCCGTCACGCCCGGGATGTTGTACGTGATCAGCTGAGCCGAGATGGCCAGCGGAATGTTGAGCAGGGTCGGGGCCGCCGTCAGTTCGGCCGGCGACAGGTAGGCGTCCGAGGCGCCGATGTCGGCCGTGCCGTTGGTGGCGTCGGTGATGCCCACGCCGGAGCCGGTGCCAGCGGTCTGAATGGTGACCGACGGGTAGGTGCTGCTGTAGCCCGAGGACCACAGGTTGAAGAGGGGGTAGAGCAGGGTGCTCCCCGTCTCCGTGACCGATGCCGGCCGTCGGCTTCTCAATCTTGGGGGATGAACCCTTGGGAATGGCAGCACCGGCGCTTCCGGCGACGATGCCGGCCAGCACGACGGCCGACGACGCGGCCAGCAGACCGGATGTGACGACGCGCTTCAGACGCGATTTCTGCATGGGGGTACTCCTCTTTGTGGGGGTTGTGGTGATCAAACTGCCTTGATGCGACCGGCACTTGGCCGGCGGTGATGTTGCGGTCAGCCCATCCGTCCCGAGACATAGCGCTCGGTGTGGGTGTGCTTGGGGTGTTCAAAGAGCTGATCCGTAGGACCGTGCTCAATGAGTTCGCCTTGGTAGAAGAACATCGTGTTATGCGACACCCGCTTGGCCTGCCCGAGGTTGTGGGTCACCACAATGAGGGTCAGCGCAGGGGCGAGCTGGCGGATGAGCGCTTCGATCATTTCGGTCGAAATGGGGTCGAGCGAGGAAGTGGGCTCGTCAAGGAGCAGGACTTCCGGTCCAACCGCCAGGGCGCGGGCGAGGCACAACAGCTGCTGCTGTCCACCGGAGAGTCGGAAAGGAGAATCGTTCAGGCGGTCCTTGACGGCGTCCCACAGACCGACTTCGGTCAGTCGGCGCTCGGCCACCACATCGAGCTGCTTGCCCTTGGCGATCCGATGCGCCTTCACGCCGGCCACCACGTTGTCTTTGATCGACATCGGGAAGGGGTTCGGGCGTTGGAAGAGCATGCCCACCCGCCGACGCAGGAGAAGGAGGTCGATGCCGGGAGCGAAGATGCTGGACTTCTCCAACATGACGTCGCCTTGATACTTAAAGCCCGAGACCTTGTCGTTCATCCGGTTCAGGGTGCGCAGGAACGTCGACTTGCCCGAGCCGGTGGGCCCGATGAGCGCCGTGATGGTCCCCCGTTGGAAGGACATGTCGATGTCGGAGAGGATGGCCTTCTGACCGAACTGGAGGCAGAGCTTCTTCGCTTCCATAACTTCGGCCGGCCGCTCCCGGTCTGGGTCAAGCGCTTCGAGGACCGGATCGACCAACGAGGACGGAGGAATCATCCCCTCGTCCCGCATCAGTTCGGCCTGCGTGCGCTCTTCTCCCGGTGTCACTGAACCGTAACGTAGTGAAGCGAAATGAACGCCAAGTGAACGGAGAGCAACACCTAACCAAAATGTAGGTTTTCTCCCAACTGCCGTTCCTCAGGAGTGGTAGTGCGAGGCTTCGATCGTGCCTGGGCATGCTGCCTGAGGCCAGGATTTACCAGTGTCTCTGTAAAGTGCATGGACTCAATAGGAGAACGTCATGGCAGGCGACACGACATCGGCGGTAGCGGCCCGGATCCAACAGGAACTCCGGACTCAGGACCACCCAACGCTGGGTGCCCCAGAGCACGAACCAGCAGCGGTCACGTTGACCGATGTCGCCGTCGACTTCGGCTCGGTCCATGCGGTTCGCCGGGTGACCTTTCCATTGGTCAAGAATCGAGTGACGGCACTCGTCGGCCCTTCAGGGTGCGGCAAGACCACCGTGCTCCGAGCCATCAACCGGATGCACGATCGCTCCGGAGGAAAAGTCTCGGGGTCCATCCGCCTTGGCGACACCGAGATTTATGGCCGCGAGGCGCGGCCCGAACTCATCCGCAGCCGCATCGGAATGGTCTTCCAGCGTCCGAATCCATTCCCGACCATGAGCATCTTCGACAACGTGGTCTCGGGCTTGAAGTTCAATGGCATCCGGAAGAAACAGGTCCTCGAAGAATCGGCTGAGCATGCGCTCACGTCCGCTGCCTTGTGGGAGAGCGTCAAGGATCGACTCGACCAGCCGGCCCTGCGGCTTTCCGGTGGACAGCAACAGAGGCTCTGCATCGCGCGGGCCTTGGCCGTTGAGCCCGAGGTGTTGTTAATGGATGAACCCTGCTCAGCGCTTGATCCCGTCTCCACCTCCGCCATCGAAGAGACGATCGTCGACCTGGCCTCCGAGGTCACCATCGCGTTGGTGACCCACAACATGTTCCAGGCCACACGATGCGCCGACCTCACCGCTGTCTTCCTCCTGGACGAGACCGATCACGTCGGCGAACTGGTGGAATACGGCGCGACGGCTCAGATTTTCTCCTCCCCGAAGCGATCCCCGCACCGAGCTCTACGTCACCGGTCAGGTCTGACCTTCATATCCCGACTATTCCTATCGCATCAGTAAGGATTAGGATCTGTCCGCTGATACGTTGGATCGCTGCAACTTGAGTTGCCGATCCTTTGGCATCGGTGCCGCCAGGCGGCCTGGCTCAGGCCCCTACGAGAGGAGCAGTTCGTGTCTCATGACGTCATAGGCCAAAGGGCGATCAATTCGTCCCTGACCAGGAAGGGTCGTCGGGCCGGTCTCAAGCGACTGGTTCCTGCGTCGATCTTGACTGGTGCGGTCGCCTTGGTAGCCCCAGCGGTCTTCTTGACTGGTTCAGCTGGCGCAGCCGCTCCGGTGGCCACCGGGTACACCTTTGTCGCCGCCAACGGCGGTACCTACGGATTCGGCAGCGCGCCAGCGGCCGGCAACATCGAGGGCAAGTCCAACGCCCCGGTGGTCGGGATTGCCTCGACCAGTGACGGCAAGGGCTACTGGGAAGCGGCCTCCGATGGTGGCGTCTTCTCGTACGGCGATGCGCCGTTCGTCGGCAGCCTCGGTGCCATCAAGTTGGCCAAGCCGATTGACGGCATCGTGCCGGCTGCTCGGCAAGGGCTACTACCTCTTCGCCTCTGATGGAGGCGTCTTCGCTTTCGGCGCGCCGTTCTTCGGCTCGGCCGGCGATGACCACGTTGACGCACCGGTCGTCGGCATGTCGTTGACATCAACTGGCAATGGCTACTACCTGGTGACCTCGGCTGGCTCGGTGTACGCCTTCGGTGACGCGGTGTTTGCCGGGACCGTCTCGACCAAGACGGGATCTCCGGCATCTGACGATCCGGCGGTCGCTATCACCGCCAACCCGGTCGGTGCCGGGTACCTCATCGCCACTTCGTTGGGCACGGTGTACGCCTTCGGTGGGTCGCCGTTCTACGGCTCACCCTCGCTGCTTGGCGTGACGCCGGCCTCGCCGCTCGTTGCCCTCCAGTACACGCCCGACGGTACGGGCTACTGGTTGGTTGGAGCCGACGGTGGCATCTTCAACTTCAACGCCACCACGTCGACCGGGTCTGGTTCGACGGCCAAGACAGTCACGACCGGTACCGCCAACTACTACGGCTCCGTGCCCGCCCAAGTCGCCAAGTCCGGCGGTTCGGTGACGTCGCCGATAGTTGGGTTCGCACCGACCCTCTAAGCCGGATCGCAGAACGCTGAACCCGAAGGGCTCCTCCTCGTGAGGGGCCCTTCGGCCATTCAGGTGTCCTGTAACTGGCGCGACCGGCGACCGATGCGGCGCGGCCGCGACCATGGTGGCCAGACGCCAGGCATCGCCGGCCTGTTGGGGCGTGCACGGATGGGGCGTGTAACACGCTTGCTCGACCAGTTCAGCCAACTGGGAGAGTGCCGTGACGTCGACCTGCCGATTCGATGAGGCGGAGATTTGGCTCACTCGGGCCACGTACTCATACGGCGTCTCGCCAACCCGTCGCGACAGTCCCATTCGACGTAAGGACAGTGATCGCGCGTTCCCAGGCCTGGACCACTTGGGAATCGCTACCCAGGCTTCGCTGCTTGACCCCTTGCCGCCGGCGATATTCCCTCAGACCAATCAGCGCCAATAGGACCACGGCCACCAGAACGATCACCCAGAGCGGGAAGCCGCCTCCATGATGACGAGCGGGCCGTGGTGTGGTGTGGTGACCCGATCCCGATCCGCTCGAGGTGCCGGTGGTGCCGCTCGGTTGCGTTGTGGGCGTGACCAATCCGCCCTGAGCCCCGACGCTGGTCGGCGTGTTGCCTGATCCATTCCCGGTTGATGGCGTGGAGGGTTCGAGTACGCCCAGCGGTGCCGCTGACCCAACGACTGCCGCCGGTGTCGGTTCCACTGACACCCACCCGGCTTGAGGTCCGAGATACACCTGCGGCCAGACGTGGGCATCCGCCCCTGTCACCGCAAATGTCTGGTTCGCGCCCGACTGACCGGCGATGAAACCGACGACCAAGCGGGTCGGAATACCCAGGGAACGGGCCAGCACGCCGAAGGCTCCGGCAAATTGCTGGCAGTAACCCGCCTTGGTCACCGTGAGGAACTGCACCAACGGATCCGGGCCTGTCGTGGGTGGTGGCGAGAGGGTGTAGCGAAACTGTCCGGATCGGAACCAGTTGACCAATGCCTGCACCTGGAACACCGGAGAGGTGAGCTTCCCCACCGCTTCATGAGCCAACTGCCTGACCACCGCTGGCTGCGAGGGCAGGGCCAAATACGGCGCGAGGCGCGGATCGGTGGTTGAGAGTTGTGGTCCATCCACCGACGACGTGGTGCTCAACCAAGAAGTGACGGCATAGGTGGTGCCGGCGTGACTCGGGTTCGGTGCCAAGACCCCCTCTTGGTCGATCGGTTGGGCTCCGGCCAGTCCCGAAACCGAAACCGCATGGGGAGGTGCCGGAAGCAGGCGGCTGTAGAAGTCGGAGATGTTGAAATGCGCCGTGAATTCGGGAAAGCCAGATCCATTGGGTGACGGCAGCGCAGACGGCGCCAGTGTCGATGCCTGCGCACTGGGCGAACCGGAAAGGGCGGCATCCACACCCGCTGTCGGCAGCCATTGCGTCCCGTTGAAGGTCGACAACGTACCCACCTGCCAGTAGGTCGCGATAGGCGACGTCGCTCGAAAGATCAGTGAGTGAGAGTCCTGGATCTCAATGGTCCGGAGATTGTCCAACAATTCAATTCCCGTAAGGACGTTGCCGGCAGAACCATTGAGCCCACTCGGACTTCCGGGGACTTGCTTCGGCGGTGTCACGTGAAAGACGGTCAGTTTCATGCTCGACAGTCCGACGCCAGCTCCGATCACCACTCCAAGAGCCACCAGGCCGGAGAGAACAGCCGTGAGATCGATGCGCCAAGAACGAGTCGAGCCGGGGCTAATGGAGCGACGATCGGCCACCGCCACCGCGACGAGCACACCGATGAAATACACCACCGCGGCGGCCACTCGGTATCGGTTCGCACTGACCAAGCTGGAATAGATGAAGAGGGCAAACGTGGGGGCGATGCAGACAGCCAGACCGTCGAATCGTCTCCGCTGTCGCCCCATTGGTGCAGTGCGCCGAATCCACAGACCACTCGTGATGACCGTCACTACCGCTCCCAGTGCACCGATACCGATCACCACGCCGCTGAGAAGGGGAAGTGGGGTTCCCTCGTGCGCCAAGGCGAACTGAGCGGCCCGGTACTGCGAGGTCAGTATCGAGTTGTTCAGAAAATGGTGGGCCCCCGGCACAAACACGGCGGGATCAACCGAAAGGATCAGGGCGAGGAGTGCCATGACGGTGCCAACGGCCATGGCCCAGCGCAGGCGGACCCAGCGGGACATCACCGCGACGGCCACGTCGCCGACGACAATGGTGGCCAGCAAGGGAAGCAGTACCCGCATGCCAAGTCCGTGGGCAATGAGGCGTGCCAAGGCGACCGAAACCGAGACCGACAACACAAGTGGACCGACCCCACTCAAGTAGCGGCGAGAAGTGTCCATCCTCATGCGGCGATGATGAGCTGACTGAAGCTGAGGGCGGTTGGGAGTGCGTTGGCCCCGACCTTGGTAGTCACGATGAGCGGCAACCCGGGACTGGACAGAAATGCTGGTTGGTCGGGTGTGCTCGAGGCGCGGCGCCGCGTTGGATTGGGAGTCGGCAGCACGTCGATCGCGGCAATGGCCCGTAGGAGCGCCGACACTCCATGAGGACCCGGACCAATGGCGATCCGGTCACCGGACGAGGTCGAAAACTCAAGCATGGTTCCCCGGGCCAGGACTTGCAGACCGATGCCAGCGGCAGCGGCCAGCACGGCTTCGCTGCCTTGAGCACCAAGCACCGAGCGGACATCGGCCACTACGTGCACACGGCTGGGCACAATCTCTTCGAAGTCCCGGACCACCAACTCACCGCTGCGGGCCAGAGCCGGCCAGTACAGGAGGCGCAATCGGTCTCCCGGCACATACGGGCGAAGTCCGGCGAAATCACCGGAAGCCTGACGCTTGACCGGCCCCGCCATCGGATCGCTCATGGTGGTCTCGTGCACTTCTTCGCCTTGCAGGAACTTTTCTTCCAGCCCGGCATCGACTGGCACCGGATACACCGTGATGGTGGCGGTCGGCCCGATATTAAGTAGCCGGGCAAACAGGCCCACGCTGTCGAAACACCAATGGCGCACGCCACGAAGTGAAAACACGCCACGATGCGCGGTGGGCGGACCACAATCGATGGCCACCGTCTCGCCGTCGGCCAGTCGAGGCACCGGACGGGCCAACGATGGGTTCGGTAGGACCCGTCGCATCGCTTCCGGCGGGGTCCGTCGGACTCGTCGCCAGGCTCGCGTCGGGTCCTCGAGCCAGGTGGGCACCGAACCGCTGCGCCCTGAGGCCGACAGCACCATCATCATTGACATGGGCTGGCCCGCTTCAACTTCGCTGATGGGTAGATGGATGGTGACACGCCACCCGGATCTGTGGCCGCTCGGGCGCGGGCGGTGCACTGAATGAAACCGCAGGCCAAGAGGGCGAAGAGGGCGACGGAGAGGAGGACCAACTCCTCGGCCCCCAACACGAAGCCGGCGATGGCGCTCGACGGCGCAATACCGATGGCGAATGCACCCCGCGTGGTGAGGGAAAGTCGCGAGGCCATGGTGGATTCAGCCAGCAGCGACGGGGGCGGAGCGTTGAGCCCGCACCGGCACCGGCACCGTGGCCAGGAGTTCAGCGATGACCGAGGAGGCCGTGGCCCCTCCGAGTTCGGCCGCCGCGCTCAGCGCCATCCGGTGGGCCAGCACCAACGCCGCCACGGCCTTCACGTCGTCTGGCGTGACGTAGTTCCGACCGACCGTGACGGCAAATGCACATGCGGTGCGAAGGAGGGCCAAGGCCGCTCTGGGGGAAGCCCCGAACATGAGGTTCGGATGCGTCCGCGTGGCGTCGACCAGGTCGAGCACGTAGGCGCGCATTTCGGGAGCCACGTGGACCGCGTTGGTCATTTGGGCCAGGTGGGTCAGCAGCTCCGCGCCGCCCACCACACCCAGATCCTCCGGCCGGGGCCGGGCACCGCTCGTACTGAGGAGATGATCCTCGGCCTCGCGTCCCGGATACCCAATGTTGATGCGAAGGAGAAACCGGTCCCGCTGGCTGAACGGCAACGGGTAGGTACCCGGCCGCGTCATAGGGGTTTTGAGTGGCGATGACCATGAATGGCTTGGGCAGCGGATGGGTCACCCCGTCCACGCTGACCTGACCTTCTTCCATTGCTTCGAGCAGCGCCGATTGCGCCTTGGGCGATGCCCGGTTCAGCTCGTCGGCCAGAAAGGATGTTGGTGAAAACCGGTCCCGGATGGAAGATCGGCGTCATTCGCTCCCGGTCCAGCACCATGGCCCCGATGAGATCTGAGGGGAGCAGGTCGGCGGTGAACTGCACCCGCCGACAATGGAGGCCCAGCGTTTGTGAGAGCGCCTTGGCCAGCGTGGTCTTTCCCACTCCCGGCAGGTCCTCAATCAGCAGGTGACCGCCGGCCGCTATGCAGGTGAGGGCCATCCGAACCACGTCCCGCTTCCCGTACAGGACGGAGCCGACGTTGGCGGCAACCTCTTGCAGTTGCCGGGCCAGTTGCTCGGCGCTGGCCTGACCCGCATTGTGCTGGCTGAAGTCACCCTGGAATCCTACGGGGCGCCACCGGGGTCGCGGGGTGGCGGGTCGATCCGGTGTGACCAGGGGATTAATGGAGCTGATCCCGGCCATATGCTGCTCGCCATGCCGGGCAAGATCCTGGTGGACATCACCCCTCTGCGGGAAAGCCGGGACTTCAGGCTGCTCTTCATCGGCCAGCTGGTCTCCATGCTGGGCACGCAACTGACGGTGGTGGCCATCCCCTATCAGGTGTACCGGATGACCCATTCGACCCTCCAGGTGGGCGCCGTCAGCCTGGCCCAGCTCATACCGTTCATCTTGGGGGCGCTCTATGCCGGACCACTGGGCGACTCCATGGATCGGCGCCGCATCATGCTGTGGACCACGGTGGCAATGGCCACGACCAGCGCGCTCTTGGCGCTCAACGCCTCGTTGCATCACTCGTCTCTACTCGCCATCTATCTCGTGAGCGCGGTGGCGGCCGCGCTCAACGGGGTCAACAACACCGCCCGCATGGCTTCCGTGCCCGGACTGGTGGAGCGACGGCACATTTCGGCTGCCGCCGCCATGATGCAGATCACCTTCCAGGTGGGGACGGTGGTCGGTCCCGCCCTATCCGGGTTCTTGCTGGGCGTCGGGCTCCCCCTCGTCTACGGCATCGATGCCGGCACCTTCGTCGTCGCCCTGTATGCCACGTCGCTCATGATCCCCATCCCGCCCGCCGAAGGTGCGGTCATGCATCCGTGGGAATCGGCCAAGGAGGGCATCCGGTACCTGCGATCCCGGCAGGTGTTGCAAGGCGTGTACCTCATCGATATCAACGCCATGGTGTTCGGCATGCCTCGCGCGCTGTTCCCGGCCATGGCGGGATCGGTGTTCGGTGGCGGCACCATCACCCTTGGTTTCCTCTACGCCGCAGTCGGTGTCGGCGCGCTGATCAGCGCCGTCACCACCGGCTGGGTTGCCCACATCAAGCGGCAGGGGTGGGCAGTCATCCTGGCCGTGCTGGCCTGGGGCGCGGCCATCGCCGTCTTCGGTCTGGTGCACATCTTGTGGGTGGCCCTCATCATGTTGGCCATCGGCGGGTGGGCCGACGTGATCTCCGCCGTCCAGCGCAACACGATTCTCCAAACGACGATGCCCGAACGTTTTCGCAGCCGCATCTCCTCCATACAGATGGCGGTGGTCCAGGGAGGACCGCGCCTGGGGGACATGGAGTCCGGTTCGATCGCCACATTGACCAGCCTTGAGGTCTCGGTGGTCTCAGGCGGGATCGCCTGCGTGGTGGGTGCCGTCGTGCTGGGACTCCTCATGCCGGAGTTTCGCAAGCATGTCGCCCCGGCCATCGACGACATCCCCATATGATCCGGCCATGCCCTACGACGAGCCCACCTGGGGTGAAGTAGACCCCGCTGCCTTCGACCGCATTGTCGTTGTCTCGCCCCATTTCGATGACGCCGCCATGGGGGCCGGACATTTGTTGTCCAGCTATAGCGACACCACCGTCATTACGGTGCTGGCCGGCCAACCACCGGCCTATCCCGACGTCCCCTCGGATTGGGATGCACTCGGAGGCTTCAAGGCCGGCGATGACGTGGTCGCTGCTCGCCGCCTGGAAGATCTGGCGGCCATGGAAGTGCTCACGTCAGCGCACCGTTGGCTCGATTTCCCCGACCATCAGTACCTTGAGCCGGCCGATCGACCGACACCCGAAGACGTGGCGCCGGTGTTGGCGGCGGCGATCAACGAACTGAACCCGACCTCGGTGTTCATTCCAATGGGCTTGGGCAATCCCGACCACGTGATGGTGCACGACGCCTCACTGCTGGTGCGACAAGAGCAATCGGAGCGCACCTGGTTCGCTTACGAGGACCACGGTTACAAACACATACCCGGCTTGCTGGCCTGGCGGGTGGCCAAAATGTTGCGGGCGCATCCGTGGCCAACGCCAGCCATTGTGCCCCTGGTGCTCGACGAAGCGCTCAAGCGCCAAGCCATCTGGTGCTACACCACTCAAATTGCGCCGCTGGAACAGGACCATGCGCTCACGGCGCGTATGGAAGCGCCGGTCCCCGAACAATTCTGGCGGTTGGATGCACCGCCGAAGGGATGGGAGATGCTGGCCGACCTCATCTGAGGTCAGTTAGTTGGGCGTGGCCGTCAGATCTGCGTTGAGGTAGGCGCCCAGCGCGTCATCGATGCGCAGTGCGCTCCGCACGGTGACATCCAAGGGCGATGGGGCCACGAGGATGGGCAGCGCCGACAGTCGAGTGGTGCGCTCTCGCACATTCGGCGTGAAGAGTCCGCTGAGTCGGGAGCGCCGACGGTGGGAACCCAAAATGATGGCGTCGGCGTGTTGCGACATGGCCACGCCAGCAATTCGATTGGGTACCTCGCGGTTGGTGGCGCAGCAGGCCGATCCACCGACGGTGATCCCATGGGCCCGTAGTTCCAAGACGGCCTCCGTCAAGAATTCTCGGCAGTCCTCGGTGGACTTCTGCGATACCCCGCGACCACCAACCAAGTACTCATTGACGTGGAAGACGTGCACCGTGGCGGAGCACCGAGTGGCGACGGCAGCGGCGAACGCCGTGGCAACCTCGCTGGCCGGAGAATCGTCAATGGCCAAAAGCAAACGATCAAACATGGGTGGTCTCGGTGTCTCTCAGTGGATCGGGATTGTTTCCAACATGTTAACGCACCAGGCCAGGGCGGTGCCGTAGGGGTTGCCCTCGGTTCTCGTAGTGTGTGCCCACTCGCCAGCACACCAGACCCTCTACTGCCGAAGGGAGCATCAGGCTTGCCGAAATGCCTGGTCATTCAACATGTGGCGCCGGAGTCGCCGTTCGCGATTGCGGACGCCGTGCGAGCCGCTGGCATCGAGCTGGAAGTCTGCCGAGTCTTTGCTGGCGACCGATTGCCAAGCAGCATTGATGCTTTCGATGGGTTGGTCGTCATGGGTGGTCCCATGTCGGCGGCCTCCGATGAGGAGTTTCCGACACGTCTGGCCGAAATAGATCTCATCGGCCAAGCGGTGCGTGCCGATGTCCCGACCCTGGGTATTTGCCTGGGCGCCCAACTCCTGGCGGCGGCGGGAGAGGCCGCTGTCTACCCGGGCGGAGGTGGCCCTGAAATTGGCTGGGGTCCGGTCCGACTCGATGCCTCGTGCCGCGACGATCCGCTCTTCTCCGGGCTACCCGAACAACTCACCGTGTTGCATTGGCACGGCGATACCTTCGATCTTCCGCCCGGCAGTCAGCATCTGGTCAGCAACGCCAACTACACGCATCAGGCCTTCCGCATGGCCGACATGGCGTGGGGCATCCAGTTTCATCTCGAGGTCAACGAAGAAGCCGTGGCCGGATTCGTCACGGGTTTCCCTCATGAGGCCGAAAAAGCACCTGGTGGGGCTGAAGGGATATTGGCGGCCACTCCAGCCGCGGTGGCCCAGCTGACGCAGGCGCGGACCACGGTGTGCGATCGCTTTGCCGAGTTGGTGTCAGCCCGCGTCAGCAGGGGTGCGTTGGTCGAGCTGAATTAGTCACTCCTGGTCGCGGTCTCCAGGTTGCCTACGCTCACCACGTGCAACCGTTGATGAGGAGGCCCCAGCAATGAAAGCAAACCGCGACAGTGCGGGCACATCGCCAGTCGCGCTGGTGACCGGAGCCAGCCGGGGAATCGGTAAGGCCATTGCACTGCACCTGGCCCAGGCTGGCTTCGATGTGGCCATGGGGGCCCGCACACTCGTTGAGGGTGAGGAGCGGGAGCACTCTTCCACCGTGGCCAAATCAGACACGAGAGCACTACCCGGATCATTGGGTGCCACGGCTGCGTTGGTTGAAGCAACGGGTCAGCGGGCACTCTCGATCTACCTCGATCTACTCGACCGGGCCTCCCTTGCCTCAGCCACCGAAGCCGTGCTGGCCCAGTGGGGCAGAGTCGACGTCCTGGTGAACAATGGTCGCTATGTCGGTCCGGGCCACATGGACCGGATCATGGACACGCCCGTCGAACTGATCGACGACCACTTCGAAGCCAACGTCATGGCCCCAATTGTGTTGGCCCAGCTCGTCCTCCCGCAGATGGTGGAACGTCAGAGCGGCATCATCATCAATCTGGCTTCAAGTTCAGGCACCATGGATCCACCTGCCCCCGCCGGCCAGGGCGGCTGGGGACTGGGCTACGGCGCATCGAAAGCCGCTCTTCATCGCGTGGCGGGCATGTTGGCCGTTGAACTCCGGGATCAAGGCATTCTGGCCTTCAATCTCAGTCCCGGTTTCATCGCCACCGAGCGCATCGCGCTCGACATGGCGCAATTCGGATTCGATGCCTCGAAGGGTGCTCCAGCTGACGTGGTCGGCGCCGTCGCAGCCTGGTTGGCCACGTCGCCGGACGCGGCGGCGCGCAATGGCCAGTGGATAGAGGCGCAACCCCTTTGTCGCGAACTCAAACTGCTGCCCGGCTGGCCCTGAGCTCCCCGCTACCCTCCTGTTCCGATGGTCGAGTCAGGTTCCACCCGCGAACTCCTTGTTGATGCCGCGGCGCGCCTCTTCGCTGAACGGGGCGTTGACAACGTCTCTATCGCCGAAATCGTTCGAGCGGCGGGTCAGCGCAATCCCTCGGCCGTCCACTATCACTTCGGTAGTCGCGACGAAATCCTGCGCGCCGTCCTGGCTCGACACGTACCCGACCTGGCGGCGCGACGTGCCGTCTTGCTGGAACAGGCCCGGGCCCGTCGGAGCGGTGGGGCTCGCGCGGCCGCTGAAGCAATCGTTCGCCCCGTCACCGAATTCGCCCAGGGAGGCTGGCGCGAACGGGCCTACCTGCAGATCGGCTCCGAATTGGCCGGGGCGGTCGAGCGGTCGACCCCGCAGATCCGCGCCCTGCTCAAGCAAACGGCCGGACATGAAGCCTGGGACCTCCTCCGGCAACGCTGCCCAACCATACCCAATGACCTCTGGCGCATCCGTCAAGACATTTGCATCGTGTTCATCGGTCGAGCGGCGGCTGACCGGGCTCGACAGCTGGACCGCAAAAGCGAGCGGCGGGTCTTGTCGGACGACCGCTTCGTCGACAATTTGGTCGAAATGCTGTTGGGTGCCATGAAGGCACCGCATCGCGCCAGCTGACAAGCTGCAGCCATGGAACGGACGTACGACGTACCCGCGACCGCGGCACTTGATCAGATGTTCGAGGATCTCAAGAACTGGGATCGTTGGGGACGCGACGATCAGCGCGGCGCGTTGAATTACCTGACCGATGCGCACACGAAAGCGGCCAGCCATCTGGTGGTCAGTGGCGAAAGCATCAGCTTGGCCCACGACCTCGGCACAGACCCACTTCCCGAGCACCCCTTCCCCGTGCAGCACCATATGTTGGCCTCGGGCGATGCCCGCGATGCCAATGGGATCCCGGGCTACGAAGCGGCGAGGGACCATCTCTCACTCGACATCCACGGCTTGTACACGACGCATGTCGACGCGCTCTCGCACATGTTTGTGCGCGGTGAAATGTATGGAGGACGGCCGGCCAGTGATGTGCGCAGCGACGGCGCCCGCTCGAACACCGTGCTGTCCATGGCCGATGGGATCGTAGGACGCGGGGTGTTGCTCGATATTCCGCGGGCCATCGGCTGCGAGTATCTCGACACCGGCGACGTGATTACCGTGGCCGACCTCGAGGAGGCGGAGACGGCACAACAAGTCACAGTTGGGGAAGGGGATGTGCTGCTGGTGGCATGGGGACGAGAAGCCCGCAAGACAGCCAAGAAGCGGTTTGACGGCTTTTCCGGACTGCATGCCGAATGCCTGCCCTGGTTGCATGAGCGTCGGGTGGCCGTGTTGGGCAGCGATGGCATTTCGGATCCAATGCCATTTGTCGGTACCGAAATGTGGCCGTTCCCCGTCCACCAGATCGGCATCACCGCCATGGGGCTGCACCTCATCGACAACATGGCCCTCTCCCGGTTGTCGGCGCGCTGCGCCGACGTCGAGCGGTGGGAGTTTCTCTTTGCCATGGGGCCACTCCGGATCGTCCGTGGTACCGGGTGTCCCGTGAATCCGGTGGCCGTCCTGTGAACCCATACGAGCGTCTCCGCGCCCTACTGCAGCGCTATGCCCGAGCGGTCGACGATCGGGAGATCGACACCCTGATCACCCTCTTCCATCCCGACGCCACCATCACCGGCAACCGGGGCGTCCAGAGTCTTGATGAGTGGCTGGACACCATGCGCGCTCCGCGCGCCTTTCCCCAGAGCATGCATGTGATCGGTGATCCCCTCATTGAGCTCGACGAAGAGGCTGGAACGGCCAACCTCGACACGTACGCCGTCGTGCATCAATTGAATGAGCCCGGAAAGGGCGATCTCACCCTGGGAATGCGCTACATCGACGGTGCCGTCTTCCACCATGGGGACTGGGTCTTCGCCCGCCGCACGGCACGCACGCTCTGGATGCGCTGAACTCAGGCCGGGTGGCCCCGCAGTAGACGACCCGGCGTACGCCCAGAGAGGACGCCGTCAAGGATGGTCACCTGGCCGTTGACCAGTGTGGCCAGGAACCCCAGCGAGCGCTGTTCGAGTCGCCGGCCGCCCCCAGGCAGGTCATCGACCAGCGTTGGGACGGCGGGGCCCACGGTGGCCGGGTCGAAGACGTTGATGTCGGCCGCCATGCCGGGCCGCAAGAGACCCCGATCGTGGAACTTCCAGGCCAACGCCGGCGCCAAGGTGATCATCCTCACCGCCTCTTCCAACGTGAACTCCTGACGGTCACGCACCCAGTAGCCCAGAAGATGGGTGTGAATTGACGAGTCGGCGATCTGGCTGACGTGCGCACCCGAGTCCGAGAAGGTCATGACGGCCCGCGGATGGCGCATCGCTTTGAGCAACATCGTTTCGTCCTGGGGATAGAGGCTGGGCTGAATGAAGAGTTGCTCCCCAGCTGAGTCGACGCACAGGTCGATCATGGCCTCTGCCGGATGTTGGCCCCGTTGGCGGGCCACCTCGGCCACCGACGGGTTCGGTGGAAGTCCCTGTTGGTAGACCCGGATCCCATCGAAGTCCGGTGGCCGCGCTTGGGCGCCCAGCCCCTTGAATTGTCCGTAATCGGCGTGGACTGCCGCGTCGACGTAGGGCCGCCGCCGTTCGGGATCACCGAGTATGGCCAGCTGCTCAGGGAGGGGCCGGGTTCGTAGCTCCTTCCAAGGCTGAAGGAGGTCGAAGGGCAGCCGAGTCTTGAGCGAGAGTAGGACGGAGATGCCGCGACAGTGGGTTTGGGCAATGGCCTGGCCGCCGGCGTCGGCCACGTCGTCGAGGAAATCAAGCAGGTGCCCCGCGCCACGCGTCGCCACCAACCCGAAGGTGAGGGGGACACCGGTCGTCGCGGCCAGCGTCTTCATCCGGTCAAGGGTGTGCGCTCGCAGGGTCGGGTCGGGTGAGGACATCCCGCTGTCGACACCCTCGAACATGCCCGTGCCGATCCGCCCCATCACCTCGACCAGGGCCACCACCTCTTCCCACGAGGCCAGTCGTGAGGCGACCGGTCGGTCGTCCGACGTCTGATGGTGCTCAATGCGTGAAGTGGAAAACCCAGCGGCTCCGGCCCGAAGGGCGTCGGCCAGTTGGCCGGTCATCAGTGCGAGATCCTCGGGGGTGGCTTCCTCTTCGAAGGCCCGCTCCCCCATGGCCCAGGTGCGCAAGGCGGAGTGTCCGACATTGGCGGCCAAGTTGATGCCCGTGTCCAAGCGGTCGACGGCGTCGAGAAACTCGGGGAAGGTCTCGAAACTCCATTCGATACCCTCGGCCAGGGCGACCGGATCCATGTCCTCGGCCCGCTCGAGATTACGGACCACGAGCGCCCGTTGGTCGGAGCGAACTGGCGCCAGTGTGAAGCCGCAGTTGCCCATGACCGCCGACGTCACGCCGTGCCAACACGAACTGGCACCCGAGGAGTCCCAGAAGATCTGCGCGTCCATGTGCGTGTGACCGTCAATGAAGCCGGGCGTGACCACGTGCCCTTCGGCGTCGATCTCATCGATGCCGCGCTCGGTAATCCGCCCGATGAAGGCGATGCGTCCCTCGGCCACCCCGACATCGGCCCGGAACGAGCCCAGCCCGGAACCGTCGACCACGGTTCCGTTACGGATCACGATGTCGTACGACATCTGCCCCCCTCGCCTTGGCCAGTAATGCGCATATATTAGACGTCATGGGTTCATCGGCCGAGATCCACGCCCGCCTGTCGCACCCAGTCATTGATATCGATGGCCACATGGCGGAGCATCTCCCCACGTTGGCGCCCTATCTGGAGCGGGAAGGCCTCTCGCTCGATCATCCATCGCTGCGGCGCCTCATCCCGCCCTACGGTGGGACCGACCGCAGCTGGCATGAGCAAAGCCCCGCCGAACGGGCTGCCACCCGCACGCCTCGCGGTCCCTGGTGGAGCGCCCCCGCTGGTCACACCATCGACTTAGCCACGGCGCTGTTTCCCGAATTGCTCTACGAACGGCTCGAGGAGCTCGGCATCGACTTCGGCGTGGTGTATCCCAGTCTGGGATTGGTCTTTCTCCACACTCCTGATGACCACTACCGACAGGGCACCTGTCGAGCCTTGAATCGGGCCAATGCCGAGACGTTCGCCCCTTTGTCCGATCGCCTCACTCCGGTCGCCGCCATCCCAATGCACACACCCGACGAGGCGGTGGCCGAGCTCGAATACGCGGTCACCGTGCTCGGCTTCAAAGCGGTGCTGTGCGCCGGTTATGTGCAGCGTCCCTTCGCCGCTCTGGCCGATCACGATCCCGAGCTGTCTCGCTATGCCTTTTGGCTGGACCAGTTCGGACTCGACTCCGCCTACGACTACGACCCGGTGTGGTCAAAGGCCCAGGAGCTTGGCGTGTCGATCGCCTTCCACTCCGGCTTCATCGGCATGACCCCCTACCGCTCTCCTTCGAGCTACGTGTACAACCACATCTCCATGCTGGCCGAGGGTCAACAGGCCTTGGCCAAGTCGCTCTTCCTGGGCGGGGTCACCAATCGGTTCCCCGACATGAACTTCGCCTTCCTCGAAGGCGGGGTGTCCTGGGCCGCCGCCCTCTACTGCGACCTCATCGGTCACTGGGAGAAGCGCCATCTGGCCGCGCTGCGGAAAAACCTAGATCCCGCGTTGATTGACCGGGCGTTGATGGTTGAGCTGTTAGCCCGCTACGCCCCTGATGCGCCGGTCGTGTCCAATGCGATCACCCGACGACCGCGCGAGCCCGAGGACATGCTCGACGAGTGGGCCGCCTGTGGCCTCACCTCAGCGCACGACATCAAAACCCGCTTCATCGATCATTTCTATTTCGGCTGCGAGGCCGACGATCCACTGACATCCATGGCCTTCAATACGAGCGTCAATCCCTTCGGGGCGGAGCTCAACGCCATGATGGGCTCGGATATCTCCCACTGGGACGTCCCCGACATGTCCGATGTACTGCACGAGGCCTGGGAGATGGTCGACCACGGGTGGATTGACGAGGCTGCCTTCACCAAGTTCACCTTCACTAACCCGGCCCGCTTCTACACCGGCACGAATCCCGGCTTCTTCAAGGGCACCGTGGTGGAATCGGCCGTGGACCAACTGCTGGCCGGTCACTGAGATGCTGGATCTCGTAGTGCGCAACGCCACCGTGGTGGACGGTACGGGACGGCCGCCCATTCAAGCTGATGTGGGCATTGCCGATGGACGCATTGCCGCCATCGGCGCGATCTCCGAATCGGCCCACCAGACGATCGAGGCCGAGGGCTCGGTGGTCTGCCCGGGCTTCATTGACCTCCACACGCATTACGACGCCCAGTTTCTCTGGGACACCACCGCCAGTCCTTCGGTGCTGCATGGCGTGACCACCGTGTTGGGCGGCAACTGCGGGTTTTCCATCGCTCCACTGGCTCCCGATGACGCCGGGTACATCCAAGCGATGATGGCAGTGGTGGAGGGGATTCCCCTGACTGCCATGGCGGAATCGGGCGAGTGGGATTGGACGTCCTTTGCGCAGTACCTGGATCGAGTCGATCAGGGGCTCGCCGTCAATGCCGGATTCTTAGTTGGGCACTCCGCCATTCGCCGCGCCGTCATGGGCAACGACGCCACCCGGTCCGAAGCCTCGCCGGCGCAACTGGCCGCCATGGTCGACTTGGTCAAGTCCTCATTGGCCGGCGGAGCGCTCGGGCTCTCCTCTTCACTGGGTGAGGGGCACACCGACGGGGACGGTCGTCCCGTTCCCTCCCGCGCCGCCACCTTTGCCGAACTGGTGGCATTGGCCGGGGCTTTGCGTGACCATCCCGGCACCACACTGGAATTCATTCCCGCTGTTGGCCCCATCCCCCAAGATCGCATGCGCCTGATGGCCGACATGTCACTGGCCGCCGATCGACCTCTCAATTGGAATCTTCTGGGCAGCCTGGCTTCCGAGGAGATCTACCAGCAGCAACTCGAGGCGTCCGACGTGGCCACTGCACTGGGCGCCCACGTCATCGCCTTGGCCCTGCCCGACATGATGCGGATGCGGGCAACGCACGTGATCCCCAGCCTGCCCGGGTGGCGGGAGATCATGGACCTGGCGCCTGAAGCCCGCCGTGCCTCAGTGGACGATCCGACCCTTCGCGCTCAGTTGCGCGCCGGAGCCGAGAAGGTGGCCCGTCGGTCGATCGGGGTGCTCGGCGACTTCGCGCTCATGGAAGTCGGGAATCCCGAATCACCTCTCTATGGGCAATCACTGGGAGAGATCGCCGGCCGAAGGGGCGGGGACGCCATAGATGTCCTACTCGACGACGTCCTGGTTGACGCCCTGACCCTGTACCTGGTGCTGCCCTCACTCACGCCCAGCCTGGGGAGATCCGACGAGGGGTGGCGGGCTCGGGTGGCGGTGTGGCAGGACCCCCGGGTCATGCTGGGTGGTTCCGACGCCGGCGCGCACCTCGATCTCGATGTGTCATGCCAACTACCCCACGGTGGTGCTGGGCGAGGTGGTCCGAGACCGAGGCCTGCTGTCACTGGAAGCGGCCATCGAAATGATGACGGATCGGCCGGCGCGTCACTATGGGCTGCGCCACCGTGGGCGGGTGGCTGAAGGCTGGTGGGCTGATCTCGTGATGTTCGATCCCAACCTCATTGGCACTCGAGCCACCGAACTCCGCCACGACCTACCGGGGGGTGGCGAGCGCCTCTTCGCCGGGTCCAACGGGATCCAACAGGTCCTGGTGGGTGGCCAACCAGTAGTGGTGGATGGGGAGCTGACCTCGGCCCGACCCGGACGCGTCCTGCGCTCTGGGGCCGACACCGACACCGTGTCCCTGGCCGATGTCCGGCGGTCGTGAGAACCAATCCGGCGTCCAGCACGGTTCTTCGGCTCGCCGCCCAAGGTCACCTGATCGGAGACGGCTGGCGAGTCAGTGACCGCGCCGGCAGCTATGCGCACGCCAATCCGGCGACCGGGAAGGTGCAGGCGCATGTTGGGTTGGCCGGGGAAGCCGGAGGTCGATGATGCGGTGGCGGCAGCCCGGGAGGCCAGTGGCGCGTGGGCGGCCACCGCTCCCGGCGAACGGGCCGCCGTGTTGTTCCGACTGGCCGATCTGCTTGACCACCATGCACCGGAGATAGCCAACCTGGCCGCGCTCGACAACGGGATGCCGATCGGGGTGCTGAATTGCGGCACGTACGCGGCCTCGTGGGTTCGCTACTACGCCGGATGGTGCGACCAGCTCGACGACGAGGAACTCCCCAGTACCAAAGGTCGGAGTTATCTTCGGCGCGAACCCTACGGGGTGGTGGCCGCCATCCCCCCGTGGAACGGCTCAATGATGGGGATGGGCCAGAAGTGCGGGCCGGCCCTGGCGGCCGGCAACACGGTGGTGGCCAAGCCCCCCGAACTTGCTCCTTTCGGAATGTTGCGCTTTGCCGAGCTGGCCCTCGAAGCCGGGCTGCCTCCGGGCGTCCTCAACGTGGTGGTGGGCGGGCCAATCGCGGGGGCAGCCCTGGCTGGTCACCCCGGCGTCGATAAAATTAGCTTTACCGGCGGTACGACTACGGGACGAACGTTGATGGAGTTGGCGGCCCGTCATCTCACCCCGCTCACCCTTGAGTTAGGCGGGAAGTCGCCCAACATTATTTTTCCCGACGCCGACCTGGCGGCCGCCGCAAAAATGGCGGCGTTCGCCGGCACCGCGCTCCTATCCGGTCAGGGCTGTGCCCTGCCCACCCGGCTCTATGTCCATTCCGACATCTACGACGAGGTCGTGACCGACGTGGTGGCGCTCGTGAAGTCGATGCAGGTAGGTGACCCGCTCGATCCCGCGACCCTCATCGGCCCTGTCGTATCCGAGGCGGCCATGCACCGGATCCTCGGGGTCATTGACCGAGCATCGCAGGACGGGGCCACCTTGCTCACTGGCGGGACGCGCCTCGGCGGACCGTTGGCCGACGGTTGGTATGTGGCACCGACCGTCTTCGGCGAGGTCGAGCACGACAGCGACCTGGCTCGCCACGAGATCTTCGGTCCGGTCTTGTCCGTGCTCCGGTTCGACACCGACGACGAGGTACTGGCCAAAGCCAATGACAGCGACCTCGGGCTTTCGGCCTACCTGCACACCCACGACTCGGTCCGCATTGACCGCTTCGTCCGCCAGCTCGAGGCCGGGACGGTGGTAGTCAATGGCATGGCCAAAACCACGCCGGCCGCTCCTTTCGGTGGCACCAAGCAGAGCGGGTTTGGCCGCGAAGGAGGGAGGGCGGGCATCGAAGAGATGCTGCGCCAGAAGACAGTCTTCGAAACGCCCTAAATACTGCGGCCGTTCTCGAAACGGGCGTACTGCTTCAAGAAGATGAGGTTGGCCTTGCCGGTTGGCCCGTTACGGTGCTTGGCCACTTCGACCAGGGCGTCATCCGCTCGGTCGATGGGCACTTCGTCGTTGTATTCGGATTCCCGGTAGATGAACATGACCACGTCGGCGTCCTGTTCCAACGAACCGGACTCACGAAGGTCGGAGAGCATCGGCGTCTTGTCCTGCCGTGACTCGAGGTTTCGACTCAGCTGCGAGAGCGCGATCACCGGGACCTCGAGTTCACGGGCCAGGATCTTCAGACCACGGCTGATCTCGGCCACTTCGGTCTGACGGTTCTCCGCCTTGGCCCGGCCGGTCATCAGTTGCAGGTAGTCGACGATCACCACGCCGAGTTCGCCTTCTGACTTCTTCAAGCGTCGGGCCCGGGCCCGGATGTCCATCACCGTGGCATTGGGATTGTCGTCAATGAAGATGGGCGCATTGCTCAACCGGGTCACTGCCGTGCCGATTTTGGCCCAGTCCTGCGTCCTGATCCGGCCGGTCTGGAGGCTCTGACCGTTGACTTCGGCCTCCGAGGCCAGCAGACGCTGGGTCAGTTCCAGATGGCCCATTTCCAGTGAAAAGAGCAGCGCGGGTTTCTGGGCCACCACGCCGACATGGGCCAGGATGCCCAGGGCGAAGCTGGTCTTTCCCATGCCGGGACGGGCGCCCACAATCACCAATGACGACTTCTGTAGGCCGAGGAGGATTTTGTCGAGTTCGTGATAGCCGGTAGGTACACCGGTGAGATCGGAACCTCGCTCGCCCAGTTCTTGAATTCGGTCGAGTCCGAGCCCGAGCAGTTCTTTCAGGGGATAGACGGTGTCAGCGGTCCGCTTCTCGGCCACGTTGAACATCATCTGTTCGGCTTCGTCGACCGCCGCCTCGACGTTCTCGGGGACCGAGTACCCGATGTCGGCGATGTCGCCGGCCACACCGATGAGCCGGCGGAGCAACGAGTGCTCCTCCACAATGGCGGCGTAGTGCCGGGCGTTGGCGATCGATGGCGTGTTCGCCTGCAGCGAAATAAAGACGGTGGGATCACCAACCGCGTCCAGCAAGCCGGAACGTTGCAACTCATCGGTCACCGTGACGGCGTCGATGGGTTCGCCCCGCTCCATCAGAGCCCGAATGGCGCCGAAGATGTGTCCATGGGCCGGCTTGTAGAAGTCGCCGGCGGTGCAGATCTCTATGGCGACCGATGCCGCGTCATTTGAGAGCAGCATGGCGCCCAGGAGCGATTCCTCTGCGTCCAGGTTGTGTGGCGGGATTCGCGCCCCACTGGGGAGTGGAGGAGCGGCTCGGAGCGAGCGAGGGCGGGCTTCATCAAAGGCTTGGACCACGGTCCCCCCACTCTGAATGCTCAGGCCTGGGGAACGTAAGCCCCCAAATCATGTGGATAACCCGGGGACGCAGCCGTGGACATCTGTGGATGAGCCCGATTCAGTCGCTGCCGCATCCCTCCATTGTTTCGGAGGGCTGTGACAAAACCGGTGATGCCTGCTCAGCCGGCGGCAGTGACCTCAACGGTGATGACCGTCGCCACGCCGGTGAACAGCTCAACCGTGACGTCGAAGGAGCCAGTCTCCTTAATGTGCTCGGCCAGGAGGATGTGCTTCTGGTCGACCTCAATGCCCTTCTGGGCCTGAATCGCCTTCACCACGTCGTGTGGTCCGATGGAGCCGAACAGTCGACCGCCGCCACCAGCACGGGCGGAGACGGTGATGGTTGCGCCGGCCAGAATGGTGGCCTGCGCCTCGGCCGCGCCGCGGTCCTTGGCTTCACGGAGGTCGCGGCCACGCCGCATCTGCTCGGCCTGACCACCGACACCGTCATTGGCAATGATGGCCCGACCCTCAGGCAGCAGGAAGTTGCGAGCGAAGCCGCCGGCCACGCGCACAATGTCACCACGCCGGCCCACGCCGGCTACGTCGTCGCGGAGGAGAACCTTCATGCGTCACCATCCTCTGACTCGGTGACGTCCGCCTCGACGTCGTCGGTCGATGTGTCAGTGACCTCGTTCTCAACCTCGGCCTCGGCGTCGCCGGCCGACAGGTACTCGGTATCCGCCTCGCGGTCACGCGGTGCCTCCGACCCGATGGTGTCGCTCAGCGTCCGCTCGGCGCGCTCGCCCCGCTCACCACGATCGCGTCCGCCACCACGTCCACCGGGACGCTCCGTCACGGTCCGCTGCGTGTAGGGCAGCAGGATCATTTCGCGGGCCGTCTTGATGGCCAACGCCAGCGCACGCTGGTGCTGGGCGCAGTTACCGGTGACCCGGCGGGAACGGATCTTCCCGCGGTCGCTCATGTACTTGCGCAGCATGGGCACGTCCTTGTAGTCGACCCATGCCGTGTTGTCCCGGCACAGTGCGCAGGGCTTCTTCTTGACCCGGCGACCCAGGTCCTTGGGGGCACGACGAGTCGTCGTCCCGCCGCGTTGGTTATTGCGTGCCATTAAAAGGGCTCCTCATCAAATCCGTAACCGCCGCCGTTGTCGGCGGGGGCTTGTGCTGGTGGTGGGGATGACGGACGGCTGTTGCCGCGTGGCCCATCGCTGGGACCCCGTCGTTCGTTCCGAATGATCTGGGCGGTGGCCCAGCGCAGTGATGGTCCGATCTCGTCGGCCACCACTTCGATCTTTGAGCGCTTGTCGCCGTCCTGAGTTTCCCAGCTGCGCTGCTCCAACCGACCGGCCACCATGACGCGCGCGCCCTTGGTGATCGTCTCGCTGACGTTCTCGGCCATTTCTCGCCAGCACACCACGTCGAAGAACGAGGTGGCTTCTTCCCATTCCTGGGTCTGACGATTTTGCCAGCGACGATTGACCGCCAAGCCGAAGCTTGCGGTTGGCTGTCCGGTGTTGGTGAAACGCAACTCCGGATCACGCGTGACGTTGCCGATCAGGGTCACGCTGTTTTCAGATGGCATTGGCTGCTCCTCTCGACCGTGCGACTAGCTCGCCGCGGCGCGGGCGATTTTCGCTTCGGGTAGCCGGACGATCTTGTGGCGAACCACTTCGTCGGCCAATCCCAACATACGGTCGAGATCAGCCACCGTCTGCGTACCGGCGGTGAACTCCACGACGACGTAGTAGCCCTCGCGCTTGTGGTTCACCTCGTAGGCAAAGGTGCGGCGTCCCCAGCGATCGATGGCGCCGGGGTTGCCACCGGTGCTCCGAATTACCTCAAGGGCCTGGTCCAATACCCCTTGAATGACTGTGGGGTCTGTGGTGGCCTCAAAAATGGCCATAACTTCGTAAGGCCGCATGTGCGGCATACCTCCCTCCGGACCGGGCTTTCGCCCGGGCCCCTGGCGGTCAGGGGCAGGGTCTGTTGCGGGGAGTCATGATAGTCCAGGTGATCGGCCCGGGATCCCCGGGGCCCTGAGACCGGCCTCAGCTCAGCGATTCACCCAACTCGGAAGAGCCGTGGTAGCTCTCCTCGTCGGTCGGGAACGTGCCACCTCGCACGTCCTCGGCGAAGGCGGCCACCGCCTCGGTGGCAATGCGGCCCAGCTCGGCATATTGCCGCACGAACTTGGGCGGGGTACGCGAGCCGAGGCCGAGGAGGTCGTGAAAGACCAGGACCTGGCCATCGGTGGAGGGACCGGCCCCGATGCCGATCGTGGGCACGTTGATCGCTTCGGTGACGGCAGCGCCCACCACGTCCGGCACGCCCTCAATCACAAAGGCGAAGCACCCGGCCGCCTCCAGGGACTTGGCGGCGTCCAGCAATGCGCTCGCGGCATCGATGCTCTTGGCCTGGACCCGGAAGCCGCCCATGGCCAACGTCGACTGGGGCGTGAGGCCCAAGTGGCCCATGACCGGGATCTCGGCCCGAATGATGGCCTCGACCACCGGCAGCCTGGCCCGGCCGCCTTCCAGCTTCACCGCTTGGGCCCCGGCCCGAATCAGGGTGGCGGCGTTGCGCACGGCCTCGTCGGTGGACAGGTGGTAGCTCATCCACGGCATGTCGCCCAGAATCAGGCTGTGGGGCTTGGCCCGAGCCACGGCCGCCACGTGGTGGGCCATGACGTCGATGTCGACGTGGAGGGTGTCCTCGTAACCAAGCACCGTGTTGGCCACCGAGTCCCCAACCAGCACGATGTCCACCCCGGCATCGGAGACGATCCGGGCCCCGGGCTCGTCGTAGGCGGTGACCATGACAATGGGCGTGGCGCCATCGCGGCGCTTGCGGGTCCGTAACGACGGAACGGTGTTGGCATCGGTCATTGGGCCAACTTCTTCCTGCGTTGTTTCGCCTTGGGGCCACCGGCCGGGTACTTGCGCATCAGATGGTGCCAGGCACAGGCCGGGCAGACCTCAACCTCGAAACAGAGCACGGGTTCGGGCCGGCGGCGTAGCTGGTTGAGCTCGGCCGCCGTGCCGGGGCATCGCCCGCCGGCCGGAAGCTTGGCGCCGAAGACGAACGTGACCATGACCAAGTGGCTTTCGGTGCAGATGGGACAGTCCTCATCGAGGCGCTTTCCCACGTTGCGGGCCGCCCGAAGCAACTCCGGATGGGCATCGCAGACGTCGATTTTCTGGGTTCGACCCCGCTCGACCTCACGAACCACCGCGTTTCGCACCAGTCGGTACTCGACCCCGGCCGAGATATCGGCACTGACGGCTCGACTCGTTGTCCTCGGATCCGAGGTGACGGACACGGCGCCCAGGCTACCTCGCACGCCCGAAAACCACACCTGTTTCTGGCTCCGGGCAGCTCGGTGATCGTCATGTGACCGTTTCGCGTACGTCGCTATATCGATTCGATATACTGAACCGCAATGTTGGACATGGCAATCCTGGGTCTGCTCGAAGAGAAGGACCTCCACGGGTACGAGATCAGGCGCCAATTGCGCGACAACCTGGGCATCCTGGCCAACGTGTCGTTCGGATCGATCTACCCAGCCCTGACCCGCTTGGAAAAGGCCGGGGCCGTCATCGCCATTGAGGCGCCCATGGCCGAAACGGCTGCACCATCGACACCGCCACCAGCCACCGGTTCGCTCAGTGGCGAACTGGCCGTGCTCCGGGCCCGTCGTCACTCGACCACCCGGTCCCGTCGGGGCAAGAAGGTGTACCGAATCACTGACGGCGGTCATGTGCTTGTTTACCCAGCTGTTGACCGAAAGCGGCGCCGTTGACGACGCCCGCAGTTTCAGCCTCCGGCTCGCCTTCGCACGCCACCTGTCCCCCATGGCCCGCCTGGCCTTGCTGGAGCGCCGACGGGCCCTGCTCGTCCAACGCCTGGCCGAGTCCGGAGGGTCGACCACCGAGCTCGACGTCTACGCCCGCTCGGTCGTCCAGCACACCGCCGACAGCGTGGCGCTCGACATCGACTGGCTCGATCGTCTGATCGCCAACGAGCGAGCCACTTCTTCCCCCGAATCAATCACCACGGCCATGGCCGAACTCACATATGAAGGAGACATCCGATGAGCAGCCCCATCAGGCTGGCGATTGCAGGAGTTGGCAACTGCGCCAGCTCTCTGCTGCAAGGCATCACGTATTACAAGGATGCGGAGCCCGGCGACACCGTGCCCGGCCTCATGCACGTCGAACTGGGCGGCTATCACGTACGCGACCTCGTGCCCGTTGCGGCCTTTGACGTCGACCAGGACAAAGTGGGCATCGACCTGGGCAAGGCCATCCACGCCGGCCTGAACAACACCATTCGCTTCGCCGAAGTCGGCGAAGTCGGCGTGACCGTGCAACGTGGCCCGACCTTCGACGGTCTGGGCAAGTACTACCGCGAGCTCGTGCAGGAATCGCCGGCCGAGCCGGTCGACGTGGCGCAGGCGCTGCGCGACGCCAAGGCCGAGGTGCTGGTGTCCTACCTCCCAGTCGGATCCGAGGAAGCCCAGCGCTACTACGCCCAGGCGTGCCTCGATGCTGGAGTGGCCTTCGTGAATGCCATCCCCGTCTTCATCGCCTCGGACCCGGTGTGGGCCCGCAAGTTCCGCGACGCCGGCGTGCCGATCATTGGTGACGACATCAAGAGCCAGGTGGGCTCGACCATCGTCCACCGCATCCTGACCCGTCTGTTCGAAGACCGCGGTCTGGCGCTGGACCACACCTACCAACTGAACGTCGGCGGCAACATGGACTTCAAGAACATGCTCGAACGCGATCGCCTCGAGTCCAAGAAGATTTCCAAGACCCAAGCCGTCACCAGCCAGATTGAGGACAGCCAACTCGGTGCCGACGACGTGCACATTGGCCCTTCGGATCACGTGCCGTGGCTCAAGGACCGCAAGTGGGCCTACATCCGCATGGAAGGCCGCAACTTTGGTGACGTGCCGTTGAACTTGGAACTCAAGCTCGAAGTGTGGGACTCGCCCAACTCAGCCGGCGTCATCATTGATGCCGTTCGTTGTGCCAAGTTGGCGCTGGACCGTGGCATCGGCGGCCCGCTGCTCGGCCCGTCGTCCTACTTCATGAAGTCGCCACCGGTGCAGTACCACGACGATGTCTGCCACCAACTGGTGGAAGCTTTCGCCGAGGGCGACCGCGGCGAACAGTGGCCGGCTGACTGACCAAGTTTTTCAGCAGTCTTTGCACAAGGGGCGCCTTCAGGCGCCCCTTGTCATCTCCGAAGCGAGCCGAGACAGGATTGCTAGCGTTGTTGCCAATGGATCAGCTCTCGGTCAAGGCAGCCACTGGCACCAACGTGGTGATCACTTTTGACGGGGCGGTAGTCGAGACATTCGGGTGGCAACGGCTCAATCAGCGCTACCACGTCGCCGTGTACTTGCCGACGGTCACGGTGGACAAGAAAGGTCGCGTCTTCTTGGGGCCCGGCTCAAGTGCCTTCGGCGCGGTATCTGGCGCGGCAGGATTCATTTTCGAAGGCGAGGACGCCCAGCAGGTTCTCGCGTTCTGGGAGCAGGTGACGGAAGCGGCGAGGGTCGCCGGCGGGCCAGGTGCGGCGGCGGGGTAACCGCAATTGCTCCACCCGAGACCGTTGGCTTGCGCTCAGTGGTGTTCAGACCAGAATGCGCTCGTCGGGGGCGCGCACGCCGACGACGGCCAGGGCACGGCCCATGCCGAGAAACATGCCGCAGCAGATGGTGAGGTCAGCCAGCTCGGCTTCGGAGAACAATCCGTGCATGCGAGCCCAGAAGTCGTCGTCCATGGCCAGGTGGTCCAGAGCGAAACGTTCGGCGAACTCGGCCGCGGCACGCTCACGCTCGGTGAGCTCAGTGGCGGCCCGCCAGTCGGTGGCCTGGGCGTAGAAGGGCTCGTCGGCCCCCACGCTGGCGCCGTCCTTGGCCCGGGTGTCACGGCAGACCAGGCAGTCGTTGATCATGGCGATGGTGTAGCGGGCCGCTTCGCGTTCGCGCACGGGAAGCTCAGTGTTCTCGTAGACGGCGCTGGACAGTTGGCCCATGCCGACGGCCATCTTGGGGCGCAGCAAGCGCCCAATCGATGTGCTCGCCCATCCCACTCTCCGGCGCCTGAATTCGGGTCATGAACCCAGGGTAGGTCAGCTCTGCTCGGCCCACCACTGTCGGAGGCGTTCGGTGGCTGCTTCCTCGCCCAAGGGTCCTTCGTCCAGGCGCAGTTCCATCAGGAAGTTCAGGGCCTTACCCACCACCGGTCCCGGTGGGACCTCCAGGATCTCCATGACCTGGTTACCGGTCAGATCCGGGCGCAGGCGGCTGAGCTCTTCCTGCTCGCCCAATTCGACAATGCGGGCTTCCAACTCATCCATGCGGCGGGCCAGCGCGCGAGCCTTGTTGGCGTTGCGCGTGGTGCAGTCGCATCGAGTCAGCTCGTTGAGGCGGTCCAGGTGTTCACCGGCGTCGCGGACGTAGCGCCGCACGGCCTTGTCGGTCCAGCCCAGCCGGTAGGTGTGGAACCGCAAGTGGAGCTCCACCAAACGGGTCACGGTGTCGACGTCGTCGGACGAATAGCGCAGCGCTTCCATGCGGGTGCGCGTCATGCGCGCGCCCACGACCTCGTGGTGATGGAAGCTCACGCCGCCATCGGTGATGGCCCGGGTGCGGGGCTTGCCCACATCGTGGAAGAGGGCGGCCAGACGGAGTAGGCGGTCCGGTGAGGTCTTGTCCACCACGGCCAAGGTGTGGGCCAGCACATCCTTGTGACGATGGATGGGGTCCTGCTCGAGCGCCAAGCCCGGCAACTCGGGCAAGAAGTCGGCGGCCAAACCGGTGCGCACCACGAACCACAGGGCGTCGGAAGGCACGTCGACCATGACGATCTTGTCCAGCTCGTCGCGGATGCGCTCGCGCGACACGATGGAGAGTCGGTCGTGCATGGCTTCTCGACGGCGGCTTCCAGGGCCGGGTCGGGCTTCAACGAGAAGCGGGCGATAAAGCGGGCGGCGCGCAGCATGCGCAAGGGGTCATCACCAAAGGACACTTCGGGGTCCAGGGGGGTGCGCAATCGCCCGGCGGCCAGGTCGCCCAGGCCGTCGAAGGGATCGATGAGTTCCATGTCGGGCAAGCGGAGGGCCAGCGCGTTGATGGTGAAATCCCGGCGGGCCAGATCGTCCTCGATGTTGTCGCCGAAGGACACTTCGGGCTTGCGTGAATCGGGCACGTAGACCTCGGCCCGGTGCGTGGTGATTTCAAAGATCTGCCCGGCCCGCCGGCAGCCGATGGTGCCGAACCGTGCCCCTTGGGTCCACACGTCGTCGGCCCAGCCCTTGACCAGTCGCTCAATCTCGTTCGGTCGGGCATCGGTGGTGAGGTCAAAGTCAGGATCGGCCAGTGCTCCCGCCGGGAACAGGGCGTCGCGGACGGAGCCACCTACCAAGTACAGCGACTTATTGGCCTCGGCGAAACGCTGCGCCAGCCCCGCGGTGGCGGCCAGCAGAGGTTGAAATCGCTCGGGCACGGGGGCGGACGGCACCTGTCTACGGTAGTTGGGCTCTACCCTCTACCTGTGACGATGCGCTGGGCTCGGACTGCCCTCTGCACCTCTGCGGTGTCAATGCTGGCCTTTCTGGCTCTCGGGAGCAGTCTGTCCTCGGCGACCGCGCACGTCAGCGATCAGACCCAGTCGGCGTCGGCGCCGGCTTTGACGTTGGCCGCGCAGTCGCCGTTTATCGAGCCGACGGGACCTTGGTTCCACATGACGGTCAACGTCGGCGACCGGCAGGTGGCGGCCAGCCAGCTCCGGGTGACCTTTACGTTCTACAGCCGGATTGAAGCCATATCGGAGCTACAGCAAGCCAACAGCGGGCCGCCGGACGAAAATGCGCTCAACCGTGTCCCCATCTCCAGCCCGATCACCGTCAACGGCAACAGTCGGACGGCCAGCATCTGTGTCACCGTGCTCCCCAATCCCTCGGTCACTGCTCCACCGGCGCCGGCCGGCGCGGCCGCGGCAGAGGCCTGCCCGACCGGCGCGCCGATCGTCTATCTCAACTGCGTGCCGGGCAACGGCACCTGTGGGCAGGTCCATCCGCTGTCGGTGGCCCTGCAGCGCGTCGGCAGCTCAGACGATGTCAGTCGATTTACGACCTTTCTGACCTATCAAGAGCCAACGGTGGAGGGGACGGGGCCCCTCCGGGTGGCCATGGTGATGCCGGTCGGTCCAGGGGGCCGGCGGCGGCCGAGAGCACCATCGCGCAAGTGAGCGCGCACCGCGATGTGGCGTTGACACTTGGCCGTGTCGCCGACCACGGCCACCAAGCTCAAGCGTCGTGGCGCCAAGGGGCGCGCCCTGCAGCAGTTGAACGAGCTCACGGAGGCGGGCGGCGATCAACTGCTCAGCGAGCCGTATGTGCCAATTGACGTGGCCGCGCTGGCCCGGGCCGGACTGACCGACGAAATCAGCACGCAACTGGCGCGGGGCACGCCAGCTGCTGCGCCAGGCCGGCCTGCATCCGGTCGGCTGGCAGTTGGATTGACACCAGCACCTCGCTGGCCGATGCGCGATACCGGCAACCTCACGGCCGGATTGCAGGCGGCGAGGGCCACCCACTTGGTGGTGAGTGATGCCGTGCTGGCCAACAGCGGCAATGCAGGAGTACACGCCGGCGCAACCGTTCTCGCTCGAACTGGACCAGGTGCGCACATCGATGCGGTGGCGACCGACAGCACCGTGGATTCGCGATTCTCGGCTGATCCGGGTGATCCGGTACTGGCGGCCAATCAACTCCTGGCCGACTTGATGTTCGTGCATTTCGAGAACGTCGTCTTGCCCAAGCTCCGCGGTCTGGCGCTCGCTCCACCGGTCAACTGGCATCCGACGAACGCCTTCAACGCAGACCCTGCTTGACGGCTTGACCGGTAACCCGGGGTTGGCGCCGGTGACACTCAACCAACTATTCGCGCAGGTTCCGGCGGGTGGCAACGACGAGCCCGCGCAACGCCATCTGCAGTCAGGCAACTCCTCGCGTCAAGGGCCTGATCACCAAGACCGCCGCGCTGCACATCAGCACCGACCGCTCGCACCTCAGCTCGTTCGTGTCCGCCGTGGTCGACAACCATCACGCCGACCCGCCGGCGGTGTTGAGCCAACTATCCGATGCCTTGCTGGCCACCGAGAACGCCACCTTCACCACCGCGCAACGGACGGCGTCGGTGCTCAACTTCCAGCAGACGTTCGGCCAGGTGCTCGGCACCATTTCGTTGGCACCCGAGCGGACCATCACCTTCACCTCGCGCACGGCGCCCATCCCGGTCACCGTGCTGCACACTGCTTCCTATTCGGTGAGTGTGGTGTTGACGCTGGACAGCGACAAGTTCACCTTCCCCGACGGCAACACGCGCGCGCTCACCCTCAATCGGCCCACCACACCGGTGCGGATTCAGGCCCGCGCCCGCTCTTCGGGAGACGGCCTCCCCGTCGATGTGACGCTGCGCACGCCCGACGGTGCAATTGGTCATCGCCCACACCTCGGTGGCGGTGCACTCCACCTCCATCTCCATCGTGGGCATTGGGATCACGGCGTTGGCCGGACTGACGCTGCTGGTCTGGTGGGGGCGCACCTGGCGCCGCTCGCGCCGTCAGCGGCCCCGGGCCCACTGACGATGGCCGGTACGAGAGCCGCTCGCCGAGCGCCATCGTCGTTGGCCACGTCGGCCACCTTTGTCGCGCTGGGCACCGGCATGTCCCGGCTCACCGGTCTGTTGCGGTTCGTGGCCCTGGCGTGGGCCCTCGGACAGACCCACCTGGCCGACGCCTTCAACCTGGCCAACACCACCCCCAACATGCTCTACGACATCGTCCTCGGCGGGGTCCTGTCGGCCACCTTCATTCCGGTCTTCGTGGGTCAGTTGGCCCGGCGCGACGAGGAGGATGCCTTCGCCTCCATCTCGGCGGTGATTTCGGTGGCCACCGTCGTGCTGATCATCACGACGGTGGCGGCGCTGATCCTGGCTCCGGACATCATCACGGGACTGACCGCGCTCGATGCCCATGCCCACGCCAAGCAGGTGCATGAAATCACGCTCGAACGCCAGGCGGCGACCGAACTCCTGCGCTGGTTCGTGGTGCAGGTGGCGGCCTACGGCGGTTTTGCCTTAGCCACCGCACTGCTCAACACCCGGCGCCGCTTCGTGGCCGTGGCCTGGGCTCCCATCATCAACAACTTCGTCTGCATCGGGGTGCTCATCTGGTTCGGCCTGTGGGCCGGCCGGGGGGCCGGGTTGTCCAGCGTGGAACATCACCACAGCCAGTTGGTGCTGCTCGGTTTGGGTACGTCCATGGGCGTGGTGCTGCAGGGGCTGGCCCTGATTCCCAGTCTCCGCTCGGCCCGACTGTCGCGGCTGCGTTGGCACTGGAACCTCCGCGACGCCGCGCTCCGTCAGGTGGTGCGTCTGAGCGGTTGGACCTTCGGCTTCGTCATGGCCAACCAGATCGCCCAGTTCGTGGTCATCCTGTTGGCCGGCACGGCGTCGGGACCCGACCCGGTGTCGTCGTACACCTATGCCTACGCCTTCATGCAGATGCCCTACGGCGTGGTGGCGGTCACCGTCATGTCGGTGGTGGCGCCGGACTTGGCCGAGAAATGGTCGACCGGGCAGCCGGCAGGAGTTCGTGACCCGCATTGCCGGCGGGTTGGCGCTCGATGTTGGCGCTCATCATCCCGTCCGCGGTGGCCATGCTCTTGTTGGCCAAGCCGGCGGTGGCACTCGTGCTGGGCCACGGGCACAGCACGGCGAGCCGAGACGTCCGATACCGGCGCCGCCTTGGCCATGTTCGCCCTCGGGCTCCCGGGCTTCTGCTCGTACCTCTACATCGTGCGGGTGCTGCAGTCGATGCAGCGGACCAAGGTGGCCTTCTACCTCTACCTGGTGGAGAACGCCATCAATGTCGGGCTCGCCATTGTCTTGGTGCACCCGCTGGGCGTCCGCGGGCTGGCCCTGTCCCTCTCCATTGCCTACAGCGCGGGCGCACTGCTCGGCCTGGCTCTGCTGCGGCAATGGTTCGGGCGACTGGGCACGGCGGCCGTGTGGGCCCCGCTGCGGCGGGTGGCCTACTCCACCATCGCCATGGGCATTGTGGTGCTGGTGGTGTCCAACCTCACCAGCGCCAACCACGGCAACGCCCTCCTGGTGCGGGTGGTCGGATCGGTGGTGGCCGGTGGTCTGGCCTACGCGGTGGTGGCGGTGGTGACCGGACGTCGCCAAGCCGTGGCGCATCGGCGCGCCGCCCGTCTGGGTCGGTGACAGACCCGGCGAACGCTGGAGCGTCGTGGCAGACTCCCTCAATGCCTGGTATCCGCATCGTGACCGACAGTGCCTGTGATCTGACCGCAGAATTGGTCAAGCAGCACGACATTCGCATCGTCCCTCTGACCATCCGATTCGGCTCGGAAGAATTCACCGACGGAGAGGACCTGTCGACCGAGGAGTTCTGGCGTCGCTGTGAAGGCAAGGGCGCCCTGCCCGAGACCGCAGCCCCCTCCCCCGGTTCGTTCATGGCCGCCTTCCAGCAGGCGGCCGACGACGGGGCCGAAGGCGTGCTCTGCCTCACCATCTCCTCGGGCGTCTCGGGCACCTTCGCCTCCGCCCGCACGGCGGCCGATTCGTTCTCGGCCATTCCGGTCAAGGTGGTCGACACCCTCTCGCTGACCATGGGCCAGGGCCTGCTGGTCATCGCCGCCGCCGAGGAGGCCGAGGCCGGAGCCGGCTTGGATGACCTGGCCGCGGCGACCGAAAGCCGCATCCCCCGGACCCGGGTCTACGGCGTGCTCGGCGGCCTCGACCACCTGCAGCGGGGCGGGCGCATCGGCGGGGCGCAGGCCCTGTTCGGCTCGCTCCTCAATATCAAGCCCGTGATCCAGGTCAAAGAAGGCGTGGTGGCCGAGGAATCCAAGCAACGCACTCGGGGCCGGGCGCTGGCCTACATGACGACCAAGGTCGCCGATGATGCTCCCTTGGAGCGCCTCGGGGTGGCCGACGGGGCCTGCACCGACTTTGACGAGGTCCTGAAGAGCCTTTCGAGCATCCCGGTGGCCCACGAGATGCTGTCGGTGCAGCTCGGCCCGGTGGTGGGCGCGCATACCGGCCCCAACACGGTGGGCGTCTGTTACATCCTCGCGGCCGGAGCATCCGGCAGCGGCGAGTAATCTCGCTCCGTGGCTGAGCAGGATTTCTCTGAGGAATGGACCAATCGGGCCCTCGACACGGTTGACCGCGTCGTGGCCACCGTCAACGACAAGGCCATCCGGCCGGCTGTCGTGGCCGCCCGGGCCGTCGTGTTCGGCGTCATCATCGGCATGGCCGGGCTGGTCGTTCTGGTCCTGTTCAGTATCGGGCTTCATCCGTCTGCTCAATGACTACGCCACCGGGCACCAGCGTCTGGATCGCCTACCTGGTGCTCGGGGCCATCTTCTCCGCCGGTGGCGCCTTCGCCTACTCAAAGCGCGGCCCCGCCGGATCCCATGACTGAACACCGCAAGATCGTCATCATCGGGAGCGGCCCGGCCGGCTTGACCGCCGCCATCTACAGCGCCCGGGCGCAGCTCGAACCCCTGGTCATAGAGGGTGAGCCGTCGTCCAACAGCGATCAGCCCGGGGGCCAGCTCATGCTGACCACCGAGGTCGAGAACTACCCCGGCTTCGTGGACGGGATCATGGGTCCCGAACTGATGGGGGTCATCCGCGAGCAGGCCATCCGCTTCGGCGCCGAGCTGCGCACGGCCAAGGTCAGCCGGGTCGACCTGGCCCGCATGCCCTTTGATCTGTGGATCGGCGATCCCGACGCGGCCGAAGCCGACCGTGACGGCCGACGCCCTGATTATCGCCACCGGCGCCCGCTCCCTCATGCTGGGTTGCCCCAACGAGGACCGCCTGCTCGGGTACGGGGTCTCGACCTGTGCCACCTGCGACGGCTTCTTCTTCCGCGAGCAGCACATCGCCGTGGCCGGCGGGGGCGACTCCGCCCTCGAAGAGGCCATGTTCCTGACCCGGTTCGCCTCCAAGGTCACCGTCATCCACCGCCGGGACGAGCTCCGGGCCTCCAAGATCATGCAGGACCGGGCCTTCGCCAACCCCAAGATCGAGTTCCTGTGGAACACCAAGGTCACCGACGTCAAGGGTGACACCAAGGTCAGCGGCGTCAGCCTGGTCGACACCGTGACCGGCGCCACCTCTGAACTCGACATCACCGGCCTGTTCGTGGCCATCGGCCATGAGCCCAATACGGCCCTGGTCAAGGGCCAACTCGAGCTGGAAGACAACGGGTACATCACCACCCACGAGAAGTCGTCGCGGACCAGCGTCGACGGCGTCTTCGCCTGCGGCGACGTGCAGGACCACTACTACCGCCAAGCCATCACCTCGGCCGGTTCGGGCTGCATGGCGGCCATCGATGCCGAACATTGGCTCGAGGAGCACGGCGAATAACCGCCGGGAACAAATCTCGGTCCAATGCGTTGGACCACTCTGACAAGGAGAACCAATGAGCGAGAAGATTGTGACCCTGAGCGACGCTACCTTTGACGAGCATGTCAAGAGCTCCGATGTCCCCGTGCTGGTGGACTTCTGGGCTGAATGGTGCGGCCCGTGCAAGATGATCTCCCCGGTACTGGAAGAGATCGCCGAGGAGCAGGCGGGGAAGATCCAGATTGGCAAGTTGAACATCGACGACAATCTGGAAATAACCCGGCGCTTCGACGTGATGAGCATCCCGACCCTGATCCTGTTCAAGGACGGGCAGCCGGAGGTGCGTCTGATCGGGGCCAAGCCCAAGCGTCAGCTGCTGGAGGAGATTCAGGCCTACCTGTAGGCCTTCCTCTTTCGGAGGGAGACCGCGGACCTGCGGTTTCCGATGTACAACGTCGACTGGCCGCCGCCCTCCCGGGCGGCGCGCCTGTTGACGAAGACGGGTGGTTCGGACCCTCGACCCGAGCCGCCCTGGAAGCTTTCCAGCACTTGCGTGGCCTCCGGGTCAACGGCGTGTGTGACCAGTCCACCTGGAACACGCTGGTCGAGGCCGGTTTTCGCCTGGGCGATCGCTACCTGTACCGACGGGCCGAAATGCTCCGCGGCGACGACGTGACCGAGCTCCAACTGCGCCTCTGCAGCCTGGGCTTCGACGCCGGGCGGGTGGACGGCATCTTCGGTGACCGCACCGGGGCCGCCCTGTCCGATTTCCAGCGCAACGCCGGCCTCCCGGTCGATGGATTAGCGGGCGGCGCCACCCTGCGTGAGCTCATCCGGTTGCAGAGCCGACACGATGCCCCCGAACTGGTCTCATCGGTGAGGGCTCGTGCCCTCCTGCGGGATGCGCCGCGCACCCTCTCGGGTCAACACGTGGCCATCGGCGAAATTGGCGGCCTGGGCAGCGTGAGTGGCGCCCTACGTCGACGCTTGGTGTCCGGTGGAACCCTGGTGACGGAGCTGCATCACCCGGACGACCTGACCCAGGCGCAGCAGGCCAACGAGTTGAGGGTTGATGTCTACCTCGGTCTGCGTCTCAATCCCTCAACCTCGGAGTGCCGCACGTCCTTCTGGTCCGGCCATCACGATGAATCTCAGGCGGGAAAGCTCCTGGCCGAGCTCATTCAGCACCGGGTCCCCGCCGCCCTCGGCGTGACCGACGGTGGAGCCCAGGGCATGCGGTTGCCTATCCTTCGGGAGACCCGGATGCCATCGGTCCTGGTAGAAGTGGGTCCGTCCCGGGTGGTGGTGGAACAGGCGGCCGCGCTGGCCGCGGCGCTGTCCGAGGCCCTCGGACTGTGGGCCGACGCTTCCTGGGACTAACGAGACGGTTGCGTGATCAAACCCTCAGCAACATGAACTAGGTAACAATCCACAACGTCATGCACAGGTTGTGGATGAACCTGAACGGTGTCTTGACAGTTGTGTGAACAACTAGGCACCGCCGTCACCAACCATGGCCCGATAGATGCGCTCGAGGTCCTCCAGAGTGGCAAACTCAACCACGAGTCGACCCCTCCGGTTCTGGATATCAACCTTCACCCGGGTGTTGAGGTAGGTGGACAGGAGATCTTCGAGCTCCAGCACCCCCGGTTCCGGCAGCTTTTTGATGGGTGACCTGCGGGTATTCGGTTCGGTAGTACCGGTGGTAGTACTGGGAGCAACCGGAGTTACGGGCTCATCGGGCACCGGTGCCGGCACCGGTACCTCGTGCACGACCGGACCACCACGCACGACGTCTTCGACGGCCCGAACCGTCAACCCTTCAGCCACGATCCGTTCGACCAACTGCTCCTGCAGCGCCCGATCGGGGGTGCCCAACAGAGCCCGGGCGTGCCCGGCGGAGATGTTGCGCTCGGCCAGGGCCCGCTGCGCCCCGGACGGCAGCTGCAAGAGGCGCAGCGTGTTGGTCACGGTGGCTCGGCCCTTACCCATGCGGGTGGCCACCTGCTCGTGGGTCAGGCCGAACTCATCAATCAGCTGCTGGTAGGCGGCGGCCTCTTCCAGCGCGTTGAGGTCTTCTCGGTGCAGGTTCTCGACCAGGGCCTGCTCGAGGCTGGCCACGTCGTTGGCCACCTGAACCAGGACCGGAATGGTCTGGAGGCCAGCTCGCCGAGCGGCCCGCCAGCGCCGCTCACCGGCAATGAGCTCGTAGATCTCCTCGTCACCCTCGACTTCTCGGACCAGGACCGGCTGGAGCAGGCCCACTTCCCGGATGGAGGCCGCCAGGGCCGACATCGACTCCTCGTCGAAGTGACTCCGGGGTTGATACGTGTTGGGCTGAATGTGCGAGATGGGAACGATCCTCAGGAGCGAGTCGGCCTCCCCCACCGCTTCGCTCGGAATGAGCGCACTCAGTCCCTTACCGAGTCCCGTGCGGCGCGCCATTGCTCACCTCCTTGGCCAGCTCACGGTAGGCCACGGCCCCTCGTGATGTCGGATCGAACACTGTGATGGGCTGCCCAAACGAGGGAGCCTCGGACAAGCGGACGGTGCGTGGAATCACGCTCTTGCAGACCCGCTCGGGGAAATGGGTACGGACTTCGTTGGCCACATCGATCGAGAGCCGGGTTCGAGCATCGAACATGGTGAGCACAATGGTCGTCACTTCCAGGGTTTCGTTCAGGTTGGACGACACCAGATTGACGTTGCGCAGGAGCTGGCTCAATCCTTCCAGGGCGTAGTACTCACACTGGATCGGTACCAGGACCTCCCCCGCCGCGGCCAGGCCATTCACCGTGATCAGGCCCAAGGAAGGTGGGCAGTCGATGAGGATGAAATCAAAATCATCGATGACGGTGGCGACGGCCCGCTTGAGCTTGAGCTCACGACTGAAGGCCGGCACCAACTCAATCTCGATGCCGGCCAGGTCGATCGTGGCCGGGGCCACGAACAGGTTCTTTACGCTGGTGGGTTCGATGCAATCCTCCAGCGACTGATCCCGCATGATCACGTCGTACATCGACAATTCAAAGTTCCGGGCATCAATACCAAGCCCGGTGGTGGCGTTTCCCTGCGGATCTAGGTCGATGACCAAGACCCGGTAGCCCAGCTCGGCCAGAGCGGCGCCGAGGTTGACGGTCGTGGTGGTCTTGCCCACGCCACCCTTCTGATTGGCGATGGCAATGACTCGAGGCAGCTCACGAGTGGTTGGCCGCTCCACTGGAACGAGCGCTTCGACCTCGGGAGCCAGGGCGGGAAGACGCATGACCGGTTCTTCCGGCTGATCTTCGGGTTTTATTTCGGGAACATCCATGACAACCTCCGGCTCTGCTGCCTCTCCCAACTCTTCAGTGGAAGGAGTTGGGGTGGGGGATTCGGGTGCTTCCGTTGGAGTGCTGGCTACCGTGACAGGAACTTCGGGAACAGGGTCGTCCAGCTCAACGGCTTCGATAGAGGCAGTGGGGGAGGGTTCTACCCCCGGGTCTGGGATCGGGGAATCATCCTCCCGATCCCTGCGGCGGATGCGCATCAGCCAATTTCTCCCTTAAGCCGAAGCACGGCGCCTATCCTGGCCCGCCCGCTATCCCAGGTCAAGACTCTAAACCTGTTTCACGTGAAACATCGGGGCCAATCCGGCCGGAATCGGCCAGGAATCCCCAATTCCGGGCACCAGGGCCAGATTTGCGGTGATTCTGGGATTTCTCTTCATCCCCCAATAACTTCAAGGCGGACCCCCCGGATTATCGGGCCGGGCCTTCCCGACACTCAGCTCGGGGCCTCTCTGGGCTAATCCAAGGAAGTCGAACGAGAGACCTGGCGACCTTCGCTTGTTTCACGTGAAACACTCCGGTCTCTTAAGGGGTCAGCACAGATCGTCTGATGGGATGCTCGGGACTGTCGGCCAATCCATCGGTCCAGTCAGACGTGCAGGCGAAATTTCAGGCGGGGGATTAACGGTGGCGGGTGCGGCCATTCAGCAACAGCGATCCATCCCGGATCCGCGAAGGCAGTTTTATGTCCAGCCGAGGGACCGGCTCGCTCCCGAACTCCGAGCCCTGGCTCGGCTCAGACATCCTCTGGGCTGTTTCACGTGAAACATCCGTCCCGGCAAGCCCGGCTCAGAAAAGCGGGTTCTTGGCCGGGACCCCGTTGCGCCGGGGGTACCGATCCGGGCAAAGTTCCCGTTGGCGGAGGACTTCATACCCGTATTGCTCTCGAACTGATTCCAATGGCTCCAAACCCACCTGAGCGAGCCCTGGAGCCTCCCAACGAATCGCCGCCCCCGTGTTCCGGGCGATTGATTCTGGAGGCTCTGAGACGATTACAAAGCCCCCAATTTTTAGGAAAGGTGCGGCACATTCGGCCACCACGGCCGGGGGTCCAAACGACCGGACCACCACGCCATCGAAGTGCCCGCGGAGTTCGGAATCCCGACCCGCCACTTCGGCCCGTTCCGTGATGACGGTCACCCGGTCATCCAGGGCGCAGCGGGTGACGGCTTGGCGGAGAAAGGCCGTGCGTCGCACCGCGGCATCGAGGAGCACCATCGAACAGGTGGGCCACATCACGGCCAGGACCAATCCGGGCAGTCCGCCGCCTGATCCCAGATCGAGGATGCGGACCGCATCGTTGGTAGCGGGGGAGTGGCGTCGGGCCAGCGTCACGAAGCCTTCAGCATGCTGGATGTGGGTCTCAACCGGTCCGGGGCCGAGAAAGCCAAACTCCCGGGCCTCGTTCAGAACCTCATGGAGGACTGGGGGCACCTGGCCCCCCGGTTCGGTGTCAGGCACCGACAGGCTGTTCAGCCAGCAGGAGCGATGACGATGTGGCGATTGGGGTCTTCACCCTCGGAGCGGGTGACCACGCCATCAATCTCATTCACCGCATCGTGCACGGACTTGCGGTCGGCTGGGCTCATGGGCTCCAGCGCCTTTTCCTGGCCCGAGGCGATGACTTCTTCGGCGATCTGGGTGCTGAAGCGCTTCAAAGCCGCCGAGCGCTTCTCACGGTAACCAGCCACGTCGACCAGGATCCGATCGGTGCGTGACGGGCATTGGCGCTGCACGACGGCCCGGGTCAGGTCCTGCAGTGCGCTCAGCGTTGAGCCGCGGGGGCCTACCAACAGGCCAAGTTCTTCACCCATGGCGGCAATCTCGACCGTGTCCTCGTCTAGCAGGCGGGTCTCGACCGTGGCTTCTACGCCGTATTCGGCCAGCAGGCCCACCAAGAAGGCGCGACCGACTTCGCCCTGCTCCTCAAGTGTCATTCCCTCGGCCATGGCCACAGTCTCCTTCGTTTCCCTATTGCGCTGCACGTTCCGTTCAGGCGATCCGCCGCCATTGCCATTTTCCCGCACCGAAGCGCCATTGGCACTTCCGTTGGCTGCACTCTGGCTCCGGTTCCGGCGCCGACGAGCTGAGCGACTGGTGCCAGTTCCCGTTCCCGTGCCGGCTCCGCCAGCAGCCGACCCGTTGGTGCGGGCTTCACCCGCTGGGGCGTCCTCTACGGCTGTGCGTGTGCCGCTGCGGGGCGCCGACTGGCGGTTACCCCCACCCTGGCCCTGTTCCCGCTTACCGCTGCGATTACGGTCCCTGGAGCGCTCACGCTTGGGACGTGGTCCAACGGGCCGTACGCGCGCCCGGACACGGGCCTCGCCGCGCATCCGACCGAAGAGGCCGGGCTTGGGCTCGGTGACCACAATGACTTCAGCGTCGCTGACCGTGACTCCCAGTTGATCCAATGCCAATTCGGTCGCTTCTTGCACTGTCTTTCCAGCAAACTCAACCCACTCCACGCTCTATCGAGCCTTTCTTGCCTTCTTGGAGCGTGAACGCGGGTGCTCTTTGGCCGGTTGCGTCTGCTCGGACTCGTCCCCAGGGCTGGTGCGCTTCCCATTGGACCCGTTAGTTGTCTTACGCGGCACCGGTGTGCGGGCCGCGTTCTTGGTGCCGTCCTTCGGCAGCGCCTTGGGCGCCGCCTTGCCGTTCCCGTTTCCGTTCCCATTGCCGTTGTTAGACGACTTGGGAGATACGACCGGCGGCGCCTTGGTGGTGCCACCAATCTCGCGTTCCTGGGCCACCGGCGTCACCATGCCGGTTCGGAACATCAGCTCTTGCGTGCCGATTCGCATGGCCGAAGACACGACCATGTAAATCGTTGCTCCCGCCGGCACTCTCAGGTAAATGAGACCGAAGATAAGCGGGAAAAACTTCTGCATTGTTTGCATCTGTGGATTTGCCTGAGCAGCCTGCGGATTGCGGCTATTCATCTGCTTCATTTGGAAGTATTGGAAGAAGATCGCAATACCAATAAGAGCCAAATAGGGGATGGTAAGAAGTGCCTGGTCAGTGCCGTGATGGGTGAACGGAGCGGACGACAAATCCATACCAAATGGGCCCTTCATTTGGCCCTTGGCGAGAACTAAGTTGTGGTAAAGCTTCGATGCATGCGGGATGTATCTTGGCGTTGAATGAACCGTGATGATGTGGTTTTTTACGGTGCTGGTGGTGTAGGAAAGCCCGCGAATCAATGAGTACAAAATGATCAGGAATGGCATCTGCAAAAGGCTGGGCAGGCAGGCCCCAAACGGGCTGGTCCCATTCTCCTTGTACAGCTTCATCATTTCCTGATTGAGCTGCTCGCGGTTCTCCGGACCCTTGTACTTGGCCTGGAGCTTCTTCATCTCGGGCTGCAGGCGCTGCATGGCGATCATCGACTTGGTGCTCTTGATCGTGATGGGCGTCAGCACCACCATGATCAGGATGGTCAAGCCGGCGATGGCAACGGCGTAGTTGGGGATAACCGAGTAGATGCCGGCCAACACCCAGCCGAAGAGCAGGAAGATCGGGTGGAAGATCTCCCCAATCGACTTGAACAGGGCGTTTTCAGCGATCACGGTGGACACGGTACTGGTCACCTGGCTTGCACCACCTTCATGGAGTGCTCATGCCCGGCATGGGCATCTTGACGAAGGGGCACCAGGTCGACGCCGTGCTTACCAAAGGGACGGCAACGGACCAGGCGACGGGCGGTAAGGGTGAAGCCGCGGCCAAATCCATGTTCGGTGAAGGCCTCAACGGCGTAATTCGAGCAGCTGGGATAGAAGCGGCAGGGTGACACCCTCCCGGCCGAGGCTGCTTGATACGCCTTCAGCACCCCAATTGCCCCTCTGGCCAGGAAGTTCGGCCGTGTGGTCTCTTTGTTCATGCTGCCACCTGTCCCGATCGACCGGCTCGCTGCAGTGCGTCTTTGACCGAGGCGGCGAAGCTGGCCGGGTCACTGGCCACCCACCGGGGGTCGACCCGCAGCAGGTAGGCACCCTTGGGGAGGCTTTCGGCCACCGATTCGGCCGAAGCCCGCATGCGGCGGCGAAGGGTATTCCGGGTCACCGCGTTGCCACAGCGCTTGCTAATTGCGTAGCCCACCTGGGGAAATACACCAATTTCAGCAGCTGAAGCCGGGACGAAACTGGCGCGGACAGGTCCACTGCTGGCCTTGGCGCGAGTGCGCTGGAGTTGGCCGAAGGTGGTTTGCGTCTGGATCCTTCCGACCTTGCGGGCGGGCACGATCAGATCAGACGGTCAGGCGGTGACGGCCCTTGAGCCGGCGCGACTTCAGGATGGACCGACCGGCCCTCGTCGACATGCGCTTGCGGAAGCCGTGGGTCTTGGCTCGCTTGCGAGTATTTGGTTGATAGGTGCGCTTCACGTCAATTCAGCCTTTCGCCACGCTGGCACGGCCGTTAGCCGGGCGCCGCAGAGTTGGTACCACTACCTGGGGTGTTGCCCTCCGGCAACCACGCAGTGGCGTGGATGCCATGTTAGGCGCGATTTGCCAATGCCCACTAGTCGGCCGATGTGGGACGGTGTACCTTCATCTAATTACCCGCACCGAGGAACGTTCCGACCAGTCCAGGACGCCGAGGACGGAGGAAGGGCTATCGGTCGGCGCGGTGGATCAAGCAGTGGAACTGTGGACAAAGTGCTCCCTCTCGCTGCGCGAGCAGGTTTCGGAGACCACGTGGCAGCTCTGGCTGTCGGGCCTCGAGCCGGTTGATTTCGCCGATGGGGTCTTCGTGCTGTCCGTCCCCAATGGCCTGATCCGGGAACGGGTTGAGACTCGATACCTCCCCATGATCGAAGACATCCTGGCCACCGAGGTGGGCCAGCCCGTCCACACCCGCCTCGAGGTGCATGAGCGCGAAGAGGTGGTCGAAGAGATCCTGGGAGCCCCCATCGCGGTGGCCGCTCCGGTCGAACCAGCCAAGTCGTCCAATGGGGTAGGTCGGGAATCCCCAGCGGTGCAGCTGGACCCCAAGTTCAACTTCGAGACCTTCGTGGCCGCCTCCTCCAACCGCCTCGCCCACGCGGCAGCCCAGGCGGTGGCTGAAAACCCTGGTAGATCGTACAATCCGCTCTTTATTTACGGCGACAGCGGCCTGGGGAAAACCCACCTGCTCCACGCCATCGGGAACTATGTCGCCGAGAACTTCAGCCGGCGCAAGATCCTCTACGTCACCACCGAGACGTTCATGAATGACTTCGTGGACTCGCTCCGAACCTCCACCACCTTGGCCTTCAAGCGCCGCTATCGGGAATGCGACGTACTCCTGATTGACGATGTCCAGTTCATGGAGAACAAAGAAGGACTCCAGGAGGAGTTCTTCCACACCTACAACGACCTCAAGGGCGCCTCCAAGCAGATCGTGCTCACCTCCGATCGGCCGCCCAAGTCGATCGAGACGCTGGAGGACCGGCTCCGCAGCCGCTTCCTCTCCGGTCTCATTACCGAAATTGACCCGCCCGACCTCGAAACCCGCTTGGCCATCCTCCGCTCCAAGTCGGTCAGTGAGCACCACGAGGTGCCCGACGACGTCCTCGAGTTCATCGCCACCCACGTAAAGAACAACATTCGAGAGCTCGAAGGGGCCCTGACCCGAATTTGTGCCTTTGCCAAGCTGAATAAGGAGCCCATCACCTTGGCCCAGGCCGAGCGGGTGCTCTCCGACATTGTCCTGGCCGGAGAACCTCGACGAATTACGCCCCAAATCATCCTTGAAGCGACATCGGCCAGCTATGGATTCAGTATCGAGGCCATTTGCGGACCCAGCCGGACCCGGCCCCTGGTCACGGCTCGCCAGGTGGGGATGTACCTGACCCGCGAGCTCACTGACTACAGCTATCCCGCCATCGCCCGGGTCTTCGGCAACCGCGACCACACCACCGTCATCCACGCCGTGGACAAGATCTCAGGCCAGATGCAGGAGCGGCGGCAGATCTACGAACAAGTCACCGAGTTGATCCAGCAGATCCGGTCCGGTTCATGACCTGTGGGCATCGGCCCGCGAGGGTGTGGACAGACCATGACAGCCTGGGGATAGCGTGACGGCTCATCCCCAGCTCGGCGGTGGAGCCGGGAAAACAACAAAGGTTGTCGTAAGTTGCCCACACACCAGTGGGGACAAGAATGCGCCCTTCCACCAGGGATCAAAGCATGTAGTCCACAATCCACAGCCCTTATTACCTTTACTACCTACATGTATCTCCTTCTCTTTCATTAGAGACTGGGGAGAGTTTCGAAAGGACAACTTTTCGTGAAGTTCAGATCCGAGCGCGATGCACTCGTCGAGATGTTGGCCACTGCTGGCCGAGCCGTGGGCACACGGACAACTTCATCACCGGTGTTGTCTGGTCTATTGCTTTCCTGCACCGGAAATGTGCTTTCGATTACCGGTACCGATTTGGATCTCACCATCCAAGTGACAGAAGAAGTCATCGGGATTGATGACGGGACCTGTGTCGTTCCCGCTCGACTCTCCACCGACATCGTTCGCCGGTTAGAGCCGGGCGCCGTCACCTTTGAACACGATGACGAACACATCACCATTTCCGCCGCCCGATCAAACTTCAAACTTCGGACCTATCCCGTCGTTGAGTTCCCAGCCGTTGGTCGCACGACGGAGGCGACGACACAGTTACCCGAGCCGGCCTTGGCTGAAGCGGTGCGACAGGTCGTCCGCGCCGCGTCACATGACGACGCCCGCCCCTTGCTGACCGGTGTGTTGCTGTCGCGCATCGACGGATCGATCCGCATGGTCGCCACCGACTCTTACCGGATGGCCATGCGCGACCTTCCCGGCGTCCCGGCCTTGCCTGGTGACGAAGATCTCCTGGTGCCGGCGCGCGCGCTGGCCGAACTGCAACGGCTGCCCAAGGGCAGTGGTGAGGAAGCCGGCAAAGGCAGCATCGGCGTGGCGGCCAGCACCAACGAAATCACTTTTTGGCAGGGAAATGTGCAAATCAGCACTCGGTTGCTCGAAGGTCGCTACCCGGATTACAACCAGCTCATTCCCGATCACTACCCGAACAAGTTGCACCTCGGAAAAGAGTCATTCATCGCCGCGCTGCGTCGCGTGCAGCTCCTGGTGCGCGACAACACCACACCGGTGCGCTTGTCGATGCGCGCCGGCGGCGTGGACTTGTCGGTGGTCAGCCAAGAAGTCGGCGACGCATCAGAGTCGGTTGATGGAGACTTCTCCGGTGAAGATCTTGTGATTGCCTTCAACCCCTCGTACTTGATTGACGGCGTCGAAGCAGTGCAGGGCGACGAAGTAATTCTGGAATCGGCTGACGGAACTCGAGCGGCCACGGTTCGCGGCGCCGAAGACGACCAGTTCCGGTATCTCCTCATGCCGGTTCGGGTTTCCTGAGCGAACAACTCCTCGGGCGTTGAGCCTCCAACGAATTGAACTGACGGATTTTCGTATTTTCGGTACTGGTTCCTTCGAGCCGGAAGCCGACGGCACGACCGTCATCACGGGTCTCAACGGAACCGGAAAGACCAGCGTGCTCGAAGCAATGGTGTATCTCGGGACCCAACGATCATTTCGGGGGGCACCGCGGGAAGCCCTGGTGAGGACGGGTGCCGAACGGGCCATCGTGCGGGCCGAGTGGCGGGGTGAGCACAGCCCGACCCTGATTGAGGCCGAAATCTTGTTAGTTGGGCGTAGTCGCACCATGGTCAATCGAAAGTCGGCCACCGGACGGAAAGAACTGAGTTCGGCCGCTCCCTGCACGATCTTTTCGCCCGAAGACCTGTCATTAGTGAGCGGTGGGCCCAGCATCCGGCGCCAAATGCTCGATGAAGCCCTCGCCCTCTGTGATCCCGAGGGTGCCCGAGCGGCTGATGCGGCCGATCGGGTCCTGCGCCAGCGGGCCGCCCTGCTGCGCCAAGCCGGCGGTCGCGCCAGCGCGGATGTGGCGGCCACCCTCGATGTGTGGGACCAGCGATTGGTCGATTCAGGCAACGTCCTAGTGGCGGCGCGCGAACGGCTGGTCGCCGCCTTGGAGGAATTCGTCCCACCTGCCTATTACCGATTGGCCGGTGAAACGGGCCGATCCGTCGTTGAGGAGCACTACCAGCGGAGTTGGGACGGGGAATTGGCGGACGCGCTGCAACAGAGTCGCCGCGACGACATCCGCCGGGGCGTCAACACGGTCGGTCCGCACCGCGATGACCTGATCCTCTCTATTGACGGGCGCGAGGCCAGGACGCACGCCTCCCAGGGCGAACAGCGGTGCTTGGCGCTGGCCCTCCGCATTGGCATTCACCAACTGGTGGTGGCTCGAACGGGCATCATCCCCACCCTCTTGCTCGATGATGTGTTTTCTGAACTGGATCCGAACCGAAGCAAAGCCCTGTTGGCCGAGCTGCCGGCCGGTCAATCCATCCTGACCACGGCCTCACCGCTGCCCGAAGGCATTGAAATAGCCCGAATTTTCCAAATTGATGAGCTGGTGCAGCAATGAGCGAGGATCGTCGTCGTGGCCATCGGGGCATCGATGCCGGCCCCCAACACGTCTCGCAGGCCATGGACAAAGTCCTGGGACGCCTGGGCGGCGCCCCATCGGCCAATGTCATGGACCTGGTGTTCGGCCGCTGGGAAGAGATCGCCGGGGCCGAATGCGCCGCCCACGTCCAACCCCTGCGGGTGGGCGGCAGCACCCTCACCGTGAGCGTGGATCACCCGGCCTGGGCCACCAAGGCGCGTATGGAATCGGGTCGGATGCTGCGCCGGCTCAAGGACTTGGGGGACGCGTCGATAGAGCGAATCGAAGTCGTGGTGGAGCGCCGATAATTGATGGTGGGCGACCGTTCATAGGTGACGAAAACACCCGTACGTCGGGTAGGATGGGGCGTTCACATCGGAAGGCCGAAGGTAGCTGACTCGGGTATTCGATGTGCACCTCGAAGACTGTGGTTTTGAAAGGCGCGCCCGTGGCAATCAAGGTTGAGGCTCCGCAAGATGGTTCGTATGGCGAAGCCGACATCACCATTCTTGAAGGCCTGGAGGCAGTACGGAAGCGGCCGGGTATGTACATCGGCTCGACCGGGCCGAGTGGTCTTCACCACCTGGTCTGGGAAGTGGTCGACAACTCGGTCGACGAAGCCATGGCCGGGCGGTGCACCCGCATCGACGTCACCATGCTGGCCGACGGCGGTTGTCGGGTCACCGACGACGGCGCGGGCATCCCGGTGGGACCCCACCCGAAGAACCCCAAAATGTCGACGGCCGAAATCGTGCTGACCACGCTGCACGCCGGCGGAAAGTTCGGCGGAACCGGTTACCAGGTCTCCGGTGGCCTCCATGGCGTCGGCATCTCGGTCGTGAACGCGCTCTCCAGCCGTCTGATCCTCGAAGTTGACCGCGACGGGCAGCACTGGGTGGCTGAGTTCGAGAAGGGTGGAAAGACCAAGCAGAAGGTCACCGATACCGGCCCGGCTCCCACTGATCGCTCCACCGGTGAGCCCCGTCACGGCACCACCGTGACGTTCTGGCCCGACAGCACCGTCTTCGACGAGGTTGATTTCCGGGCCCAGACCATCGTCGAGCGGCTGCAGATCATGGCCTTTTTGAACAAGGGTCTCGAAATCCGCTTCACCGACGAGCGGCCCGACCCGGTACTCAAGACCAACTTCAAGTACGCCGGCGGCATCGTCGACTTCGTCAAGCATCTCAACGCCTCGAAAGAGGCGCTCTTCCGCAAGGTGGCTTCCTTCGAGGAAGCCGAGGAGGCGCAGGAAGTTGAGATCGCCCTGCAGTGGAACACCGGCTATCACGAGTCGATCCACTCCTTCGCCAACGGCATCTCGACCATCGAGGGCGGCATGCACGTGGAGGGCTTCTCCAAGGCCCTGACCAACGGCATCAACCGCTACGCCCGGGCACGCAATCTCCTGAAGGAAAAAGAGGAGAACCTCAAGGGCGAGGACATTCGCGAAGGCCTGACCGCCATCATTTCGGTTCGGCTCCGCGACCCGCAGTTCGAAGGTCAGACCAAGGCCAAGTTGGGCAATGTCTCCATCCGCTCGCTGGTCGAGCGCTCGACCAACAAGAAGCTGAACGAGTGGCTCGAAGAGAACCCGCGCGAAGCCAGCCAAATCGTCCAGAAATCGACCCAGGCCGCTCGCGCCCGCATGGCCGCCCAAGGCGCCCGTGACCTGACCCGACGCAAGTCGGCCCTCGACGGCGCCGGCTTGCCCGGCAAGTTGGCCGACTGCTCATCGCGCGACCCGCGCGAATCAGAAATCTTCATTGTGGAAGGAAACTCGGCCGGGGGTTCGGCCAAGGACGCCCGCAACCCGCACACCCAGGCCATCCTGCCCATCCGGGGCAAGATCCTCAACGTTGAGCGGGCCCGCATCGACAAGATGTTGAAGAACGCCGAAGTACAGGCGCTCATTTCGGCCATCGGTGCCGGTTTGGCTGACGAGTTCGACGTCACGAAGATCCGCTACCACAAGGTGATCCTGCTGGCCGATGCCGATGTCGACGGCAGCCACATCCGAACCTTGCTGCTGACGTTCTTCTTCCGCCAGATGAAGCCACTGGTCGAGGGCGGCTACGTCTACGTGGCCCAACCGCCCCTGTTCTCGACGCTGGTCGGTAAGGACAAGGTGTACCTCAAGGATGAAGCGGCCAAGGCCGCCTTCTTGGCCGAGCACCCGGACCACAAGCACGAGTTCAACCGCCTGAAGGGTCTGGGCGAAATGGACTACGACGAACTGCGCGACACCACCATGAACCCGTCACTGCGCTCGTTGCTGCAGATCAACGTGGAGCAGGCCGCCCTGGCCGACGAGGTGTGCTCAATCCTGATGGGTGACGACGTCGAGCTGCGACGCCACTTCATCCAGACGAACGCCAAAGACGTTCGCTTTCTCGATATCTAAGTAGTCAACGGAGTAAGACCACATGGCACGACAATCCACACGGGGCGGTTCTGGTCGCGGGCGCGGCGGCGGCGGCAGCGGCGCGCTTCCCCCCGGCGAAGAGGCGCCGATCGGCTCCATTGAACCGATCGAGATCCAAGAGGAGATGGAGCGCTCGTTCCTCGAGTACTCCATGTCGGTCATTGTGGCCCGGGCCCTGCCCGACGTCCGGGACGGGTTGAAGCCGGTACAGCGCCGGATCCTCTACTCCATGTTCGACAAGGGCCTTCGCCCCGATCGCCCGTACAACAAGTGCGCCAAGGTCGTGGGTGATGTCATGGGGAGCTACCACCCCCACGGTGACTCTTCCATCTACGAAGCGCTGGCCCGCATGGTCCAGGAATTCTCGCTTCGCCACCCCCTGGTCGACGGTCACGGCAGTTTCGGTGGCCGTAGCCCCGACGACGGCCCCGCCGCCATGCGGTACACCGAATGTCGGATGGCGCCGTTGGCCCTGGAACTCATGGCCGACATTGACGAGGAAACCGTCGACATGGTGGCCAACTACGACGGCACCGATGAAGAGCCGGTTGTTTTACCGGGCCGGTTCCCCAACCTGCTCATCAACGGGTCAACCGGTATCGCCGTGGGTATGGCCACCAACATCCCGCCCCACAACATGGGCGAAGTGATTGATGCCGCCATCCACATCTTGCACAATCCCGAGGCCACACCGGACGACCTCATGGCCTTCGTCAAAGGCCCCGACTTTCCCACCGGCGCATTGATCATGGGCCGCCAAGGCATTCTCGACGCCTACCGCACCGGTCGCGGCTCCATCAAGATGCGCGCCGTCGCCGAAATTGAAGAAGGTCGAGTCGGCGATCGCATCGTCGTCACCGAGTTCCCCTACCAAACTTCGGTCGAAGTCATCGAACAGAAGATCACCGATCTGGTCAGGTCGGGCGATCTGGACGGCATCAGCGAGTTGCGCAACGCCTCGGCCAACCAAGAGCCCCGGCTGGTCATCGAACTCAAGCGGGACGCCAACGCCAACGTGGTGCTGAACAACCTCTTCAAGCAGACACCAATGCAGACCAGTTTCGGCGTGAACATGCTGGCGCTGGTCGACAGCGTTCCCCGCACCCTGAACCTGGCCCAGGCCCTCTCGCACTACATCGACCATCAGATCGAAGTCGTCACCCGCCGCTCCGAATTCAGGTTGCGCAAGGCCCGCGATAGGGCTCACATCGTCGAAGGCCTTCTGCGGGCCATCGACATGTTGGATGCGGTGATCGCCGCTATCCGTGGTTCAGCGGACCGGCCCGAAGCCAAGGCCTCCTTGATGGCGGAGCCGTTCTCCTTCAGTGAGGAGCAAGCGGTCCACATCCTGGACATGCAGCTCGGTCGACTCACTCGCCTCGGTAAATCCGATCTCGAAGAGGAAATGGCCAAGTTGCTCGAAACCATTGCCGAGCTCGAGGCGATCCTCTCCGACGACACGAAGCTACGCGGCGTCATCGCCACCGAAATGACGGCCATCCGGGACAAGTTCGCCAATGAGCGACGCAGCATCATCACGCACGACCCGGGTGAGATGGGCGTGGAAGACCTCATCGACGACGAGGAAATCGTCGTCACCATGACGAGCGCCGGCTACATCAAGTCGGTGGCCGCCGCCGCCTTCCGCACCCAGGGACGTGGTGGCCGTGGCGTCCAGGGCGCCCGGCTGAAGGAAGAAGACCTGGTCAACCAGGTGGTCCACGCCTCGGCGCTCGTCCCACCTCCTCCTGTTCTCCAATCAGGGGAAGGTCTACCGACTTCGGGGCCATGAGATCCCGATGAAGGAACGGACGGCCAAGGGCACCGCCGCGGTCAACCTGGTGCCGCTGGCCCCGAATGAATCCATTCAGGCCATCATTGTCACCCGCGAATTTTCGCCCGATCAGTTCCTGGTCTTCGCCACCGCGCAAGGTCAGGTGAAGAAGACGGCCATGAGCGAGTACGACAAGTCGCGCCGGGAAGGCTTCATCGCCATCAACCTGCGCGAAGGCGATGAGCTGGTTCGAGTGGTGGCCACTTCCGGGGACGACGACATTTTCGAAGTCACCCGTAGTGGCATGACGATCCGCTTCAATGAGGGGGACGTACGGGCCATGGGTCGAGACGCGGCCGGTGTGCGCGGCATTCGGCTCAAGGCGGGCGACGCCGTGGTCTCTTGTGACGTCGCGGCAGACGACACGGACATTTTGATGGTGACCGACGCCGGCTACGGCAAGCGGACCAAGCTGGAGCGCTTCAATCGCCAGGCTCGCGGCGGGCAAGGTGTTCGCGGCATCCGATTGACGGGCAAGCGTGGTTCGGTGGTCGCCGCGTTCATGGTCGCGCTCGACGAGGAGATCCTCATGGTGTCCTCGGGTGGCGTGGTCATTCGAACGGCCGCGCGCGAAATTGCCTCGCAAGGTCGGGACGCCACTGGTGTCCGGGTCATGAATCTCGATGACGGCCAGACCGTCGCCGCAGTTGCTCGGGTGACGGCGGAGGACGAAGAGGCCTAGTTGGTGGCCGCTCCGGTGGCGTGGAAGGTCAACGTAAACGGCGCCCGAGCGGGGAAGTAGTAGCCAATGAATTTGGAACCTTCGTAGACATAGGCCCGGCCTGATCCGCTGGCCGTACGTATGACGTCGGTGCTGCTGACGGTGAAGGCCTTGTAGTCGCCACCCGGCATGACCTGCTCGTAGAGCGGCTTGGTTTGACCAACCTGGGTCACTTCCATCCAGCACGGATATTTGAACGCCGCCATCTTGACCGTGAACGACTTGGCGCTGACATTGAAGGTGACCTGGTCACTGGCCGGTCCATTCACGATGGACACTTTCGGAGGTGGCACGCGCCACGACATGTCGGTGGTGATGGGATGGGGTGTTGGCGGAGCCAAACCAATTCGACACCGTGGAAATGGAGCTGTGGTACCAACCGGCCACATGGGGACGCTCAATCAAGGCACCGGCGCCCAGCAGCACCAGCACCGCCACGATGGCGACGAGCACTTTGAGACCGGTGGGGGCACCGGCACCGAAGTCATCAGGTCGGTCGTAGCCAACGATGGCGACGGGCCCGGTCTTGGGGCCAACCTGTTCGACCATTCCGGTGATGGAATCGTCAAATTCTTCGGAGACCGGAACTAAATAACGGTGTTCCCTCTCCGTTGTCCACATGGGCCGCCGGGCGCTCGGCCAAAACTCCACCGCGGCCATGACGAAGGCATCGCCGTTGAGGTTGAGCGAAGTGGCGTAGCGCCTGAGAGCGGTCAGGGTCTCCACTCGATCAGGCAGTCGGTCCACCATGCCTGTTTCAAAGGCCTCGATCTCCAACATTGAGATACCGGCCGATGCCGCGGCGTCGGCTCTGGTCAGCAGGCGCAGTTCGCGGGCGGATCGGAGGGACTGCCCCAAGTCCATGAGTGACCCCAGCGAGGAAGGTTGGGGTTCCCATGGTGACCCGCTGTCCCCACTCGACTCCACGTGTCCCCCCGAACTGGTGATGTACGGAATCTTACTGACGGTGCGGCTCAATTTTCGGCGGGCGGCTGCAGGTTCTGCACAAAACGAACGTCCTCGTGGTCACGCCGGTAGCCAACCGAGGCCCAGAATGCCATGGCCACCGGATGGGCTTCGACCGCAAGGAGACTGAGCCGGCGCGCTCCGAGGGAGCGCAGGCGATTTTCGCCTTCGTTGACCAGGCGGCGACCGAGTCCTTGGTGCCGATAGTCGGGGTGCACCGCCAGCCGGTAGAAGCCGGCGCGCCACCCATCCCAGCCGGCGATGAGGGTCCCGACGATCTCGTCCCCGTCGGTGGCCACTAAGAACGCGTCAGGATCGTGCCGCCAAAGGGCGTTGAGGCCATCAAGATCATCGGTGGAAGATGTCACTTCGGTGGCGATCACCCAGAAGGAGAGGATGGCTTCAAACTGCGCAGGCGTCGCACGTCCGAGAACTACCGCCATGACGCGTCGACCTAAAAGAGGTGCAAACCCGTGATCGGCCAGATGCGCAACTCCACCTTGCCCACAATGAGTGACTTCGAGATCGGTCCCCAGTAGCGACTGTCGCATGATTCGGTGCGGTTATCACCCATGACGAAGTAGTCATCGGCGGGAATTACGTAGGGCTTCTCAAGGTTGAAGGTCGTGCCACTGGGGCCCGGGTAGGTGACGCCCTGCACAGATGAGGGCAACCATGACTCATTCAATTGTTTGCCGTTGATGAGGACGTAGCTCTTGGCTCCCTTGGTCAAAGAAATCGTCTCGCCGGGTAGGCCAACCACTCGCTTGACGAGGTCGGCTACCGGTGGACCGCCACAGTCTTCGTCGGCTGGTCGCTTGAACACCACGATGTCGCCGCGATGGACCGAATGAAGGTGATAGCTCAACTTGTTGACCAAAATGCGGTCGCCAATCTTCAGAGTGGGCTCCATGGAGCCCGACGGAATGAAGAAGGTCTGCACCACGAAGAGGCGAAGGAGGACGGCCAACGTCAAGGCGACGACGACGATGAAACCGCCCTCTCGTATCCAGCGGCCGGTGGACCCCGGAGCGGTGTGGCGCCCCCGGGGTTGCCGGCGGGGCGGACCGCTGAATGTCCCCGTCGTCGAATCGTCACTCTCGACCAGCATGGTCGGATCGCTGGGGTCGGGCGTCACGGTAGGGGCAGGCTACTCGCCCCACCTGCGCCATCTGGGGCGCCTCGGCGGGGGAAACGCGTGACTACGCGGGGGCTGGTACGACCGACGCGGTGTCGCGTCCTGAGCGGACCAACGAACCCGGAAGGGCCCCGGTCGGCTCCCCGTCACGGATGGTTTCCACTCCGTTCACCAACACGCGCACGACGCCATTCGATGCCGCAATCAGACGGGGGGCGTCCCCCGGAAGGTCATTGACCAATCGCGCCGGGGCAGAACCCACGGTGGCGGGATCGAAGACCATGACGTCGGCCGCGCCACCCTCGACCAGCAGGCCGCGGTCGCGGAACCCGAAGAGCGCCGCGGGCTGACCGGTCATCATGTGGACCGCCTTCTCGACTGAAACCAGTTTTCTCCCCCGCAGGCAGTCCTCCAAGAAAGCCGTGGGGTAGTTGGAGCCGCACATGCGGTCGAGGTGGGCGCCGGCGTCGGATCCACCGACCATGGCACGGGGGTCGCTCCAAATTTCGGCCCGCATGGTCCAGGAGCGCTCGTCGCCGTCGTCTGTGTTCGGCCACAGGACCGTTCGCAAATCGTCCGCTAGGACGATGTCCAGCAAGGTGTCGAATTCGGCCGTTCCCCGTTCGGAGGCAATGTCGGCCACGGTTCGGAACGCGCAGCCCTCGTTGGCATCCGAATAGGTGTCGCCGATGATGTACGTCCCCCAACGGGCCAAGCCGCGAAAGACACCGGCTTCCTTGCTGTGCACGAGCTCGTCGAGGTTCTTACGTACGTCAGGGTCAGCCAGTTTGACCATGCGCTCTTCGATCGGGAGCCCCATCACTTCACCCCAACCCGGGATGAAGAACAGCGCGCAATGGTTGCGGAAGCTCATGTTCATGGGGACCAACGTGGGCATGGTGAGTGCCACAATTTGTCCGCCGGACCTGGCGGCCGCGGTCGACGCCTCGAGTTGATGTTCGATGCGATCGGCCGAACGGGCGTCAACGGTCAACACATTCCAGTTGAGCGGGCGTTGAGCCGTCACGCTCATGGTGGTCATGAAGTCCACTTCTTCTTCACTGAACGAATCGAGGCAGCCGTTGGTGATGTACTCCAACGTGGTTCCTTCGTGGGCGGCCACTTCTTCGCAAAAAGCCAGCATTTCGCGGCGATCGGCGTGTCGCGAAGAGATCGGCCGACCCTCACCATCGGAGTGTGTGCGCGATTGGGACGAGGAAAAACCGAGACCACCGGCGGCCAACGATTCAGCGAGCAGCGCGCGCATGGCCGCGATCTCGTCGTCGGTCGCCACCTCCTCGCCCCGCGCCGGCGCCCATGACCTTTCGCCGCAACGCGCAGTGTCCGACCAGGAAGCCCGCGTTGACGCCGAGGTTTCCTTCCAACGCGTGGAGATATTCGCCGAAGGTTGACCAGTTCCACGGCACACCCTGTTCGAGTGCTGTCAACGGCATGCCTTCGACTTTGGCCATCATGCGGCGGATGTAGTCGGCGTCCTCGCTGTTGATGGGGGCCAGGGTGAATCCGCAGTTGCCACCGATCACGGTGGTGACGCCGTGCAAGTTCGAAGGAGAGGCAGAAGGGTCCCAGAACAACTGGGCGTCGTAGTGAGTATGGGGATCGACAATGCCCGGGATGACGTAGAGGCCGGTGGCGTCCAACTCTGTGGCCCCCGTCTCGGTAATGACACCGATTTCGACGATGCGGCCGTCCCGAATCCCTACGTCCGCCTGACGAGCAGGTTCACCGGTGCCATCGATGACCGTGCCGGAACGGATTACGTAGTCGAGCATGGGACCTCCGTAGTGGGGCGAGCAGGAAATCTGACGCGGCGTCAGTTTAGGGCGAGCCGTCGGCGAGATTCCGAAGAGATTTCGGCGCCGCAGGTCATCCCTGTGGATAACTACTGCGTGCCTACGCAACCCCCATGTCCTGGACTTTCTTCCCCAAGTCATCCACAGCCTGAGGCCGAGATGTCCCCACTGACACCTCTTTCAACAGGGCTTCGAATGTGCTTTGCTCCATCCGTGGTCTCCCTGGTTCCCTCAATTTCGCTGACTGCCTAATGGTGCTCAGCCTCCACCCGAGTGCCGAGGGCGTCCTTCCCGGGCACCTGCTCGAGCGCGCCATTCGCGCCGGCTACATCGATGCCGGACGATTCAAGGTTCCCGAATCGAATGTCCAGCCCGCCAGCCTCGATCTCCGTTTGGGTGAGCGGGCCTTGCGCATTCGGTGCAGCTTTCTGCCCGGTGAAGACACCGTCGAGCGGAAACTGAAGGACTACATCCTCGACGAGATCGATCTGCGTGGTGACGGCGCCATGTTGGAAGCGCGTTGTCCGTATCTCATTGAACTCAAGGAACGTCTCGATCTGCCGGTCGGATTGCGAGGCAAAGCCAATCCCAAGAGTTCGACCGGTCGCATTGACGTCTTCACTCGGGTCATCACCGACCACAGCGATCGATTCGATGAAATCAGCCCTGGCTACCAAGGACCGCTCTATCTCGAAGTGGTGCCGCTGTCGTTTGCCGTGCGGGTGAAAGAAGACCTCACCCTGAACCAGTTGCGTCTTTCGATCGGCCGGCCCTGGCTCAGTGATGACCAAGTGCGCGAAGCCCACGACAAGGAACCCATCCTCTTTCGTGATGGCGAACCGGTGCCGACCGACAAGCTCGTGCTCTCCGACGGCCTGTTCCTCGGGCTCGACCTCCACGGCGATGCCGAGGGCCGGGTCGGGCACAGCACCCGTGACAGCGCGCCGCTGCTGGACCTGACGGCCGGGAGAGAGACCGACCCGGCTCCGTTCTGGGACGCCGTCTACCGCGAGGAGGGGGACCGATTGGTCCTCTCACCGAAGCGCTTCTATCTCCTCATGTCCCATGAGGCCGTCAGCATCCCGCCGAACCTGGCGGCCGAAATGACCGCCTACGACCCCACCAGCGGTGAACTTCGCACTCACTATGCAGGTTTTTTTGACCCCGGATTCGGCTTTGACCCCAACCGCCGTTTCCAGGGATCACGTGCTGCACTCGAGGTCAGAGCACATGACGTGCCATTTATGGTCGAAAACGGACAAGCAGTCTGTAAACTCACGTTCGAGCGGATGCTGGAAGAACCTTTGGCGCTTTACGGATCTGACATAGGCTCTTCGTATCAGCAACAAGAAGAGACTCTGAGCAGGTATTTCAGACGAACGGAGTAGTAGCTAACATCTAGGCGAGGAATGGGAAAGCTGGGATGCACCCGTTTAGCAACCAGACAGATGGGCATAGACCGTAGGAAGCGAGTCTCAGCTCGCTTCTTCTTGTATCTACAGATAAATCATTGATCGAAGCAACACAAATACAAAAGGAGCAACACCTTGAGGCGGATTAGTCGTACGACACTGGGGGCAATCGGGGGAGGCGTGATCCTCGCGGCATCACTCTTCGCCGGGCTTGCACCGACCGGTGCTGGCGCCGCGTCGAGCTCACTAGTTAAGAGCCCGATTCCGGCGGTGGTCCCTGAGTCCACCCCAGCGCAAAGCACCAGCACGAGCGCCAGTAACCCGCTCGCTCCGCTGGAGGCCCTGCCGATCTCCATCGCACTGCCGATCTCACTTCTTCAGAATGTGATCGCCGGTACCTTGGCGCCAGCACTGGACTCCACGACGGGCACCAACGTCACGACACAGTCGAGCCCACTGGCCAATGTCAGTGCGCCGATCAACCTGTGTTCGGTGTCGGCTGGTGTGTTGGCTGACGCTGCCAGCAGTTGCTCCACCACTTCGGTGGGTATCGGCCAGACCGGAGCGCTTGCCAACATCAACGTTCCGATCACTGCTCAGGACAACGCAGTCGGCCTCCTTGGAGCTGCCGCATCTGCTCTTGGCCTGAACACCACGACCTCGGCCGCCTCGACCACGCAGACCGGTGCCATCAACGCCTCAGTTCCGGTCAGCATCTGCTCGGTCAACGTCGGCCTGGCCGGCAACACGGCCAGCGCCTGCAACACAGCCGGCACCAACGGTGTGACCAGCCAGTCGGGTGTCATTGACGCCGCCGTGCCGGTCACGGTCTGCGACGTCATTGTTGAGATCGCTGACGACAGCACGGCTAGCTGCCCCCAGAACGCCGACACCACCCACCAGTCCGGTGAGTTGGCTGACCTTGACGTGCCCGCCGGTGTCTGTGGCGTCATCGTTGAGATCAGCGGCAAGGCGAGCGGTGCTTGCATGCCAGTCGCTGGCGCGCCCACGCTGAACGGCCTTCCGATTGACGGTCTGACGCAGTCGGCTCCGATCGATGGTGTGCTGCCGGTCAACGCCTGCAGCATCGTGATCGCAGTCGCCGGTTCAGCCTCTAACCAGTGTGAGCCTGCTCACATTGCGGCCACCCAGACTGGTACCGCCCCGATCAACGTGCCGGTTACTGCTTGCGCAGTCGCCGCCGCCATTCAGGGCACCGCCACCGGTACTTGCACCGGCGCTGGCAACACTGGCCTCCCGATCGGTCTCCCGGGTTCATCCGGCACCGGCGTGAGCCTGCCGATCACCCTCTGTGGCATTGAAGCCGCTCTTGGTGGTGGCGCAGCCGGTACTTGCCCGCAGCCCACAGTCACCGCCGTGAGCACGGCGCCGCCCACCACGCTTCCAGTGGTGTCGACGCTGGCCAAGACGACGCCAAAGGCGCCGGCACTGGCATTCACTGGAGCGCCTTTGGTGCTCGAGCTGCTCATCGGCCTTATGGCGCTGCTCGCCGGTTGGGGCATGACGCTCCTTTCCCGTCGTCAGCGTGGATTGAAGCCACGGCACGCGGCCACACGCTCCTGAGGGGGAGAGTGGGCCAAGAGCCTTAGCAACACAGCATCACCAAGGACAGATCCGATGGAGGAAGGAGGGATCGATGTCCGAAGTAGATCAAATAGACAACGTCATGACCCTGGAGGATCTATTCCTCTCGGCTGAATTCGGTAAGACCGTGGTGGAGGAATCCACTCCGGTTATTGAACCGCTGTTCTGGGAGACGTCGCCAGGGGCACCTTTGTTGCCCTTGGCGGCGTTTCCGTCAACCACTGGAACCCACGGCACCACGACGCACATGCGCCGGAACCGGGCCTTCGCCACCGCGAGTGGAGTGGCGGCCGTACTGCTTGTCGCAGTCGGCTGTGCTGTCCGGCACCGGAAAGCCAGCGAAGAGCTCCGGTGGACGCCAAGGGCGGAACCACCACCACAACGACGCATGCTCCCGGCCACAAAACAGGTGGCGGCGGCAGTGGCGGTGGTGGTGGCGGAACGAGCGTGCCTACCGGTAGCGAGTCAAAGTCCGACGGGGTTTGCACCTGAATGCTCCTACAACCTCGACCACGTGAGGTCGACTTCACGGGTGGCGGAGCGGGCAATCCGACCGAACCGACGCGGTCAGTGGCGCACTCATACGGGCGGCACCGGTACAGCGGGAACAGGTACAACGACGCCCTCGACGCCGAGCGCGACCGCTCCGTCAGGAACGATCCTTTCGCCGGTGATCAGCCTGCTCGGTCATGTCGTGGTGCCGGTCGGTAACACGGTGACCGGGTTGGGTGGCACGCTCACGACGGCATTGCCGCCTTTGGCTCCTGTGACGAGCATTGTCAGCGGATTGGGTAACACCCTGAGTCTCCTCGGCAACAATCTCATTGTGAGCGCCGCTTAAAGGATTGCCAGTACCGCCTCGTTGAGTTCAGCGAGGCAGCCATCCACCACCGTCGGCTGAAACTCGCCGCTCACGGCCCGTCCAGCGAGTCGTTTGCGTACTTCGCCGATGTGGCGCACCACGACTCCTGCCGTGACGGCCAGCGTTGGATCATCTGGCGGTCTGTTGGCGACCGCTGCTCTAGCCGGCTCGGCACAGCGTGCCACCGCAGAGGTGGTGGCCACGAGCGTCTCGTTGGGCGGAAATACAGGTCCCAAAGCGACCTGTCTGCCATCTCAACGGGCGTACGGCCTGTTGAAGTTCCTGGACCCGGAGGTCGAGATGATGCTGAGCGGCCTGAAGGTCGGCGTCTGGCATGGCCAAGGATCGAGTGAGGTCCTGCAGGGCAGCGAGGGCATTGCCACGGCGGCGGCGAACCATCTGCTCAGTTGATATCGGATAGACGACGGAGCAGACCGCGATCGAACAGGCGGCGCCGATCAGAATGGCCAGTAGTCGAGTGCCCAGCACGGAGCCTCCAAAGGTCCCGAAATAACTCGTCAACAACGCCATGACGCAAGTGGCACAGGCGGCCCAGACGGCATAGTGGGTTTCCCTCCACCAACTGCCCACGAAGAGAATCCCGAAAATGATGGCCACGGTGCTGTCGTGATGTCCCGGTAGCCCGCTGGCCAGGGCTCCGGCGATGAAAGTACCGACGGTGGCCCCGATCAAGCGGGTCACACCCTTGACGGCCACCTCACCTCTGCTCGGGCCACTGCCGCACACGATGATGGCGGTGAGCACGGTCCAGTTCCAATGGGTTGGGAAGAAATTCCTTCCGATCAGGAAGGCGATGGTCAACGACACCGCCAATTGCAGCGCCATTCGAGTCTGTCCCGAGCGGAGCCAAGACGTCTTCGTGGATTGAGCCGTGGATTGAACCGGTACGGACGCTCGACGAGGAGGCACCAACCCGATCCAGATGGCTATTCCGTTGGTGACGGTCACCCACGTCAGAGCGATCAAGGCCACGGCCGCATCCCACCAGCGGCCGTTGGCGCCTCCGGTGAATCCGATGGCCGGGACAACCAGGATGGCGGTGACGGGCAGCAGCAGTAGGCGCCCCGCCTGGGCGAACCCCCAGGGGAACTGGCGCAGGAAGAAGGAGGCGGAAATGGCCGCCGTGAGAATCGCCGCACCCACCACGAAGTGCTGCAGCAGGAGCTGGCCCATGGACACCGCACAGATGCCGATGATCGGCACCATCGCAACAGTGACCACACCTCGTCGCCATCCGTGGTTGCCCGGCACCCGAGAGAGGCTCAGCGACAGCACCACGGCCAGAATGTCCAGGCTCACGCTTTGGCCGGTTGCACGTTGGAGAATGAGGGCTGAACCGAACGTAGCCAAGGTGGAGACGATGGTGACCACCGCACGTCGCGGATCGGGAATATTACGTATCTCGTATGGAAGTCGCATCAGAAATCCCTAATAGCTTGGCCGACTGAGCTAATTTAGTACGCTTCTCGTATGACTTTTCACCAACTGGCTGTGCTGGACGACACCAACGTGGTGCAGGTCCGCCGCGGCGTCATCCAGCTCAGCCGGCGCCTGCGGGCTGAAAAGCAGGTGCAGGGGATGAGCTCCACCAAGGTGGCCCTATTGGGTCATCTCGTGCGCAACGGACCCATGACACCCGGTCACCTGGCCCAGGTCGAATTTGTCCAACCGCAATCGCTGAGCCGCGTGCTGGCCGAAATGGCGGAGTCGGGATTGGTGTCGAGAACGGATCACCCGGACGATGGTCGACAGTTCCTCATCAACGTGACTGCTCTGGGGCGGCGATCGCTGTCGGAAGACATGCGGAGCCGCGATGCCTGGCTTCAACAGGCGATGCTGCAGCTCACGGAGGCGGAACGCCAGGTGCTGGGTATTGCCGCTGGCCTGATGGAGCGCATGGCCGACTCCGACTGAGCCGTACGGCGTGGCCCATTGAGATGGTAAGCCGGAGCAGACCGGTCGGATCGGGACATGACTGCGAGGAATGCCATGGAATACGTCAATTTGGGATCGTCGGGACTGAGGGTGTCGAGGGTGTGCCTCGGCATGATGAGTTTCGGCAATGACAGCGAGCGCGAATGGGTGATCAACGAGGAAGCCGCTGATCCCATCGTCAAGGCCGCCGTCGAGGGAGGCGTCACCTTCTTTGACACCGCTGACACGTACTCCAAAGGGGCCAGTGAAGTGGCCACCGGAAAGATCGTCAGCAAGTACCTGACTCGAGACGAGGCCGTCATCGCCACCAAGGTGTTCATGCCCATGACGCCCGGTGAGAACGGCGGCGGACTATCGCGAAAGCACATCCTCTCGGCCATTGACGCATCGCTGTCGCGTTTGTCTATGGACTACGTCGACCTCTATCAAATCCATCGGTTCGACCCGCGTACCCCCATTGAAGAAACGATGGGCGCTCTTCATGAAGTGGTGCAGTCCGGGAAGGCTCGCTACATCGGCGCCAGCAGCATGTTCGTATGGCAGTTCGCCAAGGCGCAACACGTGGCCGAACAACATGGGTGGACCAAGTTCGTCAGCATGCAGAACCACTACAACCTGATCTATCGGGAGGAAGAGCGAGAAATGATTCCGTTCTGCCTCGACCAGGGAGTGGGCTGCATCCCCTGGAGTCCATTGGCTCGGGGGGTGTTGGCCGGCAACCGGACGCGCGACGGCGGGCGACACACCACCCGATCGACCACGGACCCGTTTACGGATTACCTCTACGAGCAGCCGACCGACTTCGATGTGGTCGAAGCGGCGCAGACCGTGGCGGGGAAGCGGGACGTACCGACGGCCCAAGTGGCCTTGGCCTGGCTCCTGAGCAAGCCGGGCGTGACCGCCCCCATTGTCGGTTCGACCAAGTTGGGGCACCTTGAGGACGCGCTGGCGGCCGAAAAGCTGACGCTGACCCCCGATGAGTTGGCTGCCTTGGAGCAGCCGTATGTGCCGCACCCCGTACTTGGTCACGTCTAGGAGAGCCCACCACCGGGTCCGATAGGGTCAAAGTTCGGAAACATGTCGTAGCCGGGGAGGGCAGTGGGGTTATGCGTGTCGCACTGACAGTGGCGGATTTCTTGCATCGTGGCGCCCTCGTGTACGGCGATCGCATCGCTGCCGTCGATGAGCCTGACGTGCCGGGTTCTCTGGGTTCGCTGACCTACACCGAACTGGAAGCTCGGGCTCGAGGCATGGCCCTGTTTCTCGATGCGTTGGGGGTCGATCAGGGCGAGCGGGTGGCCATTGTCAGCCCGAATTCCACTCGTTTCCTCATTTCGTACTTCGGTGTGAGCGCCTATGGGCGGGTGCTGGTGCCCATCAACTTCCGGCTGACGTCAGAAGAGATGGCGTACATCGTCGACCACTCTGGCGCATCGGTACTGCTCTACGACCCAGAGCTGGCTGACGTGGTGAAGGACATCAAGGTGTCCCACCGCTTCGCGTTGGATGGAACCGACGATGCCGCCCTGTTTGCGCCGGCCGCAGAGGGCCAACAGCCCCGAGAATGGCAGGCCGATGAAGACGACACCTGTTCGGTCAACTACACCTCTGGCACCACGGCCCGGCCGAAGGGCGTCCAGCTGACGCACCGCAATTGCTGGCTCAACGCCGTCACCTTCGGCTGGCATACCAGCGTGACTGATCGTGACGTGTTGCTGCATACCTTGCCGATGTTCCACTGCAACGGATGGGGCATGCCCTATGCCGTGACCGGCATGGGTGGGAAGCACATCGTCTTGCGCAAGGTGGATGGGGAGGAGATTCTGAGCCGGGTCGAAGGCCACGGGGTCACGCTGCTCTGTGGGGCGCCGGCGGTGGTCGCCGCCATTCTCGATGCGGCATCGGCCCGAGCGCAGTCCGGCCGTGCGATACCTGGACGAGGCACCGTTCGCATTGTGGTGGCCGGCGCGCCACCCCCGTCGAAGACGATCGAACGAATCGAGACCGAACTCGGTTGGGAATTCATTCAGATTTACGGGTTAACCGAGACCGCCCCGTTGCTGACCATCAATCGAGCCCCCTCGGAGTGGGACGATGCCTCACCGGCTGAACGATCGCAGGCCTTGAGCCAGGCGGGCGTGCCGGCCATCGGGGTGCGGATTGAGGTCGACCGCGACGGCGAGGTGTTGGCCCGTTCCAACCACGTGTTCGCTGGCTACTGGGAGCAACCGGAAGAGACGGCGACGGCGTTGGCCGGCGGGTGGTTCCACACCGGCGACGGCGGATTCTTGAACGAGAGCTACCTGGTCATTTCCGACCGCAAAAAAGACGTCATCATCACCGGCGGAGAAAACGTCTCGTCCATTGAAGTGGAGGACTGTCTCTACCAACATGCGGCGGTGGCCGAAGTGGCCATCATCGGTGTCCCCGATGAGAAGTGGGGAGAGACGATCAAGGCCTTGGTCGTGCTTCGCGAGGGGTCCGATGCCACCGAGGAAATACTGATCGCCCACTGTCGCGAACGAATGGCGCACTTCAAGGCGCCAACCAGTGTCGAGTTCCGGACCGCGTTGGACCGCACGGCCACCGGCAAGCTGCAGAAGTACCGCCTCCGTCAGCCCTACTGGGATGGGCGCGACCGATCAGTCGGGTAGGGGCTGCTGACGGGTCTCCACCACGAGGGAGCCGTCCGGTCGAAACGCGACGGCGACGTCACCGGCCATCAACGAGCGGATTGGGTCGCCGGCGATTTCGCTGCGCCAGCCCACATCGAGTCGGCTGCTCTGGTCACACAGCAGGCGGGCAATGTCGGATCGGGTGGCCAGAAGGGCCTGATCGAAGTGGAGGTCGTCCGCAATCTGTCGGACCAGTCCTGAGCAGACCGCCACGGCCGCCGGCGGTGCATAGGCGTCGCCACCCTCAGGGGGCATCCGTAGGTCCTCCGGGGGCAGATTGAGTCCTCGATCCACGGCGGCCAGAATCTCGGCCGCTCCCCCCTGCCCCAGGTGTCGACCGTCGACGCCCCGAAGTTGTTCGAGATCCTGCCGGGTCTTCGGGGGCCGCTGGACGATCGTCTGCATGGCCAAGTCAGACAGGATGGTCCGCCGCGGGCGATTCAAGGTGGCCGCTCTTCGCTCACGCCAGGCCGACAGCTCCTGGGCCACGCCGCGGGAGCGCTGGCTGAGGCGGCGGATGTCGCCCAGCTTCCACCAGGTCTCTTCGGGCACCACGCCCTTGGTTCGAGCGGTCAGGACCTGTTGGCATTCTTCGAGGGCCCAGGTGAGACGACCCACCTCGGCCAGCTGATCGGTGATGGTGTCGCGCAGGGCCAGCAGATGGATGACGTCGCCGGCGGCGTAGGTGATCATCCGCTCCGACAATGGCCGTTGCGTCCAGTCCGAGAGTTGATCGCCCTTGGGCAGGGTGATGTGCAGCATGGCCTCCACCAGTCGGGCCAGCGAGGGGGAAGAAAGGCCGAGGAAGCCGGCGGCGATCTGCGTGTCGAAGACGGTGCTGGGCACGACACCGCAGGCAGCAGCGAGGATCGACAGGTCCTGCTCGGCGGCATGGGCCACGGCGACGCCCGGTCCTTCGAAGAGTCGGGCCAGCGGCTTGGGGTCGACGGCTAACGGATCGACCAGGGCGGTTTGGTCGGCCCAACCCAGCTGAATCAGGGCCAAGTGGGGGAAATACGTCCGCTCGGTGTGAAATTCCGTGTCGAATGAGTAGAAGGGCTCCTGCCCGATCTCCTCACAGAGAGATTCCAGGTCGTCGGTGTCCTCGATCAGCCTGGGACGGGTGGTGGACGTCGTCATGGGTTCAGTCTCCCCCGTATTGCGCAGGGGGATTGGCTACGCGGCGTCCACGTGCGCTCGATGCAGCACCCGGAGCTCCTCCCGGGAGAATCGGCGCCCTTTGATCTCGGGATGGCAGTGGGCGCAGACCCGATAGGTGGTGCCGGGGTCGGTGTCCGAATGCTTCACCGTCAGCTCATGGTGCCCAATCCGCCAACACCGGTTGGTGTGGCAGTTCAGCTTGCGATAGGCCACCGTGAAAATGGCCAGGATGCCGAATCCGCCGCAAAATCCCGACCAGAATCCGTAGGCGTAGCCCCCCTCGTTGAACATGCCGGTCCACCCCAACAGGTGGTGGGCTAGGTGATCCAAGCCATGCATCGGGCTCCCTTCGTGGCGCGTCGCAGCCAATGGTAGGGCACTAAAAGTGCTGATCAAGGGGTATATCGGGATCGAAGTGCCGATCAGGTTCCGCCGCGCGAGATGGGTGGGCGAGGGGGGACTTGAACCCCCACATCCTTTCGGACACAGGAACCTGAATCCTGCGCGTCTGCCTATTCCGCCACTCGCCCGAGCAACCGGACAAGAGTAGTCGCCTCCGGAGGGGTCTCCATTCAGCTGTGTGAGCAGGTCAGACGGCCTCCGGACTGCCATATGTCGTATCGGGCCAGTAGTCTCAGGATCACCATGGGACTCCAGCAGTTTGAGGAGCGCCTTGAGCGTCTGGTGGAGGGCACGTTGGCCAAGCCGTTCAGAAGCAACCTCCAGCCGGTCGAAATCGGTCGGAGGCTCACGCGCGAGATGGACCTGCATCGACGGGTCGGCGTCCGGGGCTTAATCGCGCCCAATGCCTTCGTGGTCACGCTCTCCCCGGCCGATGTCGAGCGCTTCTCCAATTTCATTGATGCCCTGTCCCGAGAGCTGTCTGACGCGGCCCGGGAGCACGCCAAAATCGAGGGGTATTCGTTCGTCGGCCCGGTTGAGGTCGAGGTCTACGAAGGGTCGTCATTCAAGGCGGGTCGATTCTCGGTGGTGGCCGAGGTCCGGGAGGGTGCGGACGGCGGCTTCCTGGCCGAGCTCGTGCTGCCCGATGGGCAACGCCTGCAGATCGGGACCGAGCCGCTGGTCATTGGGCGACTCCCTGAATGTGCCGTGGTCCTGGCCGACACGAACGTGAGCCGGCGCCACGCCGAAATCCGTCGGGTGGGCGAAGGAGTGGTCCTCACCGATTTGGGCTCGACCAATGGCACCCGGGTCAATGGCACGCCCGTTCGTGAGCAGATTCTGGTGAGCGGCGATGAGGTCGGCGTCGGGACCACCAGACTGATTTTTGAGATGACGTGATTCACCTCGTTCCTGCGGCACCCATGTTCGCCACTCAGAACCTGAATGCGGTCCTCCGACTGATGCAATGGGGCGTGATTGCGCTCATCTTCCTCTTCTTCCTACGGGTCATCCGGGCCGTCTGGGTCGAAATGAGCCCAGCCACCATTCGCCGATCTCGGAGCGAACGCCGACAGGAGCGCCAGGCTGATCGTCCCGAGAAGGCATCGGCCCGGCGTAAGAACCTGTTCCTGCGTGTCCTCGAACCCGAGGAACACAAGGGTGAGGTCTTTGACCTCGATGACGAGCTCACCATCGGGCGGGCACCCACGTGCGGGATTTCGACTCCGGAGGACATCTACGCCTCGACCTTGCATGCCCGGGTGTTCCGTCACAACGACCAGCTCTGGGTGGAAGACCTCGGTTCGACCAACGGGACCTACCTGAATTCGGAACGAATCGCCCAGGCGCAACGCCTCGCCAAGGGAGACGTGCTGCAGGTCGGCTCCACCGTCTTCGAGGTTGCCCGGTGACGGTGCTGCGCTCGGGTTCGGCCACGGACGTCGGACGTTTGCGCAAGGCAAATCAGGATGTGCCCTTGGAGGCCTCCAACCTGTTCGCCGTAGCCGATGGCATGGGCGGTCACGCCGGCGGTGAAGTGGCGGCCCGCGTGGCGGTGGACGCGCTCTTGGCGGAGTTTTCTCGTGAGCCGACCATGGCCGGGCTGCGCCATGCCTTCAGCCGGGCCAATCGTGCGGTCTGGCAGGAAGGCCAGGACAACGAAGACCTGAGGGGCATGGGCACGACCCTGACCGCCATGGCCTTGGTCGGCGGCGGGGACGGCCGGGACACACTGGCCCTGGCCAACGTGGGTGACTCCCGGGCCTACGTGTATTCCGATGGTCAGATCAAGCAGATCACGGACGATCACAGCCTGGCCGAGGAGCGGATGCGCCACGGGGAGATGACAGAGGCCGAGGCGGCCGTGCACCCGCAGCGCCACATCCTGACCCGAGTGCTGGGGAATTCGCCCGATGTCGAGACCGACATGTGGGAACTGAATCTGCGAGCCGGGGACCGGGTGATCCTCTGCAGCGACGGGCTCTCCAATGAGTTGGCCCCGCGTGACCTGGTCAAGGTGCTCTCCAAGGTTGAAGATCCGGCCGAGGCGGCTCGTCAGCTGGTGGCCGTCGCCAACGCCCACGGCGGTGCCGACAACATCACGGCCGTGGTGGTTGACGTCATCGTCGGTGAGGATAGTGAGGCCACTTCGTCCACCGTCTTGCCGCTGGTTGGTCGCAACGCCACCACCGGGATGACCGCCGTCACCGCCGCGGCGACGTCGGTGGTTCCAGCGGCTCGAGTCGGCACGGGCTATCCGACCATCGGTGATGACCAGGACTCGGGCCTGACGCGCCAGGTACAGGCCGTGCCACGCCAGGCGCCGGACGCCGAAGCGTACCCATCGGACATCACGCAACCCGTGCCCGTCGCTCGGTCCACCGTGCGGGCGGCCGCCGCACGGCGCTCCACGCTCCCTGCCGCCCCCCAAGGGGAACGGCGAGGCGACCGCCGTCGACGCATGGGCATCCCCCGACGCGTGACCTTTCGGGTCTTCCTGTTCGTCGTCCTGGTGCTGGCCATTTTTGCCGGCGCGTTTGCGGCCGTTCGTTGGTACGCCTACGAAAACTGGTTTGTCACCATCCATGGCACCCAGGTCGTGGTCGACCAGGGACGTCCGGGTGGCGTGCTCTGGTTCAAGCCAAAAGTGGTCGACCAGACGGGGGTCACCACGGCGGGGATTCTGCCCGCCAGTGCGAAAGACATCCGCTCCCATGTGCAGGAACCGTCCTTGGCCGACGCCAAGCGTTACGTGCACAATCAGCATGAAGAGTTCGTCTTCTTGAAGCTGGAGGCGGCGAAGCAGAAGAAGGCGGCTGCGGCGGCCAAGAAAGCCGAAGAAGCAGCAGCAGCGGCGGCTGCGGCCCAGGCCGCGGCGGCCGCGGCAACCACGACCACCACCACTGCACCGACGGCGACCACCACACCCACGACAGCGGCGGTCACCCCCACCACGGCTGCGCCGTGAGGTCGAATCACTAGTGGGTCGTCGAATTCGGTGGCTGGGCGTGGTGATGTTGCTGTGCTTCGCCCTGGTCATCGTGCAGCTGATCAACATTCAGTTCAAGCGGGCCTCGACGTTGGCCGCCTCCCCGTACAACCCGCGGGTCTCGGTCAAGAAGTTCGACAATGTCCGCGGCAAGATCCTGGCCTCGAATGGGCAGATCCTGGCCGAATCGGTCAAGGCGACCTCCGGTCCGTATCACTACATGCGGGAATATCCCGCTGATACCGCCACCATGTATTCGGGGATCACGGGCTATGACTCGATCTACTTCGGCACCTCGGGCATTGAGTACCAGTACAACCAGGATCTGGAGTCGCATCCCCAAGCCCCTCAGAATTTCAGCCAGTTGCTCTTCAATAGGCCACCCTCCAAGCCTGACGACGTGACGCTCACGGTCGATCCCAAACTGCAGGCAGCCGCCATGAATGCCTTGCTGTCAGCACCCTTGAGCAACAAGGACGGGGCAGTGGTCGCCATCAATCCCACCACGGGGGCCATCCTGGCCATGGCCTCGAATCCCACGTTTGATCCGAACGGCGTATCGGTGCCAAACGTGACCACGGAACAGACGAATCATTTTGAGGACGCGGTGAAGGACCGCGAGGGCTTTGATGGGCTGCAACCGCTGGCCACGCAGGAGACCTTCGCGCCGGGGTCCACGTTCAAGGTGATCACCAGTACCGCGGTGTACAACCTCAAGCCGAGCCTGGACAACTACAGCTTTCCGACCGCCGGCTCCGTCGTCTTCCCGGACTCGGGTGGTAAAGCCTTGACCAACGATGGTGGTTCCCCCTGTGGCGGCACCATGGCCCTCATGTTGCCCCAGTCATGTGACCCCGGTTACGGAGAGCTCGGGGTGATGTTGGGCGTACCCACGCTGACCAAGCAAGCGCAGGACTTCGGCTATGCCATCTACGGCGCCAAGAATCCCTACATACCAAATCTGGATTTACCCGATGTCAGCGCGTCGACATTTTCGGCTCTCCAGCCTGACGCCCAGGCCTTCCTGGCCGACAGCGCCATTGGGCAATACAACGACGCTGCCACCCCCCTTGAAGGCGCGTTGGTGGCGGCCGGCATCGCCAACAACGGGGTGATCATGACGCCCCATCTCATGCAGCGCATCACGGACTCCCAGGGCAATACCGTCTCCACCTACAAGCCGTCGGCGATGCTGACCGCCTCGACTCCAGCCGCCGCTCAGGCCGTGAACAAGCTGATGCAGGGCGTGAACACCGTTCCTGGCGCCACCGCCTACCACCTCTTCCCCGATGCCTGGCACGTCGCCGTCAAAACGGGTACCGCCCAGGCTCCCGTCCTTATCGGCGGCCACATTGTGGAGGAGACGGACGACTGGATGATCGGCTTCATGCCGGCGGTCGGCACCCCTCAAATTGCGGTGGCCGTGGTCGAGCCCCAGCAGAGCTTTTCAGGCACTGGAGCCGGTGAAGCGGGTCCGATCGTCAAGCAGGTTTTTCAGGAGTACCTGGACGAAACGACGGGCCAATCATGATGATGCCGGCTGCTGGCAATGACTATGTCGGCGCAGCGTAGGCTCAGGGCGCCATGGAACCGGTAGACACGCCGCGGGTTTTTTCCAACCGCTACGAGCTGACCCATCTCATCGCCCGTGGGGGCATGGCCCAGGTGTACCGCGCCCGGGATCGCCAGCTTGACCGGCCGGTGGCGCTGAAGGTCCTTTTCCCCGAGCTCTCGGTCGACCGGGCCTTCGTCGAACGCTTCCGCCGGGAAGCCCAAGCCGCCGCCAACCTCTCCCACCCCAACATCGTGCCGGTCTTCGACTGGGGTGAAGACGAAAGCTCGTACTTCATCGTCATGGAGTTTGTCGACGGCCGGGCTCTCTCCGCCGTCCTGCGCCAATCCGGCCCCTTGTCACCGCAGCAGACGGCCACCATCGGCGCCAATGTGGCCGCCGCGCTGGCCTTCGCCCACCGCCATGGCGTGGTGCACCGGGACGTAAAGCCCGGCAACGTGTTGATCACGCCCGATGGCGTGGTCAAGGTGACCGACTTCGGTATCGCCCGGGCCATGAACACCGAGGAGAGCCTGACCCAGACCGGTGCGGTCATGGGCACGGCGGCCTACTTCTCACCCGAACAGGCCGAGGGCCACGGCGTCGATGCCCGGAGCGACATCTATTCGCTCGGCGTGGTGCTCTACGAGATGTCAACCGGGAAGCCGCCGTTCACCGGCGATTCTCCGGTGTCCGTGGCTTCGAAGCACGTGCGCGAGCAACCGGTACTCCCCGCGCGGTCAACCCGACGATCCCGCCGGCACTCGAGGCCGTCATCATGAAGGCGATGGCCAAGTCGCCCGATGATCGGTACCAGTCGGCCGAGGAACTGCGAGCCGATCTGCTCCGATTCGCCGATGGCCGCCCGGTCGAAGCCGAGGCCGCCGCGGCAACGACCGCCGTTGCGGCCGTCGCGGCGGGTGCCACCACCAGCGTGGCCGCGGTGGCCCCGCACACCGAGTCCCTGATCATCACCGGACAAAACCCTGCCGTGCCCCGCAACATTCCGGGTGGCGCCAACCGGTCCCAACGGACCCGGACCCGACAGCTGGTGGCGTTGCTCGTCACCTTGTTGGTGGTCCTGGCCGTCATTGCCTTCTTCCTGTTGCAGTCCTTCGGGGTGTTCGGCAACAAGAACGTCGCCGTGCCCAGCGTGGTCGGTGAATCGGCCCAGACGGCGCAGCAGACGCTGCAGAACAACAACTTGCGACTGGGATCCACCACACGCCAGACCAGCGCATCCGTGCAATCCGGCAATGTGATCTCGAGCAGCCCCAAGGCCGGGACCAAATTAAAGAAGAACAGTCCCGTCGATCTGGTGATCAGCGCGGGTCCGAAGGTCGTCATGGTCACGGTCCCGACGGTGGTCAACGATCAGCTCGCCACCGCCATTGCGAAACTCAAGGCCGCCAAGCTCGGCTACACCGTGGTGGATGTCTCCAGCAATCGGCCGACCAACACGGTCCTCAAACAGACTCCGTCGGGCGGGACGCAGACCGCGTCCACCACCCAAATCGTCTTGACCGTGGTCGGAACCCAGACGTCAGTGTCGGTGCCCAACGTGGTTGGCGACACGCCGGCCGCGGCAGGGGCCCAACTGTCCAGCTCCCAGCTGACGCTGGGGACCCAGTCCAACGCCTGCTCGTCCTCGCCAACCGGGGTGGTGTCGGGCCAAACCCCCGCCGCTGGCGCCAACGTGCCGCCGCAGACGCCCGTGAATCTGGTGGTGTCCTCCGGGTCCTGCGTGACCGTGCCCAATGTGGTCGGCGACTCCGAGAGTGATGCCAGTAGCACCATGACCGGTGACAACCTGGTGCCCCAGTTCACCAACGACACCGGCTGCAACAACGGGACAGCCGGGCCGGGAGAGGTTGACGGTCAGACGCCGGCCGCCAACGCGCAGGTCAACCCGAACAGCACGGTCAACATGACCATCTGCACGCCCTCGGGGGCCACGACCACCACTACGGGCGGCGGCGGTGGTGACACCACGACCACCACAACGACGAGTCAGGGATTGCTCTAAGTCAGGCCGAAGTGGAGCTGGCGGCCAGCTGGGCCAGGAAGTTGCCCAGCAGCGCCGGACCCGACACCGTCAAGACCGATTCGGGGTGAAACTGCACCCCTTCGATGGGTAACTCGCGATGGCGCAGACCCATGATGACGCCATCGGTTGACGTGGCGGTCACCATCAGCTCGGCCGGCACCGAATCGGGATTGACCACCAGCGAGTGATATCGGGTGGCCACGAAGGGGTTGGGGAGGCCGGCGAAGATTCCCAGGTTGTCGTGGTGGATTTCCGAGGTCTTCCCGTGCATGAGATGGGGGGCCGACTCCACGGTGCCGCCGAAGACCTGCCCGATGCACTGGTGGCCCAGGCACACGCCCAGAATTGGTATCTCGCCGGCCAGGTCCTCAATGGCCTGCAGGGAGACACCGCCCTCCTCAGGGCGTCCTGGTCCGGGCGAAATGAGCACGGCGTCGGGGCGTTCGGCCCGAATGCCATCGACCGTGATGGCGTCATTGCGGAAGACCACCGGATCGGCACCGAGCTCGCCCAGCTCCTGGACCAGGTTGTAGACGAAGGAGTCGTAATTGTCGACCACCAGGACCCGGGCACCCATGGAGGTCAAATGGTAGTGGGCTGATCGGAGCGTCCGGACGGGGCTGACTAACCTCGGTGCCGTGGCAACCAACACCAAGTCAGGGCCGGGCGGATCATCGCGTAAGGGAAAGTCGGCCGGAGGCCGGGTGACGGCCTCCAAGGTGGGGCGTTACACCTCAGCCGAGGAGAGCGGCCGGTACACCAAGCCGATCCCCCGGAGCGTGCGCCGTAGCCCCAAGTGGTACGGCGGCGTTGTGCTGTTCCTCTTGATTATCGGCGTCCTGGTGATCGTGGTGAACTACCTGGCCCACTTCCCCGGCGTGGCCCACGGCTCGGCGTGGGGCCTGGTGGTCGGCCTGGTGATGATCTTCGTCGGCTTCCTGATGGCCACCCGATATCGATAGCCCGGCGGCGGGTTAGCCCAGTCGCTCGATAATGGTGGCGTTGGCCAAGCCGCCGCCTTCACACATGGTGAGCAGGCCGTAACGGCCGTTCGTCCGCTCCAGCTCGTTGAGCAGCGTGGCCATGAGCTTGCCGCCCGAAGCACCCAGGGGGTGACCCAGGGCAATGGCGCCACCGTTGGGGTTCACGATGTCCATGTTCGGGTGGTGCTCCTTCTCCCAGGCCAGCACGACCGAGGCGAAGGCTTCGTTGATCTCGACGGCGTCGATGTCGTCCATCGTCATTTTCGCCCGCTCGAGCACGTTGGTGGTGGCCGGAATGGGACCGGTCAGCATGGTCACCGGGTCGACGCCGGCCAGGGCGAAGGCGTGGAAGCGGGCCCGGGGACGCAGTCCGAGGGCGTTGGCCTTCTCCTCGCTCATGATCAGCACGGCCGAGGAGCCGTCGGTGATCTGCGAGGAGTTACCGGCCGTGACCTTGCCGCCCTCAGGCTTGAAGGCGGGCTTCAGGTTGGCCAGGGACTCGACCGAGCTGTCGGGGCGGATGCCCTCGTCGGTGCTGATGAACTCGTCGGTGTCCTTGCCCTCGTCGTCGCGGATGGCGACGGGGATGAGCTCGTTCTCGAAGCGGCCCTCAGCGGTGGCCCGGGCGGCGTTCTGGTGGCTGCGCACCGAAAAGGCGTCGAGCTCCTCGCGGGAGATGCCCCACTGGTCGGCGATCATTTCGGCGCCGATGCCCTGGCCCGGCAGACCTGACTCCTTGTAGCGGGCCATCATGCGGGGACCGAAGGGGAAGCCGAGCTCACGCACGACCGAGGAGCCCATGGGGGTGCGGGTCATGCTCTCGACTCCGGCAGCCACGACCACGTCGTAGGCCCCGGCCATGACGCCCTGGGCGGCGAAGTGGATGGCCTGCTGCGACGAACCGCACTGGCGGTCGATGGTGGTGGCGGGCACCGACTCGGGCCAACCGGCGGCCAGCACGGCGTTGCGGCCGATGTTGAGCGACTGCTCGCCCACCTGCATGACGCAGCCCATGATCAGGTCGTCAATCAACGCCGGGTCCAGGTTGTTGCGGGCCTGGAGGGCCTTGAGGGACTCGGAGGCCAGGTCCACGGCGTGCCAGTTGCGGAGCTTCCCGTTGCGCTTGCCTCCGGGGGTGCGGACGGCGTCGACGATCACGGCGGTGGTCATGGTGTCTCCTCCCAAAATCCGGCGGGGACTCCCTGCCGGTTATAGAACGGGGACATCCTACCTGCCGTGGATCAGAGGACCACTTGAGCCGGCCCACCTCGTCTGAGCTGGTTCGCCACGGGATTCGTGGGGGCGGCCCGGTAGGGTCTGCGCCATGGGTCGTAAGGACATGGATCGCTGGTTGGGCGATGGCGGCATGCCGATCATCGGCGTGGTGGGTGGTGCCTTCACCGAGTACGGGGTGGATGGGGAGGACCTCGGGTGGGTGAACGGGACGTTCGACCCGCAGGAGTTGGCCTGCAATCCGCACGGCATCACTCAGGCCGGCATCCACTCCCTCCTGCTCGATGCCTGTATGAACTTCGCCATCAATTCCGCCCTTTCCGGTCGGGATCGGACCAAGGCCACCCTGGAGATGAAGACCGAGACCATGCGTCCGGCCATTCGGGGCACTAACTACGTCCTGCGGGGCGAAGTGGTCCGGATGGCCAAGCAGGTGGCCTACGGGGAAGCGTCCGTGCGAGAGGCCGATGGTTCGGTCGTGAGCCGGGCCACGGGGACCTTTCTCCTGCATCGAGAAGAGACCGCACCCCGCAGCTGACCCAGGCAACCATGACGGGCTCACGCCCTGTCTGATGTGCTGCGGCCCGACCCCGGCCGGCTTCATGCACTGCTTTGCCTGTCGCACCGTGGCCCGTCGGCTGCATCGCCCGCTGGCGCCCGTCCTGCCGATGGGGTTCTGCACTCCCACCGATCCGCTCTACGCCGCCCTGATCGGCTACAAGGAATCGCCGATCACGCAGACGCGTCTGCAGTCATCCACCCTCTTGGTTACTCACCTGGCCCGCTTCCTGGCCGCCCACCATGGCTGTCTGGAGGATCTGCTGGGTGGCCGGCCCGACGTGGTGGTTCCGGTGCCGTCAACCCATCGACCCGATGGCGCGCCACTGGCGCACCTGACGAAGCTGGCGTCCACCGTGACCCTGAGCTTCGGGTCGGCGCCGGCCTTTGCCGACCTGTTGCGTCGTGGCGCGGTGCCGTTGGGGCATATGCAGCCCCATCCGGGCGGCTTCTTGGTGCCCGAATCGGCCCGTCAGATTGTTCGGGGCGCCCGGGTGCTCCTATGCGACGACACCTATGTCAGCGGCGCTCGAGCGCAGAGTGCGGCGGCTGCGCTGCGCGCTCGGGGGCGCCCAGGCGGTGGTCATCGCGCCGTTGGCTCGCCTGCTCCGTCCGGACCGGGTTCCCAGCCATGCCACCTTCCTGGCTCTGGTCAGGGCCAGAGAACCCCGCTGCGTTCGCGGTGGCTTGGCTCAGGCGCTCGCCGGCACCGAGTAGTGGACGTCGGTGAGTTCTTCGGAGATCTCCCAGAGTCGAGCGGCGTCCTCAAGGTTGCGGGCTCGTCTATTCGGCTTTACCGATTCGGGCGGACCGAACAGCTCGAAGAGGTGGCCGGGACCGAAGTAGCTGCCGTTGGTCACGCCGGGCACGGTGGCGGCGTACAGCGTTGGCAGTGCGCCCACGGTGGCGGATTGACCGAAGCGGTGACCGAGAGCGCCACCGATCCGCGCCCGTAACTTGCCATGACCGACTGCAGCGCCGGTGCCAGCCAGGTTGCTGCGCGTCCAGCCCGGGTGGGCGGCGACGGCGATGGTGCCCTCGCCGCCTGCCGCCAATCGTCGGCTCAGCTCGGCCGTGAAGAGGAGGTTGGCCAACTTTGAGGTGCCGTAGTTCAGCCAGGTGTTGCGCACCTGGGTACCGGCGACGTCGGCAAAGGGGATCTGGCCCGTGCGGTGCATGAGCGAGGAGACGGTGACCACTCTCGACCGGGGCGTGGTGAGAAGCCGATCGAGCAGGAGCCCGGTCAGGGCGAAATGACCCAAATGGTTGGTGGCCATCTGCAGTTCAAAGCCGTCGGCCGTCTGCCGATAGGGCGTGCCCATGACGCCGGCGTTGTTGATCAACAGGTCGAGGTGCGCGTGGGTGGTCAGAAAGGCCTCGGCGGCGTGGCGCACCGAGTACTGGTCCGACAGGTCGAGGGGCAGGATTTCAAGGGACGACCGATCCAGCTCGTTCTCCAGCGCGTTGACCGCCGTGCGGGCCTTATCGGCATTGCGACAGGCCAGCACGACGTGCGCACCGTGTCGGGCCAGCTCGCGGGCGGTCTCGAATCCGATGCCGCTGTTGGCCCCGGTGACCAGCGCGATCTTGCCCGTCAGGTCACCGATGTCGACCGCGTTCCAGCTGGCGTCGGCCACCTAGGCGCGGCCGATGTGAATGGCCGGGACGGTGCCCAACTTGCCGGCCTCGAAGTCGTCGAAGGCCTGAATGATTTCCTGCCTGGTGTTCATCACGAACGGTCCGTGGGTCACCACCGGCTCCCTGATCGGCTGGCCGCCCAGTATGAGGACGTCCAAGGCCGGGTGGCGTGCGTCCTGCATCTGATCGCCCCGAATGGTCATGGCGTCACCCGACCCGTGCACGGCCAACTGGCCCGAGTGAACAGGCCGGTGATCGGCCCCGATGGTTCCATTGCCCGCCAGGACGTAGACCAAGGCGTTGAACTCTTTCGGCCAAGGCAGCACCAACTCGGCGCCGGGCTGAATAGTGGCGTGCACCAACGAAATGGGTGAGTAGGTCGAGCCCGGTCCGCGGTACTCGGCCACGTCGCCGGCAATCACCCGCAGCAAGGCGCCGCCGTCGGGTGACGTCAGCAGTACCGACTCTCCGCCGTCGAGGTCCTGATAGCGCGGATCGACCATCTTCAAGCTGGAGGGCAGATTCACCCAGAGCTGAATGCCGTGGAAGAGGCCACCGGTGGCAATGAGTTGCTCGGTGGGGCGCTCAATGTGGAGGATGCCCGAGCCCGCCGTCATCCATTGGGTCGAGCCGTTGGTGATCAGACCACCGCCGCCAATGGAATCCTGGTGTTGGAAGGTGCCATCGATCATGTAGGTCACCGTCTCGAAGCCTCGGTGCGGGTGCCATGCGGTGCCTCTGGGCTCGCCCGGGGCGTATTCCACTTCGCCCATCTGATCCATGTGAATGAAGGGGTCGAGGTCGGCCAGCGAGACACCGGCGAAGGCCCGTCGAACGGGGAATCCTTCGCCCTCAAAGCCTGAGGGCGCGTCGGTGACGCTGAGGACGGGCCGGACGTTGGCCTCGGTGGGCGCAACAATCCGAGGAAGGGTCAATGTGTCGTCAACTGTTACGGCTGGCATGGTGAGCTCCATCTCTTGTGGTGCAGCACCCAGTCCAACACCAACGACCCCTTAAGTGTTCCGTTCCGGGACGGTGCCCAGGAAGTGGGCGGCGTCAACCACAATGAAGAGGCCTTCTGCCTCGGCCAACAGCGTGTCGCCGCACCGCAGCTCGGCCGTGATGGTCAGTTTCCGGCCCTGCCGGTGAGCGACTCGGGCTATTCCGTCCAGCGGCTCGCCCACCGGGGTGGGTGCTCGATAGGTGAGGGTGAGGCGGCCGGTAAAGGCGGTGATCCCGCTGGCTGAGAGGGCGAAGCCCATGGCCTCGTCAATCAACGCAGCGACGATGCCACCGTGGGCCCGACCCGGGGCACCTTCGAACGCCGAACCCAGCGTGACGGTGAGATGGGCCTCGTCGTGCTGGAGCTTCAGCTGGGCCCCAATACCCATGGGGTTGGTGAGACCGGACACGATGCTGTCGGAAAACGTGCTGTTCGAGGCCGGCTCCATGTCCCCCGAGGCCCCGCCGGATCCAAAGACGTCAGGACCACGGGCCAACAGGGTGTGCACCCGCTCGGCTCCTGACGCAACCCGGGGCAAGAGGGCGTCCGCCGTCGCCGTGAGTTCGTCCAACAGGGCGTCGTCGACTTCGTGGTCGATGATCGCATTGCTGAGGCGGCGCAGCGAGGCCGCCGCCAGCGCCCGTGCGGCGATCGGATCTGTCACTGAATCGACTCGCTCAAGCGGCGTCGAGGCGAGCAACCTGATCGGCACTCAAGGTGATGTCCGCCGCCGCGGCCGATGCCGTCGCGGTGGCCGGTCGGCTGCTGCCCGGAATGGGGATGACCCGGGAGCCCTTGGCCAGCATCCAGGCCAGGGTGACCTGCTGGGCGGTGGCACCCACCTCGGCGGCCACTTCGGCGAAAGCCGGGTAGTCGGCCGTCATCTTGTCGATGCGTCCGATGCCACCCAAGGGGCTCCAGGGGATGAAGGCCACGCCGATCTTCTCGCAGTGCTCGAGCTCGCCCTCGGAGGAGCGGAAACGGGGTGAAAACTCGTTCTGCACGCTGACGAGTCGACCGCCCAGGATCTCCTGGGCCAGATCGATCTGCTCCACGGTGGCGTTGGAGATGCCGGCCATCTGGATCTTGCCGGCATCGAGCAGTTCGGCCAGCGCGCCGACGGACTCGGCATAGGGCACCTTGGGATCGGGCCGGTGGTACTGGTACAGGCCGATCGATTCGACACCGAGAGCCTTCAGCGAGGCGTCGCAGGCCGACTTCACGTAGTCGGGGTCACCGTGAACGGTCCAGCTGCCGTCGCCGGGCCGGCGGTGCCCGCCCTTGGTGGCCACCAGCACATGGTCGGTCGAGCCGCCGTAGGTGGCCAGGGCCTTGGCCACGATGCGCTCGCCGTGGCCGTGCTCTTCGACGCTCAATGAGTAGGCGTCGGCGGTGTCGATGATGGTGACACCGGCATCGAGCGAGGCGTGGATGGTGGAGATGGCCTGAGTCCGATCAGGGCGCCCCTCAATGGAGAGCGGCATTTCACCCAGTCCGATGGCGCTGACCGACCAATCACCGATGCGACGTTCCTGCACTTCGAGCCTCCATGGAATCACGAAGCCGCGAGGCGCTCCTCAACGGCCGCTCCACATTAGGCCCGGGTCATCAGGGCCAATCCAGCGTGCCGGGAGTAGTTGGTGGGGCTAGAAAGAATCGAACTTTCGACCTCAGCATTATCAGTGCTGCGCTCTAACCGACTGAGCTATAGCCCCAGAGGGAGATTGAGGCTACACCACCGCCGCAATGGCCCCCATCAGGAGACCTTGGCGTCCTCGGGCCATAGACGCACGGCGATGGACTGGCTGGCCGTGGCCAAGAGCTCCCCATCTTGCGACCACAGGAAGGCAATGCCCTGGCCGTAGCCGCCGATGAGGGCGTGCATGCGGATGTCGCACAGGACCCATTCGGTGTCCCTGAGCTGGACCACCCGCAGGGTGTTGTCGAGGCTGCGGCCCATGGCCCGGCGCCCGATTGGTTGTGAGATGGCGCCGGAGACGTAGTCGCCGAAAATGGCCAGGGTGGCGGCCGACGGGGAGAGATGTCCCGGCACCCGGGCCCAGAGGGCGGAGTTGGGGCTGCCCGGCTCCCCGTTCATCTCATCGAACATCCGCCCTTGGCCGTACGGACCTCGACCTTGTCCATGATGGTGTTGCGGAACATGGCCGGGAGGTAGCGGGGCGGGCACTCCTCGGGGACGGGCACGTCGGGCGGCGTGACCCAGATGCCGCTCACGTCCAACTCGTCGCGGCCGAGGGCGGCATTGACGGTGAGGATCTCGCGGTCGTCGACCCGACCCACCGCCCTGCCCTGGGTGACATGGCCACCCTCGACGGCCAGGTTGACCTCCCATTCCAAAACCGAATGCGTCGGCGCGTAGGAGAGGTACTGCGCCAGTGGCCCACACCGTGGGCCGGCCCGATGCGCCTTCCAGCGCCACCAGGGCGGCGCCGAGGGCGCAGCCCCCGAAGAGGAAATTGCCCGGCGTCGTCAGTTGGGGCTTCACCTCCATCCGCCAATGCAGGTCGTCGCCGACCTGTTCCATACCGAGAAATTGCCGTGCATCCATCCGGGCGACCCTAGTTGTGGAGGTCAGCCGCCCGACAATGTGGTGGCGATGAGTTGGGCCAGGGCGTCGGCCCCGGGACCGTTGATGGCCAGGTGGGTCCCGTCGGACCCGAACCACCCCGGATTCTGGTTGGCCAGGGTGAGCCCAGTCGGCGATGTACACGTTCTTGTAACGGGCCGCGCCGCTGGTCAGGACCTGGTTGTTGGGATCCTGCCAGGGGCGGTCGACGTGGACGTTGACGAACACGATGCGTGAGGCGCCTTGCAAGATGCTCATCATGCTGTCGAAGTCGGTGTCGGTGATCGGCCCGTTGGTGCCGAGGGCGACGATGACTTCGGCGCCTAGCTGGCCCTGGGCCTTTAACTGGGTGAGCAGGGTCTCGCCCGCACCCCACTGGCGGCTGACCGCAGCCTCGACATCGATGCCGGGGACGTCGGTCTGCAGCGGGTCCTGGTAGTCGAGCATGACCGAGTCACCCACGGCGGTGACGTGCCCCGCCTCGAACCCGGCGGCCGGGATCGGCAGCGTGCTGGAGGTCGTGGTCGGGGGGACCGTGGTCGTGGTGGTGGCGGTGTGCTTGGCGACATGAGGCGGACTGGCCGCCTTGTGCTTCGGAGCATGCCGGGTCACGAGGAGCAGCACGCCAGCGATCACCAGGAGGAGCACCAGCGCGGCGATGAGTGGCCGCCGCCCTCCCCCTGATGCGTGCCGGGCCATGGCTCATTGTTGCCGGTCCGGAACGGGCTCGTGACCGGCCGGCGTCCATTTGGGTCACCGGATTCGGCGTAGCATGGCCAACCCGAATCTCGGGGGTGTAGCTCAGCTGGAAGAGCGGCGGCTTTGCATGCCGTAGGTCGAGGGTTCGAGTCCCTTCACCTCCACGAGAATTTCAAACGTGTGAGAATGGCCGGATGCGGATTTGGGATGTGCCTCCTGGCCAGCTCTGTCGACAACATCTACTGGGAGAACACCGGGAACTGCACGGGCTCTGGAACATTCTGGTCGTGCATGGCGGGACCGGCGGCTACTCACGGCATCCTGAAACGCAGCGGTGGGTGGGCAAGACGCGGGCGCTCTACGAGCGGCACGAACAATTGGTGGCCGAAATGGATCGCCGGGGCTACCGGCACCAGTCACCCTTGGACAAAGCAGCGGCCACGGGTGCGCGGGTGCAGCACACCTACATCGACCCACCCGAGGTGCAAGAGCGACTGCTGGCTGAAAAGCCCTGTGACTGCCCGATTCAGCCCGGATAGATGTCGGTGGTCGCCGCCCTCTACCCACAGGTGGCCTAACACCCGCCTACGGTGGAGCGGACATGGGTGCGCTCAAGGTGTTGCTCCGTCTCCTCGCCGTGGTGCTCGTCGCCGGCGCGGTCTACCTGGTGGTCATGCGCCCCAAGGCCAACGTGCTGAGTGCGGATCTCGGCTCCAAGGTGACACTTTCCGTGCAGTGCTCGAGCGTGCTGGACCAGTGGCGGCATCACGCGCAACCGGCGGTGCTCGAACTCAACTCGGTGCCGGTAACCAACGTCGACGCGGCACAGCAAGATTGTGCGTCGGCCAGTCGCACCATCAAGCATGTCGGCGCCGGGATGGTGGGCGGGGCGGTGGTGGTCACCGCTTTGTCATTCGTCTTCCGGCGTCGCCGCTGAGGTTCGAGAGCGATTTTCCGGCGTGTTGACCTACGCTCCTGGGCCATGACGGAGAGCGCTTCCAATTCATCGACCACTACGCCCGCTGCAGGTCTTCTGGCCGGCAAGGTGTGCATCGTGTCCGGGGTGGGTCCTGGCCTGGGCCGGCAAGCCGCTCGGGCCTTGGCCGCCCACGGAGCTGACCTCGTCCTGGGGGCGCGCAAGCAATCGTCACTCGATGGCGTCCTGGCCGAAGTCGAAGCCATTGGTGCCCGGGCCATCGCCGTGCCGACTGACATCACCGACCCTGATGCCTGCGCCGCCATCATGGAGGGCGCCAACGAGGCGTTCGGGGGCGTTGACGTCTTGGTGAACAACGCCTTCCGTTTTGATGCCTTTAAGACCTTCGAAGATGTCGACCTGGCCTACTGGCGCAAGATCATCGATACCAATGTCTTCGGCTCGCTCCAGATGACACGCGCTGCGCTGCCCTACTTCCGCAAGCGGGGCGGTGGTTCGGTGGTGATGGTGGCGTCCATGGTGGCCCGGCAACCGCAACCACTTCAGGGCGGTTACGCCATTTCGAAGGGAGCACTCCTCACGGCCACCCGCGTCCTGGCTTCCGAACTCGGACCATCAAATGTGCGGGTCAATGCGGTAGTGCCGGGTTGGATGGATGGACCCTCCGTCGACATGTATGTGCAGATGACCTCGGACGGCCGCGGTGTTCCGCCTCAAGAAATCCGTGACGAACTCAACGCTCGTGTGCCCTTGGGCCACATTCCAAGCGACGAACAAGTGGCGGGGTCCATTGTGTATCTCGCCTCGGGACTTTCGTCGGCCATGACGGGGCAGGCCCTCGACACCAACGGCGGTGAAATCTTCACCTAGTTCTCGGGCGCGACCCCTATTGCGGATGGACCAGATTGAGTTGGTAGAGCGGAAGTTTCCGGTCCGGGATGGAGCCGGAGGGAACGGATCCCAGCAACACAGCGCCCATGCGCTCATAGAACGGGGCGGCAAAGGGATCAGCTTCAATACGGAGCGTGGTCCATCCCATCAGGATCGCTCGTTCGACGGCATCACTGATGAGCGCACGACCGAGTCCGGTTCCAATGTGGGCGGGCTCTACGAACAGCATGGCCAACTCCCCAGAGTGGTCGTTCAGTTCTTCCAGGGCATAGAAGCCCAGGAGTTCCTCCGTCTCAGATTCGACGACGATGAAAGAACCTCGACTCAGGTCGTCGGGCCGGACCGTGAGTTCTTCTGCCGCAAGACGCATAAAATTGTCGTCGTAGCCCCAATGGCGCTTGGATCGCCGAGCGAGTTCGGTCAGCGGTTGTGCCTCGCTCGGCTGTGCCGGCCGAAATCTCATGACTCAGTGTGCCAAGTGGGTCCAGCTCGGTCCGATTAGTTGGACTTCAGCCCGATGCGCGCCCGACGTGTGCAGGCACCCTGATGCTCAAATTGTCAATAAATTTATGCTTCCTGACTGCTTTTGGGCCGCAATATGACCCAGCATGGTTGAGATGCTCCACCTGGGGGTAGGGATAAAGGGCCGGCATCCTCGTCATGAGTCGAAAGCGTTGACTTTGGGGCATTCCGAGCTGGAGTCCACTAACAAGTAAGGAAATGCAGACAATGAACAACAAAAGACTAAGGCGTGCCCGATTGGGCATGGCCGGAGCGGCCCTTGCGACCGCATTCGGCGGATTACTTTCCTTGGGAGCAGCGACTGTTGTCGCCAGCAGCCCAGCTGGAGCAACCACGGCCGCCGGCCGGTTCGCTCTATATCCCCCTCGCTTCTCCGTCGAGAATCGCGGATACCCGGGCGACATCAACCTTGCTGCCCGACCACGGCAAGACTCTTGGGCCCCAAGGCACCGTCGAGGTCGATCTTCCGGGTGTGCCGGCTGACGCGAACGCGGTTGTGTTGAACGTCACTGAAGTCAATGCCACCGCAGCGAGCTTCTTCACGGTGTTTCCGACTGGTGACCCCAGCTCGAACTTCTCCAACCTGAACTTCGTGCCCGGGCCCGCCCTGCCGAACTTGGTGGTAGTTCCAATCAATCCGGGTGGAAGCGTCACCATCTACAACTGGGCCGGCACTGCCGACGCCATTGTGGACCTTGAGGGTTACTACGAGACTCCTTCTGGGACCAGTCTCCCGATCGTGACGGCTTCACCTGGCCAGTTCTTCCCCATCACTCCAGTCCGTGTCACTGACACCCGGACCGGCAGTGGTCAGGCCAATGCCGGACACACGCTCACCGCCAACACCACGCTCCCAGTCACGGTCACCGGGGCTGGCGGCATCGGCGGCGTGCCCGCCTCAGCGGCCAATGTTTCAGCCGTCGAACTCAACGTGACGGTGACCAACACGACTGCTGCCAGCTACCTCACGGTGTTTCCCGGGGGCACAACCCAGCCCGTGGCATCGAACCTGAACTGGAATACCGGTACCACCATTGCCAACCGGGTGATCGTGCCCGTAAGCGCAGCTGGGGTAGTCGATATTTACAACTACGTCGGCAATGCCGATGTTGTTGTTGATGTGGATGGCTGGTACTCCGGTGGCTCCGGTAACACGGTGACCGGTGGGAGCGCGTACGTTCCCATCGCTCCGATTCGGATCACTGACACGCGCTCTACCTCTGTGCCTGCGGAGCCAAACGCCGGTCACACGTTGGGGGCCAAATCAGCCATTCAGGTTCAGGTGTCCGGTTTCGACGACACAATCCCGTTGAACATCACGGCTGCGACCCTGAACGTGACCGAGGCAGACGCGACGGCCGGCAGTTTCTTGACCGTCTTCCCGGGTGCCGTCACCCCCATCCCACCGACAGCCTCTGACCTCAACTTCGTGCCTGGCGAAGTCATCGCCAACGGCGATGAGGTCGGTGTGGGTACCGCTGGAACCGCAGCTGGCTCGGTTGACGTCTACAACTGGGCCGGTAACACCGATGTCGTGGTCGACCTGTTCGGCTACTTCGTCCCGGCTGTTGCCCCGGCGGTCTAGTCGTCCAGTAGTTCAGTTGTAAGCAAAAAGCAAAGGGCCCCGGTCATTGACCGGGGCCCTTTGCCATTGTGAGATCGTGTTGCGTGGATACGCACCCGCACTGGCGAGGTCCTTCGCGCATGAGATCAAATGACCTCGGTGGCGCGTGTGACTAAGGCGAACCTGGGCGAAGAAGGCGAGATCTCCGCCCCGGACCGGTCCACGCCATGGACTGGAAAGGTCGGAGCGGCGATCGCCACGTTGGCTGCCCTCCTCGTCTTCATTTTGATTGCCACTGGAGGCTCCGGAAAAGGGGCCGTGTTCCATGGGAGCTTCGGCAGTTCGGCCCTCAGGCCGACGAGCGCCTCTGACGTTCGGGCCGAAATCGTCGTCCGGAATGCCGGAACGAAATCCGGCACGCCCACGTGCATTGTGGTGCTCAGCTCACCGGGAGAAACGGTGATCGGTCGCGACACCGTCACCCTGCATCGCCCGATCCAACCGCACACACAAGTGACATTCGCGGTGCGCGTGCAGGTCACCAGTCTGGGGGCACCGCAAGTGGTCGTGGGTGCCTCAGGCGTGAACTGCTATTGACCCCGACGGCACTACGTGGTGGGTGAAGGGTTCCCGCACTGGGCTGTCTCGTAGGTTGACAGCGTCTGGGCCACGCTCTTGAAGGCTTGCGTGCTCGTCGCTGCTTCTTCGGCGGTTTCGAACTGATTCACGCTGGTTGAGGAGGAGACCGCCTTCACTTCGGCCGGCAGCAGTTTCAGGCCCTGCTGGGCGGCTGCCCTTACCTTGGCCGGAGCGGAGGAGAGTGACGCAGTGATCTCCCTCACCAACTTGGTCGACTGGCTGTACAGCTTCTTCAGGTCCGCTTGGGCGACCTTCCAGTCCTGCTTCTCCAATGCCTTGGTGGCCGCCGCCTCCAACTTGGACGAGTTCTGCTTCTGTTCTTGCTTGAGGAGTTGGCAGAAGTGGCTATTGGGATGGGAACCCTTGGGGTTGAGAGTGGTTGAAGTCGTCGACTTGGCCTGCGCCAGGTGGTCGGTGCTGGCTCCAGCCGGTGCGGCCAGGCCAATGGCTCCCGCGGAGATGGCGAGCAGAATTCCGACTCGCAACTTTGACTCTTGCATGTTCACTTGGTTCGCTCCATAACTGCCGTCTCGACGTGGTTCCGTACGATTTGCTCAGGGATCTTGGCATTGAATCCGAACACCAACTAAATGCAGTGCTCCCGAGCAGTGGTGGCCTGGCGGCCGGCCGCCCAGAAGGTTAACCGCCCTGAACAGGGCTTATGTGGTCAGGCCCCCGGATTCTCAGATGATCGATGCCAACTCGGTGCGATATGCACCTGATCCGATACCAACGGGGATTGGACCATCGACGGGGCAAACCGGCGCTCGTATAGTCAAACTTCGAAGCGTTTGCTTCCTTTGCTGATGGGAGGGCGGCATGGGTGACCATCGCTGTTCCAGGTTCGCGCGTGGGGCCAGCCGGAATCGGATACACCGACGCACGGGCTCAATCCGCCAAGCGACCGTCACCGTGCTGGCGGCGATCATGTCAACTGGGGTCGTGATCGTCTCGTCTGCCTTGGCGCCGACAGCCGCGGCGGCAATCCAGAGCCACATCATCGGCATCCCCTCACAACTCGTCTTTACTGTCCCTCCACCTTCGTCGGTTGAGGTCGGAACCTCCTTTGACGTGGCTGTGTCCGAGGAGGACGCAGCCGGCAACGTAGAGATCAACGACAACACGCATACCGTCAGTCTCTCCTTTGGAACCAACCCGGATGCGGCCACGCTCACCTGCTCGGGCACCACGGTCGAGACGTCAAACGGTGTCGCCACCTTCGTCTGCTCCATTAACAAGGTGGGCACCGGCTACACGCTGGAGGCCACGACGGACGCGGGAGCATTCAGCGCGACGTCTGATCCCTTTGACATCACCCCTTTGCCTACTCAGCTCGCGATCGCGACCGAGCCGGCCCTTTCAACACAGGTGGGTGACTCGTTCTCGGTGGCGGTCCAGGTTGAGGACGCGGCAAACGATGTCCTCAACTCGGACGACACCACCGTCATCGATTTGGCCATCCTGAACAATCCGGGAGGTGGATCCCTTACCTGCACCAACTCCGGAGAGACCACCGTGTCGTCCGGGTTGGCCCAGTTCACCTGTTCTATTGACAGCCCTGGTACCGGTTACACCTTGCAGGCGACGAGTCCGTCGCTTACTTCGGCGACGACGAACGCGTTTGACATCGTCCCCGGCCCGCCGGCGCAACTTGTTTTCACGGGTGAGCCTCCAGCCACCACGGCGGCCGGATCCATGTTTGCCGTTGCGGTGTCGGTGGAGGACGCCGCCCAAAATGTCGTGACCGCCGATTCGAGCACCGTCGTCGACCTCGCGCTCGGTGCGAACCCCGGATCAAGCGTCTTGTCGTGCTCCAATGCGGGAGGCACTGCGGTGACCGCGAGTGCAGGAGTCGCCAATTTCATGTGCTCGATCAACAGGTCCGGAACCGGCTACACGTTGGTGGCCACGGACGATGCTGCGTCACTGACGTCGGCCACGTCGACGGCGATCACGGTCACACCCGGTCCACCGGCACAACTGGTCTTCACCACGCCACCGCCGTCCTCAACCGAGGCGGGGACGCCCTTTGGGGTGGGTGTATCTGAAGAAGACGCGGCTGGGAATGTGATCATCACTGACAACACGTCGACGGTGACCTTGTCGGTGGGTACCAACCCGGCGTCGGGCACCCTCAGCTGCACCGGCAGCCGCACTGCGACAGTCGCGGCCGGGGTGGCCGACTTCACGTGCTCACTCGACCACGCCGGGAATGGCTACTCCCTGGATGCGACGTCAGGTATGGCCGGCGTCTCCCCTGCCTCTTCGGTCTCCTTCGACATCACCGCCGTGCCGCCGTCCGGTGGTGGGCCGAGCGGGGGAGGAGGGTCAGGTGGCTCGGGCGGCGCCGGGGGATCGATCGCCGCACCGGCAGTGTCCGGGATCTCGCCTACGTCGGGGCCATCCACCGGAGGTACCGCGGTCACCATCGCGGGCTCGAACTTCAGCGGCGCCACTGAGGTTGAGTTCGGTGGCCATTCGGCGACGACCTTCACCGTGGTAAATCCGAACGAGATAACGGCGGTCTCGCCACCGGGAATTGGGACCGCCGATGTCCAGGTGGTGACGCCGGGTGGCACTTCGGCTGCGATCGCCAGCGACCGATTTACGTATGTGACGTGCCATTGCCTCAATGGATCGTCGTACTGGCTCGCCTCCGCCCTGGGCACGGTGACCCCGGTTGGTGGGGCTCCCACCTACGGTTCGGCTCCAGCAAACCTGGCCAAGCCGATTGTCGGTATCGCCGCCACGCCTGACGGTGGCGGCTACTGGTTGGCGGCTTCAGACGGCGGCGTGTTCGCCTTCGGCGACGCCCGCTTCTTCGGATCCACCGGTGCCCTGCGGCTCAACAAACCGGTGGTCGGTATCGCCGCCACGCCTGACGGCGGCGGCTACTGGTTGGTCGCTTCCGACGGCGGCGTGTTCACCTTCGGCGACGCCCGCTTCTTCGGTTCCACCGGTGCCCTGCGGCTCAACAAACCGGTGGTCGGTATCGCTGCCACGCCTGACGGCGGCGGCTACTGGTTGGTCGCTTCCGACGGCGGCGTGTTCACCTTCGGCGACGCCCGCTTCTTCGGATCCACCGGTGCTGCCGTTTTGAACGAGCCGATTGTCGGTATGGCTTCGGTGCCGGGAGGCGGTGGTTACTGGCTCGTTGGGAAGGACGGCGGCGTCTTCGCCTTCGGGGGCGCGCCGTACCAGGGATCCGTTCCGGGGCTTGGTGATGCGGTCACCGACATCGTTGGCGCGGTGCCCGCCGGGAACGCCGGCGGCTATTCACTCATCGGTTCCGATGGCACCGTCTTCGGCTTCGGCGGCGGAGTGTCGGCGCAATCGGTTCCGTCGCTCAGCGAGATTGTCGGGTTGGCCGCCACCTGAGGTCAGCTCCGTGGGAGTGCACTGCTCAGGTCCTCAACCCCCTGAACAGGGCTTTCGTGGTCGGGCTGCCCGGATTTGAACCGGGGACCTCTGCGTCCCGAACGCAGCGCGCTAACCAAGCTGCGCTACAGCCCGTCCGTTCCCCGAAAGGAACAGAGGTGCCACCTTACTCTGGTGGGTCGGCCGATCCGTTGGGGCGGTCGTGGCGATCAGGGACGACCCGGGTGGCCACCACCTGAGCGACGCGGCGTTTGTCCATCTCGACCACACGTAGGTCCCAGTCGCCCACCGTGACCTGCTCGCCCTCTTCAGGAATGTGGCCGAAGCGCTCGAACAGCAGCCCACCCAGGGTGACGTATTCGCCGTCGGGAATGTCCATGCCCAAGCGCTCCCGGACCTCATCGACGTTGGTCTGTCCGTCGACCAACCAGCGGTTGGCATCGACCCGGACGATGGTGGGTTCTTCCTCGGCGTCGAACTCGTCCCGCAGATCGCCCACCAAGGGCTCGAGCAAGTCCTTCACGGTGAGCATCCCGGCCACGCCGCCGTATTCATCCACGACGACGGCCACGGCCCGTCGCTGCTTGCGCATGTCGGCCAGGGCTTCGAGGACGCCCAGCGTCTCCGGCAGCAGATAGGCCTGGCGCACCTTGCGCGAGATCTCAAGCGGGCTCGGGTCGGTGGCTTCGCGCAGGGTCGGGCCTTCCTGGCCCACCCGGAAGATGTCGTTGACGAAGAGGATGCCGATGAGGTCGTCCAGGTCACCGTGCACCACCGGGAAGCAACTGTGGCCGGTCGTGCGCACGGCCCGGGCGATGTCATCGGCATGCACCGGGATGGTCAACGCCGTCACGTCGACCCGGGGGGTCATGACCTCGCGGATGTCCATGTCCCGCAGATCGGCCAGTGCCTCGATGATGATCCGTTCCTGCTCTGAACCCTCGGCTTCTTTGCCGGTCAGAGGCGCCTCGGTCCGGCCTTCGCGCTCGTCGGGGCGACGCCAGGGCAATCGGGGGCGCTTTGGTGGGGGTGGTGTCTCGGTTCTCGACACGGGGTGTCGGATCAGCTCGCCGGTGTACTACCCGCCTGCAGCTGGGGTCCGGCGCCCACCAGCACGGGCACGGGCGAGAAAGAATCGTCGTGGTAGGTACCTTCGGCCAGCAGGCTCTTGGTGGCCCGGCGCAGCCGCAGCGGGTCGAGCGGCTTGACCAGCCAGCCTTCGGCACCCGAACGCTTGGCCAGAAACACATCGGGGCGGCGGTCCAGCAGCATCAGCACTGCGGTGTGCTCCACCGCGTCGTACGACTCCTGGAGTCTGAGCTCAAGGCACACGGCCATGCCGCCCATGTTGCCCATCTGCATGTCGACGATCACCAGGTCAGGCGAATTCTCAATGACGAAGGCAATGACCTCGGGACCAGACGTGACGGTGTGCACCTCGACGTCGGGACCGCTGATGACGGCGACGATTTCCTTGCGCAAGGTGGGCGCATCGCTGGCCACCAGAATTGTCTGCACGACGGCGAGACTATCGGACCCCACTACTGCGGCGGTAGCTGGCTCAGGCGAACAAGGCGTCGGCCGTGCGCTGCAGGCCGCCGAGGTCGTGCACGTCGTGGCCGAAGAGCGGGATGCGCCCGAGCGGCGCCGGAGCCACCTTGGCCGCCAAGTCAGCGAAGGCGGCTTCGTCCCGGTCGGCGATGGCGTTCAAGGTGGCCAGGTTCTCTTCCAGCGCCACCAGCGGTCCGCTGGTGATGAGTTCGGGATCGGGGGCGCCGAAACGCGGGTGCATCCGGTTCACCACCAGCGCCGCCGGCGTCACGTCACGTTCGGCCAACTTCTCGGCGAAGAACGTGGCCTCGGCAATGGCGTCGGGTCGGGCCGAGGTGACCAACACGAAGGCGGTGGCCGGGTCAGCCAGCAACTCACGCACGGCCCCGGCCCGGGTTCGGAATCCCTCCTCCATGCCCTCGAAGGCCTGGAAGAAGCCGACGGCGTCCTGCACGATTTCGGCCCCGGCCACTTTGGAGATGGTGCGCAGCAGCGCCTGGGTGGCCACCCCGACGGCCTTGAGCGACATGCGGGTGGGCAGCAAGAGTGCACGGAAGAGGCGATTCTCCAAGAAGCGGGTCAGGCGGCGGGGGGCATCGAGCAGATCCAGTGCATTGCGGGTGGGCGGTGTGTCGACCACCACGACGTCGAAGTCACCTGAGCTCACCAGTTCGTAGAGCTTCTCCATCGCCATGTACTCCTGGGTGCCCGAGAGCGCGCCGGCCAGGTTTTGGTACAGCCGGTTGGCCAAAATGCCCTCGGCCTGCTCGGGTGTGCGCGAGTAGCGGTGGACCAGGTCGTCGAAGGTGCCCTTGGTATCGAGCATGAGGGCGTGCAGGTGACCGGTCCAGTCGCCCTGTACCTCGGTGGGTGTGTTGGCCAGGGATTGCACGCCCAGGGAATCAGCCAGGCGGCGAGCCGGGTCGACCGTCACCACGCAGGAGCGGCGCCCGGCCCGGGCGGCGGCCAAGGCGAACGTGGCGGAGACGGTCGTCTTACCGACCCCTCCCGACCCGCAGCAGACAACCACCGTGGCGTCGGTGACCAGTTCCTTGAGCGTGCTCATGCCGTGGCCTCTTCGGGCTCGGGCTCGAGTTGGGTGATGGCCTCGGCCAGCGCGTCGGCCAACTGCTGCGTCTCGGCCGGCCCGATGGCGGCCGCGGCCACCTGCGGCACCAGGAGCTGGGGCAACGGAAGGTCACGAGCCATGCGATCAAGCTGGTCCTTGCTGATGCCGTGGCGCTCCAGGCGGAACAACCGCGCCGCCTCCAGGGCCTCCAGGTGCTCCGGAGCCACGGTGACGCCCTCAAGCGCCACCGACTCGGCCGACTCACCCAGGCCGACCGGGTTGGCATCGCAGGCATTGACGATGACCGGGCCCAGTTGCACCCCGGCCTTGTCCTCCAGGGTGAAGGCCGACTCAATCGTTTCGCTCACCGGCATGTCCTCGGGCAAGGTGACCAAAATGACCCGGCAGCGCTCGGGGTCCGACAGCAGCTCCACCACGTCCTGGGCCTGGTTGCGCAACGGTCCGCCGCGAGCGGCGTTGACCAGCCCGGCGGCCGAGGTGAGGAAGGTGATGGCGTGTCCGGTGGCCGGAGCGTCCACCACAATCAGATCGGCCACCTGGTCCCGTTCCAGTTGCTTCACCTTCCCCAGGACCAGGACATCCCGGATGCCGGGGATGGCGGTGGAGACCACGTCGACCACGCCGGAGCTGACCAGGCGCTTGGAGACCCGCTTGAGCCCGTGGTCGATGAGGTATTCGACCAGGGCATCGTCCGGGGTGATGCGACGGGCCCGGATGGAACCCTGACCGAGGGCACCATCGGCCGGCTGCAGCTCTATTTCCTCGTAGCCCAGGTCCTCGGTCAGCCCGAAGGCGCCGGTGATGCCCGACTTGCCCTCCAGCTCCACGATGAGCACGGAAAGACCGTGCTGACTGGCCAGACGAGCCAGGGTCGCTGACATGGTCGTTTTGCCCACGCCACCCTTGCCGGCCACCACCAGGACGTGACTCTGTGCGCAGAAGGTCCCTACGTCCATGTCAGGGCGAGCGTAGCGGGAGCATTGGCCGCCCAGGGTGGTCCCTAAGAGAAGAGCCAGGTCAGCCCCCTTGAACCTGCTGACGATACAGGGTTATGTTGGCCATGCAGGGGGATCAGAGGTGCCTTTCCGGGGGGTTTATATGCGCCAAGGACCAGATGTATGGCAAGTGAAAGCAGCTTGCCGAGGACCACAATCATCGGCCTTCTTTCCGCCGACTCATGCTGAGCGGAAGGAGGAAAAGGCAGCTCGAGAGCTGCGGGCCAAGGAAATTTGCAGCCAGTGCTACGTACGGGGCGAGTGCCTTGACTACGCCATCCGCATTCGTGAGCCGCACGGGATTTGGGGCGGCATGAACGAAGTCGAGCGCAAAACGGTCTTGGACCGTCGAGCCAGCTGACCCGCCCGCTCGGCCAATCGGCTGGGCCTACGGCTTGATGTGCATTTTTTGATCGGCCGCCAGCACGCCGCGGGCGCCGCAGACCTTGCCCGGTCGTTGACCGGTGACGACTGCAGACGGCTGCGGTGATTTCGTTGGCCGAGGACAGCACCGCTTGCGCCACCGGATTCTGGGGCACGGCCAGGTCAGCCGCGATTTGGCTCTGGCTCAGTCCGGCCAGCGCTGATGGCGTGAAGCTCGAGCCGACCAGCACGTAGCGATTGGCGATATCGAGCAGGGGGAACGTCGCGCTCGAGGTGTCATACGCCGACACCGCCGCCGCCTGAGCACGATTCGGTTTTTGCAGCGACTCGTAATGAGCCCCGGTCGGATTGAGCACGCTGTAACGCTCGATCGCCTGCAGATCGACCAGGCGACTCGAATAGGTGAGGCGGGAGAAGGTGAAGGTGTTGATGCCCGAGAAGGCATCGCTGCCACTTGATTGCAGCAGGCCCAGCTGCCCGAAGGTGCCGAACCGGGAGAGGGCCACCACCACCGGCCAGCGCTCGGCGGCCGCGTAGGGGGCGAACTCGGCGCCATAGAAGAAGATCACCGGGGCGGAGGCCGAGTGCCTGGTCGAGGCGGTCCACATCGAAGGGTTCTTGGTGGACGTCGGTGGCACGGTCGGATTGTTGATCGACGTCACGCCCACCGTGTTGCTGGCCACCGCCGGGACCTGCGCCAATGACTGGAGCAGCGAGGTGGGTGCCGGAGAAAATGTCTCGACCGCCGCCGGCTGACTGGGCCCGGCGCTGTGCCGGATGAATACCAGTACGGCCAACAGGATGATGGCCACAATGATCAAACCCAGGGCCACGTAGCGCCGGGGAATCATGTGCACCACGCGCACTGCGGCCGGCTCGGGGGCATCAGTGCTCATGCGGCTGCTCAGGTTAGACGAGGGGTCCGGATCGCCAGGAGGCGCCGGGCCCGCGACCAGTAGCCTCGCTCAGGTGCCCTCGAATTCAGCAGACGACGTAGCGCTCCGGCCGGCCGCGACAGTGATGCTGGTGCGTGACGCCATCGAACCGGTGGGCGACGACGTCATGGAAGTGCTGATGGTCCGGCGCAATCTGAACTCGGACTTCGTGGGCGGTGCCTACGTGTTCCCGGGTGGTTCGGTGGATCTGGCCGACGGTGGGGCCGAGGCCGAGGCGGCGTGCGAAGGCCGTTCCGATGCCGAGGCCAGCGCGCTCTTGGGCGTGCCGAGTGGCGGCTTGGCCTACTGGCTGGCCGCGTTGCGCGAGACGTTCGAAGAGGCCGGGCTGCTGTTGGCCCGGCGGCCCGAAGGCCCGGACCTGCTGGCCGGTGACCCAGCCGAGGAGGCCCGCTTCATTGCCGAGCGAGCGGCCGTCAACGCCGGCACCCGGCGCTTCCTGGACCTCTGCCGCGACGAGCACCTGCGCCTGATGGTCGGCGACGTGCACTACTTCGCCCACTGGATCACCCCCAAGGGCGCCCCGCGCCGCTTCGACACCCGGTTCTTCGTGGCCGGCGCCCCTCCCGGGCAGAAGGCGGCGCACGATGCGGGTGAGACCATCGCCGAGGTCTGGATCACTCCAAAGGCCGCCCTGGCCGGCCATCGTGAGGGCAAGTTCGAAATCATCTTCCCGACCATCCGCAACCTGCAGGCCATCGGCCGCTTCCGCACCAGCGGCGAACTGTTGGCGGCGGCGGCAGCCGCATCGAGCGCGGTCCCGACCATTGAGCCAAGGGTCATCGCCGACGGGAACGGGGTCCGCATTGTGCTCCCGGGCGACGAAGGGTTCGAGGCCGCGCCGGCCATGGGTGACGGGGCTCCGCAGGACTTCAATGCAGCCGTCCGGGCCATTTCGCTGGCCGCCAACCAGGAAGACCCGTGATACCCGGCGTGCCTGACTACGGGGTCGGACCACCACCCGAACCGGGCACGCCCCACGAGCTGGCCCCCGGGCTGGTTCGCTTGACCGCTCCCAATCCCGGACTCATGACCGGTCCGGGCACCAATACCTACCTCGTCGGCACCACCGACCTGGCGGTGATCGACCCGGGTCCCGACGACGCCAGCCACCGGGAAACGCTCCTCCGGGTCGCGGCGGCGCGGGGCGCCATTCGCTTCATTTTGGTCACCCACACGCACATCGATCACGCCCCGGGTGCCGCCGCGCTGAAAGCGGCCACCGGGGCCGAGGTCATCGGATTCGGTCCGGCCGAACAATTCGAGCCGGATCGTTGTGTCGGTGAGGGGTGGACGCTGCGCCTACCCGGATCACCGGCCCTGACCTTGCGGGCGGTCCACACCCCTGGCCACGCGTCCGATCACCTGTGCTGGCTGATTGAGGAGCACCAGATGCTGCTGACCGGGGACCATGTCATGCACGGGTCCACCGTGGTCATTCGTCCGCCCGACGGCAATTTGGCGGCGTACCGAGCCAGCCTGACCCGCCTGGTCGAGTTCGCACCGCCATTGCGCCAGCTGGCGCCCGGTCACGGCCGCGTCATGGAGCACATCCCGGACATCGTCGAGGCCCTGCTGGCCCATCGGGCGGCCCGGCACGAGCGGGTGGCCGCGGCGTTGCAAGCCGCCACCGAAGCCACGGTCGACGAACTGATCCCGGTGGTCTACGACGACGTCACCGAACAGCAACTGCCGGTGGCCAAATTCTCCCTCTGGGCCCATCTGAGGGACCTGGGCGAATCGGGGGACGCCATGGCTACTGCCGCCCCCGACACCATCGAGACCCGATGGCGCTGGGTGGGCTCGGCCTAAGCCGGCAGGTCGCCGGCCGCCACGGCCGCTTCCACCCGGGCGATCAGACGGGCCGAGCACCCCGACGCTTCGAGCACCGGGGCAATCTCTTCGGCCACCTTCCGGGCCACTTCGGCGAAGAAGGGCGCCAACTCGCCGTCGCCGTTGGCCACCGGTAGGCCGGCGTCACCGGCCGCGGCCAGGTCGGGGTGCAGCGGGATAGAGCCGATGAGGGGCACGCCGAGCGAGTGGGCCAGCCGGGCCCCGCCGCCGGAGCCGAAGAGGGCGTAGGTGGTGCCGTGCTCGCAGGTGAAGTCGCTCATGTTCTCGATCACCCCGGCCACCCGCAGGTAGCCCTTGCGGGCCATGTCGGCTGCCCGGGCGGCCACCTTCTGGGCGGCCAATGGCGGGGTGGTGACCACCAGCATCTCGGTGCGGGGCAACAGGCGGGCCAAGCCCATCTGCACGTCGCCCGTGCCCGGGGGCAGGTCGATGAGGAGGTAGTCCAGATCGCCCCAGTGGGCGTCCTGCAGGAACTGCTGCACCGCCCGGTTCAGCACCAGGCCGCGCCACATGATGGCCTGCTCTTCGCCGGCCAAAAAGCCCATGGACAGCACCCGGACCAGTCCGGAACCGAACTTCTTCTCCAGCGGGACCATCTTGCCGCCCCGGGCCTCCACGTCGCCGTCGAGGCCGAGGAGCCGGGGGACGGAGAAGCCCCAGATGTCAGCATCGAGGATGCCGATGGTCAGGCCGCGGCGGGCCAGGGCGACCGCCAGGTTCACGGTCACCGACGACTTGCCGACCCCGCCCTTGCCCGAGGCAATGGCCAGTATCCGGGTGCTGTCGGCCACGGCCGTCTCGGGCGCGTCCTCGCGGGCCTTCCAGCGCGCCCGGGCCATCACGGCGGCGCGCTCGGTGGCGTCCATGGAGGCCACCTTGATGTCGACTGAGGTCACCCAGTCGAGGGCCTCCACCTGGCCCCGGACATCGGTCTCAATTTGGGTGCGCAGCGGGCAGGCGGCGATGGTCAGCGCCACGTCGACCACCACGTCGTTGCCGGACACGGTGATGGCGCGCACCATGCCCAGGTCCACGATGGTGTCGCCCAGCTCCGGATCGATGACGGCGCGCAGGCAGTCCCTCACCTGCGCTTCCCGCTCATTGACGGTGGCCGGAGGACCTGGCTCCTTGCCCTCAGTCATGGATCGATTCTACCTGGGTGGGGGTAAATTCCACCGTTGCGGGCTCGACGTGCTCAGTCATGGGTGGGGCCGGTAACATGAAGGCTCCCGGGGCATGTTGCCGGACGGGGTGGCCAGCAGTTTGCGGCGCACGACGAGGAGGCTCCTATGACGACCATGACCACTTCGGTCAACATCGGGAAGAAGCCGGCACCGGTCACCCTTACCGAGGTTGCCATCACCAAGGTGGCCGAGCTGTTGGCCCAGGAGGAAGGCGACCTCGCCCTCCGCGTGGCGGTCAAGCCCGGCGGTTGCTCGGGTTACAGCTACGAAATGTTCTTTGATGCCGAGTTGATGGCCGATGACGTGGTTCGTGAGTTCGACAACGTCAAGGTCGTGGTCGACCCGGCCAGCGCCGAACTGCTGACCGGCTCGACGCTGGACTTCAGTGACGGCCTGCAGGGAGCCGGGTTCCACATCACGAACCCGAACGCCACCCGCACCTGCGGCTGCGGCTCGTCCTTCAGCTGATCGAGCAGACGGCGGCTCCGGCCGTCAGCTTCACCCTCAACGGCACACCGGTCGACGTCACCGACGACAACGACTCTCTCCTCGACGCGCTCCGGGAGCAGCTCGACTGCCGATCCGTCAAGGACGGCTGTAGCCCCCAAGGTCAATGCGGCTGTTGCACGGTGTGGGTCGACGGATCGGCCCGGGTCTCCTGTGTCACCGCGCTGCGCCGGGTGGCGGGGCGATCGGTCACCACCACCGAAGGGCTCGATCCCGAACTCCAAGCAGCGCTGGGCGGACGCCTTCGTCAACGCCGGCGCCAGCCAGTGCGGGTTCTGCACTCCCGGCATCGTGCTGCGGCTCGCCGCCTTGCAGGAGAGCCGGCGTCCGGTCAATCGGGATGCGGTCGAAACCGCGTTGTTGGCGCACTTGTGTCGCTGCACCGGTTGGCAATCGATTGTCGATGCCGGCTGCGTCGCGCTGGGGATTGCCGAGCCGCCCGCCGCAGAGACGCGCGATCCACTGTTGGCCTCATGGCGGGCGCAGATCGAAGGGCCGATGTTCCAGAGCTCGGGTCCTGACGTCGTGCTGGGTGCCGGCGGCTTTGCCGATGACGGCGCCCCGTCGGGCGCGCTGGTGCAGCTCGGCCTCGACGGCCCGCCGGCCCGGACGCTGACCGAGGCCCGTCAAGACTCGGGCAAGGTCCAGGGGCGCAACAGCACCGTGTCGCTCACCCACCCGGTGCCACTGCCCGACGGCGACATGGGACGTGACGCTGCAGACCACCTGGGTGGAACCGGCCTACGTCGAGCCGGACGCCAGCTGGGCCGCCCCGGGACAACCTCCGGCCTCCCCCTTGGCCAACGGCGGCGCCTTTGGCGGCAAGCGACGCAGCCCGGTGACCGACCAAGCCCGCGCCCTGGCCGAGGCCAGCGGCGGCCCGGCCCGCGTGGTCTGGACCCGGGAAGACGTGGTGCGCCATGGTCCCAAACGACCGCCCCTGGCGCTGGGGCTGCGGGCCGATGGCTCCGGAGTGCTTCGAGTCGGACGGACGCCCGGTTCAGCGGACCTGGCCCCCTTGATCGATCGAGTGCACCAGGTCGCGCCGGCCGTGCAGGTGGAGCAGTACGACATCGTCGGCCCTCCCACGTCGGCCGACCTGCGCGGCGCCGGATGGATGGAGGTGTTGGCCGCCTTGCAGCTGTGCGTGCTGACCCCCGATGAGGCTTCCCGCACTGGCCGGGCCGACATCACGCTTCCCGCCGGTGGCCGGGCCGCCGTCACGGTGAACCTGACCGAGGGCCGTGGAACCATCGGGGTCGAGGTATGGGCCGGTGAGATCCTCCACGCCACGACCTTGCGCTCCTACGTGCTGGGGGCGGTGCACCAGGCCCTCGGGCTGGTCTGGAGCGAGGGCATCGCCGTCAATGCCGAAGGCGAACCGCAGGACCTGACCATTCGCTCCTTCGGCATCCTCTCGGCCCGGGACATGCCGCACGTTGACGTGACCATCCATGAAGATGACGGCTGGCCGGTCAACGGGTCGGACGCCGTCTTCGCCGCCACGGCCGCCGCCGCCTGGATCGCCGAGGGCAGCCCGGCCCGCTGGCCCACCCGTCGCGGCGCTGGCCCCCATTCGCAGCTGTCGCTACCGTCCGTTCGTCAAGAGGAGCATTCATGAGTCCCGCCATTGGTCCGTACTCACCCGTTCGCCGCGTCGGCGACTGGGTCATCACCTCCGGTCAGGTCGGTCTGGCCACCGACAACCTCGGCCAGACGGCGCTGGCCGAAGGCGGCACGTTGCCCCAGTTGCGTCAGGCGCTCGAGAACGTGGCCGGCGTCCTGGCTCAAGAGGGTGCGACGTTGGATGACGTCGTCAAGACGACCCTCTATCTGCTCGATATGTCCGAGTTCGCCGCCGTCAACGAGGTCTGGGTGGAGTACTTCACCGACAACCGGCCGACCCGTTCGGCCGTGGCTGTGGCCGCCCTGCCCATCGGGGCCCGGGTCGAGGTCGAAGCCTGGGCCTACGTGCCGGTGCGCTGATTCAGGCCGGGGTGCCAGGCCACCTGGCCGAAGCGGTATCCGACTGAGCGCACCGTCTGGATCAGGTGGGCATGCTCCTCGCCCAACTTGGCCCGCAGGCGCCGGATGTGCACGTCGACCGTGCGCGCCCCGCCGTAGTACTCGTAGCCCCAGACCCGGCTCAGCAATGTCTCGCGGGTGAACACCTTGGCCGGGTGACCGGCCAGGAAGCGCAGCAGTTCGTACTCCATGTAGGTCAGGTCGAGCACCCGACCGGCCACCGCGGCCTGGTAGGTCTCGAGGTTCAGCATGAGCGGGCCGTACTCAATGAGGTCGGGCCGCATGCTCTGGCCGGTGCGCCAGAAGAGATGTTGCAGCCGGGCTACCAATTCCTCGGGGCGGGCCGGCATGACGCAGAAGTCGTCGAACAGGTCATCGCGCAACAGCAGATCGGCCACCTGCTCGGCCCGGATGACCAGCAGGAGCGGGCTGAGCGGTACCTCGCGCATCCGCACGTGCCGGCAGAAGGCCACGGCGGCTGACATGTCGCTGTCGGCCACCACCAGGACACCGGACCAACCGTCGGCTTGGCCCTCGCCGCCGCTCTCACCCACGTCTTCGGGGCGGGCCACGGCGTGATGCCCCAGGCCAGCACCCTGCAGGGCCAAGGTCACCTCGGCGGGCAGATCAGCGGGATAGCAGAGGAGGGGATCCATTAGCGAAGGCTCACAAGAGAGGCAGGTAGCGGTCGAGCTCGAATTGGGTGACCTCCGCCTGGTAGTCGTCCCATTCGGCCCGCTTGTTGCGGATGAACCATTCGAAGACATGTGCGCCCAACGTTTCGGCCAACAACTCCGAGCGCTCCATCACGTTGACCGCATCATGCAGGCTCGACGGCAGCGACTCAATTCCCTTTTTGGCCAACTCGCGGTTCGACAAGGTGAACAGATTGGCATCGGCCTCGTCCGGCAACGGGTAGTCCTCAGAAATACCGCGCAGTCCGGCCGCCAAAATGACGGCGAAGGCAAGATACGGATTGCACGCGCTGTCCGGCGACCGGTATTCCAAACGGGTCGACTCCGGCTTGCCGTGCTTGACCACGGGGACGCGCACCAGGGCCGAGCGGTTGTTCCGGGCCCAGCTGACATGCACCGGCGCTTCGTAGCCACCGATCAGTCGCTTGTAGGAGTTGACCCACTGGTTGGTCACCGCCGTGATCTCAGCGGCGTGATGCAAGAGGCCGGCGATGAACTTGCGGGCCACGTCGGACAGGCCGTACTCGTCCCGTTCGTCAATGAAGGCGTTCTGCTCGCCCCGCCACAGTGAAATATGGGTGTGCATCCCCGACCCCTGCACCCCACCCAACGGCTTGGGCATGAAGGAAGCGAAGACGCCCTCCCGGCGGGCCATCTCCTTGATGATCATGCGGGTGGTCATCACGGTGTCGGCCATGGTCATGGCATCGGTGTAGCGCAGGTCGATTTCGTGCTGGCTGCGGGCGTCCTCGTGCTGGGTGTGCTCAACCGGGATGCCCATCTCTTCGAGCATGAGCACCGAGCGCCGGCGCAGGTTGCTGGTCAGGTCGGCCACGCTCAGGTCGAAGTACGAGCCGTAATCGAGGGGCTGCGGCGCATGCGACGAGTCGGCGTCGGCGAAGTAGAAGTACTCGATCTCGGGGGCGACGAAGAAGGTGTACCCCAGGCTCCGGGCCCGCTCCAGGGTGCGGCGCAGGGCATGGCGGGGGTCGCCCTCGAAGGGCGAGCCGTCCAGGTTGGCAATGTCGCAGAAGACCCGGGCCACCGTGTCGTCGTCGTGCCAGGGCAGCAGCTGGAAGGTCTTGGGGTCGGGCCGGGCCAACACATCGGCTTCCTGCACCCGGCTGAAGCCGTCAATGGCCGAACCGTCGAAGGTCATGCCCTCGTTGAGGGCGTTCTCCAGCTCCGCTGACGTGATGTTGAACCCCTTGGGGGTGCCGAGGACATCGGTGAACCACAGCTGCACGAAGCGGATGCCTCGCTCCTCAACGGTCCGGAGTACGTAGTCGCGCTGGCTTTGCACCCCCCAAGCTTCGCAGGTCATGGGCGCCCTCCGCCTATCCGGACCCTGGTCGGTACCCTGGACCGGTGGATGCACCCGGTCCGGACCGCTCCGAGCAGCGCTGGATCACCGCCGGGCAGGCCACCCTCCATGCCGTATCTATGGGCAACCCGGGTGCCCCAGCCGCCGTCCTGCTCCACGAAGGGATCTCCGATCACCGCACCTGGACCGGCGTGATGGACCTGCTCAGCCCGGACCTCCAGCTCATCGCCTACGACCGGCGCGGCTTTGGATCCACCACCTACGAGGCGGAGGCGCACGACCAGGTCGAGGACCTCGCCGCCGTGCTCGGGGCCAGTGGACTGGACCGTCTGGACCAGGTCGTCGTGTTCGGCAACTCCCGCGGCGGCGCCATCGCGCTCGATTTCGCCCTGGCCCACCCGGACCGGGTCACCGCCCTCGTGCTGACCGCGCCGGCCGTGTCGGGTGCGCCGGCGGCGGCCCCGGAGATGGTCGACCCGGTGGAGGCCGCGGTGTGGCAGACCCTGGAGGAGGCCGACCGGGTCCAGGACCTCGAGGCGCTCAATGAGGCCGAGATCAGGTTCTGGCTCGATGGGCCGCATGCCCCCGAGGGCCGAGTCAGCGGGCCGGCCCGCCAGCTCGCGCTCGAGTATGAACCGCATCGCCCTCCACGCCAAGACCCCCGGCCACGAACCGAACGTCACCAACGCCTGGGACCGCCTGGCCGAGGTGTCGTGTCCCGTCCTGGTGCTCGTGGGTGACCTCGACATGGGCCACATCCGTCGACGGGCCGAGTACCTGGCGGTGCACCTCCCCGAGGCCCAACTGGTCGTACTGGAGGGAACCGCCCACCTCCCCGCCCTGGAACAGCCCGATCAGTATGTGCAGGCGGTCCGTCCTTTTTTGGAGCGGATCGGCCTCGCTGCACCCAAATGGGGGCCCGGAAACTGGCCCATTAGGCTGAGGTGATGCCGCACCTGCGCCTGGCCGCCGCGCAGTTGAACCCTGTGGTCGGTGACCTGGCCGGCAACGTCGACCGGATACTGAGCGCCCTGTCGGCCGCCGAACGGGCCGGGGCCGACATCTGCGTCGTGCCCGAGCTGGCCATCCCCGGCTATCCGCCGGAAGATTTGCTGCTCAAGCCGGGGTTCGTGGCCGACAACCTCAAGGCCTTGGAGAAGGTGGCCGCGGCCACGAGTCAGTGCGCCATCGTGGTGGGCTTCGTCGGCGCCGCCCCCAATGGCAAGGGGCTGGCCAACGCCGCCGCCGTCTGTGCCGGCGGGCAGGTGGTGGGGGTCTATCGCAAGCGTTACCTGCCCAACTACGGCGTCTTCGACGAGCAGCGTTGGTTCATCCCGAGCGACGAGGCCCCGACCTTGTTCGAGGTGGCCGGCACCCTGGTCGGTGTCTCGGTCTGCGAGGACGTCTGGTTCGCCGACGGCCCGGTGGCCGAGCAGGGCCAGGCCGGAGCGGAGGTGGTGGTCAACCTCAACGCGTCGCCCTACAACCGCAACCGGCGGGCCGAACGGGTGGCCATGCTGACCGAGCGGGTGGCCGAAGCGGGTTGCGCCATCGCCTACGTCAACCAGGTCGGCGGGCAGGACGAGCTCGTCTTCGACGGCGATTCGCTGATCATGGGCGCCGACGGGACGTTGCTGGCCACCGGTGCCCAGTTCGCCACCGATCTGCTGGTGGTGGATATTCCGGTCGCCCATCGCCGCCACAAGAAAGGCCGCTTGCCCCATGTGGTGGCCACGGCGCGCACCAAGGCCACCAAGCCCGATCTGCCGGGCCACATTCAACGGCCACAGCTGTCGGCCGAAGCCGAGGTCTACGCCGCGCTGGTGCTCGGCACCAAGGATTACCTGGGCAAGAACGGCTTCACCGATGCCGTCATTGGTCTGTCCGGCGGCATCGATTCGTCGCTGGTGGCCACCGTCGCCGTCGACGCCCTCGGGGCCGACCGGGTGCACGGGATCGCCATGCCGTCGCGCTATTCCAGTGAGGGCTCCCGGACCGATGCGCAGGACCTGGCCGACCGTCTGGGCATCGATCTGAAGACCATCGCCATTGAGAGTGCCCACGTCGCCATGACGGAAATGCTGGCCGGCTATCTCGGTCGTGAACCGATTGGTCTGACCGACGAGAACCTCCAGTCCCGCCTGCGCGGGGTGCTGCTGATGGGGGTGTCCAACGCCAAGGGATGGATCGTCCTGACCACGGGCAACAAGAGCGAAATGGCGACCGGGTACTCCACGCTGTACGGGGACTCCGCCGGGGGCTTCGCCGTCATTAAGGATGTGCCCAAGACCCTGGTCTACGAATTGTGTCGCTACCGCAACACCCAGGCCGTGCTCGAAGGCCTGCCGGCACCCATTGCCGACAGCGTGCTGGACAAGCCGCCGTCGGCCGAACTCCGCCCCGATCAGCGCGACGACCAGTCGCTGCCGCCCTACGAGGAGTTGGATCCGGTGCTGCAGGGGTATGTCGAGCGAGACCGGACGGCCCCCGACCTGGTGGCCGACGGCTTCGATCCGGCCGTGGTGGACCAGGTGGTCCGGCTGGTCGACGGCGCGGAGTACAAGCGCCGGCAGATGCCCCCGGGGGTCCGCATCACCACCAAGGCTTTCGGCAAGGACCGCCGCATGCCGATCACCAACCGTTATCGCCCGTCGTTGTCCGAAGAAGCCACCGGTGAGTAGCACCGGGACCTTTCGCACCATTGATGCGTTGGCTGACGCTGTGCGGGCACTTCTGCTGGGTGGAAACCACACTTTTCGAAGTAACCGGCCAATGGGCCAGTGGCGACGGGCCGGCCGAGTGGCGCCTCTTCAGCAGCGTCGTCTCCGCCCAACACGCCGCCCTGGCCTCGCAATGGCGCAGCCGCTTGCCCGTACGGGCCGGCGTCGATCAAGCGGCGCTCATCCTTCCGCCGGAGACGGATGGCTTCCGCCGTCGAGCGCCCTGGGCGGGCAGACCGTTGAGGCCGGATTGCCCGTGCTGCTCCAGGAAATCCTGCCCGAACTCATCCTCCAGTACCGCCAACTCTTGGACCACGCCTCGCCCGTTCGGGAGGCCCCGGTGATGGCGTTGTTGGCCCTAGCGGTCGGGGTGCACGGCGACCACATAGAGCGGGGCAACGCCCTCCTGCAATAGGAGTAGCAAATCACTCGAATTCGGCCTGTTTTGGGGGGTGGTTTTGAACGCCCGTTTGAAAGGGTCTTCTGCGTTTTCCCAGGTGCATGGGCATCTTGACGCGCCTATTACAATGTTGAAGCAGCCCTTGCACGCCGAATGGCGAGTGGGGTGGCAAATCGAGGACGAAGGCCCGGCTTGGAATCTACCTGCCGCGGCCATGTTGAGGGAAGGCTTGGCAGATCTTGGCGAAGGAACGAATTGAGCGGGACGATGAAGATCTGGTCCGCCTCTACCTGACAGACATCGGGCAGTACCCACTGCTCACCAAGGACGACGAGGTCCGCTTGGCGCAGGCCATCGAGGCCGGTCGTGAAGCCGAGGCCGAAGTGGCCAAAGCGCCCAAGGGCCTGACCACCGCCAAAAAGCGCGAGATGCGCCGGTCGGTCATGGAGGGCGAGCAGGCCCAACAGACCTTCGTCCAGTCCAACCTTCGACTGGTGGTCTCCATCGCCAAGAAGTACCAGGCTTCGGGCCTGCCGCTGCTGGACCTGATCCAGGAGGGCAACCTCGGCCTGATGCACGCGGTCGAGAAGTTCGACTGGCGCAAGGGTTTCAAGTTCTCCACCTATGCCACCTGGTGGATTCGCCAGGCCATCACCCGAGGCATTGCCAACACGGGTCGCACCATCCGCCTCCCCGTACACGCCGGTGACACGCTGGCCCGGGTCCAAAAGGCACAGGCTCGTCTGGAGCTGAAGCTGGGTCGTCCGGCCACCCTGGCCGAGCTGGGCATCGAAGTCGAAATGCCCGAGGACAAGCTGGTCGAAGCCCTGCGTTTCCGCGCCGAGCCGCTCTCGCTGTCCGAGCCGTTGCGTGAAGACGGCGATGCCGAACTGGGCGACGTGGTCGAAGACCGTTCGGCCGAGTCACCCTTCGAAGTGGCTGCCGTCTCGCTGCTGCCCGATGAGATCGGTCGGCTGCTGTCCCCACTGGACGAGCGTGAGCGTGAAATTCTCCGCCTGCGTTTCGGCCTGGACCGGGGCGAGCCCCGCACTCTCGAAGAGGTGGGCGAGCACTTCAACCTCACCCGTGAGCGCATCCGCCAGATTGAGGCGCGGGCCATGTCGAAGCTTCGGCACCCCTCCTCGGACACTGGTGCCCGCGACCTGCTGACCGTCTAACTCGGCGGTCAGGCGGGCGGGAATCGCCCGATAGGCTCGTTCGCTATGAAGAAGCTTCTGTTCCTCGTCCTGATCGTCGGCCTTGGCGTGGTTGCTGCCCGTCGCTTGCGCGACGCCTAACCACCCACCGATTTAGGCGGCGGCACGCCCACCCGGTTGGTGGCGTCCGCGCCGCCACAGGATGATCGCCGCGCTGGCCACGGCCAGGCTGGTGGTGACCACCGGCGTCGAGCGCCCTACCCGATCGCGTAGTCGAACCGGCTTGGTGAAGCGGCGCATTTCCCAGCCACGTTCCTTGGCCACCTTGGCCAGCGCCCGGTCGGCGTTGACCGCCACGGGGCGCCCCACGGCCTCAAGCATCGGAAGGTCGGTCGCCGAATCCGAATAGGCGCTGCTGGCCGACAGGTCGATGCCGGTCCGCTCGGCCAGTTCCCGCATGGCGACCGCCTTCTCGGGCCCGTAGGCGTAGAAGGCCATGCGGCCGGTGTAGCGACCTTCTTCGTCCACCTCACCCCGGGAGCAGATGGCGCCGTCCACGCCGAGCATGTCGGTCAGGGGCAACACGATCTCTTCCGGCGAGGCCGACACCAGGTAGACCCGATGCCCGGCCGCTCGGTGCAACTCCATCAGCTCCAGCGCCTCGGCGTACATGATGGGCTCAATGGTTTCCAGCAGGGTCTGGCGCACTATTTGGCGCACCTGAGCCCGGTCCCACCCCTTGGTCATGGCCAGCATGGATTCGCGGACCCGAACCAGCCGTTCCTCGTCGGCTCCGAAGTAGAGGTAGATCAACTGGGCGACGGCGGCGCGAGCCACCACGCGACGGTTGATGAGACCGCCCTTCATGAACGGCCGGCCGAAGGCGGCGATGGAGGCGCGATCAATCACCGTCTTGTCGAGGTCGAAGAAGGCGGCCTCCATGCAGACCACACTAAAGCGGAAGTGCCCTCGACCTGGACCATCGTGACAATCCGACGACATTGCCGCGACAGTTTCGGGCCGGTTGCGCAGCGCCGGCGCGTGTTCAGCCGGGTGTCAGTCCTGAATAAAGAGCGTGTGCACGGCCGCCTCGGCATCTGCCGTGACCAGGACCAGGACCTCGTCGCCCGACTGGAAGACCGTGTCGCCCCGGGGCACGACCAGACGATCGTCGCGCACCACGGCCACCACCACCCCGTCGCGGGGGAAATCCAGGTCAGCAATGGCGGTCCCGTTGGCCGGTGAGTCCTCGGCCAGGGTGATCTCGACCAGGTGGGCCGAACCGCCTTGGAACTGCAGCAGTCGCACCAACGAACCGACCGACACGGCCTCTTCGACCAAGGCGGTCAGGAGCTGGGGGGTGCTCACCGATACGTCGACGCCCCAACTTTCGTTGAAGAGCCACTGATTCTTCGGGTGATTGACCCGAGCCACCACGCGGGGCACGGCGAACTCTTGCTTGGCCAGCAGCGAAATGACCAGGTTGTCCTCGTCGTCACCGGTGGCGGCCACCACCACGTCGACCGTGGCCAGTCCGGCGGCATCAAGTGATGACACCTCGCAGGCGTCGGCCGCGATCCACGTGACGTCAAGCGTGGGACGAAGTCGCTCGACCAGATCAGGGTCCTGCTCGAACACCAGCACGTCGTGTCCGTTGGCGTGCAGGTCGGCCGCGATGGCGGTGCCGACGCTGCCCGCTCCGGCGATGGCCACTCTCATTGGACGCCGCCCTCTTCCAGTCGCTCTTTGAGGTCGTGGCGGGCCTCGGTGAGGACGGCCACATGGAGGATGTCGCCTTCTTGGCCCACCAGGTCGCGGGCATCGAGGCGAGCGACCCCGGAGCGGGTAACCGCCACCAGGTTGAGACGTCCGGGCTCCTCGAGCTCGGAGAGTCGCCTTCCTGCCCATGCGTCGGGCAGCGTGCGGTCCAACAGGGTCAGGTTGCCGGTGGCGTCGGTCCATTCTCCGGCGTCCTCGTCGGGCAGGAGACGCCGACGCACCTGGTCGATGGTCCACGTCACCGTGGCCACCGTCGGGATCCCGAGGCGCTGATAGATCTCGGCCCGGCGTGGGTCGTAAATGCGGGCCACCACATTGGGGATCAGGTAGGTCTCCCGGGCGATGCGCACCGTCATGATGTTGGTGTTGTCACCGCTGGTCACGGCAGCCAGGGCGTCGGCGCCGATGGCGCCGGCCTTCTCCAGGTCGTCGCGGTCGAAACCCGAGCCCACGATCCGGGGTCCGTCCCAGTCCTTCAGGCGCCGGAAGGCCCTGACGTTCTTGTCCATGACGGCGACGGTGTGGCCCTCGGCGGTGAGCGAGAGAGCCAGGCCAGAGCCGACGCGGCCACACCCAACGACAATCACGTGCATGCCACAGTGCAACACGCGACGCCTACATGTGCAAAGGGAGCCGGCCCAGGCAGCCTGAGGCGAAACTGAGCGACCCCCCGATTGCTCCTACTCTTAGGCGACTGTGCCCCCCACTCCTGGTTCACGCCCACCGGTCCCGTTGCCGGGGATCGCCGCCGACATGATCCCCGAGCGCCGTCGGTACCGCATCAAAAACAAGGTGTTGGGCCCGCCCCTGGTGACCGAGCAACTGGGCGACGAGCGCCTGGGTCGCCCCACCGCCCTCGGCGTGCTCGCCCCCGACTGCATCTCGTCATCGGCCTACGGCACCGAAGAGATGTTGACCCAGATGGTGCCCTACGTCGGGTTGGCGGCCTTCAGCCTGCTCGTCCCCATCACGGTGGCCATTTTGGGCGTCCTCTTCTTCGTGACGCTGTCCTACCTCGACGTCATCCAGTACTACACGAAGGCTGGCGGGGCCTATGTGGTGGCCCGGGACAACTTCGGTCCCAAGGTGGCCCAGATCGCCGCCGTCGCCCTGCTCATCGACTACACGGTGACGGTCGCCGTCCAGACGGCGGCCGGTACGGCCGCCCTGACCAGTGCCATACCGTCACTGGCCAACACCTTCGACACCGTGGCCATCACGGTGGGCGTGGTCCTCCTCCTGCTCTACGGCAATCTGCGGGGCATTCGGGAGGCGGGCAAGTTCTTCGCCTTCCCGATGTACTTCTACGTGGCCTCTCTGGCCACGGTGGTCATCACCGGGTACATCAAAGAGGCCCTGGGCAGCCTCCACCACATCCCACTGCCGGCGCACGACAAGATCTTCGGAGGGCATCTGGGTTCGCCCGGCCATGGCCTCTTGATGGGCCTGGCCTTCATAACCCTTTTGCGGGCCTTCGCCAATGGCGGTTCGTCACTGACCGGTCTCGAAGCCATCTCCAACGGGGTGGGCAGCTTCCGACGACCGGAGTCGCGCAACGCCCGTCAGACCCTGATCGTCATGAGCTCGGTGCTGGCCTTTTTGGTGCTCGGGACCACCTTGATCGCCCGTTGGACCCATGCCGTGCCCTATGCCGCTGGCTCGCCCACCGTGGTCTCGCAGGAGGTCCAGGCGGTGTTCGGGCGGGGTGCCATCTACTTCATTGTGCAGTTGGCCACGCTCCTCATCCTCTATACGGGCGGTAACACCAGCTTCAACGGATTCCCGTTCCTGGCCAACTTCGTGGCCGGCGATCACTACCTACCCCGCCAGCTCACCCGGCGGGGCCATCGCCTGGCCTTCTCCAACGGCATTCTCGTCCTGGCCGCCGTGTCGGTGGCATTGGTGCTGGTCTTCAAGGCCCAGGTCGATGGCCTGGTCTCGCTCTACGCGATTGGGGTCTTCACCGGCTTCACCATGGCCGGTGCCGGCATGGTCAAGCACCACCTCACCCGCCAGGGCGCGCACTGGCGCCGCAGCATGATCATCAACGGCTTCTCCTCGTTCATCTCGGGCGTGGTCGTGCTGATTTTCGCCGTGGCCAAGTTCAAGGAGGGGGCCTGGGTCGTCGTCGTGGTCGGCCCGCTGCTCTACCTCGGTCTGGTCCGCCTCCATCACCAATACGACAAGGAGGCGGTGCTCCTGGAGACCGGCGCCGTCGAAGCCTCCGAGGCGCCCATCCTGCGCCGCCACGTCGTGGTCGTCCTGGTTGATCGGCTCGATATGGCCACCGCCCGTGCCCTCCAGTACGCCCGCACGCTGACCCCCGACGATCTGCGCGCCGTGCACTTCGACATCGACTCCAAGGAAGCTCGGGAGTTGGAGGAAGAGTGGGGCAGGCTCGGTCTCTCCCGTCTCCCGCTCGACATCATCGAATGTCCGGACCGCCGATTGGGCCGGGCTGCCATTGAATTGGTGGCCGACGCCACCTTGGACGGCGACACCGAGTGCACGGTGCTCTTGCCCCGCCGGGGCTACGCCCGGGTGTGGCAGCGCTTCCTGCATGACCGCACGGCCGACAAGATCGCCGGCGTCCTTTCCCAGGTGCCCCACGTCAGCGCCACGATCATCCCCTACAACCTGCCCGGTCGATTTGGCGACAAGGTGCGGCGCTACGGCGAGTCGGTTCAAGAGGCTCGCCTGACCACCACGGCCGGCGAGGAAGCAGTCGGCCAGGCCGCCCCGTTCGCGCCGCCCATCGACAGCGAGGGGCGCACGGGCCTGGATCGACCGGTGAGCAAGAAGGAAAATCCCCGCCGGGCCAACGCGGTGTCCAAGGCCGATGCCGACCTGGCCCGCCGGGCCGGCGAGACGACGCCGATCTCCAACGTCCAGGCCCGTCAACGGGTCAAGGTGGCGGGTCGGGTCAAGTCGGTGCGGGTGCAACCCCGGGCCGGCACCTCCAACCTCGAATGTGTCCTGAGCGACGGCACGGGGGGTCTCCTCCTGGTTTTCCAGGGCCGGCCCAAGATCGCCGGCATTGAGCCTGGGGCCCGCCTGGTGGCCGAAGGCATGGTGGGAGCGTGGAGCCGCCGGCCGGCCATGCTCAACCCCTCCTTTGAGTTGGTGGCCGGCGCCGGCGACGGCGGGTAGGACTCCCTGCTGCCGGCAGGGTTCTTGCTCCTCCTGGCCCCAGTCGCTAACGTCCCCGTCGCCCGGAGCGCCCGATACGGACGCGCCTCGGTCTGGGAACGATGCATTGAGGTTCGGCGCGGGCGGTGAACGCGGTGGACTGCTTGAGCGGCACATCGTCGATGCAAACCTGAGAACTCGTACCGAAGAACAAGAAAGGCACACCAGGCATGATCAACCTCCTTGCTGCCAAGGCTGCGAAGGGTGGCTACCAGAGCTTTGTTCTGGGCAGCACAGACAAGTTGTGGCTGTATATCTGCCTGGCGGCCGGCGTCGTCGGCATCGCGGCCGGCCTGCTGTTGGCCCGCAACGTGTTGGCGGCCGATCAGGGCACGCCCAAAATGAAGGAGATCGCCAAGGCGGTCCAGGAAGGGGCCGAGGCATTTCTCGGCCGTCAGTTCAAGACCATCGGCATCATCGTGATCCCGCTGGCCATCCTCATCTTCTTTACCGCCACCCAGGTCATCCGGCCCGACGGGACGCAGGCGCTCTCGTTCGCCCAGGACGGCATCTACCGGGTGATCTGCTTCCTCTTCGGGGCCACGTTCTCCGGCCTGACCGGCTTTATCGGCATGAGCATCGCCGTGCGGGGCAATGTCCGTACCGCCGCCGCGGCATCGCAGGGTGGCGGCATGGCCGGCGCCCTCAAGGTCGCTTTCCGCACCGGCGCCGTGACCGGCATGCTCTGCGTCGGCCTGGGCCTGCTGGGCGCCACGGGTATCGTCCTCATCTTCCAGAACTCGGCGACCGCCGTCCTGATCGGCTTCGCCTTCGGCGCCTCACTCTTGGCTCTCTTCATGCGAGTCGGCGGCGGCATCTTCACCAAGGCGGCTGACGTCGGCGCCGACCTGGTGGGCAAGGTCGAGGCCGGCATCCCCGAGGACGACCCGCGCAACGCCGCCACCATCGCCGACAACGTGGGCGACAACGTGGGCGACTGCGCCGGCATGGCGGCGGACCTTTTCGAGTCCTACGAGATCACCATCATCTCCTCGCTGATCCTGGGTTACTCGGCCTTCGGCACCCTGCTCAAGCACGGCCACCACGTCAACACCACCCCGGCCGTGCTGTTCCCCCTCATCGTCCCCGCCATCGGCATCTTCGCCACGGTGGTCGGCGTGATGGTGGTCAAGGCCCGGGCCAAGGACAAGAACGCGCTGTCGCCCATCAACCGGGGCTTCTACCTGGCCGCACTGCTCACCGTGATCGGTTCGTTCTTCGTGGCCCAGTACTACGTGCACGACCTCAAGGTTTTCTACGCCGTCCTGACCGGCGTCGTGCTGTCCCTGGTACTCAGTCAGATCACCGAGCAGTTCACTTCCACCGAGCGCGGACCGGTCAAGGAGATCGCCGCGTCGGCCCGCACCGGTCCGGCCACCACGGTGCTGTCCGGTATCGCCATCGGCCTGGAGTCAACCGTCTACGCCATCATCGCCATTGCCATCGCGCTGGGTGTGGCCATCGGTCTCGGTGACGGCAACATTCAGCTCACCTTCTACCTGGTTGCCCTGATCGGTATCGGCCTGCTGGCCACCGCCGGCATGGTGGTCTCCGAAGACAGCTTCGGCCCGGTCTCGGACAACGCCGCCGGTATCGCTGAAATGTCGGGCGAGTTCTCCGGCGACGCCGAGCGCATCATGGTCAGCCTGGACGCAGTGGGAAACACCACCAAGGCCATCACCAAGGGTGTGGCCATCGGATCCGCTGTCATCGCCTCGGTGGCCCTGTTCGCCTCCTTCATTGAGACGATCGGTCAGCAGATCCCGAGCCTGGGTGCCTCGGGTAACAAATTGTTCTCCATCCTGCAGATCAACGTGGCCAACCCGACCACCTTCATCGGTCTGCTCATCGGTGGCTCCATCGCCTTCATGTTCTCGGCGCTGGCCATCCGGGCCGTCGGTCGCTCGGCCGGCACCGTGGTGCTCGAAGTGCGCCGCCAGTTCCGCGAGCACCCCGGGATCATGGACTACACCGAGAAGCCGGAGTACGGCCGTGTCATCTCCATCTGCACCGCCGCCTCGCAGCGCGAGTTGGCCACCCCGGCCCTGCTGGCCATCCTGGCCCCGGTCATCGTGGGCTTCGGCATCAACTACCTGGCCCTCGGCGCCTTCCTGGCTGGGACCATCCTCACCGGACAGCTGATGGCCAACACCCTGTCCAACTCGGGTGGGGCATGGGACAACGCCAAGAAGTACATCGAGGACGGCAACGAGGGCGGCAAGGGCTCGGACGCCCACAAGGCGGCCGTCATCGGTGACACCGTCGGTGACCCGTTCAAGGACACCGCCGGCCCGGCCCTGAACCCGATGATCAAGGTGATGAACCTGGTCTCCCTGCTGGTCCTCCCAGCCGTGATTTCGCTGCGGCACCACACCGGCGAGCGCTTGGCCATCGCCGGCGTGTCGTTGGTCATCCTGATCGTGGCCCTGGCCTTCTCCAAGCGGGCTACCGAGGACATGGGGGCCGATGCGACCAGCACCGAGCCCCCGGCGGCCGTTGCCGCTGTGTCAGGCGACTGACCTGGTCAAGGCCCGAAAATACAGGGGTAGATCACTACCCCTGTGCCGACCCGCCCTTGACAGGCGGGGATCGGGCCTTCAACCTTGCGGGACCATGGGGACCAATTCACCGCACCACGTGAGCGCTCTTGAGGCTCGCCATGGGTAAGGCACTCGTCATCGTCGAGTCGCCCGCCAAGGCGAAGCGCATCGGCGCCCTCTTGGGTCCCGACTTCATTGTCGACTCGTCGATCGGCCACATTCGTGACCTGCCGCGAGGCGCCGACGAGGTGCCTGAGGCCTACAAGAAGGAATCCTGGGCCCGGCTCGGCGTCGACGTCGATAACGGCTTCAAGCCGCTCTACGTCGTGTCGTCCTCCAAGAAGTCGGTGGTGGCCAACCTCAAGCGCCTGCTCAAGGGCGCCGACGAGCTCTACCTGGCCACGGACGAAGACCGCGAAGGCGAATCCATCGCCTGGCATCTCTTGGAGGTGCTGTCGCCCACCGTGCCGGTGAAGCGCATGGTCTTCCACGAGATCACCCCGACCGCCATTGCCCGTGCCGTGGACGAATGGCGTGATCTGGACCGTCATCTGGTCGATGCCCAGGAAGCCCGCCGAATCCTCGACCGGCTCTACGGCTTCGAAGTGTCACCGGTGCTGTGGCGCAAGGTCATGCCGAAACTCTCGGCCGGCCGGGTGCAGAGTGTGGCCACCCGCATGGTGGTCGAGCGCGAGCGGGCCCGCATGAAGTTCCAGTCCGCCACCTGGTGGGGCGTGGAAGGCCTGTTCACCAGTGACAAGGCCGAGGCGCCGGCACCCTTCGGCGCCACGCTGGTCTCGTTGGCCGGCACCACGGTCGCCACCGGTAAGGACTTCAACGACGAAGGCGAGCGCACCGGCAAGTCCGAGGTGCGCGTGCTGGGCGAGGAAGAAGCCACGTCGGTGGCCGGCGCGCTCACGGGACAGGCGTTCACCGTCAGTGCCGTGACCGAGAAGCCCTTCCGTCGATCGCCCGCTCCGCCCTTCATGACCTCGACGCTGCAGCAAGAGGCGGGTCGCAAACTCCGCTTCAGCGCCCAGCGCGCCATGCAGGTGGCCCAGCGTCTGTACGAGCAGGGTTTCATCACCTACATGCGTACCGACTCGACCACGCTCTCGGGCGAGGCGCTTTCGGCCGCTCGCAGCCAGGCCAAGGAAATGTACGGCGACGCCTACGTGCCGGCCCAGCCCCGCACCTATGAGCGCAAGGTCAAGAACGCGCAAGAGGCCCACGAGGCCATTCGTCCCGCTGGCGAGACGTTCCGCACGCCCGAGCAGGCCGGCCGCGAACTGAACGGCGACGAGCTTCGACTGTACGAGTTGATCTGGATGCGCACGGTCGCCTCGCAAATGGTCGACGCCACCGGCACCAGCGCGCAGGTGCGCCTGGTGGCCAATGTGCCCACCGGCGTGGCCGAAGGACAAGAGGCGGAGTTCTCGGCCAGTGGTCGCATCATCGCCTTCCCCGGTTTCCTCCGGGCCTACGTCGAGGGCGAAGACGATCCCGATGCCGAGTTGGCCGACCGTGAAGTCGTGCTGCCGGCCGTGGCGGTCGGTGATGTGGTGAATGGGACGTCCTTCGATCCGGGTTCGCACACCACCCAACCGCCGGCTCGATACACCGAGGCGTCGTTAGTCAAGGCGATGGAAGAGCTGGGTGTTGGTCGGCCCTCGACCTACGCCAGCGTCATCGCCACCATTCTCGACCGGGGGTACGTGTGGAAGAAGGGCACCGCGTTGGTGCCGAGCTTCACCGCCTTCGCCGTCGTGGGCCTGCTCGAGCAGTACTTCGGCAACCTGGTCGACTATGGATTCACGGCCAGCATGGAAGACGACCTCGACGAAATTGCCGCCGGCCGAGAAGAGGCACTGCCCTGGCTCTCTCGTTTCTATTTCGGTACCAGCTCACCCGGCGTGGCCGAGACCAATGGTGACAACACCCGGAGCAACGGGGGCGCCCTGGGGCTCAAGGCCAGTGTGGCCACTCACCTGGGCGATATCGACGCTCGGGAGATCAACTCCATCCCGATCGGTATCGGTACCGATGGGGAGCCGATCGTGGCCCGAGTCGGGCGCTACGGCCCGTACCTGCAACACGGTGAAGAGCGGGCATCGTTGCCCGACGATCTGTGCCCGGACGAGCTCACCGTGGCGCGGGCCGAAGAGCTTCTGGCCGCACCGTCGAATGACCGCGTGCTCGGCAGCGACCCCGAGACCGGACTTGATGTACAGGTGAAGGCCGGACGATTCGGTCCCTACGTGCAACTCGGTGACGTGGTCGATGGTGGTCCCAAGCCGCGCACCTCGTCGCTCTTCTCCACCATGGACACGGCCACCATCACCTTCGAGCAGGCGCTGCAGCTGCTGCAGATTCCTCGCACCGTCGGCAAAGACCCCGAGAGTGGCGACGATGTGGTGGCGCACAACGGGAAGTTCGGTCCGTATCTCAAGAAGGGGACGGACACGCGCAGTCTGACCAGTGAGGACCAGATCCTCTCGGTCACCCTGGAAGAAGCACAGGCCCTCTTCGCCCAGCCCAAGCAACGACGTGGCCGCACCGCCGCCGCACCGCTGCGTGAGCTCGGTCCGGACCCGGCCACCCAGCTGCCGATGGTGCTCAAGGACGGTCGCTTCGGTCCCTATGTGACCGACGGCACCACCAACGCCAGCCTGCGCAAGGGCGACGCGGTGGAATCCATCACGGTCGAGCGGGCCGCGGAACTATTGGCTGACCGACGAGCGGCCGGACCTTCGACCCGCAAGAAGGCAGTGAAGAAAACGGCCAAGAAGGCCACCGCGGCCAAGAAGACAGCCAAGAAGACGACGAAGAAGGCCACCGCGGCCAAGAAGGTCACCAAGGCGGCAGCCAAGGCGGCGACACCAGTCGAGTTGGGCTGACATGCCGGCCCGAGGCCGGTTGGTGGCGCTCGAGGGGATTGACGGGTGTGGCAAGTCCACCCAGGCCCGGGCGCTCGCCGCGCAGCTCGATGCGCTGCTGACCCATGAGCCGGGAGCGACGACATTGGGGTCCTCGCTCCGGCAGCTGCTGCTGGCACCCGATTCCCCGCCGATTTCGTTGCGGGCCGAAGCGCTGCTGATGGCGGCCGACCGGGCCGAGCACATCGCCAGCGTTATCGAACCGGCGTTGTCGGGCGGCCGCTGGGTGGTGAGCGATCGATTTTCGGGATCGACGCTGTCCTATCAAGGGTACGGACGAGGTCTCGACATCGACGGCCTGCGTGAGCTCATCGAATGGACGACGGACGGGCTGTGGGCCGATCTCTCCATCCTCGTTGACGTGCCGGTCGAGTTGGCCCAGGCGCGACTGGCGGCGTCGGCCCCGGATCGATTGGAGCGACTGGGTCCTGAGTTCGCCCAGCGGGTGCGCGACGGATTTTTGGCTCAGGCGAACAGTGACCCGGCGCGGTGGGTGGTCATCGACGGCAACACCGACGAGGTGTCACTGACGACCCGTATCGTCGAGGTGGTGCGAGAACGACTGGGCCGACCCGAAGTGACGGGTGAGGCATGACCGAACCAGCCTCGACGTTGTTCGATGAACTGGTGGGCCAGGAGGCCGCGGTGGCCTCACTACGCTCGGCGGCCGTTCGACCGGTGCACGCCTTCCTCTTTCTGGGTGCCGCCGGCAATGGCGGGCTGGTAGCGGCCCATTCGTTTGCGGCGGCCCTCCTGTGCCCATCCGGTGGTTGCACTACCTGCCTGGTGTGTCGACAAGCGCGTGACGGCAGCCATCCGGATCTGCACATCGTGCACCGGAGTGGCGCTTCACTCAGCGTCGAGGACATGCGACGCATGGTGACGCTGGCCCAACGCCGACCGTTGCAATCCGAGCGTCAGATCATCATCCTGACCGACGTGCACTTGGGCGGCCGAGCCGCTCCGGCATTCCTCAAGACACTCGAAGAACCTCCGGGCGAGACCGTATTCATTCTGCTGGCCGACGATCTCACGCCGGAATTGGCCACCATGGCCAGCCGCTGCATGTTGATTGAGTTTCCGCCCGTACCTCGGCCCACCCTGGTGGCCTGGCTACTCGAGCGTGGATCTACGCCGGAAGTGGCAGCCGTCATCGCCGATACGGCCGGCGGCAATCCTGAGCGGGCTCGGGTGATGTTGGAAGACCCGCAGGTGTTCGAACGCGCCGAACTGTGGTCGTCCGTGCCCGAACGATTGAACGGATCCGGTGAGGTAGTGGCCAGCCTGGTGCGCCAGCTGCTCGATTCGGCCGATAGCGCCGTCGCGCCCCTGAAGGCCGAGCACGCGGAGGAACTGGAGCGCTTGACCGCGGAGTCCAAAGAACTGGGCGAGCGGACCCTCCCGGGTCGAAAGGAACTCATCGACCATCAGAATCGGGAAGAACGTCGATGGCGTACCGATGCGGTGCGAGCCGGTCTGGGGGCGATGGCCCGGGCCTATGCGGCCATGCTCCGAGGGCAACTCCACGATGCCGGGGCGGAGGTCGAGCGCCGGGCCAAGGCAGCGACCGAGGCGGTGGGATTGATTACCGAGGCCACCCGCACCCTGCCCAGGAACCCGAATGACACGCTGCTTCTGCAGGCACTCCTGGTCCGACTGGGCGCGCTGGAAGCGTAACCGCCGCCCGGCTTCAATGACAGTGGCAGCGTGGCTTTGAAAGTTCTAGTTTCCTCCCCCAGAGTCGTTGATGTCACTGGGGAGGACGCCATGAAGCGTAGGGTCAGCATTGGAAGCAGGGTCGCGTTCGGGGCGGTCGCCCTCAGCATCTCCATGATCGGAGGGGGTGCCGTTTTGGCTCCCGCGGCCTCGGCGGCTTCGGCGGGGATGACCACTGTCGCCTCGGGTCTGAACGCTCCTCGTCATCTCACCGTCGGACCCGATGGTTCGCTCTATGTGGCCCTGGCCGGCTCCGGCGGACCGAGTAGCGGAACCGGCAGCCAATGCGTTGCGGCGGACAACGAAGCTGGCATTCCGACGCAAGACTGCATCGGGGCAAGCGGCACCATCGATCGGGTGTCCCTCAATGGCGCCGTCAGCACCGTTTTGGCCGGGCTGCCCTCTGTCGTGACTGAGCCCACCACCACGCCCCCAATCCCGGCCGAGTACAACGGACCTTCCGACGTCGTCTACGCCGGAGGAAAGCTTCATGTGCTGCTGCAAGGCGTCGATCTCAATCCTGACGGTTCCAATGCGTTCGGGTCGGCGGGTGCCGACCTGGGCCAGATGGTGACCGCTGCCCCCGGTTCGTCTCCGACGAGCTGGTCGGTGGGGCCGAACTTCGCCGTCTATGCGGCCCAGCACCCCCAGGGCTCGAGTTCGGTCGGCACCGGGCCCGGCGAGTCGCCCACCGACAGCGACCCCTACGCACTGACGCCGTACCAAGGTGGATGGGCCGTTGCCGATGCCGCGGCGAATGCGCTTCTGTGGGTGTCGCCTTCCGGGGTCGTCAGTCCGCTGGCCAGCTTCCCCGCTCTTGATGGTGGCGCAGCCCAGGCTGTTCCCACGTCGGTGGCTATTGGACCCGACGGGGCCCTCTATGTGGGTCTGCTGGCCGGCACTTCACCGGCAGGTTCCGCTGCCGTGTACCGGGTCGCTGCCAACCAGGCACCCCATATCGTCGCCAGTGGCTTTAGCGCCATCACCGACATCAAGTTCGACCGCGCCGGGCAGATGTTGGTGCTCGAGTACGACACCAAAGGTCTACTGGACCACACGGGCGCGTCGGGCGCCGTGATCCGCGTCAACGCCGATGGATCCAAGACGATGCTCGCCAGTTCGGGCTTGATCCAGCCGACGGGTATGGCCGTCGGTCCCGACGGTTCGATTTACGTATCGAATATTGGCGACGCGGCCGGCCAAGGCTCCATCGTCCGCATTCCCGTCACGACGCAGGACGGGTACCAGGAGTTGGCCTCCGATGGCGGCGCGTTCGATTTCGGCACCTACCAGTTCATGGGTTCGCTCGGCGGTCTCAAACTGGATCAACCGATTGTGGCGGGCACCTCCACGTTGACGGCTGCGGGCTACTGGGACGTCGCTTCGGATGGGGGTGTCTTTTCCTTCGGGGCTGCTTCCTTCTATGGGTCGCTAGGCGGTGTGAAGCTCAATGCGCCCATTGTGGGGATCGGCGCCACCCCCGATGGTCTCGGCTACTGGCTGGTAGGGAGCGACGGCGGTATTTTCACCTTCGGCGACGCCCAGTACTTCGGCTCCATGGGCGGGCACCCCTTGAACAGTCCTATCGTCGGGCTGCAGGCCACTCCTGACGGAGGGGGTTACTGGGAGGTGGCTTCCGATGGCGGCATCTTCAGCTTCGGCGACGCCAAGTACCTCGGCTCCATGGGCGGCCACCACTTGAACAGCCCCATCGTCGGGATCGGCGCCACCCCGGATGGTCTCGGCTACTGGGAGGTGGCTTCCGATGGCGGCATCTTCACCTTCGGCGACGCCCAGTACCTCGGCTCCATGGGCGGCCACCACTTGAACAGTCCGATCGTCGGGATGCAGGCTGCCCCTGACGGAGCGGGCTATTTGGAGGTGGCTTCCGATGGCGGCATCTTCACCTTCGGCGACGCCCAGTACTTCGGCTCCACGGGCGGTCGGACGCTCGACCAGCCAGTCATTGGATTGAGTTGAGCTGCCAGAGGAACATGGAGGTCTGACCATCGATTGGCGGTGAGGTCCTCCGGTAAAGAACTCGCTGTAGCGCTGAAGCTTTCCCCTGCGCGGCGATAGGTGCCATTGGCCAGTCGCATAGTCCGACGCGGCCCAGGGTTGCAGGCTTTCCCGGTTCGTCTGGCCAGGCCTGACATGTGGCGGCAACCCTGCCGTAACCAGCTTCGTCCAAGCTTCCAATGGCACTATTGCGATCCCGGCGGAACGGGGAAGGGGGCGGGCCTTGCTAGCGGTGACATTGGCGGACCTCTCCTTCCGTGCGCGGCAGTTCCTGATCGCCACGGTGGGTGTGGGCTTGGTGTTGGCCATGGCCCTCCTGTTGACCGGCCTGGCGGCCGGATTCCGCGCCGAAGTCAACGGCACGGTCGACGGCGTCGGTGCCAACAGTTGGGTGCTGGCCAAGTCCGCCCAGGGACGAATCACCGCCTTCGCCGCCTTTCCTGAACTCCAAGCGCTGGTGGTGCAGCACGAACCTGGGGTGAAAACGGCGGCCCCCTTTCTCCTGTTGCCCTTCCAGGTCGCTCACGTCGACGACAAAGTGACCACGATCAATCTGGCCGGTGTCGTGCCCGGTCGCCTCGGCGATCCAGCGGTCATCCACGGACACCGGATCGAAGGACCGCTGCAGATGGTGGCCGATGTACGTCTCAAGGAACCACTGGGCACCACAGTGACCCTGGGGGACCGGACCTTTCACGTGGTGGGCCAGGTCGCCAACCGCACACTGGTCGGTGGGGTACCCATGACGTATGTGCCGTTGGCCAGTGCACAGCAAGTGGCGGCTGATGGTCAACCACTCATCACCGCGGTGATCACCAAAGGGGTACCCCGGCAGGTGCCGGCCGGACTGCAGGCGCTGTCACCGGTACAAGTGTCGACGGCCACGGTCGGGCAGTTGAAAACTGCCGCCGCGTCAATCAACAACACCCGCTGGCTCATGTGGACCGTCGCCATCATCATTGTGGGGTCACTGCTGTACGTGGCTGCGCTGGAACGACGGCGAGACTTCGCCGTATTAAAAGCGCTGGGTTCGTCGTCGCGCGCCCTGTTCGCCAGCTTGGTCTTGGAGTCATTGGTGGTGACGCTGGTGGCCACCGCGTTCGCCGAAGTGGTGGCCAACTTTTTGACCGCACTCTTCACGCAGCCCATCGACATCACCGCCAGCGCCTATCTGTCCCTTCCACTGATTGCCGTGGTGGTGGGCGTTATCTCCAGCTTCTCGGCCTTGCGCCGCGTCACCAGCGCCGATCCGGCCGGAGCATTCGGATGACCAGCGCCCTGCGAGTGGACGAACTCACCGTGCAGTACGAGACGGGCGGCTACCTGATCAAGCCGCTTGACGGGCTCACCTTTGGGGCTGAAGACGGCGAAATGGTCGTGCTGCTTGGACCCTCCGGATGCGGCAAGACAACCTTGTTGTCCTGTCTGGCCGGCCTGCTCACCGCCACCTCGGGGCGAGTGCATTTTGGCGACACCGATGTCACTTCGCTGCAGGGGGCAGCCCTGGCGGCCTACCGACGGCAAACCGTTGGCGTGGTCTTCCAGGCCTTCAATCTCATTCCCAGCCTCTCCGCCCTGGGCAACGTCGTCGTGCCGCTCCGATTGGCCGGGGTAGGACGGGCCAAAGCGCGTGAGCGGGCCGAATTCCTCCTCAATGTGGTGGGTCTGTCCGAGCGATCCCACCACCGCCCGGCCCAACTCTCGGGCGGCCAACAACAGCGGGTGGCGATTGCCCGAGCTCTGACCCACGATCCGCCGTTGGTGGTGGCCGACGAGCCCACGGCCCATCTTGACCATATTCAGGTGGAAGGCATCCTGCGCCTGCTCCGCGACCTGGCCAGTCCCGGCCGGACGGTGGTGGTGGCCACCCACGATGACCGGGTCACGAAATTGGCCGATCGGGTGATCGATCTGGCCCCCCACATCGCCGCGTCACTGAGCGATCAAGAGGTCGTCAACATGAAGGCCGGGGAGCTGCTCTTCCGGCAGGGCGACCTGGGCGACCTCATCTATTTCGTGGAATCGGGCTCCCTCGAGGTGTTCCGAGAGCTGGCCGACGGCAGTTCCAGGCCGCTCAACACGATCGGGGTCGGTCAGTACGTGGGGGAACTCGGACCAATTTTGAATCTGCCCCGAAGTGCGTCGGTACGGGCCATTGAGGACTCGGTTGTGCTGGGGCTTACCGTTGGGGCGTTCCGGAAGCGTCACCCCGCCGCCTTCCTCCAGGAGGGCTAGGCAGGTACTCGGCCCGTTCCCAGCAAACGCTCGCTCGGGTGGGAAATAAGATGCCTTTGGCGATCGGAATTACCACTCATGGCGGATGGGGAACGAGAATTCGTGGGGAGTCCTGACAACTGGTTGGAGATTCGCGTCCTCGGACCAATTGAGATCTCATGGCAGGGTCGACCGATCGAAATCGGTGGGTTTCGAGCCCGAGCTTTGCTGGCCCGACTCCTGGTCGACCGGGAACTGACGGTTCCAGTTGATCGCCTGATTGATGCGTTCTGGTCGGATCAGCAACAAGAGGTAGCCGAGAAGGCCCTGCGCACCATGGTGTCCCGGGTCCGAAAGCGATTGCGCGATGCCGGAGTGGTGCCCGATCTGATCGAAACTCGGGCGTTGGGCTACGCCCTACGGGTTGATCCCAGTGTCACCGACGTGGCGCGATTCGAAGAGCTGGTGAGCGCCGGTCGGCGCCAATTGGCTGAGCGGGATCCTCACCAGGCGATCAAGTCGCTCGAGGCAGCGGAGCGTCTTTGGCGAGGCACGGCCTACGGCGAGGTGGCGGATGAACCCTTTGTGCGAGCGGAGGCTCGGCGATTGATGGAGATGCGCCTCACGGCGCTCGAGATCCGGTTCGACGCCGAGCTCACGGTGGGGCGGCATCGCGAGATCATTGGCGAACTCGGGAACCTCACTGACGCCAATCCCATGCGTGAGCAGCTGTGGTCCCAGCGCATGCTGGCGTTGTATCGAGCTGGGCGCCAGGCCGAGGCATTGCGGGTCTTTCAAGAACTGCGTCAGACCCTGGTGGCCGAACTGGGCATTGAGCCCGGACACGATGCCCAGTGGCTTGAGCAAGCGATACTCGAACAGAACCCGGACTTGGATTGGATCAGTCCAGAGCCCGACCAGGTCCGAGGCGAATCGGCGACCACGCCGGACACGCTCCTCGGTTCAGAAACCAACAAGGGGCTGACGACGACCGCTTCGGAGTCGTCCGACGAACACATCCTCGGCCGGGAAGCAGAGCTCGACTCCATGAAGAGTTGGTGGCGCGCGGTCGAACAGGGAGAGTCCCGACTCTTGATGTTGGAAGGTGACGCCGGTATCGGGAAAACGTGTCTGGCGGAGGAACTCGCCCGCCATGCCGAGAGCTCGGGCGCCCTGGTGCTTCGGGGTCGCTGCGACGAAGATCCAATTGCACCTTTTCAACCATTCTCGGAGGCCCTCGGGCGCTACTTCCAGTCGCTTTCGGCCGACGAGATCTCACAGATGCCCGATTGGCGGTTGACCGAGTTGTCGCGCCTGGTGCTCCGGTTGAGTGAATACGTTCCGCCGCGGAGCGTCGATCTCACCGACCCGGAGCAGGACCGATTTCGATTCTTCGGAGCGGTGACCGAGACCCTGCACGAAGCGGCCCAGCGCGGTCCGGTGCTGCTGGTGCTCGATGACCTGCATTGGGCCAACCAGCCGACCGTGTTGCTCCTGCGGCACCTGCTTCGCGATGGGGAACCAATTCGGTTGGGCATCGTCAGTCTGTACCGAGCGGCCGACGTGGACGCCGATCATCCACTGCAGGCGATGCTGGCCGATCGGCGTACTGACCACACTGTTGTCCGCATTGACGTGAAGGGATTGTCGGCCGATGCGGTAGGGAAGCTGGTTGAATCCGCACCATTCGGTGATCCTGCACTGGCCGAGCAACTCTTCCAATTGACTGAGGGCAACCCGCTCTTCCTCGACGAATTGCTGCGCCAGTTGAGCTACGAGGCCGCCACCTCGACGATCAGTTCAGGACCGGCGAAGTTGACGTTGAGTACAGGCACGCCTGAAGCAGTGAAGGAACTGGTGTCCCGCCGGGTCTCCAGATTGCCCGAGGACGTGATCCGGTTCCTTCATGCCGCCGCGGTGGCAGGCCCTGAATGTGACGCCACGGTGGTGGCGGTGGTGGCCGACCTGTCGCCCGAGCAACGGATTGACGCGGTTGATCGGGCCGATCGACTCTCGGTTGCTCCGTCGGGTGGGTGACAGTGGTGAGCGGTACGGCTTTAGTCACACTTTGGTACGTGACGCCATCTACGGGCAGTTGCCGCGGGGCCGGCGAGTGCGTCTGCACCACCAGATCGCACTGGTTACCGAGCGGGCGCACCTTCATGCCATTGACGCCTATATCAATGAACTGGCGCACCACTTCTACATGGGAGCGGCACTGGGTGACGCCGACAAGGCAGCCGTCTATTCGTATTTCGCCGGCGATCGGGCCCTGCAACTCTTGGCCTTCGAAGAGGCGGTTGGCCACTTCACCCGCGGACTCGAGGTGGCCGAGGTCTACGGAGCCTTGGATCCGCCCGCCCGCTGCGACGCCCTACTGGCCCTGGCTGAAGCGCTCAACAAGGCCGGCGACAAGGTCAATGCCGATAGCAACTTCGAAAAGGCGGCGGCCGTCGCCCGCTCGTTACAAGACGCCGAGCGGCTGGCGCTGGCGGCGATGCGGGCTGGGCCCCAGAGCTACATCGGCATCGTCGGGGCCAACGTCGATCAGGTCCGGTTGCTCGAAGAAGCGCGCGCCGCGCTCAGCCGAGACGATTCGCACCTACGGGCCATGGTGATCGCCCGGTTGGGTCTGGTCAAGGTCTACGAAGCGGGAGTGCCCGAGCGCAGTGTGCTCAAGCGAGCGCTCAACCTCAGCGGCGAGGCGGTCCGTATGTCTCGACGCCTCAACGACCGGGTGGCGCTTGGTTACGCCCTCAACGCTCGCCTCCATGCGCTGTGGGGGATTGAGCCAGCGCCGGAGCGTCTGGCCATTGGCAACGAATTGATTCAGGTAGCCGACGACATCGGTGACGAGGTACTGGCCCTCCATGGGCATATGTGGCGGGTGCGAGAGCTGCTGGCCCAAGGCGACGTCGACGAGGTCAATTTGGAAATCAAACGATTCGAACGGCGGGCCACCGGACCGAGTGACCCGCTGACCGCATCCTTGGCCTGCAACGTGCAGGCGATGATGGCCTTGGTCAACGGCGACTTCGAAACGGGTGAGCGACTCGCTCCCTTGGCGGTCGAGCTGGCCGAGAACTACAACGACCTTGCCCTGAGTTTCTATGGCGTCCTGTTGGCTTGGACCTGGTGGCAACAGGACCGCCTCCCTGAATTGGAAGACTCGTTCCGAGAGATTCTGGACCAATCACCGTCTGACTATCCGGTGGTGAGAGCTGCCTTGGCGCTGCTTCTCTCCGAACTCGGACGGATGGACGAAGCGTCGGTTGAACTGGATCGGTTGGCGGCGCTGGGCTGGGACGCGGTGGCGGACGACCAAACCGAAGGGGTGGCCCTGACCTACGCCGCAGCGGCCTGTTCCAACTCGGGCAACACGGTGCACGCGCCGGCGGTCTACGAACGGATGCGTCCGTATTCAGGAACCGCCATTGTCGTGCGGGCGCCGGCATCGGCCTGTTACGGGCCGGCTGACCTTTTCCTGGGGCTTCTGGCGTCGGTGAGTGGTGATCGATCCCTGGCCGAAGTGCATTTTGAAGCGGCACTCCGATTGGCCCGACGCATGGATGCCCCTCCCTTCATCGCCGTGGCCGAATTCGAGTTGGGCCGTGCCCTTCGTCGGGGCGGTCGGAGCGAAGATCAGGAACGGGCATCGACCCTCCTGAGCGGGGCGGAGCGATCGGCGAGGGAGATGGGATTGACCCGCATTGCTCGCCTGGTCGCAGACCTGGGCTAACTGGCGACACTCACGCGTGTGTCGTGACGAGCGTTCAGCATGGGTGACACGTCATAAATGATCCGCATCGTCTCAATGGTTTCGTCGGCGACCCGGAGCTTCTTGACCATGCCTCGGAGCAGCACGTCACGAAAGCCCGGAATATCGGCGACCAGAGTGGTGAATTCGCGTGGGGACATGACCAGGATCTTCAGTTCACTGAGAGCGGTCAGCGTGGCGCTGCGGCGGTCAGTATCAATGGCCGCCAGCTCACCGAAGTAATCGCCCGGGCCCAATGTGGTGACCAACCGCCCCTGACGGGTCACGGCGGCGGTCCCCGACACGATCACGAAGGCTTCGGAGCCGAATGACTGTTCGCGGAATACCACCTTTTGGGCGGGCACGGTGACTCGATAGGTCAGTCGGTCGACCAGGGCGAACTGCTTGCGGGTGCAGCCTGCGAACCCGGGAACGTTTGCCAGTTCGTGCTCGAGCTTCTCCCTCGCCATGCCTCGGCCCATTTTCGGTTCCTCTCACTGAGTTGATCGGCCCTCGACGCCGATCCAACGCCTTCAGTGTGCAGATCGGACATTGCAGGGACATTGCATGGAGGTATCGGCGCCAGTTTTCGGCCCTCTGTAGGCACGGAGAGGGGAAAACCACAGCCTGAAACACCGGCCCGGTTGGAGCGCCTACCATTGGGCCGCTTCGATCGTCGGAGGTGCCGGATCCGGCGCCTCTTCGCATGACCAAGAGGCAATGCCTGGGTAGCTCAGTCGGTAGAGCAGCGCACTCGTAATGCGCAGGTCAGGAGTTCGAATCTCCTCTCAGGCTCCATTTTCGCAGGACGGTCAGGGCTAGTGTCCGCTGCAGTCCATGAGCGAGAAACCCACCATCGCCTTTGTGCTCGGAGGAGGGGGCCTGTTGGGTTCGGCCGAGGTCGGCATGCTGCGGGCTCTGTTCGAGGAGGGCGTTCGTCCGGATCTGATCGTTGGATCCAGCGTGGGCGCGCTCAACGGCGTGCTGGTGGCGGCTGACCCCACCCTTGACGGGGTGCAGCGGCTGCATGACGTGTGGACGGGGCTTTCCAGTCGTGGCGTCTTCGGCGGGTCGGTGTTAGGCCAGCTGACCACGTTGGCTCGTCACGGCACCTACCTGCATTCGAATCAAGAGCTCCGGATCCTGCTCGAAGAAGGACTGGGAGCTCGACGCGATTTCGACGAATTGGAAGTGCGCTTCCAGTGCATCGCGTCGTGCATCGAACGAGCGGCCCCCCGTTGGTTCTCGTCGGGACCCTTGGTGCCGGCCGTTCTGGCCTCCTGCGCCGTCCCGGGATTATTGCCGGCGGTCGAGGTTGACGGACTCCACTATCTGGATGGAGGGCTGATCCGATCGGTGCCGATGGGCCGTGCAGTCGAGCTCGGGGCCACCAAAATCTTCGTGCTGCATGTCGGTCGGCTGGAAGAGCCCCTCGAGGTACCCACCAAGCCATGGCAGGTCGCCACGGTGGCCTTCGAGATATCGCGCCGCCATCATTTCGAAGAGGAGATGGCCGCGCTGCCTGACGGCATTGAGGTTCATGTCCTGCCCGCAGGCTCATCGGCGCCCCGGATCTCCGTGCGTTACCGATCGACCTCGCAAGTATCCGAACGCATTGAGGCCGCATACCAATCGACCTCGGAGTATCTCGACTCCATCGACCAGTAACGACTGGAATGCACGTTCCCAACCGAGTCGTGCGCCGGATCGGGCTGCCGCTCTACCTCGTGTTCTTCGCAGTACTAATCGGAACGTTCGTCATCGGGCTCGCGATCGGCACGCTGTCGGCCCCGTTTGGGTCGCGCCGCCGACTCTTCAGGATTTCAGGGTTCGGGCTCTGCTACCTCCTGATGGAGATGTCAGTCATCGCCGTCGCCGGTGCACTCTGGATCGTGGACCTGCCCCGAAGGCTCACGGGCCACCACAATCCCGAGATCTGGCATCAACGACACAGAGCTGTGTTGAGGCTTGCCTTGAGGTGGGTGATCGGAGCGGCCGCCCGCTTCGCTCGGTTCGAGCTCGTCGTTTCCGAGAAATCGACCCCCACCCTTTCCGAAGGAGAGCCGAATCTTGTGCTGGCTCGCCACGGAGGTCCGGGTGACTCCTTCGTCCTGGTCCACCTCCTCTTGACCAAATATGGACACGATGTCCGAATTGTCCTCAAGGGGGCGCTGCAATTCGATCCGGCTCTCGACATTGTGTTGAACCGGTTGGGCTGCTGCTTCCTGCCTGCTCATGCGGGCGTGCAGACAGTCGGCACCATCGCCGCTTCGTTGAAGCCGGGTGACGCGCTCTCTGCTGTTTCCCGAGGGTGGCAACTGGACGCCGAAGCGACGGCTCACGGCAATCCGACGCCTGCAATCCCGTCACCAGCTGGAGGACGTGCGCACGGCCGAACTCATGCCACATGTCCTACCGCCTCGATTGGGCGGTGTGGCGGCCTGTCTCGATGCCCAACCCAACATGCAGGTCGTGGTGGCGGCCCACGCCGGACTCGATCAACTGGTTACCGCCGGCCAGTTGTGGGCCAGCCTCCCCTTCACCCAACCGATGACAGCCCGCATTTGGCAGACGAGCCCTCCTCCCAATGACGAAGCCGCTCGAGCGCAGTGGCTCACGACCGAGTGGGCCATCGTCGACGAGTGGATTGACGCATATCACGCGCACGAAATCGATCGAGTCACCCCCAGCGAATGAGCGCGGCCGCACCAAGGCCGATGGGTGCCACGATCCATCCCCAGCGCACGGCGGCGTTCACCACGCCGGATCGGTAGCCGTAGAGCACGGCCTGCTGAATGGGAGTGAACGCGGGGGCTCCGAAGCCACTCAAGATGGCAACGATGGCCAGCGGGGTGGACGTGGTCACGATGGCGATGCCCAGGAAAAACCCGATGCGGACGGCCGAGAGCCACATGAATCGGCGGAGGGAGTGGTCGGAGCGGGGCACCGACAAGTTGTGCGGGTGGGCGATGGAGCCGGCAAAGAGAGCGGCGCCCGAAAAAGCCAGCAGCGGTCCGGCCAATGTCAGCACGTCCTTGGTGGAGCTGGGCGCTCGACCACCGACGTGGAGCAATAGTCCGATCAAGAGCGCCAGGAGGGGTGACTGATCGACCCAGGTCGTCGCCCGCCGCTGTGGGATCGGAGCGTCACGGCGCATCAGGTGGACGCACACCGCGTTTTGGGCCGTGTTGGCGGCGTTGGCCAGCACGGCGATCATGGCCCCGGTCGGTCCGGCAAAGGCGGTGGCAGCCGGGACGACCCAAAAACCGCTATTGGGACCGACTGCCCACGATTCCATGGCACCCTCACCGGTGCTGCGCTCGCCCCGGGTGACCACGGCGGCAATAAACATCACCCATAGGGCCCCGGCCAGGTAGAGCGGCCCAACCACCTGACTGATCGCCGTCAGGCGCCACGCCGCCACCAGCGACAGGGTGGCCGAGGTCAAGAGGATCTGAGTCCGCAGGATGATGGGCCACGCTCGCTGTAGCCAGGCCCGACCTTGAGAGGCGAACCACCCGATCAACCCGCCGACGATGAAGCAGATCAGGCTGAGCACGGCATGATTGTGCCCGCTCCGGACCACCAGGTCTGCATCCCCGGTAGGAACGGCGGTATATGGTTCGCCATGACCTCTGATCGGATCAATGACGCCCTGACCGAAGCCCTGCGGGACCGGCAGCTGCTGACCCACCCCTTCTACCGCCGCTGGGAAGCCGGCACGCTGGCTGAGGGCGAGCTGGCGGCCTACGCCGAGCAGTATCGACTCATTGAACGGGAACTCCCCGTGACGCTGGCCGCCATCGTCGAAAAGCTCCCTGAAGGAGCGGCTCGTTCGCTGGTTGAGGCCAACTTGGCCGACGAACTCGGCGTGCCCGCACCACACACGGTCCTGTTCGAGTCGTTCGCCAGCGCAGCTGGGGCCAATTCCGAGGTAGCCCCGACTGCGGCCACAGCTGCCCTCTTGACTGCCATTCGCGCCGCTGCGGCATCCGACCCGGTTGCCGCGCTGGCCATGGTGGCCGCCTACGAAGTGCAGGCTTCGGACATTGCCGCGTCAAAGTCTGATGGTCTTCGTCGCCACTACGGCATGGACGCCGACGGCACGCGCTTCTGGGACGTGCACACGACGCAGGAGATCGACCACGCTGGTTGGTCCAGCCAGGCGCTGGCTGAAGCTGGTGCCACGGCTGAGGTCGTGGGTCAGGCGGCCAAGGTGGCGGCTGACGCGTGGTGGGATTTCCTCACCGAGCGTGACGCCCTCGCGCCAGCCTGCGCCTGATCGATCAACGAGCGCCGCTGCGGGCAGCCGCGGCGGCGAACGCGCTGGCGCGCTCGCGATAGTCGGCGAATCGACCAAAGCTGGGAGCGGCAGGGGAGAGCAAGACAACGCCGCCCGGCGGGGACCAACGGAACGCAATGTGCACCGCATCGTCCAAATCGATGGCGTCGACTACCTCAACCTGACCACCGCCCAGCCGGACGGCCTCGCCGATGCGGGGTCCGTTGTCCGGCATGGTCACGACCAACGTCGGCGACAATCGGAGCGACGTCGTTGCCGCCAGCGGCGTGTAATCGATCCCACGATCGTGCCCGCCGACCAGCAATGCCACCGGCCTGTCCGGAAATGCGTCGAGGGCAGCCTGGGCCGGCAACACATTGGTCGACAGGCTGTCGTCCACGAACTCGACGCCACCGAAGTAGCCCAGCGACTGACAACGACTCGGCAGTCCCGTGAAGTCGCCAACCGCTGACTTCATGCGGTCGTCATCGCTCGCTTCCTCAATACCGAGCGCGACCAACACGGCTCGGGCCATGACCGCGTTGCGCAGATTGTGGATTCCGGGAAGGGGCAGTTCTCGTGCCCAATCGTCAGCGACCGGATCCAACGTCACCCATCGCACAGCGGTCCCCAGCAGTGCAGCGCGGTCGCGAAGACGCTCGTCGGCTCCGTCAATTAGCGCGACTCGCACGCCCGGCTTGGTGCAGAGGGATAACTTGTCGTCGTAATAGTGCGCAACGTCACCGTGCCAGTCGAGGTGATCAGGAAAGAGCGACGTCACGGCGACGACTTCGGGTCCGACCGTGAGATCGGGCACTTGAAAGCTTGATGTCTCAATGATCCAGTAGTCAGGCTCATCGACCAGGTCGGGGTCCCACGGCGGCTGCCCGAAGTTGCCCCCGACGGAGGCTCGGTAGCCAAGCTCAGCCAACAGATGCGCAGTCAGCGCGGCAGTGGTGCTCTTTCCCTTGGTTCCAGTGATGCAGACCACGCGGTCCCGAGCCGCCCCTTCCAACCAGAGCCCTAGGCCACCGCGCACCGGCACCCCTGCACTTTCCAGTGCCGCCACTTCGGGCCGGTATCGACTGATGCCCGGGCTCTTGACCACCACCTCACACTCGAGCAGAGCGGCCAAGCCACCTTGGTCAGTGGCGAGGATATTGAGGCCTTCGTAGGTTGCTGACTTCGGCGCGTCGTCAACGAGCCGTGGCGTCACGCCCATCGCCTGGAGTCGATGCAGGTTGGCCGTGCCTTCGACGCCGAGACCCCAGAGACCGACCGAAGCGTCGGCCAGGTCAGACCAAGAGGTCAGCGGGGGCATAGCGATCGGGAACGAGGTGGGGTCCAACTGGCTCAAGGAGCGACGAGGTGGTCGCAGTACTACCCAGTGCGGACAGGAGGCTGGTGATGACGTTCGAGGGTTGACGGTCTGGGCGTTGACCGGTGAGGACCAGCGCGGCTCGGCATTCGTTGACGTCGCCCACGCACTCGAACGGCTTGTCGTTGGTCCCAAGTCCGAGGAGCGAGTGGAAGCGTCCTTCCAACGCAGCGTTCTGCAGCGGCTCATTGCCGCTGAACACCGCGTCGAGGTCGGTACTGCTCATGAAGGGCGCCAGGATCAAGTCAATGAAGCAGCACTTATCGCACACGCCGCACCAATGGTCGAGTCGTTGCGCCGGATCCTGATGGAAGGCCCGGTTACAACTTCGAAAGACACCATGGAACTCGCTCATTCCGGCGAACTGTTGGGCGACCCAGAGTTCGGTTCGGGCTCGCAGGTAAGAGAAGACGGAAATGTCTGGGCCCAAGGACGCGGCGACGAGATCGGCAAAGGAGCGTTCAAAGTCAATGCTCTTCGACCATTGATGATTCACCGGGGTGCCGTTGTGGACCAGGGTGGGGACCGAGGCGGACCACTCATTGGAGAGCACGACGGCATCACGCCGTTCCAGCACGGCGGCCACCAGCGCGGCCGCCGTAATGACGGCGGTGATGGGCACGTGGCCGTTGAGGAACCCAAGTTCGGTCGAACGCCGGATGAGGGGATCGATGGTGCGGCTGACGTGCACGATGGGTAGTTGGGTGACGGCGGCTGCATCGGCAATGGCAGCGAACAGATCACCCGGAGGATGCACGACGCAGAGCGCAGCGTCGGAGCTGCGATCGCTGATCGCCTCGACCGTCACGATGGAATCGATGCCACCGCCAAAAGGAATCAATGGACGCCCGACTATCGATTCGTAACGTGCTGGCGGTGAGGCTGACGCATCGGGACCCATGATCGTGAGTGCGCTGAGGTCGAGCCCGTTGCGGTAGGCGAATTCGCCCAGTCCGTTGATGTAGTAGCGAGTCAGGAAGTCGCGCTCGGCTTGGGTGGTGGCCAACTCACCAAGATCGATCACCGGTGCCGCGGTTGCCTTGTAATACGAAACGCCGGCCAGCAGGAAGAGGATGCGCACCGCTGCGGTGACGGCCGGCTGTTCCCAGTCGCCATTCGGATCAAATTGGTAGCGCTCCGTAAAAGACCGTCCGCCGACTGAATACGAGAGTGTTACCGCACCGTCGGCCGGCGACATGGCAAAGCCCTCGTATCGAAAAGGTTCAGGGTGTGGAGTGGGTGAAGGCATCAAGTTGGGAGATGGCCAGGCGGAACGGCAAGGCCATGCCATGTTACGGGGGCGCCGGTAGGTGTCATGCCTGGGCTCAACGAGACAGCCGGGCCATCAGGGCGAATCGGCCACAGGGGCGAGCCACCCGATCGCTATAGAAGTCATCGTCTGCCGTGGACCATCCGCTCTCGGCAATGCAATCTGGAGCTACTCCGGCCAGCACTAGTTGTTGACGATTGGCCGCGATGAGGTCGATCAACCATCGATCAGGTCCGTCGGTTTGTGCGATTTCAGGTAGCAAGGGAGACGGGCTAACCGCCTCACACAAGGCCCGGTACACGGGCTCGTCGACTTGGTACCGCCATTGGGGCACGGCCGGCCCCAAGAAGGCGGCCATGTGTGCAGGGTCGCCACCCATGCTGACCATCGCTTCCACTGCCGCCGCGACAGCCCGGGCCGCGGTACCGCGCCATCCGGCGTGCACGACGGCGAGTATGCGCGCCACCGGATCGATGAGGGCGATGGGAACGCAGTCGGCCACCAACATGACCAACGTGGTGCCGATGTCGGTGGTCAGCAAAATATCGGTGGACGCAATGGCATCGGACATTTGGCGGCAGCCCCGGCCCCGATCGGTGGCATCGACCAACGTGGCCTTCGCTCCGTGCACTTGCTCAGCGAACACCATGTCGATCAAGTTGACGCCGAATGCATCGGCGACGCGTTCACGATTGTCGACCACTCGAGTGGCTTGGTCGTGCACATGCAAGCCGAGGTTCAACGAGGCATACGGATCAACCGACACACCGCCGTGTCTCGTCGATACGGCGACCACGGCACCGAGCGATGTTGCCCCATCCCAGTACCGAAGCCGCACGCCGGAGTCTGGGGTCATGCCCGTACGTTGAGACTGTTCACTCTCCGAAGAGGAGTGAGTAGTCGGCACCGCGTCGCAGATGGTGACCACCGTCAACGCCCAGGGTTTCGCCGGTGACAAAGGACGACTCAGGTCCGATGAGATAGCGGACGGCGTCGGCGACGTCGCTCACCGTGCCGACCCGACCGAGTGGCATCTGGTCAATGTAATTATCGAGCAAGGCGCCGCCACCGGTGATGAAGGCCATGAGTTCGTCATCAATGATGCCGGGAGCCACCGCATTGACCCGAATACCGAGATGTCCCAATTCTTCGGCCGCCGTCTTGGCCAGAAAGGTGATGGCTGCCTTGGCGATCCCGTAGGCCCACAGGTAGGGGTGCGGGAAACGGCCGGCCCCCGACGACATGAGCACAATGGATCCGGGTGATCCTTGAGCCTCGAAGGCTGCGCCGGCCTGCTTGAGACAGATGATCGAACCCATCAGGTTGAGGTCGATGGTGGCCCGCACGGCATCCATGTCGGCCTGGAGCACGGGACCAATGTGGAGGGAGCCTCCGGCGCAGGCGAAAAGCGCATCGATGTGACCGGTGGCCTGGGTGGCCTTGGAGACTGCGTGAATCACCTGTTCCTCGATGGTGACGTCGGCCACCTGGTAGCTGGCGGTGGCCCCACCCACCGCTCGTGCCGACAAGGTCTCCACGGCGTCGGCCAGCTTCTGTTCGGTGCGACCACAAATCGTGACGTGGGCGCCGTCGGCCATCAACCGCTCAGCGGTGGCCAGTCCGATGCCGCTTCCTCCGCCGGTGACCAGAACCGACCAGCCGGCGATGCTGCTCTCAGTCGGAGACGGCATCAGGATGCGAGCGCATTCACTGGAGCAGTGGGGGTAAAGGCCACCGGCATCTCTTCGATGCCGGAGATGAAGTTGGCCGCTCGTCGGGGGAGCGACGACCGATCCACGGTGAGATGGAGATCTGGCAGCCGAGCGAGGAGACGCTCGAACATCACCTTCAGCTCAAGCCGGGCCAGTTGGTTACCCAGGCAGAAGTGAGCCCCGAAGCCGAAGGCGACGTGAGGATTGGGTGAACGCTCGATGTCGAACGCATCCGCCTGGTCAAACACCGCCGCATCTCGGTTGGCCGAAGGATAGAGAAGAAGGAGCTCTTGACCGGCCGAAATGGTGGCGCCCTCGAGTTCGACCTCACGGGTTGCCGTACGGGCCATGTTTTTGATGGGCGAGACCCAGCGCAGCATCTCCTCTACCGCACCCGGCATGAGACCGGGATCGGCCGCCAGACGAGCCATTTGATCGGGATGGGCCAGCAGTTCATCCATCCCACCGCTGATGACATGGCGAGAGGTTTCATCGCCACCGATCAGTATGAGCAGGGTTTCGTGAATGAGGGAATCGTCGTCCAACGAGTCGCCGTCAATCATGGCGTGGCAGAGGATGCCTACCAAGTCGTCCGTGCTGCCACGTCGCCGACGATCCTCGAATACCGGGTTGATGTAACTCATGTATTCGACGAAGGCAGTCGCGGCATGTTCAAGATCGGTTGGTTCGGGAGAACCCTGTGACTTCAGCATGTCGTCGGACCAGCGCAGGAGGTCGCTGCGGTCGGCCGGCGCCACTCCAAGCATGTCGCCGATGACGACGATCGGGAGAGGAGCCGCGATGTCGGCGACAAAATCACAGGAACCCTTTTCGCACACACTGTCGATGATGGCGTCACAGGCGGTGCGGAGGCTGTCCTCCATGGCGCGCACTCGCTTGGGGGTGAACCCTTCAGAAACCAGGCGACGTCGACGGACGTGTTCAGGAGCGTCGAAGTCGATCATCATCGCCAAGGGACCCATCTTCGGCCTGATTCCCTGCGCGTTGGAAAACGAATCCGTGTCAATGGAGGCAGCCTTGACGGCGGCGTAGCTGGTGACGGCCCACAGGTCGTTGGGTTCGTCGTAGTACACGGGGGCATTGGCCCGCAGCCAGGCGTAGGCGTCGTGTGGTTCGCGGGCGTAGAACGCCCCGTTCATCAGGTCGATGTCGAGTTCATCGGGGGCGTGGAGCACCTGGTCACGATATACCGGTGCCTGCCGTACTTTCGGGGCTCGCACCGGACGTCGGTTATCGAGTGAAAACCGGTGCCCGATTGTTCCGTCGATCCGTTCAGATCCCAACGAATAAGGTGGACGGACGTGACGAACGCCTCCACCACACTCTGGAACGGGTGCCCGCAAGAGGTGGGCTTCGAGTACTACATGGGGTATGCCGCGGTCACCGCCGGCGGGACTGTGTACTCCTTCGGCCTGCCTGATGCGCTGGACCCCGGTGGGATTGTGGTCGGTGACCAGGTGGTGGCGGACATAGCGGTCAGCCCCACCGGTGAGGGGTGCTGGCTGGCCACCAAGGGCGGTCAAGTCGTGTGCCACGGCGACAGCCCCCATCACGGCTCAATTGGATCGATGGAAGTCGGCCATGAAGTGGTGGCCATTGAGGCCATGGCCACCGGTCTCGGCTACTACTTGGTCACCAGTAGCGGTCGCGTGCATTCCTTTGGGACAGCAACCAACTACGGTTCATTGGACACAGCGCCGACCAGTCCCGTGGTCGATATTGCCGTGGGTCCCCCCGGGACGGGTTACTGGTTGATCGGCGCTGATGGAGGCGTTTTCACCTTCGGCAACGTGCTGTTCCACGGATCAGCTGGCGGCGTCACGCTGAAGAGCCCAATTGTCGGTGGCGCGGCCACGGCAACCGGGAACGGCTACTGGATGGCCACCCGGGATGGGGAAATATTGACATTTGGAGATGCCGCCGACTTTGGTTGCCTGGCCGATATCGGCATCGCTGGCCCGGTAGTGGCCTTGGCCGCATCGCGCCGGGTGCTCGGCTATTGGATGGCCACGGCGCACGGGCAAATTCGCGCCTTCGGTGACGCCCACTTTCTGGGGACAGTGCCCCCCGGCGTGATCGTGCCGCCACTAGTGGCGTTTTCGCCATCGGCTTCGGTGTAGTGGTGGGTAAACCCGCCTACAAGGTGTTCGTGAGTTCGGTCGGCAACGTTTTCATGACCGAGATCGCCGAAATGGTGTCGAACTCGATTGAGGCCACCGGCCGAGAGGTCGAGCTGCTGCGGCAGGGCTTGCCGAAACACGAACCGGGCGTCATCAACCTGGTGGTGTCGCCCCATGAGTACTTCACCCTCATGACCGGCGTCAGTGAGGCCGACATTGTCAGGGCCGCCACGAATTCCATCACGCTTGGCGTCGAACAGCCCGGGACGCCCTGGTTCGAATTGGGTGCTCGGTATGCATCCTTTGGCCCCATGGCGATCGACATCAATCGTCGAGGGGTGGGCGAGCTGCGGCGACGGGGGCTCGAGGTCTACCGGTTGGCTCCGGGCTACTACGAAGCCTGGGATGTGTGGAGCGGTGACGAAAAGAACCCGCGCAGCAAAGACGTGGTCTTCTTGGGTTCCATCACGCCACGCAGGTCGGAGTACCTGGCCAGCGCGGCATCAATCCTGACCCAGTGGGAATGTGACTTGCGGCTGTTCTCGGGTCGGATGCCCATTCTGAACGCCTCATCCCACTTCGTGGTGGGTCGCGAGAAATACGAATTCCTTCGAGATAGTCGAGTGCTTCTCAACGTGCATCAGGGTCAACGTGACTACTTCGAGTGGATACGTGTCCTCGAAGCCATCACCAATGGCTGCGTGGTGGTGGCCGAGCAATCGGGAGGTTACGCGCCCCTCGTACCGTCGCAGCATTTTGTGCAGGCACCACTCGACACTCTGGCCGGACACCTCGATGCCATCCTGCGCGACGAGGAAACTCGGAGTCAGATCGCCCAGGATGCCTACGAATTCATCCGAAAGCAGATGGATTTCGTTGAGGGCGTCGATCAGTTGCTAGAGGTCATCGAAAGGCGTCACGGACGCCAGGCGCACCACACCTGGATCGATCGGGCTTCCTCATCCATCGATGCCTCGCTGCGAGTTGATGGGAAGCGCCAGCCGCCCAAACTGCCGAAGGCGGCACCGGTTGAAAACGCAGCGACGAGTGCGGCGCGAACAACAGCTCGCATGAATACGTCCGTCAAGGAACTCATGTTGTCCGAGATCGCCGAAGCGCGAGTCCTCGAGGCGCTCATGAGTGCCCTTGCTCATGGTGCACCGGATCACGCCACCGTGCTCGATACGCCCGCCTGCCTCGGGCTCACACCACAGATTTCGGTGGTACTGACGCACTACAACTACGCCGCGTTCGTCGTCGAAGCAGTCGAGTCGGTCATCGCGTCGGAAGGCGTCGTCACCGAGATTGTGATCGTTGATGATCATTCGGAACCCGACGCTCAGCAGGCGCTGGTCGAACTGACCGAGAAATACAGCTGGTTTCCCATCCGATTGGTCAGGAGTTCGGCCAATCAGGGTCCATCGCATGCCCGCAACTTGGGAGCGAAGCATGCACGAGGGGAATTCCATCTTCCTCCTCGATGCCGACAATTTGGTGTTTCCCAAGGGTCTTCGCCTGCTCTATGAGGCCCTGGTGGTATCTGACGCAGCCTTTGCCTACGGCCTCATAGAACGGTTCGGCGCGGAGAACTGAGTTAATGAGTGCGACCCCCTGGGACGTCGACCTTCTTGTGGAGGGCAACTACATCGACACCATGGCGCTCGTTCGGAAACGAGTGTGGGACGAACTTGGAGGATTTGATCCGAGGTCCGACTTCATGGGTGGCTGGGATGACTATGACTTCTGGCTCACCATGGCGTCCGAGGGCCATTGGGGGCGCCTGGTGCCACAGTTTGTCGGTCGCTACCGGGCCCACGAGACATCCTGGCAATCTGTCGTCAATCTCGACACCGACAGCGTGTTCGAGCACTTGCGCAATAAACATCGCCATTTGCCATGGCCAACACAGGAGTAATGCCCATGGGTTCAGCAGCGCCGGAAGTGGCCGACATCATGCGACTCGAACGACAGGTGGCGGCACGGGACGAGGTCATCCGACAGCTCAATCGCCAATTGCACGAACGGGTTCCGGCGGCGCCGGACACCGAGCAGGACATACCTCCTGCGGTGATGGAAGAGTACGGCTACAAGCTTCGGGTGCTCGAAGACGAAATTGTTCGCCTGCGTAAGGAACTCGAGGCTCTGCCACCTGCGCCTGAGGTGCTTGGACCCGGGAGTAGCCAACCTCTGCCGCGCCGAAGTACGGCCCGGCGGATTGCTTCTGGAGTGAAACGGCGACTTCTGCGGTGAGTTCAGATGAGGCAGCCGTCACCGACGCATCTCGCTATACGGCCCATATCGACCTGCGCAATGTGAACGACTCACACACCTTTGCGGTCGCCGCCGTGCCGGCTCGTAGCAACGTGCTGGACGTTGGCGCGGCTGATGGCTCAATGGCCAGGACCTTGGGCCAGCTCAATTGCCGGGTCTGGGGAGTTGAGTTTGACCCGAAAGCAGCAGCTCAGGCCCGTACCTGGTGTGAGGAGGTTGTCGAGGGGGACGTCGAACTACTCGACTTTTCCGCCGCGTTTGGCCGAAAATTCGACGTCATTTTGTTCCTCGATGTGCTCGAGCACGTCAAAGACCCCCTCGCGGTCCTGCGCAACGCACTCGAAGTCCTTGAGGACCATGGGCACATCGTGATTTCCCTACCCAATGTGGCTCACGCAGCCATGAGGGCCCAACTGTTGACCGGCCGCTTCAAATACACCGAGATGGGATTGCTGGACAACACCCACCTGCGCTTCTTCGATCCGGTCAGTGTCCGCCAGTTCCTGCGCGATGCCAATCTGGTCGTGCTTGACGAAGGTCGAGTGGCCTTTCCCAATTGATGGAACCGAAATCGTCGTCGACCTCGAACAGCTCGATCCGCTCATTCTGGACAAGATCCAGGATGGCGAGGAAGCCGATTCCTACCAGTTCCTCTTTATTGCCGCTCCGGTCGGCTCAAGCGCAGCCGAACATCCGCCGTTTCTCCCGGCCAGAGTGCTCCAACAGGAGCTTCGAAAGGCTCGAGAACAGATAGAGGCTTTGCAAGCAGCCAGCGGAGTCCGAGGATTGTTGGACCGAGCGGAAATGATTGCGCAGCTTCAGGCCCTCCTCAATTCCAACCGGAATCGCCGGAAGTCTCTTGGAGATCTGCTCCATTCCTTCCACGAAAACTTGCACTGAGAATCCCATTAACTCAACCTGGGTTTCACCCGATAATCCCAGCAGACTTATGTTTTACAAAGACTTGACTTGGGTATGGCGGCCCAACTAAACACTCACCGATACCTATCCCGGGACTCTCGGCGAACGAAAGGCATAACCCCATGAATTTGTTTCGACAGGCACGAGGATCCGGGGGTAGTTCCCGCCGGAAGCTCGTCGGATTGGCTATGGCTGCCAGTTTGGTCCTGCCGGCCGGCGTAGTCGCCGGATTGGGCTTGGCCTCTTCGGCCCCCGCAGGAGCTTCGGTGACCCCGAACATCAGCGACAACGGTGCGGTCTATGTTCCGATTCAGCCTTGCCGCCTGATCGACACGGTCCCGGGTTCGGGTTACACCGACAACGGTCAGACCCTGGTTCCCGGTAACGAGAGCATCACGACGCCGGACCTGCACCACTCATGTGGTGGCCAGATTCCCTGACACAGTCAGACCTCGACGCCGTCGTGATCAACCTCACGGCCGTCAACCCGACGTCGGCCGGTTTCTTGACCGCCTTCGGTGCTGGTCAGCAGCCTCCTGCCACCTCCACGGTGAACTTCATCGCCGGTCAGACCATCGCCAACCAGGCGACCATCGCCACCACGCAGAAGAACACCTGCTGCACCGAGGGCTATGGCGGAGAAATCACCATCGACAACTGGCAGGGTTCGACTGACGTCATCGTCGACGTCCAGGGGTACTACACGTCCTCCTACGAGGACATCGATGGACACTCCTTCGCCGACAACGAGTCAGACCTGCCGAACCACTCGGGCTTCTACTACCCGTTGGCTCCCTCACGCGTGGCTGACACCCGGACGAACTCGGGCTACCAGGACCAGAACGAGACTCTCGGCCCACAAAGCCAGATCAACTTCTTGCCGGGCGACGAGCCCAACCTGCCGGGCGGCGAACTTCCGGTCAACGCCACTGCGGTGGTCTTGAACGTGACGGCTATTAACCCGACAGCGGCTTCGTACCTGACTGTCTGGGGCACTGGCACCACGCAGCCCTTCACCTCGAACCTGAACTTCCCGGCCGGCACCACCATCGCCAACCGGGTCATTGTTCCGGTCGTGGACGGTGGCCAAGTGTCGATCCTCAACTGGGCCGGTACCGTGAACGTGGCGGTCGATGTTGACGGCTACTTCTACAACAGCGACACCGCGCTCGATGGCTTCTGCGAAGACAGCACGGTCGTCTCTGGTTCTTCGGAGTGCGTCGGAGACACCTACTACCCGCTGGTCACCCCGCAGCGAATCGCCGACACTCGTGTCGGCTCGACCTACGAGGACTCCAGCCAGGTCATCCACGCTGGTGAGTACGACACGGTTGACGTCCCGATTGACACCTTCGGTCCCTTCCGTGCCTTTGACCAGTCCGACACGGACTTCGCACCGGACACCTTCGATGCGGCTGACATCAACGCAACGGTGACCGACACCACGGCTCCTTCGTACCTGACGCTCTACCCGAGCAACAGCGAGTTGGCTATTCCGCAGGCGTCGGACATCAACTGGGTCCCCGGTGACATCATCTCCAACGGTGACATTGTCTCCCTCGGAACCAGCGCACCGACGGTCTCCTTCCAGGCGTTCAACTACGCCGGAACGACCGACTTGGTGATCGACCTCTACGGGTACTTCAGCTCGGCCGACGTCGATCTGCCGTAGGTCCACTTGGGGAGTGTTAATCACACCCCACAGCTGAACTGAGCAGTAAGCAAAGGGCCGGTGGCATTCGCCACCGGCCCTTTGCGTCGTTAAAGAGCCTGTGCATCGTGCTCTAGCAGTGGTGGAAAGACTTGACTTGAACATAGACACCCCACTAAACATTGCGCGATACCTGTACCGGGGCTTCTCGGGCTAACGAAAGGCTTTAACCAAATGATTTTGTCTCGAGAAGCACGAGTATCCGGAGGTAGCACCCGCCGGAAGCTCGTCGGATTGGCCATGGCTGCCAGTTTGGTCCTGCCGGCCGGCGTAGTCGCCGGATTGGGCTTGGCCTCCTCAGCCCCCGCAGGAGCTTCGGTGACCCCGAACATCAGCGGCAACGGTGCGGTCTATGTACCGATTCAGCCTTGCCGTCTGATCGACACGGTCCCGGGTTCGGGTTACACCGACAATGGTCAGACCCTGGTTCCCGGAAACGAGAGCATCACGACGCCCGACCTGCACCACTCATGTGGTGGCCAGATTCCCTCGACCAGCAGACCTCGACGCCGTCGTGATCAACCTCACGGCCGTCAACCCGTCGTCGGCCGGTTTCTTGACCGCCTTCGGTGCTGGTCAGCAGCCTCCCGCCACCTCCACGGTGAACTTCATCGCTGGTCAGACCATCGCCAACCAGGCGACCATCGCCACCACGCAGAAGAACACCTGCTGCACCGAGGGCTATGGCGGCGAAATCACCATCGACAACTGGCAGGGTTCGACTGACGTCATCGTCGACGTCCAGGGGTACTACACGTCCTCCTACGAGGACATCGATGGACACTCCTTCGCCGACAACGAGTCAGACCTGCCGAACCACTCGGGCTTCTACTACCCGTTGGCTCCCTCACGCGTGGCTGACACCCGGACGAACTCGGGCTACCAGGACCAGAACGAGACTCTCGGCCCACAAAGCCAGATCAACTTCTTGCCGGGCGACGAGCCCAACCTGCCGGGCGGCGAACTTCCGGTCAACGCCACTGCGGTGGTCTTGAACGTGACGGCTATTAACCCGACAGCGGCTTCGTACCTGACTGTCTGGGGCACTGGCACCACGCAGCCCTTCACCTCGAACCTGAACTTCCCGGCCGGCACCACCATCGCCAACCGGGTCATTGTTCCGGTCGTGGACGGTGGCCAAGTGTCGATCCTCAACTGGGCCGGTACCGTGAACGTGGCGGTCGATGTTGACGGCTACTTCTACAACAGCGACACCGCGCTCGATGGCTTCTGCGAAGACAGCACGGTCGTCTCTGGTTCTTCGGAGTGCGTCGGAGACACCTACTACCCGCTGGTCACCCCGCAGCGAATCGCCGACACTCGTGTCGGCTCGACCTACGAGGACTCCAGCCAGGTCATCCACGCTGGTGAGTACGACACGGTTGACGTCCCGATTGACACCTTCGGTCCCTTCCGTGCCTTTGACCAGTCCGACACGGACTTCGCACCGGACACCTTCGATGCGGCTGACATCAACGCAACGGTGACCGACACCACGGCTCCTTCGTACCTGACGCTCTACCCGAGCAACAGCGAGTTGGCTATTCCGCAGGCGTCGGACATCAACTGGGTCCCCGGTGACATCATCTCCAACGGTGACATTGTCTCCCTCGGAACCAGCGCACCGACCACGTCATTCCAGGCGTTCAACTACGCCGGAACGACCGACTTGGTGATCGACCTCTACGGGTACTTCAGCTCGGCCGACGTCGATCTGCCGTAGGTCCACTTGGGGAGTGTTAATCACACCCCACAGCTGAACTGAGCAGTAAGCAAAGGGCCGGCGGCGAAAGCTGTCGGTCCTTTGCTTTATGCGGAAATATCACGAAACTCCCAGGTCAATGGGCCAAGCGGTCTCGGGATATGGGCACATAGTGAGGTAAAGTTCTGGTGGGAGAAAAAATTCAGAATTTGTGAGGAGAGACCGCAAGGTTGCACAAACTGCTTCGTTCTCTCAAAAGCTCATCCGTGTAGACGGCGAACGAAAGGCATTCCCCTCATGAATCTGTTTCGACAGGCACGAGTATCCGGAGGTAGCACCCGCCGGAAGCTCGTCGGATTGGCCATGGCTGCCAGTTTGGTCCTGCCGGCCGGCGTAGTCGCCGGATTGGGCTTGGCCTCCTCAGCCCCCGCAGGAGCTTCGGTGACCCCGAACATCAGCGGCAACGGTGCGGTCTATGTACCGATTCAGCCTTGCCGTCTGATCGACACGGTCCCGGGTTCGGGTTACACCGACAATGGTCAGACCCTGGTTCCCGGTAACGAGAGCATCACGACGCCGGACCTGCACCACATGTGCGGTGGACAGATTCCCTCTACCAGCAACCTCGACGCCGTCGTGATCAACCTCACGGCCGTTAACCCGACATCGGCTGGTTTCTTGACCGCCTTCGGGGCTGGTCAGCAGCCTCCCGCCACCTCCACGGTGAACTTCATCGCTGGTCAGACCATCGCCAACCAGGCGACCATCGCCACCACGCAGAAGAACACCTGCTGCACCGAGGGCTATGGCGGCGAAATCACCATCGACAACTGGCAGGGTTCGACTGACGTCATTGTCGACGTCCAGGGGTACTACACGTCCTCCTACGAGGACATCGATGGACACTCCTTCGCCGACAACGAGTCAGACCTGCCGAACCACTCGGGCTTCTACTACCCGTTGGCTCCCTCACGCGTGGCTGACACCCGGACGAACTCGGGCTACCAGGACCAGAACGAGACTCTCGGCCCACAAAGCCAGATCAACTTCTTGCCGGGCGACGAGCCCAACCTGCCGGGCGGCGAACTTCCGGTCAACGCCACTGCGGTGGTCTTGAACGTGACGGCTATTAACCCGACAGCGGCTTCGTACCTGACTGTCTGGGGCACTGGCACCACGCAGCCCTTCACCTCGAACCTGAACTTCCCGGCCGGCACCACCATCGCCAACCGGGTCATTGTTCCGGTCGTGGACGGTGGCCAAGTGTCGATCCTCAACTGGGCCGGTACCGTGAACGTGGCGGTCGATGTTGACGGCTACTTCTACAACAGCGACACCGCGCTCGATGGCTTCTGCGAAGACAGCACGGTCGTCTCTGGTTCTTCGGAGTGCGTCGGAGACACCTACTACCCGCTGGTCACCCCGCAGCGAATCGCCGACACTCGTGTCGGCTCGACCTACGAGGACTCCAGCCAGGTCATCCACGCTGGTGAGTACGACACGGTTGACGTCCCGATTGACACCTTCGGTCCCTTCCGTGCCTTTGACCAGTCCGACACGGACTTCGCACCGGACACCTTCGATGCGGCTGACATCAACGCAACGGTGACCGACACCACGGCTCCTTCGTACCTGACGCTCTACCCGAGCAACAGCGAGTTGGCTATTCCGCAGGCGTCGGACATCAACTGGGTCCCCGGTGACATCATCTCCAACGGTGACATTGTCTCCCTCGGAACCAGCGCACCGACCACGTCATTCCAGGCGTTCAACTACGCCGGAACGACCGACTTGGTGATCGACCTCTACGGGTACTTCAGCGAGGTCTCTGTCGGATAGTTCGATCCATGCCGGGCACCAAAGTGCCCAACAGCTGAACCGAGTAGTAAGCAAAAGGGCCGATGGCATTAGCCATCGGCCCTTTTGCTGCCTCGAACCATACGGGGATCGCAATTTGGGATCGTTAAGCTTGACTTGGACATGCTTTCCAGCTAGAACCAGCCTTACAATTGGCGAATTGTGCTGACGGCACGAAAGGCGAACCCATGAACCTGCTTCAACCAACAACGCTATTCCGGGGCCACTCCCGCCGGAAGCTCATGGGATTGGCCATGGCGGCCAGCCTGATCGTGCCGTCCGGCGTGATCGCTGGCCTAGGCCTTACGGCGTCATCGAGTCCGGCCGGTGCCTCAGTCACCCCGAACATCTCCAACAATGACGGCTCGGTCTACGTGCCGATCCAGCCCTGTCGCTTGATCGACACGGTTTCGGGCTCGGGCTACACCGACAATGGTCAGACCTTGGTTCCCGGAGACGAGAGCATCACTACCCCCGATTTGCACCATTCCTGTGGAAATCAGGTGCCTATCACTCGTGACCTCGACGCCATCGTGATCAACCTCACGGCCGTCAACCCGACCTCGTCAGGCTTCCTGACCGCCTTTGGTGCTGGTCAGCAGCCTCCTGCTACTTCCACAGTGAACTTCATTGCCGGTCAGACGATCGCCAACCAGGCGACCATTGCCACCACGCAGAAGAACACCTGCTGCACCGAGGGCTACGGCGGGGAGATCACGATTGATAACTGGCAGGGCTCGACCGACGTGATCGTCGACGTCCAGGGCTACTACACCAGCGACTACCTGGCAGAGGGCGACTCGACTTCAAGCCCAGGATCCAACATCGTCAACAACGGGGGCCTCTACTACCCGCTGGCACCCGCCCGCGTGGCCGACACCCGGTCTGACTCGGGCTACCAAGACCAGAACGAAACGCTCGGACCCCAAAGCCAGATCAACTTCTTGGCTGGTGACGAGCCCAACCTGCCTGGCGGCACCGTTCCGGTGCACACGGTGGCTGTGGTGTTGAACGTGACTGCCATTGACCCGACCGCTGCTTCGTTCCTTACCGTGTGGGGTAACGGCACTACTCAGCCCTTCACTTCGAACCTGAACTTCCCGGCTGGCACCACCATCGCCAACCGGGTCATCGTTCCAGTCGCTTCAAACGGACAGGTGTCGATCCTCAACTGGGCCGGCACCGTGAACGTAGCCGTCGACATCGACGGCTACTTTGCCAACGCTCCGACTGAATTGCCGGGTTTCTGTGCCGACAACTCGGTGACGGCGGGTACGCCCTCCAATGAAGACGGCACCTGTGACGGCGCCAGCTACTACCCGCTGGTCACACCTCAGCGCATCGCCGACACCCGTGCCGGTTCGACCTACGAGGACTCCAGCCAGGTCATCCACGGTGGCGAGTACGACACGGTTGACGTGCCGATTGACACCTTCGGTCCCTTCCGTGCCTTCGACCCCCTCGACACGGACTTCGCTCCGGAGGACTTCGTGGCGGCTGACATCAATGCAACGGTGACCGACACCACGGCTCCTTCGTACCTGACGCTCTACCCGAGCAACAGCGAGTTGGCCATTCCGCAGGCGTCGGACATCAACTGGGTCCCCGGCGACATCATCTCCAACGGTGACATCATCTCGACTGGAACCAGTGCACCGTTCACGTCATTCCAGGCGTTCAACTACGCCGGGACGACTGACCTGGTCATTGACCTCTACGGGTACTTCAGCACCGAGATCGATTCAGCAGTTGCTCCCGATGCTCCGACCGATGTGATGGCCACCAACGTGACCGAGCCGGCAGGTTCGACGCCCGAGTTCAGCGTGGTCTTCACACCGGGCGATGACGGTGGCTGTGACATCACCAGCTACACGGTGACGGGTACGGACACCACAAACACTTCGTCACCGGACATAACTGCGACCGGTACTGATAGCCCGATCATCGTCTCAGGCGGGGTCCCCGGGGATGACTACACCTTCACCGTCACGGCGACGAACTGTGTCGGCACTTCCGACCCCTCCGATGCGTCGGATGGCGTGCCGGCTGCGACTGTCCCTGACGCTCCCACACTGGCTGGGGACCCTGTTGCAAATGGCGGTGGTTCTAACACGTTCACCGTGAACTTCGATCCGCCGACCAACGATGGGGGCTGCCCGATCACCAGCTACACGGTGGACGGCGGGGACGTGTTCTCCCCCCCTGGCTCTCCCTTTGGAGAGCCCGATATAACTGGGACCGGTACCAGTAGTCCGATTACCGTCACTGGGATCAATGGACAGACCTACGCCTTCACCGTGACCGCGACGAACTGCGACGGTACTTCGGTTACTTCTGCGCTGAGCGGAGACGTAACCGCAAGCTAGAGAGGGCGAATCAACTGAGAGGTTCTTTCAGTTGATTAATGGATTGAACCAAAGGACCCGCCGGCATGTGCTGGCGGGTCCTTTGCGTTGGGGTATGCAGGCCCTTGTAAACCCGAAGTCACGACCGACCATTCAAAGCCGAGGTGGATCCAGCTTTCCAAGGCTTGACCACGAGTGATCGATGGCCACCTTCTGTATGACGAGCACGTCCTGGTGGTCGTCCCAGCCGCGTTCGATGTAGGCCCGCACCGAGATACTGGGGTCAGTCTCGATGTGGGCCAGGACGAATGAGGGGAGGGCGAAGGTAATGCCGTAGCCCGGCTGTCCGTCGTAGTCGACATGGCCGAAGCCGGAAGCTTGGTAGGAACTGGCGGCGATGGAGAAGCGCTCGTCGTCCATGTACTTCCACTCGACTCGTTGCATTCTCTCGGAGTGGCGGCCCTGCAAGGTAATGAGGGCAATGCCGCCCGGAGCCAGCACCCGTGAGTAGAGGCTCAGTGCCTTGAGGTAATTGTCCTCTGGCAAGTGGGTCAGCAACGAACCGGCCCACACGAGGTCGAATGTGCGGTCGAACTGCACTTCCGAGAGATCTTCGCTGGAAAGTACCGGGGTGGCGCCGAACTGTTGGGCGCAGTAGTCGATCTTGTTCTGGTAGAGCTCGCAGGCGTAGGCCTTCGCCGAGGGAAACGCAGCGACGAAGTGGCGGAGCTCCCGGCCGAAGCCGCAGGGCATGTCCAGAATCGACTCGATGGTTGGCTTCTGGCATAGGACCATCGATCGAAGGACTAGATCAAGTGCGCCGCGCCCGACTTCCATGTAGTGAGCCGGGCTGGCCGGATTGCGCGTGTCGATCATGTCGTCCTCGGGACTGATCACCTGAGACGGCTTGTGTCGCTGGTAGCGACGCTCAATACGGCTCACCGCCTTGAGGGTGTCGCCCAGGTCACTGGACATAGTGCTCTTCTCCTATCTTTTTCACGCCCGGTGGCAGCGTGCTCCTTGTGCTCGTTGGCGGAGCGACCCCAGCCAGACGTCCGTAGAGAGTTCTCAGGATATTGGGCCGGTAACTGAACCGTCGCCGATACGGCCCGCTCAGGGCGACGGCCACGATGACGAGGATCGTGAAGATGGTGATAAGGACGCCGGCATTGAATCCCGGTGGGCGATACCGGAAGACGACATGCGACGTTCCTGCCGGTACGGCGATGACTTGCTGAAGGTAGTTGCCTTCCAGCACTGGCTCCGAGGTGCCGTTGACCGTGGCCGTCCACCCCGGGTCCCAGTTCTCGGGTACCACCAAGACGCCCGGCTTGTTGGAGGTCACCGTCATCGTCATGGTGTTGATGCCTGGGTGCACCGCGGACACCTTTGACTGCAAGCGGCAACGTATCGGAGCTTTGTAGTGGATTGCGGAGGGTGCTTGGGAGTTCGGCAAATGATGCCTTGTCCAGCACGGCCGTGTGTTGCCAGTCGAATGTGCTGTTGGTGTAGGTCAAAAACTCCGACCACTGGTTCGGCACCACGGCAACGTTCGACTCCACTCGTGGTCCGACCGATGCGGTAGTCAATCCGATGAGCACGCCGTCCGGTCTGGCGTAGCGAAGCTGCTCATACAGCTTGTAGCGAGGTGGCCCACCCCAGGTCTCCCAAATCCCGAGTTGAGGGAGGCTGGCCAGTGCCGAAATACCGAACCGTGAGAGTTCGGAGTAGCGCAGCTTTTGCGCATCGAAAATGCTGGCCAGTAGCGACGATTGACGCTGACGCAAGGACTTGATCGGTTGCCCTTCCAGGTATTTGGTGACGACCGATGCCGAAGCCGGGAGTGAGCTGTCGTATCCCCCGACGACGTCGAGATTGTCGACGAGTCCGTAGTCGCCGGCGCTGAACATGACGCCGTAGCCGAATCGTCCGCCACTCGACGAAACCGGAAGGATGCGGGCCGGCCAGGGAGCTTCCTTTTGGTAGCTCTGCATGGCCTTGATGAGTCCGGTGGTGGGAAACGTGGTCGTGGCACTGGACGAAGCGAACGATGGATTCAAGTTCCAACCTTCGGGAATCAGCTGCAACGTAGTGACCGCGATCACCACGCAAAGAACTAAGGGCTGGGCATTTCTCAGCAGACGATGCTTTTGGCTCGTCAGGTACTGCACCAACCATTCGAATCCAATGCCGGCCAGGATGATGATGCCGAAGTTGGCCCAACCGAAGAGCCGTCCGTAGGGCCAGAAAACCCGCAGAATGGGGATGAAGTGGTAACCGATCCACGTGACGGGTCCACCGATGGCAATGAAGGCGATACCCAACGCCACCCAGCGGCCGAGGGCGGTGCCCGGCCGACGGGTGAAAAAGCCCAGCAGGGCGAAAAGGCCGGTGAACGTCCCGGCAAACACCATATTGAGATTGATGGATTGACCGTTAAGTCGGCCGGACCACGGAAACAGCCAATTGAATAGGACCGACGGTGGCGAAATGACCCTTCCCCCTTCAGCCGGCACCACCTTGTAGAGGTCGGCGTAGGAGAAGGCGGCCCGCTGCGAATAGGAAAGGGCATGGATAGTCGGTAACAGGACAAGGGCCGAAATTCCCAGGGCGCTGAGGCCGATGACGGCCGGGACCGTCAGTGGGGCCAGGACAGCGCTGCGCCCCTCTTTCCGTGCCGCAAAGCTTGACCGTGCCGCCAGGACGACCGAGTAGATGCCGGCGATGACGCACGTGATGCCAACCCACAAGATGTGTCCGGCCATCATCGTGGCCCCCAGGCAGACTCCGGCCAGGAGCGAGCTGGTCAGGGCCCGTCTTCGCCACGCCCGGTGTACGAGGAGCAGGGAGAGTGGTAACAGAACCTGCGACACGTTGTTGATCTCGAGCTGGAGCCACGCCATGTTGAAGTTGCAGAACATCCAGGCCACTCCGGCGAAGAGGGCACCCCCAATACCGACGTCGAGTTCGCGTAAGAACAAGTAGGTGAAGAAGCCCTCGAAAAACAGGGCAAGCGCGGTTTCCAGTTCGTGCTCACCGTTCGGGGAGAGGACAGCGGCCGCGACGAGACGCGGCGGGTACAGCTCTCCACTCGACCCGTTGGCGTAGAGGGGATACCCACCGAAGGTGTCGGGATCCCAAAAGGGCAGGGTGCCGTCCTTGACGGCCCGATTCAGTTCGGTTTGCCAGGGGTAATACAGGTCGGCCTGGTCACTCTGCACCGTGGGATTTGTGCTGATCGGCGGCAGCACGGCGGCCCACGGGTAGACCGCGGTTTCCTCGCTGCGGACGGTGGTGAACGTCTTGTGCTGGAAAATGACCGGGCTGAAGAAGATGCAGGTCAGCAGCAGGTAGGTCCAGAAGGCCACCAGGTGCTGGCGCCGGCGTCGAACACGCGGCTGGGCCGTTGGTGTGGCTGACTCGGTCGCGGTGTCCGGGGTTGCGGTCAATGTGCGTTGCGGCGGGCGCTCACTGGCGAACAGCGACAAACAGCCCAGCGCCGGCGTCGGCGAGGTAGGTGTCACTCACGATGCCGTCGAGGAAGTCGTATTGCTCGTAGACGAGATCGAATCCCACGTCGACCAGCGTCTGCAGAAGATGGCGCTTCTCTACCCAGAATGACTTCGTGTTGCCGATGGATGACCACGGGTGACGCAGCATTTCATCAGCGCTGGCTTCTTCCGGGTGCTCTATGTACCAGCGGCCCAGCACGCCCTCATGGGTGGTCAGTTCCGACAGATCAGGGAACTGGGGCGGTATGGCGTCGGTGGCGATATGCGTATGGAGGATCAGGGCGCGACGGGTGCTGCGGCCGATGAGCTTGAGATAGGAGATCGGGTCATCCAGGTGGTACAGCAACCCCGAGCAGAACGTGAGGTCGAAGACGCCGTATTGCTCGATGTTGTGCACGTCGTCACAGGCGAAGCGCAGGCCCGGCAGGTCCTTCTTCTCGGCTCCGAACTCGCAACGGGCGACGTTGCCGGACCGTCCCTCTATGCCCAAGGCGGTAAATCCGGCCTCCGCCAAGAGGGTGGTGTAGCCACCTTCGAGGCAGCCCAAATCGACGGCGGAGAACTCCTGGGGTGCCCGATCCGGAAAAACCAGATCAAGGGTCCGCAAGATGGCTCTGGCGATCGGACGCTCGCTGAGGAGCATTTCGCCCGGAATGCTGTGGGAACCGTCATGCAGGACGACGTTGTGAGCCGTGAACGGCACCATCGGAGTGCCGTCGACCTGCGGAGAGACCGTCTTCCTAGGCTTCACCGAGCCGAATGTAGCTGCTCCGGGACTGGTCAATATTGCCTAAAAGTGGAGCGCAGCCGGGGGGATAGGGTTGTTCCGTGGCTGATCAGGCCGATTTCACCGATGTCGCCATGGAACACATGCCGGGGCTGTACAGCGCAGCCCTCCGGATGACGCGCAATGCGGCCGATGCGGAGGACCTGGTCCAGGAGACCTATCTCAAGGCCTATCGGTCGTTCGCCTCCTTTCAGGAGGGCACCAATCTCCGGGCTTGGCTCTACCGGATCCTGACCAACACCTACATCAACTCCTATCGAGCCGCCTCTCGCCGACCCGAGGTGACCGATGTGGAGGATGTCGAGGACCTCTACCTCTATAAGCGCATGTCCGGCTCAGGAGGCATCGCGGCCGGTCGAAGTGCGGAGGACGAGGCCCTCGATCTCTTCACCGATGAGAACGTCAAGGCCGCCCTGGAGGAGCTTCCAGAGGCCTTCCGAATGGCTGTTTTGCTGGCTGATGTGGAGGGTTTTAGCTACAAAGAGATCTCTGACATCACCGAAGTGCCCATCGGCACGGTCATGAGCCGGATCCATCGGGGAAGAAGAGCGCTCCAGAAGGCGTTGCATGAAGTAGCGACTGGGCGCGGCCTAGTGGGGAGCACGTCGGGAGTGACTGACTGATGAGGAGGTGCGCGCGTGGCTGAGGACGGCCTGTTCGGGAAAACGATGAACTGCGATGAGGCGGTACATCAGCTGTACCACTACCTCGACGGCGAGCTCACCGACGAGCGCCGTCGGGAGATCACGGACCATCTGAACTTTTGTGGCCCCTGCGGCGGGGCAGCCGAATTTGAGGCGGAGTTGCGGCAGATCATTGCCAACCGTTGCAAGGATCACGTGCCCGAGAGCCTGATTCAAAAGATCGCCAAAGCCATCGACGAAGAAAGTCGACAGCACTGAAGTGAGTGACGGGGCGTCGACCTCCCCGAGCATGGTCGACTGGGATCTGGCCCAGCGAGTGGCTTCCGGCGCGCTGATCCTGAAGCCGGCCCCGGCGACCTATCGATCCTCCGATCTGCAATCCCAGTTCGACGAGCTCACCGCTCGAGCGGAGTTCCTGGTCTCAGAGGCCACCGGATTGCATTCGGCCCATGGCCGAGCTCGGGCCAAGGTGACTGACCGTTCTGGTTGGGCCGCCGCCAACGTTCGCTCCATGCAGCGATTGGTTGGACCGGCACTGCTGGCCCATCGTGACGACGGCAAGCCGAGGCTGAGTAAGTCGGCGTTGACGATCGGGCGAACGGTCACCGGCACGCAAATCGGCCTGATGTTGGCCTACATGGCTACTCGGGTGCTCGGTCAATACGACCTCCTCCTCACCGATGAGGAGCTCGACGATCAAGACCTGGTCTCGTACGTGGGTCCCAACGTGGTGGCCATTGAAGAGCGCTTCGGCTTCGTGCCCAGCCAATTCCGTTTGTGGCTGGCCCTGCACGAGGTCACCCACCGGATGCAGTTCACCGCCGTCCCGTGGCTGCGTGATCATTTCGTCTTCTTGGTGGGCCAACTGATTGAGCCGCTGCATGCCGACCCGCAGAATCTGGTCGAAACGATTCGTCGCATCGCCGGCGAGGTCCGCTCGGGCCACAACCCACTACAGGAGTCAGGCCTGGCTGGCGTGTTGGCCACGCCCGAACAGCGGCTGGCCCTCCAGAAGATCTCGGGGATGATGAGCCTGCTGGAAGGCCACGGTGATGTCACCATGGACCGGGCCGGGGCGGGAGAAGTCCCAGGGGCGGCGGAGTTCAGCAAGGTCCTGCACCAACGGCGCACGCAAGCCAAGGGTGTGACCAAACTCATGTCCAAGCTGTTGGGTCTCGACGCCAAAATGCGTCAGTACGCCGAAGGCGAGGTCTTCGTGGAGTCGGTCGAGGCAGCCGGCGGGCCCGAGCTTCTGGCCCAGGTGTGGAAGGGGCCGGAATGGTTGCCCACCTTGAATGAGATCAGGAACCCGGACACCTGGGTGGCTCGTGCCGGTGGCGTCCTGGCGTGACTGAAGCGGTTCGGGTGACGAGCTGGCCCACACTGGTCGAATCACTCCTGCCTCTGTGCACCTTTCCTCCGGCTGGCACCGAAGTGACCTGTGCGGTGTCGGGTGGACCGGATTCCCTGGCCCTGCTGGTGCTCGCCGTGGCCGCCGGGTGTCGGGTGACCGCCGTTCACGTTGATCACGGGCTGCGTGATGGATCGTCGGCTGAATCGGATGTGGTGGCCCAAGCGGCCCGGCGATTTGGGGCGTCCTTTGTGGCGGAACGGGTCGATAGTGGCCGCCGGGCCCAATCAAGAAGCCCGGGCCCGCGCAGGCCCGCTTTGGCGTGTTGCCCGAAGGGGTGGCCACCGGCCACACCATGGATGACCAGGCCGAGACGATTTTGGTGAATCTGCTCCGTGGGTCGGGATCGGATGGCCTTTCGGGTATGGAACCCGGCTTCCGGCACCCGTTATTGTCGCTGCGCCGGAGCGACACCCATGCCGTCTGTGACGTCATGGGCCTGCATCCGGTGGTCGACCCGAGCAATGACGATCCGTGTTTTGTGCGCAATCGGATCCGCCACGAGCTGTTGCCGCTGTGTGCCGACGTGGCCGGGCGCGACCCGGTTCCGTTGTTGGCTCGCCAGGCGGGCGTGCTTCGTGACGAATCGGCTCTGTTAAATGCGCTGGCCCAGGAGCAGGCGCCGGACCCCGCTGACGCCAAAATGGTGGCGGCACTGCCGACGCCGTTGGCCCGCCGATCGGTACGCCAGTGGCTCCAGACTGACGAACATCAGGCGGAGCCGGGCTACCCGCCCTCGCTGGCTGAAGTGGAGCGGGTCTTGGACGTCATCGCCGGCCACGCGGTGGGCACGGAAATTTCGGGGGGCCGACGAGTTCGACGCCGAAAGGGTCGACTGACGATTGAGCGCGGTCCCTCCGGTAAAGTCACCCCGGTGACACCAGACGACGGAGGCGAGGGCGTCCCGGCCTGGGCTTTGCCTCAGGTTGGTCCGGTGCTGGTGGGACAGGCCGAATTGGCCGCCCGAGTGGCCGAGCTCGGGAGCCCAAATCACGGTCGACTATGCCGAGGAGCCTCCTCTGTTGGTGGCCGTCCTCAAGGGCGCCATGTTGTTCATGAGCGATCTGTGCCGGGCCATTCACCTTCCGGTCGACGTCGATTTCATGGCCGTGTCGTCCTACGGGAGCGCGACCAAGACGTCCGGCGTCGTGCGGATTGTCAAGGACCTCGATTCTGAACTCCAGGGTCGCCATGTGCTGGTGGTGGAGGACATCATCGACAGCGGACTGACCCTCAACTATCTCCGCCGTTACCTGGCCGCTCGTCAACCCAAGAGCGTTGAAGTCTGCGCCCTCTTGGTCAAGGAAGGCGAGCAGCGGGTGGAACTGGATCTGAAGTACGTGGGATTCACTATTCCGGCCACCTTCGTCGTGGGCTACGGGCTCGATGTGGCTGAGCGCTACCGGAATCTTCCCGGGGTGCACCACTACCTCGAAGACAGCGAAGAGGGCTGAGGTCGTTCGGTGGCCGTTGACGTAGCGCGGGTGCGGGCCGCCGTGGCCGAAATGCTGGACGCCATCGGTGAAGACGTGCAGCGCGATGGATTGCTGAACACCCCGAACCGGGTGGCGGCCATGTACGAAGAACTCTTCTCCGGTCTCCAGGATGATCCGGCGCGGCACCTTGAGGTCACGTTTGCCCTTGAGCATGACGAAATGGTCATGGTGCGCGAGATCCCCTTCGCCAGTCTTTGCGAGCATCATCTGGTGCCGTTCCTGGGCAAGGCGCACGTGGCCTACATCCCGGCCGAGGACGGACGGATCACGGGCTTGTCCAAGTTGGCGCGGTTGGTCGACGGCTATGCCCGCCGGCTCCAGGTCCAAGAACGGATGACGACCCAGATCGCCGATGCGATTGAGCGGGTGCTGAGTCCACGAGGCGTGTTGGTGGTGATTGAAGCGGAACACCTCTGCATGTCGATGCGTGGCGTGAAGAAGCCGGGCACGGTGACGGTCACGTCGTCAGTGCGCGGCTTGTTCCGATCGGACGTCGCCACGCGGGCGGAAGCGATGCAGTTCATCCGGGGTCGCTGAGCGGCGTGCCGTTGGTCATGGGGGTCCTCAATGTGACCCCGGATTCCTTTTTCGACGGCGGGCGCTATGTCACGACCGATGCCGCCGTGGCGCACGGCCTGCAGTTGGTGGCGGAAGGGGCCGACATCATCGACGTCGGGGGTGAGTCCTCCAGGCCCGGCGCGGAGTCCGTACCCGAAGAGGTCGAGCTGGCTCGAGTCATCCCGGTGATATCGGCCTTGGCCGGCCAGGTGCGGGTGTCGGTGGACACCATGAAGCCGACGGTGGCCGAGGCGGCGCTGAAGGCGGGGGCGACGCTCGTCAATGACATTTCGGCCGCCCAGTGGGAAGTGGCGCTCCGCTCTGGGTCGGGCTGGGTGGTCATGCACATGCAGGGATCGCCGCGGACCATGCAGGATCAGCCCCACTACGACGACGTGGTGGACGAGGTCTTTACCTTTGTCTTGGATCGGGCCCAGGTGGCGCTGAAGGCCGGCGTGGGCGAAGTGTGGGTGGACCCGGGCATCGGGTTCGGCAAAACCAAGGATCACAATCTGTCGCTCCTCCGTCATCTGCCCGAGCTGGTGCGTGGTGCCGCTGATCTCGGGTGTGCCGGGGTGCTGGTCGGCACCAGCCGCAAGCGCTTCCTGGGGTTATTGGTTTCGCCAGGCTCCGATATTCCAGCTGGCGTTGAGGAAAGAGCTGAAGCTTCCCTGGCCACCGCGGTGGCCGCCATGGCGGCCGGAGCAGGCATGGTCCGCGTCCATGACGTGCAGCCCACGGTGCAGGCCGCCCGGCTGTATGGTCCAGCAGCATGAAGGGTAAGTGGGCGGCTGGGATCCCCCCTCGGAATTTCACCTGGGTCATGAAGGACCATTTGGCCATCAGCGAGCGCCCAGGTGGTTTCTCGCCCAATCACCGCAAGGTCCGCCGCCAGGAGGAAATCATCTGGTTGCGCCAGCAGGGCTTCGGGCGGGTCATTTCGCTGCTGCCCTCGCCCCACAACCTGCATGCCTACGACGACGAAGGCTTGGCCTGGGCCCACTATCCACTACCAGCCACCGGTGACCCGAAAACCGTGCTGGCCGCCTGTTACAAGGACATCGACGATTCGCTGAGCGCCGGTCTTCGGCTGCTGGTCCACCAGGACGAACTGGGTGACCGGGTCATGGGAGTGGTGGCCGGCTATCTGGTCTGGTCGAACCGCATCCACAGTCAGCCCCAAGCGGTGGCGCTCTTGGAGCACGTCCGCGGCCATGCCATGGGTGAGCCCGGGCGCGAACTCCTGGCCTCCCTGGACAACCTTCCTCACCGCCCACCGTCGTGACCGATGTGATCGAGATTCTCGATCTACGCGTACTCGGTGTCCACGGCGTGTTGGCCGAAGAGCAGGATCGGGCTCAGCCGTTCTCACTGGACATTCGGGCCACCATCGACACCAGGGCGGCCCAGGCCAGCGACGACTTGGCCGACACCGTCGACTACGGGGCGATGGCCCACATGGCAGCCGACGTGGTCTCCGGCCGCTCGTATCAGCTCGTCGAAACCCTGGCCGGTCGATTGGCCGACGCACTCCTGGTCTCCGACGGCCGCCTTGAGTCGGTTGAGGTGACGGTCCGCAAACTCCGTCCGCCGCTGGCGCTCGAGGTGGCGAGTACGGGCGTGCGGGTGACTCGCACACGCTGAGGACTGAACCCGACCGTTCATGCGGTGGCGCAGGAACCTGGTGGCGAGCGTATATATAGATGTAATGAGATATATACTGAGTTGGTGACGAAGCGGTTGATTGACGTGGACGACGAGGCTCTTGGGGCAGCACAAGCTGAGTTAGGGACATCTACGTACAAGGACACCGTGAACGAGGCCCTTCGACGTGTGATGCAAGACCGTGGCCCTCGTGTAGAGGCCGCGCTTGATGTCCTGGCTAGTGCTGAGCTTGGCGATCGCCTCGAAGCATGGCGTTGAACTTCCTCATCGACACCAGTGTGGTGAAGAGGCTGGGACAGCGTGCGGTGCGCGATGCCGTTGAGCCGCTGGTGGCGAATGGCCAGATTGGTCGCGCCAGGATTTGTGATCTTGAGGTGGGCTATTCGGCCCGCAATTCCGAGGAGTGGGACCAATTGATGGCGGCCCTCGACGTATTTGAAGCAGTCGAGACATCGTCCACTCACGTCCGCCGCGCCGTCCAGGTACAACGACTACTAGCGAGCAGGAGTCAACGTGGACGCAAGATCCCGGACTTACTTGTTGCGGCGGCGGCCGAAGAGCTGAACGTGACGGTGTTGCACTACGACGCCGATTTTGACCAGATTGCCCAAGTGACGGGTCAGCAATGTCAATGGGTGGTGCCCGCCGGGAGTATCGACTGATGCCGTCCCAGCGGGCCTTTTTGGGGCTCGGCTCCAACCTGGGCGATCGGCTCGAATCGTTGAGGGCGGCCGTTTCGACCTTGTCGGAATCGGGCGACGTCGTGGGGGTCTCACCGGTGTACGAGACCGAGCCGGTGGGCGGGCCTGAGGGCCAGGGTCCCTACCTGAACCTGGTGGTCGAACTCCAGACGGATGACACGCCACTGGCCTTGCTGCGCCGGTGCCAGGCCTTGGAGGAAGCGGCGCATCGGGTGCGGACCGTCCGGTTCGGCCCGCGCGACGCTCGATGCTGATGTGCTCCTCGTGGGTGACGAATCCGTGAACGATCCTGAACTGACGGTGCCCCATCCCCGGATGTGGGAGCGACGATTTGTCCTCCAGCCCCTGAGTGATCTGGCTCCGGACCTGGTGCCGGAGGAAAGATTAATTGCCTCTGGCGGAGCGGTCCTTCTGTTCGGTACGCTGTAGAGGTCTGTTTATCTGCCCTGTAGGCGAACGGCACCCGAGAGGGGCTGGAACGCCGAAGGAGGTTAGGTGCACACCATCCGTATTATCGGCCCCGGGCGGGCCGGAACTTCAATGGCTGCTGCGTTATCGGCGCAGGGCTGGGACGTTGTCGGGTTTCTGGGCCGACACGATGACCTGACCGACGCCGCTGATGGCGTGGACGTCTTGCTCATCGCCACGCCTGATGACGCCATCGCCTCCGTGGCGGCGCTGGTGCGACCAAATGCCGACACCACCGTGGTCCACCTGTCCGGTTCGCTCGGCATTGACGTGCTGGCGCCGCACCCGGTTCGGGCCACCGTGCATCCCTTGGTGCCCTTGCCCAATGAAGTGGTTGGCGCCACTCGCCTCACCGGTGGCGTGACCTTTGCCGTGTCGGGCGCGGCGGCCGCCCGGCTCATCGTCGAGTCACTCGGTGGCCGCCTGGTGGAAGTGGCCGATGCCGATCGGGCGGCCTATCACGCCGCCGCCTGTATCGCCGCCAATCACGTGGTGGCCCTCTTGGGTCAGGTCGAGCGGGTGGCTGCCGTGGCCGGACTGGATCTGGAGGCATTTCTGCCCCTGACCCGGGCGGCCCTGGAAGACGTGGCTGCCCTCGGCCCGCGTCAGGCCCTGACCGGTCCGGCCGTGCGGGGCGACTGGGCCACGCTCAGCCGCCATCTGGATGCCCTGCCGGCCGCCGAGCGACCCGGCTACCAGGCCGGTGCCGCACTGGCCACCAAGCTGGCCACCGACTCGTCGCCGGCGGTGGTCTAGGTCATGGAGATCCTGCACACCGTGGCCAGCTGTCGGGAGGCCCTGAATGGTGCTCGGGCCACCGGACGCACCGTGGGCCTGGTGCCCACCATGGGGGCCCTGCACGCCGGTCATGCGTCCCTGATGGATCGAGCCCGCCTGGAATGCGACGTCGTGGCCGTCACCATCTTCGTCAATCCCCTGCAGTTCGGCGAGGCCAGCGACATCGACAACTACCCCCGCACGCTCGAGGCTGATCTGGCGGTGTGCGCGGCGGCCGGGGTCGACATCGTTTTCGCCCCTCCCGTCAGCGAGATGTACCCGTCATGGCCCTCTGTGGTGCCGACCACGGTGTCGGTCCAGGGGGTCAGCGAATTCTGGGAGGGCGCATCTCGGCCCGGTCATTTTGACGGCGTGTCGACGGTGGTGGCCAAGCTGTTCTCCATTGCCGGTGCGTGCCGGGCCTACTTCGGCGAGAAGGATTTTCAGCAGTTGGCCGTGGTGCGACAGATGACGCACGACCTCTGCCTGCCGGTCGACGTGGTGGGTTGCCCGATTGTGCGCGAAAACGACGGGTTGGCGCTTTCCAGCCGCAACGTGCGCCTCTCGGCTGATGAGCGCACCGCCGCCACGGTGCTGGCCCGGGCACTGGCCGCCGGTCGTGCCCTCTTTGGCGACGGACCGGTGCGCGCCTCGGCCGTCACCGAAGCCATGCGTCGGGTCGTGGCCACCGAGCCCTCGGTCGAGCTGGACTACGCCGTCGCCGTACAGGCCGACGATCTGGTCGAGTGCGACGTGATTTCCGATCCGACATCGGTCCGGCTCCTGATTGCCGCCATTGTCGGGCCGGTTCGATTGATCGACAACAGCGAGGCAATGGACGCCACCGTGGCGCCGCCTCGAGTCCGTGAACGCCAACTGGAAAGGGTCGGGTAACCCGATGCGCCGTCGCATGATGAAGTCAAAGGTCCACCGCGCCACCGTGACCGGGGCCAACCTCAACTACGTGGGATCCGTCAGCATCGACACCGAGTTGATGGCCCTGGCCGACATCCTCCCCTACGAGCAGGTTGCCGTCCTCGACATCGACAATGGCGCTCGCTTCGAGACCTATGCCATTGAAGGTGAGAAGGGGCAGATCTGCCTGAACGGCGCGGCCGCTCGGCTGGTGTCGCCGGGCGACAAGGTGATCATCATCACGTACGCCGAATACGAGCGGGAGGAGCTCACCAACTTCGTGCCTCGGGTGGTCCACGTCGATGGACGCAACCGGGTCATCGATGAGGTGTCCGCCCGTCTCGATGCCGAGTTGGCGCTCACCGAACAGCAGTGAGCGAAGGCGCCCAACCGGGACCGTTCCACGTCCTGGTGCTGGGCAGTGGTGTGGCCGGACTTTCCGCGGCCGTGCGACTCGCTGGTCCCAATGTCGGGGTCCTGACCAAGGGTGTGCTCTCACAGTCGGCCACCCGCTGGGCGCAGGGTGGCGTGGCCGCGGTATTGGGTGGCGACGAGGATTCCACCGATCTCCACCTGGCGGACACCCTGGCCGCCGGCGCCGGCCTGTGTGACGAAGAGGCCGTGCGCATTTTGGTCGACGAGGGGCCGGGCCGGGTGCACGAGCTGATCACGCTGGGCGTCGAATTCGATCGCGAACTCAGCGGGTCACTGTCACTGGCCCGCGAAGGTGGTCACTCACGACCCCGGGTCGTCCATGCCGGCGGCGCCGCCACGGGAGCCGAAGTTGAACGCGCGCTGGTCGACGCCACCTACGAAACCGCCAGTGCGGTGCTGGAAGGTTGGTTTGCGCTCGACCTGATCATCGAAGGCGGACGATGTGTCGGGGTGACCGCCCTCGCTCCCGACGGCGCCATTGTGGCCGTGCGGGCCGAGCATGTCGTACTGGCCACCGGCGGCGCGGGCCAGATGTTCTCGGTGACCACCAATCCACCCGAATCGACCGGCGATGGCGTGGCCATGGCCTTGCGGGCGGGGGTGCCCACGGCGGACGTGGAATTCGTGCAGTTCCACCCGACCGCGTTGCATCACCCGGCCATGCCGCGGCCGTTGTTGTCCGAGGCCCTGCGCGGCCACGGCGCCCTGTTGCGAGATGCCGAGGGCGATCGCTTCGTCGACGAGCTGGCCCCTCGCGACGTGGTGTCCCGGGCCATGGCGGCCCGGATGGCCGAGAGTGGGACCGATCACCTCTGGCTTGATGCCACCGGGTTGGAGCGCTTTGCCGCCCGGTTCCCGACCATCGCGGCCTCCCTGACCTCCATTGGGCTCAATCCGGAAAAGGACTGGATCCCGATCGCGCCGGCGGCCCATCACCTTTCGGGCGGCGTCATCACCGACCTGTGGGGAGCCACCGCGCTGCCAGGATTGTGGGCGGTGGGAGAAGTGGCCTGTAGCGGGGTGCATGGCGCCAACCGACTGGCCTCCAACTCCTTACTCGAAGGCATGGTCTTTGGGGCCCGGATGACCGAACGATTGGTCGCGGGTTACGACGGGCCTGAAGCCAGCGGCGCCATGCGGGCCTGGTTGACCGGCACCTCGCTGGACGGCATCGGCTGCCGGGCGGTGCCCAGCGAGCTCCGGGTGTGGGAAGTCGGTGCCGCGTCCGGCGTGCCGGACATTCCCAAGTTGCGCGACTCGTTGCAGCGGACCATGACCAACGGCGCGGGTGTGGTGCGAACGGCGGCGTCATTGGCGGCGGCGGCCGAGGCGGTCAACGACGTGGTGGCCGCCATGGGCGACCGCACCGCCTCTGTCCACGCGGTTGAACTGGCCAACCTGGTGCAAGTGGCCGATGCCTTGCTGGTGTCGGCTCAGACCCGCACCGAAAGCAGGGGCGCCCATTCGCGCAGTGATTTCCCCGACACCGTGGAGTCGTGGCGGACTCGTCTGGTCCATGCCGGGGCGGGCGCGTGACGACCGAAGTGGAGTGGTCGACCGTGGTGTCCGACGCAGTGGCGCGCGCCTTCGCCGAGGATCTTTGGGCCGATGGCGACTTGTCGGCCGCGCTGGTGCCCGAGGAGGCGGTGGCGCATTTTCAATTGCGGGCTCGGGCCGATGGTGTGCTGGCCGGACGCGACTGCGCTCATGAGACGTTCATTCAGCTCGACCCGACGTTGGCGCTCGAGTGGCACGCGGTCGACGGCGACGTGCTGTCGCCCGGGTTCGTGGTGCTGGATGTGACCGGCCCGTTGCGCCCCATTCTCACGGGCGAGCGCACGGCGTTGAACTTCTTGGGCCACCTTTCGGGGATCGCCACATTGACGGCGCGCTACGTGGCGGCCGCCCACGCTCGCAATCCCAAGGTCCAGGTGCTCGATACCCGCAAGACCACACCGGGACTGAGGGTGTTGGAAAAGGCGGCGGTACGCGCCGGCGGTGGTGTGAACCACCGGCTGAGCCTGTCCGATGCCGTGCTGGTCAAGGACAATCACCTGGCTGGTGTCTCCATCACCGACGCGGTGGCCCGGGCGCGGGCGTTGTGGCCCGGCCGCATGGTGCAGGTGGAGTGCGACGAAATTGCCCAGGTGGCGGAGGCGGCTAAAGCCGGGGTCGACTCCGTGTTGTTGGACAACATGGACCCGGCCACGGTCGAGTTGGCCATTGCCACGGCGCAGGCCGAAGGCCCCGGCGTGTTGACCGAGGTCTCGGGCAACATCAATCTGCAGACCATTGGCGACTACGCAGCCGCCGGGCCGGATCGAATTTCGGTCGGTGCCTTGACGCATTCGGCCGCCGTCTTGGACCTTGGTCTCGATCTCATTTGGCGGGGCGATGCGAGCGGGGGACGTTGACGTGCTGTTGGTGATCGACGTGGGCAACACTGAATCGGTGGTCGGGCTCTATGCCCAGGGTGGTTCCGGTCAGTTGCCGGTACCGGACGAAAGCGTTGGGGTGGGCATCGGCACCGAGCACGACCCGACGGCGCCCCGGGGGCTGACCCATCACTGGCGCCTGTCGACGGTGCCCACCCGGACACCGGATGAGCACGCGGTGTTACTGACCCAACTGTTGGATCTGGAAGGCCTCGATATCCGGACGGCGGTGACCGGCATCGCCGTGAGCTCGTCGGTGCCCCACGTCACGGGCGAGTTGCGGCAAATGGCCTCTCGCTGGTTCGACCACGTGCCCTGTGTGGTGCTGGGTCCGGGCACCAAGAGCGGCATGCCCATCCTGTACGACAACCCGAAAGAGGTCGGAGCTGACCGGGTGGCCAACGCCGTCGGGGCCTACGACCTCTACGGAGGACCCTGTGTGGTCATCGATATGGGCACGGCGACCACAGTCGAGGCCATCAGTGCGGCCGGGGAGTATCTCGGTGGAGCCATCACCCCGGGCGTTGCCATCAGCCTGGAGGCGCTGTACCAATCGGCGGCGGCACTGCGGCGCGTGGAACTGGTTGAACCCCGGAGCGTGATCGGTCGCTCGACGGTGGAGTCGATCGAATCGGGCACCCTCTATGGCTTCGCCGCCCAGGTGGATGGGCTCGCCCGGCGCTTCATGGTGGAGCTCGGACCGTCGACCGTGGTGGCCACCGGAGGGCTCAGTTCGCTCATTGCCCCACATTCGGACACCATTGAGCACGTGGAACCTTGGTTGACCCTGCACGGACTGCGCATCGTCTACGAGCGCAACGTGTCCTCGTGAGTACATCTGAGAAGGACATCCCCTATCGCTTTGAGCGGACCCACCAGGCGGCCGAGGTGGTCGAGCAATGGTCGGCGCTGACCGATGGTGAGGAGTCCGGCGTCACCGTCGGGGTGGCCGGTCGAATCATGCTGTCGAGGCCCCAGGGCAAGTTGGCCTTCGCCGAACTACGTGACGCCTCGGGCTCGGTGCAGCTGTTCGCGCTGGCCTCGTTGACCGAGGGCTTTGACGAGTTCATCCGGCTCAATCTGGGCGATTGGATCGGCGCCCGGGGCGAAGTGGTGCGGACGCGCCGTGGCGAGCTGTCGGTGAAGGTGGCTTCATGGGAACTGCTGGCCGAGGCCCGGCGGAACTTTGGCGACAAGTGGCACGGGGTCTCCGATGTCGAGACCCGCTACCGCCAGCGCGAGGTCGACCTGTGGGCCAACGAGCGCAGCCGCGACATTTTGTTGCTGCGCAGCAACGTGGTGCGGGGCATGCGACAGCGCCTGTGGGACATGGGTTTTGTCGAGGTGGAGACACCGATCCTCCATCCGATCGCCGGCGGGGCCTTGGCCCGGCCTTTCGTGACCCATCACAACGCGCTGGACACCGATCTCTTCCTGCGGGTCGCCCCCGAGCTGTACCTGAAGCGCTTAGTGGTCGGTGGTTTCGACAAGGTGTTCGAGATTGGCCGGAGCTTCCGCAACGAGGGCATCTCGCCTCGTCACAATCCCGAATTCACCACCATTGAGCTGTACCAGGCCTACGCCGATTACCAGGACACCATGAAGGTGTTCGAGGAATTGGTGGCCGGAGCGGCCCAGGATTTCTTGGGCACCACCGTGCTGACCTATGGGGGTCGAGAGCTCGACCTCACCCCGCCCTGGCGCCGGGCCACCATGAGCGAGTTGGTGCGCGAAGCGACCGGTCACGACCTCAGCGTGCACACGCCTCTCGATGAACTGGCCAAGGTGGCCACCGAGGTCGGCCTCAAGGTCGAGGACAGCTGGGGCCCGGGCAAAGTCCTGCTCGAGATTTACGAGAAGACCACCGAAGCCGAGCTGTGGGGTCCCGTCTTCGTCATCGATTACCCGGCCGAAGTCTCGCCCCTGGCCCGTCGCCACCGCGACGATGCCGAACTGGTGGAGCGCTACGAACCCGTCATTGCCGGCCGGGAGCTCGGCAACGGTTTCACCGAGCTCATCGATCCGGACGACCAGCGGGAGCGCTTCCTCGATCAGGCGGCCAAGCACGCCGCCGGGGACGACGAGGCCAATGAGGTCGACGAGGAGTACCTACGGGCGCTCGAGTACGGGTTGCCGCCGACCTCCGGCTTCGGCCTGGGCATCGATCGCCTCATCATGTTGCTGGGCGACGTGCCCAACATCCGAGAAGTGATCGCCTTCCCGACCCTCCGCCCCGAAAAGTAGGTCTCTCGCGGGCCGGCAGCCGACCGTTCATGGTCGTGCGGTTGCTTTTGGTGGATCCCTTAGGTGGGTAAGTGCTACAAATAGCACATGACGTGCGGTAGGTATCCGTGAGTTGCGGCAACGAGCGCAGTGAGCTGCTGCGCCTGGTCGAGGACGGGCACACGATTGAGATCACTGACCGGGGGCGTCCAGTGGCGTTGTTGAGTCCCATTCCTGAACTGAGTCCTCTCGAGCAGCTTCGGGCTGCCGGTGAGGTGGAAGCAGCAACACGGCGTATTGCCAGATTTACCTGAACCCTTGCCTCTCGATCCCGAGATGGAACTCCCGTCAGTGGTACTGGAACGCCTTCGCCGCGATGAGCGCTGACCGGGTTACCTACCTGGACTCGTCGGCCATTGTGAAATTGGCGGTGTTCGAAGAGGACTCCACTGCGCTCCGTCGCTACGTCACCCGCCAACGCACATTGGTTTCGAGTTCCCTGGCGCGGACGGAAGTTGGGCGGGCGCTTCTGCCGTCGGGCGCCCGTGCTGTCGCACGCGGCGAAGATGCTCTCGAAACGCTTGAGCTTGTCGGTCTCAGCCAACGCGTGCCAATCGGGCGGCCGAGCTTTTGCCAACTGAACTCCGCACACTCGATGCGATCCATTTAGCCACGGCGCAACTCATGGGCAGCAGCCTGGCGTGCCTGGTTACGTATGACGACCGCATGGCTGACGCAGCAAGAGGCCTCGGTTTCACCGTCGTCTCCCCGGGCTGAATGCTTCAGGAGAACCCTCGCATTCTCCACACAGATTCCTCATATGTGGGGCTCAGAGTGGGTGGTGACGGAACGGAACGAATGAAGGAGCACATCATGATCCGAACGCTCACCAAAGCTGCCCTGGCGGCAGCCGCCCTCACCGGGGGATTGACCTTTGGTATCGCCGGCGTGGCCGGCGCAGCCGGACCACGCCGGGACCACGACCCACACGGTGAACTGCACGAAGGCCGAGGCCCGGGTGCCCAAAATCCAGGCCCGGGAGGCCAAGGCGGCGGCATGGGTGCCCAAGGCGCAAGGCCGGCAAGCGACGGCAGTGTCGGCTGGTCACCCCAAGGTGGCGGCCCGCATCGGGCGCCGGATCACCCGGGTCGAGAAGCTCGAAGCCAAGGGCGAAAAGGTGCTGGCTCGGATTGCCGCTGCGTGCGGGAGTGGAGCGACGTCATCTTCGACCCCGGCCAGCTGAGGCTGATCGGAGCTGGGTCAGTCCGGGACTTCGGTCAGCCCGGGAGATCGACGAGCAGCTCGGCCACCAGGCGGTTGAAGCCCTCGCGCAGCTCGGTGCTGGCAATGCCGCTTGTGGCCGCCTGGGCCCGCTCCACATAGGTGCGGGCTTCGGCCACGCCGGCGGCAATGCCGGTCGAGTTGGCCACCAGGCTGCGGGCCTTCTCCCGTTCGGACTCGCCGAGGGGCTTGCCCAGGATTTCGCGCAGGCCGGATCCGACCTCGGGTTCGGCCAGGGCGACCAGGGCCGGGAAGGTATAGATGCCCTCGGCCAGGTCCTGGCCGGCCGGCTTGAGCAGTTCGCCCTCGGTGGCCGTGATGTCGAGAATGTCGTCGCGGATCTGGAAGACCATGCCGAAGCAGTGGCCGTACTCGGTGAGGGCGTCGACTTCGGCCGCCGGCAGGCCACCGGTGAGGGCGCCGATGCGGCACGAGGTGGCCGTTAGCGCCGCAGTCTTGCCGGCGATGGCGTCGGTGTAGCTCTCCTTGGAGCGGTCGGTCTGGAAGGCGGAGCGGACCTCGGCCACCTGGCCCTGGCACAGCTTGCCCAGGGTGTTGGCCAGGAGTTCGGCGATCTCGACGCCCAGGCTGGCCGCGATGGCGGCCGAGCGGGCCAAGAGGTAGTCGCCGGCCACAATGGCCACCAAATTGCCGAAACGGGAGTTGACACTTTCGACGTTGCGCCGGATGGTGGCTTCGTCGAGCACGTCATCGTGGTAGAGCGAGGCCAGGTGGACGAGTTCGACCGCCACCGCGCCCATCAGGTCGTCGTGGGTGGCCTCGGCCCGCCCGCCGGTGGCCGTGGCCAGGGCCAACATGGGTCGGAGGCGTTTGCCGCCGGCCGCGATCAGGTGGGTGGTGACGTCGTCCAGAAAGGCGTCGCCCGTGACCACGGAGCTGGTCAGGAGGGGTTCGAGGCGCTGCAAGTCATCCTGCAGGAGGGGCAGGCCGAGGGCCTCCGTGGCGTTCACTTCCTGTGACGTTAGGCGACAGCTGAACCGCCGTGACAGCCACGTGATTGTGTCGGCCGCATGAATAGGGGTGCCAAGTCGTTCCCAGGGTGGTAGCTGCCGCCTGTTGTGAGGGAGGGCGCAGGTACACTGAAGTCCGAGCTAGATAGAGAGGCGGTCACGGTGTTCGAACGCTTCACCGACCGGGCACGAAGAGTATTAGTGCTGGCGCAGGAGGAAGCACGTCTCCTGAACCACAGCTTCATCGGTACTGAGCACATTCTGCTCGGGCTGATCCACGAGGGGGAAGGCGTCGCAGCCAAGGCGCTGGAGTCACTCGGCATCTCGTTGGAGGCTGTGCGCGAGAAAGTCGAAGAGACCATCGGTATGGCCGGTACGGCCCCGAGCGGGTCTCCTCCGTTCACGCCACGTGCGAAAAAGGTTTTGGAGCTGTCGCTCCGCGAGGCCCTGCAACTGGGCCACAGCTACATCGGCACTGAGCACATGCTGCTCGGCCTCGTCCGTGAGGGCGAGGGTGTGGCCGCCACGGTGTTGGTCAGCCTGGGCGCTGACTTGGGCCGGGTGCGCCAGCAGGTCATCCAGCTGATGTCGGGCAGCCAGAGCGGCAAGGACGCCGTCGGAGCGGCCCAGGGTGCCACCACCGGCGACACCAGTTCGGGTTCAGCGGTGCTGGACCAGTTCGGCCGCAACCTGACCCAACTGGCCCGAGACGGCAAGTTGGACCCGGTCATCGGGCGTGAGAAGGAAATCGAGCGGGTCATGCAGGTCCTGTCCCGTCGGACCAAGAACAACCCGGTCCTCATCGGCGAGCCCGGTGTGGGTAAGACCGCCATTGTGGAGGGCCTGGCCCAACGCATCGTGGCCAACGAGGTCCCCGAGACGCTGACCAACAAGCAGCTGTACACCCTCGACCTGGGCGCCCTGGTGGCCGGGAGCCGCTACCGCGGTGACTTCGAGGAGCGCTTGAAGAAGGTCCTCAAGGAGATCCGGACCCGGGGCGACATCGTCCTGTTCATTGACGAGATCCACACCCTGGTCGGTGCGGGTGCCGCCGAGGGCGCCATCGACGCTGCCTCCATCCTCAAGCCCATGCTGGCTCGGGGTGAGCTGCAGACGGTCGGGGCGACCACCATTGACGAGTACCGCAAGCACCTGGAGAAGGACGCCGCGCTTGAGCGACGCTTCCAGCCGGTGAAGGTGGACCAGCCGACGGTGGCCCTGACCATCGACATCCTCAAGGGACTGCGCGACCGCTACGAGTCGCACCACGCCGTGAGCATCACCGACCAGGCCCTGGTGGCCGCGGCCAACCTGGCCGACCGCTACCTGGCCGACCGGTTCCTCCCGGACAAGGCGATCGACCTCATTGACGAGGCCGGTAGTCGTCTGCGCATCCGCCGCATGGCCAACCCGCCCAGCGCCAAGAAGCTGGAAGAGGAGATCACGCGCCTGCGGGCCGACAAGGAAGCGGCCATTGAGAAGGGTGCCTTCGAGCAGGCCAAGAAGTTGGCCGAGCAGGAGAAGGAGCGCCTGGAGATCAAGGAAGCGCAAGAGGCCGAACTTCGGGCCGAGGGCGTGGACCTGTTCGACGTGGTGGACGAGGAAGTCATCGCCGAAGTGCTGGCGGCCTGGACCGGCATTCCGGTCTACCGACTCACCGAGGAGGAGACCGCCAAGCTCCTGCGCATGGAGGACGAACTGCACAAGCGGGTCATCGGTCAGGAAGAGGCGCTCAAGGCGCTGTCCCGGGCCATTCGCCGCACGCGGGCCGGTCTCAAGGACCCCAAGCGGCCGAGCGGTTCGTTCATCTTCTTGGGCCCGACCGGTGTCGGCAAGACCGAGCTGGCCAAGACGCTGGCCGAGTTCCTGTTCGACGACGAGGACGCGCTGATTCAGCTCGACATGTCCGAGTACATGGAGAAGCACACCGTGAGCCGCCTGGTCGGTTCGCCTCCCGGGTACGTGGGCTACGAAGAGGGCGGTCAGTTGACCGAGGCCGTGCGGCGCAAGCCGTTCTCGGTGGTCCTCTTCGACGAGGTCGAAAAGGCGCACCCGGACGTGTTCAACACCCTGCTGCAGATTCTGGAAGACGGTCGCCTGACCGACGCCCAGGGCCGCTCGGTGGACTTCAAGAACACGGTGCTGATCATGACGTCCAACCTCGGTACGGCCGACCTGCGCAAGTCCTCCATGGGTTTTGCCAAGACGTCCGAAGCGGTCACCTACGAGCGCATGAAGGCCAAGGTCGACGAGGCACTGAAGGGCCACTTCCGCCCCGAGTTCCTCAACCGTATCGACGAGGTCATCGTGTTCCACGAGCTCTCGCGGGCCGAGGTCACGGAAATCGTGGACCTGCTCATGTCGCGCACGATCTCGCAGCTGTCGGATCAGGGCATCGGCCTTGAACTGACGCCGGCGGCTCGTACGTTCCTGGCCGAAAAGGGTTACGACCCGCAGTTGGGGGCACGGCCACTGCGCCGGGCCATCCAGCGGCTGATCGAAGACCCGTTGTCGGAGCGGATCCTCTGGAAGGAATTCCGGGTCGGCGAGACCATTGTGGTCGACGTCGAGGAATCGCCCATCGACGGCGAGGGTCCTTCGCTCAGCTTCCGGGCCATCGAAGGGCATGCAGCCACCTCCGCTGGAGTTGGCGGGAGCAGGCGCCGAATCGGAATAGGTATGCAGTAGCGGTACGTAACGCTTGACCAAGATGCCGGGCCTTCGGGCCCGGCATCTTGCGTGTGTGGCTCGGGCCGATGTGACACCCTCGGCTTACGGTTGCGGCCCATGGCTCGAGCGAATGCGGCGGCGTATATCTGTACCTCCTGCGAGGGTTCGGTTCTCCAATGGGTAGGCCGTTGTCCGCACTGTGGCGAATGGAATGCGTTGGAGGCCCATCAGCCCGGCGCAGGCTGCCGGGGTCGGCAATGAGGCGGTTTCGCTTCGCTTGGTGACCGGTGGGGCGACACCACCCATGTCCACCGGATTGAAGGAGGTCGACCGTGTGTTGGGCGGCGGGTTTGTGGCCGGCTCAGTCACCCTGGTCTACGGACCACCCGGGGTGGGCAAGTCCACCCTGCTGTTCCAGGTGCTGTCGTCGGTCGCCTCGGCCGGGATTGACGTGCTGCTGGCCTCGGCCGAAGAGTCGCTGGTCCAGGTGAGCGGCCGGGCCGGGAGGATCGGCGCCGTGCCCGAACGCCTGCTGGCCTTGGAAGGTCACGACGTCGGCGCCATCGAGACGGCCATCGATCGGCACCACCCCGGTTTGGTGGTGGTCGATTCGATTCAGTCGATTTCTGATGACGGAGTGCCCGGAGCGGCGGGCAGTCTCTTGCAGGTCAAAGCCTGTGTGGAGCGCCTGACTCGCCTGGCCAAGTCCACCGGCGTGCCCATCGTGCTGGTGGGTCACGTCACCAAGGACGGCGACCTGGCCGGACCCCGGGCCATCGAGCACCTGGTCGACACCGTGCTCTCCTTCGACGGCGATCGCCATCACGCCGTGCGCCTGCTGACCGCGGTCAAGCATCGATTCGGGCCGGCCGGAGAAGTTGGCATCTTCGAAATGCGCGACGACCGGACTTCGCACCGTGGCGGATCCCGGCCAGTTGTTGCTGGGCGACCGGCTGGCTGGCATGTCGGGGTCGGTGGTGGTGCCGGTGCTGCAGGGTCGACGTTCGCTTCTGGTCGAGGTGCAGGCTTTGGTGGCCCGCCCAGGCTCAGGTGCTCGACCGCGGGCGTTGGGAGTCGACGCTGCTCGGGTGTCGCTGCTTATGGCCGTCTTGGAGGCCCGAGCGCAACATCCGATCAGCGGGTGCGACGTCTTCATTGCGGCCGTGGGCGGCATCACCGTGACCGAGCCGGCAGTCGATCTGGGCATCGCGCTGGCGCTGGCCTCGGCTGCCAACGACCGCGCCGGTGAACTTCGATCTGGTCGTCTTCGGTGAACTGGGCCTGGCGGGCGAGCTCCGGATGGTGCCCGGAGCCGATCGGCGGCTGATCGAGGCTAAGCGGGCTGGTTACACCCGGGCCATCGTGCCGGCTTCGACGCCGGCCGAAGCCATCCCAGACGGCATGGAAGTGCATCAGGTCAGGACCTTGTTTGATGCGGTCCGGGTCTTTTTCAGTGACTTCACGGGTACGATGCCGAGGTGGTCGATCGGGGCAGCCAGCCGCTAAATGAGGCCCTGGCCCTGATCGCACCGGGGACGGCGCTGCGGGAGGGCTTGGACCGAATTCTGCAGGCCAAGCACGGCGCCCTGATCGTGATCGGCGATGATCCGGCGGTGCTCTCGGTCTGCACCGGCGGTTTCCTGCTCGATGCCGAGTACAGCCCCCAACGGCTGTCCGAGCTGGCCAAAATGGATGGCGCCATCATTCTGGCCGCCGACGCGTCCCGGATTGCCCGGGCCAACGTCCACCTGGTGCCCAAGGCGTCGATCGCCACCACGGAGACCGGAACCCGGCATCGGACGGCCGAGCGGGTGGCCCGCTCCATTGACGTGCCGGTGGTGGCCGTCTCCGAAGCCATGGCCACCATCGCCGTCTACCGCAACAGTTTGAAGCACACGTCGCAGTCGGCTGGTTGGTTGATCGACCGCAGTCAGCCAGGCGCTGGCCACCCTGCAGCGCTTCCGGGTGCGCTTTGACGATGCGTTGACCACGCTGACCCGTTCCGAAATGGAGGACACGGTCTCCATCCGTGACGTGGTCTCCGTGCTGCAGCCCGGGCGAAATGGTGCGCCGCATTGCCGAGGAAATTGAGGGCCACCTGGTCGAACTGGGCTCCGACGGCCGCCTGATCCACCTGCAGACCGAAGAGTTGAGCTCGGGCGTCAGTGACATCGTGACCCTGGTGGTGCGGGATTACGCCGGCAAGGCATCCTCGCTCGATCGGCTGCGGGCCCTGGCGCCCGATGACCTGATGGACCTCGGCCACGTCATGACCACGCTGCACCTGCCCCCGTCGGTCGAGGATCTCCATGCCGATACCTCGGCCCGGGGCTACCGGCTCCTCCATCGACTGCCCCAGATCTCGCCCACTGCTCATCGAACGTCTGGTGGAACGATTCGGCAGCCTCCCCGAGATCATGTCGGCCAGTGCGGCCGAGTTGGAATCGATCGACGGCATCGGGGCGGCCACGGCGCGGGCGGTGCGAGAAGGGCTGGCCCGGATGGTCGAAGCCAGCATTTTCGAGCGCTACGAGTGACCGGCGGGTCACTACGGCCCCGATCCTGTACAATGGAAAGCTGCTGTCCGACCGGCTGACCTGCTGGGACCGGTACCGCAACACCTGAAAATCGTCACTGACTCGGCGCCGCGTCCGAGCATGTGCAAGGGAGACCAGTGTCCTTCAAGGTCGGAGACAAAGTCGTGTACCCCCATCACGGGGCTGCCGTCATTGAGAAGCGCGAGACAAAGGTCGCCTTTGGTGAGAAGCGCGAGTACCTGGTGCTGCGCCTGGCCTATGGCGATCTGATCCTCAACGTGCCGGCCGACAACACCGAGGGGGTCGGCCTCCGCGAAGTGATCAACGACGAGGAAGTCGAAGAAGTGTTCGCCGTGCTGCGCAAGAAGGAAGCGCGCATGCCGACCAACTGGTCCCGTCGTTACAAGAACCACTCTGAGAAGCTGCGCTCCGGTGACATCTACCAGGTGGCCGAAGTGGTCCGGAACCTGTCCATCCGTGACAAGGACAAGGGTCTGTCCGCCGGCGAGAAGCGCATGTTGCAGCGGGCCCGGCAGATCCTGGTGTCCGAGCTGACGTTCGCCCTCAACGTGGACGAAGAAACAGCCGAAGAGCGTCTGAACGACGCCCTGACCTAATCAGCGCGCCATGGCGCTCGTGTGGGCGATCGTGGTGGCCGGAGGATCAGGTCGCCGTTTCGGCCAGCTGAAGCAGTTTGAGCAGTTGGTCGATCGCCCCGTCGTCGAATGGTCGGTGGCGGCGTGCCGCCCGGCGGCGAGTGGCGTCGTCCTGGTGGTGCCGGCCGGCAGCGACTTCGAGCCGGACTATGGCGCCGATGTGGTCGTGGCCGGTGGAGCGACCCGGGCCGAATCGGTGCGCAACGGTCTGACCGCGGTGCCGGCCGAGGCCGAGGTGATCGTGGTCCACGATGCGGCCCGACCGCTGGCCTCGGCCGAGCTCTTCGCTGCCGTGGTGGCTGCCGTGGTGCGCGAGGGGGCCGATGGGGCCATCCCGGGGGTGGCGGTGAGTGACACCATCAAGGAGATTCGAGACGTGAACGGGGTCATGGAAGTCACCGGCACGCTGGACCGCAGCTCGTTGGTGGCGGTGCAAACGCCGCAGGCTTTCGCGGCTGAGCTGCTGCGCCGGGCTCACGCCGGGGGCTCCGAAGCGACCGACGATGCCGCGCTGGTCGAAGCGCTCGGCGCTACGGTGCGGGTGGTCCAAGGTGATCCGCGCAACATGAAGATCACCACCCGAGCCGATCTGCGCACGGCCGAACAACTGATGGAGGGCTGAACGTGCGAATCGGTCAAGGCATCGACATCCACCGCTTCTCCGATGATCCCCATCGACCGCTGGTGCTCGGCGGCGTGGTCATTGAGGGCGGGCGGGGACTGGGCGGCCACAGCGATGCCGATGCGGTGTGTCATGCCCTGGCTGATGCCGTGCTCGGGCGCCGTGAACCTGGGCGATCTGGGCCGGCACTTCCCCGATACCGATCCGGTGTGGGAAGGAGCGGACAGCGTCCGTCTGCTGACCGAAGTGGTGCGCATGGCGGCCGAGGCCGGCCATGTGGTGGCCAATGCGGACTGCACCGTCATCGCTGATGCACCCCGTCTGGCCCCGTACACCGATGCCATGGTGGAACGGCTCACCGGCGTGCTGGGCGCCCCGGTGTCGGTCAAGGCCACCCGGGCCGAAGGTCTGGGCGCGCTGGGCCGGGCCGAAGGTATTGCCTGCATGGCGGTCGTGCTGATGGAGCCGGCATGAGCCCGCCCCGGGGCCAGCGTCCCCGCGGTGGCGGAGGCGGGGCGGTCGCGAAGGTGGGGCGGTCGCGGTCGTGAGGGCGGCGGTCGCCGGCCCGAGCGGGATCGGGAAGAGAGCGAGCTCGGGGGCGACCAGGTCGAGGGACGCCAGGCCGTGCTCGAACTGCTGAGCGTCGGGCGGCGCACCGTTCGCCGGGTGCTGGTGGCCGAAGATCAGGACCCCTCGCCGCAGCTGGACAAGATCGAGGAGTTGGCGGTGCGCATGCGCATCCCGCTCGAGACGGTGCCCCGGCCCCGCCTCGATGCCCAGGCGCGCACGGAGTCACCGCAGGGCGTGCTGGCCCTGGCCCGTCCGATTGAGGCGGTTCCCCTGGAAGATCTGTGCGCGCCGAGCCGATCGGGCACGCCGGCCTTCTTGTTGGTGGCCGCCGGCATCACCGATCCGCGCAACCTCGGTGCCTTGTTGCGGAGCGCCGAGTGTGCCGGCGTGACCGGTGTGGTGCTGCCGCGGCATCGTTCGGCTCGCCTGTCGCCCACGGTGGCCAAGACGGCGGCCGGCGCCATCGAGCACCTCAACTTCGCCGTGGTCGGCGGCATCCCGGCTGCCCTGACCGTCATGGCCGATCTGGGCGTGTGGTCGGTCGGCCTGGCCGGCGAATCGCAGCAGTCGCTCTACGACCTCCCGCTGGGCGATGGCGCGGTGGCCTTGGTGGTGGGCAGCGAGGACAAGGGGCTGGCCCCACTGGTGCGCCGCCGCTGCGACGCCGTGGTCGGTATCCCTCAGCACGGCAAGTTGCCGTCGCTCAACGTCGGCGTGGCCGGCGCCGTGGCCGCCTTCGAAGTGGCTCGCCAGCGCAGCCTGCCCAAGCGCGCTAAACGGTCGTCGGCCGCCGGCTGCTCCACGGCGCAGAAGGCGCAGCGCCGAGCCGCCTCGGGAATGGCGCTCAGGCACTCGGGGCAGTCCTTGGTCGCCGGCGCCTTGGCGTCACCATGGGGAGCAGGTTGAGCCTGGTCATGAGCTTGGTCAGCGGCACCACCACGAAGAAGAACACGGCGGCCGCCTCAATGAGGAACGAGATCAGGGCGTTGAGAAAGCTGCCGTAGTAGAAGACGGAGTGGTTGAGGGTGAAGGTCAGGTTGGCGAAGTTGGGCTGACCGCCGATGGCGGCGATGATCGGCGTGATGAGGTCCTTGACCAGCGCCGTGATGACGGCCGTGAAGGCAACGCCCACCACCACCGCCACCATCAGGTCGATGATGTTGCCCCGCAATACGAATGCTCTGAAGTCCTTCAGCACTGAATCCCTCCTGGCCTGGATCACTTCTCACGGTGAGTGCGAGTGGACATGATGGTCCGCCCCGACCGGGGTCGGCAACGGCACCGGCGCCATGTGTCAGGACATAGGAGACCGTGACTGAGGGGGGTCTCCGATGTCGGGACACATCACAAGAGAGCCCGAAGCAGGAATCGAACCCGCGACATCTTCATTACAAGTGAAGTGCTCTACCAACTGAGCTATTCGGGCAAATGGGCACGAGGCGAGTCGCGCCCAGTCTAAGACTACGCGGCCCGCAGCGGTCGTTTCGGTGACAATTGGCTTGCGTACCGGGCGCGGGCACGGCAGGCTGGGAATTCAATGGCCTCTGACCCTCCATTCTCCGCTCCGGATGATCCGAACGGGGGGCCGGTGCCACTGGGATTGTCGCCCGTCCGGGCGTTCATCGTGCTCGCCGTCTTCGTGGTCGGCGTGATCTTCCTGGTCTCTATCGGCACCCGACCCTCCCTGGGCAGCAAGGCCTTCGCCGTGACCACAACCACCACGACCGCGCCGAGCGGGCACACCACGTCCACCGTGACCACCACGACCGTGGCCCGGTCGGCCATCACCGTCGTGGTGGCCAACGCCACCACCGCCAACGGATTGGCCGGGCACTACACCACCGTGCTGGCCGGGCAGGGTTGGGCCATGAAGACAGCCGCCGACGCCTCCACCACTGTGTCGGCATCGGTCGTCTACTACGCCGCCGGTGAACAGCCCGCCGCGGCGGCCATCGCCGCCTCGTTGGGGTTGCAGCCCACGGCCGTGCAACCGCTCACGGCGCAGGTCCCGGTACCTGGCATCGCCGGCATCGACGTGGTGGTGCTGGCCGGGGCCGATCTCGTCACCGCTGCCTCCTGACCGTGCCGAAGGGTTCGGGCGCCCAGCTCCCGGCCGCTCTCCAGCCCCTGAGCGAGCACCCTGCATCGAGCGCGCTGCTGCTGGACTTTGACGGCACGCTCTCCCTCATCGTCGAAGACCCGACGGCCGCCCGTCCGCTGCCCGAGGTGCCCGACCTCTTGGTCGGACTGGCCGAGCGGTTTGGCGTGGTGGCCGTCATTTCGGGCCGACCGGTGGCCTTCCTCAATGAGGTGCTGCGCCACCCCAAGGGCGTGCGTCTCATAGGCCTCTACGGGCTCGAATGGATCGGCGCCGACGGCGAGCGGTCGGTCATGCCCGAAGCCCAACCATGGGAACACGTGGTGGCCGAAGTGGCTCGGCGGGCGGCCGAACTGGCGCCCGACCGGGGTCTACGTCGAACCCAAGGGCCTGACGGTCACGCTGCACTGGCGCCATGCGCCCGAGCAACAGTCCTGGGTCGAACAGTTCGTCGAGTCCCAGGTGGCCGAACGGGGGCTGGTGCCGCACGGTTCGAAGTACTCACTCGAACTCGGCCCGCCACTGCGAGTGGACAAGGGCACGGTGGCCACGGACCTGGTCACGGGCATGACGGCGGCGGCCGCCTTCGGAGATGACTTTGGCGATCTACCGGTCTTCCGAGCCCTCGGTCAGCTCGCTGGCATGTCGGTGGCCCGGGTTGCCGTCGCCCACGGCGAGAGCCCGCCCGAAGTGGCGGCCGAGGCCGATGTGGTGCTCGGGAGTGCGGCCGAAGCGGTGCAGTTGCTTCAGTCGCTACTGACGGCCGCCGCCAGCTGATCTTGTAGCCAATCGGCGGCCGTGCGCGCCCGCACCAACCGCTGCAGCGTGGCCGACCGCAGCGACCGCTCGGCCGCCGGCATGGACAACGCCACGTGCAGTGCCTCGGCGGTGCCGGTCACATCAAACGGATTGACCCCAAGGGCGGCCTCGGCCAGTTCACTCCAGGCGCCCGCCTCATGGGAGAGCACCAGCACCCCGTCCACCGTGTTCAGGTGCGGGCCCTCCTTGGCCACCAGGTTGAGACCGTCGCGTACCGGGTTGACCAGCAGTACATCGGAGATGGTCAGCGCGGCCAGTGAGCGGGGCCGGTCGTCCTCCATATGCAAAATGATGGGGGCCCAGTCCGGGGTGCCCGAGGGCGGCGTTGATGCGCTCGGCCGTGTACGTCACTTCGGCCCCGTAGGCCAGGTACTCCGCCAACCCCTGGCGTGACGGGTACACCAGCGCCACGTGCACGACCTTCTCGCGCCACTCGGGCTGGGCCAGCAACAGCTCCTCGTAGGCCAACATGCCCCGCACGATGTTCTTGGACGGCTCGACCCGGTCCACCCGCAGCAGGATCTTGCGACCGGCCGTTTCGGCCCGCAGCGCCTCGGCCGAACGGACGCAGGCCGCTGAGGAGGCTTCGGCCAGCAGGCCCTCATGGTCGGGCGAGAGGGACGACACGAAACTCCGTGGTGCCGCCCCCGGCAAGATGCGGTCGTAGCAAGCCCGGAACCCACTCGCCCATTCCGGGGCATGGAAGCCACAGGCGCCGAATCCGGCCAGCCCCTCGAGGATTTCGGAGACGGCGAAGTCGGGCAGGACCCGCAGCATGTTCGGATCGGCGAACGGGATGTGGTTGAAGTGCACCGTGGCCAGGTCCGGCCGAGCGTCGGCCAGCATCCGGCCCAACAACGAGAAGTGGTAGTCCTGCACCAGCACGGTCGAGCCCTCGGCGGCCTGCTCGGTGACCACCTCGGCCATGGCCCGGTTGTAGCGGCGGAAGCCCTCAAAGGCTTCCCGCCAGTGCCGGTCGAACCGGGGCCGGCGGGGCAGATCAAACAAGTGGTGATGGCAGTACCAGAGCGTGGTGTTGGCGATGACGTCGTAGGCCTGCCGGTAGGTGTCGTCGTCGACCACCACCGGCAGCAGCGTGCAGTGTTCGTCGACCATGAGGCCTTCGGCCACGGCCTGGCGATCGGCCGCCCCCATGGTCATGGAGGCCCACGTGGCATCCGAGTCGGGGTCCGACAGCAGCGGGTACAGGGCCGAGACCAGCCCGCCGCCGGCCGGGAGGGCCTTGAGCGTGGGCGGACCATCGGTACCGGATTGGTCGAAGCGGAACGAGAGTGGCCCCCGGTTGGAGACCAGAAGGATGGGCGTCACGAAGGCAGTGTCACGAAGGCAGTGTGTGGGAGCCGGCTGAGGGCGGCCCGCAGCACGTCGACCGCCTGGGGTCGGAGCTCGTGGAGCGGCCGGTTGCGATGGATGCGCTCGCCCAGGTCGACCTGGGCGATGACGCCCGCGCCCAGATGCTGCGCCACGTCGATCAACAGCCCCAGCTCCACGCCGTACCCGTCGGCAAACCCCACCTTGTCGAAGACCCAGCGGTGGGCGGCCGTTTCGCCGGCCAGGGGCTGGCGCACGCCCGAGAGTTCGGGGAAGAGCAGCTCGAGCACCGGTCGGGCCACCAGTTCGGTCACCCGCCCGCCGCCGGTGGGGTCGCCGTGGAGGGGCCGGGTGTAGAAGCCCTTGACCAGGGCCAGGTCGTCGTGCAGGAGGAGGGGACCCAGCATGCCGGTGACGAAGGCGGGGGTCGTGTTGGCCACGTCGGCATCGAGGTAGACGATGATGTCGCCCTCCGAGGCGGCCAGCGCGGCGGCCATGGCCTGACCTTTGCCGCCTTCGGCCGCCTGACCGTCGACCACGCGGGCCCCGGCGTTGCGGGCCTGCTCAGCGGTGTCGTCGGTGGAGGAGTCATTGAGGACGATGACCTCATCGACCAGGCCATTCCCACCGGCCGAGGTCAGAAAAGGCTGCACGACGGCCCGCACGACCGAGCCCACCGTCGAACCCTCGTCCCGAGCCGGGATGCAGACGGACACGGTCCGGCCCGCCTTGGCCTCCAGCACTCGGGCCACTGGGAATTCCCCGTGGTGATAGGTGGCCGGCACCCCCAGATCATCCCATCTGCGCCGAACTGCTTGGTGACCCGTCATGTGCTCGGTATACCCGCGTTGACGGGGTGGGGGGACGGGCGGCTACCATTGAGGCCATCATCCAGAGCGACTGAGGGACGGGCCCGTCGACGTCGCGGCAACCAGTGCACATCTTCCAAGGTGGGCAACGGGTGCCAATGCCCGATCGATGAGGAGGACCGATGGTCGATTGTGTTATTGGGTTGCGTTGTCGGGAATGTCAGCGCCCCTTCCCTGCTGAAGCCCTGCACGTCTGTGACTACTGCTTCGGCCCCCTAGAGGTCGCCTACGACTACGAGCGCATCGCCTCGGTGGTCAGCCGGGAACGCATTGAGGCCGGTCCCCGGTCGATTTGGCGCTACCGGGACCTCTTGCCGGTGGACGACGACACGCCGGTTGACCTGGGCGCCGGCTACACGCCGCTGGTCCGGGCCGACCGCCTGGCCGCAGAACTGGGCCTGGGCGAGCTGTGGATCAAGGACGACACGGCCAACCCGACCGGCTCCTTCAAGGACCGGGTCGTCTCGGTGGCGCTGACCAAGGCCCGTCAGCTCGGCTTCAAGGTGGCGGCCTGCGCCTCGACCGGCAACCTGGCCAACTCGGTGGCCGCCCACGCCGCCCGGGCCGGGATGGCTTCGGTCGTGCTCATCCCGCACGATCTGGAGGCGGCCAAGGTCACCATGACCACCATTTATGGCGGGACCGTGGTGGCGGTCGAAGGCACCTACGACGACGTGAACCGCCTCTGTGCCGAGCTGACCAGCGAGCGACCTTCCTGGGCCTTCGTGAACGTCAACGTGCGTACCTACTACGCCGAGGGTTCCAAGACCCTGGCCTTCGAAATCGCCGAGCAGCTGGGTTGGAAGGCGCCGGACCACGTGGTGGTGCCGATCGGCTCGGGTAGCCAGCTGACCAAGGTGGCCAAGGGCTTCCATGAGCTGGGCCAGGTCGGGCTGCTGGACGAAATCCCCCACGTGCGGGTGTCCGGGGCCCAGGCCGAAGGGTGCTCGCCGGTCGCCACCGCCTTCCTTGAGGGCACCGACGCCATCCGCCCGGTCAAGCCCAAGACCATCGCCAAATCGCTGGCCATCGGCAACCCGGCCGACGGGTGGTACGCCCTGCAGACCATGCGGTCGACCGGGGGCTCCTGTGCCGCCGTGACCGACGCCGAGGTGATTGACGCCATCGGGCTGCTGGCTCGCACGGAAGGCATCTTCGCCGAGACGGCCGGTGGCGTGACCATCGCCACGCTGGCCAAGCTGGCGGCCTCCGGTGCCATCCGGTCCGACGAGCGGGTGGTGGCCCTGGTCACCGGCCACGGCCTCAAGACCGTCGAGGCCCTGTCGGGCACCCGGGGACCCACGGCCACCATCGCCCCCAACCTGGCCGAATTCGATGCCGCTATCAACCTGACCGACTCTGACCCAAATGGGAGCAACCGATGAGCCTCACCGTCCGCATCCCCACCCAGCTGCGCACCCTGACCGGGGGCGCCGGCGAGGTCGAGGTGGAAGGGGCCACCGTGGGCGCCGCCCTGAAGGCGCTCGACGCGGCCCACCCGGGCCTGGCCGATCGCCTCTTCGACGAGGCCGGCGGCCTGCGGCGATTCGTCAACGTGTTCCTGGCTGATGAGGACGTTCGCTTTCTGGAGGGGCTGGACACGCCCATCACCCCCGGTCAGACCCTCTCCATTGTGCCTGCGGTCGCCGGCGGCTGACCTGGGCCGGGACGACACGCCCTTGCGCGCGGCGCCATAAGGTGGTTTGCTATTAGCACTCGGCACATGAGAGTGCTAACGGTCCGATCAGGGCCGGCAGACGCAGAACGACGGAGGAAATCACCAGATGGCCAAGATCATCGCCTTCCAAGAGGACGCTCGCCGCGGCCTCGAGACCGGAATGAACAAGCTCGCTGACGCCGTGCGCGTCACCCTCGGCCCCAAAGGCCGCAACGTGGTGCTGGACAAGAAGTGGGGCGCACCCACCATCACCAACGACGGCGTGTCCATCGCCAAGGAAATCGACCTGGAAGACCCCTTTGAGCGCATCGGCGCCGAACTGGTCAAGGAAGTAGCCAAGAAGACCGACGACGTGGCCGGCGACGGCACCACGACCGCCACCGTGCTGGCCTGGGCCATGGTCCGTGAGGGCCTGAAGAACGTGGCCGCTGGCGCCAACCCGATGTCGCTGAAGAAGGGCATTGAGGCGGCGGTCGAGACGGCCGTCAACTCCATCCACGCCCTGTCCAAGGAGACTGTCTCCAAGGAGCAGATCTCCCAGGTGGCCTCCATTTCGGCCGCCGACACCGAAATCGGCGAAATGATCTCCGAGGCCATCGACAAGGTCGGCCGTGACGGCGTCATCACCGTCGAAGAGTCGCAGACCTTCGGCATGGACATGGACCTGGTCGAGGGCATGCGCTTCGACAAGGGCTACATCGCCCCTTACTTCGTGACCGACCCCGAGCGCATGGAGGCTGTCCTCGAAGACGCCCTGGTGCTCCTGGTGGGCTCCAAGATCACGGCCGTTCGTGACCTCCTCCCCGTGTTGGAGAAGGTCATGCAGAGTGGCAAGCCCCTGCTGATCATCGCCGAGGATGTCGAGGGCGAAGCCCTGGCCACCCTGGTGGTCAACAAGATCCGTGGCACCTTCCGCTCCGTCGCCGTCAAGGCCCCGGGCTTCGGTGAGCGCCGCAAGGCCATGCTGCAGGACATCGCCATCCTGACCGGCGGCCAGGTCGTCACCGAAGAGGTCGGCCTCAAGCTGGAGAACGTGACGCTGGACCTCCTGGGCACCGCCCGCAAGGTCGTCATCACCAAGGACGAGACCACCATTGTTGAGGGTGCCGGCTCGGAGAACGACATCAAGGGCCGGATCAACCAGATCAAGGCCGAGATTGAGAACACCGACTCGGACTACGACCGGGAGAAGCTCCAGGAGCGCCTGGCCAAGCTGTCCGGTGGTGTGGCTGTGATCAAGGTTGGCGCGGCCACCGAGGTCGAGCTCAAGGAAAAGAAGCACCGCATTGAGGACGCTGTCTCCACCACCAAGGCTGCCATCGAAGAGGGCGTTGTCCCCGGCGGTGGCGTGGCCCTGCTGCGTGCGCAGGCTGCCATTCTGGAGCGGGCCGAGAAGCTCGAAGGCGATGAGGCCACTGGTGCCCGCATCGTGGCCCGGGCCGTCGAAGAGCCGCTGAAGCAGATCGCCGTCAACGCCGGTCTCGAAGGTGGCGTCATTGTGGACAAGGTCCGCAACCTCAAGGGTGCCCACGGCCTCAACGCCGCCACCGGTGAGTACGGCGACCTGTTCAAGGACGGTGTCATTGACGCCGCCAAGGTGACCCGCTCTGCCCTGCAGAACGCCGCCTCCATTGCTGCGCTCTTCCTGACCACCGAGGCCGTGATTGTGGACAAGCCCGAAGAGGCTCACGACCACGGCGCCGGCATGGGCGGGATGGACGACTACTAAACCAACTCCGGCCTTCGGTCGGATCCGGTTGTGAAGAGGCGCCCTTCGGGGCGCTTTTTCGCGTCCAGAAGCTGATGGCGAGAAGGGTGGATGGGTGGCTTCCGAGAAGGTAGGCCCGGATAGCGGTTCGGGCACCTCTCTCTTCCCGTAGTTGTTTTTGGGAGTATGCAAATTTTTGTGAATGCTTCACATTTCTGTTCATGCTGTTGGAAAACACACGCGGAGGAGAGGAAGCCACGGAGAGGGACCCATGAGCCGCCGTTCACTCTCCGACGGCCCATGCCCGCAGGTTCCCTACACTGGCTCCGTGGTTGACGACACTGCCCTGAGCCCCTCCATCGGGTGGAATGTCCTGCACCTCTTCTGCCAGGTCGATCCTGACCTCGACACCGAAGCCCTCACCCAAGCCGTGAAGTCGGCCGAGGCCGATGGCTACCAGGTCGTTCCGGCCGCTCTCTTGGGCCACAAGGCGGACCTCGGACTGATGGTGCTTGGCCCGGACCTGTGGCGCCTGCGGCGATTTCAGACCGAAGTGACGGCGGCTGGGGCGACTCCGGTTGCCTCTTACGTGTCGCTCACCGAGGTGTCCGAATACGCCGCCGGCATCCCGGACGAAATGCGTCAGGCCCGGCTCTTTCCCAACCTGCCACCTGAGGGCAAGACGGCGTTCTGCTTCTACCCGATGTCCAAGCGGCGCACGGCGGAGTACAACTGGTACCGCCTGCCGTTCGACGAGCGCAAAGAGCTCATGATGGGTCACGGCAAGGTGGGCCGGACCTTCGCCGGTCGGATCCTGCAGGTCATTACCGGCTCCACCGGGCTCGATGATTTTGAATGGGGCGTGACCCTCTTCGGCGTCCATCCGGACGATCTCAAGGAGTGTGTCTACGAAATGCGCTTCGACGCCGGCTCCGCTGACTACGCCGAGTTCGGCCCGTTCTACTCCGGCATGGTCGGTTCGCTGGACGACGTTTTGGCCGCTCTGACATGACCGCCTCACTGGAACTCCTGCAAAAGGAGCTCCGCCAGTTGGGCCGGGTCGTCGTTGCCTTCAGTGGCGGGACCGATTCCGCCTTGTTGGCCAAGGTGGCGCACGACACCCTGGGTCGGGATCAGGTGCTGTGTGCCACGGCAATCTCGCCCTCGTTGGCCCAGGCCGAACAAGATGATTGTCGAGCCCTGGCCTCCGAATGGGACTTGCGCTGGGTGGGCGTCCCGACCGACGAGATGCATGATCCCGCCTACGTGGCCAACGGGGCCGATCGATGCGCCCGCTGCAAGACCGCATTGATGACCGCCCTAGGACCATTGGCCCAGACCGAGTCGGCCCATGTCGTCCTCGGCGTGAACCTGAGCGATTTGGGTGACTACCGACCGGGTCAGGCCGCCGCCTCAGAGGCCGGTGCCACCTTCCCGTTGGTGCAGGCCGGTTTCACCAAGGACGACATTCGGCACTGGTCCAAGGAACTGGGTCTGCGCACCTGGGACAAGCCGGCCGCCGCCTGCTTGGCTTCACGCCTGCCCTACGGCACGCCGGTCACGTTGGGCCGCCTGACTGAGATTGATGCCGCCGAGTCAGCCCTACGGGCGCTCGGGTTCACCCAGTTGCGGGTGCGGCATCACGGCCAGGCCGCCCGACTCGAGTTTGAGCCCGAGGCACTGACCGAGGTCCTGGCCCGCCGTCATGAGGTGGTGGCCGCCGTCCGGTCGGCCGGATTCACCTTCGTGGCCCTCGACCTGGAAGGGTTTCATTCAGGGAGCATGAACCGAATGCTCACCGCCGACGAACAATCACCCGGAATTGGAGCGCACACGTGAGTCAGGTCAGGGTGAAGTTGACGTTCCCCGAGTCCGAGGTACCCAAGCCCGTGCTGGCCACCATGGTCAGGCAATTCGACGTCGACCCCAGCATTCGGCGGGCCAACGTGGAGGAGCACAAGGGCTGGATCGTCTGCGAACTCGATGGCGAGGCCACCCAAATTGATGCGGCTCTGGAATGGCTTCGTCAGGAAGGCATCAGCGTCGACCTGCTGGGCGACATTCTGGAAAGTTGAACCCTTAGGGCTGCTGGTCGTCCTTGGGGACCTGCCAACCCGCCGATGAGACGCCACGTGGCTCATAGAACAGGCAGCCCTCCGGGCACCCGAAGGGCAGGGGCTCGTTGGCGTCGACCTTGCACCGCTCCAGGCGGTCGCCCCGGGGCGTGGTCCGCATCACGTAGTGGCGGCAGTCCTCGTTGACGGGCACGGGACATTCTGGCCCATCCGGCCGGTCGCGGTAGCGTCACGAGCGTGGATCGCGACGTCCCTCTCAAGACACTGCTGCGCTGGAGCGAAAGCCTCTCGGCCATCGCCCGAACCGGTTTGGGATTTACCGAGAGTCTCTACGAGCAGGAACGCTTCGAGGAGATCTTGAAAGTGGCTGGCGACATCCGGGCCGAGGCCGATGGCGTCGGCGGAGATGAGAGCTATGCCGGGGGTCTGGTCGAGGAATGGCTGAGCGTGGTCGGCCACGGCGTGCCGGGCTACGTGACCCCGAAGGTGGCCGTCGGCGCCGCCGTAACCAACGACAAGGGTGAACTTCTGCTGATTCAGCGGGCCGACTCGGGCATCTGGCTCTATCCCACCGGTTGGTGCGACGTCGGGTACTCCGCCGCCGAAGTGGTGGTCAAGGAAGTCGAAGAGGAGACAGGCATTGAGGTGGAGCCCATCCGACTCATCGCCGTGCTCGACGGATTGCGGCTCGGCTTCACTCGGGTGCCTCTCTACTCAATGTTGTTTCTGTGCCAGGCCGTGGGCGGTGCACTGAATCCGCACCCCCTGGAGTGCCGCGATGTCGGTTGGTTCACCCGCGACACGCTGCCGTCGCCCATGGTCGGCGTGGAGCGTTGGGGCGATCACGTCTTTGCCGCGCTGGCCGGTGAGCACCGCGACGTGCTCTATGACAGCGTTCGCCAACCGATGTGGCGGGGAGATCCGTCGACCACGTGATCGTTATTCAGGCGGCGGATGTGGTCGACGCTGACGTGGTGGCGGCCGTTGCCACGCTCATCCCACAGTTGTCGTCGACGTCCGCCCCACCCACCCTGGCCGAGCTCCAGGCCATCGTGTCGAACCCGGCCACCACGTTGTTGCTGGCCAAGGAAGACAATCAGGTGGTGGGGATGCTGACCCTGGCCACGTTCCCGGTGCCGACGGGCATCCGGGCCTGGATAGAAGATGTGGTCGTCGATGACGACGCCCGTGGTGCCGGGGTAGCCGAGCGCGCTGGTCAAGGCCGCGCTGGAAGAGGCCGAACGGCAGGGATCCCGCACGGTCGATCTCACCTCGCGCCCGCAACGCGAGGCCGCCAACCGCTTATACGTGCGGCTCGGCTTTGAGCGGCGCGAGACAAACGTGTACCGCTTCAGCTTGGAGGGGTGAGCTATCCGTAGAGCCCCGGCGTATCGAAGAACATGTTCAAGGCAGCGATGTCAGTTGTTCGCTTCGTTGATTTGGGTTGGGGTGTCGCTGGTTTCCGGAATCGATTCCAGTTGCTGGAGTTCCGCGATGGCCTCGGCATAGGCCTCAACTTCGGGAGCGACGGACTGCAGGTCGGCGACAGCTTGGCTCCAGTACATGGTCTGATCGGCCGAGATGGCCGTGGCGCCGCTTTCCCAGGCCTGCTTGGCCGAGGTGTAGCCCGCTGGCGTTGGCGGCACGGTGGTCGTGCGTCGTGGTTGGAGGTCGTGGTCGACGTCGTGGGCGAGACCGTCGTGGTGGTGGTCGACGCGACGTGGAAGGGACCGTGGTGCTGTGGTTCGATCCCGAGCCTTGAGGGCTCGGCGACGATGAGCAGCCGGCCAGGGCCAAGGTGCCGGTGATAAGGCCGGCCACGATGGTGATCTTTGGTGAGGACATTCCCCATAATGCCAGTTGCAGGCCACGGAATCGGGGCGATCGGGATTCCTCTGTGGGACCACTAAGTTCGACCGGGTGTCCGTGAGTCTTGAAAGTCCTGGTGGTACTCCCGATCAATCCGAAAGACGGGGGGCGGTAGGAGAGTTCCTCTTCGGCCACACGATTGACGTGTACCCGAGCGGGCGTCGTCGGGCCCAGTACCTCGGTCTGGCCGTGCTGGCCACCGTCGTTCTCTACTACGTCTATTACACCCAGACCGGGGTCACGCCGAACATCCTGGCGGGCTACCACATGAGTTTCGCCTTCTACATCGGCATCATTGTGGTCTCGAACCTGCTGGGCGCGTTCGCCTCCCTGCCGGCCAGTCAGACCGATCGCCTCGGCCGAACCAACGTGGTCATCTACGGCCTGCTCATTGTGGGACTGCTCACCGCGGTCGGTATCCCACTGGCTCCCAATCAGTGGACCTATGCCGTGATCACCTGCTTCATCGGCATTGTCGAGGGCGCCATTCTGGTGGCCACCCCGGCGCTGGTGCGGGACTTCAGCCCCCAACTCGGGCGCGCCTCGGCGATGGGTTTTTGGACCATTGGGCCGGTGGCCGGCAGTCTTGTCACCTCGTTGGTCGCCTTGCACACGTTGGACCACTTCGGGCAGACGCACTGGAAGAGTCAGTTCGTCATTTCCGGAGTGGCCGCCCTGGTCGTCTTTCTCCTCTCGCTCTTCGCCTTGAAGGACTTGTCGGCCTCGCTGCGCGATCAACTCATGGTGTCGGCCCGCGACCAGGCGTTGGTCGAAGCGCGGGCTCGAGGTCTGACCGAACGCCAATTGGTGGCGGCGCGAGAGCGGCCGTGGCGCCAAATACTCCAATGGGACCTGGTGGGCGCCTCCATCGGCATCGCCGCCATGCTCCTGGTGTATTACGCCGCCGCCAGCCTCTTCACCATCTATTACCCGGTCATCTTCAAGAACGTCAACGGCACGAACTTCTCGGTGACGCAGGCCAATGGACTCAACACGTGGTTCTGGGGCGCCGACATCGTGGCCCTGATTGTGGTCGGTCTCCTTTCGGATGCCTTGCGGGTGCGCAAGCCGTTCATGCTGGTGGGCGCGCTCCTCTCCATGGTCATGCTGGTCATCTTCCTGGGCGACGCCACCCATGCCCATACCGGCTACTACACGCTGGCCTTGGAGGCGTCGCTGCTCGCCGTCGGTCTGTCGCTGGTCTTCGGCCCATGGATGGCCGGCTACACCGAGAGCGTCGAAGAGAAGAACCCAGCCCTGGTCGGAACCGGACTGGCACTGTGGGGCTGGATCCTCCGCCTGGTGGTCGGGACTGTCGTTCATTGTGCTGCCGCTGGTCATCACCAGCGTGAATCCCATTGTCGACAACCTTCCGGTGGCCGACACGGTGATTGCCGGACAGTCGGTGCAGAACTTCGTGGCCGAACATCCGGCCACCATCAGCTTCGCCGAGACGCATCAGCCCCTGCTCAAGATCCTGGCCAAGGATCCGGCCGCCGCCGTGGCGGCGGGCAAGAAGGGCGCCACGCTGCAGGACCTGGCCGCGGCGGTGAAGGCCTTCGGGCTCAAGGATTCGCTCGAGCTGAACAAGTACAAGGCGCAACTGGTGAAGTACGTCGAGCCGTACACGGCGCAACTGAACTTCATTGAGGCCCACCAGGCGGCCCTGACCGATCTGCAGAAGGGTTCCGCCGAGGCACCACACCAATGGCAGCACTGGTTCTACGTCGACCTGGGCGGCATGGTCATCTTCATCCCCCTCATTTGGCTGACCAAGGGTCGCTGGAAGCCGTCGTCGGCCCGGCGCGATGCCCGAGAGCACCAAGAGGCGGTACAAGAAGAGTTGGCCCGCCTGACCGACAGCCGGGCCCCCGGCTCGTTGTCGCCGATGGCTGACTGACCCGGCCGACGACGCCAGCGCAGGCGGAGAGCCTCCCGCTTCGGGATAATGAAGAGACGTTGAACTCCTTTCGCCACGAGCTTCGCCGCACCCTGGTGCCTGGTGCCGATCCCCGCCACGGACCGCTGACGCCACTGTTGGTCGGACTGACCGTGGTGAGTGGTCTGGTCGATGCGTTCAGCTACCTGGAGTTGGGCCACGTCTTCGTGGCCAACATGACCGGCAACGTCGTGGTGCTGGCCTTCGCCCTCGCGGGAGCGAAAGGCTTTTCAATCGGCGCATCGCTGAGCGCGCTCGCCGCCTTCTGGGTCGGGGCGTTTCTCGGTGGCCGCCTCGGCGGGCGATTCGGGTCGCACCGAGGGAATCTCGTTGAGCGCCGCCATGGCGGTGCAGGGCGGGTGCCTCCTGGCTGCCGTCATCGTCAATTTGGTCAGTCAGCATCCGCTGTCGGCTGCCGGTCGGTATCCACTGGTCGTGGCCCTGGCCATCACGATGGGAGTCCAGAACGCCACCGTCCGCCGGCTGGGCGTGCCGGGTCTCACCACGACGGTGCTCACCCTGACCATCACCGGCGCCGCGGTGGATATGGCATCGACGGCGGACGAGAAGCCATCGCCGATTCGTCCCTATATCTCGGTCCTGGCTTTGTTTCTCGGTGCGTTGATCGGTGCGGTGATTGAGTTGCGGGTCAACACCTCTATTCCGCTGATCGCCGCCTTGGCCATGGTCGTCGGGGTCGGACTGATCACACTGCGAGCCAGCGAACCGGATTCACCGTGGCGAACCATATGACGACCTTCATCACGACCTACGACACCAAGGGCTCCGGTCCCCGGCTGGCGGTCAAAGACCTCATCGACATGGAGGGTGAAGTCACCACGGCCGGCTGCCGGGCAGTGGCCGCCACGGCCACACCGGCTCTGGCCAACGCTGCATGCCTGACCGGTGCGCTGGCGGCCGAGGCCCGCATTGTCGGTCGAACCAATCTGCACGAACTCGCACTGGGCGTGACCGGCATCAACCAGTGGTACGGCACGCCGGTAAATCCGCTTGACCCGACGAGGGTGCCCGGTGGTTCATCGAGCGGATCCGCGGTCGCGGTGGCCAACGATGAGGCCGACGTCGCCTACGGCAGCGACACCGGCGGTTCGATCCGGATTCCGGCTGCGTGCTGCGGCATCGCCGGCCTCAAGACCACCTGGGGTCGGATCCCTCTCAGTGGCGTGTGGCCCCTGGCGCCCAGCTTCGACACGATTGGACCGATGGCGCGTGACGTGGCCGGGCTGGTGCTGGGGATGCAGCTACTGGAACCGGGGTTCTCGGTGGCGCCGACCAGTGACGTCACTATCGGCCGACTCCGGCCGACCTGCGATCCACTGATTGATGCTGCCGTGGATGAGGTGTTGTCACGGGCCGAATGGGAGGTCACCGAACTCGACGTGCCCGAATGGGATCAGGCCACCAACGAAGCCGGACTCCTGCTGGTGGCCGAGGCGTGGGAGACGAACCGCGAGCTGGTCGGGCGCGATCCGAATGGCATCGGCGACAGCGTGCGAGAACGACTCCAGATGGGACAGACCTTCAGTGAGGCCACCGTGTCGTCGGCCTGGGAGGGCCAGCGGAAATGGGCGGACGTGCTCCACCAGCTCTTCACCCGGTTCACCTTCTTGGTGACGCCGACGCTCACCATCTTTCCGCCCACCCTGGAAGATGCCAGCGATCTATTGGTCGCTCGATGCACGCTGCCGGTCAACTTGGCGGGTGTGCCGGCGTTGTCAGTGCCCGTGCCGACCACCGGCCCACTCCCCGCCAGTCTCCAGTTGATCGGTCCGGCCGGTAGCGAGGAGCGGCTCCTGACCGCAGGAGCCCGGCTGGAAGCGGCGGCCCGATCAGGCCGCGGTGATTGAGACGACTGGGTGCTGCACATCGGGCATTTTTGACTCGTGTGCGCCGCGGGCTAAGCCAAAGGCCCATCCGCCGAGAATGCCCAGTGCTGGTAGGTGCCAATCGAAATCGAATCCACCACAGACAGCAAAAGCAATCATTGCTCCCACCGCGCACGATGAGAGGACATCACGCCGCTTGAGCGTTCGAATGACCGCGAAGATGGCAATGGCCAGGAGCGCCACCCCCACCACGCCAGCATCGGCCGCGGTCTGGAGGTATTCGTTGTGGGCGAAGTAGGCGTAGTGCTGGCTGTCTCCGACGAAGGGAAGAATGCGGTCGGGACCGACGCCAGTGACCGGGAAGTTCCGGATCTGCTGCCACGCCGCTGACCACTCAGGATTCCGGTCAAAGAGCGAGACCGGATCGAGCAGACGAAGCCAAATCTCACTTCGAAGCAGGTACACCGTCACCCCGCACCCTGCGGCGGCGACAACAACGCACGGAGCGATGAGCCGGCGGGATAGGTGAAACCCAGGATGAACTCTGACCAGGCCCGAGGCGATGCATCCGGCCACCAGCGCGATGGCAACGAAGGGGGAGCGGGCTGAACCGTTTGACGTCCCAACCGCCACCGCGCCAACCAAGAGCCCGGCCACCAGCGGCAAGGCTTGGGCCCGATAGCGGGCCATCGGCACGACGCATGCTCCGCAAAGAAGCCCAAGGGCGGCACCACGACTCTGGGTGGCGATCACGGCGGCGAAACAGATGGTGACCGCGATCCGAGGGATGACCTTGGTCGGGTCCAGCCCGAGCGCGACCAGCAGACCCAAGGCCACGAGGAGGCCGGCGGCATTGGCGTAGGTCAAGGTGGTCGAGAGCCGCCACAGGCCCTGCGATGGCATGGCCATCGGGTACCAACGCAGCGTCAGCCCGATGAAGCCGATCAGGGCGCCAACCGAGCACAGACACGCGAACACGGTGGCTGAGAGCTCTCGCCATTGATCATTGAGCGGACGCGTCACCGAGAACGCGGCGGCGAAGCCCAGCATGGAAGCGCCAAAGGGGAAAAACGAAAGTGGCTGCCCACTACCTATGGCCCTGATAAGCCACCACGCCGCCAGAGCGACGACGGCGGCGACGGCCCACATGGCGGCTCGATCAAGGCGACGCCCAACGGCGGCCATCACGAGAACAATGAGCGAACCGAGTGTGACGGCCTCGGCACCAAGCGTCCAGAATCCCCCTTGATTGGCCCCTTCGGCCACGACCATTCCGGCCACGATGGCTGCCCCAACCCACGGACTCGCTCCGTCGCGGCGGCGAGGAACGGACGAGGGGAGCGCCATCCGCTCGGCCGTCATCACATTCGCCATGGGATTCTCCTGCCGAAATTCGGTTGCGACTCCACTCCGGTGGGGTTACGGTAGCCGCGTCGGGGCACGTCACCGGGCCCGCTGTAGTTCAACCACGAGTGAGAGCGGGCAACTCGATGCATCAGCGCTGGAAAGCCGCCATCGTGATGGTTGCCGCCGGGCTGACATTCTCATTGGCGATTCCCGCCATCGCTGGATTGCCGACCGTGGCCAGCATCTTGGGCAGCAGTCGCGAGACCGTCGGCTCTTGCAGCTCAACGGTGGGTGGTCGGAGTTCAACCGTCGGTGGTCGCAGCTCGACCGTGGGCGGGCGTAGCTCAACGGTCGGTGGTCGAAGTTCAACTGTGGGTGGCCGCAGCTCGACCCTTGGTCACCGGCCGCCACCGCCACCTCGGCCTTTGCCGCGAATCGTGATCCCGGTGGTCCCACCCTTGACCTCGATTGTCGGTGGTCTGACGTCAACCATCGGTCATCTGACGGCCGCGGTGCTGATTCCCACTCCGGGTCCAGTAACCCCGCTCGCCCATCTGACTTCGATTGTCAATCCGCTGGCCCCCACCCTCGCACCGTTGACCTCGATCCTCGGAGGTCTGACCTCACTTGGTCATTTGGGGACGCCGGTCGCGAGCCCAACCGTCAACCCGATACCTCCACCCCCGCCATCCGCCCCATTGACGAAGATTGTCAACCCGCTGGCGCCGACGCTGGCGCCATTGACCTCGATTCTTGGCACCCTGACCTCAACCATCGGTCATCTGGTTTCCACCATTGTCGGTCCGACGGTGGTGCATCTGCTCCCGACCGTCGGCCATCGCAGCTCAACGGTCGGTGGTCGGAGCTCAACCGTCGGGGGTAGGAGCTCAACTGTTGGGGGTAGGAGTTCGACGGTCGGCGGTCGGAGTTCCACCGTTGGCTCTTGTAGCTCGACTGTGGGCGGCAGGAGCTCAACCGTCGGCTCTTGCAGTTCGACCGTCGGCGGCTTGAGCTCGAACGTGGGAAACCGCAGTTCGATTGTCGGTCGGAAGAGCCCATTGGTGACTTCAGTAATCCGGGGTGCGGGCCAATGCGTCAACGGACATTTAGCGGCCGATCATTTGCCTTGTCCTCCAGGGTGACCTTCACCAACAACGTGATCTTGAACCTCGTCGCGACCCCGGATACCGGTCTGGTGATCACCAAGAACGAGGGGCTGTTCGGACCGCCCTGCCGGGTCAATCTCGAACTTCCGTTGGCCGTGAAGCTGTGTTCCTCGGTACGCGTGTCAGGTGGCACAACCTTGGCCAATGCCTCGGTGGCATCGGTCAACATCAACCTGCCTGGATTGCCCGTCATCGTCATCGGCGCCGTAGACGCAACCTCATCGACGTCCTGTGCCGGCTCAACCGGCACGACCAACATCGCTTACTTGTCGGTTGGCGGCAAAACGATCATTGCCACACCCACCCTGATCAAACCGAATACCGCCGTCGTGGTCGGCAACATCAGTTTGGTGCTCAACCAGCAGATGCCGCTCGCCGGAGCCGGTCACGGGCTTACCGTGAACGCCATTCACCTCTCGCTCACCGGAGGGTTGGCTTCACTTCTCCAGGCCGATCTCGTGGTGAGCTCAGCCACCAGCGAAATCGAAGGTTGTTAGCGGCGAAGGCGGGTCCGGCGACCGCCGGCGCGGCCATTTTTCTCAGTTCCCGATAGCCTTAAATGCACTATGGAAATCGAAATCTGGTCTGACTTCGCCTGTCCTTGGTGCGCGTTGGGCATCTACCGGCTTGATGCGGCTCTGGAGCAGTTCGAGCACGCCGATGAGGTCACCGTGGTGCACAGAGCATTCGAGCTCGACCCCAAGGCACCCGCTCGCCGTGAACAATCCATGGAAGAGGTGCTGGCCAAGAAGTACGGCATGAACGCCGCTCAGGTAAAGGCAGGCCACGATCGCCTGACTGCCTTCGGGGACGAGGTCGGCATGAAGTTCGACTTCGACCGCATTCAGTTGGGCAACACCTTCGATGCCCACCGAGTGGCCGCCGCCGCCCGGGGAACCGGTGTCGAGGATGGCGTCGTCAAAAATCTGTTCGCCGCCTACTTCACCAACGGCGAACTGCTGTCGGATCACGCCGTGCTTGAACGAGCGGCCGTCGAGGCCGGCATGGATGCCGCCACGGTCCATCACGTGCTGGAAAGTGACGCCTTCGCCGCCGAAGTGCGAGCAGACGAACGCACGGCGCAGGAGCACGACGTCACCGGCGTGCCCTTCTTTCTCATCAACGGTAAATGGGCCATTCCGGGTGCCCAGGACGTGGAGACCTTGGTGATCGTCTTGCGTCGGGCCTGGGAACGGAGCGCGGTCCCAGCCACCTAGGCTCGTCCATCATGCGAGTGGGCAACATGTACGGTCCCGACTCGACATTTGTCGGCGTGCCGGCGGCTGATCTCGACGATCCGTCGAGCTATGCCAACGCCAAGGCCGTCATTATCGGTGCACCGTTCGATGGGGGCACCACGCACCGTCCGGGGTGCCGATTCGGCCCGCAGGCCATCCGGACCACCGACTACTTGCCCCACGACGGTCAGCGGCCGCACCTGGCCCTGGACGTCGATCCGTTGATTGAGTTGGGCGTGGTCGACGTGGGTGACGTCGAAATGCTCTCCGGCGAGACCGACAGTGCGTTGGCCCGCTTGGAGGCGGCGGTGACCCAGATCGCCCAGTCGGGTGCCATCCCCATCATTCTGGGCGGCGACCACACCATTGCGCTGCCCGACGTGACCGGTGTCGCCCACCATGTCGGTTGGGGCCGGGTCTCGGTGATCCACTTCGATGCCCACGCCGACACCGGTGACTCCCACTTCGGCGCCCTGCACGGTCATGGCACACCCATGCGCCGGCTCATCGAATCGGGGGCGACCAGGGGTGATCGCTTCCTGCAGATCGGACTGCGCGGGTACTGGCCTGAGCCCGAGACCCTCGACTGGATGGGCGAGCAGGAGATGCGCAGTTACGAGATGACCGAAGTGGTCGAACGCGGGCTCGATGCCGTGCTGACTGAGGCCTCCGCCATTGCCTTGGATGAGTGCGACGCCGTGTTCCTATCGGTCGACGTCGACGTGGTGGACCCCGGCATGGCTCCCGGAACGGGCACACCCGAGCCGGGCGGTTTCAGCAGTCGCCAGCTGCTCGACGCCGTCCGCCGCTTGGCCATGGAGTTGCCACTGGCCGGGGTCGACGTGGTGGAGGTTTCGCCGCCGTATGACCATGCCGAAGTGACGGCCTATTTGGGCAATCGGATTGTGCTCGAGGCGCTCTCGGGCATGGCCTGGCGTCGCCGTCACCTGGCTGGGGAGACCATCCGGCAGCCCGGCGATCCGCTCCTGCAGCGCCGCCGACCGCTGGCGGAATAGATACTGACCGCTCAGGCCATCGTGTCGAGGATCTCGCGCACCATGGCTTCGGTGGTGTTGGGATGAAGGAAGGCGAACCGAGCCACGGTCTCGCCCTCCCACACCGTCGGGGTCACGAACCCGGTCTGGTCGGCCAGCAATTGAGCTGACCACTCGTCGTAGCGCGCCTTGTCCCAGCCCGGGCGACGGAAGAGCACGACGGATAGGTCCGGCTTTCGAAGCAGTTCTACCTGCGGTAATTCTTCGATGATCTCGGCGGCCCGTCGGGCGATGGAGAGCCCTGCTTCCACTGCGTCTCGATACGCATCGAGCCCGTTGACCGCCATGGAAAACCAAAGCGGCAAGCCCCGGGCTCGGCGAGTGAGGTGGTAGGCGTAATCGCTCGGATTCCACTCTTCCGGATTGTCGGTGTGCAGTACTTCGAGATACGAGGCGTCCTGGGTATGCACCGCCTTGGCCAAGTTGGGCTGTCGATAGAGCAGGGCGGCGCAGTCGAAGGGAGCGAAGAGCCACTTGTGCGGATCGACGATGCACGAGTCGACGTGTTCAATGCCCGCGAATCGTTCCCGCACACTCGGCGCAAACAGGGCGGCGCCGCCGTAGGCCCCGTCGACGTGAAACCAAAGCCTGCGCTCGGCGGCCACGTCGGCCACCCCGGCTAGATCATCGATGATCCCGGCGTTGGTGGTACCACCGGTCGCCACCACGGCCATCACATCATCGGCGCGGGGATGACCGGCCAATGCGGTCCGCAGTGCATCGCCCGTCAGTTGGTGATCGCGGGTGGGCACGATGAAGGCTTCGACTCCTATGACATGCAGCGCTTTACCAACCGATGAATGGGCGTCATCACTGACGGCCACCATCGGTCGCGCTGGAGCGGCACCGCCCCGGCGGTGTCCGGCGGTGTCGCGGGCCACCACCAATGCCGACAGATTGCCGGCGGAGCCACCGGCCACGAAGCAGCCACCGGCGCCAGGAGGCATCCCGGCCAGGTCGGCGATGACCCGGAGCGCTTGGTTCTCGGCCACCACCACTCCGGCCGCCTCCAGCCAGGAAGTGCCATGGAGCGACGAGCAGGACACGAACATGTCGAAGAGCAGGGCCGCCTTGGTCGGCGCCGCCGGAATGAAGGAGAGGAACCGGGGGCTGTCGCATGACACCACGGCTGTCGCCAGCTTGTCGACAAACAAGCGCAATACCGTGCCCGCGTCGTTGCCGTCGGCCCGCATGAGGCCGTCGAGCTCAGTTGGAAGAGCCGGAATGGTCCCGCCGAAGTCAAGCGAGACCGGATTCATGCTCAGCCGCTCCCGGCAGAATTCCATGACCATGTCGGTCATCGCTTCGTCGTAGTCGAACATGCCGCCGGTCATGAAGTGGGTGAGCCGCCCTGCCCTGCTCGCCAGGCTTCCTCGGCCCGCGAAGCCACTTCGTGGATGGGGACACCCGTCTTGGTGGCCACGGCCACCACATCGTCGAATTCGGGCTTGGCGCGACCGGCGCCTACCTTCATGCGCACCGTCAGTCCATCGACCATGACTTCGGCCATAGTCCGGGCGGCTGGCCAACGCTCAACTGACGAAGCCCGTACACCGAATGTCCCCGTCGTGAACTGCACCAGCTGGCGTAACTCCTCCAGCTGAGCCGAATCACTCAGCACATGGAGCACATGCCCTGGACGACCCTTCTTCATGGTCACTGGACTGACCCAGGCATCAAGGGCACCGGCCTCAATGGCCGCCGCCACGGCGTGGCCGAGTTGTTCACCGGTGACGTCATCGAGATTCACCTCAAGCAACATGGCGCGTTGACCGGTACCGACGTCCCGGCTGGTGGCGCGCTGACCCACGATCACCTGGGTGCAGTTGGGCAGGTCATCGATTTCTCCCGCGCCGCCACCGAAGCCCGAGCAGGTCAACGTCATGGGCGGCATGGGTCCAAAGGAAGTGGCGAGCGCGGCCAGAATGGCGGCGCCAGTGGGGGTGGTGAGTTCGATAGGAATGTCTCGTCCGTAGGTGGGAATTCCTTCGAGCAGTCTGATGGCGGCCGGGGAGGGGTTGGGCAGCATCCCGTGGGCGCTGCGCACCATGCCCGTGCCGGTGGCGACGGCCGAAGCGGTGATGATGTCGACGCCCAGAACCTCGAGGGCAGCGACGGTGCCGACTATGTCAATCAGCGCATCGTGTCCGCCCACCTCATGGAAGTGCACCTGCTCGACGGGGTGCTGATGCAGCGCGCCCTCCACTTCGGCCAGGCGACGGAACACGGCTAACGAACGGGCCGTCACCCGCTCAGGCAATGCCGCGGCGTTGATCATGGCCACTATGTCGCTGAAGGTGCGCGAGCCCTGGTTGTCATCGACCCGCACGATGGCGCGGGAGCAGGAGATGCCACCTCGTAGGGCGCCCTCTATCTGGAGCTCCCAGTCCGGCAGGTGCAGTCGATTGAGGAGGGTCCGGACCTCATCGATGTCTGCTCCGGCATCGAGCAGGGACCCCAGCGCCATGTCGCCGGCGATGCCGGAGAAGCAGTGAAACCAGGCGATGGTGTCGCTCATGGCATGAGTCGAGCCACCGCGCAGGCGGCGCCGTAGCCGTTGTCGATGCCCACCACCGAGATGCCCGACGAGCAGGCCGCCAGCATGGCCAACAGAGCGGTGAGTCCCTCGAAGGCGGCGCCGTAACCGGTGCTGGTGGGGACGGCAACCACTGGGGCCGGGGTGAGTCCGCCGATGACGCTGGCCAGTGCGCCTTCCATGCCGGCAATGACAATGACGGCGTCAGCCATGGCGAGGGTATCGATCTCACCCAGTAGCCGATGGAGTCCAGCCACCCCGCAATCGACCAGCAACGTCGGCTCGAAGCCGAGCGATCGGAGTACGGCCGTGCACTCATGGGCCACCGGAAGATCAGCCGTGCCGGCGGTCACCACGACCACGTTGCCGGCGCGCGCCGGGGCGGGTCGGAAGCTCAACGTGTGGATCGCTCCCGCTCCGACGATGTCGCCTGGACCGAACCCCAAGGGCTCGGTGGCAGCCGATACCGCCTTGACCTGGTCCTCATCGGCCCGGGTCACCAGGACAGGACCGTCGGTCGCCCCCAGGAGCTCCACCACAATGGCGGCGCAGTGCTCGGGTGACTTGCCGGGCCCATAGACGGCCTCAGGCATGCCCTGACGGAGATCGCGGTGGTGGTCCACCCGGGCGAATCCCAAGTCGGCATAGGGCAACCGGCGCAGCTGGCGCACGGCGTCATCGGGAGCGCAGTCGCCCGAAGCGACCTGCTCAATCAACGTGCGAAGTGAGGAAGCGTCCATGACCTGCTCTATCCTGCCCGGGTGTGAACCCTCCTGCGACCACGGTGGCCTTCTTCGGTCCGGCTGCCACCTTCACTCATGAGGCGCTGCTGTCGCAGGCCGACCTGGCCACGGCCGATCTTCGACCCTTTGGGACCATCACCGGCGTGCTCGAGGCGGTGGCCGACGGGTCCGTTGACCTGGGGTTCGTTCCCATGGAGAACGCCATTGAGGGCACGGTGAGCGCCACCATTGACGGCCTGATATTCGATGTCGACCTCTACGTGCAGCGTGAAGTGGTCATGGACATTCACCTGCACCTGATGGCCAAGCCGGGCGTGACCATCGATCAGATCACCCAGGTGGCCTCCTACCCCCATGCGCTGGCCCAGTGTCAGAAGTACCTGGCTGCCCAGCTCCCCAAGGCCGAGCAGGTGGCAGCGAACTCGACGGCTGACGCGGCCCGAGTGCTGGGCGAGTCCGAATCGACCGCTGCTGCCGCCATCAGCCCCCGACTGGCCGCTGAACGATATGGGCTGGCCATTTTGGCTGAGGATGTGGAGGATCATCCCGAAAACCAGACCCGGTTCGTGGCGGTCGCTCGGCAACGGGTACCCAGCCCGACCGGGCACGACAAGACCAGCATCGTCTGCTTCCAAAGAGCCGACCATCCCGGGAGCCTGCACGGCATCCTCGGTCAATTTGCCGCCCGCAACATCAACCTGACCAAGCTGGAGTCACGACCAACCAAGCAGGGTCTCGGCGACTATTGCTTTGTCATCGATCTGAGTGGCCACGTGGGCGACGAGGTCATCGCCGATTGCCTCCGTGATCTGCATGCCAGCTTGGCCGGCGTGAAGTTCCTGGGCTCGTATCCGGCGGCGGGCGACCATGTCGAGGACAAGCGCCGCGAGGCGGACGAAGCCTGGTCGGCCGCTGACGCCTGGCTCAATGAGGTGCGCGGCGCTATTGACTGACCGCAGCCGCCTCCGGCACCAAGGTGTCGGGTAGACGGCCGGACACCAGTAGCCCGATGAGGGCAGTGACGGCGGCGGCCCCGTAGGCCAGCGCCACCCCGGTGGGCAATCCCAGGCTGCCGTGCGAGGCAAAGGTGACGGCCGCACCACCGATGCCCACACCCAATGCCACGCCCAGTACCTCGGCCAAGTTCAGTGACGCCGAGGCCCACCCCTCCCGGCCCGGCGGGGTGGTTCGCAACATCATCAGCGAGATGGGCGAAAAGGCCAATCCGATGCCGAATCCGCTGATGGACCAGGCGGCGATCGCCTCGCCCAGAGGTACACCCGATCGAAGTTGCCACACCATGCCGGCGGTGCCGACGAGGACGCCGATCAGACCCAGACGTACCAACCGTCGCCCCTCCCACCGCGAGTTGAGGTGGGTCTGCACCCAAGAGCCCACCGTCCAGGCCAAGGTGGACACCGTGACCACCACGCCGGCGGCGAGCGTGCTGTGGTGGCGGACGGTGGTGATGGTGAGCGTCACGTATGCATCGGCGCCGAAGAAGGCGAACATCAAGAGACCGACACTGAGAATGGTGGTGGGTAGTCCCCGGGCTGCGGTCAGGGTGCGGGGCGGGAGGAGTCGACGCAATGCCGGCAGGCCAACCACCACGCCGGCGGCGCCGAGCGCAAGGCCCAGCCAGATCTGACGGGATGAAATGGCGCCCAGCACCAGGGCGGTGCCCGCGGCAGCCCGAATCCCGTCGCGCATTTTGTGTTCCTCGGCCGGCCCCGCGTCGGGGCGACCAAGTCGGATGAGCGCCGGCAGCGCCAGCGACCCGGTGATGGCGACCAGCGGTATGAGTCCGAGAAACACCCAACGCCAACCGAAGAGGTGGGCCACGGCGGAGGCCACTCCGGGTCCCGCGATGCCGGGCACCACCCAGGCGGTCGAGAGCATGGCCAACATGCGGGGCTGCAATGCCTCGGGCAGGCTGCGGCCGATCACCACATAGGCCACGGCGGGGACCGCTCCATCACCGAGTCCCTGCAGGGCGCGCCCAATGACCAACACGCCCATGCTGGGGGCGAGGCCGGCGACGACCAGCCCGGTGGCGAAGCAAATGAGGCCGACCACGTAGGCCCGGGCCGGACCATGACGATCGGCGTCGCGCCCGGCCACGACAATCCCGATGAGGCTGGTCAGCATGAAGGTGCTGAAGACCCAGCCGTACAGCGACAAGCCGTGCAGGTCACGGGCGACCAACGGCATCACCGTCACCACGGCCAGCGCCTCGGATGCGATGAGCGTCATGGTGAGGAGCAACCCGACGGTCAGCGCCCGCCGCTCCAAGGCCCACAGCCCGTCTTTACCCCTGCCGCGCACCCCATGAGACTAGGAGTGGCCGAGATGCTCACGCCGCGTACGATGCGCCATGCCCGTCACCGGAATCGCCAACCTTGCCGTGAAAGTGACCGATCTTGAGGCGGCGTGCGCCTGGTACGTCGCCGCGGGAGCCGAGGTCACTGACCCGATTGAGTGGGAGAACGGCCGGCGGAGCGATGTGGTCCTTGGTGCGCTGCACCTCACCCTCTTCACCCACGCGATCTACGAGGACGCCACCAATCTGCCCGCTGAAGGCTTCTTGCATCCGGCGCTATTCGTAGATGACCTCGACGCCGAACTGGCCCGACACGAGGTCGTGCTCTGGGGCCCGCGCGTCGTGTCGGGAACCTTCGGGACGCGCCGTATCGCCTTTGTGGAAGCCCCCGGCGGCATCCGCCTCGAATTCATGGAGCAGATTGCATAGCAAACTGTGTTCGCTCAACCGAGAGGAGAATCCACATGGCAACGGTTCGGGACGGGACGTCGAGCGTGCTCCTGGTGGTCGACGTACAGATTGACGTCGTCGCCGGAGCCTGGGACTCCGAGCGCATCATCAAGAACGTGGCGCGGGCCGTCGAACGGGCCCGAGCGGCCAGCGTTCCCGTCGTGTGGGTGCAGCACGCCGACGACGAGATGCCCTACGGGAGCCCGCAGTGGCAATGGGTGCCCGAGCTGGTGCCGGCTGAAGATGAACTGCAGATTTACAAGACCTTCAACTCAGCCTTCGAGGAAACTTCGCTCGACGAGGAGCTCTCCAAATTGGAGGCGACCCACATTGTGCTGGCCGGTGCCGCCACCAACTGGTGCATCCGCGCCACGGCCTATGGCGCTCTGGAACGGGGCTACGACCTGACATTGGTCCAAGATGCCCACACCACGGCCAGCATGGAACTCGAGAACGGGACGACCATTGAGGCCTCGAGTGTCATTGACGAACTGAACGCCTGCATGACCTGGGTCAGTTATCCGGGCGCGCAAAAATGGCACCGCCACGGCGGAGGAGATCGACTTCGCCAGTTCCTAATCGGTGGCGACTCCCTGCTCTGCGGCATTGGTGATGTCGGCCAACACAGCAGGGAGGCCGACCGTGAGCATCTTCCTGCGGACTGCACCGAGGATCTTGCCCATGAAGTAACCGCCGATCCCGGTGAATCCGGTGTGTTCGAAAGTGAAGCGAGTGCCTTCGGCCTGCGGCTCAATCCGAAAGGTGACGAAGGTGGGTTCATCGTTCTCCTCTCCCCGCCAGCTGTAGCGAAGAAGGGCGGGTTCGCTGACCTCGAGGACTTCGCAGTACACGATGCCCTTCCAGCCGGGGACGGGCTTACCGATGTACTGAAACGTGCATCCTTTCGTCGGCATGAACCCGACTGGTCGACCCCCTCTGCCGGTGGTTGTCCAGCGGGCGACCAGTTCAGGCTCGGTGAGGGCGCGCCAGACCGTGGCCGGCGGGTACGGATAGTCCCGGACTATTCGAAAATCGCTCATGACGCCTCGCTACTGTGTTATATTAGAGTTACTCTAATTTTTAGGTTACACTAGTTATACATGCCAGCCGACGCCGTGGATTGCGAGAACGCAAGAAGCGACTCCTCCGCCAACAATTGTCCGACACGGCGACCCGACTCTTCGTTGACCATGGCTTCGACGCCGTCCGAGTGGCCGACATCGCTGCCGAGTGCGGGGTATCGGAAGCCACCGTCTTCAACTACTTCCCAACCAAGGAATCACTGGTCCTCGATCGTCTGGAGGTGACGCTGGCCGCTTGCCGGCGGGACTCTCTGCGCCCGGACGAGGCCCGATCGAAGCTGCGTCTGCAGATGCTGGCGCAGGAGCTGGAGTTCATGACCGACCTGCTTTCAGGCAGCGGACGACCCTCAAACAGCGGCTTCGGCAGTATTGCGATTTGGCGATCTGATCCGATCGACGCCGTCACTGCGCGCCTACCTCAGCGACATGACAGATCAGTGCGTGGGGGTCGCCGCCGGCGTCCTGGCCACTCGCGCCGGATGCAGCCCAGAGGATCCAGAGCCGCAGATCGCGGCCAGGGCGATACATCGGCCTGTGGCAGGTGCAAGCCGAAAGCTTGCGCAAGCACCTACGGCAGCGCTGCCCTGGACCGGATTCAACAAAATGTGACGTCGGACGTTCGCCGTGCCGCCGAACTGATCAGTACGGGCCTCAGTACCTACGGCCTTCGGTCCTGACGCGAACCGTCGTGACCGACGGTCTGGATCAGGCGGTGTTTTGCGTCAGCAACACGGGCGGAGGGTCGTAGGACTCGCGTCCACCATCCCTGACCAACTTCGTTGCCAGGCAGTCGACCGAGACCCAACGTTCTTCATGGATCCCATACGGATCCTCGTGCCAACCCCAGGCGAGCGTTCATTATCCAGCCCATAGTTTACCTAAAGTTTGCTTTAATGTCACTGCGCGTTCACTTAGTTCACTTTGGTGACAGGTGCCATACGCTGGCGCCTGTTGAAATGACTCCTCCCTAGAACCACTCCAGGGCTTTGGTCGCGAAGTGCTTGATCTCATCGCGTGCTGGCGTCTTTCGCCTGACCTGAGAGCCAGGACGCCTCGTCTCGAAGGCATACCGTCAATGTCGGAGCCTCAATCCAGGCGCACTGAATGGCGGTCACTGACCCCGGCCGTTGCCAGCTGCCGTGCAATTCATGGGCAAGTTGAAGGTACCGACCGCCCTCGACGTAGGTGATCTCAGTCGAGGACATACGCACGGTGTCCGACTGCCGCTCAGCCTCGGCGCCGGGTGGGTAGCGGAAGCGGACGTACTCAGCGCCCGTGGGATCCTCTGCATATCGAACGTTGGTCATCTCCCCGGCGATGATCGTCGAGGTGAAGTCGTATGGGTGGTCATGAATGGGGGGTTCGCCCACGCAGACGGTCGGGTCCCAAATATGCAAGCGGTACTCCCGTCGGTCGTCCAACCGGAGGCTCAAGAGACCAATGTCTTGGATTCTCCACGGGAAGTCTTCGGCGTGCTGGAGCAGTGTGAGGACCAAGGCCTTGCTGAGCGTCTCGCTCATGAATCCCTCCCGGAACAGCGTTGAGCGACGTACTCAACACCACAAATCACATCATTGTGATTTGACTGAGTCAAGGGGAGCGGCAGATGCTCCTACGCGCTCAGGACTTCACGGGCAACGATCGGGCAAATGTTGAGCACCAGCCGGCGCCACAGCGTGAAGGTCATGATCGTCGGAGAGGCCCTCCTCGGCGACGAACACCATGTCTTCGCATGGAGCGGCCGGTGAAATACATCTCCTCGCATGGGGCAACTCCAGCGTGGCCTCGTGGGTGTCCGGACCGACTCCGACCATTAGTTCATCCCGACTACGCCAAGCTCATGTTGCCACCCACCATGAAGCACAACCCGCCGAACATCTTGCGCTCCGTCACTTGTGGATCGGGGCCAACATGGTCACGTACTCGCTCGGCCAAACCCTCATCAAACGCCATAGCCGAGGCGACGTCGCCGCCATCGGGCCGACGCACCGGATTCCCTGCGATGCTCGGTTCGAACAATGTGGCGAAGTCGACCGGAAGGAATCCATGACGCTCAACCCGATGCAAGAGGAACTGTGCCAGCAGAGCCGTTGGGATTTCTCTGACCTGCGAGCCCTCTTTATCAATTGCACTCCTGAAGAGATCTCCCGAGGTATCCAACACAGAAGGTCTGGCGGCAATCTCCATGGAGATCATGCGCCGCCAGGGCGTTTGCCGTCGACATGGTTCGAGCCATCGACACGCCATCGCCATTGGCGTCTGGCCTGAAAGACGGAGCACGGGTGGATCGGGACGACTGGCCGATCATCACCGAGCAGGTAATGGCGGCCGACATACTCGTCCTGTGTACCCCGATCTGGTTGGGGGAGAAGTGTCGTGTGCACGCAAATCGTTGAGCGTCTCTATGGAAACTCACACCTGCTCAACGAAGCGGGGCAGTATGCGTATTACGGCCGGGTTGGCGGCTGCCTGGTCACTGGCAACGAGGACGGTGTGAAGCACTGCGCCATGAACGTTCTCTATTCGCTCCAACATCTCGGGTACGTGATCCCACCGCAGGCCGATGCCGGATGGATCGGTGATGCCGGTCCGGGGCCGTCCTACCTCGACCCTGGTTCAGGAGGTCCCGAGAACGACTTCACCAACAGAAACACCACCTTCATGACGTGGAATCTGCTCCACCTCCAAAAACCGAAACTGAAACCGACCTACCGGCATCATTCGAGCGGAGGGAGAGGGATTCGAACCCTCGGAGGCTTGCACCTCGCAGCTTTTCAAGAGCTGTGCATTCGTCCGCTCTGCCATCCCTCCAACGGGCTCATGTTAGGTGAGCACGGTGTAACTGCTACCCCGCCGGTTAGCCGTTCGAAGCGTTTGATCGCGGGTCCGGCTCCGGGTGCGACCCCGGATGGCCTGGTCCAACACGACCTTGCGCAGCCGCACCACCTTGGGCGTGACTTCAACGCACTCGTCGTCGGCGATGAACTCGAGCGCGTGCTCCAGCGAGAAGTTCAATACCGGCGTCAGCCGTTCAAATTCTTCGGCGTTGGCCGAGCGGATGTTGTTGAGCTTCTTTTCCTTGGTCGGGTTGACGTCCATCTCTTCTTGACGGGCGTTCTCGCCGATGACCATGCCTTCGTAGACCTCTTCGGCCGGCCCGACAATCATGGTGCCGCGCTCCTGCAGGTTCATCAGCGCGAACGTGGTGGTGACGCCACGGCGGTCGGCCACCATGGAGCCGTTGCGCCGCGGTCTTGAGCTCACCGTGCCAGGGCTCCCAGCCATCGAAGATGTGGTGCAGGATCCCGGTGCCCGCGAGTCTCGGTCAGGAACTCGGTGCGGAATCCGATCAGACCACGGGCCGGTACCCGGTAGTCCAGGCGGACCCAACCGGAACCGTGATTGACCATTTCGACCATGGTGCCCTTGCGCAACGCCAACAGCTGGGTCACGACACCCAGGTAGTCGTCGGGCACATCAACCGAGACCCGCTCGACCGGCTCCATGACCTTGCCGTCTTCTTCGCGGGTGACCACCTGCGGCTTACCGACGGTCATTTCAAAGCCTTCACGGCGCATGGTCTCCACCAAGACGGCCAGCTGCAGTTCGCCTCGTCCGAGGACTTCCCACAAGTCGGGTCGGTCGGTGTTCTTGACCTGAATGGCCACGTTGCCGATGAGTTCGGTGTCGAGGCGGCTCTTCAGTAGGCGGGCGGTCAGCTTGGTGCCGTCCTTGCCCGAGAGCGGCGACGTATTGATGCCGATGGTCATGGCCAGGCTGGGCTCGTCCACCGTGATCGCCGGCAACGCCACTGGATTCTCCAGATCGGCCAGCGTCTCGCCAATGGTCACTTCGGCCAGTCCGGCGACGGCGACAATCTCGCCCGGTCCAGCAGATTCCGCCGGCACCTGTTCCAGTGACTCGGTCAGGTACATCTCGGTGATCTTGGCCTTCTCGAACGTGCCGTCGAGCTTGCACCACGTGATCGTGGTGCCCTTCACGAGCTGCCCGTTGTAGATACGGCAGATGGCCAGGCGGCCCAGGTAGGGCGAGGCGCTGAGGTTGCACACCAAGGCCTGGGTGTGGCGCCGTCTCGTCGAACTCGGGTGCCGGGATGTGGTCGATGATGGCCTGGAAGAGCGGATTGACGTTCTCGCCTTCGACGCCCTTCTCCGTGCTGACCCAACCGGCCTTGGCGTTGGCGTAGAGGATGGGGAAGTCGATCTGATGTTCATCGGCATCGAGGTCCAGGAACAACTCCTCGACCTGACTCACCACTTCATCAATCCGGGCGTCGGCCCGGTCCACCTTGTTGATGACGAGCACCACGGGCAGGCGGGCCTCGAGGGCCTTGCGCAGCACGAAGCGGGTCTGGGGCAGGGGACCCTCGGAGGCATCGACCAGTAACAGGACGCCGTCGACCATGTTCAATCCACGCTCGACCTCACCACCGAAGTCGGCGTGACCGGGGGTGTCGATGACGTTCATTTTCACCCCGCCCCACCGCACGGCGGTGTTCTTGGCCAGGATGGTGATGCCCTTCTCTTTCTCGAGATCACCGGAGTCCATGACCCGGTCGGTCATCTCCTGATGGGCTCCGAACGCGCCGGTTTGGCGCAGCATGGCGTCGACCAAGGTCGTCTTGCCGTGGTCGACGTGGGCCACAATGGCCACATTTCTGATGTCTTCGCGCTTCTGCATGGGAGGAAGCAACGGTTAGGCGAGGTCAGAGCGGTCTCATGCCGCAGCCCTCAATTGACCTCCCGACATGGCTTTGGTCACCGTCTGCAGGCCACGCTCGAGGATCGCTCGGTTCACATCCACCCGGACCAATCGGCCCGAATCAGGCCACCAGCCGACCACTCGTCCGGGTACCTCGTCATGGTTGGCGCGCAGGGCCTCGGTCAGTGCCACCACGCTGAGTTCGTCCCGCACGCTGGCTCGGCGTCCGCCACCCAGGACGACCAGATGGACCCCAAGAGGGGCACCGTCGGCATCGTGAGTGGTGCAGCGCACTTCGGCTCGGCTCCTCAGCGCCAGTAAGGAGGACCGGGGACTATTCCACCAGCGATCCTGACCAATGACGGGAGCGGGCGGGAGCGCGGCCCATTCGAGCGCCGTCCACAGCCGGGTGGCCCACGTCACCGCTTCGGCCGCCACCGCGGCGCGCCCAGCCGCCCCGAGACCAGCCAGCCAACCTTCCATTGATGACATCGGTCGCTGCCCCTGGCTGATGCGCATCGCCTCGGCCATAGCGGCACGCACCCCATCGGTCGGGGTTCGGACCTGACCACCCACCAGTGCCCGCACGGCCAGGATGCCCAGTCCACGTCGAGCGGTGGGAGCGGACCAGGCGAACGGCCGATCCCAATTCGGTTCGCCGGTCAAGGCCACCCGCACGTCGTGATCGGTCAGTCGAAGCGAGACCCCGCCCGTGTCGTTGCCGGGCCAGCGTGGCCAACGCATCGCCGTGTCCGCTGGCGGCGTCCATGACGTCGTGACGCCAGCGGCAGGTCGGTCGGGTCAATCAGCGCTGCCGTCAGCGGGCGGGGAGTCTTGATCTCAGGCATGTCGACTCAGGTCGGCCATCCGCTGCGCCAGCTGGCTGACGATGACGTTGAGGTGCTCCTCGCGCACGTCCTCCATGCCGTAACGACCAGAGGCGGTGTGCAACAGCGCCATCCGAAATGGCGGCGTGCCGTTGCGCAACGTCTCCAGGAGAGCCAAAAAGTGGAGGGTGGTCCGGGCCTGGGCCCAACTGTCGCCGGTACAGAGGCTCAAGGCGCAGACTGACGCTGCGCCTGATGTCGGTGCACCTACCAGCAGATCGAACACGCCGCTCAGCACGACTCGACCTCCGGCCAGCGGGATGGCCACCCGATCAGCCGTACGGGGTAACCAGCTGGCGGCGAACCGAGGTGTCAGTTGTCGCAGATGATCGGTGTGCTGGTCCAGCGAGGTGGCCAGTCGTGTTCGTTCGGGGCCGGCAGTGCTTCGAATATGGCGGACCATCTCCTGGCGGCCCGGCTCGACCGCCAACGCATCGAGCGCGTCGCCCAATGGGTCGCTCACTGTCCCGGTCAGCACGATCTGACGGAACAAGGCCCGAACCAGCACGGCGGTGATCAATTCCATACCGAGCGGCTCGAGCGGCATCCCGGTCGGGTGCGCCGTTTCCAGCCCGAGCACCCGAGATCCGAGTACCAACGGATCGGCATCCTCACCCCGGGCCCGGGCCAGTTCACCGGCGGCATCCTCCAGCCAGGCTCGCATGCCTCCGGCCAGGCCGGCGTCGAAGCGGGGACGTCGTCCCGAACCCTCCCGCAGGAGCGTCAAGACCTCCTGGCCCGATGACATCGCCGCGTGCTTCGGCGGTGCGTCGCCATGGTGATGATCCACTGAGCTGAGTTGGGGGGCCGTCAACACCATGCCGACACTTTGACCGGAGGGTGTATCACCGGCCGACTCCTCCTCTACCCTGGAGGCCGCCATGCACCTCGCACTGCTCCAGCCCGTACTGGCCTCGGATGCCGCCGGCTACACCATTTTCGGGATCTTCGTCGTGGCCATCCTGGTGCTGTTGGTGCTCACGATTCGCTGGACCATCCGTCGTGACCGCGCCCTCAGACAGGTCTGGCGCCAGCGCCAGCAAGATGCCGGCCTCACCCCCTACGGCATCGTTCCCAAGGGATACGAAGAGAACCCCACACCGGGAGACGATCCGGGTCCTGTCGACCCGAGGTGAGCGCCTGGTCGGATCGCATCCGCTCCAAATGGGCTGAGTTCCGCAGTCACGGCGACGGGACCGAAACGCCCGACGCTCCCGTCCGTACCGCCTTCGTGTTGGCCGGCGGCGGCAGCCGCGGGGCGGTTCAGATCGGCATGCTGGCCGAGTTGGTTGACCGGGGCATTCGGGCCGACCGAATCTTCGGCGCCTCGGTGGGTGCCATCAATGGCGCCGCCTACGCCAGCAACCCGACCCCGGAAGGCATCGAGAAGATGGCGGCCATCTGGACCGAGCTGCGAGGGACCGACATCTTTCCCCGCGGCGCCCTGGACGGCCCGTGGGCTTTTCTGCAGAAGCGCGCCGCCGTCCATTCCAATTCCGGGTTGCGGGCCATCATCGAGGCCGGTGTCGATTTCGAGAACCTGCAAGACGCCTCAATCCCGATTGAGGTCGTTACCACCTCGCTGACCGATGGGCGGGAACGCTGGATCGGCCATGGCAATGCGCTCGATGCCATCCTCGCCTCCTCCGCCATCCCCTCCATCTTTCCTCCCGTCGTCATCGACGGCGATGTGCTGGTCGATGGGGGCGTGGTCAACAACGTGCCGATCAGCCGGGCCATTGCCGCCGGGTGCACCCGTCTCTATGTGCTGCTGTGTGGTCCGCTGCACTACCACCCCCGTCCGCCCAGGCGCCCGGCCGAGGCGGCACTGACGGCGTTCTTTGTGGCCATCCACGCCCGGTTCGTTCGCGAGCTCTCCATGCTCCCGCCCGGCGTCGAGGTGGTCGTGTTCAGTGGCGGCGGCGAGCCCTCGGGCCAGTACCGGGATTTCTCGGGGACAGCCACCCTCATTCAAGAGGGGCGCTCCGAGGTGGCCGAGGTCTTGGATCGCTACGCCGGCACCTCCCAAGCGCTCATCCGATGACCGCCCCGGACCCGGACCCGGACCCGCCTCCCGCCACCTCCGCCGGCTACCTCCTCACCAACTCGTCCGACCACGCGGCCGAGCGCTTTGCCGCCTTTCGTCAGCTCTTCGATCCGTCCACCTTCCGCCACCTGGCCGACCTCGGCCTGGCCCCCGGATGGCGCTGCTGGGAGGTGGGCGCCGGCGGGACCTCGGTCACCGAGTGGATGGCCGAACAGGTCGGACCCGAGGGGTACGTGCTGGCCACCGACATCAACCTGAATTGGGCCGACGCCGCGTCCGACCGCGCCAACGTTGAGGTGCGCCTCCACGATGTGGCTCTCGACCCACCACCCGATCCCCCCTTCGACCTCATCCACGCCCGCCTGGTGCTGGTGCATGTCCCGGAACGGGCCAGGGCGATGGCCAACCTGGTCAGTGCGCTCAAACCAGGGGGGTGGCTGTTGATTGAGGATGCCGATCCCGGGTTGCAGCCGTTGAGCTCACCCGAAGCGCTGACCGACGCCGCCGTGCTGGCCAACCGTCTGCGGTCGGGCTTCCGTGCCCTGATGGTGGGGCGCGGCGCCGACATGGCCTACGGGCGCACGTTGCCGCGGGTGCTCCGGGAGAGCGGTTTGGAGGATGTGGCCGCCGACGGATCGTTCCCATTCAGCGACCCGGCCTGTGCCCGCCTGGAAACAGCCACCATCTCCCTCATCCGCCCACAACTCATCGAGGGCGACATCGCCACCGACGCCGAGATCGACCAACACCTGGCCAATGTGGCCGCCGGGATACTGGATCTGACCCAACCGCCGATGATCGCCGCCTGGGGCCGACGCCCGCTCCGGTGACCTCCTCTTTCGGTGGGCGCGTGCCGTTGTCGCAGCCTCCTGGTGAAATGGGGTGGTGACACTGTCCAACCCTTCCTTCCATCCGGCGGTGGCCAGCTGGTTCGCCCGCCGGTTCCCGGATGGACCGACGCCGCCCCAGGAGCAGGCGTGGCCGCACATCGCGGCCGGGAGCGATGTGTTGGTGGCCTCGCCCACCGGTTCCGGTAAGACGCTGACCGGATTTCTGGTGGCGATCGATGCGGCGTACCGGGCCGCCGAGGCCGGCACCCGGGTTGGTGGCCTGCCCGAAGTCCTCTATGTCTCGCCGTTGCGGGCCCTGGCGGTCGACGTGCACGAGAACCTGCAGACGCCATTGGCCGAAATTAAAGAGGAAGCGGAGCGACTGGGCTTGGCCCACCCTGAACTTCGGGTGGCGGTGCGAACCGGCGACACGCCGCCGGCCGAGCGGGCGGCCATGCGCAAGCAGGCACCCGACCTGTTGGTCACCACGCCCGAGTCCTTGTATCTCTTGCTGACCGCGCCGGGCTCGCGCGCCATGTTGCGCGGGGTACGCACCGTCATTGTCGATGAAGTGCACACCCTGGCCCGGGACAAGCGGGGCAGCCACTTGGCGTTGACCCTCGAGCGGCTCGATGCGCTGATCTCCGAAAGCGGCGGTCACTTGCAGCGCATCGGTCTGTCGGCCACCCAGCGCCCGCTCGACGTGGTGGCCCGACTTCTCTCGGGCGTGCATCCCGAACGTCCGCCGACCGTCATTGTGGACTGCGGTCACTCGCGCGACATGAACGTGGCCATCGAACTTCCCGAGACGGAGTTGGAAGCGGTGGGTAGTGGCAGTCAGTTCAGCGACATCCTCGACCGCATCGCCGCCCACACCCTGGAACACCGCACCACGTTGATCTTCGTCAACACCAGGAAGATGGCCGAACGGGTGGCGCACCAATTGGCCGAGCGTCTGGCTCCCGAGGGTGAGACGGTCCCCGGTGATGTCGATGCTTCGCTGCTGGTGGCCGCCCATCACGGGAGTTTGTCCGCCGCCCGCCGCCGCATTGTCGAGACTCGATTGCGCGCCGGTGACTTGCGGGCCTTGGTGGCCACGGCATCGCTCGAGTTGGGTATCGACGTCGGCCCGGTGGAGTTGGTCTGTCAGATCGGCTCCCCTCGGGCCATCGGCACCTTCCTGCAGCGCATCGGGCCGCGCCAATCACCATCGACACGGCACGCCGGCGGGGCGTCTCTACCCCATGACCCGCGACGAGTTGGTTGAGTGCACCGCCTTGCTGGCCGCGGTGCGGGGCGGCCGACTTGATCTCCTTGAGCCCCCCATCGCCCCCTTGGATGTGTTGGCCCAGCAGTTGGTGGCCGAAGTGGCCTCGGTGGAAGAGCGCGAGGTCGAGTCACTCTGGGAGTTGACGCGACGGGCTGCGCCCTACGCCGAGGTCTCGCGCCAAGACTTCGACGATGTGCTGGAAATGGTGTCCGAAGGGATAGAGACCGGTCGAGGTCGTCGAGGCGCGCACCTTCATTTTGATGGTGTCAATGGCCGGGTGCGGGCTCGCCGGGGCGCTCGACTGGCTGCACTCACCAGTGGCGGTGCCATTCCAGAAACCGGTGACTACCGGGTGGTGCTCGACCCCGAAGGCATCACGGTCGGCTCGGTCCACGAAGATTTCGCCGTCGAGGCCATGGCGGGCGACATCTTCTTGTTGGGTACCCATTCTTGGCGAGTGGCCAAGGTGGAGATCGGGACCGTCCGGGTCTACGACGCTGGCGATCTGCCACCCACCGTTCCGTTCTGGTTGGGCGAGGCCCCGGCGCGCACGGCCGAGTTGTCCGAAGCGGTCAGTGAATTACGCGGACAGCTCGAACCGCTGTTGGCCAATGCCGACGGCGAGGCGGCTCGGGCCCATGTGATGGATGTCGCCGGGGTCTCGCTCGAAGTGGCGCAACAGGTGGTGGCTTATTGCGCCGCCGGCCTGGCCGCGTTGGGCCACCTGCCCACGCGAGAGCGCATCGTGGTCGAGCGCTGCTTCGATGACAGTGAAGGATCGCAACTGATTGTGCACTCGCCCTACGGCGGCCGGGTGAATCGCGCCCTCGGGCTCGCCCTGCGCAAGCGTTTCTGCGTGTCGTTTGACTTCGAGTTGCAGGCGGCGGCGGACGACGACACCGTCGTTCTTTCCCTCGGTCCGCAGCACAGCTTCCCGTTGACCCGGGTGCAGTCCATGTTGACCAGTAGCAATGCGGCCCAGGTGTTGGTCCAGGCCGTATTGCCGCATCCCATGCTGGCGGCGCGTTGGCGCTGGAATCTCAACCGCGCGCTCGTGCTGCCCCGCATGCGCGGTGGCAAACGCCGACCGATCCATCTCCAACGCATGGAGGCGGACGATTTGCTGGCCGCCGTGTGGCCCGGACTCGCAGCCTGTCAAGAAAATGCTCCTCCGGGACCGGTGGCCGTGCCCGACCACGTGCTGGCCCGCCAGACCGTGCACGATTGCCTCCACGAAGGGTTGTCGGTCGAAGGACTGGTATCGCTCTGGGCCGAAATCGAATCGGGTGCGGTCGAAGTGCACACCGTTGATGCCTCCGAACCCTCACCGTTCTCCCATGGCATTTTGAGCGGACGTCCGTTTACCTTCTTGGATGACGCACCACTAGAGGAACGGCGGACGCGGGCGTTGTCGCTCCGCCGCGGGCTGGGAACCATCGGTCCCAATGGATTGCCGGTGCCGACCGATGAGCTCGCCGCGTTGGATCCCGACGCAGTGGCCATGGTGTTGGAGCAGGTTCGACCAAACCTTCGTAGTGCCGATGAATTGCATGACCTGTTGCTGTCGCTGGTGGCGTGTCGTCCGGTGCCCGAATGGCAGGTGTGGTTTAACGCGCTCGAAGCCGATGGCCGCGTGTCGCTGACCGACGGCAATTGGGTGGCCACCGAGCGGACCGAACTGGCCGCCTCATTTGATCTCGACGATGACGCGGCCGCCGCCTGCGTGGGCGGGCACCTTCAGGTCGCCGGACCCGTGTCGGTGGAAGCGCTCGTTGCCGCCGATCGACTTCCGGCCGGCGCGCCCTTCGGCGCACCGCTTTCGCTGGCCCGGGCGCGCACCGCGTTGGCTCGCTTGGAGGGCAAGGGATCGGTCATCGAATTGCCCGACGGCCGTTGGTGCGCCCGTCACCTCTTGGTGCGGTTGCACGGCGCCAGTCGTCAGCGCCGTCGCGGCATTGTCGAACCGGTTCCCATTGCCGACTTCGTTCGCTTTCTTGCTCGCTGGCAACACGCCACGCCGAGCACCCGACTCGAAGGTCGCGGCGGACTACTGACCGTCCTCGAACAGTTGCAAGGGATAGAAGCGCCCGCGGCGGAATGGGAAGCGCACATTCTTCCGGCGCGCGTGGCGGACTACGACGCTCGCTGGTTGGACGAACTGTGTTTGGCCGGCGAAGTGGTGTGGGGTCGACTCACGCCGCAGCCTGAACGGTCGGGTCGGTCGGGTACTCCCTCATCGTCGACACCGTTGGCCTTCGTCTTCCGCGAAGACCTTCCATTCATGCTCCAAGCCATTCGGGCGGGAGCCATCGCCCCTGAACCGGAAGTGGGCGCGCCCGTCGATGTGCTGGAAGCACTCCGTAGCCGCGGCGCGTGTTTCCGTCCCGAACTGGCGCCACTGTCGGGCCGGCTCCCGGCCGAAGTCGACGAAGCCCTGTGGGACCTGGTGGCGCGCGGCATCGTGACGGCCGACGCGTTTTCTGCCGTCCGGTCGTTGCTGTCGGCGCGTGATCGTTGGCGGACCCGTACCTACCGACAGAGCAACCGCTACGGCAGCAGTCGACCCGGCTTGGCACGTCGTCGGGCGCCTATGGGTACCGGTATCGGCGAGGGGCGTTGGTCGTTGCTCCCTGTCGTCACCGAAGTCCACGACGATGTGCTGCAGCCCGGGAACGAGGAATTGGCCGAATCGGTGGCCTGGCAACTTCTCGCCCGATGGGGCGTGGTGGCCTGGGAAGTGTGGAGCCGGGAGTCCTTCCGGGTGCCCTGGCGTGAAGTGGTGTGGGCCATGCGTCGACTCGAAGCGCGCGGCTTGGCCCTCGGCGGCCGATTCGTGGCCGGGCTGGGTGGCGAGCAGTACGCGTTGCCCGAAGCGGCCGAAGAACTGAAGAAGGTGCACCGAAGCGCGCCCGATGGTGAACAGTTGGTGGTGGCCGGTGCCGATCCGCTGAACGTCACGGGTTCGATCGCCGGGGGCGAGCGGGTGCCCATCCGCCGCCATCAGCAGGTCATCCTCCGCGACGGCGTCGTCGTGGATTCACTCCAGGTCAGCTGACCCTCGTATCAGTTCAGACCAAGAGCTTGATGGTGGTGCCCAGTCCGATGGCCACCACAATGATCCGTAGGGCCGTCGGAGAAATGGCGAGGGCCAGGCGGGCGCCCAACCATCCGCCCACGAGGGCGCCGATGGCCAGGTAGCCGGCGGCGGCCCAAGCCAGACCGCCGTGAATCATGAAGACCAGGGCGGCGACGCCGTTGACCATGATGGAAAGCACCGTTCGGAGGCCGCTCGATCGGGCGATGGTGTCGGGCAGGGCCAACCCCAGGATGGCCAGGAGCATGACGCCCATGCCGGCACCGAAGTAGCCGCCGTAGACCGAGGCCAGAAAGGTGCCCCCCACAAGGAGGACCTGGCGGGTCGGCGCCACCTCGTTCTCGGACTTTTGCAACGCCCGTCGGAGCAGCGGCTGCACCGAGAAGAGCAACGAGGCCGCCAGCACCAACCACGGCGCCAACGTCCGGAAGGTGGCCGACGATGTGGTGAGCAACAAAATTGCACCGACGATGGCGCCGCTCACGGCCACCGGGCTGAGGCGAACCAACTGTTGCCGCTGGTCGGCAATCTGAGTGCGGAACCCGGCGGCACTACCCAGGTAGCCAGGCCAAATCCCGACGGTGTTGGTGAGGTTGGCCGTCAGGGCCGGGAAACCCAGTCCGAGCAAGAGCGGGAACGAAATAAGGCTGCCGCCGCCAGCGACGCCGTTAAAAACACCCGCACCCAAACCGCCGATAATCAGCAGAATGATATGGAATGCACTTAAATTCACGGCAACGGTTGTGTAATTCACCCTCCAGTCCAGCGTAGGCGCACTTTGCATCCATTTTCTGAGCCCATAGGCAGCATGTAGTGTGACCGCCGTGAGAAACCCTCATATTTTTCTTGGGAAGACGCAAGATTCGCTCTCGTCCCCCGTTTCAATGCCAACAACAGGAGAACTCCGTCAGGTGGCGGAGACGGAAGGGGTCATCAGATGAGGCGTCAGATTCGACTAGCGACAGTGGGAGCATTGGCCGTTGCGGCCATCGCAGCACTGTCCTCTACTGCGGGAGCGGCCACGTCGGCGCCTTCGTATTCAACTTCGGCCAACGGCGGTTTCATCTCGCTGTCGCTGCTCAACCTGATCGGTCTGACCGGTGGTGGCTCTTCAGCCAACGCATCGAGCAACGGCACCGACTCAGCTTCGGGCACCGGCCTCTGTGCCACGCTCTCTGAGAGCGCGACCACGTGTCCGACCACGACCAACGCCACCAGCGCTGACGTGCTCAACACGACAGCCAATGCCAGCGCCACCTCGGCGAGCCCCGGCACCGACGCTCCGGCGCCGAACTGCCTGGTCCCCCCGACCACGCTCCTCATCATCACGCTTGAGGCTGCTTGTGGACGGGCGTCGGCCACCGAGGACGCCAGCGGCGATCCCACGGCAGCCGGCTCTGGTGACCTGGCCTCGGTTGACGTAAGCCTGGGTGCAGCGATTCCCGGCCTCGGCAGCCTCCTGGGCAACGGCACTTTGTGCGGTTCCTCGAGCAGCCCCGGAAACACCAGCGCGACCACCGGTCTCGTCGGTGGCCTGCTGTCCACGGTCAACAACCTTCTCGGCGGCCTGCAGTTGCCGATCCTCAGCAACAGCACCACGACCAGTAACGGGGGCCTCTTGGACCTCGGATCGGTCTGCGGCATCCTCTCGGGTCTGACCTCTGAGCTGCCCATCGTCGGTGGCCTGCTGTCGAACGCCAACGCGGCGACCGACCTGCTGTCGATCACGGTTGGCCAGTCGGCTTCGACCATCAGCAACTCCACTGCTTCGGCCACCACGGCCACGGAGACCGCTGGTGACAAGCTCGTGACCACCACGGCCACCACCGAAGGCGTCGACGTTGACATCCTCGGCATGCTGGACGTCAAGGTTCTTCCGAACACCGCTTCGGTGACGGTCGACACGACCAACGGCAAGGTGCAGCAGCCCACGGCTGTGACCGGTGTCCTGAGCCTGCAAGAGGGTTCCGGCGTTCCGACCACGATCGCCCTGCCCGACCTGAGCAACCTGCTGTCCAACCTGCTCAGCTCGCTGGGTAGCGCCCTGGTCAACCCGCAGCTGACCACCATCGCCGAGAGCGCAACGACGCTCGACGCCGCTGCTCAGAACGGTACGGCCGAGTCGGCTGACCTGAAGCTCAACCTCCTCGGTGGTTTGGTTTCTCTCAGCCTGGGCGACGCCAAGGTGACTGCTTCGACCGCCACGGCTGCCCCGCTGGTTGTCACCTCGCCTGCCGTCACCGCGACGCCAGCTGCCGCAGTGGTTCCGACCGCTGCGGTGGTGCCGAACGTGACCACCATCCACACCGGTGAGTTCTGGGCCGGCACCCTGCCCATCTTCCTGGTCTCAGGAATGGGTCTGGCTGGTATCTTGTTGATCGCTCGCCGTCGAGTCTTCTCGGTTGCACGTTCGATGGTGTCCTTCACCCAAAAGAGGTAATACGCCGGGAGAACGGTGGACCGCCACCGGGCCCGGCTTCCGGGACCTCCTCCGTTCCCCCTCCGGTCTCGGGGCCGGCCCGGCGGCAGTCTCCCCCTAGGGGAGGCTGCCGCCAACCGGCGGGATTTTCGCACCCGCCGGTGCAGTAACTGAAGGTGGCAAAGGATCTACGGAGGATCTGGAGGGAGAGCAGGATGCAGCGGGAACCGGTGCTGCCGGCTGCTCGGAACGGGAAGGCGGAATCCCGTTCCGAGCAGATGCAGCGATTTTGGAACGAGATCTGATGGCACCAATAAGAAAATGGTCAGTCACACTTCTCGGAGTGCTCCTGGTCTGGTCGGCCATCGGTTTCACCAGCTACGCGGTGGCCTGGCAAGCGCACAAGCGCCATGCCGCCGCAGTTCTCTTGCAGAGCGAGCGGTCAGCGATGGCCAAGATCGCCTCCAAGACCCACGGAGCCTCTTGCCTGGTCAGTGGCCAGCAGCAGGGTCAGCTCTCGGGAATCTTGAGCATTCCGGCCCTCAACCTGAACGCCCCGGTTGAGGAAGGCACCGATGATGCCGAACTGAATGTGGCCGTCGGGCACGACGCACAGTCGGTGTGGCCCGGCGTCAACGGAGCGGCCGTCTTCTTGGCCCACGACGTGAGCTACTTCGTGCATCTGAATCTCCTCAAGGCCGGAGATGTCATCACCTACCAGACGGCCTGTAACACCGTGAAGTTTGAGGTGACAGCCCAGCAGGTGGTTGAAGCAGGATCACCGGTGGCCAACACGAGCGACCCCAGCCTGGTGCTGGACACCTGTTACCCACCCAATGCGCTGTTCTTCACCTCGAAGCGCCTCCTGGTTCGGGCGGTCGAAGTGTCGGCCGCCACCAAGGGGAAGAGTCTGAGCACGGGATCAGCCCAGATCAACGCATCGAAGCTGGTGAACTACACGAGCACCGCCCCGCCGGCGCTGGTGGCCCAGGGGCTCACGCTGGAGCAGAACGAGGCTCCCATGGGCACAATGCAGCTGGTCAACGCCTCAGTGGCCTTCTCGCAGTCGCCCGGACCCCTCTCCCTGGAAGCAGCCGCCCTCTCGGCCTATTTCGGCGGCCTCCATTCAGGAGCTCAGCGACAACAGACCTGGTGGGCCGCCCTGGCCCCCGGGGTGGCCATGCCGCCTGATCTCGATGGTGCGACCATCACGGGCCATGATTCGGCCCTCAATGTCGAGATCGATTCGACCAATGGGACGCCCTCTCAGGTCGTCCTGCGCACCACGGTGACCCTTTCGGGGGGTGCATCCCCCGGGACCCACACCGAGACGGTCGTTCTCCCAGTTCACGGGGGTACGGTCACAATCTGGAAGCTGGCAATTCGGCTAGGATATTTCTTCAAATCTGGAACAAAAAAAATCGCAAGGTGTCTATTCAGCGCCCGTTGTATCTACGGAGTACCGGGGGGAGACCCGGGACAACGGAGGAGGAACCAAGAGTGAGTTTTGATGAGATGTACGACGAGATGCTGCACGAAGAATTTCGTTCAGCGTCGGCCACTCGCGGTGCCCATGCCGCCCCCAGCAAGCTGACCGACCCCAACCGTGCCCGCACCATCGGCATCGTGGCCACGGGCGGTATCGCCTGTGCCGTCGTCGGCGCCCTCCTCGGTGGCCTCGGAGGCGAGTTCGGCGTGACGCCGGCTTCAGCCCAGGCCCTTAACTCCTCCTCCACGACGGCCTTGCCGCTGTCGAACATCGCACAGGCTGCATTTGATTCCGGTTCCAGCGCCAAGCCCGCTGCGGCTGCCGCTGCTGCGGTCTCGAGCCTCGGCAATGCGGTCACCACGCTCTCGACCAACCTCAGTGGCACGCTGAGCCCGACGACCACCGCCGACCCCGTCACGACGACGGACGGCACCTCGGGGACCACCACCGACGTGTCGCCCGCTTCGACCGTCAGCGATGACACCAGTACGTCGTCGTCAGACACCACCACCTCGCCGGGCACCAGCACCAACGCGATTGAAGCGGCCGTCGGCAATCTGACCGATGGATTGACCGGTGTGCTCACCAACCTGACGACCGCACTGAGTTCGGTGTTGCAACTGCAGAGCAACCCAACGGGCGGTCTGGGCAGCGTGATCGCCCCCTTGGATGGCGTGTTGAACGGCTTGTCGTCCACCCTGGCCAGCTTCACCGACATCATTCCCGCCACGACCGCGGCACCGACGGTTGTCACCAACGCCCCGGTCACCACCACATCGGGTTCGACGGCGACGTCGCCCGTTCAGAGCGTGACCGCCGTGGTCAAGCCGGTGATCAGCGCAGTCACCGGTGTGCTCAACCTGGCCACACCTCCGGCGGCGACGACTTCGCCCGGCACCACCCTGCCGAGCCTGCCCACCGTGCCGCTGTCAACGGGTACGACGCCGGCCGCGGCGCCTATTCCGAGCTTGCCGATCTCATCCCCGGCAACCGCACTGCAGTCCACGGTCTCAACGGTGACCTCTGTCCTCGCCCCGGTCGTTCCGACCGTCACCGGCGTGGTCAACACCGTGACGAGCGTGGCCACCGGTACGGTCACCGCAGTCGGCTCGACGGTCGAAGGCTTGACCAGCAGCCTCGGCCTCGGCTGATCACTTGGTCCGATTGACCTGCCTCCTGCGACGCAGGTCAGGTCTTACCCCAGCTCAGTTCCATGAACACTGGGAATCAGTGCACGGTCCGCTCATAGCAGCGAGCCAGAGTGGAAGTCACGTTGTTCGATACGAACAACATCCGCGGCCATTGTCTGACTACAGCGGAGACGACGATCCTGGCTTCGACGGAGTGACCGTGCAGTGGTTCGAGGATATGGATAGTTATCGGGCCCACATGGCCGAGCCCGATTTCTCATCCATCTGGACCGACATAGAGCGCTTTCTCGATACTGATCAGTTGCACTTCGTGCTGACGGAGGAACCTCGCCTGGTTATGGGCGACGGATCAGCATTCCCGCTCGCCTGATCAGGCCAGCGGCGCGATATCCACTTCCGTCACGATCACCATCTCCTCCAGTGGAGATTGGATCTCTGGTTCGGTTCCCTCCGCCGGCGCTGGTACGGCGCGTAGCGTCCGACGAACCGGAGGCATGAGCGCGGTGGCATGTTGGCGCTGCTGTTCCATGGCGCCAGCCAGATCACGCCATTCCCGCCCACCCACTCGGGACAGCAACTTGGGCAGCTTCGCCAGAATCCGGTCGAACTCCATGCGGTGTCGTTCGGCCACGCCGCCCATCACAAAAATGGTGGTGGGCGGAAGGTGGGCCTCACCCTGGGCCAGGTCGGCCAGGCGGGCGGCCGCCACTTCGGCGTCCTGCATGAGTCCCAGCTGATCCTGAAGTCCGGCCAGCTGCTTGGTGAACCGCTTGGTGCGACCGGCATAGAGGTCGGAAGTGAACTCCAACGAGTAACGCAGCCGCTTACAACGAATGCGCAGCCGGTGATAGTCGGCCGGCACACGGCTGCGCTTGGCCTTACGAGCGGCCTTCTCCACGGCAGTGTGCCGAGCCTCGACCAGATCGGGTACGACCATCACGGCCGGAAGGTGCCCGACCGCGGCACGCCGGAGCGGCCCTTGCTGGACCATGGTGGCCAGACCGCTTATCAAACGCTCCCAGCGAAGTGAATCGAGCGCGGCGAGCATGTCGGCGCGAGCGACTTCGCGCTCGGACGCGAGGAGTTGGCCGAGGTCACCGAGCGGATCCAATCCGGCATCACCAAAGATGGCACCCCAGGCGGTGGCGGCATCCGCCATGGCCTCCTGGGCTTCCTGTTGCACATCGAGATCACGGACATGTCCCAAGACGCGGGCGGCCCAACCCAACTCTTCCCGGTAGGTATGCGCTCGAACCGGCAGCACATCGGTGAAGAGGTCGATGGCCGCTCGCAGCCGCCGGGTGGCCACCCGCATGTCATGAAGTTCTTCGGGGTCCTCACCCAGTCGGCTGCCGGGTTCCTTCTCGCGCAAGACGGCCAACTGGCGACGGATGACGCTGTAGGCCAGTTCGCCGAAGGTGGAATCCGGTCCCGATGTGGTGGGCCCGAGTTCGGGTGGTCCCGGGATTTCGGCCCCGAGGGCCAGAATCCCGGCTTCGAATTTGGACAGGGTGGCCGGCTGTAAGCCGCATGACTCTCGTAGTTGATGGACGATCGGCGTCAGGGCATCAACCCATTCGGGCAGTACCTCGACCTCGACCCGGCGCAGCTGCATGGGACGTTGCCCTTTACCCACCATCACGGTGGTCTCGTCCAAGTGCGACCTCGGCGGCATCCACTCCGCCCACTCGAAGGGCGAAGGGCCGGCGTCGGGTGCGGACCAGTAGCACTTCACGCAGCGGTTTCTTGCCGGCGACGGCGTGCACCCGTCGGCCCACTGGACCCTCGTCGCTCAGGGCGGCGACGCCACCGGGGGGTAGTTCCTCGGTGACTTCGAGTCGCTGGCGCAATCCGCCGGAGCCGGCGGACTGGTTGTCCTTCAAGGTGATCTCGTCTTGGCGACCGCGCCGGCGCGTCCTGACCACGAAGCCGGCCCGAACCATGCGCCAGTCCTCGGTATCGATGTAGGAATCGACCAGCCGGCGGGGCGGTTTGGCCAGCGCAGTGATCGTCAGCTGTTCATCGCCGGCCACCGAGAGCATCGGGAGAGTGGCGAGCCATCGTTCGACCGGCCGAAGATCCAAGGCATCGAACTGCCACTCAATTTCGACGGACTCGGGTTCTCGGGCCACGTCACCAGGTTAGTGCTGTCCCTCTGATCGACTTCAATGAGCGCGATTGTCGTTAATTCTGCATGACACACGGGTAAGGTTCGTTGCGTGGGGAGACGATCACTGACGATGGACTCACATACACCGACTGAAGTCGTTCAAGCCGCCGGAGGACTCGTCATACGTCGGCGCGCCGGTCAGTTGGAGGTAGCGATCGTGCATCGTCCCACCCAGCAGGACTGGTCGTTTCCCAAGGGCAAGTTGGAAGTGGGCGAGACCTTCGAGGAAGCAGCCCAGCGCGAAGTGCTGGAAGAGACCGGCTTCACCTGTCGCCTGCTTCGTTTCATCGGTCACACTGAATACGTCGACCGCAAGAGCCGCCCCAAGGTGGTGGCCTATTGGGTCATGGCCGCCAACGCCGGTTCTTTCGCGGCCAATGATGAGGTCGACGAGTTGCGCTGGATGGGGTTGTCGGAGGCTTCGGCGCTTCTTTCCTACGAACGGGACCGGGAACTGCTGGCCGTGGTCGGCGCAGCCGATCAAGTAGAACCCCTGGTCTAGGGGCTATTTCAAAAATTTCTGGTTTCGGGGTTTAAGAGTGGGTCGGACCGGGAAATGCTGCAGGTGCGATCTACCGCCTGATCGCATGTGTCGGCGAGAGTGCCCCAGCTGATAGCTCCAGAAACCCTCCGCCAAGGGACTGCGACCCAAGGGAACTTGAATCGGCTGGGGCACCGCCGGCACGCCTCTTCTGCCACACTCCTGTGGTGAGCCAGCTTCGCGTCGACGGATTCGTCGACCCCAAGTTCGAATCAGTGCGGGACGCGTTCGCCGAGAACTTCGCCAGTCGGGACGAGATTGGCGCGTCGGTCTGCATTCGGATTGATGGCACCACCGTGGTCGACCTGTGGGGTGGCTGGCGGGATGCCGCCCGCTCGACACCATGGGAAGCCGAGACATTGGTCAACGTGTTCTCGGTGGGCAAGGCCATCGCCGCCCTCTGCGTCGTGCGCCTGGTCGGTCTGGGCCGGCTCAGTTTCGACCAAACGGTGAGCAGCGTGTGGCCCGAGTTCGCCGCAGAGGGAAAGGAAGCGGTCACCATCCGTCAGTTGCTTAGCCATCAGGCCGGACTGCCGGCGGTGCGGGAGCAGCTCCCCGTCGGTGCCATTTACGACTGGGATGGCATGTGCGCCGCGTTGGCCGCGCACCGTCCCTGGTGGGAGCCGGGCTCCGCTCACGGGTACCACGTCAACACCTTCGGCTTCTTGGTGGGCGAGGTGGTCCGTCGCGTGTTCGGCGCCACCCTGGGGGCGATGGTGGCCAGTGAGATCGCCGGACCCTTGGGAGCCGATTTCTATATCGGCGTGCCCGAACGCGAACTGGGCCGGGTGGCCGACTACATCGGCATGCTGACGCCCCCGGCGACCACCGTTGACGAGCTCACCGAGACACAACGGATGGATCTGTTCGCCTACTTCAATCCGCCCGAGCTGTCGGGTTCGGGTGTCATCAATACCAGGCAATGGCGAATGGCCGAACTCCCGTCTACCAATGGGCATGCCACCGCTCGTGGGATTGCTGGCATATTCGGCGCCCTGGTCGACGAAGGTCGGGCCACCGAATTGGTTGATGTCAGCGCGCTGCGGGAGGCCACCAGTGAACAGGTCTACGGCGACGACGTCATTCTGCATCGAGCGTCACGCTTCGGCATCGGCTTTCAGCTGACGCAGGTTGAGCGCCCGTTGGGGCCGAACCCGCGCAGCTACGGGCACTTTGGTGCCGGCGGTTCGCTGGGCTTCTGCGATCCCGATGCTCACTTGGCCTTTGGCTACGCCATGAACACCATGGGGCCGCGTTGGCAGAATCCGCGTAATCGGGCCTTGATCGAGGCCTGTTACGACTGCCTGCGGTGAACCGGAGCAGTTTTATTTAGGTGCGAACTCCGTCAGGGTCATCGGCTCGTAATAGCGCTGGCCACTCGGGGTCACCCAGTTGTGGCCGCCCAGGTGCGGATTGTCGAGCAGCGCCGTCGCCAGCTGGGAGCACCGCACGCCGTAGGTTTGATAGCCGGGCTGCCAGACCAACCAGATGTGATGAGTGGTGCCGGCGTCGGCCACCAATTGGTTGGCGAACATGATCACGCTGGCGGCGTGCACCGTCTTCTCGTAGTCCACCCAGTCGACGAACTCGGGTCCAGTGCCTCGGGGAAACGTGGTCTCGGTGTAGCGGGAGGGGTCGTGTATGACCCGCCAGGCGTCCGGGCCCAATTGGTCCGGGCAGTAGGCGACGATGTCGCCGGCCCGGGCTTGGGTGTTGATGACGGCGGCCACTTTCGGTGCCTGGGTCCGTTGGGTGGTGATGTTCTGGAAGGAGCCGACCATGCCGGCGACGACCGCCACCGCAATCACCGCCAGGCGCGCTCGATTCGACAGCAGGGTGGTCGTGCCCAGCGCCACCAGCAGCAGAAGCGGCAGGAAGACGACCGAGGCGTATCGACTGGCGAAGGCGCTGCTGGAAAGCAGGCCGCCGGCGATGGCGGCAAAGAGGGTGCCGACAATCACGAAGGTGAGGCCGCGGGACCGTGGTCGCGTATGCAGATCTAGCTCGATGATTCGAGATGAGCGAGCAATTCCAAAGAGGGCCAGTGCGCCCATGGCGAAGTAGATGACGGCCAGGAGTCGACCCTGGTCCGTGCCGGCCATCGATCCCGAGCCCTGGTTGTCGGTGAAACCCGTCACCGCGTTGATAACGGCGGCGAAGTTGGCCGGTGCCGCCCAAGGAGTACCCGTGTGGGCGGATTGGTAGAGGAAGATCGGGACCCAGGGCAAGAAGAGGATGGCGCCGACGGCGACCGCGATCAGTGCCTTGAACGGGTTTTGCCACTCGGCCGGATCGCCCGCGCCTGTCGTTGACTGCTGACGGCGCGTCCACCCAACCGTGGCCAGCAGCCAGATCCCGACCATGGCCACCAGGTACAAGGACCAGTACTGCGTGTAGAGCAAGGCGGCCGTGACCACCGTGATGGCGGTCAGGTTGCCGATCTTCGGCTCGTGCATGGCCCGGTGCAGGGCAATGATCCCCAGCCCCGAGAGCAAGATGATGAGGCCGTACATCCGCGCTTCGGTGGAGTAATAGACGGCGAAGGGCGCACTGGCTAACAGGGCCAACGACGTCCAGGCCACGGCGCGGCCACCCAAACGGTTCCCGGCGAACCAGGCCACCGGCAGGGTGATGACGCCGATGACGCCGGAAAGCGAGCGGGTGGCCAAGTTCCCCTTGCCGAAGATCTCCATCCAGAAATGGAGCATGTAGTAGTAGAGCGGCGGTGCGCCGTCATGCTTCACGGAGTTGGCGATCTGGCCAAGTGGGAGTTGGGACCGGTTGACGGTCAAGGCTTCATCGAGCCATTCGGCCGAATGCGTATAGAAGCGAAGAAATATGCCGATGGCCACCACGATGGTCAGGCCAACTGCCACCACCGTGCGGGCCCGGCTGGACAGTGCCGGGACGTGGTCGTACTCCCGGGGAAGTGCCTCTGACATGGGCGACATGGTAGGGCACGGTGATCGAAACCCCCATTCGGGGGGACGACAACGGCGGATGGATGGCGCGACCCGTTGGTGCGGCGCCTGTCCTCGAATTCCCTGGTCAGGAGGGTGAGTGGCGGCAGGGAGGGGACCGCTCCGGGTCACGTCGCCCAGAGCAAGGTGTGAAGGCTTCACCAGTGAAAGGCCTACGGCGCCAGAGCGACGAGCACGCGACGGTGACATGAAGATCAGATGTCGGAGGTGTGGGCAATCGATTGGTGGGTACGTCCTTGGGTTGGTGTTACCGGTGCGAAAGCCGCATCCGACTTCCTGAAGTCGTTCAGTACCTGAGAGGGGCAGCCCATGCCCACAACGACAACTCCCGCACCATCGGTGCAACGCATGTATGGCATCGATCCGATGTTCATTTACTCCGAGACACCCGAGTCACCGATGGAGGTCTCCTTCACGTGCGTCTTTGATCCGGCGACGGCGACCGAGGGCTATTCCTTCGAGCTCGTGCGCCAGCACGTGGCGCAACGGCTGTCCACAAATCCCGCTGCTGCGACGCAAGCTCGTTCAAGTGCCACTGGGGCTGGATCACCCGCGTTGGGTCGACGATCCTGACTTCGACCTGGACAACCACGTGCACCGCATCCGACTGGCCGATGACAGTGGTCGCCTCGGGTTGAGCGACCTGACGGCCGAGATCATGTCGAACTCCTTGAGCCCGGGCCAGCCACCGTGGGAACTTCATGTCGTCGAAGGACTCGACCAGGGCCGGGTGGCGGTGATTGCCAAAATGCACCACTCGGCCATCGACGGCGTCTCCGGCACCCGGATCATGGCGCAGTTGCTCGATGTCACCCCTCAAACCGAGACGCCGGCCGACGACCATCCCTTGGAACCCATCTCCCGCGCCGTCGGCCATCCGGATGCTGTCCGACTCGCTTCCCAACCTCCTCTTCTCCGGCCCGACCAGGTACCTGCGAGCCGTGCACGAGATCGGCAAGGCCACGGTTCGCTTGGCTCGCCATGCCCTCAAGGAGGGCACGGCCTCCCTCTCGGTGCCGCTGGGGGCACCGTCTCATTTCGACAGTCCCATGAGGTCGTCCCGTTCGGCTGCCTTCATTGAGTTGCCCCTGAGCGACGTGCGCCATCTCAAGGAGCAGGCCGGGGTCACCGTCAACGATGTGGTGCTGGCCGTGTGCTCTGGCGCGCTGCGCAACTACCTGGACCTGGGTGGGCACGCCGCCAGTGGTGTCGACCCACTGGTGGCCGTGGTGCCGGTATCGGTACGCGCCGACAGCGAAGACAACACCATGGGCAACCGGCTCTCGGCCATGTTCGTGGGCTTGGCCAGCGATCGCCAGGAGCCGATGGACCGGCTCCACGGCGTCGCCGAGTCGTGTCGGTCGGCCAAGGCGCAGGAGAGGGCGGTCGGTTACGCCGACCTGGTGAGCGCCCTGTCCGAGGCCGTGCCGCCACCGCTGGCTCGGGCCGTCTTCCGTTTGGGGGCCAGGGCTGGAGCCGTTCGGCGCCTGCGGCCGGGCAACCTGGTGGTCTCGAACGTGCCGGGCCCCAAGTTCCCGCTGTACTTCGCCGGCATGCGCATGCTGGGGGTGTACCCGATCGGTCCGGTGATCGACGGCGTCGCGCTGAACATCACGGTCCAGAACTACTTGGACTCGCTCTTCGTGGGCCTCAACGCCTGCCCGGCCGTCGTCTCCGACATTGACGAGCTGGCCACCCTGGTCGGACAGGAACTCGGGGACCTGGTGACGGCGGCGGGCGGCACCAGGCCACCCCTGGTCATGGAGGTGGATCAGGACCATGTCTCGTCCTCCACGGTGAACTTCGGGGTACCGGCCCTGGTGTAATACCGGCCCTGACCAGGCCCCGAACCACACCCACTGGGCGTTCACGTAGGCTGTCACCCCTGGAGAGGTGCGAGAGCGGCCGAATCGGATTCACTGCTAATGAATTGACCTGGGTAACCGGGTCCGAGGGTTCAAATCCCTCCCTCTCCGCTCGGGGGCCGTTCGCTAAGAGCGTTCGGACGTGGGTGCTCGCGTAGGCGGGCACGCCGTGCATCGCTGACGCGATGGTCCCGGCATGTCATGAGGAGTGTGCGTGGACGAGGGTCGGTACTGGCTACAGACCTTGGGCTGTCCCAAGAACCAGGTGGACTCGGACAAGCTCGAAGGCCTGTTGGCCGGACAGGGCTACGCCCGTGCTGATGATCCCGGCCAAGCCGATCTGGTCGTCGTCAATACGTGTGCCTTCATTGAGTCGGCCCGCCAGGAGTCGATTGACACCGTCCTAGAACTGTCCGACCAGCGTCGCCCCGGCGCTCGCCTGGTCGTGACCGGCTGCATGGCCGAGCGCTACGGCGACGAGCTGGCCGAAGCGCTGCCCGAAGTGGACCTGGTGGCCGGCTTTGGCGTCGAACTCACCTTGGCCCCGGTGCCGGTGACTTGAAGATCGGCGCCCGCATAAAGCCGGCGCAGGGTTTCGACCTACTCGAGCTGCCCCGACCGGCCTCCGAGGTCCCGTGGGCCTACCTGAAAGTGGCCGAGGGCTGCGACCGCATCTGTGGCTTCTGCGCCATTCCGTCCTTCCGGGGCAAGCAGCGCTCGCGCTCGACCCATGACCTGATGGCCGAAGTTGACCTGCTGGCCAGTGGCGGCACGCCACCGCTGCGCGAGATCGTCCTGGTGGCCCAGGACTTGGCCTCCTACGGGCGGGACCGATCGCGCCCCGGTGAGCGGGTCAAGGCCGGCACCTCGCCCATCGCCGCATTGACCCGAGCCATTTCGGACAAGGTGGATCGGACCCGTCTGCTCTACCTCTACCCGTCCGGTCTCACCGACGAATTGATCGGCGCCGTCATCGATACTGGTGTGCCCTACTTCGATCTCTCCCTCCAGCACGTGTCCCGCCCGATGCTGGCCCGCATGCGGCGATGGGGTGACGGTGAGCGCTTCCTGCGCCGCATCGCCGACATTCGGGCCGCCGATGACAAGGCCACCTTCCGGTCGTCATTCATCCTGGGGTACCCGGGCGAGACGGAGCGGGACCACGATCTGCTCCTGGAATTCCTCGAGGCGGCCCAGCTCGACTGGGGTGGGTTCTTCACCTTCTCCAATGAGGCCGGCACCCACGCCTCGACCCTGCCTGATCAAGTGCCGCCCGAGCTGGCCCTCGAGCGTCTGCGGGAGTGCACCGAACTGCAGGATTCCATCACCGCCGCCCGCCGAGACCTCCTGGTGGGCCAGGTCCGCCAGGTGCTGGTCGATGCCCCGGGCCGGGGGCGGACCGTGCACGAAGCGCCCGAAATAGACGGCGTCGTGTACCTGCCAGCCGATACGGTGGCCGGGGAGCTGATGGACGTGATGGTGACCAGCGCAGAGGGGCCCGACCTGCACGCGGTACGGGTGCATCCGGCCGCATGAGCGGAGCGGAGGCCGAGGCCCGGCAATTCACCTTTGGGCCGTCCGCCCTGGCCACCCCAGCCAATGCGGTGACGGTGGCCCGCCTGCTGGCCGCCCCGATTTTCGTCATCATGATTGTGGTCTGGGGTGCCACGTGGTTCAACCTGGTGGTGGGCTTCCTGGTGGCCTGCAGCGATGGCGTGGACGGCTACATGGCTCGGCGTCAGGGCACCACCCGGTCCGGCGCCTTCCTGGACCCGCTGGCCGACAAGGCAGTGGTGTTGGGAGGCTTCGGTGCGCCTGGCCGCACTGGGTCGCCTGCCCTGGCTGCCCGTCATCTTGATCGCCGTCCGGGAAATCGGCATGCAGCTGTACCGCTCCTGGGTGGGACGCCGTGGCGTGTCCATTCCGGCCCGCAACTCGGCCAAGCTCAAGACCTTCGTGCAGGACCTGTCCATTGGCTCCTGCCTGGCGCCGCCGTTAGTGCACCATCACACCGTGACCTTGACCATCGTCTGGGTGGCCACCGCCCTCACCCTGTACACCGGGCTGCAGTACTTCTTCGACGGGCGTCGGGCCGCGCACGAGTCGACCACGGAGTCGACCACGGAGGCGACCACATGAGAGTCGAGATCGTGGCTGTCGGCACCGAGCTCTTGCTCGGACAGATTGCCGACACCAACTCGGCGTGGTTGGGCGACCGGCTGGCCTCGGCCGGCGTGACCTCGCATTTCCATCAAGCGGTGGGCGACAACCACGAGCGGATCACGTTGGCCTTCCGCACCGCGCTGGCCCGCAGCGACGGCATCATCGTCTGCGGCGGGCTCGGGCCCACGCAAGATGACATCACCCGCGAGGCCATTGCCGACGTGATGGGGGTCGAGCTCGTCCGCGACCAGGCCATCGTGGACATCATCGCCGGCTTCTTCCAATCCCGAGGCCGCACCATGTCGGCCAACAACGCCCGCCAGGCCGACGTGCCCCGAGGGCGCCACCATCATTCCGCAGCGCACCGGCACCGCCCCCGGCCTCATCTGCCCGCTGGGCAACAAGGTCATTTACGCCGTGCCCGGTGTTCCCTACGAAATGGCGGAGATGTTCGACCGGGGGATCCTGCCCGACCTGCGGGCCCGCATGGCCGCCGCTGGAGAGGAAAGCACCATCGTCAGCCGTGTGCTGCGCACCTGGGGGGCCAGCGAGTCGGGCCTGGCCGAGTCCCTGCAGGGCCGCATCGACGCACTGGACCAAGCGGGCGGCTCGGTCACACTGGCCTTCCTGGCGTCGGGCATGGAGGGCATCAAGGTGCGGATCACCGCCCGGGCGACCACCGAGGCCGAGGGCATCGCCCTCCTCGATGAGGAAGAGCAGTCGGTTCGACAGACCATCAACGCCGCCCTGGGCGACATCGTCTTCGGCGTGGACGACGAGTCCATGGAAGTCGGCGTGGCCACCCAACTCCTGGCCCACCACCTGACCCTGGGCGTGGCCGAATCGCTCACCGGCGGCCTCATCGCGTCCCGCCTGGTCAATGTGCCCGGCGCCTCCACCTGGTTCCGGGGTGGCGTGGTGGCCTATCACGAGCAGGTGAAGTTCGACGTGCTCGGCGTGCCCACCGGGCCGGTGGTGACCGAAGCGGCGGCGGCGGCCATGGCCGAAGGCGTGCGTCGGGTCACCGGCGCCGACATCGGACTGGGTATCACCGGCGTGGCCGGTCCCGATGATCAAGAGGGCGTGGCGCCCGGCACCATCTTCGTCGGCTTGGCGCTGCCCGACCGTACCGAGACCCGGGAGATCAAGGTCCCCGGCGACCGGGAGCGGGTGCGCCAGTACGGGGCCATTTCTGCCCTTGACCTGCTGCGTCGGGCCTCGATCGACCCTGCCGAGCTAGACCCCGATCTCTCACAGGGGGTCCACAGCGCGGGCCACACTGGGGGGAGAACTGTGGATGGAAATCTGTGAGTCAGGGAGGTTTCCAAAGTGAAAACCGAGAGTGGACCGCGGGTACTGGTCGTGGACGACGAGCCATCCATCGTGGATGCCGTGGCAACGTCGCTGCGCTACGAAGGATTCATCGTCGATGAGGCCGTGACCGGGCGCAGTGCGCTTATCGCGGGCCCAGGAGGATGCACCGGACCTGGTCATCCTCGATGTGATGTTGCCCGACCTCGACGGTCTCGAGGTCACCCGGCGCCTGCGCGCCGACGGCATCCGGGTCCCCGTGCTCTTCCTGACCGCCCGTGACACCCTGCAGGACAAGCTGGCCGGTCTGACCATCGGCGGCGACGACTACGTCACCAAGCCCTTCGCGCTGGCCGAGTTGATCGCCCGAGTACATGCCATCTTGCGCCGCACCGGCTACGAGCCCGACGACGACGGCGTGTTGCGTTTCGCCGATCTCGAGCTGGACGAGAACGCGCACGAGGTCCGTCGGGCCGGCAACGAGATTCAACTCACCGCCACCGAGTTCAACCTGCTGCGCTACTTCTTGCTCAACCCGCGCCACGTGCTCTCGAAGTCGCAGATCCTCGACCATGTGTGGCACTACGACTTCGGTGGTGACGGCAACGTGGTGGAGACCTACGTGAGCTACCTGCGCAAGAAGCTCGAGAAGCACGGCCCACCGCTCATCCACACCATCCGTCTCGTCGGCTACACACTGAGAGAGGCTGAAGCAAGCTACGGGATCACCGTAGAGTGTCGCTCCGCCTCCGCCTTCTGGTCGCGGTGGGAGCGATCGCGCTCGTCGCCCTCGTGGTGGCCGACTTCGCCACCTATTCGGCGCTGCGCTCGTCGCTGTACAAGCAGGTCGACCAGAGCCTGGCCCAGAACCCGCTTCGGCTGACCCGATTTCATCGACAAGTGGCTCATGCCCGTCGCCGACGACCGGCGTCTTCGGTACCGGCAGTCCGGGCGGTGGCGGACGGCGGCGGCGCCGAATGGCGCCGGCATGGCGAACCTCCGGCGGAGGGGTCGACGGGTTGGGTGGTTTTCCGTACATCGAGGTTCGCACCACGGCTGGTTCGGTCGATGGGGCAGCACTGTCCGGCCTATGTCGGCACCCACGCCTACAGCCCTCAGCTCCCGACGCACATCACCGGGTTCTCCAATCAGCCCAACGGCACCGCGGCCACCTATTTCACGGCCAACTCGACGCAAGAGCGGCGGACCGGCGTTCCGGGTGCAGGTCACCGAGGCCACCGATCAATCAGGCGACCGAGCCAGCGACCGTGCTCGTCGTGGTGGCCGAGCCCCTCACCGCCACCACGAATACGTTGCACACGCTGCTCCTCATTGAACTGGCCGTCACCGCCGCCGCACTGGTGCTGGCGCTGACCGGTGGGTGGTGGTTGGTCCGACTGGGCCTGCGCCCCCTGGAAGCGGTGGAGCGGACCGCCGACTCCATCGCCGCCGGCAACCTGGACCAGCGGGTGCCCGGAGCCGATGACACCACCGAAGTCGGGCGGTTGGCCCGAGCCCTCAACGTGATGCTCGAGCGCATTGAGTCCGCCTTCTCGGCCCGGTTGGCCTCCGAAGCCCGGCTGAAGGAGTCCGATCGCCATCTCCGCCAGTTCGTGGCCGACGCCTCGCACGAACTGCGCACGCCGATCGCCGCCGTCTCGGCCTACGCCGAGTTGTTCGAGCGCGGCGCGGCAGCCAAGCGGACGATCTGCCCCGGGTCATCTCGGGCATCCGCAATGAGACGGCCCGCATGGACCGTCTGGTCAACGACCTCTTGACCCTGGCCCGGCTCGATGAAGGCCTCCCGCTGCAAATCGTCGACACCGAACTGGTCGGGCCTGGTGGCCGAGGCCGTCCACACGGCCACCACGGTCGGCCCACAGTGGCCGGTGCAGTTCACGGCGTCGCATCCGGTGGAGGTCAAGGCCGACCCGGTCCGCCTGCGTCAGGTGATCGACAACCTGTTGGCCAACGTGCGGGCGCATACTCCCGCCGGCACGGCCACCACCGTCCACGTCGATCAGATCGGCGCCATGGCTCAGATCGTCGTCAGTGACAGCGGGCCCGGCATGCCCTCCGAGGATGCCGCCCGGGTGTTCGAACGTTTCTATCGGGCTGACGCGGCGCGGACCCGTACCCACGGTGGCGCCGGACTCGGATTGTCCATCGTGTCGGCCATCGTCACTGGGCACGGTGGCACCGTGTCGGCCGCATCGGCACCCGGACAGGGCATGGCGGTCACCGTGCGCCTGCCGGTGACCGAGCAGATACTCGATGGCGCCCCAGCCACGGCATGAAGCGACCCCGGCTGAGCCGACTTCTCGAATTTCTGCTGGTGTTGTCACCTACTGCCGCCTGATGATTCACATTGGAGTCACAGCGCGTCCTCATCGGCTCCGGAATCGGAGCCAGCAGCATGTGTTGCATGACAGCACTCATGCGCACCGATGACGGCATCGCCGTGCAACGTCGCCCGGTCGACGTGGAGATTGTCGTCCCGGTCTACAACGAGGCGGCCCATTTGGCCGAGCGGATCACCACACTCCGCACCTTCCTGGACGATTCCTTCCCCTTCAGCAGCGTGGTCACGATTGTCGACAACGCCAGCACGGACGACACCTTTGCCGTAGCCAGCCAGCTGGCGGACACCACGCCGGGCGTGAAGGCACTCCACCTGCCCCGCAAGGGGCGAGGGCACGCGTTGCGGATTGCCTGGTCGAGCAGCACGTCTCCCGTGGTGGCCTACATGGACGTGGATCTCTCCACCTCGCTTTCGGCCTTGCTCCCGCTCGTGGCCCCGCTCCTCTCAGGTCACGGCGACGTGGCCATCGGGACCCGTCTGGGCCGGGGGGCCCGGGTGGTCCGCGGACCCAAGCGCGAGTTGATCTCCCGGGCCTACAACCTCATCCTCAAGGTCTCGCTGCATGGCCGGTTCACCGACGCCCAATGCGGCTTCAAGGCGGTCCGGCGTGAGGCGGCCGAGCAACTGCTCCCGTTGATTGAGGACGAGGAGTGGTTCTTCGATACCGAACTGCTGGTCACGGCCGAGCGGCTCGGTCTCCGCATCAGCGAGGTGCCGGTCGACTGGGTGGACGATCCCGATTCACGGGTGCACATCATCCACACCGCGGCGAGCGATCTACGTGGCGTGTGGCGCATGTCACATGGCCGTGGCCGCGATCTGGTTCGCAGGCAGCAAGGCGCCAGTGACAATCAGCCAGTGCACCGCCGATGCGCTGATGCGCTTCGCCGGCGTCGGCGCCATCAGCACCCTTGGGCTACCTGTTCCTGCTGATCGCCTGGCGACCGCTCTTCGGCATCTATGGGGCCAACGTGGTGGCGCTGGCCATCTGCACCCTCTTCAATACGGCGGTGCATCGTGAGCTGGCCGGCCGGGTCCGGACTCACCGGGGTCGCCTGATGCTGGCTGCCGGTGCGCTGTTCGGCATCAGTGTGGCCTTGACGTCCGCTCGCCCTGTTGGGTGCGCGCAGCGTCGCGCCCGAATTCACTTCCGTTAGATCTGGCCGCGGTCACCGTTGCCAATGCGGTGGCCGCCGTCCTTCGATTCGCCGTATTACGGGGCTGGGTATTCCGGCCCTCCGCCATGCAACAATCCAACACTCCGGAGGCTTCCCGATGACTGATCACCACTACCCCGCATCTGAGGGGAGCGCGGTCGGGTTGCTCTCCCCGCCCGACATGGTGCTCAATCCGTTCGTTGTCCCCAGTGACAGCGCTCCGGCCGAGCCCCCACTCCACCGTGGGCGCATCGCCAAGTTCGTGCGCGGTCGTGAGTCCGACCCGGCCTGGGTCCGCCCAGCCCTGCTGGCCCTGCTCGGCCTGACCGCCGTGCTCTACCTTTGGGATCTGGGTGCGTCCGGTTGGGGCAACTCGTTCTATTCCGCCGCCGTCCAGGCCGGCACCAAAAGCTGGAAGGCCTTCTTCTTCGGCTCATCGGACTCTTCGAACTTCATCACGGTGGACAAGCCACCGGCCGCCCTGTGGATCATGGAGATTTCGGCCCGCATCTTCGGTGTCAACTCATGGAGCATCCTGGCGCCCCAGGCGCTCGAAGGGGTGGCCACCGTTGGGCTGGTCTACCTGACCGTCCGACGTTGGTTCACGGCTCAGGCCGCCTTATTGGCCGGCGCCGTTCTCGCCCTGACGCCGGTGGCGGCCTTGATGTTCCGTTTCAACAATCCCGATGCGCTGCTGGCCCTGCTGCTGACGGGTTCGATGTACGCGCTGACCCGAGCCTTGGAGAAGGCACAAACCAAGTGGATGGTGCTGGCCGGCGCCCTGGTCGGCTTCGGCTTCATCACCAAAATGATGCAGGCCTTCCTCATTCTTCCGGTGCTGGTGATCGTGTACCTGCTGGCTGCGCCCACCGGCTTTTGGCGGCGGACACGGCAGAGCGTGTACTTGGGCCTGGGCACCTTGGTCGGTGGCGGCTGGTGGGTGGCCGCGGTGGCCCTCACGCCGAAGGCCGATCGCCCCTACATCGGTGGCTCAACCAACGACAGCATTCTCAATCTCATCTTTGGCTACAACGGCTTCGGCCGGTTGACCGGGAACGAGACGGGCAGCGTGGGTGGCGGGACCACCTCGGGCAGCATGTGGGGTCCGACTGGGTTGACCCGCCTGTTCAATGGTGAGTTCGGCAACATGATGTCGTGGCTCCTGCCGGGCGCACTGGTCATGGGTGCCGTGCTGCTGATCGTGACCATCCGGGCCAAGCGCACCGACCGCGAGCGAGCCGCACTCCTTTTGTGGGGTGGCACCCTCGTCGCCATCGGCCTGACCATCAGCCTGGGCCAGGGCATCATCCATCCCTATTACACGGTGGCCTTGGCTCCGCCCTTGGCCGGCCTGATCGGCATAGGGACCATGGGACTGTGGCAGCGCAGATCAACCTGGGTCGGTCGAATCGGTCTGGCCGCCGGCCTGGCGGCCACCACGGCGTGGGGATTCGTCCTGCTGCGCCAGACGTCTGACTGGTTCCCGCCGTTGCGATACGCGGTACTGATTGCCGGTTCACTGGGCGTCCTCGCCATTCTTCTGCTTCCGTTGTTCAAGAAGGTGCCCCGCCTGGCCATCGCAGTGATCGCCACCCTCGGCTTTGGTGCCGCACTGGCCGCGCCGCTGTTCTCGACGGTGGCCACCGCGGCGACGCCGCATTCGGGATCCATTCCGTCGGTGACGCCGACCTCCTCCAGTGGTTTTGGTGGGCCGGGTGGCGGCGGTCGCCCTGGTGGTGGTTTCGGTGGAGGCTTCGGCCGGGCCGGTGGCGCCGGAGGTGCCGGTGCTGGCGGGTTCGGCCCGGGCCGGTGGAGGCTTTGCGCCGGGAGGTGCCGGCGGTACGGGCACTCGACCTACTGGTGGGTTCCCCGGTGGCGGCTTTGCGGGCGGTACGGGTAGTCGTCCCCGGTGGTGGCTTCGGCCGGGCTGGCGGCGCCCGAGGCGGTGCCGGTGGTTTCTTGAACTCGACGACGTCGAGCCCGGCGTTGACCAAGCTCCTCAAGGCCGATGCCAGTCACTACACCTGGGTCGCCGCCACGGTGAACTCCGACTCGGCATCCGGCTACCAGCTGGCCAGCATGGAACCAGTGATGGCGATCGGTGGCTTCAACGGCACCGACCCGTCCCCGACCTTGGCCCAGTTTGAGAAGTACGTGGCCGAGAAGAAGATCCACTACTTCATTGCCGGTGGAGGCGGCCTGGGCGGTGGGAGCGGAAGTGATGACGCCAGTCAGATCACCAGCTGGGTCGAGTCGCACTTCACTTCCCAGACGGTGGGTGGGACGACGATCTACAACTTACGACGACGCCGTCGACATCGAGCTGAGCGGTTCGGGTCGTACCCTTTCCGGCCCGGACTGCTCAGCCTCCGGCCGGCACCGGCTTACCCGGTGCTGGCCAGCGAAGCCAGAGTGATCGAATGTGATGGTGCCTTGGTGTGGTTCTTCTCACCCCAATGCGAAAACTGCACGACCTCTTGAATGGTGGTGGTCTTCTTCTTGGGGTTGGTGATTTCTTCAATCGGTCGAGGTACCTTCCCCGTCTCGACGTAGAGCACAATCGGGATGGAGCCACCGGAACTGGTGGGAGTGGTGCCGTTAATGCCGATGGTATTGACGCCGTTGATCTTCTTCTTGCGGCCCATGGTGTACGGCCCACTCATGGCGAGTTCCTTGGCTACTTCGCTGTTGCGCAAGCCTCCGATAAGCGCTGCTCGTGCCGTATCGGTGGCCGGGAAGGACAGCCATGTATCGAGATTGGTTTTGGCCTGCGCGGCGGAGAGACCGAGAATCATCTCCAACGCGGTGGTATTGCCCCGAACGTAGGCAGTGTCGCCAATGAGAACCACCTCGACGCTCTCGATAGTCGAAGAGCTCTCAATGACCAGCACCTGGGATCCACTGCTGACACCGGTGTCGCCCACGACTTCCAGGACGACCCCGGATTCCACGGCCTTGGACACAAAGTGCACGCTCTGCGCCCCGGCGGCCTTGATAGCCGCCTGATAGAGCGACGAAGGCGTTGGTGGCGGCACCCGCCGACGGCGTCACCATGGGAATGGACGAAATGAGGCCGATCCCGACTGCGGTCGCGGCGAAACAGAGTGCGAAGACGATGCGTCATGACTCCCCTCTAGTCACCGAGGATTGTGTCATGTCGGCCCAACCCCCACGAATCAAGGGGCGGACTCTCAGGTGGCGTTGACGCTCCCCAGCGTGATGGCGCCAGCTGGGGGCCAGGGGCCGCACCGATTCGCCCCACTTGGAAAAGATGATGTGCTCCACCCCGGTGGGCTGGCCCTTGGCGTTCACGATGTCCTCTTCAACCACCCGATGGGGGCTCGAGGCCTCGACGTACAGGATGGCGTCCATCTTCTTTTGCCCCTGGAGGGTCTGTGAGCCTCGGATGGCGTCGACCCGAATGCCGCCGATGCTCTTCGGCTTGCCCAGGGTAAATGGCCCCTTCATGAGGATTTCCTGGGCCACATCGCGAGAACGGATACCGGCCACGACCTGGGAAAATGCCGGGTTGTTGGATGAAAACTGGAGCCAATGGCCCACATCGTTGGCCGCGGTGGTGGCCGACAGCCCGGCCAGATCCTGGAGGGCCGCAGCATTCCCCGCAGGTAGGTGATGTCGCCAATGACGATGAGCGACGCATTGTCAGTCATGGCACCGGTTCCGACCAGTACGACCTGGGTGCCCGAAGCCGGGCCGGCGTCGCCGCTCTCGAGAATGGGGACCTTCGAGATGATGGCATCGGAGGCGTAGTGCACTGACCAGGCCTTCGTCGTGGCCAGCGCGTCCTTGTACAGGGTGGAAGCCGAGGTGGCGGCTCCGGCGGGTGCCGACCAGGCACCCACCACGAGGAGCAGGAAACCCGCCGTGGCAGCACCGACAGCTCGTCGGCTCCTCGTGAATCCCACCCGTCCTCCGTTCCCAACCAGTTGTGTACGCCCTCAGCTTCACACGCTCTCAGGCGGTTGTGTGGCCACGGAGGTGCGAAATCTGGTCGCCACGGCCGACCATTCATCTTTAGGTTCAGGAAATCCCACCTTTACGAACACACGTTCGTTACTATGTCCCCAGCGGAACGGCCGGACCGGGGCAATGTCACACCCCTTCCGTAGGGTCGGTTCAGCACAGATCGTCACAGTGAACAAAGAGGAGAATGAAAATGGCCGAAGAACGGGGTAAGGCTCTCGAGGCGGCATTGGGCCAAATTGAGAAGCAGTTTGGCAAGGGTTCGGTCATGCGTATGGGCGACAACCTGAGCATGAACATCGAGTCCATTCCGACCGGTGCGCTTGCGCTCGACCTGGCGCTGGGCATTGGTGGTCTGCCCCGTGGACGGATTGTGGAGGTCTACGGTCCGGAATCCTCAGGTAAGTCGACCTTGGCCATGCATGCAGTGGCTGAAGCACAGCGCAACGGCGGGATTTGCGCCTACATCGACGCCGAGCACGCCATGGACCCGGTTTACGCTCGGGCCATCGGAGTGAACGTCGACGACCTCTTGATCTCCCAGCCCGACACCGGTGAGCAGGCGTTGGAAATCGCCGACATGCTGATCCGCTCGGGTGCGCTCGACATTCTGGTCATCGACTCGGTGGCCGCTCTGACCCCCCGGGCCGAAATTGAAGGGGAAATGGGCGACACTCACGTCGGCCTGCAGGCGCGTCTCATGTCGCAGGCCCTGCGCAAGCTGACCGGTTCCCTCTCCAAGTCGAACACCATCGCCATCTTCATCAACCAGCTGCGAGAAAAGATCGGCGTGATGTACGGCTCACCCGAGGTCACCCCTGGTGGTCGGGCGCTCAAGTTCTACGCCTCGGTTCGTCTCGACATCCGCCGCATCGAAGCCATCAAGGACGGCGTCGAAGTGGTCGGTAACCGGACTCGGGTCAAGGTGGTGAAGAACAAGTGTTCAGCGCCGTTCAAGCAAGCGGAATTCGACATCATGTACGGCAAGGGAATTAGCCGGGAAGGCTCCATCTTGGACGTGGCGGTGGAACTTGGCTTCATCAAGAAGTCGGGGGCCTGGTTCACCTACGAAGGCGAACAGCTCGGTCAGGGTCGCGAGAACGTGAAGAACTTCCTGTCGGAGAACCCACAGTTGATGGCCGAAGTGGACGAGCGAGTGCGCGCCGCCTTGAAGCCAGAACCGGTTGATGAAACGGCCGAGCTTGACCCCGACGATCTACCGATCAGTTTGGACAGTTAGTACCTCTCACAGCAGCACCTCCCACAACATCGAAGCCGCTCCGGACGGTACCCAACACTCCCTTGGGTTACTGGTCCGGAGTGCTTCGCGTCGGCTACGGCGTTGTGGTTGCCGAAATGGTGTTGGGTACCAGTTCAACCCAAGTCTGACCGGGCTGCAGCGGGATCACCTTGCCGGCGCTGTCGAGGAATTGAGTGGGTGAGCCCAGTGTCGAACGTTGCCACGTACCGGGGATGGCCACCCCACTGCGGAAGACTTCGGCCCGCCCACTTGCATTGGGATACAGATCGGCCTGTACTTCGAGGCCGCCCTCGCTGTTTTCCAACCACGGGCCATAGCTGATTGAGACGTACTGCACCACCACGTTGGCCGCGGTGTTCTGTGCACCGTCAGTCAGCATGTCGGGTGTTGAGCCGTTGTAGTACCGCTTGAACGCCGAGATGGTCGGGTCGTACTTCCAGGTCACATTCGACGTGCCCGAGAAATCAATGTTCATCGCCGATACCGGAGAGCCGGCTGGCGTCTGGTTCGAGTAGGTGAAGATCGGCTGCGGTGGCGTCTGCATGGTCGGATGGGTACCCCACATCAACGCGGTGGTCGAGTAGGTGTCATAGGGAGCTTGCCGACCGGCGGGGTGAGATTCGATACTGCCGTTCTGGCCCAAGTCGAGATTCACGACGGGGGAGGCATCGATGTTGGCCAGCACCGGATCGATCCCGCCAACGTGGGCCTCAAGTGGCGTACCGAGCTCGTCCGAGGATGCCGATATCAATGTTGCGGGCTGATCGCACCGGCCCCACCATCGGTGCGTCCTGACATTGGAACACCACGGCGTATCGAGTGATGCCACCCTCAACTGGTTCTTCGAAGATGACGTCGGCGTGATCGAGTCCACTTTGGGGTCGAGCGTCGGGGTAGTTGTCCACCTTTACGGCGAGCGCAGTCCGTTGCGGTACGCGCGCCACCACCGGGTACCGGCGATCCGGTCAGGGGGCAGGTGGCGACGGGAACGGCGGTCGTGGTCGTGCTGGTACTGCGGTTGGTCGTGGGAGGCGCGGCACTGTGATGGGCGGCGGGCGTCGACGAACACGCGGCCAGTGCGATGCCGGCTGCGGCCAAGGCGGCAGCCAGTGAGATGTGACGGTGGCGCTGCTTCGGCTTCATCATGGAACGGCTGATCGTAGAGGCGAGGGCGGTCGCCCGCAGATCAGGCGGTATTGGTAGGCGGCGCCGGCCGTGTTCTGCCCGGCGGAACCGGGGTAGGTGGCACGCCAGTTGCCTTCGGACGGCGTGGTGGCTGAAGCCGGCCCGTTGCCGAAAACCCCATAGAGGTTCTCCATCGCCCGTAGCAACACGTCCGTTTCGCCCGCGATGGGGTTGGGCAGCACATTGGGTGGAATGAGAGTGGAGTTGGCCAGGCGGTAGACGAAATAGGCCGACCCACTGGCCAGGACGCCACCGCCGCCTGGCTGGGTGAAATAGGTCAGGTCGGACCAGTTGTTTTGACCGGGGATGAGCGAATGCGCCAGCACGTCAACGTTGAGGGGACCCGGGCAGTGAGGGGACGTAGCGGTCGTATTCGCCGATGATCATGTTGGGGAAGGACTGTCCGTCCTTCACGTCGCAGCCGTCGAAGAACCACGAGGAGGCTTCGTTGATGACCATGTTCGCCGTCGCGCCGACCGATTGATAGGTGGAGCCGATCATGTTCGATTCGGGGTTGTTGACTGGCGCCTGGTTCCAGTTGACCGTGGTGAGCGAAGGGTTCTGCGTCACTATCGGATCTTCGCTGGCGTCCTTGTAACAGACCTGCAAACGGTTCGGTCCAACCGAGGTGGGTTGTAGCCGGATCTGACGGTAGGCCGCGTTGGCACCCAAGAAGGCCAGGTTGACGCCCTTGGTGGTGCCGTCTTGCGCGCCGAAGCGCATTTCGGAAGACCAGTACTCGTCGTGGCCCAGGCTGAAGAGACAGCGATGGTTGGTGAGGAGTTGAGGTTGCGCGTGCAGGTCGATGTCGGTCCAGTAGGTGAGATCGAGTCCCAGACTCTCCAAGTGGTAGAGCAGCGGGAACTCGTTGCCGACGAAATCAGCGGCACCTGAGGCCCAGGTTTGCGGGTAGGGCCGATCAAAGGAGACGGCACGAGCCCGGTTGGCAAAGTTCATGCCGCCCGCGAGCCGCTTTGCCGTAATACAGGCTGTAGTCGCCGTAGAGGTTGTAGGCCTGCCAGGTGGTCACGCTGTTCTGGATCACGTAGGCGGCCGTACTGGCGTCGTCACGAATCGTCAACGGGATGTACTGCTCCTGTCCACCATTGCCCAGCAGCTTGAGGAGATAGCAACCGGGCGGCCAGGTGTCGTCGACGGTGAAGCTGAGGGTGGGCGACCAGGGGCAGCTCACGGTGCCGATGCCGTCGCTCACCGTTGGTGGGGGCTGTTGTGTGCCGGCCACCATGTCGCTCTGCCAAATCAGTCGACCGCCGATGCCGCCGTAGTACCCCATCCGATAGGCCTGCACCTGCACGCCTTTGGCCACCGTGTTGATGAAGAGGGTGACGTCGTCACCACTCACCGCGCTGACCTGACTGGCGTACCCCTCAAGCGCGTGCTCGGGCTGCAATACATTGCAGATCCAGTCGATTGAGCCCAGCTTGTTGTTCTCGGCGATCAGCCAGGTTGCGGTGGGCACCACCACACCACTGGGCAACGTGGTCTGGACCACCGGCGGCACGGTCGTGGTGGTGGTGGTCGCCGGGGTCGCTTGGCTCGGGCCGGTACCCGTGGCTTGGCCGCCGTTCGCTTGACCTCATCGTCCGCGCAGCCGGCCAAGACCAACCCAGCGCCCCCGGTGGCAGCCAGCAGAAGGAAGCGGCGGCGATCGATCGTTGGTGCCGACGGATCGCCTACGGCGGGTCAGTTTCGCCAGCTGTGCCAGTTGGCTCCACGGGCAGATTCTACTGAGGACCCAACTTTCCCCCTCGACACCCCGGGCACGTAACATTCGCCCCCGTGAGTCGGGCCCATTCTCTTCCCGCCCCCGTGCGACGCCTGCTCTCCAAGCTGGTGCACCGCACCTGGGAGGCGGCTGGCAAGTGGGGCAACATCGGACCGAACGATGCGAGAGGTCAGCGTTTCGGGGCCATGGGACCAGGGGCCTGCCTGCTCTTCCCTCAGGGAGCCATCTACAACGAGCATCACATCCGGATCGGGTCCGAGACCTTGGTCGGGCCCAACACCTGCATCACGGCCGGAATGGCACCCGGGCAGCAAATGCCGACGGACCCGGTGGTGCGGATCGGGAGCCGGTGCATCATCGGTCGGGGCTCACACATTGTGGGGCACTGGTCGATTGAGATCGGCGACGACATCCAAACCGGCCCTTACGTCTACATCACCGACCAGAACCACACCTACGAGGATCCAGTCGAGCCCATCGGTCGGCAGTGGCCGGTTGAAGCGGCCGTGCGGATCGGATCCGGCAGTTGGCTGGGCGCCAATGTGGTCGTGTTGCCAGGGGCAGACATCGGCGAGCACGTGACCGTGGCCGCCGGTGCCGTCGTGCGTGGCACCTTCCCCGACCGCTGTGTGATCGCCGGTGTACCGGCTCGCATCATCAGTCGGTGGGTGGACGGTCAGGGTTGGGTAGCCGAGAAGGACGCCGTCACTCCCTAAGAGTGTGCGGCGGCCACCCGGGCCATTTGTTGGTGCCCGAGTTTCACCATCTCGGGCCAGATGCGCGACGGCGAAGACGTTGCCGCCGTCAAAGGTGAAGTGCACGCCGTCCGATGGCCCTGACCTGTTGACCGTCCATGTACTCCTCGTAGTGACCACCCGGGCAGGCCAGGGCGTTGAAGTTGAGGAGTGAAGTGCCGGGCACGGCGGCGGCCACCTGGCGTACCAGCGTGTTGAAAATGGCCAGACGCTGGGGCGCATCATCGGGCCACGGCGCACCGTTCGGTTGCTCGCCACTGTCGTAGCAGGGGGCAGTGAGCAGCACCACCTGTGCGCCGGTCGAACCAGCGACCTGCGACGGCGTGCCGGAGTTGGCTCTTGACATAGGCCGCGTAGGCCGGATGCAGGATATTGGTCCAGTGCCCCATGTAGGTGCGGTTCACGGTTTCCCATCGCCCGACCAACACCATGACCACATTGGGGTGGAAGACCGAGAGCCGGTAGGCCCACAACTTGTCCCACTGGAAGCCGGGTGGATAGCCGGAACATTCCGGCGCCATTGGGGCGTCGACGCCCTTGAGTTGATACTCCGCGCCCGACGTCACGCCGCAGCCGAATATCCCGGCGTTATAGGGCTGGACGCCGTAGGAGGTGGCATGTTCATTGAGGCCAATGTCCAAGGTCAGCGCGGTCGAGTCGCCGAGGACCAACACCTTGACCGGCGGTCCCGCGGGCTTGACGGCGTGCACGGGTCCGGGGGCGGCCGCCACCGATGGTCCGATCGTCCCGAGAACCAGCGGCGACCGCGGTCACGGCCACGCTGACCGGAGTGAGGACGTGAAGGGAGCGACTCGAAAACAGGTTGCCCCGGCGAATTGGCAGTTCCACCAAGTAATACGACGCGCTGGCGATCACGAGAGTGGCGGCCACCCGAACGAAGAACAGCGGGTAGCCGGTGACGTGGACCCGGGCACCATCGAGATAGGTGAAGAGCGGAAAGTGCCAGAGGTACATGCCGTAGGAAACGCGGCCGACATAGCGCAGGGGAGCCCAGGACAGCGCCTTGGCCAGGATCGACCGCTGCACGGTGACCACGCTGAAGAGGACGGCCGAGGTGGCCAGGGCGGCCAGTAGGAAGCCACCCCGGTAGGCGAACGCCTCGTTGTAGGAGACCGTGGTCCACAAGATCAAGCTCCCAGCGACACCGGCCAGACCGACGAGTAAGGCCACAGAGCCGACTGCTGGCTGCATGGAGTTCCCAGTTGGATCGACCCTCCTCGCTCACGGTGCGACGGTCGGCCCACAGCGAGAGTCCAACCGCGAGCGCGGCGCCGACGAGCAACGACTGGGCTCGAGTGTCGGTGCCGTAATAGACGCGGTTGACGTTGGCCACGGAGTAGAGCAGCGCCATTTCGAGAGCCGACGCCAGCGCACCCAGCACGCAGACAACCAGCAAAGCTCGCCGGCTACGGGTCAGTGAGAAGAGACCGAGCACGACCAAGGGCCACACCAAATAGAACTGTTCCTCGACGGCCAGCGACCACATATGGGTCAGCGGCGAGGTGAGCGCAGTCTGGTTGAAGTAGTTGGAACCCGAATCGATGAAGTGCCAGTTGGCCACATAGAACAGCGAGGCCAGACCGTCGCCGCGCAGGGACGGGTAGGTGCCGGCCGGCACCAAGAAGGCGGCGAAGAGGGCAACCCCCACCAACATGAGAAGGAGACCGGGCAGCAGGCGACGGGCCCGGCGGATCCAGAATCGGGCCAGACGGATGGCACCCGTGCGCTGATGCTCGGAGATGAGCAGTGACGTGATGAGAAAGCCCGAGAGGGCGAAGAAGGTATCCAGTGAGTAGAACCCACCCGAGGTCAGAAAGACCCCGCCGTGGTAGCCCATGATGACGATGATGGCGACGCCGCGGATCCCGTCGAGCGCCGGAATGTAGGAGATGCCGGATGTGCCCCTGGAGCTGGCTTCCCCCGCCACGCTCATGACCGAAATCTACCTGTCACCATTCGCTCGAGTCGGAATGGGTCCTCGGGAGCAAAGTACCGTGGGGCCTGCATGTCGACTCAATCCCCTTACCTGGTCACCGTCACCGGCCAGGATGGCCCGGGCGTGGCCGAACGACTCTTCGCCTCGCTGGAAGTGGCCGGGCTCGAGGTGCGGGATGTCGAACAGGTCCGGGTGCACGGCCGCCTGCTTCTTTGTGTGGAAGTGGCCGGGCCGTTGGCCGATGACGCGGCCCTGGTGGCCGATATCGCCAAGAATCTGGGTGACGACCGGATTGAAGTGTCGGTGTCGGCCCTCACCGAGGCCGAGTCACGATCGGTTGCCGATCGGTTCCTGGTCACCCTCCTGGCCTCCACCATTGAAGCCGGGACCTTGAGAGGCGTGACTGGCTGCATTGCCGAATGCGGCGGCAACATTGAACGCATCGTGCGGTTGTCGGACTATCCCGTGCACAGCTACGAGTTCTCGGTTGCCGGTGGCGACCTGGTCGAGCTCCGACGGGCCATGGCCCACCAGGCGGTACTGGACGAGGTGGACATCGCCGTCCAGGTGGCCGGGCTCCATCGGCGGGCCAAGCATCTGATCGTGCTGGATGCCGACTCAACGCTGCTCCAGGGCGAGGTCATCGATCTGCTGGCCGAGCAATGCGGATGTGGAGCTCAGGTGGCTGCGGTCACCGAAGCAGCCATGGCGGGGGAGATCGACTTCGAGGAGGCACTGCGCCGCCGGGTCCGGTTGCTGGCCGGGCTGGGTGAAACGGAACTGTCGGCGGTCCGCAAGGCGCTGCTCTTGACCCCTGGGGCCCGCACGCTCATCCGCACCCTCAAGCGTTTGGGCTACGAGATCGCGGTCGTCAGCGGTGGATTCACCCAACTCATTGAGGATCTGGTCAACGAAATCGGGGTCGATCACCTGGCCGCCAACGAACTCGAGCTGGTGGACGGGGTGCTGACCGGGGACATCGTCGGACCAGTCATTGACCGGGCCGGCAAGGCCGAGGCCCTGAAGCGGTTCGCCGCCGTGGCCGGCGTGCCGCTCAGCCAAACGATTGCCGTCGGCGATGGGGCCAATGACCTCGACATGTTGGCGGTGGCCGGGCTGGGCATCGCCTTCAATGCCAAGCCAATGGTGCGCCAGGCGGCCGACACCGCGCTCAGCGTTCCCTACCTTGATGCCATCTTGTTCCTGCTCGGCATCAGTCGCAACGAAGTCGAGGTGGCCGACCAACTGGACGACTCCGGCCAATGACGGGTACCTCGGAGACGATTGCCCTCGCGCAGGGCGAGCAAGGGCGAGACGCCGACAACCTCGGTGCGCGGCCTCTCCTGCGGGGTTGGCTACACGTCGGCGCATTCGTGGCCTGGTTAGTCGGCGGACCCTTCCTCATCGCCGCCGGTAAGAGCACCCACGGAAAGGTGGCGCTCACCATCTATGTGCTGGCCATGCTGGTCATGTTCGGTACCAGCGCCTCGTTCCATCGGATTCGATGGTCCGCTCCGGCCTGGCGGCGCATGCGCCGGGCTGATCACAGCGCCATCTTCATCGGCATCGCCGGCACCTCCACGGCCATATCCGGGCTCGCCCTCCACGGATGGGCCCAAGTCACGGTCCTCAGCCTGGTCTGGGGCGGCGCCCTGGTCGGGATCGTGCTTCGCCAGCTCTGGCTCGATGCCCCCCAATGGGCCGTGGCCATCCCGTACGTGGTGGTGGGCTGGTGTGCCTTGGTGGCGACACCGCAACTGGTGCGGGGACTGGGTTGGGTCGGTTTCGGACTCATGCTGCGTGGCCGGCGTGGCCTATACGGCAGGCGCATTGATTTACGCCCGCAAGCGACCAAATCCATGGCCCGGAGTCTTCGGATTCCATGAGGTGTTTCATGCCTGCACGGTGATCGGCGCCGGCTCGTTCGCCTACATCGTGGTCTTCATCGCCCTGCCTCGTTACTGAACCCGGTCATCGGTGACAGCCAACACGTCCATTCTTCGACGGTGCGGAACCCGAGTGCTTCGTAAATCGCAAACCCTTCAGCGCTCGATTGGAGCCACGCCGATGTCGCTCCAGCGCTGAAGGCATCTTCGATAACCCGAGCCGTCAGCGCTGCCCCGTAGCCTCGGCGACGACATTCTGGGGGTGTCGCGATGTTGAAGATCCCAACCGAAGAATCGATGACGACGCCAAGTCCAGTAGTGACCGGCCTGCCATCGACTTCACCGAGGTAGCAGTGCACACCGGGCAAGGCCATGACTGACGGCGTCATCAGTTGAAGGATCACTTCCATTGGTGCTTCAAATCCGGCAGCGGCAACCTGCGCATGGGCGGCCACCTCGTCGAAATTGAGCTTCTCGAATCTGCAAGCCATCAGCTTGCTCCCACGTGCCGTGTCGATCTGCACCAGCCAAGACCATCAATGGAATCGGGTGATCTTCCCGGGTCGAAAAGTTGCCTCAGGCGATCACGCCGTTGGCGCGTAACGCCTCAATGGCCGCAGCGCCCAGACCTAACTCCGCGGCGAGCACTTCATCGGTGTGTTCGCCGAGCCACGGCACCCGCGACTCGGGACCTTCGGAGATCTGAGCGAACTTGATAGGGATTCCCGGGATGAGCACGGGCTGTTCCACGCCATCGGTCCTCGGGTGCTCGACCAGCATGTGTCGTTGGGCCAAGTGGGGATCGGCCACGATTTCTTCATCGGTGGAACTGGGTCCGGCCACCAGGCCGGCGGCGTTGAGGGCTTCGCACGCCTGGCGCTTCGTCATGTTGGCCGCCCAATCCTTCATGGCCGGACGGATATCGCTCTCCAAATGGTCGAGCCATCCCTGTGGGGTGGCGAAACGAGGATCGTCGACCCAGTCGGGGCGGCCGATGGCCTTGGCCAGGTCGGGCCATTGATGGGGCCGCAGCACCTGCAACATGAACCACCCGTCCGAGGCTTCGAACCCGTGCAGAATGCCCGGCCACGGATTGCCCATGGGCATGCCCATGGACCAGAAGTTGGGGATCACATCGAGCACGGAGACCATGGCATCGAACATGGCCACATCAATCTGCTGGCCCTGGCCGGTCCTGTCCCGTTGGCGGATGCCGGCTTGAATCCCGATGACGGCGAACAGGGCGGTGACGATGTCGCCCAGTCCGCCCATGGGCGCACCGATGGGCGGCTGCCCGGGCTGACGTTTGAACTCGTAGGCCCCGCTCATGGCCTCGACCATGGAAGCCAGGGCCGGCCAGCCGTCGTAGGGCGAGTCGGGCGTGCCGGCCGGCACCGAATGACCGAATCCCGAGATCGAGAGGTAGATCGCCTTCGGATGGACGGCCGCAATATCGGAGTAGGCCAGGCCGAGTCGCTCCGCCGCGCCGGCCCGAAAATTCTCCGCCACCACATCGAACTTGGGTGCCATGTCGAGGACCAATTGACGGCCCTCTGGCTGCTTGAGGTCGATGACAACAGAGCGCTTATTCAGGTTGTTGCGCATGAACGTGGCGCCAATTGATCGCCCGTCGGGATCGGTCATGGCCGGCATGGAACTGCGACCCAAATCACCGATCCCCGGCGCCTCGATCTTGACCACGTCGGCGCCCAATCGGGCCAGCATCTGCGTGGCGTAGGGCAGGGCCTGCATCTGCTCGAGCGAGAGGATTCTGATGCCGTCCAGTGGCTTGCCCCAGTGTGCCGCCTCGGGGTTGACGACCTCGCCGAGGTTCATGAACGATCGAGATCGAGTCCGAGCATGTCGATGGCGTTGCCCCGCATGATTTTGTACACGTCGTCGTCGGAGAGGTGCTGCACCATCTGTTCAGCCACTGCCCGCGTCTCGGGCCAGGTCGAGTCGGTGTGTGGATAGTCGGTCTCGAAGGTGATGCGGTCGGCCCCGATGGCGGCCAGGGAGTCGAGCCCGTGCTGGTCGCGGAAGAAGCAGCCGTAGACCTGACGGCGGAAGTAATTGGAAGGCGGTTCAAGGACCACGTCCTTCACTCCGCCCCAGGCACGGTGCTCGCGCCACACGTCGTCGGCCCGCTCGAGGATGTAGGGGAGCCAACCGATCTGACCTTCGGAATAGGCGAGGATCAAGGTCGGATAGCGGATCAGGACGCCCGAGAACAAGAAGTCGCACAGCGACGACATGGCATTGCCGAAACTCAGGGTGGCCGCCACGGCGACCGGCGCGTCGGCGGAGGTGGCGGGCATCTTCGATGAGGAGCCGATGTGCATGCACACCACCGTCCTCGTCTCTTCACAGGCGGCGAAGAAGGGATCCCACTGCTCCGCTGTGAATGCTGGGTAGTCCGAGGTGAGGTGGGATTTCGCTGAAGCACACGGCTCGGACACCGCGGGCGGCGTTGCGCCGGACTTCGGCCGCCGCCAAAGTGGCATCCCAAAGCGGGATGATGCACAAGGGCAGGAGGGCGCCGTTGCTGTCGCCGCACCACTCCTCGACCATCCAGTCGTTGTAGGCCAGGACGCAGGCGAACGCGAGCTCGCGATCTTTGGCTTCGAGGAACGTCTGCCCACAGAAGCGGGGGAACGACGGGAAGCACAGACTGGCCTCGACCCAGTTCGCTTCCATGTCGGCGATCCGAGCCTTGGGTTCGTAACAACCCGGGCGCATCTCGTCGTAGGTGATGGGCGACATGGTCATGTCATCGCGGTCGAAGCCCACGGCGGCCACATGGCGCTTGTTGATGTACACCAGGTCCTCGTAGACCCAGCAGTCGGCCGGGGCGCCGTCAGGGTCGAAGGTCTGCCGGTAGGTGCCGCCGCCGATGTGCTCCATTTCGCCGATCCCCCGGCGTTCCGACCTGGGGCCGTGTTCCCGGAATTTCGGAGGGAGCCAGGTCTGCCACAGGTGGGGCGGCTCGACCACATGGTCGTCGACGCTGATGATCTTCGGTAGCGGGGTGGTACTGCCCAGTCGGGGCGTGGTGTCGGTCATGGTGTCTCCAGTTTGGCCGCAATAGGGAGAAGGGCAACCAATTCGTCCAGCTGCCGCAGCATCTCATCGGCTGTCCCGGCGGCCACCCGCAGGACGACTTCGTCGATGCCAAGACTGGCGTAGTGGACCAGTTTTGGTTCGCTGTTGCCAATAGTGCCGAACGGAATGACCGAGAGCTCAGCCGGGTCCCGACCATTTGACTCGGCCATCCGGTGCAGCCGAGGTATGGCCTCACCCAACCCGCTGCCGCCGATGGGTAACCAGCCGTCGGCATAGTCGGCTACCGCTGAAAGCACGGCGTCACCGGCACCGCCGCCGATCAGGGTGCGGACCCGAGGTTGTTGGATTGGCTTGGGCCAAGCCCAGGCGGGAGGCAGATCGATGAGTTCGCCGTGAAACTCCGCCTGCTCTTGTGACCACAGCGCTTGCATGCACAGCAGGTGTTCACGAACCAGCGCGTGCCGTTGACCGAAGGCGATCCCATGATCTTCGGCCTCGGCCCGGTTCCATCCGAAGCCGATACCCAGGGTGAAGCGCCCACCGGACAAATGATCGAGGGTGGCGATCTGCTTGGCCAGTGCCAATGGGTCGTGCTGGGCCACCAGGAGAATGCCGGTGCCGAGACGAATCCGCTCGGTTACCGGTATGGCCGTGGACAGCGCCACCAGGGGGCAGAGCCCTCGCTGGTAGTCGTCGAGTCGCACGCCCTCCACCAGCATGGGAGGGACGTCGGCCCGCACGGGGAGATGGGTGTGTTCGGGAAAGTACAAGGACCCGAAGCCACGCTCCTCGACGGCACGGGCCAGTTCGGCTGGCGCCATGTCGCGGTCGGTGAGAAAGGCGGTGATCCCGAGCTGCATGGCGACTAGCTGGGCACCTTGGCGGCGAACTCAGCCAAGGTCCCCGAGGAAGCGGCCGAACCGAGCAATTTGGCGAAGCCGGCTTGCTCGCGCGCGTTGGCCGCCAACACCAGGTCGCGTTGTCCGTCCCGCATCAGCGACGTGATGGCCCGAGTGGCGGCCCGTGGGTGGGCCGCGATGCGCATCGCCAGGGCCACCGCCGCGCCGAGTGTGGTTCCGGCCTGGCACACCTGCAGGGCCAATCCCGAGCTCGACTGCCTGCGGGAGCCGATATCCAGTCTGACGTGAGGAGCACCAGCGCCGCCCTCTGCCAGCCCATTCGAGCGGGGAAGAGCACACTGGAGGCCGCCTCGGGTGGGACGCCCAACTCGGCGAACGGGACTCGCATGCGAGCCAATGCGTCGACCAACACGAGATCGCAGTGGGCCAAAATGGTGCAGCCCAACCCCACGGCCACGCCGTTGACGGCGGCCACGAGCGGGACCGAAATAGTGCAGAGGGCGTTGAGCAGCCCGATGAAGCCTTGACCGGCACCCTCCACGGCCGTGCCGGTGGCGATGGCTGCCATTTCAGCCAGATCCTGCCCCGAAGTGAATCCCTTGCCGCGCCCAGTGAGCACGACGACGTTGACACTTTCGTCCCCGTCGGCGGCCAGCAGTGCTTCGGTCAACTCCAAGTACATGGCGGTGTTGAAGGCGTTGCGGACCTCGGGCCGGTTGAAGGCGAGGACTCGCACGCCCGGCTGCGGATGTTCGATCTCGATCAAGCTCATGGTCGCATCACTTGTCCGCCGTCGACGTTGAAGACATGCCCGGTGACCCAGGACGCCTCGTCGGAAAGTAGGAACTGACACATGCCGACCAGGTCGGCCGGCGTGCCCTGCCGCTTCAGGGCCAAAGTGCCGACGATCTGTTCAATGAAAATGTCCGGCACGGTCGACCGGGCCGCCTCGGTGTCAATCGGTCCGGGTGCGATGGCATTGACCCGGATACCCATGCCGCCGACTTCGGCCGCCAGCTGAGCGGTCAGCGAGTTGACGCCCGCCTTGGAAAGTCCATAGAAGCCTGAATACACGTAGGCCGCCGTCGAGGACTGATTCACGATGGCCCCGCCGCCCCGCTTACGCATGGAACGAAAGCAGGCCCGGGTGCAGACCAAGGCACCAAGGAGGTTCACCGAAAGGAACTTGGTGAGGTAGTCCCAGTCGACATTGAGCAGCGAGTCGATCTGCATCCCACCGAAGATGGCGGCGTTGTTGACCAGGAAGTCGATGCCGCCGAATCGTTCGTCGGCCAGGGCGGCCATGGCCTCGGCCGACTCGGCATCAGACACGTCAACCCGGCAGGCCTGGGCCGATCCACCGGTGAAGCGGATCCCATCGGCCACCTTCTCCGCCCCGCCTTCATCAATGTCAGCGACGACGACTGACGCGCCGCTGGCCGCCAGTGCCTCGGCGTAGGCCTGCCCAATGCCGCCGGCCGATCCGGTGACGATGGCGACCTTGCCGTTGAAGTCGTAGGGCATGTTCAGCCGTCCTGCTCGGCGGCTTCGGCCGCCTTCCGGCTTTGGCGGATGACCTTCTCGGCCGCCCCACCCACACCCGTGGAAAGCGGCCAACCGATGTAGTGCGTCAAGTGCAGCACGACTTCGCGGACCTGTTCGATACTCAGCTCATCTCGTTTGAGCGCCGAGTCGAATTGGATTTCCATGAGATCACTCATGCCCTGAGCGGCCAGGACTCCCATGGTGAGGAGACGGCGATCACGCAAGGAGAGAGCCTCGCGCGTCCAGATGCTGCCGAAGAGATGGTCGACGGTGACATCGGTGTAGGGACCTTCAACATCGGCCGGATCGACGGTGAAGCCGTAGACCTCTTGCATTTTCGCCATGCCGGCGGCACGACGATCTTCGGGAGCGGTCATGCTGGTTCCGCCAGGGACTTCGTCTGCAGGTATTCCTCGAATCCGGCCACACCCATCTCCCTCCCGATGCCTGACTGCTTGTAGCCCCCGAAGGGCACGTCAGGGCTGTACCAAAGGCCACCGTTGACCCCGATGGTCCCGGTGCGGATGCGATTGGCCACCGAGACCGCTCGGTCCCGGTCCTGTGACCATACCGAGCCTGACAAACCGTAGGCCGAGTCGTTGGCAATGGCCACGGCGTCATCGTCACCATCGTGAGCCTGGAGCACCAGGACGGGACCGAAGATCTCTTCTTGGACCACCCGGGAACTGTTCTTCAGGCCAACGATCAGCGTGGGATCGATGAAGAAGCCGCGTGGCTGGTCAGCCGTACGCCCACCCCCGCAGACAAACTTGCCGCCTTCTTCTTCGGCCAACCGCAGGTAGCTCTCGACTCGGTCGCGCTGGCGGCCGCTGATCAGTGGACCGCAGATGATGCCGGCATCGGTGGGATCGCCCGCGGGCAGCTTGACCATCGTCTTGGCCGCCATCTCGGCTGCTTCGTCCAGGCGGTCACGGGGCACCACCAACCGGGTCGTGATGGCACAGCCCTGGCCGGCGTGGGTGCAGACGGTGAAGGCGGCCGTGCCGATGGCGCCCCGGAAGTCGGCATCGTCGAGCACCACGAACGCCGACTTGCCGCCCAGCTCAAGGAACACCTTCTTCAGGGTGGGTGCGGCGGCGGCCATCACCTTGCGACCGGTGGCGGTCGAACCGGTGAAGGTGACTTGGTCAACCCGAGCGTCGGTGGCCAGGAGTTCACCCAGCGCATGATCCGACGACGCGACGATATTGACCACTCCGGCCGGGATGTCGGTCTCTTCGGCGATCAGTCGGCCGAGCACGGTGGCGCACCACGGCGTATCTGGCGCGGGCTTGAGCACCACGGTGTTGCCGGCGGCCAGTGCCGGTCCCAGCTTGGCCAGGTTGATCTGGTGGGGCACGTTCCAGGGCGTGATGGCGCCCACCACACCGGTCGCTTCGCGGCGGACCCACCGATGCGAGGGCATGCCCATCGGTGACGCGTTGCCGAGGTCGGTCTCCCATTGGTAGCCCTCGGCCATATCGGCCACCCACTCCAGGCTCTTGACCGGTTCGTCCAGTTGGGCCGAATAGGTAAAGGAGAGCGGCGAACCGGCTTCAGCGACCGTCATGGCCCGGATGTCATCGGCGTGGGTATCGAAGGCCGCCTTCAGCTGGCGCAGACAGTGGACGCGGAAGTCGACGTTGGTCGACCAGTCGGTGTGGTCGAAGGCGTGGCGAGCGGCGCCGATGGCGGCGTCCATTTCGGCCACCCCACCGTCGGCTACTTCGCCCAGCGCTTCTTCAGTGGCTGGGTTGAAGGTGGTGAAGGTCGCTCCTGAGGCGGCTTCCCGCAGTTCGCCGTTGATCAACAGCCGGGGCTCACCGATCACGCTCACTTGGTGGCCTCAGTCAGGCCGAACACGGCGTCACAGCGCTCTTCAATCAAGGCGGCCAAGGGGAGCGGCACGCCGAGTTCTTCACCGAGCGCTCGAGCGGCGGCCACGTCCTTGTGAGCCAGACGGTTGCCGGCCCGCAACAGATCCAACAACCCGACATCGGTATCCGGTGGGTAGACCTCGGCGGTGGGGCGGAACATGAGGCGGGTCGGGCCGCCGATCCGCTTGTCGCTCTCCCGGATGGCCTCGCCCAGTTTCAGAAGATCGACGCCGGCTGCTTCGGCCAATTCCTGCGCCTCCTGGGCCGCCAACCATGATCCGTACTGCACCAGGTTTCGGGCCAACTTGGCTGATAGTCCGGCGCCATGCGGTCCCATGTGGAGGACCCGGCAGGCGATGACGTCAAGGACGGGTCGGACTCGGTCCACATCTTCCTCGGAGCCACCGACCATGCAGACCAATTCGCCGCTGGCCGCCGCAGTCGGGCCGCCGCTGACGCCACAGTCGACGATGGTGACGCCGTGCCCGACGCCCTCGGCATGGAGTTCGGTCACGGTCGCCGTCGAAATGGTGCTGACGATGACCACCGTGGTGCCGGGAGCGGCCCCGGCGAAGACGCCGTCCTCGCCTCGGAGCACGGCACGGACCTGGTCATCGGTGATGACGGCGATCAGGATCACGTCGCTGTGACGGGCCAGCTCTGCCGGTGAGCTGGCGACACGCGACAGCTCGCCAAAGGCGGCGGTGGCTTCGGGTCGAATGTCACAGACGGTGAGTTCGACCTCAGAACCCTGCAAGTTGTCGGCCAACCCGCGCCCGATATCGCCCAATCCGATGACGCCTGCCCGCGGCAGTGCTCCCGTTTCGCTGCCATTGGTGGTCATGGAGTCTTTTCCTCCCCCGAACGGCTCTTCCCGTCTCTTTGGAAGGAAAAGCACTAGATCTGGACAACTGTCTGGAATATAGTCTGTACTCGTGACCGACCGCAATGACTACTCAGGTGAGTTCGACCCGGCCTTTGACTACGAGGATCTCTCCAAGGAGGCGCTGGTCCGGTTGGTGCGTGAATACGCCCTGATTGTGCATCTACTCGACCGCTCCATGTGCGCCGCCATTGGTCTGAAGTACGGGGCCGAGGCGGTGAAGGAGCTGGCTATCCAGGAATGGGTGGGCTCGAGTCCGGTCTACGGCGAACGCCTCCGGCAGATCATGGCGATTGAAGGAGATGGCGTCAGCGCCATTTTCAAGGTGCTGCAGCTCGATCCGGGATTTCCTCATCACTACCTCGACGTGCACTACGAGGTGGTCAACGAGCAGCACGGCTACTTCGAGTTGGCCTACTGCGGCGCCCTCATGGACGCCGAGCCTTTCGGCGAAAAAATGGTCACCAACATGTGTCATCACATTGAGGACGGCACGTTCGACATCACGGCCCAAGCCGTCAATCCCAAGGCGCACATTCGACACGTGCACCGCCCGCCCCGGGTTCCGGGGGATCGTGTGCCGCATTGCCGCTGGGAAGTGGTGATTGAAGACGAGACGGTGACGATTCCCGAAGCCGACATCACCAAGATCACCCGGATGACCACCGCGGCGACCTTCACCTTTCCCGCCATGAAGGACGGCACGCCGCACATTCCGGCCAGCGTGACCGGAGACTGAGGATGTTCGAGCCGATGCCCGACGACGGTCGCCCCGATCATCAGCCGGTTCGGCGACACCTTTCGGACCGCCAGGCCGAGGCAGTGGAGCGGCTGCTGGCCGCCGCCGCCGAAGAGGTGGAGGTCAGCTCATACGGAGAGATCTCGGTGCGCAGCATCGCCAAACGGGCGGGCGTCGCCACCGCCACTGCGTACACCTACTTCTCAAGCAAGGATCATCTGCTGGCTGAGGTGTTGTGGCGCCGTATGCAGGCGTCTCCTCTCATGCTCGACATGAACCAGCCCCTCTCAGCCCGGGTGGCCGAGACGGTCCGCTCCATGGGTTTCGACGCGCTCGACAGCCCGGCCACCGTGGCGGCATGCACGACAGCCCTGCTGGCCGACGGGCCCGACGTCAAGCAGGTCCGCGCCCGCATTGGGGATGAGATCGCCACTCGTCTGCGGGCTGCTCTCGGTTCCGACGCTGATCCGGCACTGTTGGCCGTGCTCCAGATCACGTACACCGGCGCCATCCTGAGCGCCGGTCTGGGTCACCTCCGCTATCCGGCGGTGGCGGAACTTTTGGCTGAAGCTGCCCGTTTGATGGACCGGTCGGCATCATGACACGGTGACGCTGACCTACAGCCCGTACGACTACGTGATCCACGAAGATCCGTACCCGACCTACGCCCGCCTGCGGTCCGAAGCGCCCGTGTTCTACAACGAAGAGCTCGACTTCTACGCCTTCTCACGGCATGCCGACGTGCTGGCCGCCTTCCGGGACGTCGACCGCTACTCGAATGCCTTCGGGGTCTCACTCGACCCCGCCGCCTATGGACCCAACGCCCATAAGGCGATGTCGTTCCTGGCCCTCGACCCGCCTGATCACACTCGCATGCGCTCCATCGTGGGCAAGAGCTTCACGCCCCGCCGGGTGGCCGAAATGGAGGACCGAGTCAGATCGCTGGCCATCGCCCACCTGACGCCCGGCCCTCGAGGCGGGCCAGTTCGACTTCGTGAGCGATTTCGCCGGGCTGCTGCCCATGGACGTGATTTCCGACCTCGTCGGCGTGCCCCCCAGTGACAGAGCTGAGATTCGCCGGCTGGCCGATTTGTTGGTGCACCGGGAAGACGGGATGAACGACATCCCGCCCGAGGGTATGGAGGCGGCGCTGTACCTGGCCGGTTACTACGCGGAGATGATTGCCGACCGGCGGGCCCATGAGCGTGACGACCTCACTTGGTCGCTCCTGCAGGTTGAGGTGGACGGCGACCGTCTCACCGATGACGAGATGATCTCATTCCTCTTCTTGTTGGTGGTGGCCGGCAACGAGACCACCACCAAGCTGTTGAGTAACGCGTGGTATTGGGGCTGGCGCCATCCCGATCAAGGGGCCAAGCCATTGACCGACCCGACCGAGGTGCCGAAGTGGGTGGAGGAAACACTGCGCTACGACACCTCCACTCAGATGCTGCTGCGGGTGACCCGTCAGCCGGTGACGGTGCAAGGCGTCGACATCGACGAGGGCCAACGAGTGCTGCTGCTGATCGGCTCGGCCAACCGTGACGAAGACATCTTCAAGGACCCGGAGCGCTACGACCTTGATCGCGACACGCAACCACTGATCAGCTTCGGCGGCGGTCGCCATTTCTGCATGGGCGCCATGCTGGCCCGGCTGGAGGCCCGGGTGGCTCTGACCGAACTGATGTCCCGGGTGGGTTCATACGAGGTTGATCCCGATGGACTGGTGCGGGTGCATTCCATCAACGTGCGCGGCTTTGCGGCCATGCCCACCACGGTGACGTTGCGCTGATGGCCCGACCCGAACCGCATCCGGAACGTCGCCCGGCGGTCGTCACCGGCGCCTCATCGGGCATCGGCGCCGCCACCGCCAGCCAGTTGGCGCGGGCGGGCCATCCGGTCGTGCTGGGCGCCCGCCGGCTCGAGGCCTGCAATGAGGTGGTCGATGCCATCAGGGCCGAAGGTGGTGAGGCCGAGGCGTTCCACTTGGATCTTGGTGACGCCGATTCCATCGACCGACTTTCGCCGACAAGGCCGAGGGTGCCTTCGGTCCCATTGAGGTGCTGATTTCAAACGCCGCACAGATCAGCCCCGGGAGTGCCGTCGACACCGATCCGGACCTGTTCGAACAAGTGGTGCGGGTCAATCTCGGTGGCGCCCAGCGATTGGTGCACGCTTTCGGCCCGGGGATGATTGAGCGTCGGCGGGGCGACCTCATCTTCGTGACCTCTGACGTCGTGGCCCATCCGAGGCCCCGGATGGCCGCCTACGTCTCCTCGAAATGGGGCCTGGAGGGCTTCGTCACTGCCTTGCAGATGGAGCTCGAAGGCACCGGTGTGCGGGCGACCGTTGTTCGTCCCGGCCCGACCCTGACCGGCATGGGCATGGATTGGGATCCAGGCGTGACTGACGAGGTACTCAATGAGTGGGTCCGGTGGGGCTTGGCCCGTCATTCGGCCTTCATGCGTCCTGACGGTGTCGCCGCCGCCATCGTCCATGCCGCGCACACGCCCAGGGGCACCCATCTCAGTGTGATTGAGGTGCAGCCTGAAGCGCCGATCGAACAGAAGGGAACATCGTGACGACGCAGACTTCATTACGCCAGCCACCACGCGTGTCCGGGGGAGAGGGTGAGAACGGTCACCTTGACGAACTGAGTAAAGACCCCATCGCGCTCATGGCGCGGGTGCGTGCCGAGTGCGGTGACGTCGGGGAGTTCACCATTGGTGATCGTGACGTAGTCCTGTTGACCGGGGCGGACGCCAACGAATTCTATTTCCGCGCTCCCGAGGAGCAGCTGGACCAAGCCGAGGCATATCCGTTCATGACGCCGATCTTCGGCGAAGGTGTGGTCTTCGATGCCTCGCCCGAGCGTCGGCGCGAGATGATGCACAACCAGGCTTTGCGCGACAAATTCATGCGGGGTCATGCGGCCACCATTTCGGCCGAGGTCGAGCACATGGTGGCCGGTTGGGATGACGAAGGTGAGATCGACCTGCTCTCCTGGTTTGCCGAGCTGACCATCTACACGTCGTCCGCCTGTCTGATCGGTGCCCGTTTCCGCAACGAACTCGATGGCCGCTTCGCCGAGCTGTATCACGACCTCGAGCAGGGAACCGATCCCATCGCCTACGTCGATCCGTACGCGCCGATCGAGAGTTTCCGCCGCCGAGACGAAGCGCGGGTGGCGTTGGTGGCGCTGGTCCAGGGCATCATGGAACGCAGGGCCAGTGGTCCACCGGCGGCCGAAGGTGAGTCCGACCTGCTCGACGTGCTCATGTCCATCCGCAACGAGGACGGGTCAGAGCGCTTCAGTGCCGACACGGTGACCGGGATGTTCATCTCCATGATGTTCGCCGGCCACCACACGACGTCGGGCACCGCGGCCTGGACGCTCATTGAACTGTTGCGGCACCCGGATGAGTTGCGAGCGGTCAACCAGGAACTCGACGAGCTCTATGCCGACGGATCCGAAGTGAGCTTCCAGGCCCTCCGCGAGATCCCGCGGCTCGAGTCCGCCCTCAAAGAGGCACTCCGTCTCCACCCGCCGTTGATACTGCTGCTCCGGGTGGCCATGGAGGACCTCACCTATGGCGACTTCAACATTGCGGCCGGCAAGATGGTCGGGGCCAGTCCCTCCATCAGCAATCGCATTCCCGAGGACTTCCCCGATCCCGATGCCTTCGTGCCCGGCCGCTACCTGGAGGGTCGAGAAGAAGACCGAGCCAACCCCTGGACATGGATCCCCTTCGGCGCCGGGCGGCACCGCTGCGTGGGCGCCGCCTTTGCCATGATGCAGCTCAAGGCCATCTTCTCGGTACTGCTGCAGGGTTGGGAGTTCGAGGCGGCCCAGCCACTCGACTGCTATCGCAACGATCATTCGAAGATGGTGGTGCAGCTTCAGCAGCCGTGCCGGGTCCGCTACCGCCGTCGGGTGGCCCAATGAGAGTGGTGGTCGATCGCGACCTCTGCCAGGGGCATGCAGCCTGCGAAGGAGAGGCGCCCGATGTGTTCTCCGTCTCCAAGAAGGGGGAGCTCACCGTGCTAAATCCCACACCGTCAGAGGATCAGCGTGCCGCGGTTGAACTGGCCGTGAAGTACTGCCCCACCCACGCCTTACGCATTGAGGAGGACTAATGCCTGCATTTCCGAGAGCCGAACTAGAAGAGATGGTCGAGCGCTGGCTGGAGGTCAATCGCCAGGGCGAGGCCAAGCAGGATTGGCGCCACATGGCCGAGCTCTACACCGAGGATGCCACCTATGGCTGGAACGTCGGATCCAACGATGAATTCATGGCGGTCGGCCGCGAAGAGATCAGAGAGGTCGCACTCGGGCTTGAGATGGAAGGGTTGGCCGGCTGGTCATACCCTTACCAAAAAGTGCTGATCGACGAGCAGCAGGGCGAGGTACTCGGACTGTGGAAGCAGATCGCAGACGCCACCAACGCCGACGGCGAGCAATACGAGATCGCCGGGCTCGGGGGCAGCTGGTTTCGCTACGCCGGCAACTTTCAATGGAGTTGGCAGCGTGACTTCTTCGACGTGGGCAACGCCGGAGCGATCTTCATGCGAATGATCAAAGACGGCACCCTGCTGCCCGGCATGCAAAAGCGGATGGAGCGGGCCATGTCGGGGGAGCGACTTCCGGGGCACTACCCCTTGGGTCAGGCCCCGGTCGGGCTGTGGGAGGTGCCCGAAGGGGCATAGGCCGGGAACGCCGCCGCGACCCGAGCGGCCACGTTTCTGATGGCATCGACCGAGAGCGGTCCACGCTCAACAAGCGACAACGACAACTTGTTGGCCCACGTGACGTGGACGTCGTCAATGGTAAACGGTCGTCCAAGAAGTCCCCACTCGGCATCGGCAAAACACAGCGCCGCATGCAGGGGCACATCAGTACCAGCCGACTTCACGGCTGGCTCCACCAAGTCGACCTGCCGCAGCACCCCTTCGATGAGGGACGAGCGATTGTGTCCGTTGACAAAGAGGGCTGGGTCGCGAGACGAACCAGCCCCCGAGGTCGCGCTGTTGGACCCGCCCGGTGTACTGCTTGGTGTCAATGACCCAGACCCCGGACGGCACGATGGCGATGTGGTCGATGTTGGACGAACGGCCCGGAATGGACCGGTCATGCAGCACGACACCGTCAAGGCCGACGGCTTTGCTCAGGAGGCGACCCACTCTCTCCTCGCCCCGTCCACCTTGGTCCCACGCCCTGGTCGACTGCCGCTCGCCGGCCACCAACTTGACCACCGGGGACAGGTAGCGCCCGATAGGTGGCCTCCCGCTGGGCGTCGTCGGCCCGCTGGCGCCGCTCAAACTCGGCCCGGGCCGAGGCCCCGGCTGACCGGCATCGATGCCGGGCTCGGGCATGCTGTTGCTTCGTGGGATGGCGCTCATCGGTGAAACCTCTCTTCCGCCTCAAACGGTACGGGCGAGGGTGTGTCAGAGGTAAGGGCCAAAAGACCTATTCGAGGGGTTGACGACCCTGGTCAGGGGCGGCGTGCCACTGTGGCCCGGTGCAGGTGAGTCGATCCGGCCAATTTGGCTTCGATGCGGCGTGCGGTCGCCGTCGCGGCTCTGCTGCTCGCCTCGTGCACGTCCGCTCCGGGAGCGACCAAAAGGTCAGCCCACCCGCTGCAATCCAGCACCACCCAACCGGTGGCGACGACCACGACCCGACCTTGCCGATCACCCCGATCACTTGGACTCCTTGCAATGGCGATCTGCAGTGCGGATCGCTCAACGTGCCGCTCGATTATGCGGATCCCTCGGGGCCGACCATAGAGATCGCCCTGGAGCGTCACGTGGCCGAAGTCCCGGCCCAACGAATCGGATCGCTGGTGCATCAATCCGGGCGGACCCGGGGTCTCGGGCATCGACGACTTCTCCAACGAGCTCAGCGTGCTCACGTCCGGGCTGCTCGACGACTTCGACATCGTCACCTTCGACCCCCGGGGGGTACAGCGCTCCGATCCGTTGACCTGTGGCGAGACCCCCGGTGCGGCTCCACCGCTCCTCTGCCTGATCCGGTTCCGGACTCGGCGCAGGCCCAGACAGGCGTTGGTGGCCAATGACCGATCATTCGGCGCCGACTGTCAGAAGGCCAGTGGAGCGCTGCTGGCCAATGTGGGAACGGTCGAAGTGGCCCAGGATCTCGACCGACTGCGCATCGCTCTGGGCGATGCGCAGTTGACCTTCATGGGACAGTCGTACGGCACACTGATCGGGGCCACCTACGCCGAGATGTTCCCGACCCACGTACGGGCCATGGTGCTGGACAGCGCCATCGACCCCAACCTGACCTTCAACCAACTCACGCTGGGCCAGGCCGAGGGATTCGAGGGCGTGCTGACGTCGTTCTTCTCGTGGTGTGCCGGCACCTCTGCGTGCGCCTGGCGGCCGTCAGGCGATCCAACCACGGCGTTGCTGGCGCAGATCAGCAGTAGCCAGACGACGCCGGTACCGGCAGGGGGCGGTCGAACGGCCGGGCCGGGTGAGCTGTACGACGCACTGTTGGACGGGCTGTATTCGACCAGTGATTGGCCACGCCTCGGGGCGGCGTTGGCGGCGGATGCCGCGGGAAACGGTGCCCGAGTGGTGACCATGTCCGATGACTACAACCAAGATGGCTCCACCAATGGTGACGATGTGGGGCTGGCGGTTGATTGTCTCGATCACCCGGCGTCCAAGGTGATCAAGGCCTACCCCCTCCTGGCCGCCGTCTTCAAAACTTCGGCACCGGTATTCGGGCCACTATTGGCCTGGGGTGAGGTGGCGTGCGCCGTCTGGCCGGTGCCGCCGACTCGAAAGGTCGGTCCGGCCACCGCCATCGGCTCTCCACCCATACTCGTCGTGGGCACCACGCATGATCCGGCCACTCCCTACCAGTGGGCCGTCAACTTGTCGCATGAACTCAGCCACGGCGTGCTGCTCACTCGTGACGGGAGCGATCATGTGGCGTACTTCTACAGCTCCTGCGTCCGCTCCTATATTCAGACGTACCTGGTGACGCTGGCCACACCGCCTGTTGGCGACGGTCTGCAGCAACTGATCACGTGCCAGCTCGTCGGCGCGGTGAATCGATAGTGGCCGCTACCCACCTGCAGCACGACGTCATCCATCGTTGGGTGGATTCGATGGACACGCCATGGGCCGACGAAAGAGCCAGCGCCACTCTCCCGCGCATTGTTGATCCGGGTATTGGTCAGCGTGACACGGGCTGTGGCATTGGGAGGGATGACCGTCTCCAGTGAGAGCGTGCGTCCTCGACGACTGCCAGTCGACTGAGAGGGGTCCGGCGACGGTCGGGACGGAGCCTCTGGCTGAGGCCAGGCCACCAGCCGGAACTTCGATGGCGACCTGCACCGTCCCGTCCAGATTGGGAACCAGTGGCGTGATGCCCGAGCAACGACTCCTTCATGGCCACCAAGGCCGACGAGCCCCAGCCATGAGACATGGAGTCTCCTATGAGATCGCTCGGTGTCCATGTCTCCCACGTGAAGGTGCCGCCGGCGGCCAGGATGTGGGCCCAGCCGGGACGGCTGGCATCGGTCAGGATCTTGACGATTGCATCGGGCAGACCAGCCGCGGCCAAGCCGCGTAGGAGCTCCAGTCCGTGGGCCGGACCCACGGAGATGCCAAGTGAGGCCACATAGCGACCTATGGCGGCCACCCGGTCCGGGCGGCACGACGCCGTAGGCAAGCGCCAGGGCATTGGCCTCCTGGGAGGCATGGCTGCTCTGCTGCCATCGGCATCCAGCCCGTCGATGTAGATGCCGTCGGCCCGGACCAACCTTGTGTTGATGGCCAGCAACAATTGGGTGGCTCGGGGGCTGGAGAGGTCGCTGCCCGTGGTATCACCGGCCAAGCAGGGCGAACAGCCGAGATGCGATTGAATGCGTTGAACCCCAAGACGTTGCTGGTCGTGTCTTCGGTCACGTTGGTGTCATAGCCATAGAACGGATCGCTGTTGGATGACTCGTTGAATCCTTTGAACAGCCCGGTGGCGGGATTGACGTTCGACCACAGGTAGTCAGCAATCCGTCTGGCATGTGGGATAGAGCAGCACGAGGCGTGTCCCGATCCCCGGTAGCCAGGTAGTAGCGCCAGATCCACTCCAGATAGCGCTCCGTGAAGATCGGGTACTGCTCGAGTCCGTAGCCGTTGGGGTAGATGGCGTTGACTCGACCATCGGGCCAGTAGCGGACCTGGCCCCGGGCGACATCTCGTAATCCTTGCCAGCTCATGTTCTGATCGCCGTAGGCGGTCATGACTGCTTCAGACGAGTTGGCGCTGTCCCACAGGAACGGACCCTGCTCCCGGTCGGCGTGTCAACGAATTGTTCGTGGCTGCAGTACAGGCAGGAATGGGTGTTGAGCTTCCACACCGCATTGAGGGTCCGATCCGAAGTGGTGAAGGTGGCTGCCGACACGTCGGGCATGCCGGCATGGCGGGCGATGGCTGTCACTTGGTCTGACTTGATCGGTTCACCCGGCTGGTCAATCTGAAGGTAGCGGAAACCCAGATAGGTGAGCGCTTCGAACGATTGTGCGCCGTCACGTTGGATGTAGGAGAACGAGAGATCGGTTTGCTGGGTGCCGTGAACGGTTGACACTTGCCCATCAGGATCAAGCAGGTAGCCCGACATGCATCGGCACCAGGAGTCCCTTCGAGCCGCTTTGAAATCGACCTTGGGTCGAGCGGCATAGACGGCCCCAAAGTCGACGACAACTGATCCGGTAGACAGCGTCCGCACACTGAGTGGCGAAACCGGAAGTTCGTCAATGCGAGTTCGCTGTGGGAACAGATTGGTGAAAGGTGCCGTACCCACCGGACCACGTTCAACGGAATGCGTCCACCCGGCGTCATCGAAACTAGCGGTGGCCCACCCGTGTGGGTTGCTCCCGACCGTCGATGTGCTCAATGAAATCGCCAGCGTCGGTGTTGCGGAGCGCTGCAGGCAGCCACTCTGCCGAACGTTCTTTCCAGGATCCATCGGTGCCATAGGCCACCCGGCGACCGTCGGCATAGACCAGCGTGAGTTGGGCCAGGAGGCCAGGGGCTGATCCTGGCCGACCCTTTCCAGCCCCGTACCAATGATGCAGCACGCCCAGCGCGTTGGTGCGTCCGGGCCGAATGAGACGGGTGACGTCGGTGCTCTGGGTGTATTGCTCGTCAGGAAACGAGAAGCTGGGCCCGAAATCGGCTGGCTGGCCGTTGATCCAAAGTTGGAACGTGTGCGCGGCGGCGACATGGGCCGTGGCGCGCACCAATCGTCCGGACGGTGGCTTAACCACTTTCCGTAAGTAGGTGACCTGATTGGGCTGCTCGCGATGTGGCGGCGGGGTGTAGCCATTGTGCGACCCAGTCCTTCTGTCGGGGAGCGGTGACGAAACTGGCGCTCTGACCGAGACCGGTCCAGACTGTCGCTGCATCGTCCGAGACCTGTACGTTCCATTCGTAGGCCGCGTCGCCGACCAACGAAGGCCCGTCGTACAAGACGAAGGCTTGGCGGGATGAACGCACGGTCCCGGAGTCCCACACCGCTGTTCGTGACCCGGGTCGGTCCGGCCGACCCTGATGCGGTAGCTGGATTGCCGGCCCCACGACCAGCGTCCCTGATCTGCCAGGCAAACGAGCAGTCGTCAGGATCGACGCCCACTGGTTCGGTCACGCCGTTGACGGTGAGTTGGGTGGCCGAAGCAATCGACGTGGCTTCGGTGCTCGAGGCCACCGAGTCCGATGCTGACAATGCGTGGGTAGTGCATTCGGGCACGGCGCGCACAGCCGCCGCCGCAAAGGATGCCCGGGCCCCGTTGCCAAGGAATGTCCGCCGATCCATCGGGTTCATCCGATAACCCGAACCTGGTTGTCATCTCGATCACTGAAGTAGACCGAGCCGGCGTCAGACACGGCGATGCCGATCGGGACACGCCATATGCGTCAAGCACCCATTTCGTGCCGTCGCCCGCCGGCTGGCCCTGTCTGCGTGATCGGGAGGGCGCCGGCCAACGTAACAGATTGCCGGCCGACATAGTCCGGCCGAACACGCTGGCGGTGGTTATCGGTACGACCCGAATGCAGTGCATGTCGCCGTCGGTCACGAAAAGGGTGCCTTGCGCGCTTACGGCCAGTCCCTCCGGGTCATTAACTCGGAGGCCACACTGGTGGCCGAAAGGCCGTCGATCAGATACGGCCCGTACATGCCCATGCCCACAACGGTTTGTAGGTCTCCGGCTCCGATGGGGGTGCCGTAGTACGTGCCCGGAATGCGTCGGTACTTCGAGCACCGATTGATCACCGTTGTCGGCGATGAAAGGTCTCCCGCTTGATCGACGGCTAACGCCACCGGATCCCATACTTGGGCTATGAGGGCGTCCCCACGATTCGCCGATCCACACACGCCGTCCCCGCCACCTTGTAAATGTCGCCGGCGGTCATGACTGTCCGTCGTACGTGAGGATGGCGGGCACCATCCGTATGCGGCAGTTGGCCGAATCGGCAATGAAGACGTCACCGGCCGAGTCCACGGCGACCCCGTGGGTTCGTCGAGTTGGCTGGCAGGGCGGCAAGCCGGATTTCCGTCGAACCGGCGACGCCAGTCCCAGCGAACGTGGTCGCTTGGTGTGACCCGTGGGCCGGATCACAGCACCCGTTGATCGGTGGCTTCGGCCACATAGACGTCACCCTGCCCGTCGACGCCGATGCCGGTGGGATAACCCGAGGAGTGTGACGGGACCTGCACGTGCTGCCGGCCAGTACCGTGGCCTTTGGCCCCTTTACCCGTATGCCGTAGAGGACGCCGGAGGACTGGCCGGGACCAGTAGATCCGGCATTGATCAGTGTCGGCAATGAAGAGGTCGCCTTGTTGATCCACGGCGATCCCGGTGGGGCCCGAAGGCTGCTGGCGCCGACCACCGTGCCGACCGGACCGAGGTGCTCCGCACGGACCCTCCGGCTGCGGCCGCAGGCAAGCCACCCAGGTCTACAGAGCATGCACATTCCCAGGCCCCAACGTCGCACGACCTCATCATGCCGTTTAGGAATCCCTATTGCCCACCTGAATCCCGGAGGCGCCTGGTTTGACTCCGGCCAGACGCGACATAGTGGGCGGCATCACCGACGAAAGAGTCAAAGGAGAGTTCGTTGCCAGTTATCGAAGAGGCGATGTCAGCCACAAACGTGATGCTCGAAGGGCACGAAGGTGCAGCCATCAACGCCTACCAGGTCGTATCCGGCAAGGAAGGCGCCCTCCCAGGGGTGCTCGTCATCCACCATCTCCCCGGGTGGGACTCCTCGACCAAGGAAATCACCCGCCGCTTCGCAGCTGAGGGCTACAACGCCATCTGCCCCAATCTCTACGCCCGGGAGGGGCTCGACACCGACCCCGACGACGCCGCGGCCGCCGCCCGGGCCAACGGGGGGGTACCGACGAACAGTTCATCGGTGACGCCGGAGCGCCATCGCCGCGTTGCGTGCCCTGCCAAACTCCAACGGCAAGGTTGGCGTGATCGGCTACTGCTCTGGTGGTCGCCAGTCGTTCCTCACCGCGGTGAGCCTGCCCGTCGATGCCGCGGTCGACTGTTACGGCGCTTTCGTGACCGGGACAGTTCCGAAGGTTTCCCGCTCAAGGTGGTGCCGCTGGTGGACCGCACTCCGCACTGGGGTGCCCACTGCTCGGACTCTTCGGTGCGGAAGACCAGTTCCCCACTCCCGAGCACGTGGACTGAACTCGACAGGCCCTCATCGCCAACGACAAGACCTACGAGTTCCACTCCTATGAAGGCGCCGGTCACGCCTTCTTCTCGACCAATCGGACCAGCTACCGACCGGAAGCGGCCCTAGACGGTGGGAGCGCATCTTCTGCGTGGTTCGGCCAGTACCTAACGACGGAGGCCTGATCATGTGTTCCTACGTCACCGTCCCAGCGGATATCGCCGGATCGGCGAAAGGACCTGATGGATGGTTCTCGGTGACAACGGCCTCGGTCTATTTCGACCACCCATACCACGCACCGTTCGAACATTCGCTCAACATCGACTTCGTCGACCCGGAGAAGGGACCCGGGGCTCGAGTGGCCGTTGAGCTGAGCGCCGACTCAGCCCGAGAGCTCATTCGGTGCATCGAAGCGGCGCTTGAGGCCGCCGGAGCGGCTGCGCTCTGACCGGAACAGTCGATTCTTCGGTGGATGCTGGCCGGCTGGACCCGCCGCCACTCCAACGGAACTGGCCAGGTAGGCCAACGCCACGTCGGTGGATCCTTCATGCGATGGATGGAAGTCACGGCGGAGATAGGTCGGTATCGCTCGCAAGGTCTCGCTGAATTTGGGATATGGCCGGCCCGGAGGCACGCCGGAAGGCCCGAAAGGTGAAGCGTTGCTTGGTCGTACGGTCGGCTGAGAGCAGCAGGCTGCCCCCGATGATGAATCCGATGATGAGGGCAACGGCGGCGAAAGTCATGGACACCAAACGGCGCAGATAGTTGCCACTGAAGTACTGGTACACATCGAAGGCGACCGATCGGTGCTCGACTTCTTCGGCCCCGTGCCATCGCATCAGGTCGAGCATCTGGGGGTCGGCACCGTCGGCGTCCAGCTGACCAGACTCATTGAGGATCCACTCGCCCAACACAGCGGTGAAATGTTCGATGGCGGCGATGGCTGACAGACGAGCGACGAGCCAGGTAGTGTGAAGCGGTTTCGGTACCGTGTGGCCAAATGGAGAAGGGCCGCCGAGGTTCGGTCCGCATCCATTCCGCCTGCTTCATCGCCCGCTCGGTGTCGATACCGTGTCGGAGAGATAGTCACGTGCGACATCGTGGGCTCGAGCGTGCGTGGCTTCCTGGCCAATGAAGCCCTTGACATCGTCACGGAGCTTGTCGTCGGTGATCAGGGGGAGTGCCTCGCGATACACGTCGCAAAACCACCGTTCACCTGGCGGCAGCATGATGTGGAGCACGTTCATGGTGTGCGTGGCCATAGGATCGCCCGGAATCCAATGCAACGGTGTCTCGCTCAGGTCAAAGCGAGGACGTCGAGCTCGAATCGGTACTTCGGTGGGTGATGCGATGGCAGTCACGGAATTCACGCTGCACTTTCGCTGCCGGCCTCTTCAGGCTCTTGCGATGTCGGATTCGACAAGCGGCGAGGTCGGGGGCCTCTGTACCCGACTCGACGAAATCGATCACTTCACCGATCCACCGGGCGACATTGGCTGGCTGAATGCGAATCACCCAATGTCCTGCCTCCACCGGTCGACGCCATACGACAGACGCCCATTCTTCGAGACCCTCGAGAAGTGCTGGCGTCACGTAGCGATCCTTCGTGGGCACAATGATTTGAACGGGCGTCGACGTGTGTTTGGCCACCGGGTGGCGCATGCGCGAGAAGACATTGGCTCGGTAGAGGTTGACGCCATGGGCGAAATCGGATCCGAAAGTGGGTGCCGGCCACTTGTCGTCTGACGGTGCTCCCTCAATCCGATGGAGTGCCTTGCCCCAGATCCGTTGGTTGGCTGCGCGTCCCATGAACTGAGGCACGTAGGGCAGATGGAAGAAGAGGATGTACCAAGAGTGCAGCGCCTGCCGGATGGCTCGAGGCGAGATCTCCGGGATTCGAGGTCCGATGACGACGGGCCCAGAGCGCGGCGTGATCGAGCGGTGGTCCGGAAATCGACGTGTAGCTGGCAAACCGGCCAGCGAGCCGATCCTCGGTGACGGCCTCCCAGCCCTGTATTGAGCCCCAGTCGTGGGCCACCAGATGCACTGGCTTGGCGGGACTCACTGCATCGGCGACAGCGGCCAGGTCATCGACCAGAAGGGGCAGCGCGTAGTCGGCTCGGTTGGCCGGGATATCCGAGTGGCCTGCACCTCGGACGTCGTAGGTCACGACATGGAACCGCTCGGCCAGGATCAGGGCCAGTGGCTCCCAGACCACGCTTGTATCTGGAAATCCATGAACCAACAGGACGGTCGAGTGGGCCGGATCTCCACGCTCAGTTACGGCAAGGTCGAGCCCAGCACCCCGAATATGCCGCTCGATCGTGCCTGGACCACTCGGGTCGGACGTCGCCATACCGACAGTGAACCACATTGCAACACTTTTGTCGAGATGTTGTATCTATGGCGTCAAGGCGGGGAGGAGCAGCTCTGAGAGGAATGACCTGAGTTCAACTTTGGGTGGCACGAGGACCAGGGTCACCACCAGCCGGATCAACCATTCGGCCAGGATGACCGGATCCCGCGGGGCCAACACTCCGGCTGTCATGGCCGCGGTGAGCATCGGAGCTAGCCCTGTGGCCACTCGCTCCAGGAGGGAGGGGAGTTCGGTCAGGGTGGAAAGGGTGATGGTGTCGGTGTCGTCGGCCAACAGCTTGGCGATCACGGGGTGGAGGCGGACCTCGTCAATGACCGAAGCCATAATTTCAATCACACCTGTGGGTCCAACTGGTTGGGGGGCTCGACCAGGAATGGAGGCCACCATCCGCTGCAACTCCCGGGCGGCCAAAAGGCGAGCCTGCTGTGGAATCGTTCCCACCTGGCGATATACCGTCGTGCGATCGACGCCCAGTTCACGGGCAACGTCCTGCACTGAGGTACGTCTCAGACCATGCCGAGCGAAGCATCTCGATGCTGCATCCAAAAACGGATCGAGATCAGCTGGAGGGACCAATCGAGCCCGGTGACCAAGGTGGCCAAATCCAGAACCCCGAAATCGGTCTCTTGATCGGGGTGATGTGGTCCGGACGACATGGGAGAGTTGTAGCACCGGCGGCATCCATCCGACCGGTGCAGAGGAAATCGCGATGCCGTCTCCGCACTGGGACCCGATCCATCTAGGTCAGAACAAGCGGGATGGAGCATCAATCAAGCGGTCGCCGCTCTACTAGATTCTCTCCCTTGCGGGCCGCTAGCTCATCCGGTAGAGCAGGGGACTTTTAATCCCAAGGTGCCGGGATCGAGACCCGGGCGGCCCACCAAATCATGTGTTGTTTCGGGTGGTCCTGGTCGTTTTAGCTCCGGATGATCCTTTACACAGGTTCGGCTGATGCTTTACAGAGTTCTGGTTGATGCTTGACACCGCACCCACTCTCCTCTGCTCTGAAGAGCCAAGAGGTGGCCGAGTGCTCGTGGCTCAGCAAATTGGAACAGCGTTATAACGCCGTAGTGGGGGTTATCCGGGACGGTTGTTCAGTCAAAGAAGGGGCCGAGGCTTATGGGGTCAGCCATCAAGATACCCACCTCTCGGACTCTGATCGGGGCGCCACCATCCTCAGACGGGGGGTGAAATTGCAACAGAGGAGGCACCGAAGCGCCTCCTCTGTTGCAAACACAAACTATTTGTTGGATCTACCTCACAGGATGAGACCAGGAAGCACTTCAATCAGCTGGGCCGACGACCCGCTGGGTAGGTAGTTCTGGCTCCCCGCAAAGGTCACGGCGTAGCCATCCTGGAGGATGACCCCGAGCAATCCGAGGTTAAGCAGGATCTGGTCGGACGTGATGCCATTTGCATTGGTGATTCCGAAGCCCAGAGGCGCTCCACCACGGATGCTGAAGACCACCGGCTGGTTGGGAATGCCCTTTCCAGTGACGTTCGAGATCAGCTGCCGTGTTGAGCGTGAACAGGTAGGGAACCAACGGAAGGACACTGATAACCGCCGGAGTGGCCGCCAGTGACGTCGGCGCCGGCTTAATCACCAGCGAGCCGTTCACGTAGGTGAAGGCGTAGTTGGGATCTACGGCCCCGACACAGGAGGTGGCGTAGGTACCAGCGTTGCTCGCAATGGTCGCCGGGACAGTACAAATCGGCTGGTTGCTGAACGCGCTGGCCGATTGACCCAACACGAATCCGCTGTAGATCGGCGTGACGGCTGGGATCGCCTGACCGTAGAAGATGGTGGCGCTGGACGCCGTGATCGTCAACGGTGTTGGTGTCACAGTGAAGGTCTGTGAGATTGGCGGGGCGGCCGCCCAGTCAATGTTGCCCGCTTCGGTGGCTCCCACCTGACAGGTACCAACGCCCACAAACACGATGGTGCTGCCGGTGAGGGTGCACACCGTTCCCGAACCCTGGAGGAGTGAGAGGACGACGGGGTTACCCGAACCACCAGGGGTCGACGTGCTCACCAGGTAGTGACCGCTGTAGATGGCCGGGCTTGGCGGCGACGACAGGAAGCTAATCGTCTGCGTCAATGGGGTCACCGTGTAAGCGATGATGAGTGTTGCCGTGTTGCCATTGGTGTCAAGGGCAGAAATGGTGACGCTGTAATTCCCGGCGTTCACGCCCGTCCCGTTCCCCACTTGAGTTCCCGAGGTGAAGGCATTGCCGTCTTCGTCGACGGCAGAGCACTTGATGATGGTGGCGCCCCCGGTGTCGGCGCAAGCAAAGCCGAGCGCGGGTACCTGACCGTAGGGAATGGATGATCCGTTCGCCGGTCCGAATGTCTCGGTGATCGTCGGTCCCCCGCCATCCCCTGCCGCCGAGGCCGGAGTGGTGAGCAACCCGGCTCCGGCAATCGTGAGTGCTCCAGTCACGGCCGTCGCGGACAACACCGAAACGAATTTGGAGCGTTGCCTCGTTACTGGTCGAACCATAGGCCCGCTTCTACTTCGGAAAATACGCAAGTGCGCCACTCCTCCTGTTACCCGACAGCCCGCCAAGGCGAGAGGGCGCGCCAGATGCGCGACCCGCTGAGGAATGTAAAACGGACGTCCTTTGAGCAAAAGGGGTGGGGAGGTGAATTTGGGGGTGAATAACGGTTGCCGCCGACCCAACCTGGGCTTCTTTGATCCCCGGATGACGGCGGCACCCGGCTCGATGCAAACGAAATATCTAGTCGTGTCTTTCGACAGTTCGAACGGCTGAAAGTGTGTTCTGCGGCTCAGCTAGGAGGAAGGCAACTTCCTGGAGTCCAGTTCCACACCGCCACGATCGAGGCGGGAATGGTGCCAGCTGCACAACTGCTCCCTTGCTCGCCGGTTGCGCCCACTTCAGAGATCTTCCACGTCGTGCCCCCTGAAGGCATGCTGAAGATCTCGTAGCTACCATCGTCTTGAGTCGACACTTGCGCTTGAGTCGAAGACGAACTCGGTAGAACTGAAGCAGCGGCCCAGTACGTCATCGTCGTCGGGTCAAACGCGTAATAAGTCTCGTTGGGTGCCAGTCCCGTGTAGTCGGAGGCGGGCAAGTTGTTCTGGGCGGCGAATGCGGCGACGAGTTCGGTGCGAAGTTGATCGGTGACGGCCAAGTTTTGCGGGCCGGTCGACGTCGTCGAAGTGGTCGTCGTCGGGCTGGCGGGCGCAGTGGACGACGTTGTCGTCTGCTGTGCGCTCGAAGTGGTCGTGGTGGATGAAGATTGATGCGCTGCCGGGCTGTTGGAGCAGGCGGCGAGCGTGAGTGCGATCGCGCCGCCTGTGATCGCGACGGCTACCGACTTTCGAATGCCCATGAAGTTCCCTCTCTCGAGCTGCAACGTCAATTGTAGAGGCAGCCAACCTCGGCTTGGTGGACGGCTGGCACGCTTTCGCTCGAACCGACCCAGATAGCGTTCTTGCCATGGAGCACGTCGAGTTGGTGGTAGTTGATGCCATCGACTGGCGAGCCTGGTTGTCCGAGCACCACAGCACCTCTCCGGGAGTGTGGCTCGTGCTGGCCAAGAAGGGCACCACTGAACCCACCTCGCTGACGTACGACCAGGCGCTCGACGAGGCACTCTGTCAGGGCTGGATCGACGGTCAGCTGCAAGGCCGTGATGAAGCCACGTTCCAACGTCGATTCACCCCCCGCAAACCCAAGAGCATCTGGTCGGAGCGCAATACGACCCACATTGAGCGACTGCGACGTGAGGGCCGGATGCAAGAGGCCGGTGAAGCCGAGGTGGCAAGGGCTCAAGCGGATGGCCGATGGGAGGCTGCGTATGCCGGACAGGCCGCCATGGCGGTCCCAGCGGACCTATTGGCGGCGTTGAAGGAACGACCTGAGGCAGCCGCCATGTTCGAAGCCCTGACGAGCGCCAATCGTTACGCCGTGCTCTTCCGCATCGTCAACGCCAAGAAGTCCGAGACCCGGGCCAATCAGATCACCCGCTTGGTCGACATGCTGGCCCGGGGCGAGACACCACATCCGCAGGCGAAGAGAAAACCCTGACCTTGCCTCGAGTCCGATTCTTAGCGCGCCACGTCAACGACCGACAGAGGGTCACCCAGACGACGACTGATGACCTCGGCCAACCGTGTCACGTGATCTATAAGCGCTGAGTGAGTACTTTCGCTGAATCGCTGATTTGGCACTGCGACTCCGACGCTGCCCTGGACGGTGCCGGCAGTCCAAACGGGAGCGGCGATGGCGCTCGCGCCGACATCGGCTTGATCTCGGCTCAACGCGAATCCATCGGTTCGAATGGACTTCATCAACTTCTCGATCTTCAGCGGTGTCGGTGGACGCCCGGCAAAGAGCGGAAGGCCTCGTTGGTAGAGCTCCTGCCGCTCCTTTTCAGACCTATGGGCCAGGATCGACATGGCAGAAGCGGTGGCGTGCAAGGGAAGCCATGTGAAGAGCTGGGGGACGAACTGAACACTTCTGTGACTAGGTGACGTCGCAACGTACATACGCTCGCGTCGTTGGTGGTCGTACACGGCCAGAAATGCTGTCTCTCCGGTGAGTTCGCTCATCTGATCGAGTATTTCGGTCACACCCAAAAAAGGTCGTTTTCGTTGAGCTAAAGAAGCGATCCGGTACAGCTCCCATCCGAGCTCCCATTGTCCGGACGGCGACACGTTGACCAGGCTGGCGGCCGCACCTGCCTCGAGCGTCCGTTGCACCGAGCTTGGAGGTGCATCAAGCGCACACGCCAATTCGCGTACGCCAAATGATGACGCCTCTGATTCCACCATTGCGTCCAGGACACGGACCATCGACGCAATGGGGTTTCTTTCCCTCGTGCTCAGCGGTGATGGGTCAGATGCCGGCATCTCTACGTCGTCGCCGAAAAGGGGATGACGGTGATGTGCGCCGGATACTGGCTGTCGTGAAACAGGGTTTGGTCTGCCGTGGTGAATCGAGTTCCCGTCGCGATGTCCTCGCCTGTTCCGAGGTTGCGGACGTAAAAGGGGAAGGCCCCGCTCGATATTTGGACTCGCAGGCGATGGCCCACATCGAACTGGTGGGCACAGGGTCCGAGAGCGATCTCGACCTTCATGGGTTCGTCTCCTGCATGGAGTCGATCGTCACCTTCGATCCGTCGTAAGGCATCGATGACGTTGTGAGACGCCCCGTCCGGGTGGACATCGGTGATGCGCACGAAAAAGTCAGCACTCTGCGCTGATGACTTCACCCAGAGGGTGGCGCCTACCGGACCAAAGAGTGTTTGGGGCTCATCGAAGGGATCGCTGGTGAACGTGACGACGTCAGTTCGATTTTCGAGTTCCCGGTTATCGCACGGCAAGGCTCGTGTGGCGTCGAAGCTCGCCAGTCCCACCGATGGAGTGGGATCCATTGGATCGTAGGTAAATCTCGTCGGAGGGGAGTCTCCGTTCGGTCATGGTCGTCAGCGCTCCGTTGGGAGCCAGGTACCAATGCCTTGAGCATGCGTCAGACTCCGACCCACCGGCAGATTCCTTCCACGTGTCGCTACCGGTCACGAAGAAGGAGAGAGGAGGTTGCGCCAGTGCATCCCGTTTCTTGACGTGGGTGTCGAACCAGCGAAGAACTTCCGCATTGCAGCTCGGCCCATCCGCCTCCGTGCATCCATGGACCCATCACGAGCCGATGCGTCACTCCGGCTTGCTCAAGCCGCCGGTGGTCCTCCCATAGGAAGCGACGTTGGTAGTCGTACCAACCGCCGAAGAGCAAGGTGGGTGGGCACCCCTCTGACAGGACGCGGCTGAAATCAAGTGGCGTCCAGTGGGGATCGTCGCCCCGGTAGGTCAATCGTTCGCGGTAGAAGGGGATCTGCTTACCGGTCTGGACGACGTCCGCTTCAATAAGGGGCAGATGCATGTAGGCCTCGAGGCTGATGCCCTCGGCGGCCGGAGGGTCTGATTCCTCCTTGTGCTGGTTGACGGACCATTCGAGTGCGACATCCAATCCCAAGGGAACCACCCGGGTACCACGAGGAAATGCGGTCGGAGCTGAAATACGCCACCGAAATCGCGTCCACCTCGTCTCGGCAACGAGATGCCGTCGCCCACGCCGTAAAGCCCAGATAGCTGATGCCATGCAGTCCAAGATGTCCATTGAACCAATCCTGGGATTGGATCCACTTGACGGTGGCCTCTCCGTCGGCCGCTTCGTAGAAGTAGGACGCCGGTCCTCTGGTGTCTTGAACGACCAGGCAGTAACCGTGGGAGGCCCAGAACGTTCCCTCGGTGCGAAGCAACGCTTTGGCGTAGGCGGACCGGACCAGTATGGCGGGAACGGCCTCGCTGGTCTCGGGTCGATAGATGGCAGTGGAGAGAGCCAGGCCTTCCTCGACCGGGATGTCCACTTCATGGGCCGTTACTTCGAACGGACCCAAGGGGCCCGAGAACGCGGCTGCGAGATCTCGTTCGGCTTGGGGGATTCGTTCCGGCGCTAACACGTCACCACTCCCTCTTGAACGAGCACGTTGATCTCATCCAACGACACTCCTAGCTCCTCCAGTACCGCTGAAGTCTGTTCACCAAGTCGTGGCGGCGGTAGCCGGTGCGTCGCCCGCGCCCCATCGATGGTGAGGGGGATGTCGACCACGCGCAGGTCTGGGATATCCGGATGGGGCATGTCCACCAACATGCCCAACGCATTGAGCTGCGGATCATTGGCCAGGTCCGCCACGGAGCGGACGCGACTGCAAGGGATGGTCTCGGCGCCGAGGAGGGTCTCCCATTCGGCGGCGGGCTTTCTCATGAAGCGGTCCTCCAACAGCTCATGGAGCGCGATGCGGTTGGCCACCCTGTCGGCGTTGTGGGCGAAAGCCGGATCATGCGGCAGGTCAGTCAACTCGAGCACTCGACAGAGCGAGGCGAAGTGTCGATCGTTCCCCGCCGTCACCATCAGATCTCCGTCAGCGGTCGTAAATACTTCGTACGGAGCCACGAACGGAGTCCCATTCCCCTGTCGTTGTGGGCTCACACCGGTCGCCAGGTAACCCTCCACGTGGTACGAGAGCAACCAGGCGGCTGTCTCGTAGAGGCTCACTTCCACCAGCGCACCTATCCCGCTCTGCGTTCGGTTGGACAGTGCGGCCTGTATTCCGACGGCGGCCCACATGCCAGTGCTCAGGTCAATCGCTCCGACGCCCAGTCGAGCCGGCGGACCGTCAGGATGGCCGGTCATCGACATCATTCCGGTCTCTGCTTGCAGCACCGGGTCGTACCCGGGAGCGTCCTTCTTCGGTCCCTTTGAGCCGTAGGCCGAAATGGAGCAATACACGAGCCCTTCGTTGTCGACCCGGAGCGAGTCGTAATCAAGACCGCGTTTGGCCAGCGATCCCGGCCGAAAGCTTGAGACCACGACATCAGCCCGAACGGCCAGGCGACGAACCAGCTGCTGGCCGGCCTCGGCGTCCAGGTCAATCGTGATGCTGCGCTTGTTCCGATTGCAGGCCAGGAACGCTGCGCTTTGCCCGTTCCAGGCGGGGGGTCGCCAATCACGGGTGTCGTCGCCCACCCCCAGAGATTCGACCTTGATGACGTCGGCACCCAAGTCGCCGAGGAGCATGGTGCAGTACGGGCCGGCCAGATTTCGAGACAGATCGAGCACCGTGATGCCCCGATGGGTCTCAGACAGCATCGATGTGAGCAGCGGAACTCCTCGGTCGTCGATTTAACGGAACGATTGTACCTTTAAAGCGTACATAGAGTGAGGGGTGGTCAGCTGAGCCGTCACTCGTCCAGGTGCATTCACTGCATCGTTGCTGTCATTTGAAAGGGCCACTATCGCCCGATGCGATCCTTCCGAGGGATGTACCGTTCGGAGATGGTTGAGAGCAGTCGAGGGCACACGCGAGCCCGTTGGAGTCGGGCTACCAAGGGTTGGGTTGCCCTCGTGACGTTCTGCGTGGTGGTGGTGGCCATTGGCATCTTCATTTTCGCCAACCCACCGTCGACCGACAACAAGCAGCCGCCTCCGACCAACTCTGGAACGACCAGCCAAATCACGGTGCCGGGAACGCCCGCTTCGGGCTTGCCTGCGCTTGCTCGCTAGTTCAGCTGGCGCGGGCGATAGCCACGTGGGCTACTGGGAATCCGTCCGGGTCGCTGGAAGCGAACTCGAACTGCTGCAATGGAGTCGGCGTACCCAATTCGATCTTGTAAGAAAGCTGCCCGGACTGGTTGGCCTTGACGATCGTGCTGGCTGAGTTGATGGTGACTCTGTAGGTGCCGCCCGGTGCGTAGTTGGGTGGCGTGAGTACGGACAAGACTCCCGTGCCAACTGCAGTGAGCGCATCTGGACCGGCGGCGTCGAGGTAGGTAAAGGCCTCGGCGTCGTGATTGATCGAGAACTGGTAGCCGTGAATCTCGAAGTTGGTGTCCACCGACCGGAAGGTGAATGGTGCCGTGGTCGACACCGCGTGGGGATGCGTGAAGGCGGCCGACATTTGCGGCAGGAAATGGGCCAGGTCGCGCAACCAGTAGCCCCAGCTGTGGGTTCCATTGCCGTAGAAGTACTTGGTATAGGTGACGCCGTCGGCGGAAAGGGCCGACGTGAACCCTTCATTCAATAGGTAGATCAGGCTCTCCTCCGCCCCATCGGCCACGGTCGACTCAGAAGTTGGTACGTCGTAGAGGCCTTGTTGTCCGTTGCCACTGGCCACAAAGAGTGAGGTGGAGGCCAGGTTGCTGGCCAGGTAGGTCGGATCGCCGGCGTGGAAGCGCACACCTTGAGTGATGGTGTCGCCCCACACGCATTGATTGGGTGGTCCCTGGGTAAACGCGGCACTCAACAGGTTCAGGGCCTCGCCACCGATGGGGAAGTAGAGGTCAAGATCGGTCACGCCGGAGAAGCTGCCAGCGGCCGAGAAGAGATCGGGATAGCGAGCGGCGTAACTCATGGCGCCGTAACCGCCCATGGACAGACCGGCGATGGCTCGACCCGATCGGGTGGTGATCACTGGGAAGTGACCGTCGACCCAAGGAATGAGCTCGTCGATGTCGTAGGTGGACCAGGCCGGAACCGGCGCAGTCGTCGAGGTATCTAGGTCAGCCCCGTACCAGTCGGTATAGAAGCCCCATGCCCCATCGTCCGGCATGACGGTGATGAAGGGGCCTAAGTGGTCGGCTACCGACGTGTAGTCAATGTCGTTCTCGACCCCCATGCGCACCCAGTCCTTGTAGGAACCCCCGGCGCCATGGAGGAGATACAGCACCGGGTATTTGGTGGCCCCGCTGGGGTCGTAGTTGCGGGGCAACAAGACGTAGACGTGTTGCTGGTCCTCCATGGCTGGAGAATTCAGGACGACGTCGAGGACTCGGCCTCCGGTGTTCGGCACGGTCGACTGTTGCGCCAGCGTTGCCGGTGCTTGAGAGATGGGTGCGGTCCGGGGTCGACAGGCTGGCGATGGAATGGAGATGGCGTCCGTCTTGGCTCCGGCCAGACCGGGCGACACGACGACCAGCCCGAGACTCAGGGCGCTCAGCGCGGCTGCGATTGTTGCGATGCGCCTTATGCCCACCCGGTCAGTGTCGCGCAGAAGGCCGTTGGTGGCCGGAGTTATGCGCTGGGCACGGGTTGCGGAGGCGGGGGACCGACGTAGCGGGCGGCGGGGCGGATGAGCCGATTGTGGGAGGCCTGCTCCATCACGTGCGTGCTCCAGCCGATGGTGCGACCGGCGGCGAAGGTGGGCGTGAACATTTCACGTGGAATGCCACAGAGGTCCATGACCACACAGGCATAGAACTCAACGTTGGTGTACAGGTGTCTTCCGGGCTTCAACTCGGCCAGGAGATCGACCACGGTGCGCTCGACCTTCGTCGAAAGCTCGACCAGTGGTCCTCCGAAGGGTTCGACGATGGAGCGCAGGAGCAGCGAGCGCGGGTCGTCGGTCTTGTAGATCCGGTGACCGAATCCCATGATGCGTTCCCCGCGTTCGATGGCCGGGCGGATGAAATCCTCGGCCCGATCGGGAGTGGCGATTTCATCGAGCATGTCCAGCACCCGACTCGGCGCGCCGCCATGCAGCGGTCCGGACAGAGCGCCTATGGCGCCGACAATGGCCGCGCCCAAATCGGCGCCGGTGGAGGTGATGACCCGACCGGTGAAGGTCGATGCGTTGAATCCGTGATCGATGGTCAGGATCATGTAGTGCTCGAGCGCCCGTGCCTGCTCCGCACTCGGCGCTTGTCCGGTGAGCATGTAGAGGTAGTTGGCCGCGAAGCCAAGGTCGTCGGCGGGAGCCACCAGGTCGAGGCCCTCCCTCATCCGATGAGCCGAAGCCAAAATGGTCGGCACCACCGCACAAAGTCGAAGGGCTTGGCGCTGGAGTTCGTCTGCTCCAATGTCGTGAGTTGGTTGCCAGCCCAATTCGGCGCCCAACACGGAGACAGCACTACGGAGCACGTCGAGTGGCGCCCCCTGTTGGCTCAGCGCCGGGAGGATGTCGGTGAGCCCGGGTGGCATATCGCGTAGCTGGCGTATCTCAGCGGAGAAGAGGTCCGAGGCATTGCGGTCTGGGAGTTCGCCCCGAAAGAGAAGGTGCCATACGTCTTCGAGGGAACGATGCTGGGCCAGTTCAACCGCCGAGTACTGCCGGTAGTGGAAGAAGCCCTCCATGCCTCGAACATCGCCGACGGTGGTTTCCGCCACCACCACACCTTCGAGACCAGGAGGGACATCACCGCTGGTCTCGTTGGCCGGTCGGATCCGAGCGACCCCCACCAGATCACGCAGTGACACCACGCCGACCAACGTGTCGCCATCGACCACGGGGAGATGCCGATAGTGGTGCGAGGTAAGGCTGGCCCACGCCGCATCTACCTTTTCGTCCGGACTCAGGACGTCGGGCCGGATCGTCATCCAGAGCGCCACGCTTTCGTCTTCCGCCACCGCTCCGGCCGCCGCAGCCCGAAGGATGTCGCGCTCGGTCAGGATGCCGGCAACCTTGCCGAACTCGGTCGCCACCACTGAGCCGGTGCCGGCTTCCTGCATAACTCTGGCCGCGCTGGCCAGGGAGTCGGTGCTCAGGCAGGTGACTGGGGGAGTCGTCATGAGATCACGCACGTTGGTTTCCATGCATCCACTATGACGCCCGTGACCAGCGATTGTAAACGTTGATCAAGTCAATGTAGATTCAATCAATGGATCGCCTCCTGCACAGTGAAGAGGCGGCGACGAGGCTCGGCGTGAAGGTGACCACGCTGTACGCCTACGTCAGCCGAGGCATGTTGACGTCGCATCCTGATCCGGCCGGTCGCCGCAGCTTGTTTGCGCTGAGCGACATCGAGCAGTTGGCCACCCGGCAGCGGGGGGCCCGCAAGGTCGAAAGCCGCCTGGCCACGATCACGACGAGCGTGACCCAGCTGCGTGAGGGAGGGCCGTTCTATCGAGGTCAGGCGGCCACTGCATTGGCGGCCAGCAAGTCATTTGAAGAAGTGGCCGCACTGCTGTGGATGTCCGAGGTCGAATCGCAGTGGCCTGATCCTCAACTTGGACCGTGCCCATTGGAACGAGTGGCCGATCGAATGAGTTGGGCCTTGTTGATGTGCGGTGCCACTGATCCTCTGCGGGCCGACCTCCGTCCTGAAGCAGTGACGCAGGCGGCTCGACGAGTGGCGGCGGCCGTGGTGGCTGTCGTGGGGGATGGCAGTGATGGCGACGACGGCACGTCGATGGCCGCTCGATTGGCTCGCCGACTGGGTGGACCCCACTCGGCCCTCACGGCCGACGCGCTGAATGCAGCATTGATTCTGATGGCCGATCATGAACTGGCGACCTCCACGTTGGCGGTGCGGGTGGCTGCGTCAACCAGAGCTGATATCTACGATGCGCTGTCGGCCGGACTGGCCACCTTGGCCGGGCCACTGCACGGGCTGGCCAGCCAGCAGGCCTATGACCTATTGGTGGCGGCCGAGAGAGACGGCCCGGCGAAAGCGCTCAATGAATGGTTGCGCTGGCATGAACGACTGCCTGGGTTTGGGCATTCCATCTACAAAGACGTTGATCCACGTTTCGAAGTGCTCATGTCGTTGGCGGAGCCCTTACTCAGTGATGAACGCCGCCAGCTGGTGCGCGAGGTGATGGCGCTCTCAGAAGCGCAGCGAGTACCTGCACCCAACTGCGACCTGGCCTTGGCCGCCTTGACCTGGGGTACTGACATGTCATCGGATGCCGGGCGCACCATCTTCACCGTGGCCCGCATCGCTGGCTGGACAGCGCACTACCTGGAGGAGCTCGGCGAGCGGCCGCTGCGCTTCCGGGCTCGGGCCGTGTACAGCGTCTGACGCCTTCGGCGTCCTTGAGGTTGGGTGGGGACAAGAGAAAGCGCCCGTCTTTCGACGGGCGCTTTCTCTAATTCTTTAACTACTCAGGCGGGGACTAACCCCTAGGGCTACGTCGTGGCGATACTGGTCGCCGTCGTTGCCGTATCTGTGTCTTCTGCTGTGATGACGCAGGTTCCGGCAGTAGTGCCAGCCGTGTAGACAGCGGTGGCAGTGCCGGCTGCGGTGGTCGTCACGACGGCAGGAGCTGCTCCGCAGGCACCGGGAACTGAACCGGTTACTACAAAGGCTACCTGTTCTGCCACGGGCGCTCCGCCGTTAGTTGTGTGCACGGTGATGTTGGTAGGTGTGTCGTGCACCACGGACGAGGCAGCCGGGGTCAGCGTGACCGACGGCGCCGTAGACGTCGTCTGGATTGAAGTCAACGTCGACGCAAAACTAGGTGCCCCTTCTTCTGCGGCAATGAAGCAGGTTCCGGTAGTAGCACTAGCCAGGTACGTAAAGGTGAACGTGCCAGCCGAGTCGGTGGTCACTTCGGAAGGAACTCCTGTGCCGCAGGCAGCGGGAGGCGAACCGTTGTCGACGAGAGCCACCGCCGTGTCCGCCGCGGGCAATCCGCCCTCAGTGGTGGTCACGGTAACCGTGGTGAGGTCGCCTGGCGCCACCGTCGTGCTGGCCGGAGTCAGCGTGACTGAGTTGGTAGCTCCGAGCGTCGGGACGTAGTACCCGAAGACATCGACTACCACGTCAGTGCTGCCGGCGTAGTTGTAGATGTTGACGGCACCGCTTGGACTCACGCCAACTGGATCGCCATTGGCCACAATGAAGCCCGGCCCAAAGTTGAGGTCTGACGCATTTGGTGCTGCGACATTCGACGGGTACACCGTCAGGTAGCTCGCGGCGGTTGCAGTTGCGGCGGTGACGTTGAGCAGGGCGGCAGTGATCGGTGCGCCGGGCGTGCTGATTGGCACATCGCCAGCGCCGGTCACCTGGGTGACCAGGGTGCTACCGGCCGTCAGCGTCTTGCCTGCGTTCGGCTGGGGCGGGGTAGAGGTAGACCGGGTATCGGTGATCCGGCTGGGCGCCAGGGGCACGAAGAGGTTGCCCGGAGATGCCGTAGTCGGCGTAGCGAAGTAACCGTCGAGATCGACCACTGCGTCAGCGCTGCCGGCGTAGTTGTAGATGCTCACCGTTCCCGTTGAGCTCAGTTGCACCGTCACCCGGTTGGGGATGGTCTCGCCAGTCAGCCAGTTGACGTTGGACGCCACCGGAATGGCCGGCCCCGGGTAGACAGTGAAGTAACTCGCCGCGGTGGTGTTGGTGGCAGTCACATTGAGGACTACGGCGGTTGCGCCCGCGGGCACGCCAGTGAGTTGCGCCGCCGAAATTGTCAAGATTCCATCCGCCGGGATTGTCTTGCCCGCGTTGGCTTGTGCCGGGGTGGAGTTAGACCGGGTGTCGGTGACCCGTACCGGGGTCAACGGGTAGTAGGCCGAACCTGGAGTGGGTGAGTAGTAGCCCTCCAGGTCGACCACGGCGTCGGCGGTACCGGTGTAGTTGAAGATCTCAAAGGTGTATGCCGAAGTGGCCGAATTGTAGAAGACCGGCGTGGTCACCAGGTTCGGCTGGGCAAATCCCGGATAGAAGTTCAAGTCCGAGAAATTGGTCGACGTGTCGCCCGTGGGGTACACCGTGAAGTAGCTCGCCGCAGTGGCGTCAACGGCAGTCACGTTCAGCGTGAGCGCATCGACATTGGTCAAACCGCCAACTTCTGAGATCGGAACGGACACGGTGAGGACACCACCCGTACCAATAGGAGCGTGGCCAGCCCCAGCGCGCGTGTCGGCAATGCGGAATGGCGTCACGGGGTTGTAGGAATCACCTGTTGTCGCCGCGGGGGGATTCGTGGCACCGGCTGGAGTGCTCTGCACTGCAGCTGCGCCGAGCGATAGGAGTCCGCCGAGCCCGGCAAACATTGCCGCACCCGCCAATCCCATCCGGAATCTGTTTTGCAACTTGCTTTTCATTGAGACAAAACCCTCTCTAGTTCATGGCATTTACGCGTGTTGCTGCCGGCGTCCCTGGAGGGGGGATTTCTCCCAAGCAGCCACATCGGTCCAACTCAGCTGAATTACAGCACAAAAAGGCACGTCGTGGGCGATCGCCCGTCCTACGACGTGAGTTGACGAGCGTTGCAACGCAAGTGGATCAGGCACAGGCACACCTTTACCGTGCATGGGCCCTGCCTGACTCGCGCTCGAATTCACGCAGGCGTCACGATTTAAGGTCATCGATCACGACGCCCGATGGGTGGCCCCCCACGTGAATCCGTTGCCCGATCCGACCATCGGACAGCGTCACAGGAACGAGCCAGCCCGTTTGCAGAGCCACCCACGCCGTCGATCCGTCATGAGTGAGCGCGACGGCTTCGGCGGCGCCTGGGAGCGCGATTGGTGTGCCCAGGGTGAGCGTCGACACGGTGATGGGCAGCAGGCTCGCGCCACCCGTGATGTAGGCCGTGGTCTGAGCTTGGTTGAGCACGATATCGGTCGGATTGAAGGGCAGCGCAATGGCCGGTGAGGGTTGCAGGGTGACGGCATTGATGGGCGTCAACGTGCTGTTGCCGAAGTTACCGACCAGTACCTGGCGTCCCACGGCCGTCACGGTCTGAGGGCTGGAGCCGACGGCGATCGGCGTTCCGGTCTGCAATCCATTCAGATTGATCGGCGTCACCTCGTTGCTGCCGAAATCGGCGACGAAGGCCGTGCCGTCTTTCGGACCACTGGCCACCACGGCGATCGAGACAGGTTCGGTACCCACCGCAATCGGCGGCAACGCCTTCCAGGTGCCGAGGTCGACCGGGGTGACCGAACTGCTATTCAAATTGCTGACCAGGGCAATGCCGGCATCGTGGGTCCCGCCCGGCGCCACGGCGATCGCATCCGGCTCGACCCCGACGGTGACCGAATGGACGACCTTGTCAGTCGCCGGGTCGACATCGTGCAGCATGTCGTCGCCTTCGGTCACGACGAGGAGGTCATTGCCTTTGGTGAAGGTCAAGGCCGAGGGGAGACTTCCGACCGGTACGCCTTTCGAGCGCGTGGTCGGTGGTCAGGTCAACCGGAGTGATGGCCGACCCGGGCAGGGTGACGGAGGCATCGTTTGCCACCCAGGCCAGATTCTTGATGGTGGCGCCGTCGTTGGTCTTGTTGCAGGCGGTCAAGCACAGTCCGGCCATGGCCGCGACGGCGACCCATTTGGTCGGTTTAGCCACGGGCACAGGCAGCACCACGAGGACGGTCGTCGTCGCTCCAACCCACGGCCGATCCCTCGGGCCAGAAGTCACCTGTCACGCCGTCTTGGATGTAGGTGGCGGGAGCGTCGCCGCCGCTGACCAGTTGGCGGAGTGCGTCGAGGAGCGCATCAATGTCATCGCTTGAGGTGCCGAGACCACAACTGGCCCGAACGGCACCCGGGATCTGACTGCGGTCGCCCCGTAGTACTGCCGCCGCGTGCCTCGGCCAAGCCGTCGGGTCCCACGCCGAGCAGACGTAAGAGATACGGATGGGCGCAGAAGCAGCCGTGGCGCACGCCGATGCCGAACTCGGCACTGAGTCGGGCCGCCACCAGTGCGTGATGCATCCCATCTGACGGTGAACGAGGCGACGGCCAGCGTGTCGGTGCCCGGGTCGGGGCCCAAGACGCGTACGCCGTCAATCTCTCGCAGTCCCTCGTGCAGTTGGGTTGACAGGGCGGATTCGTGCGCCTCAATGTCGGCCCAACCGATCCGGCTCAACTCATCCATGGCGGCCCCGAAGGCGACGGCACCGATGACATTGGGCGAGCCGGCTTCTTCACGATCGGGTGGTTCGGTCCAGATCACCTCGTCCAGATCGACCAGGTCCACCGCGCCGCCACCGGCCAGGAACGGATCGCCGTCCTCGAAGGCCTCTCGTGGACCGATCAACGCGCCGGCGCCGTAGGGGGCGTAGAGCTTGTGCCCACTGAAGGCCACGAAGTCCGGTCCGAGCGGAAGGGGTCGATGCGGGGCCAATTGGGCGGCATCGAGCAGGACGCGGACGCCGCGGGCATGAGCGGCTTCGCAAATGGCCTCAATGGGCGGTAGCCAACCCGTGACGTTGGAGGCACCGGTGAGCGTCAGCAGCGCGGGGGGTGGTCCATCGTCGAGTACGGCGATCACATCGTCGAGTTCGAAAGTGCCGCGCTTGTTGCACTCGACCCAGCGTCGCTTGGCCACCCGGGCCCAGGGCAGGAGGTTGGCGTGATGTTCCACCACCGTGGTGGCCACCACGTCGTCGGGCCCGAGACGAAGGCGGTAGGCCAAGTGATTGATGGCTTCGGTGGTGTTGCGCACCAGGATGACCACGTTGCCGTCGGCGTGGGCCCGACGCGAGAAGTCGTGGGTGCTCTCTCTGGCTTCTTCGTAGGCCGCCGTGGCTTGGCGCGATTTGTAACCGGCGCCGCGGTGCACGCTGGAGTACCACGGGAGGAACTCGTTGACCCGGTCGGCCACCACCTGGAGGGCCGGTGTGCTCGCCCCACAATCCAGATCACGGTACGGGCGGGTCTCCCCATCGAGGCAGGGCACGCCCAGATGTGCGCCCACCAGCGCAGCTGCAGGAAGGACCCGGGTCACGCCGCCAGGATACGGAGCGCCAGGTGGGGTCGCGGTACCCTCCCCTTGTGGAAGAGCGCTACGAATCCCAACTGGCCCAGTCGACCCGAGTGCTGGACGATGTGGATACGGCGCTGCAGCGGCTCAGCGACGGCACCTACGGCACCTGTGAATCCTGCGGCACGGCCATCTTGGCAGCCGACCTCGAGCTGAATGCCACCCGCCGTTACTGCGAGCAGCACCTCGCGCTCGAGGCGGCGGCTCCCCTAGATACTCAGCTTTGACGCCGCGTCGAACCGGGCGCTGACGTCGGCCCAGTTCACGATGTTCCACAGGGCGCTGAAGAAGTCGGCCTTGACGTTCTTGTACTGCAGGTAGAAGGCGTGCTCCCAGGCATCGAAGACCAGGAGCGGCACGGAGCCGTTGCCCACGTTGCCCTGGTGGTCGTAAATCTGCTCAACGATCAGCCGCCCGGCCAACGGCTCGTACGCCAGTGCACCCCAGCCCGAACCCTGAATGGTCGAGGTGGCCTGCGTCAGGTGGGCCTTGAACTTGTCGAATGAGCCGAAGTTGGTGTCGATGGCAGAGCCCAGCGCACCGTCCGGCTTGTCGCCGCCATCGGGGCTCAGGTTCTTCCAGAAGATCGAGTGGAGGACATGGCCCGAAATGTGGAAGGCCAGCGTCTTTTCGAGACCGACCACGGCGCCGAAGTCGTCCTTGTCGCGGGCGTCAGCCAGCTTCTCCAGGGTGGTGTTGGCTCCGGTGACGTAGGCGGCATGGTGCTTGTCGTGGTGCAACTCCATGATCTGACCCGAGACGTGGGGCTCCAGAGCGGCGTAGTCATATGGAAGGTCGGGCAGCGAGTAGTCGGCCATGGGATGTGATCTCCTCGGTGGGGGTCGGTTGAAAGGACGTTACCCGAATGGCTTCCATTGCAATCAAGGGCGAGACACGCTCCGAATGTGCCAATGGCACGCACTACGCTTACAAAAGTGAGCACGGATCCAAAAGATCGTTGGAGTGAACTTGGCTCCTTCATCCGTGAGCAGCGAGGCACCAATCGGCTGTCGTTGCGGCGGCTTTCCGAGCTGGCCGGCATCTCAAACCCCTACCTGAGCCAAATTGAGCGTGGCCTACGCCGCCCATCGGCCGAGATCCTGCAACAGATCGCCAAGGCGCTTCGGATCTCGGCTGAAACGCTCTATGTCCAGGCCGGGATCCTGGAAGCTCCGGATGGGCATCCCGATCTGACCCGGATGATCATGTCCGACCAGTCCCTCAGCGAGGACCAGAAGCAGGCCCTGGTGAGGATCTACCTGTCTTTCCGGCGCGATTACGAGAACGAGCATGGTGTGGATGCCCACGACCATCTCCCCCATCCCACGCCTGATCCAGCCGAGCACGCCGACCTGAACTGACTGGCCGGACCCTCGGTCGCGAGGCCGTGCGCAGGGAAAATGCCCGCCGCCGGTAGGGTGTGACCGCCATGCGACGGCTCGCCGTTCTCTCACTCCACACTTCGCCCCTCGCCCAACCCGGAACCGGGGATGGCGGCGGCATGAATGTCTACGTGCGGGAGCTGACGGCTGCCCTGGCTCGGTCGGGGGTGGCCTGCGATGTTTTCACCCGGGCCTGGTCCCCTGATCTTCCTTCCGTCGTCGACTTGGAGCCGGGTCTTCGGGTGCACCATGTGGCGGCCGGTCCGTTGGCCCCGATCGCCAAGGAAGACCTGCCGGGCGTGGTCGACGACTTCACCCAGAGCGTCTTGGATCGGATGAGCAATCCGGGACGGCTCGCCCTCTCCGACGACCAAGGCGGCCCGTTCAGTTCCATCCATGCCAACTACTGGCTTTCCGGTCTCTCGGGTCACGTGATCAAACACGAACTCAATCTGCCGCTGGTCTGTACATTCCACACGCTCGACCGGGTCAAGGCGGAGTCCATGCCTGAAGAGGTTGAGGCGGACATGCCGCTGCGCCGGGCGGAAGCTGAGGCTTCCATCATCGACTGTTCGGATGCGGTGTTGGCCTCGTGTTCCGTCGAGGCCGAACAGATCGCCACCCTTTACGGGGCCAATCCCGATCGCATTCGGATCGTGCCGCTCGGCGTTGACCACGCCTTCTTTGGACCGGGCCATCGCCCGCAAGCCCGTCGCGCCCTGGGGTTGCCGCTCGATGGTCGCCTGCTGCTCTTCGTCGGTCGCATTCAACCGCTCAAGTGTGCCGACGCCGCCGTGGAAACGCTGGCCGAACTGACTCGGACCTCCAAGGAGAATTATCGACTGGTCATTGTCGGTGGTCCGAGTGGTCCCCATGGCGAGGCATCGCTGCAGCAGCTGATCGACTTGGCCGCGTCACTTGGGGTGAGCGACCGGGTGCACTTCGTGGATCCGCAACCACATGAGTTGTTGTCCTCGTACTACCGGGCCGCTGACGTGTGCATCGTGCCCAGCCGATCCGAATCCTTTGGGCTGGTCGCCCTGGAGGCGGCGGCCTGCGGTACCCCCGTCGTGGCCTCCGCCGTTGGCGGACTCACCACGTTGGTTGACCACGGTCGGACCGGTTACCTGGTCGATGACCCGACACCTGAGCGCTACGCCGATGCGGTGCGACAGGTGTTCGCCGTGCCGCTGATGGCCGAGCGCCTTTCCACGGCGTCAGTGCTGCGGGCCCGCCGTTACACCTGGCGGGCTGCGGCCGGCGCGTTGCTTGAACTGCACGACGAGTTGGTGTCGAGCCGCCTCGTCGAGTGCAGCTGACCGTCTGAGCATCAATCGTGCCGGTCGTCGATCTGCCCGAGGAGCCGGAGATGGCCGCGGCGGTGGCCTGCATCAACGCCTGGATCGAACGCGAATTGGCCAGCGATGGATTGCTGGTGGCATCGGAGAACCAGGAAGTGAGCGACCGTACGGCGTCGCACCGGTGGTATCTGCGCTTCAAAGGTGAGGAGAAGGACTTCATCACCGTGTGGCTGACCCTTCGGCAGCGCACGCTGCACCATGAGGCCCAGTTCATGCCGGCGCCCGACGAGCACCACTCCGAGGTCTACGCCTACCTATTGCGGTGCAATACCAATCTCTACGGCATGTGGTTCAGCCTCGGTCCTGAAGACGCCGTGTACCTGGTGGGCAAGGTCCCGGCCGGACAAATTGACGACGACGAGCTGGACCGCATCGCCGGGTCATCGGTGATGTATGTCGACGACCATTTCCCTACGGCCATGACCTTGGCCCACCCAACGCTGTACAAGCGTCGACCCCGCCGGTCGTAGGCCGACGGCCGCGCTCAGTAAGGTCGCTTACATGTCGGTCAAGCTGGTGGTAGTCGGGGGCGGAAAAATGGGTGGCGCGCTCGTGGGCGGGCTCATCGCCTCGGGCTGGGCCACGGCCGACGAACTCTCCGTGGTCGAGACCGTGGAGGCCCGCCGCGACGAGCTGGCGCTCGAGTTCCCGGGGCTCATGGTGATTGATATTCCCGCCGTGGGCATGCTCGAAGAAAACGGTGAGGCTCTCGCTGGCGCGGTGCTGGCGGTCAAGCCGGATGTGGCCGAAGGCGTGTGTCGAGTCCTCGGCGCCGTCGGCATCACGCGGGTCTTGTCGATTGTGGCCGGCATTCCGAGTGGGCGATTGGAGACCGCACTCGGGGGCCAGCCTGCAGTGGTGCGGGCCATGCCCAATACGCCGGCCTTGGTTGGCGCTGGCATGACCGCCATTTCGGGCGGCTCGTATGCCACCTCGGCCGACCTCAACTGGGCGGACGACGTCATGTCGGCCGTGGGTGTGGTCGTCCGCTTGCCCGAGCGCCTGCTCGATGCGGTGACCGGCCTTTCCGGTTCCGGCCCGGCCTACTTCTTCCTGGTGGCTGAGGCGCTCATTGAATCCGGGGTGCAGATGGGACTGTCGCGCGACGTCAGCCGTACCTTGGTGGTGCAGACCATGCTCGGATCGGCGACGTTGTTGTCGGAGTCGGGCGAAGAGCCGGAGACGCTGCGGGCCATGGTCACTTCGCCGGCCGGCACCACAGCGGCCGGCATTCGGGCCCTGGAGTCACGAGCGGTTCGATCGGCCTTCATGGAGGCCGTGGCCACGGCTACCGAGCGCTCCCGATCGCTGCAGCGCTAGGTCGACTTCGGAGAGGTCTCGCCACGACCGTCTTCTTCCTCTCTGATTACGGCACCGAGGACGAGTTCGTCGGGGTCGTCCATGCCGTCCTGTTGGCAGCGGCGCCCGGGGTGCAGATCGTTGACCTGACCCATCACGTTCCCATGTTCGACGTGCGGTCCGGGGCGCGGACACTGGTGCGGGCGGTGCCATATCTGGGTCCCGGGGTGGTGCTGGCGGTGGTCGATCCGGGTGTGGGTTCGGACCGACGCGGCGTGTGTCTCGATGTCAGCGGCTCCAGCGGTCCGGCGTATTTCGTCGGGCCTGACAACGGGCTCCTGGTGGCGGCGGCCGAACTGGTGGCCGAAGCGCCGATTGCGCTCGCCTATGAGCTGTCGAGCGCCGGGGGCGAAACGAACTCGAGCCACACCTTCGATGGCCGTGATCTGTTCGCTCCCGTGGCGGCGGCACTCTGTACCGGCACACCTCCCGATGCCGTGGGCCGGCTCATCGATCCGGCTTCGCTGGTCCGCCTCTCCGGTGGCGTGGTCGAATTTGGGGCCGCGGCCGACGGCCGCACCAGTCTGCGGGCCGAAGTCACCTGGGTCGATCATTTCGGCAATGTGCAATTGGCGGCCACGGTGGTCGATGCCCGGCGGGCCGGCTGGCGGTTCGATGGCGGGACCGTGGTCAGGGTCTCTGTCGAAGGTGATGGCCGGTCGCTTCGTTGCGTGGCGGCCTTCGCCGATTTGGACCAGTCGGAATTGGGTCTGCTGGTCGATGCCAATGGGCACGTCGCCATCGTGGCTCGACAGGCCTCGGCCGCGGGCTGGCTCAACGTGGTGGGCGGCGAACTGATCCTGATCGAGTGGTGATGGTCTGACGTTTGGTGTCCGGCCCACAGGGGTCGGTACCATCCGACCGTGAGTACTGACGGTCCCCAGTTCTCCAAGCACATCCCTGAAGCAACGGTGGTTCGCCTGCCGGTGTACCAGCGGATACTGGCCGAGCTCGTCCGCAACAACGTCTCCACGGTGTCCTCCGAGCAGTTGGCCTCGCTGGCCCGGGTCAACGCGGCCAAGCTGCGCAAGGACCTCTCATTGCTCGGCTCGTTTGGTACCCGTGGCTCGGGGTACGACCCGGCCTTTCTCATTTCGCAGATCGATCACGCCTTGGGCATCGACGAGAACTGGTCGGTGGCCATTGTCGGGATCGGAAATCTGGGTCGAGCCCTCACCAACTCCCGGGGCTTTGCTTCCCGGGGCTTTCAGATCAACGCCCTCTTCGACATCGATCCCACCGTGGTCGGTGAGGACATCGGCGGCATCGTCGTCCGCCACATGGACGAGATCTCCCGGCTCCGGCCGGCCGAGTGCCCGTCCATTGGGGTGATCGCCACCCCGGGCTGGGCGGCCCAACAGGTGGCCGACATGCTGGTGGAAGTTGGGGTGACGTCGCTCTTGAACTTCGCGCCCCGGGTGTTGAACGTCCCGGCGCACGTCCACCTGCGCTACGTGGACCTGTCCATTGAGCTCCAGGTCCTGGGCTTCTACCGGGCTCGTCAGACCGGACCTGACCAGCGGTTGGCGGTCGACAGCGACGATGTGCCGCTGATCCGCTCGGTGGGTCTGTCGGCCTCCAGCGAGATCAGTTGATCCTGCGGCCGGTCAGATCCTGGGGCCTGGACCTGGGAAACTGGCATTCGACCACGGGGTACCGGCATGCTTGATGCCCGACCCCAGGAGGAATCCGAGTGTCAGTCGTCGTCGTAGGGCTCCAGCACAAGCAGGCCCCCTTGTCACTGCTCGAGGCGGTGGCCATTGGCGACGCCGATCTCCACAAGGTCCTGAGCGAGCTTCGCCAACGGCGCAATATTCACGAGACGGTCGTCCTCTCCACCTGCCTGCGGACCGAGGTCTATGCCGTGGTGGACCGCTTCCACGATGCGGTGGCCGAGGTCTATGAGGTCCTGGCTGAGCAGTCGGGGATCTCGACTGAGGTGCTGGCCGAGCAGGCGACGGTCAGATTCGACGATGACGTGACCACCCATTTGTTCTCGGTGACCTCTGGTCTTGAGTCCACCGTCATTGGTGAGAGCGAGGTGGTGGGTCAGGTCCGCCGGGCCTTCGAATTCGCCCAGGAGGAGGGCGTCTGTGGACCGGTGCTGTCCGCCCTGTTCCAGCATGCGCTCCAAACGGGCAAGCGGGTCCGCACCGATACCGGCATCTCGCGCGGCACGACATCGTTTGCCTACGCCGCCGTGCAAGTGGCCCAAGGGTCTGACGGAAGTGGCTTGCGCGGGAAGCGGGTCGTGGTGGTCGGCGCCGGGGAAATGGGCGTCGGTGTCAGCCGAGCCCTGGGCGACATCGCCGAGCCAAATGCCCCCAGCAGCATCGTGGTGGTCAACCGGTCGGTGGATCGGGCCGAGGAACTGGTTCGGGCTGCGGGTCGCGACAAGCTTCGAGCGGCTCCGTTGGAGGGCGTGCACGCCGAGCTGGCCCAGGCCGACGTGGTCCTGACCGCAGTGGCGGCCGAGGCGCATGTGTTGATCCCGGCGCATTTCGCCGGGGTGGCCGGCCCCATGCTGATCATCGATCTCGGCGTGCCCCGCAACGTCGATGCCGCCGTGGGCCAATTGCCGACCGTGACCCTCTTGGACATGGATGACCTGAGTACTTCCGTGGCGGCCGCTCTCGGCGATCGCCAGGAGGAGTCGGTGGCCGCCCTGTCCATCGTGGACGAAGAGGTGGAGCGCTACCGCACGGCCAGCCGGCAGCGGGGAGCCGCGCCCATCATCGGCGCGCTGCGGGCGCGACTCGAGTCGCTCCGTGAGGCCGAGCTCGAACGGCATCGGGCCCAACTGGCTGATCTGACCGAAGCGGAATGGGAGCAAGTCGATGTGGCCACCCGGGCTGCGTTGGCCAAGCTCCTGCATGAACCGACCATGCTCTTGAAGGAAACGGCGGGTACGCCGCGCGGCGAGCGTCTGGTCGAGGCACTCCGCATTCTTTTCGATCTGTAGGGTCCTTCCCATGGACATGGTGACGTTGGCCACCCGGGGGTCACCCTTGGCCCTGTGCCAGGCCAACCTGGTGGCGGACTCCCTGCGCACGGCCTGGCCCGAACTGTCGGTCAACGTCCTGGTGGTTCGCACCCAGGGCGACGTGTCGACCGGTCCGCTTGATCAAATTGGCGGGCAGGGCATCTTCGTCACCGAGGTGGAGCAGGCGGTCACGGACGGTCGAGCGGACATCGCCGTGCACTCGGCCAAGGATCTTCCGTCGACCATGCCCGAACATCTGACGTTGGCCGCCGTCCCTCGGCGCGCCGATCCGCGCGATGGATTGGTCGGATGTCGCTTGGCCGATCTTCCGCCGGGCGGCCTCATCGCGACCGGCTCGGCCCGTCGCCGGTCACAACTGGCGTTCTTGCGGCCAGACCTCATCTTCACCGACCTACGGGGCAACATGGAACGTCGGGTCTCACGCGGCGAAGACGGCTCGGTGTCGGCGGTCGTCGTGGCCATGGCGGCCATGGAACGGCTGGGTTGGCTGCATCGCGTGACCGACGTGCTGTCCACGACGGATCTGTTGCCCCAGGCCGGCCAAGGGGCCATCGCCGTGCAGTGCCGGGCCGATGACGGAGCGACACACGCGCTGGTGGCACCGCTCAATCACGAACCGTCGGCGCGCACGTTGCAGGCCGAGCGCGCCGTGCTGGCGGCACTGGGCGGGAGCTGCACCGTGCCGGTCGGTGCCTGGGCTGAATCTGCGCCCGACTCGCCGCAGCTCACCGTGCACGGCCTGTTGGCCAGCGGCGATGGTCGCACCATGATCCGCATGACTCGAATCGGTGATGACCCCACCGCCGTCGGCATCGATGTGGCCCGGGCACTCGTCATTGACGGCGGTGGTGACGGACTCGACGGTTTTGACGATGCGTCGCTGCGCCAAGCCCTGGCGCCGGATTCCGCGTGACCGTCTATTTGGTTGGGGCCGGTCCGGGCGACCCGGGACTGCTGACCCGACGAGGGGCACGCTTGCTGTCGGAAGCCGACGTGGTCATTTACGACCGCTTGGTGCACCGGTCGATACTGGCCATGGCGCCCACGTCGGCCCAACTCATCAATGTGGGCAAGCGCCCCGACGCCGATGTGAGTGGGATCGACCAACAGGAAGAGATCAACCGGTTGCTCATTGAACACGGGGCGAGCGGTCGCCTGGTGGTGCGCCTCAAGGGGGGCGATCCCTTCGTGTTCGGACGTGGTGGTGAGGAAGTCGAGGCGTTGACGACCGCCGGCATCCCCTGCGAGATCGTGCCCGGCGTGACTTCAGCCTTTGGGGTGCCGGCCGCGGTTGGTATCCCGGTCACGCACCGGGGCGCCGCGTCATCGGTCACGGTCGTGACGGGTCGGGTGGGCGATCCCACCGGTCCGGGTGGGGTCGATTGGGACGCCATGGCCAAGGTGGGCGGCACCTTGGTCATCCTCATGGGCATGATGACCCGAGCTGAGATCGCCACCGAATTACAGAAGGGCGGCAAGTCGCCGACGACTCCTGTCGCCGTGATTGAGCGAGGGACGACCGCGTCGCAGCGGGTGGTTCGCACGACGCTGGCCCAACTGGGCGCGGTCGACCTGGGCTCGCCGTCGGTGATTGTGGTGGGCGCCGTGGCCGAAATGGGGGCGGTGCCCTTGGTGGTTGCTCCGTTGAGTGGGCGCACCGTGGTGGTGACGCGCTCGGGATCACGGGCTCGCGACCTAGTCGAACAATTGCAGACTGCCGGGGCTGACGTCATTGAATTGCCGTTGACCCAACAGACCGATCCACTCGATGCCGGAGCCGCCTTGCGCGAGGCCGCCGCCGACATCCAACGTCACCGTTGGGTGGTCTTCACGTCGGTCAATGCCGTGCACCGTTTTCTCGGTCAGCTCCGTGATGCCCGATCGTTGGGCTCCGTGCTGGTCGCTGCCGTCGGACCAGCCACGGGGGACGCGTTGCGCATGTCGGGCGTCGAGCCCGACCTCGTGCCCGCCGAACACTGGGCGCCGGGCTTGGTTGATGTGTTTCCAATCCATGCTGCGTCCGATCCAAGTGGGACGGTGCTGTTTCCCTGTGCCGAGCAGGCCCCTTCAACGATCGATCAAGGACTGGCGGAAAAGGGCTGGGCAGTGGAGCGGGTGGTCGCGTACCGGACCGTTCCGTTGCCGCCGCCCGACGCTGGTCTCCTGCACCGTCTCGCCGACGCCGACGCACTGACCTTCACGGCCACGTCCTCGGTCAAGGCCTATCTCGAACTGGTGGGTGCTGACGGTCTGCCGCTTCCGATCCCGCCCTTGGTCATCTGCATCGGTCCGACGACGGCGCAGAACGCCCGTGAGCTCGGCCTGCTCAACGTGCATGAGGCGCATGGTGCCTCCTCCGAGGGGATCGTGCGTGCCCTGATCCACCATGCGGCCACTGATCCGGCCGCCCCGTAGGCTTTGCCTGTGGCGCCACCAGCTGATCAATCACTCTCGACGGGATTTCCGGACCGGCGACCGCGCCGGTTGCGCCGGACCCCGGCGCTGCGGCGCCTGGTGGCCGAGACCCGAATCGGCATCGACGACCTGATTGCGCCGCTCTTCGTTCGCGAAGACATCAACGCCCCCGAACCCATCGCCTCCATGCCGGGCCAGTCCCAGCACACCATTGAGTCCCTGGTGCTCGAAGCCAAGCGGCTGGTCTCCTTGGGCGTGCCCGGGCTCATCCTCTTTGGCGTGCCCGAGCACAAGGACGCCGAAGGCAGCGAGGCGTGGAATCCGGACGGGATTGTCCAACGTGCCCTACGCGAGTTGCGGTCGGCCGTGGGTGACGACCTCGTTCTCATGGCCGACCTGTGCCTGGACGAATACACCGACCATGGTCACTGCGGCGTACTGGGGCCGGACGGCGCCGTGCAGAACGATCCAACGCTCGCCCTCTATCAACGAGTCGCGCTCGCTCAGGCCGAAGCGGGAGCCGACGTGGTGGCTCCCAGCGGAATGATGGACGGACAGGTGCGGGCCATTCGAACCGCGCTCGATGCGAATGGGCATGACCAAGTGGCCATCCTGGCCTACTCCTCCAAGTACGCCTCGGCCCTGTACGGGCCATTCCGGGACGCCGTCGATGTGACCATTGCCGGTGGCGGTGACCGACGCGCTTATCAGCAGGATCCTCACAATCGTCGCGAAGCCTTGTTGGAGATTGCGCAAGATGTCGCCGAAGGCGCCGACATGATCATGGTGAAACCGGCCATGACATCACTTGACGTGTTGGCGGTGGCGCGTCGTCGGGTGCCCGTTCCGATGGCGGCGTATCACGTGAGTGGTGAATACGCCATGATCAAGGCTGCCGACGCCGCCGGATGGATCGATGGGCCAGCGGTCGCGCTCGAACAGCTGGTGGCACTCAAGCGCGCCGGTGCCGATTTCATCCTCACCTACTTCGCCGCCGAAGTGGCCGAAGCGCTCGGTGGCTGACTTCGATCCGGCGTCGAACGCCGACTGGTTCGCTCGTGCGGCGCGCAGCATTCCGGGCGGCGTTGACTCTCCCGTCCGTTCCTTCTCTTCTGTCGGCGGTACGCCCTACACGGTGGTGCGCGGCGAGGGTCCCTACGTCGAAGACGTCGAAGGTTCGCGCTACATCGACCTCGTGCAGTCGTACGGCGCCGTGTTGCTGGGGCATGCCCATCCCATCGTGACCGAGGCCATCACCAAGGCAGCTGCACTGGGCACCACGTTTGGTGCGCCCACCCCGGGTGAGGTGCTGTTGGCCGAAGCTGTCTGTGCCCGCGTGCCGGGGTGCGAACAGGTGCGTCTCGTCTCATCGGGTACCGAGGCGGCCATGAGTGCCGTGCGATTGGCTCGGGGCGTGACCGGTCGCGACAAGGTGGTGAAGTTCGACGGCTGCTACCACGGCCACTCCGACGGACTGCTGGCTGGCGGTGGCAGCGGCGTGGCCACCTTGGGATTGCCGGGCTCGGCGGGAGTGTCCGCCGGATCGGTGGCCGCCACCGCGGTGCTGCCCTACAACGTGGTGCCGGAACTCGACCACGGCGTGGCCTGCGTCATTGTCGAGCCAGTGGCGGCCAACATGAACTTGGTGCCGCCCGCTCCGGGTTTCTTGGCCGGACTTCGCGCCGCCTGTGACGCCGCCGGTGCCCTGCTGATCTTCGATGAAGTGATCACCGGATTCCGACTCGGCTCGGGCGGAGCCACGGCCTGGTCCGGCGTGACACCCGACCTGTGGTGCTTCGGCAAGGTGATCGGTGGCGGCTTACCCGTGGGCGCCATTGGTGGCCGTCGTGATCTGTTGGCGTCGTTCGCTCCTCAAGGCCCGGTGTACCAAGCGGGCACCTTGTCGGGGAATCCGTTGGCCACTGCCGCCGGCTGCGCCGTGCTGGCCCACGTCACCGAGGACGATTACGTCGCGTTGGCCGAGCGCGCCACCGCCTTCAGCTCGACGTTGGAGAAGGCGCTGGTCGACGGTGGACTTTCAGCTCGGGTGCCGACCGTCGGACCACTGATTGGCTTGTTCGTTGCGCCCAAGAGTGCGCACGATGGCCAGCCCGATCCGGTCGACTACGTCACCGCTCGGGAATGGGCCGGCAACGGCGTGTATCCGCTCTTGTTCCACGCCCTCTTGCGTCGCGGCGTTGCTTTGGCACCAGGCGGGTACGAAGTGATGTTCCCTGGCCTCTCACACACCGATGAATTGTTGTCGCAAGTGACGGAGTTGGCCCATGAAGCGGCGGCCGAGGTGGCGCACTCACTGGCGTCCTGAGACGGCTGCACTCAGAACGAGCGGATCACCGAATCCGGTCCCATCACGACAACCGGATGCCGCGCCGGATTCAGCCACTTGAGTACCTGCACCAGGTCGGCCAGCGGGAGCGAAATACAGCCCTGCGTCGGAGTGCCGATGTTGGCGTGCAGGAAGATGCCCGAACCGAGCGCACCAGTCGGTGGGGTGTTGTAGTCGATGACGGCCATGTAGGGATAGGCGTTGCCCTCGGTCCACAGTGCCTCGGAGTTGCCGGCAAACGACGGAGTTGATCCACAGGGTTCGACCTGGAACGAGTTGTAGCCCGAACTCGACGGATCCTCGTCCCACCAGTCGCCACACGTCGAGTTGTTGGTATGGATAGTGAAGTCCCGGGTTGGCATCAACGCCATACATGGTGGAGCCGATCGGGTAGATACCTTCCGGCGCCGCGCCGTCGCCCTCGCGTCTGGCTGGCCCGGGCACCCAACCGTTGACACCATCGACGGCGGGCATGGGCGCGAAGACCGGATACCACCCATTGCCATCGTTCTCGTAGGTGGAGAGGGTGGCGGTGGTGCTGGCGGCGCTCGGCGCGTCAATCACAATCGCTTGCTGCGCTCCGTCGGTGGTGGTCAGTTCATTGACCAGCAGTGGATTGAGGTCGTCGGTGGCTGAGCCATGGAAGAGGGCGGCACCGAAGCTGAACACGCCCCCGTCGGCAGCCACCAACCAGTAGCCACCGCTGGGGGTGGCACCGAGGCCGACGATGGGCTCATTGAGAGCGATGGCGCCGGTCGATCCGTAGAAAGGCGCGCCACCGAAACTGAAGATGCCGCCGTCCCGAGCGACCAACCAGTAGGCGTTGCCGTTCGGCGTGCGACTCATGCCAACGATGGGCTGGTTGAGGCGATGGCCGCCCATCGAACCCAAGAACCGGGCGTCACCGAAGGTGAAGACGCCACCGTCCGCGGCAACGAGCCAGTAGCCACCACCATCGGTGGTGGGCGCCATGCCGACAATGGGAGCCACCAGCGCATGACCGCCCATGGAACCGTCGAAGTGGGCATCACCAAAGGTGAAGATGCCGCCATCGCTGGCCACCAGCCAATACCCCAGACCATCGGTGGTTGGGGTCAGGCCGACGATGGGGGAGTTGAGCGCATGACCACCCATTGATCCGAATGGGTGGGCATCACCAAAGGTGAAGATGCCGCCATCGCTGGCCACCAGCCAGTACCCGCCACCGTCGGGCGTGACCGCCATCCCGACAATGGGGGCATTGAGCGCCAGCCCTCCGGCACTGCCATAAAAGTGAGCATCACCGAAAGTAAAGACGCCACCGTTGGAGGCGGCGATCCAGTAGCCACCCCCGTCGGGAGTGGCTACCACGGCCACACCGTGGGCGGGACCTGAGGTCACGGTGGCTGATGCCAACGGCGTCGCGCCGGACCATGGCAGCACGATCAAGGTCAAGAGACCACACGCCGCTGCGAGGCATGAGCGGAGGCGAGGGAATGACATGGTGCGTCGCCAGCTTACGGACAGCGCGAGGCGGGACACCCCAATCGGCGTCGTAGAGCGAAGGGCTAACTTGCAGCACGCAAGCGGGGATGGCGATCCCCCTCGACTCGGCGGAAGGCACCCACATGAAGATTCGCAAGAGCACACTGAGCGTGGCTGGTGTCTTGCTCTCCCTGTCGTCGGTCGTCCTGTCAGGTATCGACCAGAGTCCAGCCGGCGCGGCCAGCAGTTCGAAATTCTGTGCGAACTACACACATGCCGCCAACGTGTCGACCCTGAAGCAGATGCGTGCCGCCATACCCTTGCTGAAGAAATTGGAGAGTGAAGCGCCGAACGCCCTGAAGAGCGAGTTCAAGCGTTTCGTGGTCTCGGTCCAGCAGCTGACCAACAACAACGGAACGTTTTCCATCCAAGGCGAAGCAAACGTCCTTCGAAAAGCTGGCCACCAAGCTCGGCAATCAGGCCGACAAGCTCTGCAAATAGAACAGATCTGAGGAAGCCTGCGGTTGCTTAGGCGACCTCGGCGGCGCCGTCGGGCAAAAGCCGCGAGACCAACTCCATGGCCCGGAAGCCGATCTCGGCGGGACCGGCCGAGTCGGGGCGCATGAGGTTGGCCATGATGCGCAGCAGCTGCGACATGAGGAGCTCGGAGCGCATGCCCAGACCGACGCAGACCTTCATGGCCTGCGGGTTGGAGATGAGGTGCACGAAGGCCCGGGCCACCTTGTAATAGGCGCCATAGGCATCGGTGAGCTGACGGTCGTAGTCGCGCAGTGACTGGGGCCCGCCACCGGTGAGGGCGTGGCCCAAGGAGGCCGCGGCCAGACGGCCGGTCTCGTAGCCGTAGGCGATGCCCTCGCCGTTGAAGGGGTTGATGGTGCCGGCGGCGTCGCCGGCCAGCAGCACATTGCCGCCGGCCCGGGGGCCGACCGACAGGCCCATCGGCAGCTTCCCGCCGGTGGGTGGTCCGAGGCAGGTCTCCGGGGTCATGCCCCAGGACTTGGGGGCCCACTCCACGAACGTGTCCATCAGGTGGCTGGTATTGACCCCCTTCCAGCGCTTGTCGGTGGAGAGGAGACCAACGCCCACGTTGATCCGGCCGTCGCCCATGGGGAAGATCCATCCGTAGCCGGGGACCATGTTGCCTTCAGCGTCGCGAATGTCCAGGTGGGACTCAATAAATGGGTCGTCGTGGCGGTCCGACGTGTAGTAGCCGCGCAGGGCCATGCCCAGGGGGAGGTCACGCCGGCGTTCGGTGCCCAGCATGCGGCCGACCCGGGAGTTGGCCCCGTCGGCGATGACCACATAGCGGGCCCTGATACTGCGGGTCTGGCCCGTGTCCTTGTCCTTGACGGTCACGCCGGTGAGGTTGGCCAGGGCTTGGGCGGGGCCGGCCGCCTCGTCAATGTCCGGCGAGATGACCTCGGTGCCGGCCAGCAGGGTGGCGCCGGCCTTGACGGCGTGATCGGCCACCATCCCGTCGAGATCGTGGCGGGTGATGGTGTAGCCGTAGCTGGGGAAGTTGGGATGCTCGGGCCACTGCATCTCAATCGACTGTCCGAATCCGTAGGCGCGCAGGCCGCTGTACTTGTGCGATCCGGCCAGTGCGGGCTCCAGGCCCATATCGGCCAGCTGGCGCACGGCTCGGGGCGTCAGCCCGTCACCGCAGGTCTTGACCCGGGGGAAGTGTTTCTTCTCCACCACGACGACGTCCCAGCCGGCCTCGGCCAGCCAGTAGGCGCAGGAAGAGCCGGCGGGTCCGCCGCCGACGATCACCACATCGTGCACGCGGGAGGTTGGCGCGGCATCGGGAGTCGCCGCGCTGACGGTGGGCCGTGGTGGCACTTTTCCGGTCACCTTCTTGGGTGCGGCCTTGGCCACCGGGGCTTTCTTGGCCAGCCGGCGCTTTCTTGGCTGCTGACGTGGTGGACGCTGACTTGGTCGGCACTGCCTTGGCCGGCACTGCCTTGGCCGGCGCTGCCTTTTTGGGTGCGGCAGCCTTCTTGGGAGCCGGCGCAGCGGCCCCTTCCGGAGGTTCGGGCGGGGATCCAGCGGCACTCGGCGTCACCTCTGCATCGTAGGTCCCCCGACCATGGAGTGGTCCCGCCCCCTTGGATGTGCCTGGGAATCAGGTCGCATGGTAGAAACGCATCACCGTGGATCAGTACCTTCCAGTTCTCCTCCTTGGGCTGCTCGGCCTGCTCTTCACTGCGTTCTCGCTCGTCTCCTCGGCGATGCTGGCACCCAGGAAGAAGCCGTCAGCCGCCAAGCTGGCCCCCTACGAGTGCGGCATTGTGCCCAATCGCGAGCCGCCACAGCGGTTTCCGGTGCGCTTTTACCTGGTCTCGATGATCTTCATCATCTTCGACATCGAAATCGTGTTCCTCTACCCCTGGGCCGTGGTGTTCCATCAGATCGCCACCTTCGGGCTGATTGAGGTCATCGTCTTCGCCGCCGTCGTGTTCATTTCGTTCCTGTACCTGATTTCCAACGGGGCCCTGACCTGGGGCCCGCCGAAGACACTGCAGGCCGGCATGCCCGTCGCGGACGTCGGAATCGACCATCAGCCGCATCAGCGCCGCCCGCAACAAGCAGACCGAGGCGGCATAGCCATGGGGCTCGAAGACCTTCAGCACAACTTCTTGACCGGCCGCATTGAGGACCTGGTCAAGTGGGCCCGTCGTAACAGCGTGTGGCCGGCCACCTTCGGTCTGGCCTGCTGCGCCATCGAGATGATGTCGGTGGGCGCCGCCGACTACGACATCAGCCGCCTGGGCATGGAGGTGTTCCGGGCCTCGCCCCGTCAGGCCGACCTGATGGTGGTGGCCGGCCGGGTCTCCCAGAAGATGGCCCCCGTCTTGCGCCAGGTCTACGACCAAATGATGGAGCCCAAGTGGGTCATCTCCATGGGCGTGTGCGCCTCCACCGGCGGCATGTTCAACAACTACGCCATCGTGCAGGGCGTCGACCAGATCGTGCCGGTCGACGTGTACGCCCCGGGTTGCCCTCCTTCGCCCGAGACCCTGCTGCACGCCATCTTGACGTTGCACGAGAAGATCCGTACCGGCGAGATCACCCGCCGACCCGGCAGCAGTGTGCCCGCCGGCGAGCAAGCCACGGGTGGCTGGGTACCCGCCGTGCCTGACGCCGTGCGAGTGGCTACGCCGCGGTGAGCGACACCACGGCCTCCACCGGCACGGCACTCGCCCCTTCCGGCGTGCTGCCTGACGTGCCCACGACTGCCCGACCGCCTGGTCGACCAGCTGGCCTTTCCCAACCGCGAGACCTACGTGGCCATGGTGCAGGCCTTCAAGGACGCCGGCTTCGAAATGTGCGCCGACCTGTGTGGCGTGGACTACCTGACCCACCCGGGCCGCACGCTGCCCGACGGCGTCAAGCCGGAGCGCTTCGAGGTCGTGGTCAATCTGCTGTCGCTGAGCATGCGCCAGCGGGTGCGCATCCGGGTGCAGGTACCCGAGTCCGACCCGCGGGTGGACACGCTGACCGAGATCTACCCCGGGGCCGACGCCATGGAGCGTGAGGCCTTCGACATGGTGGGCATCATCTTCGACGGCCACCCCGACCTGACCCGCATCCTGATGCCCGAGGACTGGGAAGGCCACCCGCTGCGCAAGGACTTCGGCGTCGGCCGGGTGCCCGTGCAGTTCAAGGAAGCCCCGGGTCCCCGATGAGCGACGACGTGAACGAGCGACGGCGTGGACGAGGAAATGAACCTCGAGCACGAGGAGCACGGTGCCTGGCCGAGGAGCGGCAGCTCTACGCCGAGACCTCGGAAGGCGCCCAGGAACTGCTGCCCCGCGGCACCACCGGCGCCGTGGACCTCCGCCGTGAGGTGGGTGCCGTCCTGCGCCTGCCCGAGGGCAACTACATCGATCCCGAACGACATCGACTTCGAACGCCGCGACGACGAGACGATGATCATCAACATGGGGCCGCAGCACCCCAGTACGCACGGCGTGCTCCGCCTCATGCTGGAGCTCGATGGTGAGACGGTGCTGCGCACCAAGCCCATCATCGGCTACCTGCACACCGGCATGGAGAAGACGGGTGAGGAGCTCACCTACGTCCAGGGCTGCACCAACGTGACCCGCATGGACTACCTGTCGCCGCTCCACAACGAGCTGGTGTTCTCACTGGCCACCGAGGCCCTGCTCGATGTTGAGATCCCGCCCCGGGCGGTGTGGATCCGCATGCTGATGGCCGAGCTGAACCGGGTGTCGTCCCACCTGATGTGGATGGCCACCAACGGCATGGACCTCGGGTCCACGTCGATGATGATCTACGGCTTCCGCGAGCGGGAAATGGTGCTGACCTTCTTCGAGAAGTCCACCGGCCTGCGCATGAACACCAACTACATCCGCCCCGGCGGGGTGGCGGCCGACCTGCCCGACGGGTGGCTGGACGACATTGAGGTCATCTGCGACACCGTCATGGCCCGCACCTTCGAATACGACGAGCTGCTGACCGGGCAGCCCATCTTCCGGGAGCGCACCGAGGCCGTCGGCAACCTGTCGGCCGAAGAGGCGCTGGCGCTGGCGGTCACCGGGCCCATCCTGCGCTCCACCGGCGTGCCCTGGGACCTGCGTCGCACCATGCCGTACCTGGCCTACGACAAGCTGGACTTCGACGTCATCGTGGGCACCTACGGCGACAACTTCGACCGCTACTCGGTGTCGCCTGAACGAAATCCGCGAGTCGATCAAGATGATCCGCCAGATCGCCGAGCAGATGCCGCCGGGCGACTACCGGGTGCAGGACCGCAAGGTCACCCCGCCGCCCCGAGCCCGCATCGACGAGAGCATGGAAGCCCTCATCCACCACTTCAAGGTCTTCACCGAAGGCTTCCGGGTGCCCGAGGGCGAGGTCTACGTGGCCATCGAGTCCCCTCGGGGCGAGCTCGGTTGCTACATGGTCTCCGACGGCACCTCCAAGCCCTACCGGATGCACATCCGTGGGCCCAGCTTCGTCAACCTGCAGGTGCTGCCGGTGCTGCTGCGCGGTGGCCTGATGGCCGACGCCGTGGCCGTCATCTCCTCGGTGGACCCGGTCATGGGTGAGGTCGACCGATGAGCCATCTGAACGCTGACATCACCGCCCGGGCCAAGGCCCTGGTGGCGCTCTACCCCGAGCCCCGGTCGGCCCTGATTCCGCTGTGCCATCTGGCTCAGGAGCAGGACGGCTGGCTGCGCCCGGAGGCCATGTCGGAGATCGCCGAACTGATCGGGGTCACGGCCGCCGAGGTGCAGGGCACCGCCACCTTCTACGACATGCTCCACCCGAGCCGGTGGGCACCTACGTGGTGGCCGTCTGCACCAACATCGCCTGCCTGCTGGGTGGGGCGCAGGAACTGTTGGAGCATGCCGAGTCATCGCTCGGAGTCCGGGCCGGCGGCACCACGCCCGACGGCGTCTTCACGCTCGAAGAGTCCGAGTGCCTGGCCGACTGCGACCGCACGCCCTGCGTGCAGGTCAACCACCGCTACGTCGGGGGACAGACGGCCGAGAGTTTCGACCAGCTGGTCTCGGACCTGCGCAGCGGCTCGCTGAGCGAGGACATCCCCAGCCACGGCACGCTGGTGCGGGTGCGCCGCTCGGTGGGGCTCCAAGCATCCAAGAAGTCGGTGGCGGCGGAGCGGGCGGCCATGGCCGACGCCGCAGGCCGGCCGCACCGCAACCGGAGGAGGTCCGGCGAGCTGATGGCCATCACCGACGCACCCAAGATCGTGACGGCCCGCATGGGCCACGACGACTCGCACACCCTGACCCGCTACCTGGCGACCGGCGGCTACGAGGGTCTGCGCAAGGCCCTGACCATGACGCCCGAAGCGGTGGCGCACGAGGTCGACACGGCCAGCCTGCTGGGCCGAGGCGGCGCCGGCTTCCCGGCCGGGCGCAAGTGGTCGATGCTGCGCAAGAACCCGGTCACCTACCTGGTCATCAACGGTGACGAGAGCGAGCCGGCCACCTTCAAGGACCACCTGCTGATCGAGCGGGACCCGCACCAGATCATTGAGGGCGTGCTGATCTCGGCCTACGCGCTGCAGGTCACCCAGGCCTTCATCTACCTGCGCGGCGAGTTCGCCCTCGGGCTGGAGCGTCTGCAGTCGGCGCTGAACGATGCCTACGAGCACGGCGCGGCCGGTGTCGACATCTTCGGCTCCGGCTTCTCGCTCGATATCGTGGTCCACCCCGGCGCCGGCGCCTACATCTGCGGTGAGGAGACGGCGCTGCTGGAGTCGCTCGAGGGCAAGCGGGGCTTCCCGCGCATCAAGCCCCCGTTCTTCCCGGCCGTGCACGGCCTCTACGGCGAGCCCACCGTGGTCAACAACGTCGAGACCATGGCCAACATCCCGTGGATCATCACGCAACGGCGGCGCCGCCTTCGCCGCCCTGGGCGAGGGTCGCTCGACCGGCACCCGGCTCTTCGCCCTGGCCGGGCACGTGCGCAACCCGGGCACCTACGAGCTGGAGATGGTCAAGACCACCTTCCGTGACCTCATCTACGCCCCCGTACTCGGCGGCGGCATCCGGGGCGGCAACGACCTGAAGGCCTTCATCCCCGGCGGCGTCTCCGCCCCCTGGTTCGGTCCCGACCAGGTCGACCTGCCCCTCGGGCAGGACGAGGTCGGCGCCGCCGGTTCCATGCTGGGCTCGGGCTCGGTGGTCGTCATGGACTCGGCCACCTGCATGGTCCGGGCCGCCTGGCGCATCACCAAGTTCTTCTCCCGCGAGTCCTGCGGCCAGTGCACCCCGTGTCGTGAAGGCTCGGGCTGGCTGGAGCGGATCATGCACCGAATTGAGAACGGCGCCGGTCGCGAGGAAGATCTCGACCTGCTCATGGACCTGTGCGACAACATCTCTCCCGGCGTGGCCTGGCCACCGCAGCAGACCACCATCTGCGTGCTCGGCCCGTCCATCCCCTCGTCGATTGCGTCGGGCATCCGCATGTTCCGCGACGAGTTCCTCGTCCACATCAAGGATGGGGGGTGCCCCTTTGACTGATGTCAGACCACGCCCGAAGAGATCACCATCACCCTGGACGGCCGCTCCGATTTCGGCCAAGCCGGGCGAAATGTTGATCGCCGCCGCCGAACGGGCCGGCACCTACATCCCGCGTTTCTGCTACCACCCGCGCATGGAGCCGGTCGGCATGTGCCGCATGTGCCTGGTCGAGGTGGACAGTCCTCGCGGCGCCACGCTGCAGCCGTCCTGCTTCATCCCGGTGGCCGAGGGCATGGTGGTCGACACCACCTCGGACAAGGTCAAGAAGGCCCAGGACGGCGTGCTCGAGTTCCTGCTGGCCAACCACCCGCTCGACTGCCCGGTCTGCGACAAGGGCGGCGAGTGCCCGCTGCAGGACCAGACCCTGGCCTACGGCCCGGGCGAGAGCCGCTTCATCGAAGAGAAGCGCCACTTCGAGAAGCCCATCGCCATTTCCGACCTGGTGCTGCTCGACCGCGAGCGCTGCATCCAGTGCGCCCGCTGCACCCGCTTCGCCTCCGAGGTGGCCGGTGAGGCCCAGATCGACTTCGCCGGCCGAGGTGAGATGGTCGAGGTGGCCACCTTCCCGACCGAGCCCTTCTCCTCCTACTTCAGCGGCAACACGGTGCAGATCTGCCCGGTCGGTGCGCTGACCGCCACGCCGTACCGCTTCACCGCCCGACCCTGGGACCTGGACCAGGTGGAGTCCACCTGCACCACCTGCTCGGTCGGTTGCCGGGTGGCCGTCCAGTCCTCGTCCAACCGTCTGACCCGCCTGCTCGGCATCGACTCGGACCCGGTCAACCACGGCTGGTTGTGCGACAAGGGCCGGTTCGCCTTCGAGTCGGTGAACGGCGACGAGATCGACAACTCCCCGCCGACGTGGCCGTGGCCGACGCCGCCGTCGATGTGGCTCCCGCCACCGCGTCACAGGTCGTGAGCCTCGGTGCCACCCGCGGCCAGTTCCTGGGCGAGGCCCGGGAGACCGGACGCTTCGAGCACGGCCGCCTGATCGAACCCAAGGTGCGCAAGAACGGCGAGCTGGTGGCCACCAGCTGGGGTGAGGCCCTCGAAGCCGCCGCCGCCGGCATCGAGAAGGCCAAGTCGTCGCAGGGCGCCGAAGCGGTGGCCGTGATCGGTGGCGCCCGCCTGACCAATGAGTCGGCCTACGCCTGGGCCAAGCTGGCCAAGGGCGTCATCGGCACCGACTCGGTCGACGCCCAACTCGGTGACGGGCTGCCGGCCGAACTCGTCCTCGGCTTGCCCCGCGCCACCATCGATGCCGCGTGCGCCGCCCCACTCCTCATCACCCTCTCCGGTGACCTGCGCGAAGAACTGCCGGTGCTCTTCCTCCGGCTTCGTGAGGCGGTGGCCGGTACGACGAAGCTCATTGAGTTGTCGCCCACCCCGACGGCACTGACCTCGTTGGCGCTGGCCTCCCTGCCGGTGCGACCCGGCGATGCCCCCGTGGTGGCCCGGGCCCTCATCGGCGACGATGCGGCGCCGGCGCAACTGGCCGCCCACCCCGAAGGCTCCGCCATCAGCGATGCGGCGCTCAGCACCGCCCGCCAGGCCCTCGCCGCCCACACCGACGGCGACGGCGTGGTCATCATCGTCGGCCGGTCGTCCTACGCCGAGTCCGGCGAGGTGGTGGCCGAAGCGGCCCGCGTGCTGGCCAAGGCCCTGCCCAAGGCGACATTCCTACCGGCCCTGCGCCGCGGCAACGTCTTTGGTGCGCTCGATATGGGTCTGGCCCCTGGCATCCTCCCGGGCCGGGTCAGCCTCGATGACGGCCGGGCCTGGTTCACCGGCGCCTGGGGCTCGGTGCCGGCGGACACCGGCCGCGACACCGCCGGCATCCTGGCCTCCATGGCCAGCGAGTCAGCGGTAGGCGAAGTGACTGCCCTGATCATGTTGGGCGCCGACCCGCTGAGCGACTTCCCCGACCGATCGGTGGCCAAGGCCGCGCTGTCGGCCGGCCACTTCATCGTCGCCGTGACCGGTCACCCGTCCGAGTCGGTGGACGACTACGCCGACGTGGTGCTGCCCGTGCGCCGTGGCGCATGAGCGTCCGGGCACGACGACCAACATTGAGGGTCGGGTGACTCGCCTGGGGCAGAAGCTGACCGCTCCCGGGTTCGCCTGGCCGGACTGGATGATCGCCGCCGAACTGGCCGCCGCGCTCGATGCCGACCTGGGCGTCACCAGTGCCAACGATCTGGCCGAGGAGTTGCACCTCACCGCCCCGGCCTACGCCGGTCTGACCCAGACCGTGCTCCACTCCGACGTGGCCCACGACGGCATTGTGGTCCCCATTGTCGAAGGGTCGAGCCCCCGCATAGATGTCAGCCCGATCGATCCCGTGGCGCTCCCCGGCGTCGAATCAGTCGAGCGTCAGGGTGCGCCACCCCGGGTGGGACTGGCCGGGGGAGATGGCACGGCCGATGTACGGGCGGCCACCGTCGGCCACGCAGCCCAACTTGATCTCCGGTGCGGGTGACAGCGGAGGCGCGGTCGTCCAGGCCGCGCCGGCCGACAGCTACGCGCTGCGCCTGGTGGCGACCCGTCGTCTCTACGACGCCGGCAGTTCGGTGACCGGTTCACCGTCGCTCACTCCATTGGTCCCGGCCCTGACCGCTCGGGCCAATCCGTACGACCTCGACCGCTTGGGCGCCACCACCGGCGACCGGGTCCGGCTCCGTTCGGCCCGGGGCGAACTCACGTTGGCCGCCGAGTCCGACGAAGGCGTGCCCCGCGGCGTGGTGGCCGTCGACTTCAACGTGCCCGACGGCTCGGCCGTGCCGGGCAATGCGGTGGCCATGTTGATTGACAGCCGCAACCTGGTGACCGAAGTACGACTGGAGTCGGTGTGATCGGCATCGACCCGCTCTTCTCGCAGGGCCTCAACTGGGAGGTCTGGCTCATCGTCATCATCAAGGTGCTCATCGCGCTCTTGGTGCTGCTGACCGCCACGGCGCTCATGATCTGGTTCGAGCGCAAGGTGATCTCGGACATGCAGAGCCGGGTCGGGCCCAACCGGGCCGGACCGTGGGGCCTTCTGCAGACCCTGGCCGACGGCACCAAGCTCATCTTCAAAGAAGACCTGATTCCAGCCAACTCGGACTCGTTCACCTTCAAGCTGGCGCCCTATCTCTCGACCGTCCCCGCCTTCATTGCCTTCGCGGTGGTGCCGGTGGGCGGCTCCCTCCACATCGGCAGCCACTCCTTCGAGTTGCAAGTGGCCGACCCGCCGATGGGCATCCTGTTGGTGTTGGCGATGTCGGGCATCGCGGTCTACGGCGTGATGCTGGCCGGTTGGTCGTCCGGTTCCAAGTACCCGCTGCTCGGCTCGGTCCGGGCCTCGGCTCAGGTCATCTCCTACGAAGCGGCGCTCGGCATGTCGGTCGTCACCGTGGTGCTGGTCAGCCACTCGCTCTCCACCCGGGCCATCGTGGCCGCCCAGTCCAACGGATTCTGGAACTGGAACCTCATTCGTTTGGGCTTCCTGCCCTTCATCTTCTTCATGATCGCCATCACGGCCGAGCTGACCCGGCCCCCCTTCGACCTGACCGAGGCCGAGCAGGAACTGGTGGGTGGCTTCCACACCGAGTACTCCTCCATGCGGTTCGGCATGTTCTTCCTGGCCGAGTTCATGAACACCATCACCATGTCCGCCGTGGTCGTCACCTTGTTCTTCGGTGGCCCCAACGGCTGGATCCCCCGCTTCATCCCCACGTCGGACATCTGGATGCCCCTCATCTGGTTCGTGGGCAAGACGGCGGCCTTCTGCTTCATTTACGTCTGGTTCCGGGCCGCCCTGCCTCGCCTGCGCTACGACCAGCTCATGGACCTGGGTTGGAAGCGACTGATTCCGCTGACCCTCGGTTGGCTGCTGCTGGTGGCCAGCGTGGTCACGTGGCACTGGAGGGGCCTCTTCATGTTGCCGGTGGTGCTGCTGGCCGCCGTGCTGCTGACCCGGGCCAACCAACTCGGTTCGGGCAAGAGTGAGCAGGATTCGGTGCTCCCGGCCATCGGTCAGCGGCTCACCCGGCCCGACCGTTTTGAACCGGATCCGCTACCAACGCCGACTGGGGATGGTGCCTGATGGGTGTAGGTGACGAGATGAAGGACCAGCTGAGCTTCCTCGGTGGCTTCAAGCTGACACTGCAGACCATGAGTCGCCCTCGGGTGACCACCATGTACCCAGAGGTCAAGAAGCCCAAGCAGCCGCGCCAGCACGGCCGCCATGTCCTCAACCGTTACGAGGACGGCATGGAGAAGTGCATCGGGTGCGAACTCTGCGCCGGTGTCTGCCCGGCCGACTGCATTTACGTGCGCGGCCTGGACAACCCGCCCGACCACCCGGTATCGCCCGGTGAGCGCTACGGCTACGTCTACGAGATCAACTACCTCCGCTGTATTCACTGCGACATGTGTGTCGAGGCCTGCCCCACCGAGGCCATCACCGAGTCGAAGTTGTTCGAGTTCTCCTTCACCAACCGCTCGGACGCCATTTACACCAAGGCCGAACTGGTGGTCGACGATGCCGGCATGCCGCAGAAGCTTCCGTGGGAAGACTGGCGCGAGGGCGACGACATGATGACCTCGGGCTGGATGCGGGCGACCTCCCCGTCGGGCAGCGCCGACTACGAGGGTGAAGTGCAGTGGTCGGGCGAGCTCGGCTACGGCGTCCGGGCGCCCGAGGGTGGCCAGTCGGGCCGTCGCAACGACGAGCTCACCGGCACCAAGCCGCTGCGCGAGGTGCTCGAGAACCACCTGTTGGCCGAGGACATCCCGCTGGCCCACCGAGGCATGCAGGGTCGGGTGTGGCGGGCCAAAATGGGCGCCGAGCGCAACAAGAAGAAGATGGAAGCCATGCGCGGCCGCATGGACGCACTGCGGGCCGCCCGCAAGGAAGCCAAGTCAAAGGCCAAGGCCGATGTGGCGGCTCACAATTCGGACGACGGGGACAGCTGATGCTGGAGACCCTCCATGCCGTGACTTCGACGCGGGTTGCCTGGCCTGATCTTCTGGTCTTTGCCGCCGCCGCCGCCGTCATCCTGATCGGCGCCCTCGGCGTCGTGACGTCGCGTAACCCGGTGCACGCCGCACTGAGTTTGGTGATGACGTTGTTCGGTGTGGCCGTGCTCTTCATTGAGCAGGAGGCGGACTTCCTGGCCGCCGTGCAGATCATCGTCTACGCCGGTGCCATCGTCGTGCTGTTCCTCTTCGTGATCATGTTCCTGGGCGTCGACAAGCGCGAGGACATCAACGTCGAACCGTTGGCCGGGCAACGCCCGCTGGCCTTCGTGATGCTGGCCATTTCCCTGGGTGGCGTGCTCGCCATGTTCTTCGAGTCCCACTGGGTCACCGGCGCCCACCACGTGGTCGGTCCCATTGAAGGGCACATCAGTGACGCCTCATCGCCCTCGGGTGAAGTGGCCCAGCTGGGTAAGCAACTGTTCACCACCTACCTGTTCGCCTTTGAGGCCACCGCAGCCCTCTTGGTCATTGCCGTCGTCGGTGCGGTCGTGTTGGCTCGCCGTCCTCCGGCGCCGCACACGCCAGAGCCCACGGCCTCGGAGAGGGAGCTCTCGGCATGAGTCTCAATGGAGCCTGGTATCTCGGGCTGGCGGCCATTCTGTTCAGCATCGGTGCGGTCGGACTGCTGGTCCGTCGCAATGTGCTGATCATGTTCATGTGTATTGAGCTCATGCTGAATGCGGCCAACCTGACCTTCGTCACCTTCTCGCGCATGCTGGGTGACATCGGCGGCCAAGCCGTCGTGTTCTTCGTGCTCGTGGTGGCGGCGGCTGAAGTCGTGGTCGGCCTGGGCATTGTGGTGACCAACTTCCGGCGGCGATCCACCACGGTGGCCGATGACCTGCATTCGCTGAAGGGCTGATCCGAACCGTGCTCCACGCTGCATTCCTCATGCCGGTGCTGCCGCTCGTCGGCTTCTTGGTGCTGGTGGCGTTTGGCCGCCGCCTCGGTGACCCGGTGGCCGGCATCATCGGCACCGTGGCCGTGGCGGCCGCCTTCATCATCGCCTGCCTTTGCTTGGGCTCACTGTCGGGTGAACCGGCGGCGCATCGAGTCTTCCTGGACAACTACTTCACCTGGTTCCACGTCGGTGGCTTGACCGTGCCCGTCGGCATTCAGGTCGACCCGCTGTCCATCACCATGTGCATGTTCATCACCGGGGTCAGTGCCCTGATCCACCTGTACTCCATCGGGTACATGAAGGGCGATCCGGACTACCCGAAGTTCTTCCTCTACCTGAACCTCTTCGTCTTCTCCATGCTGGTGCTGGTCCTGGCCAACAACCTCCTGCTGACCTTCGTCGGTTGGGAAGGGGTGGGTGTCTGCTCCTACTGGCTGGTGTCGTTCTGGTTCCATCGCGACAGCGCCGCCTCGGCCGGTAAGAAGGCCTTCATCTACAACCGCATTGGTGACGCCGGCTTCCTGCTGGCCATCTTCCTCATCTTTGAGAAGACAGGCACCATCCAGTACGAGGGCGGTCCGGGCGGCGGCATCTTCGCCCAGCTGCACCACCTCGGCCCCGGTGCCGCCACCGGAGCGGTGCTCCTCTTGTTCCTGGCCGCCACCGGTAAGTCAGCTCAGATCCCGTTGTTCAACTGGCTACCCGACGCCATGGAAGGCCCGACGCCTGTGTCGGCCCTCATCCACGCCGCCACCATGGTGACGGCCGGTGTCTACCTGCTCTGCCGCATGAACCACCTGCTGGTGCTCTCGCACTCAGGCATGGAGGTGATCGCCATCGTCGGTGGTGTCACCGCCTTCGTCGCCGCCACCGTGGCCTGCGCCCAACAGGACATCAAGAAGGTGCTTGCCTTCTCGACCGTGTCCCAAATCGGGTACATGGTGCTGGCCGTCGGCTCCGGTGCCTACGGAGCGGCCATCTTCCTCATGGTGGCTCACGCCTTCTTCAAGGGCCTTCTGTTCCTCGCTGCCGGTTCGGTGATCCACGGGCTCGATGACGAGCAGGACCTCAAACGAATGGGTGCCCTGCGCAAGACCATGCAGTGGACCACCATCACGTTCACCGTTGGGTGGTTGGCCATCGCCGGCATCCCGCCACTGGCCGGCTTCTGGGCCAAGGGCGATGTGCTGGACAACGTGTACTCGCATTACAAGCTGCTCTGGGTCCTCGGTCTGCTGACCGCCATCCTCACCGCCTATTACATGACCCGCTTGCAGGTCCTGGCCTTCAGTGGTGACGAGCGCTGGAAGCAGACCGGTCCCAACGGCGAGCCGGCGCATCACACCCCACACGAGTCGCCCTGGGTCATGCGCCTGCCGCTGGTCATCCTGGCCGTCGCCGCCTTCTTGGCCGGCCTACTGGATCTGCCCTGGGCTCACGACTATTCGTTGGCCAACTGGTTGGCCCCGGTCTTTAAGGGCAGTCTCTTCGATGACCACCTGCACGCCGGTGGTTTGTGGGTCCTGGCCCTGACCGATATCGCCGCCGCCATCATCGGCGTGGTGGTGGCGGTCACGCTGTGGCGGGGCGCGCAGGTCAACAAGCCCGAGCTTGAGCCCGAATTCCTCCAGCGGGTCTGGTACTGGGACGACTTCTACGACACCATCATCGGTCGGCCCAGCCAGAAGCTGGCCTACTTCCTGGCCTGGGTGGTGGACGCGCGCGTCATTGACGGTGCCGTCAACGGCACGGCCAAGTTGGTCAAGTCGACCGGCACGGTGACCCGGAAGCTGCAGACCGGTTACGTACGCAATTACGCGCTGGGCATTGCACTCGGCATGGCCGCACTTGTGGTGTTCCTCCTGAGCCGGACGTGGTGGTCATGAACGCATTCCCGTACCTGACTGCCCTGATCCTCATTCCGGCCGTGGGCGGAGTGCTGTTGGCCCTCTTGGGCCTGGACAAGCGCTTCAACAAGGACCTGACGACCACCATTGCCGTAGGGACGTCGTTGCTGACCCTGGCCGTGGCGATCCGGGCCATGCTGGCCATGACGGTGAGCGACGGCGGTTTTCAGCTCGTCTCCAATCACACCTACACCGGTAACGCCTTGGGCGTGCGCTGGTTCCTCGGCGTCGACGGCATCTCGGTCTTCCTGGTGCTGCTGGCCGCCGTGCTCTTCCCGCTGGTGATCGTGCTCGGTCTGCGCACGGTGAAGAACAGCCGGACCTATGTGATCTGGATGCTGCTGCTGGAGGCGGCGGTGATGGGCGCCTTCTTGTCGCTCGACCTCATCGTCTTCTTCCTCTTCTTCGAACTCACCCTGGTGCCGTCGTACTTCATCATCGCCGGTTGGGGTCATGAGCGACGGGCCTACGCCGCCATCAAGTTCTTCCTCTACACCTTCCTCGGTTCAGCGTTCCTGCTGGTCGGCATCTTGGCCCTGGCCTTCATCCACCAGTCACAGACGCATGTGCTGACGTTCTCGCTGCTGGCCCTCGAGCACACGCATCTGTCCGACTCCACCGAGATACTGCTCTTCTTGGCCTTCACCTCCGCCTTCGCCATCAAGGCACCGCTGTTCCCGTTCCACACCTGGTCGCCCGACGCATACACCGAAGCACCGGAGGGTGGTTCGGTGATCCTGTCGGGCCTTCTGGCCAAGCTCGGTACCTACGGGATCATCCGCTTCGATCTCACCTTGTTCCCGCACGCCACCCGGACGTTGTCGCCGTTGCTGCTGACGTTGGCCGTGATCGGCATTCTCTACGGTGCCATCGTGGCCTGCGCCCAGCGCGACCTGAAGCGGCTGGTGGCCTACTCATCGCTGGCCCAGATCGGCTTTATCGCCCTGGGTATTTTCGCCCTGAGCTCGCAGGGCCTTTCGGGTGCTGTCCTGCTTATGGTGAACCACGGCCTGATTGTCGGTGCCCTTTTCATCCTGATCGGCTACATCTGGGAGCGCCGGGCCACCTGGCAGGCCGGCGAACTGCGCGGCCTGCAGAAAGTGGCCCCGGTAATGGCCGGCGTCTTCACCGTGGTGATGATGGCCTCCATCGGCGTCCCGGGCCTCAACGGCTTCGTCAGCGAGTTCCTGGTCCTCTCGGGCACCTTCATCACCCACCGCTGGTGGGCCGTGGTGGCGGTGGTCGGCGTCATCGTGGCCGCCATCTATCTGCTCTGGGCCTACCAGCAGGTGTTCCACGGCGAACCCAGGGAAGCGGACAAGACGACTCGCGACCTGAACATGGCGGAGCGGCTGGTCATTGCCCCGCTCATCATCCTCATCATCTTCTTGGGTGTGTACCCGCGGCCGGTGCTCGACCGCATCAATCCGACGGTCAACCAGTTGGTGGCCCACGTTGAACACGCCACCGGTCACTACCAGCCGGCAGTGGCCACCCACGGTGTGGCGGAGGGACAGCGATGATCAACACCGTCCTGGCCGCGGTGGCCCCCATTCCCGACAAGCTGGCGATCCCGTCCATCCGGTATCTCAGCATTTTGCCGCCGATGATCCTGATCGGCGGGGCCGTGCTGCTGCTCGGCCTCGCTTCGTTGGTCAGCCGCCCCTTGCGGGTCCGCGTCAGCACCATCGGCAGCATCATCATTTCCGGCGGCGCACTCGGGATCTCACTGTGGCAGTGGGCCGATGTGCAGGATCACGGCGCGCACACGTACGTGGCCCACGCGGTGGTGATGGATGGCTTCAGCGTGCTCTTCAACATCCTGATTGCCTCGGCCATGTTGCTCACGGCGTTGGTGGCCGATGGCTACTTGAACCGGGAAGGCTTCGAGGGCGCAGAATTCCATGTCTTGGCGCTGGTGTCAGCTTCGGGCGCCATGTTGATGGGTTCAGCCAACGACCTGATCATCGTCTTCCTCGGCCTGGAGATCTTGTCGATCGCGCTGTATGTGTTGACGGCCTTCAATCACCGACGGGTCGCCTCGGGTGAAGCAGCCCTGAAGTACTTCATTCTGGGTGGCTTCTCCTCAGCCATCTTTGTCTACGGCATCGCCCTCACCTACGGCGCCACGGGGTCGACCAACCTGACCCAGATCGCCGACTTCCTCTCCAAGAACGTGCTGGTCACCAACGGGCTGCTGCTGGCCGGGTTGGCGCTGCTGTTGGTGGGCTTCGCCTTCAAGGTGGCCGCCGTGCCGTTCCACATGTGGACGCCCGACGTCTACGAAGGTGCCCCCTCCCCGGTGACCGGCTTCATGGCGGCCGTGGCCAAGGCCGGTGCATTCGCCGCCATGCTGCGGGTGTTGTTCTCATCATTCGGCGTGATCGATGCCGATTGGCGGCCCATCCTCTACGGCTTGGCCGTGTTGTCGCTCGTGCTCGGTGCGGTGTTGGCGCTGCGTCAGCGGGACATCAAGCGCATGCTGGCGTACTCGTCAATCAACCACGCCGGGTTTATTTTCCTCGGCGTGCAGTCGGCCACCTCGCGCGGTGTGAGTGCCTCGTTGTACTACCTCTTCGCCTACACCTTCATGACCATCGGCAGTTTTGCCATCATTTCGGTGCTCGGTCGCGAAGGTGACGCCGATCACGACTTGAGCCGCTACCGCGGCCTGGCTCATCGCCAGCCGCTGTTGGCGCTGGCCTTCGCCATCTTGCTGTTGGCGCAAGCCGGTGCGCCGTTCACGACCGGTTTGTGGGCCAAGCTTTCGGTGGTCCTGGCCTCGGTGTCCGGTGGCACGGTTCCGCTGGCCGTGGTCGCCATGGTCACGGCAGCGATCGCCGCCTTCTTCTACCTGCGGGTGGCGGTCGTCATGTATGCCTCCAAGGAAGCCGATGCCGAGGGTGAAACTGAGGGTGGATCTGCCCTGACGGACTCGTACGTCTGGGCCTCGCCCGAGGGCGTGTCGGGCACGGTGACCACGCTGAACGATCAGCTCGTGCTGGCCGACGAAGCGCCAGCCGAGACCGCGGAAGCGTTGCCCACTCGGGTGCCGGTACCTGCGCTGACCTCGCTTTCCATTGGCCTCTGCGTCGGCGTCACGGTGCTCTTCGGTGTGTGGCCCCAGCCGTTGCTGGACTTCGCCAACCACGCCACGCTGCTCTTCCTGCCTCACTAGAACCTCGAGGGTTGGCCGCCCTCTCCCACGGCTTCGACATGATCGAAATTTGTAGGATGCGCCATGCGTTCATTCTGTCGAGCCCTTGTCGGATGTTGCCTGAGTGCGCTGGTCGTTCTTGGCGCATCGAGCCAGGCCGGAGCGATCACCAAGGTGCAACTGGCAAGCAAGGCGCTGTCCGCGACTGACCTTCCCACTGGTTGGTCGTTGGTGAGTTCAAGCGCCTCGGCCGGCAGCGAGCCCTCCTGTCTCAAAGGTGTCAAGAAATCGTTCAAGCATGAGGTGAAATCGGAGGTTTCGTTCTCGATGGGAGCGATTCCCGAACTCAACGAAACGATCGAGACTGGTCCGGGTATCGCCAAGCGCTACGACAAATTCACCGCGGGGCTTCGATCTTGCAAGAGCATCACGCTGCATAGTGCCGGCACCACTTTGAGCGGATCGGTTGCCGCGCTGCCCTTCCCCACCGTGGGGAATCGATCACAGGCCTTTGCCTTGCCGCTGTCGGCCAAAGGCGTCAGTGGTCCCAGCGTCTTCCTCGACTACGTCTTCTTTCAAGTCGGTTCCATCATCGGGGTGGTTGAGTATGCCGATCTCTCCCAGCCGACGGTTGCGGTTGTCAAAGGTTTCGTCACGGAGGCCGTGCGAAAGCTTGAGGGCAAGTCAGTCACTCCGCCGACCGTTCCTCCGACAACGGTCTCGTCAACCACAGTGGCGCCAACTACGTAAGCCGTAGGCGCCCTTTCCTGGGCCGCCGGGGTGAAGGGCGACCTTGACACCAAAGGATAGCCAGGTACTATGTAATGCATGGTACAGAGCAGAGCGCCCCAGCTGGCGCAGATGCGTAAGGGAGCCCTCGAGTACTGCGTGCTGGCCCTCCTGCGAGATGGTGAGCGCTACGGCTTCGAGTTGGTACGAGAACTGTCGAACGCCGAATTGGTGACCAGTGAGGGCACCATCTATCCGCTGCTGTCTCGCCTGCGGCAGGACGGTGCGGTGGAGACCTCGTGGCGCGAGTCGACTCAGGGACCACCACGTCGGTATTACAAGCTGACCGCCGAGGGCAAAGCGTCTCTCGACTTTTTCGCCGTTGAGTGGCAACGCTTTAGCCAGGCCGTCAACGGCATCCTGGCGGTTGGAGGGGCACAGTGAGCGACGCACTCTTGGGTTCAGAACTCGAAGCGATGATCAACGCCTACCTTGGGGAGTTGGCCGATGCCCTGCGTCGTCTGCCCGCTTCACAACGCGATCACCTGGTCGGTGAAATTCGCGAGCACATTGTCGAGATGCGGACCGAGCGCCCGGTGCGCGATCGATCTGACATGGAGGCGCTGCTCAATCGGGTAGGTCTGCCCGAAGACATAGCGGCGGTGGCGTTGGAGGGAGAGGAAGGGGAAGAGGAGGAGTTCGAGGCCCCGGTGGTTGCTCCCCTGACACCGATCGCCCCAGCAGCCAGGTACTTCGGCGGAAGGGTCTCGAAGCGGATGTTGGTGGGCGGCATGGCGGCCGCCGTGGTCGTATTCGGACTCCTTGTTGGGTTCGCTGCCATCGGCGCGCATCGATCGACTGCTTTCGGGATCATTGAGCGCAGCAGCTCGGCTCAACCGGTGTTCGTGAGACCCGCATTGCCGCCCCACGTTGAACAAATCGCTCCTGATGTAATTGGAGAAAGCGAATCGCAAGCTGAATCCACCATGGCCGCCGCCGGATTATTTCTGACCGTGCGGACAACGCCTTCGGCCACAGTGCCAGCCGGTCAAGTGATATCGCAAAGTCCGGCGTCAGGTAGGCCAGTGCCGCGTGACTTTGATGTGCAGATCCTCGTCTCGTCGGGACCAGCGTCGACCACCAGTTGAGTTGAGCGGCGTCGCCTAGCGGTGGTGGGGTGGCTTCTCGCGTTGTTGTTGTTGCGCCCAGCAGGCGTCGCAGTCGTCACATGAACGATGATTACCGGCGTGTCCACATCGTGGGCAGCGGTTCTCACGCTCGTCGTCAGCCATCAGTGGGCGGATCCCGAGGGCAGGGACGACGCCGCTTCGGCCGCGCCATTGCCATCGGCGGTCCCGTTGGCCTGGCGTTCCTCCATGACCGCCAGCACCGCTTCGGGCACGGCCGGTCCGGCCTTTTTAGCCATCCCCGTTGTCAATAGGCGGCCGATGACAGGCACCTCAGTGAGCGACTCGGCTCGCATGATTTGAAGGACCACCGGCACGAACTGCTCGGCTGAGTCGAAGACGATGTAACGGGGGAGCCAGTGTGGTTCGTATTTGGCATTGAACTTCCACAGCGTTTCAATCTGCAACACACCAGAGAGGCGACGCAGGGCCCAACGTTCCACTCGCTGCGTGACCCCGTCGCCCGACTCGCCGTCGAGGATGGAGCGCAGGGCGGCGAAGTTGAGGCTCAGCCCCTTCATGCCCATTTCCTTGAGGTGCGCGATGGTCGAGCACAGGGCGAAATCCAACAGGCCATTGGGATGTTCGGCCGGATCGCGGCGCATCAAGTCAAGCGAGTAGCCCCCGATGGCTGGCGAAGGCACGAACTGGCACATGGCCACCGGTGCGCCGTCGGGTCCCTCCACCAGGGTGAGGAGGAGTCCGGTGTCACGGGTATCGAAGAGGCGACCCAGCATCATGGAGAAGCCGCGCTCTTGTTCGCCTCGGCGATTCTTGGCCATGAGTTCGACCAGGCGAGCCGCGTCATCGACGGCCAAGTGGGCCGGGTCCAAGAAGCGGACGGTGTAGCCGTAGCGAGCCACTCGGTTGACGGCCTGACGCAGTCCCTTCATCTTCCCGCCCTCGAGGGAAAAGGTCTGCGGGTCGACGACGGCCTCGTCACCGATGTACAAGAAGCGCATGCCCGAGGCCTGGTAGGTGGGCAACCACTCCTCTCCGGCGCCCATGAGTCCGAGGCCCCACCCGTTGCGGTCGACGAAACGGCGGAAAGCGTCCCACACATGGGCTCGCTCGGAGAAGGGTCCGATGGGGTCGGGCGAGACCAGGCAGACGCCGCCGAAAATGGCGTAGGCCACCATGGAATCTCGATGGAAGAACCATTGCTTGTCGTCGCGCAGGGCGAAGTAGTCGAGGGTGCCGGTGCCGTGTCGCCGCACAATGTCACGGGCCCGTACCTCGGCGGCTCGCCGTCCGACGGACGCTCGACCGCTCAGGAAACGTCGATCCACCACGGGGCGAGTCAGCAGGAATAGAGCGATGACGATGAGTGAGATGCCGACGGCCAGCATGCTGGTGGAGGCAAAGCGGTTGATGTGATCGGGAAAGTGAATCCATTGAATGCCGACCAGACGCTCGGCCGAGCCGAGGAGTACATCCGGCCAACCAGGCAGCGGATGATGATGGACCCGGCCGGCCAGCTCGACTCCCAGCAGTGAGCCGAGCGTGGCCGTGATGCCACCGACAGCCAGGATGAGAAAGGCACTCGTGATGGTGCCCTGTTCGGCCTGGGTGCGGAAGCGTTCGCGTTGCACGATGAGCAGAATGAGCACGGCCAGCCCGACGATGAGGCTGAAGACATCCGCCCCGTGGGCGATGTGCAACATGATGGTGGCCGTCAGCAACCCGACCGAGACGAACCAGGAGCGGCGCTGACCCTTGAGCACGCCCCGCGACAGCATGATCATGCCGATGCCGGCAATAGCCACCAGTGCGCCGGCGGCCTGGGCCACCGCCACCGGAAGGTATTGGGCGATGAGGTGCAGGTGGCGGTGCAGCGGTTCGGTCACCGACGAGAGCAGGTCGACCAAGCCGGCCACGAAGAGCGATACGCCAGCGATGCGGCGAATGCGGCGCACCTGAATGTGGTCGGCGGCCACCTCGGGAGCGGGCGGCCACGAGGCGCCGCTGGGCCAGCTGGCCACCAGTTCCGGATGGACATCGGCCGCCTTGGTGCGACCCTTGACCACGGCATCGCGGGTGACCAGTCGTTCGCCCAGGGTGGCCAGCGGGAGATCGACCTCCGCCTGCATCAGACGTACGTGAATATCGGCCCCGGTCTCGATTTCCAGGTGGGCCCCTTGACGGTGATGGAGGAAGGTGGGCGGTAACCCGAAGCGGCCCTGATGTTCGTGGACCAGTTCGGTCGTGGCCCCGGGGCAGGCGAAGAAGCCGGTGTCGAGGTGGGTGAGTTCGGGCACCAGTGAGCCGCCGACGATGAGGCCGGCCGCACCGGCCTCGACGGCGACGCGGGTCACGTCGAGTGGCTCTTGCCCATCGATGGTCACCAACGAATGGGCCATCGGTCGTGCTCCCTGGGAGCGCCATCCACTGGACGACCAAGGTGAGGGCAGATCCTTCGCCGCCTAACGCCCGCCAAATGCCGCGTGAGGTGAAGGCCACCACGGCCGCCAGCACGATGAGCAGGACGATGGCGATGGCCACGGTCACACTGAGGCGAGAGAGCCAGGAGGCGTCGTAGGCGCGGTCGAGAGCCCGCTGTTGGCGAGGTGACCTAAAGACGTGATTGAGCCCGTCGACCACGAATTCCAAACGCAGGAGCAAGGCCAGGGCGGCCAGGATGAGCGGGGGGGCCCAAAGGTACCGACGGAGGCGCCGATAGAGCAGGCGCGAGGTGACAAAACGGCGGGCGAGGCGAGGGTCTTCCAGCCGATCAATGCCGTCCAGCCAAGGCCGTTCGCCGGGCCCGCCGGTCTCGGGTGGGTTGACCAACGGATGCGGTCGACCGGCGCGCACCAGAATGGTGCGGGTGCCGGCCCCGGTGCTGCAGTGCAGGTCCACGCCTTCGGCCACCTCGGCACCGAACGAGGTGAGGAGGGTGCCTAACTGACCGCTTTCGGCCACCGACGGCACGACGACAATGACGTGGGAGTCCGCACGGGCGGCGAACTGGGTGAGTGCCGTCACCAATTCGCCGTGGGCGGTGACGGCGGCGGCCGTGTCGGCCGGTTGATCAAGCTCGAGGGAGCCCAGTTGGCCGCACAACACCAGGTGCCCCGGCCCCTGCCAGTCGGCCAGGGTGGTGGCCAGGTCGTGTGCCCCAGCCAACGAGCTGGCGGAAGGCTCGGCTGGCAGGAGTAAGTCGCCCAGCACCATGATCCGCCGGCCCAAGGGAATGGTGATGTCGAGACCCGGTGCCGGCTGCTCGGCGATGCCGGTGCCCTCCCCTTCGATGTGATCGACAATCATGCGGCGTCCATCGTGTCACTTTCTGATGCCGCGGCTGGGGTGGTCGCCCGGCCGCTATGGGGGATCGGCCCTCGGTAGGCTGGGCTTTCGTGCTCCGTACCGTTCCCGATCCAGCCTGGAGCACGCCTTGAGCGACCCGCAGAGTGCGCCCCCCAACTGGAGTTGGCGTGATTCGACCGACCAGAAGCGCCACCGGGGTCCCGCCGTGGTCTTCGATCTGGACGGAGTGCTGTCCGACGCCGCTGGTCGCCAACACTTCATCGAGCGCGGCAATCGCGACTGGACCGCCTTTTTTTCGGCCTGCGGCGACGACGACGTGATTGAGGAGATCGCCCGGCTGTTGGAGTTGCTCGACTCCTCGTTGGCCGTGGTCTTGCTGACTGGCCGCCCGTTCCGGGTGCAACCCCAGACGTTGGCCTGGCTGCATCGATACGGCTTGCGCTGGGATCTGCTCGTCACCCGGGACCGGGGTGACTACTCGCAAGTGACGAGTTTCAAGCGCGCCGTGGTCGATGATTTGCGCCGGGTCGGCTACGACCTGCGGTTGGCCTTCGAGGACGATCCGTCGAATCACGCCATGTACGTGGCGGCCGGGATTCCCTGTGTGTACATCCATTCGGGCTATTACGAATAGTGGGTCGTTGTCCCCGTCCTGCGCTGTCGCCGCCAACCAGCCACGAGTACGAACGCAAAGAGGATCAAGAAGGGCATGTCACCCAGGTGGTCGTAGGGGGTGAAGCCACGGCGCAAGGGCACGGTGGCGTAGAGCACGGATTGCTGCGCGAGCACTGAGCGTTGGAGCACGCTGCCCCGATTGGTGACGACGGTGCTGTACCCGGTCGGTGCGGCCTGAATGAGATTGCGCCCCGTCTCGACGGCTTGGATAGCGTCGGCCGCCACCTCTTGGGTTGGCACTTGGGCCGTCGTGTACGACGAGGTGTTGGTGGGCACGATCAGCAACTGCGCCCCGGCCCGCACCGAGGTCCGACTGCGGGCGGCGTAGAACACTTCGAAGGAGACGAGGGTGCCGAGCGGCCCGGCCGGGGTGCGCATGAGGCCGCTGGCGTGGCCGGGCACAGCGTCCTGACCCACCTCGGACAAGTTGGCGAAATGGGCGAAGAACGAGCGGTAGGGCACGTATTCACCGAACGGGACACGGTGCACCTTCTCAAAGGTGGCCACTATGTGCCCTTGCGCGTTCCAGGCCACGATCTCGTTGCGGAACCTGTCATGGGGTGCCGGTTCCGTGATGCCAGCCAGCAACGTGGTGTGGTGCGATTGGGCCAAATGGCTGAGCACATCGGCTTCGGGTGAACCCACCAGCGACTGACCGAGCGCGACGACGTCTTCGGGCCACAGCACCAGATCCTGGCCGCGGCGCAGCGTGTCGCTGGCAGCCAGCTGCGCGTTGAAGACGGTGGTGGGGTCCACTTGCTCCTTGTCCACGCCACGTCGTCCGCCACCCTGCACGAGCGCCACCGAAATGCGACGAAGTGGTGTCCCTCCGTCCGGCACGACGGCACCGACCACCACCAACACGGCCAAGCCGACCAGCAGCGCCACGCCGCGCCGTCGACGAGACAGACAGAGCGTGGCCACGCCGACCCCGGCGGTCCATACGGCGGCCGTGAGGAGCAGTGGTCCGCCGATGCGGGCCACCTGCAGCAGTGGTCCGTCGGCCTGGCCGAGGAAGACACCGCCGAGCGGAATGCCACCAAAGGGCCATGACATGCGCAGGTACTCGCACAGGGTGGCCGCGGCGACGAAGGCCGGCGCTCGCCCGGCCATCGGCGGGGTCAGCGCCGCGGTGGCGGCCAAGAAGAGCGCTTCGATCAGGATCAAGGCGACGGCGCCATACCAATTGAAGGCCCGGGCCCACATGAGCCCGAGGGCATAACAGCCGAGACCGACCAACCACCCCGACCACAACCGGGTGCGCAGGGGCAGGCCGGCAATGCGCCAGTAGAAGAGTCCGGCGCCGAGTACCCCGAGCGGCCACCACCCCCAGGGCGGGAGCGACAGGGCGAGCGAGCAGACCGGCCACCACCGACGGGATGGCGATGCCACCACGCCGGACCGGACGCGTCACTGCAGAGCCAGCGCGGCCGCCCGACCGCTGGCGATGCAGGCCGGGATGCCAACGCCCCTATAGGTGGCGCCGGCCACGGCGATCCCACCGAGTCGGGCCACTCCCGACTCCACTCCCGACGTGCGGATCAGGTGATGGACTCGATACTGCGGGAACGCGTCCGGCCACCTCGTGACCATGGCTTCGTCGGGCGCGCCTTCCAGTCCCATCAGTTGGCTCAGCTCTTCCCAGACCCGCTCGACCACCGCGGCATCATCCCAATCCTCGGCCCGGCGGTCGCCGTAACGTCCAAGCGAGGCCCGCAGCAAGAGGTCGCCGTCCTGTTGAAGGTGGGCCCATTTCTGCGAGAGGAACGTGCCGGCGGTGACGATCCAGCCTTCGTCGGTCCCCGGGCGATTGCTGCGCCGGGGGACCAGGAATCCAGTGCCGTAGAGCGGCTTGGGCACGGCGGTCATGGGCACCCGGAAGGTGGCCAGCGTCACCGACGCGTAATCGACGGCGGCCAGGAGCCCTGACACCTCGTCGTCATGCATGCGCAACAACGAGCTGGCTACCGGCGCCGGCACGGCCAGGACCACCGCATCGGCGTCGAAGAGCTCACCACCGGCCGTGACGGTCCATCCGTGTTGACGGCGGGCCAGGTGATCGGCCGCACAGCCCAGCCGGATCTCCACGCCACGACGCTCCAACCCGACCCGCAGGGCATCGATCAGCGAGGACATGCCGCCTTCGAGGGACCAGAACAGTGGAGGGGCATCGGGCGAGGGTGCCGGCGTCTCGGCCCGCAGGGCGCGCATGAGGCTGCCTCGCCGCTGAGCGGCCGCCAGGAGGGGCGGGTAGGTGGCGGCGGTCGACATGTCATCGACCGAGCCGGCGTGAATCCCGCCAATCAGTGGATCCACCAGGCGGTCGACCACCCGATGGCCGAGTTTGCGGGTGACCAGTGGGCCGACGGACCGGTCGCCGATGGGACCGCGCACGTCGGGCTTGGGCAGCAACACATCGCGAGCCAGGGCCAGCTGGCCCTTGAGACCCAAGATGCCGGAACGGGCCGCCGGCCAGAAACGGGTGGGGATGCCGAGTGCCAATCCGTCGGGAAGTGGTCGCAGGCGGCCGCGGGCCCAGACGCCAGCACCGCGCCCGGCAATCGGCACCAACGAATCGGATAGGCCGACTTCCCGGCACAGGTCCACCGCTTCGGGTCGACGACCCAAGAATCCGTCCGGCCCGGTGTCGACCACCCGGTCAGCGAAGGCAACGCTGTGCAGTGGTCCACCCAGGCGAGCGCTGGCCTCGAGCACGATGACGTGGGGCGTGTCGGTGTTCATTCCCGGAGCACCACCGGTGAGATCCCAGGCGGCCGCCAGTCCGCTGATGCCACCACCGACGACCACGACTTGGCGCACGGGCGATCAGTGCTCCGAACTGGCGGTCAACACCACGTCGGCCAGCACGCTGATGAATCTCGGGTCATCGTTGAGCGACGTGGTGCGGGCCAGCCGTACCCCGACCTCGTTGGCCACCACGGCCAGTTCGATATCGAGGTCGTAGAGCACCTCAAGATGATCGGACACGAAGCCGATGGGACAGATCACGCACCCGTCGATGTTCGGCGCTTCACCCATCAGTCGGACCACGTCGCGCACGTCGGGTCCCAGCCAGGGCTCGGGGGTACGACCGGCGCTTTGCCAGGCCACTCGCCAATCACTGACGCCGGCCGCCGCGGCCACCAGTTGAGCCGACGCTTCGAGTTGTTCGGCGTAGTCGTCGCCCATGGCCCGCACCCGCTCGGGCAACGAGTGGGCGGTGAAGATCACCGGTCCATTCGAGCCAATCGATGCGCGGGCGGCCTTGACGCGCTCGGCCATCAGCCGCACGAAATCGGGATGCTCGAACCAATGGGGGATGGCCGCGAAGGGGATTCGGCCTTCGAAGGACAGCGATGCCCGGTCGAGATATTCGCGTGAACCCATGGAAGAGCCGTGTGGCGTGAGCACCAGGCCGATGACGCGGCGACACGCCCTGCTTTTCCAGTTCGGCCGCGCCGTCCTCAATGAACGGATACGTGTGCTTGGCGCCGAAGGTCACCACGAATTGATTGGGCGCCAATGTGGCCAACGCGTTGCGTAACCCGGCGACCTGAGCGGCGGTCCGTTCGGTCAGGGGTGAGAGACCACCTATGGCCTCGTAGCGGCGTTGCAGATCGGCCAGTTGTTCCGGTGTCGGCGGCCGACCGCGCCGGATGCGGGTGTAGAACGCCTCAATCTCGTCCGGGTGCGCCGGGGTGCCGTGCGCCATGACGAGCACGCCGACCGCTTCGCTCATCCGGTGGCGCTTTCGGCGTGCACCAGGTCAACCACCGCCGCCAGGATGCCGGTGTCGGCCTCGGGTAACACGCCATGCCCGAGGTTGAAGATGTGACCGGACCCGCCACCATCGACCAAGACCTGGCGGGTGGCCGATTCCACGACGGACCACGGGGCCACGCAGAAGGCGGGATCCAGATTGCCCTGCACGGCATGGTCCGGTCCGATGCGTTGACGGGCCACGTTCAGCGGCACGCGCCAGTCCACCCCGACCACGTTGGAACCAGCCGTGCCCATCAGGCTGAGCAGTTCTCCGGTGCCCACGCCGAACAGAATGGACGGCACGCCGAGGTCGGCGATCCCGGCGAAGACGGCTTGGGTGGTGGGCAGGACGAACCGTTCATACTCGGCCGGCGAGAGTGATCCGGCCCAGCTGTCGAAGAGTTGCACCGCCTGCACACCGGCCTCAATTTGGGCCCGGAGGAAGGTGATGGACATGGCGGACAGACGTTCCATCAGCTGACCCCAAAGTTCCGGGTTGCCATGCATCAGGGCCTTCACCTTGGTGAAGGTGCGCGATGGTCCGCCCTCAATCAGGTAGCTGGCCACCGTGAAGGGTGCGCCGGCGAAGCCGATCAGGGCGGTGTTGCTGCCCGAGAGCTCTTTGGCGACGAGCTTGACCGCCTCGAGCACGTAGGGGATGTCGACCTCCGGCTCGAGCGGGCGCAGGCGCACCAGGTCGTCGGCCGAGCGGAACGGGACCTCAATGACCGGGCCGCGGCCGGGCTCGATGTCCACACCGAAGCCGATGGCATGCACGGGCACGACAATGTCGGAGAAGAGGATGGCCGCATCGACGCCGTAGCGCCGGACCGGTTGCAGCGTGAGTTCAGCCGAGAGGGCACCGTCACCGATGGCGGACAGGATGGAACCGGTGCCGCGCCGGGCCCGGTATTCAGGCAGTGCTCGGCCGGCTTGGCGCATGAACCACACCGGAGTGCGGGACGTCGGTTGCCCAAAGCAGGCGCGAACGAGGTCGGTCTCAGCGCCCGCCTGGTGACTCACCCGAGCGGCTCAATGACGACCGCGGTGCCGTAGGCACAGATCTCCGTCCAGTTGCCACCCATCTCGGACGTATCGAAGCGCATGGCGAGGACGGCGTTGCCGCCTCGGGCCTCGGCCTCGGCCACCATGCGGGCGACGACCTCTTCCCGACTGGCTTGCAGGTTCTTGGTCATGCCCTTGAGTTCCCCGCCGGCCAACGACTTGAACGAGGCGCCGATCTGCGAACCGATGTTGCGTGAACGAACGGTCAACCCGAATACCTCGCCGAGTACCGACGCCACCCGGTAACCCGGGACGTCATTCATGGTGGAAATGAGCATGCTGCTGCCTCCCGTGTTTCGTCGCTGGTCATCGTAGGCGTGACGGTGGTCGCATTCCGCCCTACCCGGTCGGGATTAAGCTGAACCGTTTCCCTGACGGGCGGGGGGAGAAAGGGGCGATGTGCCGGACCATCCTGATTTGGAGGATGAGCAGGAGTTTTTGAACCGCGCCCATGATGGCCTTGAGGCCATGCGCAGCGACGCGAGGCAGATGCTCCAAGGCGTCCTCGACCTCGGTCGAGGGGGCACCTTCCAGTCCCGAACCGAACGCGACATCGTGGTGCGCACCAGCCTGGCCCGGCTGGAGCAGCTCGACATCGGGGATCAGGCGCTCTATTTCGGCCGCATCGACCGCTTCCCCGACCCCGACGACGACAGCGGTTCGCTGCTGGGTGAGTCCTTCCACATTGGTCGGCTGGCCGTCTCAGGACCCGACCACGATCCCCTGGTCGTCGACTGGCGGGCCCCGGTGGCTGAACCCTTCTACCGGGCGACCGGTCTTGACCCTCAGGGTCTGGCCCGACGTCGACACCTGGCCGTGCGCGGTCGCAGTGTCCTGGGGTTGGAGGACGAATATTTCGCCGATCCCAGTCGGGCCGCCGGCGCCCCGCTCCTTCCGGTTTCCAACCCGCAGACCGGTGACGACGGTCCGGGTGAGCGCCTGCTGTCCGAAGGCATGGTGTTGGGTGGTCCCGGTGCGCTGCTGTCGGCCCTGGGACAGGCCCGCACAGGCCAAATGGGCGACATCATCGGCACCATCCAGCGCGAGCAGGACGAAATCATCCGCTCGCCGCTCACCGGCGTCTTGGTCGTGCAGGGCGGTCCGGGTACCGGCAAGACCGCCGTCGCGCTCCACCGCGCCGCCTACCTCCTCTACACCCACCGATTCCCGTTGGAGCGCCAAGGCGTGCTGGTGGTGGGACCGAACCCGTTGTTCCTGCGCTATATCGAGCAGGTGCTGCCCTCACTGGGTGAAACGGGCGTCAGCCTGTCCACCGTGGCCGGCCTGGTGCCCGAAGTGCGGGTCCGCGGGGTTGACGAGGCCGACGTGGCCAAGCTCAAGGGCGACGTCCGCATGGTGCGGGTCCTGGCCCGGGCCGTGCGCTCCCGCCAGCGACCGCTCAAGCAGGACGTGGAGATTCCATTCGGCGCCGGTGTCCTGCGCCTGCGTTCCCGGGCCACCGAGGACATCGTCAATCATGGCCCGCCGGCGTCCCGGGACTCACAACGTGCGGCGTCGCTTTGTCGAGGCGCACGTGATTCGGTTGCTCTCCGACGAATACCGGGCTCGGCAGGGTCGCGGCGCCGGACTGCAGGACGAAGAGTCGTTCACCGAGGAAGAGCGGGCTGACCTGGCGCAACGGCTGCGCAAGGCGCCTGGGGTGGCCGAGGCACTCGATCGCATGTGGCCCCGGCTCTCGCCGCACGAGATGCTGCACGACCTGCTCGGCGCCCGCCCGTTGCTGGCCATCGCCGGCAAGGGCATCCTGACCCCGGAGGAGTCGTACCGCCTGCACCGACCCCGGAGCCACGCGCTCGACGAGGTGGCCTGGACGGTGGCTGACACCGCGCTCATCGATGAGGCTCGCACCATTCTCGGCCCCCGCCGCGGCGCCAGCCGTCCCAGCCGGGGCCGCCAGGCTCGCCACGAGGAGGGATCGGCTCCCGATGGCTTCTGGCCGCAAGGGTTGTCGGCCAATCCGGTGCCCACCAACGGGATTTCACTCCTGAATGAGGACGACATCCGCTCCTTCGGCCACATCGTGGTCGACGAGGTGCAGGATCTCTCGCCCATGCAGCTGCGCATGCTGTCCCGTCGTTCACTCTCGGGCTCCATGACCGTGGTGGGCGACATTGCCCAGGCCACCGGCCCCTGGGCCCCTCAGAACTGGGACGACGTCACCCAGCACCTGAGCCCGCAGCGGCCACCCCGGTTGGTGGAGCTCACCGTCAGTTACCGGACGCCTTCCGAAGTGGTGGCCCTGGCCGCCCAGGTCCTCAAGGTGGCTGCGCCGGCGATCACGCCGCCCCGTCCGGTCCGCCAGTCGGGGCATACGCCGCGCCTCATTGAGAGCACGGCCGCCGATTTGGCCGCCGTGGTGGCCCGAGTGGCCCGCGAGGAAGAGGCCGAGGTCGCACCCGGGCGGGTCGCCGTCCTGGGTCCAGCCGAATTGCTGCCTGAGCTTGCTCGAGCCATGGCCGCTGAAGGACTGACCGCCATCGACCCCCGTGACCCCACCGGGGACGGATTGGCCGCCGGTCTGGTCCTGATGCCGGCCGACGAGACCAATGGCCTCGAATTCGATGCCGTGGTGGTGGTCGAGCCGGCCCTGGTGGCCGCCGTGGGCGAGAAAGACGCCGGAGCCGGCCCGCTTGAGCCCACCACCCGGGGGTTGCGCACCCTCTATGTGGCCATGACGCGACCAACCAGGCGGTTGTCCATCGTGCACGCGGAACCCCTTCCGGTGCCTTTGTGGACCCCCGACGCATGACCCAGGTCAGTCCCAGCGGTCGAATGCGCAACGTCCCTACCTGCTTGTTGGCGCTGTTCGTGCCCTGTCGACTAGAAAATGCCCTGTGACCCAGGCTGTTTCAGTCGAGCACCCCGCGCCACAGGGAAAGATCGTTCACGATCGTCCTCCCATGCTGGCTGTGGGGGTCATGATTTGGCTCGGCTCGGAGCTCATGTTCTTCAGCGGCCTCTTTGCCGCGTTCTTCACTATTCGCGCCAATGCGCCGGGCGGCGTCTGGCCCCCTCACGGCACCCACCTCGACACCATTCGGGGCATCATTTTCACCATCATTTTGGTGCTGTCCAGTGTCACGATGCAGCGGGCGGTGTACCTGTCCGAGTGGCGCAATCGGAAATCTGCCCGTCGCTGGATCATGCTGACCCTGCTGCTCGGCTTTGCGTTCCTGGCCAATCAAGCCACGGAGTGGCTGTTCCTGACCACCCGCTGGTACACCAACTCCTACGGATCGTTGTTCTTCATCATGACGGGTCTGCACGGCCTCCACGTCTTCCTGGGACTGGTCGCCATGGTGTTCCTGCTCGGCCGTATGAAGGGCGACGTCGGGGGGGACCCGGGCGAGTTGGCTGCTATTCAGGGCGTCAGCTACTACTGGCACTTCGTTGACATCGTGTGGATCGGGCTCTTTAGTTGCCTGTTCTTCCTCAAATAGATATGGCGAGCGTGCGTACATCCTCTCGACGATCCATCCGGGCCTCGGTCATCCTGCCCGGCGGCCTGCTGGCCATTGCCACCCTGTCCGCTGTGGCCATGTTCTTCCCCGGGGTCGACGCCGGAGCCAAGACCGTGGCCACCCGGGCTTCTTCGGCCTCGAATGTCTCGGTCTCCCAAAACAAGGGCTGCGGCAAGCTCAACCTCAAGGCCGTCAGTGGCGTTGAGAACACGGGCAACCCGCTCAAGAGCAGCAAGTACCTCTGCGTCGACGGGCAGGTCCTGCAGTACGGCGACAGTGCCATCACCTACGCCAACCCACCCGCTTCCTACGTGGCGGCCGGCAAGCTCCTCTTCGACCAGACCTGCTCGAGCTGCCACGGCGACCAGGCCAATGGCGTCAATCCCCAGGGCAAGGCCACCATCGGCCCCAACCTGCAGGGCGTGGGCGCCGCCACCGTCGACTTCTGGGTCAGCACCGGACGCATGCCGGCCGCCGACATCAAGGCGGTCGAGGCCGAGCGCCGGGACACCCGCTTGACCAACAAGCAAGCCCTGGAGTTGGCGGCCTACGTGAACTCGTTGGACCCGGCCGCTCCCGCCGTGCCCACGCCCCACCTCAAGAACGCCAGCCTGGCCATTGGGGCGGACCTCTTCTCCTTGAACTGCGCCGCCTGCCACACCATCACCGGAGCCGGCGATGCGCTGGCCTTCGGCACCAACGCCCCTTCACTGCAGAACCGCAGCGTGACGCCGCAGCAAGTGGCCGAGGCCATGCGCATCGGCCCGGCCAACATGCCTCGCTTCACCGGCAACCTCAGCGACAGCCAGGTGCGTGACGTGGTGGCCTACGTGACCGAGGAAGTGCAACACCCGGCCAGCCCGGGTGGGGCTGGACTCGGTGGTGTCGGACCGGTGGCCGAAGGGTTTGTGGCCTTGTTGATCGGTGTCGGCGGTCTGGCCCTCATCTGCTTCTGGATCGGAGAGCGCTCATGAGCGACGCCGACCACGAGCCGTCGCGCACCAAGGTGCCCATGCCGATCGCCACGCTGGACGATCCGCACCTGGGTGACGCCGCCCGGAACCCCGAGCGGACCGAAGGCATCATCGCCATCATCTTCCTGGTCGCCATCGTCATGATCGCCGGCTTCGGTGCGGCCTACTGGCAGAACTGGAACCCGTGGATTCTGGGCGGGACCATGGGCGCCGGCCTGTTCTTGCTGGGCTTCGGCCTCACCGCCTGGGGCAAGTACCTCATGCCACAGGGACCGTTCGTCGAGGAGCGCCACGTCCTGGCCTCGACCGAAGAGGAGCGCAACTCCATGTCGGCTGCCCTGGTGGAGCGCTCATCGGTGGTGGTCAAGCGCCGCAAGATGCTGGGCGGGCTCTTCGCCCTGGGTTCGGGCATCTTCGGCATTGTGGCCGTCTTCCCGCTGCTGCGTTCGCTCGGCCCGGTGCCCGGCAAAACCTTTGATGTCACGGACTGGAAAAAGGGCACCATCCTGGTCGACTCCAATGGTCGGGCCATCCACAAGGACACCCTGGTCATCGGCGGCATCATCACCGTGTTCCCGCGTGGCCTCCAGAACAACGAGCAGGCGCAGTCGATGGACCAGACGGTCGTCATCCGGGTGCAGAACACCGACCTGGTGACCGAAAAAGGCCGGGAGACGTGGGCGCCCGCCGGCTACGTGGCCTACTCGAAGATGTGCACGCACCTCGGCTGTCCCGTCGGTCTCTACGAGCAGGAGCTCGAGCTGCTGGTGTGCCCGTGCCACCAGTCCATGTTCAACGTGCGTAACGGCGCGGTCCCGCAGTTCGGACCCGCCCCCCGCCCCTTGCCCCAGCTACCGTTGATGTTCAACGAAGACGGGTATCTGGCCGCGCAGGCCGGCTACAACGAGGCCGTTGGCCCTGGCTTCTGGGAGCGTACGACCACGTGAGCGAGACTTTGAACGGAGCGAAGACCCAGCGCCAGGCCAAAGAGGCCATGGGTCCGTACGGGCGCGTCGGCCAAGTGGTGGGCGAGCTCGATGATCGTCTGGGCGTGGCCAAGGGCGGCCGCGTCTTCCTGGACAAGATCTTCCCCGACCACTGGTCGTTCATGTTGGGCGAGATCTCGCTCTATTCATTCATCGTCCTGATCGCCACCGGTATTTTCCTGGCCCTCTACTACGTGCCGTCGGCCACCCAGGTCATCTACCACGGCTCCTACGCCCCCCTGCATGGCCAGCACGTGTCGGAGGCCTACAACTCCTCGGTCCGCATCTCCTTCGATGTCCGGGGCGGCCTACTGATCCGTCAGATGCACCACTGGGCGGCCGACATCTTCACCGGTTCGATCATCGTGCACATGGCCCGCATCTTCTTCACCGGCGCCTTCCGCAAGCCCCGTGAGCTGAACTACACGATCGGCATCATCATGCTGATCATCGCCATCTTCGAGGGCTACATCGGGTACTCGCTGCCCGGACGACCTCATTTCGGGTACCGGTCTGCGCATCGGGTACTCCATCGCCGAGTCGATCCCGTTCGTCGGGAGCTACCTGGCCTCCTTCATGTGGGGCGGTACGTTCCCGGGCAACGCGGTACTCCCACGTTTCTACATCATCCACGTCCTGATTTTCCCGTTCATCCTGTTCGCCTCATCGGGGCCCACCTGACGCTGCTGGTGCGTCAGAAGCACACGCAGTTCCCCGGCGAGGGTCGCACCGAGACCAACGTGGTCGGCTCGCCCATGTTCCCGACCTTCATGGCCAAGACCACCGGCTTCTTGTTCATGGTGGCCGGTGCCTCGGCGCTGCTGGGTGCCTTCGCCCAGATCAACCCGATCTGGCAGTTCGGCTCCTATGTGCCGTACAAGATCTCCTATGCCGTCCAGCCGGACTGGTACATGGGCTGGACCGACGGCGCGCTGCGCATCATGCCGGCCTGGGAGTTCACCGCCTTCGGCCATACGATCCCGCTCGAGGTCTTCCTCCCGGCGGTCATCTTCCCCGGGTTGGTCTTCAACATCGCCTTGATGTGGCCGGCGCTGGAACGTCGAATGACCGGTGACAACGCGCTGCACAACCTGTTGGACCGACCGCGGGACAGACCAAAGCGGACGGCGGCCGGTGCGGCGTTCTTCGCCCTGCTGTTCACCCTCTTTGCTGCCAGTTCGACCGACGTGTTGGCCAACTACTTCCACCTGTCCCTCAACTTCACGCTGTGGGCCTTCCGGGTGCTGACGGTGGTCGTGCCCGATTGTGGTGGCCTTCGTGACCTACCGGTTGTGTGTGGAGATGCAGGGCGTGCAGGGCGTCGGCAAGCGCAAGCGGGCCGTCGATCGCTCAGCCGTTCGGCTACCGGCGAGTACTCAACGGTGTCCAGTGCGCCTCGTCCGGACGACGAGCACTCGGAACTGCACCCGGCTCCGGTGCCCGAGCGCATTGACATCGAGCCGCTGGTGACCACGTCGGCGGCCGCCGATGCGGCCAACGGGGCCAGCTCACCTACGGGTGTGCGCCAAGTCACCCGGTAGTCACCGCTCACCAGGTCAGGTGGAGCGCCTTCGGCCCTCGAATGGTCGTGGTGGGCTTCCACTCCACTTCGTCGTCGCGCAGCGACAAGCCGGGGAACCGGTCCAGCAGCTGCCCGAAGGCCTCCTGGGCTTCAATACGGGCCAACGGTGCCCCGAGACAGAAGTGGATGCCACCGCTGAAGGACAGATGCCGATTGTCGGCGCGGCCGATATCGAGCACTTCGGGGTCTTGGAAGACCTCCGGGTCACGGTTGGCCGAGCCGATCATGACGATCACTTCGGTGCCCTTGGTGATGAGCTGGCCGTCCAACTCGGCATCGACGGTGGCGATCCGGGCCGTCAGCTGCACCGGTGGTCCCACCCGTAGGAGTTCCTCGGTGGCGCTGGCCATGAGGGTCCGGTCGTCGCGCAGACGCTGCAGCTGATCAGGTTGGCGCAACAGGTTGTAGGCCCCGCCGGTGATCAGGTTGACGGTGGTCTCGTGACCGGCGCCAAAGAGCAGGATGGTGGTATCGAGCAGTTCATCGTGGCTCAGCCGATCCCCGTCATCCTCGGCCTCAATGAAGGCGCTGAGGAGATCCGGGCCCAAGTGGCGCCGCCGCTCCTTGACCAGCTCGTCGAAGTACTCCTGCATGGCCCGTAAGGCCTGGGCGGCGGGGAAGAGCACCATGGGGTCATCAATCGGATCCAGTGCCTTGACGGCCTCGCTGGTCCAGCCGCGCAAGAGGGCGTGATCGGCTGCGGGTACGCCGAGCATGTCGCTGATCACGGTGACCGGGAGTGGGAAGGCCAGGCTCTCCACCAATTCCATGCCGTCGTTGCCGGCCACTGCATCTAGCAGGCCACTCACGGTGGCGGCGATGCGGGGGCGCATGGCTTCGACCGTGCGGACCGTGAAGGCCTTGCTGGCGATGCGGCGTAGCCGGGTGTGGTCGGGCGGGTCAGCGAAGAGCAGCAGCCGGCCGAAGAGGTCCATCAGGTCCGAGAGACCGACCGCGTCGGCCAGTTGGACGAATTGCTCGTAGTTGCGTTGATGCTTCGAGTTGGCGCTGAACCGGTTGTCCCGCAGCACGGCGGCACACTCGGCGTGATGCGGCAGCACCCACCCGCCAATGTCGTTGGGCAACACCCGGCCTTGCGCCCGCAGCTGGGCATAGGTGGCGTAGGGGTTCTTCCGGACCTCCTCATCCTTCAAGAACGTGTTGAGAGGGATCTGCTCCATTTGCTCAGGTCCGGAGTTTCCGGCCCGCGCGGGCCATCATCGCCGTATTGAACCCGAGGGCGCGGTGTCGCAGACGATCGGGCAACCGGCTGACCACTCCCACCATTTTGGCGTCGGGGCCGACCAGGTACCGGTGCTTGGGGCGATTGGCCGTCAACGCATCATGGATGGCGTCGGCCACTTTCGAGGGCTCCACGCCGTTCTTGGCGCCGTTGGCCACGAAGCCGAACATCATGTCGAGGAAGCGGTCGTAGCGCTGGAGAACCTCCGGGCTGAACTTTTCGGTCATCTTGTCGAGCTGTTCGTCCGCCTTGTCCCAGATCGGCGTCTTGACGCCGCCCGGTTCAATACAGGCCACCCGCATCCCAAAGCCCTCAGTCTCGAAGCGCAGTGATTCCGAGAAGGCCTCAACGGCGTGTTTGCCGGCCGAGTACGGCCCCATCATGGGGGCGGCGATCCGGCCGCCCACCGAGGCCACGTTGACCACCCGGCCTTTGGCCGTCCGCAACAGCGGAAGGAATTCGCGGGTGACGTTGATCACGCCGAAGAAGTTCACATCGAAGTGCCAGCGCCAGTCCTGATCGGAGAGACCCTCAATGGGGCCGCCCTCGGCCACGCCGGCGTTGTTGACGATGCCATCGAGTCCCCGACGGGCCGAGTTCCTCGGTCAGCTGCTGCACGAGGGTGGAGAGCTGGTCGGTGCTCGTCACATCGAGCATGACCGGCCGCACGTCGCCGGTGACGGTCGCCCGCAGTGCCTCTGCATCGGAATCCTTGCGGACCCCGGCGTAGACGACCCAGCCGGCGGCCGCCATGCGTTCCACCGCGGCCCGACCGATCCCGGTCGATGTACCGGTAATCACTACTGACTGGGCCATGGTCACGCTCCTGAGATGTCGGCAACCTCCATGTTGGCAGGAGATGGCGTGGGCCGCTTCTTGGGCGGCCGGACGAAATCGACCACCGTCATGGCACAAGTGAGCAGGCCGAACACGGCCCCCAGGGCGCAGACACCCGTCCATCCATGGGAGCTGTAGACGGCGCCGGCAGTGACCGACCCGACGGCTCCTCCGATGAAGTAACAGACCATGTAGGCACTGTTGATGCGGCTCCTGGCGTCGGGGCGCAGGGCGTAAATGATGGCCTGGTTGGTGATCTGGATGCCCTGGGTGCCGATATCAAGTAGCACGATGCCGACAATGATCCCGACCAGGCTGGCACGCCCAGCGGCGAGGATGGCGAAGGAGCCCACCAAGAGGATGCCGGCGGCCAACGTCGACCAGCCGGATCGGTTGGCGTCGGCCAGCTTCCCGGCCAGGTTGGCCGCCAGGATGCCACCGGCCCCGACCAGTCCGAACAGCCCGATGACCGCGTTGGAGTAGTTGAAGGGCGAGGCCGAGAGGTGGAAGGCCACGGTGGTCCACAAGACGCTGAAGCAGGCAAAGCCACAGGCCCCGTGCCAGGCCCGACGGCGCAGCACCGGCTCGTCGACCAGGAGGCGCAGCGATGAGCCCACCAGGCCCCAGTAGGCCTTGTGGGGCCGGGCGCCCTCGTCGGGCAGGAAACGCCACAGGACCAAAGCGAAGATGCCCATGAGGACGGCTGAGAGCCAATAGATGGCGCGCCAGCCGGCCACCTGGGCCACGGCACCGGAGACCGTTCGGGCCAGCAGGATGCCCAGGAGGAGTCCGCTCATGATGCGGGCCACCACCCGGCCTCGCCGCTCCTCGGGGGCCAGGTCGGCCGCAAACGGGATCATGACCTGACCGGCCACCGAAGTCACGCCCACCAGCACCGAGGCGAGACCGAAGACCCAGAGGTTGGGGGCCAAGGCACTGCCGACCAGGGCCACGGTGGAGAGGGCGAAGATTCGACTCACCAGCATCCGGCGTGGGTGCAGATCACCCAGGGGCACGACCAGGAGGAGGGCACCGGCGTAGCCGACCTGGGTGCAGGTGATGATGAGTGAGGCGGGCCCGGAGCCACTGTGGAAGTCGTGGGCCACCTCGTGCAGCACCGGCTGGGCGTAATAGAGATTGGCCACCATGGCGCCGGTGGCCACGGCAATGAGCGTGACCAGCGAGCGAGGTATCTCTTTGGCGGGCGCCGGCAACTGCGGCGTCGGCGAGGTTGTCACCCGCTCAGGCTAACGGGGTACTCCGAATCGTCCGAACGGGACGGCCCGTTCGGGGGTGGCTCAGACGTGACCGCCGCGTCGACTCTCGGCCGTGACGCCGGTCAGCGCAGTGAGGATGAGCGGAACGCCCAAGAAGATCAGCCAAATACCGAAGACCAACGAGAGGACGGTCAGGAAGGCGCCCATGCCCAGCACGAAGGGCCAGATGGACGAACCCGGGAAGGAGTCGATGACACCTTCGCCCTCTTCGATGGATGCGTCGTCCCGGTCCTCGAGTCGCTTACCCATCCGGCGGTGCCAGAAGTAGTAGTAGCTCCCGGGCAGAAAGCCGAGCGTGCAGGTGCCGGCCAGCATCACGCTGCCGCCGTCCTCGTAGCTCCAGAACCAATAGACCAGCCCGACGATGCCGAAGAAGGCGCCCAGGAAGAGAAGGAACATGGACTCGATCTTCATGAGGTGGCCACCTTCTCTTTCGGATGTGCACCCTTGCCGTGCGCCACGGTCAGGTCATCAGGATGGTTGTAGTCCCACGTGGGTCGCTCCGAACGGATGGGCGGCAGGTGGGTGTAGTTGTGGTGCGGCGGCGGTGAAGTGGTGAACCACTCCAACGTGTGCGCATCCCATGGGTTGTCACCGGCCGGGATCGGGTTACGCCACGAGACCACGAAGTTCACCAACAAGACGGCGAAGGAAGCCGCAATGATGAAGGCGCCGACGGTCGACATGATGTTGTAGCTCTGCCAGCCCAAATCAGACGGGTAGCTGGCCACGCGTCGGGGCATGCCCAAGAGACCGACCACGTACTGGGGCATGAACGTGACCCAGAAACCGATGAACATCAGCCAGAAGTGCCACTTCCCGAGGTTGTCCCGCAGCATGCGGCCGAACATCTTCGGGTACCAGTAGTACAACCCGGCGAACCCGGCGAAGACGGCGGTCCCGAACAGCACCTGGTGGAAGTGGGCCACCACGAAGTAGGTGTCGTGGGTGGCGAAGTCGATCGGCGGGGCGGCCAGCATGATGCCGGTCACGCCACCCATCAGGAAGGCGAAGAGGAACCCGATACAGAACAGCATCGGTGTGGTGAATTTCAATTGCCCCCGCCACATGGTGCCGATCCAGTTGAAGAACTTGATACCGGTCGGCACGGCGATGAGCAGGCTCAGGAAGGAGAAGAAGGGCAACAGCACCGCACCGGTGGTGAACATGTGGTGGGCCCACACGCCGGTGGAGAGGGCGGCGATGCCCATGGTGGCGAAGACCATGCCCTTGTAGCCGAACACCGGCTTGCGCGAGAAGACCGGCAGGACCTCGGTCACGATGCCGAAGAAGGGCAGGGCGAGGATGTACACCTCGGGATGGCCGAAGAACCAGAAGAGGTTTTGCCACAGCAGTGGCGAGCCGCAGCCCGCAATCGCCGCGCCGGTCACCGAGTGACAACCCACCGCCGTATAGATATGGGTCCCGAAGTGACGGTCGGCGAACAGCATGATCAGGGCGGCCGTCAGTACCGGGAAGGCGATCAGGATCAAGATGCCGGTGACCAGCATGTTCCAGGTGAAGATGGGCATACGGAACATGGTCATGCCCGGCGCGCGCAGGTAGAAGATGGTGCCCACCAGGTTGACGCCGGTGAAGATGGCGGAGAACCCGGTTAGGGCCAGGGCCATGATCCAGAGGTCACCCCCGGCCCCGGGTGAACTGGTCGAGCTCGACAGCGGGGCGTAGGCGACCCAGCCGAAGCTGGCGGCGCCGCCCGGCCACCAGGAAACCCATCAGCATGGTGATGGAACCGGTGAGGTAGAGCCAGTAACTCAATGCATTGAGACGGGGGAACGCCATGTCCGGCGCCCCGATCTGCAGCGGCACGATGTAGTTGGCCAGGCCACCGAAGGCGAAGGGACCGGCGAACAGGTACAGCATGAGGCTGCCGTGCATGGTGAACAGCTCGTTGTACTGCCCGAAGGTCAGGAAGGAAGAGTGGGGCGACGTGAGCTGGATCCGGATCAGCAGGGCCATGATGCCGGCCAGGTAGAACATCACGATCGAGGTGATCATGTAGCTGAGACCGATGACCTTGTGGTCGGTCGAGGTCAGCCACTTGAGGATGCCGCTCGGGCCGTGGGCCTCGTGGCCACCGTGCCCATGGCCATGGGGTGCGTGGTCATGACCTCCGGTCTCCGGCGGCAGGTGCAGCTCGGGTGTCTCCGTCGTGGTGACGGGACTCGGTGGGGCAATGACGTCAGTCACCGTACAGGTCAGCTCCTTCGTTCGAGCCGTTAGATGAGGTGCCGGAACCACTGCCGTTCACGCCTGCGGGGAGCTTGGGACCACCGGACGGGTTGGCCTTGAGTGCCGCCTGCTGCTGGTGCAGCCAGGAGGTGAACTGGGCCGGAGTGACCGCCTTCACGTTGAAGAACATGAGTGAGTGGTACAGGCCGCAGAGCTGGGTGCACTGGCCCCGGTAGACGCCGGGGTGCAGGACGTTGAAGTCGAAGGAGGTGTCGTACCCGGGACTGGCGTAACGGCTGAAGTTGAACTGGGGCACGTAGAAGCCGTGCAGCACGTCGAGCGAGTTGAGGTGGATCTCCACGTTGCTCCCGGCCGGCATGACCATGGTCGGGGCCTGGGTGGTCTGCCCGATGACCTTGACGCAGTCCTTGTCGATCGCCTTGGGCGAGGCCGGGTCGGCGCAGCCTGAGTCTGGGACCGCCCGAGTACTCGAACTCCCAGCCCCACTGGAAGGCGTGGACCGCCACGGTGGCACCGGGATTCGGCGGCGTGGCGTCGACCTTGTTCTCGGCCAGCACGGTGAAGACGAAGAGGACGACCACGATGATGATCGGCACCGCGGTGTAGATGATTTCGGTGAGGGTGTGGTACTGGGTCTGCTTCGGCATCTCGTCGGACTTCCGGCGGTACCGGAAGATGGCCCAGACGATCAGGAAGAGGACGAAGCCCCCGACCACCAGGCCGGCGATGAAGAAGCCCTGCCACAGGTGGAACTCGGTCCGGCCTTGCGAGGTGGACCCCTTGTACTCCCCAAAGGTGGGCAACGTGCAGCCCGTGAGGAGGAGGGCGACCGCCAGAAGACCGGCTCCGGCCATGCCGCGACGAGCGCGACGAGGCTTCGGAATTGGGGTCTCCGAGCCGGGCGAAGGGGCAGAAGGGCTGGTCAATGACGAGTCCACGGAGGTGACACTATCGAACCCCGCAAAAAAATACGAAGTTGCTGTACAGAGCGTTGCGCTCTCCTGAAATGACGCCTCAATGGGGGTCGGAGTCTGGGACATCGCTGAGCGGCTCAATCGACTCTTGGGCCGCCCAATTGAAGACACCCCGGGCCATGGTGGAAGTGGCTCGCTCGGCCCGAGCGGCAAAGACCTGATGCCGGGCCTGTTGGACGGCCGAATCACCAGGATCGGCCAGCCAGGCACTCTCGGCCAGGTGCCCCGCCACCCGGAGCGCAGCATCGGCCTCGCCATCGTGGGCCGCGCCCTGGGCCTGGGCCAGTAGTTCCAGGGCTCGCTCGGCCAGTACGCCGGGACCGCCAGCCAGGGAGGCCAGTTCCTGGGCCAGGGCCCGCTCGCCGGCGGGCTTGAGCGTGGCCGGGTTGCCATCCCACCAGCCCCCGTATTGGCGCCACACCGTGTGGACCACGAATTCCGGCTCGTCGTAGACCGGGCGCAGGTAGGGCCGTTCCTCGAGCTCGGCGGGTGGGACGGACGGAATGGATGGCGTCATCGAGCCGGCCGCCGGCGTTCATGATGGCCAGGGTCTGGTCGACCAGGGAGTCGAGCAGGTCCGCCGTGTCGGTCAGGGCCTGGCGGACCCGGTCGGCTCCCATGACGGGGAAACCATGCCCAGGTAGGAGGTACTCGGCCTCCAGGGTCAACATTCGACGCAGGGCCTGTGCCCATTCTCGGGGGTAGCGCTGCACCTTCTGCGGGTTGCCGGCATTGGGTGAGGCCCAAATGAAGAGGTCCCCGCAGCAGAGCACCCGGCTCTCGGGCTGCCAGGTGACGGTGTGGTCGTCGGTTTCGCCCTTTTCGTGGCGGAGGGAGAAGTCGATGCCGCCCACCGACAAGTCCAGGGTGTCGTGGTAGGTGCGGTCCGGGTAGCGGTAGTCAACGGGCCAGTTCAGGTCCTTGAAGCCGAACTGGCGACGATTGATGATGGTGTTGTAGCCCGCCGTGAAGATGTAGCGGTCGAAGCGGGCCGGCAGGGCGTGGTGGGCGATGACCTCCGGGGCGGCCCACCCCTTCTCCTTGGCTTCGGCCTCCCAGACCGGGACCCCGAAGACATGGTCGATGTGGCCGTGGGAGTAGACGGCGGTGTTGAGGCGGGAGCTGGTCCAGCGCCGGAGGTCGCCGTGGACGACGGCAGCCAGGGGAGGCTGCCGGTGTCGACCAGCAGCAGGCCGTCCTCGGTGTCGAAGGCGGACACATTGGCGAACGAGGGGACGAAACCAACCCCATCGGTGATCTCGACGAAGCCGCCGACGTGTTCGACCGGGTGCAGCGTGGAGGTCGAGACCTCGCCCCGCCATAGGCGGTCGGCCATGGTCAAGATGTCAGTCGACACACAAGCCCCCTCGGTCGCTTTCCGATGGAAAGGACCGTACTGCAGCCGGGTGGCTTAGCTCTGGGTCGTGGAGTCGGGAGCCGGCGTCTCGGTGGCGGCCGTGGTGCCGGGAGCCGAGGACTTCTTGCCCTCGTCGAGACCCTTTTCGAACTCGTTCTTGGCCGAGCCCAGGTTGCGGGCCAGCTTGGGAATGGCGGCACCGCCGAAGAGGAGGACGACCACGACGATGAGGACGATGATCCCGTCAACTCCGAAAATGTCTGCCAGCATGTGCGATCTCCTTAAGCCTTGGTCCACGCAGCGGTGCACCGTTCGTCAGGTTAGACCCAATCCGGCGACGGTTGGCCGCACGATCGAGTGGACCTGAGTGGTCTTCAGCTATTCGGAGTCATCCGGCCAGAAGGATGCCCATGGCGAGGGCGGCCACGCTGGCCAACCCGGCCACCGAACCCCACACGGCGGTTGCCGCCTTGGAAGTGGCCTTGCCATGGAGCAGCGCGCCGAGTCCGGCCAGGACGACCACCACGATCTTGGCCATCAGCACGGCCTTCCAGGCGTTGGTCTGATCGGCCCATTGGAAGGTCGAGATGTTCCAGAAGCCGGTAATGACCAGCACGGCGTAAGCGGGCCAGGCCAGGCGGGCAAAGGCGGCGGCCAACACCTTGGGGGCCTCGCTGCCGAGTTGTCGAGCCGGACCGACCAGACCCATCATGACGATCTGCCCGCCGACCCAGACCGAGGCGGCGAGGACGTGGAGCGTCAGCCGAAACGCATCGAGGCCAGAATCGAGCATCAGGGAGCGATCCGGCGGTGACTACTTGCCCTGCCAGTTGGGTGGGCGCTTCTCGGCGAAGGCGACTGGACCCTCCATGGCGTCGGCCGAGGTGAAGACCACGGCGACGGCGTCGGCGTTGATCTTCCAGCCTTCGGACTCGGGCACCTCGGCTGCTTCCTTCATCACGGTCTTGGAGTAGCGCACGGCCAACGGCGCGTTGGCGGAGATGCGTTCGGCCAGGGCCAACGCCTCCTCCATCAGCTTGTCGGCCGGGACCACCTTGTTGACCAGACCGAGGGCCTCGGCCCGCCTGGCGTCGATCGGGATCTCCGGTCATGCCCATTTCCAGGGCGATGGCCATGGGCAGCCGCTTGGGCATGCGGATCAACCCGCCGCCGCCGGCGATCAGGCCGCGCTTGGCTTCGGGGATACCGAAGACGGCGTGCTCGACCGCCACCACGAGGTCGCAGGACAGCATGATCTCGAAACCACCGGCCAGGGCCGACCCATTGACGGCGGCGATGATCGGCTTGGGGAAGATACGGGTGGTGATGCCGGCGAAGCCACCCTTGCCGTTGATGATGCCGCCACCCTCGCCGGTGGCGAACGCCTTGAGGTCCATGCCGGCGCTGAAGGCCTTGTCGCCGGCCCCGGTGATGATGACCACCCAGCAGTCATCATCGGTCTCGAGGTCATCCATGATCTCGGACATGCCCTGGCTGACCGCCCCGTTGATGGCGTTGCGCTGATCGGGGCGGTTGATGGTCACGATTTCGACGTGCCCGTGACGCTCTCGCAGTACTTCGTCGGCCATGGGGGCTCCCTTCACAATCGGCCGCTCATTTGAGCGCCGAGGTCGGTTTCGAACCGGTGCGGGCGAGACACTAGCGGCGGCGGGCCGCTACGTGAGGGGAACGGAAGGGAAGGACTGCCCATCGGCGAGCAACCCTTCGCCCCGGCGGCGGGCTGCGTTGGAGTAGAAGACGGTGAAGGCGAAGAGCCCGCCGATCGACACCGCGGAGATCACCGGTGAGACGGCGAGGAAGATGCCGGTGGAGAGGATGGCGGCCAGGGCGAGCCCGTAGGCCGGCCTCCATCAGGAGTCCGAAACCCCAGACGACGGTGAGGACGCGGAAAGTGCGCGCGCCCGTGGGTGCGTCGTGCAGCTCATCAAAGGCGGCGATCCGTTCGGGGTCGTCCCCGGCCGAGAGCAGCCGGCCGACGTAGAAGATGGCCGGACGTTTCATGGCGAACAGGGAGACGAGGAAGGCGAGGCCGAAGTACGGCGGTGAACACGGAATCGCGGACCTTGAGTACGTAGGCGTTGCCACCCAGGAGCAGCGACGCCGCGACGCCGACCACGAAGCCAAAAAGGACGATGGCGCCGACCGGATCGATGCGTCGCTGCCGCACGAACTGCACGGTGACCCAGGCGGCCGGGAAGATGCCGGCAATGATCAGGGCGTCGGCATCGGTGTGCACCCGATGCCGTACGAGGTAGTAGACGGCCAGCGGCACCACGGCGCCGCCGATGATGCTGGGCAAGAGGTTCCGAACCGACGGCACGCCCGGCTCCCACTCCGTCGCCGCCAGGGGCGGGGTCGGTTCCTCAGGTGCCGGTGCGGCGTCCACTGGCGCAGGCTACTGCCGGGGAACCTCTTCTGGCTTGCGTGCCAAGCTGTCGAGCGTGCCGGCCCGCGCCAATCAGAAGAGCCTCCTGGGCGACGGCTTCATGATCGGGGTGGCGACGGCGGGCTACCAGGTGGAGGGTGGCTTCAACGGGCCGGGCGAACCGACCAACAACTGGTTGGGTTGGGAGCATTCGGGTCGGGCCGAGCGTTCGGGCGTGGCGTGCGACTTCTGGGCGCATCCCGAGGAAGCCCTGGACCGGGCAGCGGCCATTGGCAGCAATGCCTTCCGGCTCTCGGTTGAATGGGCCCGCCTGGAGCCGCGGCCGCGTCAGTTCGACCAGGCGGCACTCGAGCGCTACATCGAGATCCTGATTATGTGCCGCGACCGCGGGCTGGAACCGGTAGTGACGCTGCATCACTTCACCCATCCGGGATTTCTGGGCGAAGAGTTCTGGTTGCGGCCGGGCTCGCCCGATGTGTTCGTTCGCCACGTGGAGCGAATCCTGCCGGCGCTGGTGCCGTACTGCCGCACCTGGGTCACCATCAATGAGCCAAACATCGTGATGTTGATGGGTTGGGTCGAGGGGGCGTGTCCGCCGGGCCGAAAGTACGCCTTCGCCGATGCGTATTGCGCGCTGGACAATCTGTTGACCGCACACGTGCTGGCCTCCGATGCCATCGTGGCCGTGCAGCCGGAGGCGCGCATTACGTGCAACACCAGCTCGTCGTCGATTTACGAGCACGACCGCATGCTGAACGATCTCTTTTTGCTACGTGCCGCCGACGTGCCCGCATCCGATGTCGATCGCTTCATTGATGAGCGGCGCGCCCTGCACGACGCGGCCTTCCCGCCGGGTCATGCGGGCGAGTTCGCACTGCGAAAGTTCTTCGCCGCCATTTCTCCCTACGGCACCAACAAGGGGGTCGGCGGCGGGCCCTTGTGGTCTCGACTTCGATCGGGCGTGCGCCGTCCAGCGCCTCGTCGAGTCATTGATGTCGTGCACTCGTCGCCCCAAGCGCGATCACTCACGGCCGTCGGTTTCGACTGGTACGACCCGACGGCCAGCCATGCCATCCGGGTGCCCGGTCGCATGACGGCCAGCGGCGGGCGGGACTGGTCGGCCGGCCGGGCCATCTGGGACGTGCCGTCCAACGCGCCCGGGTTGGCGGCCTGGTGTCGCACCGAGGCGGCGTTACGGGCGCCACTGCCGGTGTGGGTGGTCGAGAATGGGATGGCGACTCGTGTCACGGGCGGTCGCAGCGTTCCCCGTGACGATGGGTGGCGCCGACCCCGCTACGTGCGCGAGCACTTGGGGGCGGTGGTGGATTCGATTGACGCCGGGGTCCCTGTCTCGATGTATCTCCACTGGTCCCTGGTCGACAACTACGAGTGGGGTACCTACGAGCCTCGGTTGGGGCTGTTCGGTATGGACCGCAGCGCCGTTGACGGATCGGTGCGTTGGATGGACACCGACGCTCAGGGCGACGACTCGGCCGGCGAATTCGCCCGGATCGTCAAGGGTCTGTTGGCGGGGGATGGCTCAGTGCTCGCTCCCGGCGCCGGTGCCTGATCACCAGCCCGATCACCACCACCACAATGACGGCCAACAGCACGTCCGAGGCCAGGCTCGAGTCGTGTTCGACCTTCTTGTAGGCGCTGCCGACGGCGTACCCCAATAGGGAGAACCCCGTCCCCCAGACGATCGCACCGGTGACATTGGCCAACTGGAAGGTTCGATAGGACATGCCGGACATGCCCGACAACCCCGGCACGACGGCCCGCAAGAACGCACCGAAGCGAGCCACGAAGACCACGATGGCACCGCGTCGGTTGATGCGTTCCAACGTCCGATCGAGCGTCTGACGCCGCGACGACAAATAGCGCAGGTTGAGGATGTGATCGCCCCATCGGGCACCGATGGCGTAGCCGACGGTGTTGCCGGCGATGGCGCAGCCCACCACCACAATGATGAGCACCACGATGTTGGCGTGGCCCCGGGAAGCGACCACACCCCCGATGATGACAGCCGTCTCACCGGGGAACACGATGCCGATCAGGATGGCCACTTCGGCGAAGACCAGAAAGCCAACGAGCGCGTAGGCCTGCCATCCGTGCAGGTTGAGCACCGGGTCAAGCAGTCGCGTGATCATGCAGGCCCACTCTGCCTGACCCGGGGGTCAAGCGGGAGAATTAGTTGACGGCGCGCAGCGTGTGGTCGCGGGAGGTGAACTGGCGCCACCGGTTTTCCACCGCGCCCATGAAGGCACGGCCGGACGCCAGGTGGGTGAGGATGTCGGACTGCCCTTGAGGGCGGGCCAGCATCCAGCTGTGACCACCGGGGACCCACTGGACCGGGGCCCGGGCGATGGCGGCGAACTCGGTGGCCGCTGAACCCGGGGTGATGCGGTCGAAGCAACCCCATTCATTGAGGATGGGCATTTGCTGAGCCACCAGGGCACGCACTTCGGTGCGCTGGTCGATCGACATCAGCAGGCTGCCGATGGGCATGGTCTGCCCCACCGTCTTCAAGTTGCGGCGCACATCCGGCAACACCGACCGTACGGTCGAGTACATGCGCCCGATGAAGAGGTCGGGTAGGTCGAAGACGACCGAGGCGATCATGTCGGCCATGGGCGCGATGTCGGGCGCAATGGGCGAGAGCAGGGTGGGCAGAATGCCGTGGCGGTCGCGCCAGGCCGGCGTGCTGACGCCGTCCCGGTAGATGACCCCTAGGGTGCGGCGGGGGTGGTCGTGGGCGAACTGCACGGCGACCGCGCCACCCATGGAGTGGCCGAGCACGACGACCGGCCCGGCATCGACCTGATGGACGATGGCCATCACCTGCTGGGCCAGCGTTTCCATGGAGACGTCGTGCCAGTCCAAGGGGTCGCTGCCCCCGAAGCCGGGCAGGCTCGGATTGATGACGCGCCAGCCCATCTGCTCGGCCATGCGGGCGCTCTCGCGCCAGTACATGCCGCCACCGGCGAAATAGCCGTGAATGTTGACGGCCCAGACGGGCGGCGTCCCCGGTCCATCCGGACCGTGGGCATTGACGTTGTCCGATACGGCGAAACGCAGTCGGCGGCCCTCGACCATCATGGAACTGGGCACCATGCGGATGGTCGGGGTCTTGCGGATTTTGCGGACGTACTGGTCGCGCAGGATGCCCAGACCGTGCGGGGCATGGCCGGCGTCGACGAGCTCTACGGGTGACGGACCGTCGGACGGGGCGACGATGGCGCCAGATATCTGAAGCGAGTCGTCTGACTGCGCTGCATGTTGACGCCTCAAGAAACTGCCCGCCATTGTGGACACCTCGATCGTGCGCCAACCTCGACGCCGTGCTTGCAACTACCGGAGCCAGCCTCCGTTACGTCTGTCACCGTACCTGACCAACGTCGGAGAAGGACAACTCTTGCGTGCACGAAGGGGGCTGGCCTGCGACGATGGGCCTGTTGCTTCTACTGGGGGTTGATGGATGAGCGCTGACATCGTGATTCGCGGCGGAACGGTGATTGATGGGACCGGATCGCCGGGGCGGGTGGCCGACGTCGCCGTCACCGACGGCCAGATCTCAGACATCGGCCCCAACTTGTCCGGCACCCGTGTGCTCGAGGCTGACGGGCAGGTGGTCTCGCCGGGCTTCATCGACATCCATACCCACTACGACGCCCAGGTCTTTTGGGATCCGTCGTTGACGCCCTCCTCGTTCCATGGGGTGACGACGGTCGTGGCCGGCAACTGCGGATTCTCCATTGCGCCCATTCGACCCGAGGGGGTCGGGCTGCTGGCGCGGACACTGCAACATGTCGAAGACATGAGCTTCGACACGCTCTCGGCCGGCGTGCCGTGGGACGAGTTCGAGACCTTCCCGCAGTATCTAGATGCGGTGGAGCGTCGCGGCGTCGCCCTGAACTTCGGGTGCTACGTCGGCCACACCGCCGTGCGGTTGTTTGTCATGGGGGAGGACGCCTACGAGCGGGCGGCCACGCCCGAAGAGATCGCCACCATGCAGTCGGTGGTGTCCGACGCCATGGCCGGTGGGGCCATCGGCTTCGCCTCCAGTTCGTCGCCGACCCACAACGGCGACCAGGGGCGACCGGTCCCGTCGCGAGTGTCCGACATCGGCGAACTCAGGTCGCTGCTCCAACCGTTGCGGGGAAATGCCCGGGGTGTGGTCGCACTCTTGCCAGGTGGCGTCATGACCCACCAGGAGGTCTTCGAATTCCAGCGGGAGATCGGCCGTCCGTTCACCTGGACCGCCCTGTTGACCGTGAAGGGGTACCCGTACCACGAGAAGGTGATTGACGAGCATGACGCGGCCTGGGCCGACGGGGTCGAAGTGTGGCCCCAGGTCTCGTGCCGGCCGTTGGTCTTCCAGATGAACCTGTCGGAGCCGTTCACGCTGAACATGCGGCCCAGCTTCGCGGCCCTGATGGGCAACACCAAAGAGGCTCGAATCGCGGCCTATCGCGACCCGGCGTGGCGGGAGAAGGCCTGGGCCGATGTCAGCGGGCAGTCCGGTGGGTTCCCGCTGAACTGGGCCAACATTTCGGTGGCTGAGTCGGCCTCCCACCCCGACCTCTCAGATCGGCCCGTGATGACCGTGGCCGAAGAGCGGGGCTGCACGCCGCTCGACGTCATGCTCGACGTGTCCCTGGACGACGATCTCACATCACGCTTCTGGTCGGTGCTGGCCAACGACGATCCCGAGGCGATCGCCTGGCTGCTGCCCCGAGACAACGTGCTGCTGGGTTTGGCCGACTCCGGCGCCCACGTGTCCCAACTCTGCGACGCCTGCTTCTCCACGGACCTGCTGGGTAACTGGGTGCGCGAGCGCGGGGTGATGCCCATAGAGCGGGCCATCCACAAACTGACGGGTGAGCCGGCGCAGGTCTACGGCCTGGCTAACCGGGGAACGGTGTCGGTCGGCAAGCAGGCCGACCTCTGTGTGTTCGATCCGGCCACCGTCGCCCCCGGACCACTGCGCCGGGTACACGACTTCCCAGCCAATGGCGAGCGGCTCACCGCTGATGCACCGGTCGGCATGACGCACACCTTGGTCAACGGCGTGCCCATCCGGGTCGACGGCGCCTCGAGTGACGAAGGCTTGGCGGCTCGGCCGGGGCGAGTGCTGCGCTCCTAAGCCGCTGGCGCTAGGTGACGTCCTTGCGGAAGGTGGTGAAGTAACCGATGGCGAGGGGAACGAGCCCCAGCCCAACATGACCAGGCCGCCAGCCCACCACGGGAGCAGATTGCCGATGCTGCTGCTATTGCTCCCGCCGTTGCCGCCGAAGCCAGCACCCTTGGCGACCACGCCGGCGAAGGCCGCCGTGGCCTCGTTGGGCATCCAGTTGATGAAGTAGTGGGTGGTGACCTTGACCACAATGATGATCAGGCCCTCCAGGATGAGGGTGCCACCGATGGTGACCAGCACGCCGGCAATCTGATTCTTGACCAGCGTGCCGAAGCCGAGTCCGAAGAGGCCCAGCAGGATGGTGGCCAAGAGGATCTCCGGGACCACGGCGCCCGCCTGGCGAGGACCGATGTCACTGAACCGCCCATGCCCGAGTTCCACGGCAGCCCCATGGCGAAAACGGCTACGAAAGAGATGACCGCCATGATCACGCACCAGATGGCGGTGGTGATCACCTTGGCGCCCAGGACGCGACTCCGCTGAGGCGTGAGCAGCAGGGTGCCGGTGATGGTCTTATGCCGGTACTCGGTGGTGATGCAGAGCACGCCAACAATGGGGGCCAAAAAGGTGGCCGTGCTGAAGCCTGAGCCCAGCAATCGTCGCCGGTCATTGAGGGTGGCGACATGGGCGAACGTCTGGTGGGTGACGGTGTTCGATCCGGCCTCAAGGAAGGCCAGCAAAATGAAAAGTGCAGTCAGTGGAAACGCCAGTAAGAGCACGACCCACATGCCCGGCATGGACTTCAGCTTGGCGATCTCGGATCGCAGGGCCCGATTCATGCGTGCGCTCCTTGCTCACCGAAGCCGAGTCCCTCGGTGAGGGAGAGGAAGACCGACTCGAGATCGGTTCCCTCATGCGAGAGGCCGTGCAGCACAATCTGGTGCTGGGCCAACAACGGGCCGAGCTGTTCGGGCGTGACTTGATGCACGGTCAACTCGTCGGGCCCGATGCGGGTGTAGGTCATGTGCGACTTGGTCGAGCACTGGTGTGAGCCGGTCGATCTCGGGCGAGCGCACCCGCATGTTCGAGGCAGTCAGGTTGGCCGTGATGGATTCAAGCGTGCCCTGGGCCCGCAGCACGCCGTGGGAAAGGATCACCACTTCGTCAATGGTCTGGGCCATCTCCGACAGCAGGTGGGACGACACCAATACGGTCTTGCCCTCGCCGGCCAGGTAGCGCATGAAGTCACGCAGCCAGGCGATGCCCTGGGGGTCGAGACCGTTGGACGGCTCGTCGAGGATGAGGACGGAGGGGTCGCCGAGCAGGGCACCGGCCAATTCGAGGCGCTGGCGCATGCCGAGCGAGAAGTCACTCACCTTGCGGTGGGCGTCATCGTGCAGTCCGACCAGGTCGAGCACCTCGTCGACCCGCTTGTCGCTCTGCCCGCAGGCCCGGGCCACCGTCGCAGATGGGCGCGGGCCCGGCGGGACGGGTGGAATCCGGTGGCTTCCAAGACGGCGCCGACCTGGATGCCCGGGTTGGGCAGGTGCGAATACGGGATGCCGCCAATGGTGGCCGTGCCCGAGGTGGGTGAGACCAGGCCGAGCAGCATGCGCGAGCGTGGTGGTCTTGCCCGATCCGTTGGGGCCCAGGAAGCCGGTGACCCTGCCCGGCGTCGACGGTAAACGTGACGTCGTTGACGGCCTTGACGGTTCCGAAATGCTTGGTCAGACCGTTAATTTCGATGGGTAGACCGCGAGTCGCGGTGGCTGCGGTCATGGCGCTGACGATAGCCCGCGCCATTCACGGGTTGGGTTCACGGCGCCCGCCGTCAGGCGTGCAGCAACTCTTCCGGCAGCAGCAGTCGGACCGAGACGGCGAGCTCGTCGTAGACGCGGGCCATGGTGGACCAGCCGTTGACCCAGCCGACCAGCGCCGAGTACCAGACGTGGCCGATCATGCGGGCCCGCTCCGACATGTCGGGCACGGCGGGCTCGCCCATGGCGCGGGCGATGATGCCCTCCATCAGAAAGGTGATCTGCTGCTGGCAGCCCACGGCGGCCGGATCGGGCGAAGAGAGCGAGGTGAAGACGGCGGCCACCAGTCTGGGTTGGCGGCCCATGGCCCGCAGGGCCCGGTCCAGCACATCGAGCACGCGATCGGCCGGGTGCTCGCCTCGAGGCGGATGTTGGCCGATCCGGGTGTCGAGCAGCTCGACCCAGTGCACCAGGGTGGCGGCCAGCAGATGGTCCTTGCTGGTGAAGTAGCGGTACACGGTGCCCATGGCCACGTCGGCCCGGGCCGCCACATCACGCATCTGGACCGCCTCATACCCGCCGTCAAGACCCAGCGACATGGCCGCATCAATGACCCGCTGGCGACGCGCCTGCTGGGCGCGGGTGAGCGGCCGGATGAGCGTCTGCTCCATCACGACATGCTACCGGGGCGCCACCAGGGCCTTCGGGACCAGGGGGGCCACTACGCTGGCGGCCCATGACCGCCCAGTCACGGGAAGCTGCGGCCGACATCGTGTCCATCGGCGGGCTCAGCGAGCCGCTGTCGACCACCGATGGGCGGGTCCCGGGCGAACGGGGTCGGCAGACCCGGCAGCGCCTGCTCACCGCCACGGTCGAGCTCCTCGACCACCACCTCATGGCGCTCGGTCAAGGTCACCGACATCGCCCGGCGGGCCGCAGACATCGCCGGCCACCTTCTACCAATACTTCGGCAACGTCGAAGAGGCGATCCGCGTCCTGGCCGAGGGGATGGTCGACGAGGCGGCCCAGCTCTCTGAGTTGGTCGGTGGCGACTGGTCCGAAGAGGCCAGCTGGGAGACGGCGCTGACCGTCACCGAGGGCTTCCTGGCCTACTGGGAGGACAACCGGGCCGTCTTCCGCGTGGTTGACCTGGCCACCGAAGAGGGTGACGCGCAGCTGCGGGGCATCCGGGTGCGCGCCCTCAATGCGGTGACCATTTCGCTGGCTCAGGTCATTGCGCAGGCCAGCCCGGCCCACAGTGGATCTCCCGGCACCGGCACCGACTCACCGGCCGGCACCGATCCCATGGCGGTGGCCGGCACCTTGGTGGCCATGTTCGCCAGCGTGTCGGCCCACCGGTTCGGCTTCGAGTTCTGGGGCATCCGCACCCGCAATCTCATCGACACCCAGGCCCGATTCCTGCACTGGTCGGTCACCGGTCGGTCCGGTCCACCCGATGTGGTGGGGCGGGAGTCCATCGACCCGGTCGCCTCGCGTCAGGCCACCCGGCCCCGCACCGGCCCGGTGCTTGGGTGGGGCCGTGGCCAACCACCGTCGGCGCTGAACCCAGCCCGCGCTGAGCTACTTCAGGGCCACCGGGTTAATGGGTGAGCCCAGGCCATTGGTGAAGGGCAACGGTGTGGCATCGAGCAGGAAGGTGTACTGCCCATCGGCCGCGCAGTCGGCGGCCAGCTGCGTCGAGCACCCAGTTCTGACCCTGGGTCATCCCCATCTCGACCAGGTGCAGCAGGTGCACAGGCAGGTAGATGTCCTCGTACTGGCACGGGAACACCTCGAAGACCAAGGTGTCGGTGGCCACCGCGGCCACGTCATGGGCGTGGAACCACTCAGCGGTCTCAATGGTCAGCCCGGGTGAGGGCCAGGTGTAGGCAATGAGGTCGCGGCGGCCCTCCTGGAGGTGCACCATCTGCCCGGTGCGCACCAGCACGATGTCACCCGGAGCCAACGCCACCCGGGCCAGATCGACCGCCGCATCAAGATCGGCCGGCGTGATGGCATAGCCGGGCTCCAGCACGTCGAGACCCTTGGCCCGAGCCACATCGAGCAAGACACCCCGACTCACGACGGTGGTCAGAAGATGGATGCCACACCGGCTGGCGCCCCCTTCGTTCACCGAGTCGGCTGGGTACCCGTTGTAGATATGGCCGCCGTAGCTGACGTGGGCCAGTCCGTCCCAGTGGGTGGCGCACTGCAGGGCCAACGTGACCACGTCTTCACTCGAACAGACCCAGTCGGGATCGGCACTGAGGGGCTCGTTGACCTGGATCATCGAACGAGTGGGATTGACCCGCCCCTTGATGAAGCCGGCCTGGATCCCCTCGGCCTCCGACAACGGCAGGCCCAGGGCGAACGACTTACCGCTGGTCACGGCAGCCGCACCACGCAGTCGAGCCGCCTGGTCGACCAGGTTCAGGGTGCCGATCTGGTCCTCGGGTCCCCAACGGCCCCAGTTGCGGACGCGGGCGGCCACCTCGGCAAAAGGGGCGGGCACGGTCACGCGCGCACTGTAGCGCCGGGCCTGCCTATGGGCCTGAGCTGTGCTCGGTTGTCTGGCGCGGCACGGAGGACGATACTGAGAAGGCGACAAGGGTCGACGTACGTAATGGGAGGGATTTCCGATGAGAGTTCGAGCAGCCGTCTGTACGGGCCTAAATGAGCCTTGGAAGACCGAAGAGATCGACATCGACCCTCCGGGCAACCGCGAAGTGCGGGTCAAGATGGTCTGGTCGGGCATGTGCCACTCCGATGAGCACCTGCGCACCGGTGACATCAGCCAGACCCCCGAAGTGCTCGAGATGATGGGCGTGAAGTCGATGTTCCCGGTGGTCGGCGGCCACGAGGGTTCCGGCATCGTGACCGAAGTGGGCCCCAACGTGACCCAGGTCGCCGAGGGCGATCACGTCGCCGTCTCCTTCATCCCGTCCTGCGGCATCTGCCACTGGTGCGCCTCGGGCCGCCAGAACCTCTGCGACCTCGGCATGATGACGCTGGCCGGCGGCAGCATCAGCGACGGGCAGTACCACTACAAGCTGGGTGGCGAGAACCTCAACCGCATGGCCCAGCTCGGCACCTTCGCCGACGAGATGGTGGTCCACGAGAACTCGCTGGTCCGCATCAACCCGTGGGACAACATGAAGGCCGCCGCCCTCATCAGTTGCGGCATCTCCACTGGCTTCGGCTCGGTGGTGGACCGGGCCAAGGTCAAGCCGGGCGAGACCGTCGTGGTCATCGGTGTCGGCGGTGTCGGTTCCGGCGCCGTGCAGGGTGCCCGCATTGCCGGCGCCCGCAACATCATCGCCGTGGACCCGGTGGCCTTCAAGCAGGAGAAGGCCAAGGAAGTCGGCGCCACCCATGCGGTGGCCAGCATCCTGGACGCCCAGTTCCTGCTGCCCGAGCTGACCATGGGCCGCAACGCCGACGTGGTCATCCTGACCCCGGGCGTGCTGCACGGCGAGATGATCGCCCAGGCCTGCGCGCTCGGCTCCAAGGACGCCCGCGTGGTGGTGACCTCCATTTCGCCCTTCCACGCCATGGACGTGCAGCTCAACCTGTTCAACCTGGCCATGTTCAACCAGTCGCTGCTGGGCACCGTGTTCGGTTCGCAGAGCCCGCGGGTCCAGGTGCCGAACCTGCTCAACCTCTTCGAGGCTGGTCAGCTGAAGATCGACGAGATCATCACCCAGGAGTACACGCTGGACCAGGTCCAGCAGGGCTACGAAGACCAGGGTGCCGGCACCATCGTGCGCGGCGTGGTGAAGTTCGACGCCTGAGCTACTCAGGCGCCCAGCGCCCGGGTAAAGCCGTCAGGAATCAGAAGGTCATCGGGTGTGAGCTGGTGGATGGAGGAGTGTCCCAGGCCGAGCAGAGCGGATTCGACCCCGCTCCGCAGAATGTCGAGGACGTTCTCCACCCCGGCTTGCCCGTTGGCCGAGAGTCCCCATAGGTAGGCCCGTCCGATCATCACGGCTTTGGCCCCCAGTGCCACGGCTTTGACCACGTCGCTGCCCCGGCGGATGCCGCCGTCGAGGAGCACTTCGATTTCCTGACCGACCGCCTCGGCGACCGGTTGGAGGGCTCGGATGGTGGCCGGGGTGCCGTCGAGGTTGTTGCCGCCGTGGTTCGAGACCGAAATGGCGCTGACGCCGGCATCGACGGCTCGCTTGGCGTCGTCAATGCGCGACACGCCCTTGAGCATGAACGGGCCACCCCATTGTTCGCGCAACCAGGCCACGTCCTCCCAGCTGGGAGGGGGCGTTCCCATCCAGGCGCCGTAGGCACCGAAGAAGGTCGGCGCCTCCCCGCCCTGATCGGCCATGTTGGGGGCCTTGAGATCGGGGAACTTGCCGGTCTTGGCAAAGCTCCACAGCCACCGGGGATGGGTGATCGCTTCGGGTGCGAACTGCGCCATGGCCTTGAAGTTGACCGACTCTGGGATCGAAGGGCTGCCCCAGTCGCGGCCATGGGAAAAGGACCAGTCCAGCGTGGCGATCAGTCCGACGGCACCCGCCGCCCGAGCCCGTTCCACCCGGCGCAGCACGTCGTCACGGCTACCCACCCAGTAAATCTGGAAGAACGTCTGGGGATTGGCGGCGACCACTTCTTCGACCGGCTTACTGGCGAAGGAGCTCAGCCCCATGGCGGTGCCCCGGGCGGCTGAGGCCCTGGCCACGGCAACTTCGCCATCGGGGTGCACGGCCTGCACGCCCGTGGGCGAGATCAGCACGGGGAAGGAGATGTCCTGGCCCATCACATTGGTGGCCAGGTCGCGGTTGGGGGCCAGTCCGGCCACGTGGGGGGCGAACCCGAGTTCGCTGTAAGCCGAGATGTTGTCCTCGACGGTGAGTCCCCGCTCCGAGCCGGCGATCAGGGCGTCATAGACCGACTTCGGAAGGCGCTTCTTGGCCCGTCGCTGCGCCTCAGCGACCGTTTCGAACCATGCGTTTGCCATGTCAGCCCTCTCGTGATGTCCGCCTGGTCACTACCGGCGGGCGCCGCTCAACCGGGAGACTCTATGTCCGGTCGCCGGTGGGGAGGTTCTTCAGCGCGGCCGCCGACCAGACCCGGGAGCGCCAGGTGATGCCGGGGCAGCAGCGGCTCCAGCGTTCGCTCCTTCAGGCACCCCGCCCAGACGCCGGTGCCATAGGAGAGATCGTCGGCCACGTGGAGGGCGCTGAAGCTGAGGGGGTTCTGATCCCGAGCCTGCGTCAGCCAGTCACCCACTGCGGGCACCAGCAGGGCGGCCGCCGCCTGACGCCGGGTACGCCGAAAGCAGAGGCCGACGAAAAAGGCGGGCGACCAGGCTCGTGACAACCCGCCCAACCCCGGCAGCAACGACTTCACGGTGCCCCCGCCGGCAATTTGGGTCGCCACCTTCACCGGTTGATCGACCGTCGAACCGAGGCGCCGGGCCAGCACCCCGATCGACGCGCTCATTGTGAGCACGGCGGCCACTGGGCGTCGGGCCGCCAGTAGTCCCCAGAAGCCGGCCGTCCAGGCCGAGGTGTGGAGCGGGGCCAGCCGACCGGGATGGCGGGCAGACAGTGGCGCCGCCGTGGTGCCGTAGAAGGATCGTCGAGTCACCCATTCGGTGAAGGTCGTTGGCCCATGGTGACGAACGACGGCGTCGGGTGTGTAGCGAACATCCCAGCCCGCTTCGGCCAGCCGCCACACCAGATCGACGTCCTCACCACCCCGCAACGCAGGATCGAAGAACGGGAGTGAGGTGGCGGCCCGTCGCACCACCAACGCCGCACTCGGTACGTAGGAAATGCGGCTCTGGGGGCGGACCAGTCCGGGGGACCGACCCATATCGAGCGAGGACCGGACCTGCTCGTATCGAGACAGCCGGGTGGGCGGGGACACGTCGGCGGGCGCGATGCGTGGGGCCACCGCAGCCACCAGGGGGTCCTCGAAGTGATTCAGAATCGGCTGGAGCCAGTCGCTCTCTGGTTGGCAATCGGAATCGACAAAGGCCACCAGTTCGGTTGTCGTCGCTGCCAAGCCCAACGTTGCGGGCATGCGACGGTCCCCGATTGACGCTGAGCCCAATGAAGCGAGCCCCAAACTGCTGGGCGATCTGCTCAGTCTCCTTCGGATTCGCTGATGCGTCGTCGACCACCACGCAGGACACCTCGCCCAGGGCCGCCAACAACGTGCGCAGTGGTTCGGGTCGGTCGCGCACCGGTATGACCACGGTGACATCGGCCATCTCGAGTGCTCCCCGAGCCGGCACCGGGAGATGGGTGCCCGTTGACAGCAGGCGCCGAGCCAGGCGTTGCGCGCCCGGGCCTTCGCCGATGCGCTGGCCCTTCAACCACCTTTGTACTGCAGCCTGCGCCGGCTCCGAAAGGCGCAACAACTTGAGTGGACTGCCGCCCATCAGCACTTGGCCGCCCTGGAAGTGCATGGTGCCGGCGTCCACCTGGAGGCTGAACTCGGCTGGTATGGGTGTGGTCCAGCGATCCGGGGCGTTCGGCAGCGCTGCCGGGGAGGATGCGTCTTCCCAGGTCGGAGGGCTCACAGGGGCAATCTTGGCAGGGAGGGGACGAGGGATAGGCTGGCCGCCAGATCGAAGGAGAAAAACATGCTGACTGAAGAACAGGATGTGCAGGAAGTCGAAGCCCTCAGCGACGACGAGGTCGACGAGCTCCTGGTCGAAGAAGTATCGATCGACGGGATGTGCGGGGTCTATTGAGCGTGACCGAGGAGCGGCCGACGGCCGCTCCCGAGTTCCAGGCCGACCAGCCTTGGCGCCTGCATCCCCAAGTGGCGCTGCGAGATGAATCGTTCGGTGCCCTGGCGTACCACTACGGCACCCGTCGCCTGCTGTTCTTGAAGTCGAAGACCTTGGTTGCCCTGGTGTCCTCACTCGAGGACTACGAGAGTGCCGATGCCGCGATTGCTGCACTTGTCCCCGAGGCCGAGCGGAACCAGTACCGCCGGGCTCTTTCCCGTTTGGCTGCTTCGGAGGTCATCTGTGTCACTCATTGAAGAGTCACCCACGCAAGCGATGCCACTGCGCCAGCGCTTTACTCAGGGTCTGGACGCACCCATCTGCCTGACCTGGGAACTCACCTACGCCTGCAACTTGGCCTGTGTCCACTGCCTCAGCTCGTCGGGCCGCCGCGATCCCAAAGAACTCACGCCGGCCGAGGCCCGTGGGGTGGTCGACGAGATGGCGGCCATGAAGGTCTTCTACGTCAACATCGGCGGCGGCGAGCCCATGCTTCGTCCCGATTTCTTTGATCTCCTCGGCTACGCCGTCGACCGGAAGGTGGGGGTGAAGTTCTCCACCAATGGGACTCGGCTCACCGCTGAGCGGGCCCGCCAACTGGCCGGCATGGATTATGTCGACGTGCAGATCAGCATTGACGGCGCGCTGGCCTCGACCAATGACTCGCTGCGGGGCGAGGGTTCATTCGCCGCCGCTCGCACGGCCATGGACAACCTGGCGGCGGCCAACTTCGGGCAGTTCAAGATCAGCGTGGTGGTCACCCGCGAAAACGTGACGCAACTCGATGCCTTCTCCGACATTGCGGCCAGCTACGGCGCCCAACTCCGGCTGACCCGTTTTCGACCGTCGGGGCGTGGCGTGGACACCTGGGAGCGACTGCACCCGACGGCCGAGCAGCAGCGCACGCTCTACCACTGGTTACTCGACCGCCCAGACGTGCTCACCGGGGATTCGTTCTTTCACCTGTCCGCCTTGGGCGAGCCGCTCGACGGCTTGAATCTGTGTGGGGCCGGTCGGGTGGTCTGCCTCATCGATCCCATCGGCGATGTGTACGCCTGCCCGTTCGTCATCGACAAGGAGTTCCTGGCCGGCAACATCCGCGACGCCGGAGGGTTTGCCTCGGTCTGGCGCACGTCGGCGCTGTTCCAAGAACTGCGAGAGCCACAGAGCGCGGGTGCCTGTGCCTCGTGCGGTTCCTATGACGCCTGCCAAGGTGGCTGCATGGCGGCCAAGTTCTTTACGGGGCTGCCGCTCGATGGTCCGGACCCCGAGTGTGTCTTCGGTCACGGCGAAGAGGCATTGGCCGCCCGCGACGGTGCGGTGCCATCGGCCCAGATTGGACACTCCAAAGTGCGCTCGGACGGCACCCCGGTTCCAGTGCCCACTCCGGTGCACTTCCGGTCGCCGGCTCGCGTCTAATGAGGTGCATCCGTCGGTGCTGATGAGCCATTTGGCGGACGCGACGTGGCCAGACATCGAGGCGACCGAACGATCTCGCCTCCTGGTCATCCCCATCGGCTCAGTGGAGCAACACGGTCCGCACCTGCCCTTCGACACTGACACCCGTATCGCCACCGAAATTGCCAACCGTCTGGCGTCGGCCCGCTCGGATGCGGTGGTGGCCCCCGTGCTCCCTTACGGCGCCAGCGGTGAACACGCTGCGTTTCCCGGCACCCTCTTGGTCAATCACGCCGTCCTGAGCAGCTTCCTGATCGAACTCGTGCGTTCTGCTCGGGCGGGTTTCAAGGGCGTCGTGCTCGTGTCGGGACACGGCGGCAATCACGAGGCCCTGTCCCTGGTGGGTCAGCAGTGCACCGCCGACGGGGACCAGGTGCTGATCTGGTCGGCCACGACGCCAGGCGGCGACGCCCATGCCGGGCGGACCGAGACATCCATCATGTTGAGCCTCGATCCCACCGTGGTGCGGCTCGATCTGGCCGAGGTCGGGAATACACAACCGCTGTCCGAATTACTGCCCCGTCTACGCGCCGAAGGGGTTCGCCCGGTATCGTCCAACGGCGTGCTGGGCAATCCGCACGGCGCCAATGCCGAAGAGGGTGAGTTGTTGTTGCAGTCGATGGTGACCGATCTCCTCACCAAAGTGGACGAACGCTGGCCTCTTCCATGAGCCCCGTCGCTGTCATCACTGGTGCGGCACGCGGTATCGGCGCGGCCACGGTCGATTTGCTGGTCGCCGAGGGCTGGCACGTGGTGGCGGTCGATGTCTGTGCCGACGATCCCGCTCTGGACTACGCACTGTCGACGCCGGGCGACCTCGAAGCAGTGGGTGCCAAACACGGCGATCAGGTGATCACCATGATCGGAGATGTGCGCAGCCAGTCCGACATGCATGCTGCGGTCTCGACGGCCGTCGATCATTTCGGCGGATTGAATGCCGCCCTGGCCGTGGCCGGGGTGGTCAGTGGCGGGGGTCCGCTGTGGGAACTCGATGACGCGGCGTGGGAGATCCAGTTCGACGTCAACGTGACTGGGGTACGACACCTGGCCACCTCGGCCGTGCCGGTATTGCTGGAAGAACCCGTCCCGCGGCACGGAAGAGTGGTTGCGGTGGCGTCGGCCGCCGGCATGCTGGGGCTGCGCAAACTGAGCGGCTACAGCGCCTCGAAGCATGCGGTGATCGGACTCATGAAGGCCCTGGCGGCGGACCTGGCCGGCACCGGCATCACGGCCAATGCCATCTGCCCGGGCTCAACCCGTACGCCGATACTGGAAGCGTCGGCTGCGGTCTACGGCCTCCCATCGGGCGAAGCGTTCGCCCATCAGCAACTGGTTGAGCGACTGCTGGAGCCCGAAGAGCCGGCCGCGCTCATTGCCTGGCTGTGCAGTCGCGCCGCCAGTGGTGTCACCGGGGCAGCTCTGCCCGTCGACGGTGGCCTCACCACTTCTTAGGAGTTCCATGCCAGTGTGTTCGCACGTCGACCTCATCCGAGAGGTTGAACCTCAAACGCCGACCAGCTGTACGGCCTTTATGGCCACCGGTGACGAGTGGGTTCACCTACGTATCTGTCTGGGGTGCGGCTTCGTCGGTTGTTGCGACTCGTCGCCCAACATGCATGCCACCGAACACTTCCAGGAGACCGGGCACCCGCTGATCCAATCCTTCGAACGGGGGGAAGACTGGGTGTGGTGCTACGTGGACGAAGTCCTCATCGAGCCAACAGCGACGACTTAGTTGCTTTGCCCGTACGTCGTTGATCGATCGTCGGCCCGGGCCGTACCGACCGTTTTGATGGCTCGTCGGAGATCTTCCACCAGGTACGGCACGGCCGCCGCACTACCGGCATGCACCGTGGCGTGGAGTGAGTCAGGCCGAGTTTGACGATCCAGATACCAATCGTTGGCCGTGAGTTGCTCGCCGATGGCAAAGATGTCGAGCTGGTCCGGCTCAATCGCCCCGAAGGCCATCACGGTGCCGAGGGGATCGCCCCGCACTTCGAGCCCGTCGATCGATTCGATGCCGCGGCGTAGTTCCGTGGCCGCATCGTGGGCCGTGCGGGTGAGCTCGAGATAGCCATTGATGCCGATGTGCATCATGGCGGCCCAGGCGGCCGCAATGGGCCCGGCGGGGCGGGTACCGGCCATGGCGGTGGAGGCGTAGAAGCCACCGAGCCAATCGGTGGTGACGAAAAGTTGCTTCCGGGCTAGCTCGTGGTTGCGATACAGGATCACCGAAACACCCTTGGAGGCGTAGCCGTATTTGTGGACGTCGGCCGATATTGAGGTGACGCCGGGCACCCGGAAGTCGAACGGTTCATTGAAACGGCCGAGTTTGGTCAAGAACGGCAGCAGGAAACCACCCATGCAGGCGTCTACGTGGCACAGGATGCCGCGGTCGAGGGCCAAGGCGGCAATATCGGCGATGGGATCCACCACACCCTGCGGATAGGTCGGAGCCGAGCCCACCACCATGATGGTGTTGTCGGTACAGGCGTCGGCCATGGCGTCCACGTTGACCCGGTAGCCGTCGTCGCACGGCACGCGAATCAGCTCAACGTCGAAATAGTCGGCGGCCTTGGTGAACGCAGCATGGGCGCTCTCAGCCACCACGACCTCGGGGTGGGGAATGCCTCGGTCCTTGCGGGCCACATCGCGGGCCGTCTTGACCGCCTGCAGCAAGCTTTCGGTACCACCCGAGGTGAGGTAACCCTCGACTGCCCCACCGCTGGCCGGGTCATCGGCACCGAGCAGGGTGGCCGTGTTGCAGATGATGTCGTGCTGCATGGTGCCGATGCTCGGAAAGGCCAGCACGTTGAGACCGTTCTCGGCGCTGTAGAGCGACAGCGCACTCTGCAGCAGTTCGTGCACCTCGTCACCGGCTGAATAGACGAGGCTGAAGACCCGACCCCCACGCCAGTCTTGGTCGTCGCGCTTCATGTGCATGAGCGTGGACATCACGACATCGGACGGGAGTCCGTCCTCGGGGATGGGTGTGTGCGGGAAGGTGTCCACTCAGTGAGGTTGGTTGTAAAGGGTCGAGTCGCCCTGGAGCGCCACACTTGGCCGTCCGTCGAGGCCTTCGACCGGAGTGCCCGCAGTCGTTACTCGCTGCATCCGGCGATGTTCATCGCCGTAATCGTAAATGGCGTAGTGCTGGGTCGAGCGGTTATCCCAAATGGCTACATCACCCACCTGCCAGTTCCAGCGGACGATGTTCTCCGGACGAGTGACATAGGACTGGAGTATTCGGATCAGGTCGACCGATTCGGCCGAGCTGTGGCCGACCAGTCGATGCGCGAACCCGCCCAGCAAGAGCGCTCGTTCACCGGTCTCGGGATGGATGCGGACGACGGGGTGCTCGGTCTCGAAGACTTCTGAGACGAATGCCGCCAGGTTTTCCAGTCGCACGTCGCCGATCTTCGCTCGTAGGGCGACGACGTCGGCTCGGCCATAGTCATGTCCGTTCGAATGCACGGCGCGTAGCTGGTCGGCCAACTGCCGGAAATCGTCGGGCAGGTCGGCGTAACCCGCCACAGTGTTGGCCCAGAGCGTGTCGCCACCCACTTCGGGCAACACCATGGCCCGGAGGATGGAGAACATGGGGGGTTGATCCACAAACGTGACGTCGGTATGCCAATGATTGGCCGCACCACCAGCGAGTGAATCCAAGTCAAGGATGAGTTCTTCACCGTCGACGACCGGCAGCGTCGGGTGACCCTGGGTCAATACGCCCAAGCGACGAGCGAAGTCGATCTGTTCGCGGGCACTCAGATCCTGCCGCCGGATGAAGACGACCCGGTGAGCCAAAAGGGCGGCTCGCAGCTCGGCGATCTGCTGGTCGGTGGCCGAGCGCAGATCAATTCCGGACAGCTCAGCCCCAATGCGGACGGTCAGTCGGCGGACCTTGATTGATGTGGCGACCGTGGCCGTGTCGATTGCCATGTCCTACCTCCCGGGTGCGAATAGTCGAGATTGACGAGAATGTGAGTCTAGAAGGCCGCTACCTGAACGTTCGCGGCCACGGGATTAGCTTGTCCGCCCAGGAGAGGGGGCCGACATGGAGTTTGCGGTGACCTTCGGGCGCATGCGACCCGAGATGTGGAGTGAAGCCGCCATCGTGGCCGAGCAGCTGGGTTTCGACTCGGTGTGGCTGCCTGAGCATCTGGTTCTGCCACTCGCCATGGCCGGGTCTCCCCATGCCGGTCAGGACCATCCGCCCATCCCACCTCATACGCCTCTCTTCGATGCGGCGGCGATGCTGTCCTTTGTCGCTGCCCGCACGTCCACCATCAAGCTCGGGACCTACGTCTACCTGCTGGGGCTGCGACACCCCTTTATCGCTGCTCGAGCCTTCGCCACCTTGGATTGGTTGTCGGGCGGTCGGGCCCTCATTGGCGCCGGCGCCGGATGGTTGCAATCGGAATGGGAAGCCGTGGGTGTCGACCCGGCTACCCGGGGGGCCCGGCTCGATGAAGCGATCGCCGTGTGCCGTCGACTCTGGACCGAGGAGACGGTGGCCAATGACGGGAAGCACTTCCCGTTCGCCGAAGTCGCCTTCGATCCAAAGCCGGTCCAACAGCCCATCCCGATTTACGTCGGCGGCGAGTCGCCGGCCGCCCTCCGACGGGCCGGCCAACTGGGCGACGGATGGATCGGCATGGCCAACACTCCCGAGGCGGCCGCCGAGGCGGTGAGCATCATCCGTGGCCATATGGAGAAAGCCGGTCGTGCCGACGCGCCATTTGTCGTGACCACCGGTGGACCCTGTACATCCGAATCAGAGGTGGCTGCCTGGGAGGCGGCCGGCGTCCATCGACTGATCGTCACTCCCTGGCAGCGGGCGAAGGATGCACTGGGCGCCATGGAGACGTTCGCCCAGCAATTCCTGCAGACCTGAGTGGGGCGACCGAGTTATGACGTCCAGATGATGGCCTGGGGCTCGGTGTAGGCCAGCAGTCCGAAGTCGCCGCCGTCGCGACCCACCCCGCTTTTCTTGAAGCCGCCGAATGGTGCGTCATGGTTGCGCTGGGCCGTGTTGATGCCCACGTGTCCAGCCTGCAGTTGCTTGGCGGCCTTGAACGCGCGGGCGCCGTCCTTGGAGAAGACGTAGTCGTATAAGCCAAATTCGGAGTCGTTGGCGATGGCGATGCCTTCATCGTCATCATCAAACGGGATCATGGTGATGACTGGTCCGAAGATTTCCTCCCGGGCCACCCGCATGTTGTTGTCGCCGGTGATGAGCGTGGGGGCCACGTAGTAGCCCTCGTCGAGGCCTTCTGGACGCTGGCCGCCGATGACAACTTCGCCGCCATCTTCGGTAGCCGTGCGGATGTGGGCTTCAATCCGATCCCGCTGGGCGGCGGAAATGACAGGTCCGATGATGGTGGCCTTGTCGGTCGGATCGCCGACCTTCAGGTAGCCCGCCATCTGTACCAAACCGTCGCGTACCTGATCGAAAATGCTCCGGTGCACGATGGCCCGGGTCGGGGCCGTGCAGATCTGCCCGGAGTGGAACGACCAAGTGGAGCCGATGCAGCCAATCGCGGCCTTGATGTCGGCATCATCGAAGACCACGCACGCACCCTTGCCACCGAGTTCGAGCAGCAGGCGCTTCATGGTTCGGGCCGACTTCTCGGCGATGGTGATGCCGACCTGCGTCGAACCGGTGAAGCTGACGCAGTCGACGTGGTCGGAGTCGACCAGTGCGGCCGAGGAGACGGGGCCATTGCCGTTCACCAGGTTGACGACGCCGGGTGGAAATCCCACCTCGTCCAGGATGCGCACGAGTTCAATCACGGCCAGCGGATCCTGCGGTGCGGGCTTGACGACCACGGTGTTGCCGGCAGCCAGCGCCGGTGCCACCTTGCCGGCCATGTTCACCATCGGGAAGTTGTACGACGTGATGCAGGCCACCACGCCGAGTGGCTGGCGGTTGATCATGCCCCCGATGATCCCGCCCGGGGCGAGCGGAGTGGCCTGGGCCGATTGTGGAAGGAGTGGGGTTTGCAGCACCGAGCGCGGATCGCGTGCGTAGCGCTCGAAGCGGTCGGCGGCGACGGGAACCTGCATGCGGGAACCGACCGTGGCGGTGGCGCCGGTCTCGGCAATGACGAGCGGCAGGAGATGTGACGACTTGGCCCGAATGGCCGAGGCGGCGTCCCTCATCAAGGCACTGCGGTCCTCCTGTGACCACGCCGCCCAAGCCGGCTGGGCTTCCTTGGCCGCTGCGGCGGCCGCCTCGGCGTCAGCTGCGCTGGCGTTGGGGGCTTGGCCCACCACGCTGCCGTTGGCGGGGTTGATGATGTCGTAGGTGCCATCGGCGGCTTCGATCCACTTCCCGCCGATGAGGAGTTGCTGTTCGATTGGACCGGTGCTCTGCGACATGGTGCTCCCCCTCGGGCGAGGCCAGAAGATCTGACGGTGTGTCACATCTTGATCTGCGGCCCACCGTCCCGCCAAAGTGCCTGCTGGGAGCAGGTATTAGCCCAGCGTGCGGCCCTGCGCGTGACCGGACAGACTGGTGGGATGACGACCGGGACGGCACCAGCGGGTACTGAGGATTTCCTGATCCCGCTGGGCGATCAGGAGTCCGAGGGCTTCTGGGAGGGCACCGCCGTCGGAGAATTGAGAGTGCAGGCCTGCTCGGCATGTGGCCGATTGCGCTTCCCACCCACGGTGATGTGCCCGCATTGCCAATCCACCACGCGCCATTGGCAGGCTGTCTCGGGCCTAGGAACCATCTGGTCCTTCGTGGTGGCCCATCCGCCCCTGCTACCGGCCTATGCCCCCTTCGCCCCGTTCCCGGTCATCACGGTCACCCTGGCCGAGGAGCCGTACCTGCGGATGGTGGGCAACCTGGTCAGTGGGCCTCAAGGCGCCATCAACGAGATTGATCCCGCAACGATCGTCATCGGCGAGCCAGTGCAGGTGGTCTTCAGTCCCCGCATCCGACCAGACGGCACCACCATGTTTCTTCCGGCCTGGGTTCGCCCGTAAGCGTTCGCCTTTCTGCCCAACCGGGCGAGGCAACCGTGGAGCTTGTGATCTTAAACACCCAGCAACTGGGGTAGAGCCAGGCACGAAATTACATTGCCCCTTGTCACACGCCCGTGGAGCCACAAAGCTTGTCGCCTTGATCCTCGCAATGTCGGAGCGAATGATCCGGATTGGACGCCTCATGTCCGTGCTCGCCGTTGGCGGCGCGGCCACCATCGTCGCGTCCGTCGCCGGACCGATTGCCGCAGGCGCAACCAGCATCCAGGTCATGCCGGGACAGACGCTCACGCAGATAGCTCAGCGCTACGGCACCACGGTGTCCGCCTTGGAAGCGGCCAACGGTCTGACCAACCCCAACCAGATTGTGGCGGGCTCAACGCTGCAACTTCCGGGCGGCAGCATTGTGGTCGCCGCCGGCCAAACGCTCTCCTCCATCGCGGCCAGCCATGGCACGACAGTGTCCGCCTTGGAAGCGGCCAACGGTCTGACCAACCCCAACCAGATTGTGGCGGGATCAACACTGCGTATTCCGGGTACTGCCGCAGCGTCGACTTCGACCTCGTCCACGCCGAATGCGCCATCCGGCAACAGTGTGGTCGTCGCCACCGGCCAGACACTGTCATCCATCGCCGCCAGCCATGGCACCACGGTGGCCGTGATGCAGTCGCTCAACCACATCGCCAATCCGAATCACATTGTGATCGGCTCGGTACTGCAGCTTCCTGGTGCGGCCGGTGTCGCACCGAGCGCGGTCGCTCCGTCCGTCAGCAGCGTGGTGGTCCAGCCGGGTCAGACACTGAGCTCCATCGCCGCCAAGAACGGCACCACGGTGGCTGCCTTGGAAGCAGTCAACGGACTGGCCAATCCCAACCACATTGAGGCGGGGATGCATCTGCGACTGCCCGAGTCGAGTGCTATGGCCCTGGCCTCCTACGTCATTACTCAGTCAGCCCTTCCCTCGGCCTTGCTGGCCTTTCCCAATCGCGTGACGCTGCGCCCGGTCTTCGCCCATTGGGCTGCGGTCACTGGCGATCCTCCGGCATTGCTCGAGGCCATGTGCTGGTGGGAGTCAGGGTGGCAAGCCGGCGTGTCCTCGGTGACCGGCGCCATCGGCGTCTGCCAGTTGGAGCCAGCCACGGTCGCCCAGTTGCGGACACAACTGGGGCTCCCGTCGCTCAACCCGAATGTGCCTTCGGACAACATTGAAATGGCAGCCACGTATTTGCATCAACTGTTGGCGGCGACTGGCGGCAATGCCGCGTCGGCCCTGGCTGGGTACTACCAAGGCCTGGCGTCAGTCGCCAGCTCGGGGTGGTTCGCCTCCACGAGGCAGTACGTGACCGGGATCCTGGCCTACGTCCCCTATTTCAGTTAGGGGAGGTTCATGGGCCAAAAGACCCATTGAACCGAGTTTCGCCCCTATGTTCGCAAGGTTGGCCGTGGTAAGACGGTTCTCATTGCATGGGGGATGAACGGAGTGAGGCAAATGGGAACGTCAGCCAATCAGGATGCCCCGGGTATCGATCAGAATCATCTGTACCCTCCGCGGCCCAAGCACGCCATGGATGGCGTGGTGGGCGATTCCATTCTGGAAAGCGCCGATGTGTCACGGGCGCAGGAGCGTCGTCGGCAGGGTAGGCACCGCCGGGCGGTCGCCCTTTTCGCTCTGATCTTCGGTTGGGTTGCCATCCGCTTGGTAGCCGGGCAGTCGTTTTTGCCCTCCGTGCACTTCCCACACTGGATTGGGCCGATCCTTCCGGTAGGCATCATCGTCCTCTTGCTGGGCGTCGTCATGCTGGCCCCGTTCATTGGCGCCGGTCGCTCTCCTCACATGTTGATCCGCCCGGGTGAGACCACTGTTGGTCTGAGTGATGTGGTCGGTATTGATGGGATCAAGGCCGAAGTCGTGCGCTCAGTCAACCTGTTCCTGGCCCACCAGACCTTCCGTGACTCTATGGGTGGGTCAGCCCGCCGGGGAGTGTTGTTTGAGGGACCCCCCGGGACCGGCAAGACCTTCGTGGCCAAAGCCATGGCCAAGGAAGCACAGGTGCCTTTCCTCTTCGTCTCGGCATCGGCCTTCCAATCGATGTACTTCGGTCAGACCAACCGCAAAATCCGGTCGTACTTCAAGCAGCTGCGCAAGTACGCCCGGGCCGAAGGTGGCGCCATCGGCTTCATTGAGGAGATCGACGCCATTGGTGGTTCGCGCAGCGGCCTGGGTAGCGGCAGTGGCGACGGAGTGACCGGAGTGGTCAACGAATTGTTGGTGCAGCTCCAGTCGTTCGACAGCCCGTCCCGCCTGCAGAGGTTTCGCAACGCGTGGATCGACATGATCAATCGATACCTGCCGGAGGTCCTGCAGTTGCACAAGCCATCGGTCGAGCCGGCCAACGTGCTGATCATCGGCGCCACCAATCGCAAGGACGACCTCGACCCTGCGCTGATCCGTCCCGGACGTTTCGACCGCTCTATCTATTTCGGGCTGCCCGGACGCCAGGCTCGCGGCGACATCATCGCTTATTACCTGGGCCGCAAGGCGCACGACGTGGACCTTGACGCCCACGATGCCGTGGACACGCTGGCGGGTATGACCTTCGGTTACTCACCTGCCGCGCTGGAGCGGTTGTTGGACGAGGCATTGGTGATTTCGCTCACCCACGGCCGGTCGGCCATGAACCTGTCGGACGTCGCCGAAGCCAAGATGCTGGTGGAGCTGGGCGTCACCGACGAGACCATCTACACCACCGATGAGCGCAAGCGGGTGGCCACCCATGAGGCCGGTCACGCCACTGTGGCCTACTTCGTGGGAGAGACCCGCCAGCTAGATGTGTTGTCGATCGTCAAACGACGCGATTCACTCGGTTTGCTGCAGCACTCTGAAACCGAGGAGCGCTTCACGCAGAGCAAGCACGAACTCAACGCGCTCTTGCAGATCGCCCTGGGCGGCATGGTCGCCGAAGAGCATTGGTTCGACGACGTTTCCACTGGCCCGGCATCGGACTTGGCCGCCGCGACCAGCATCGGTGCCCAAATGATTGGTGCCTGCGGCATGGGTGCGTCATTGATCTCGGTGGCCGCGACGGGCGGCCACGGTGGAGGTCTGGTCGACAAGGTGCTGGCCGACAAGGAAGCCCGAGCCGAGCTCGATGCGCTGTTGCAGACTTCTTGTGACGTGGCCATGGGCATCGTCACCGAGCATGCCGATGTGGTCGAGGCGCTGCGCGATGCCCTGCTGCGACGGGACGAGTTGGTCGGGGTGCAGATCACCGACGTGATTGAGCGGGCGCTCCGTCAGGTCAAGCCGATCGCTCCCATGATCATCCCGAGCGAGGTCGAGATCCTCCCAGGATCCTGAGCACGAATTTGCCGACCCGGCCGGGCTTCTTGGCCCGCTGGGCGGCAATGGCTTCAGCTTCGTGATCTGCTGTGAGCGGACCACCGAGACGCCAACGGATCCCGTATTTGGGATACGGCACGTATTTTGGAATGCGGGGCAGGCGCTGCTTGGGTTTGCGTGGTCGGTTGCCGCTGGATCCCACGGGGTGATCTTACGGATGTAGGTGTGTTATTTCGTTGAAGCCGCGCACCATCCACTGATCGGGTGTAACCACCAACCGGGTGATGGATGCATTGTCGGCGCTGATGAAGGCGAACGGCCTGGAACCGCTGGCCTGCGCCACCAGTTCGCCGATGGCGGCGCCGTGGGAAAACGCCACCACTTTTTGATCCGGGTGCGCGGCGGCGATGCGAGTGATGGCACCGCGAAGTCGGGCGGAGAAACCTTCGGCACTTTCGGCGCCCGGCACCACCGACCACGACTGTTCCTGCCACATCTTCATGATGATCGGATCGTGATCGAAGACCTTCTGGCGAAACATTCCCCCTTCCCAGTCCCCGAGATGGACCTCACGGAGGTCGGGCTCCACAATCGGATCCAGACCAGTGAGGTCGATCAGGGGTTGGGCCGTTTCGATGGTGCGGCGCAGATTGCTGACGTAGAGCGCACCGAAAGATTCGCGGGCCAGCCGCTCACCAACGAGCCGCGCCTGCTCCTGCCCGGCGGGTGACAGCGGCGGGTTGCCGTGACCTTCAAAGAGTTCGAATTCTTCACCTTCGACGGCATCGGCCGAGGCGCCATGGCGCACCAGCAGGATCTCGGTTGAACCGGGCGGACCGACGAAAGGTTGTTGGCTGAAACGGCGTGGGGTAGCCATAAGGGCCGAGTGTAAGAGACTGGCGTCAGCGAAGTTGTGCTGGCCCGTCATCGTCATCGTCCACGACTTCAGCGTCAATGATGTTCGGGTCGTTGTAGGGCGGCGGCGGACCATCGGATCCGAAGTTTCGGAAGTTGGTAAAGAACGCGCCGCCGCCGCCTGGTCCCTGCCCGAAGTTGATCTGAATGGGACGGCCGGCTTGAGGCCCGAGGGAATCCCACAACGGCATGGCTCGGCGATGCACCACGTAGTTCTGTAGGCCGAAGGTCACGCCGATGTAGAGGAGCAGGCTGGAGGCTTCAAAGTTGCCGGCTCCGGTGTGGTTGGCCCCCACCTGGGCCAGGAAGTGAGCGGCCAATGAAACCACCCAGAGCGTCATGGTGACCCAGGTGCCCTGACGGACCACCCAGTTGTTCATGACCCAGATCTTCACGGTCAGGGCCCGAATGGCCCCGAGCAGTCCAGCGCCGACGATCAGGGTGCCGAGGACCCAGTCGTATTCGGTCTGGGTGACGTGGTGGCTCCCGGTGTAGTCAACGAACTGGATCAGCCCAATGATGCTCAAGATCACCGGCACTTGGAGCCTGGGTAGACGCGGCACGGCGCGGATGCGCACCTGGCGACTGAGGATGTAGGCCAGAACCAGGACGTCGAAGGCGATGGTGAAAAACATGCAGGACCAGCCTATGGGTCAACCGCGGGCATGTTGTCCGCGATGACGCTGACTTACAGGTCGGCCATCCGACTCACCACGGACTCGCCGACTTCGCTCACCCAGGCCACCGGGTCGGGGACCATTGGCATGACCTCGGCCAACTCAATGCCCATCTTGGCGTACTCCTCCATGCTGCGCAGGAAGGCGTCGACGTCACTGAGAGGATCGCCGAAGGCCAAGATCGTTTTCTGAATGGAGGCGGGGTCACGGCTCTCGTTGTCGCAGTGACGGGCCAGTACTTCAAGCTTCTGAGCCACCACTTCGGGCGTGGGCGCGAACAGATTGCAGGCATCGGCGTATTGGGCCACCAAGCGCAGGGTCTTTCGTTCTCCGCTGCCGCCGACCAGTATCTTCGGTCCTGGTTGTTGGATCGGTCGGGGTGAACAGATCGTCTCTTCCAGTTGATAGTGCGTGCCCTTGTAGGGGCCATCGTCGTCCGACCACATCTGGTGGCAGATCTGCAGCGTCTCTTCGAGCCGCTCGAAGCGCTCACTGACCGGAGGGAACGGCACCCCGAGTCCCTTGTGTTCGCGCTCGTACCAGGCGGCGCCGATACCGAGTTGGGCCCGACCCTGTGACAGCACGTCGAGTGTCGTCACGATTTTGGCCAGCAGGCCGGGATGGCGGTACGTCACACCGGTCACCATCAGCGAGAGTTTGATCTCCGATGTCAGGCCGGCCAAGTAGCCCAGCGAGGTATACCCCTCGAGCATCGGTTCGCGCCGATCGGCGAACTCCTCCATTTGGTACCAGTGGTCCATCAGCGTGAAGGTGCTGCAGCCAGTGTCTTCGGCGGCTTTGGCGGTGTTGCCGAGTGTGGTGGCCAGTGCTTCGGGGCCGCCGGGCAGCGAAAAGTTGGCGAAATGGATTCCGAGTTTCATGGCCTCACCTTACGGTCGCCGTGGGTAGTTCGACCGGCGCGAACATCACCGTCGGCGTCGTGCGCCCCCGCAGGGTGGCCGACCCCACTCGTCGCCAGGTTTCGCCTTCGGGGCCGGCCGCCGCCACGCTTTGTTCGCTGGCCAGCACCCGCCCGGCCGTGGCCTTGGCCTCTTCGGTGAGCCGGGCTGCTTCGTTCACCGGGTCGCCGATCACGGTGTATTCGAAACGCTGTTCAGCCCCGATATTGCCGGCCACGACCAGCCCCGATGAGACGCCGATGCCGGCATCGAGCCCGGGGTGCATCCGACCGAGTTCGTCGAGCGCCATTCGCAACCCCCGGGCGGCCCTCAGGCATCGAGCGGCGTGATCGGGCAGATCACCGGGTGCGCCGAAGACACAGAGGGCAGCGTCGCCTTCGAACTTGTTGATCCACCCTCCGGCCGCGGTCGTCTCGTGCACGACGGCGGCAAACACCTCGTTGAGCAACGTGAAGACTTCGACCGCCGGCTGGGTGACCGCCATGGTGGTGGAACCGATGACGTCGACAAACAGGACGCTGACCTCTCGCTGCTCGCCCTGCAGCCCAACCCCTCGGTCCATGGCTTGCCGAGCCACGTCAATACCAACGTGCCGGCCGAACAGATCCTCGAGTATCGCCCGGTCCTGCAGGCCGGCCACCATGTCGTTGAAGCCGGCCTGGAGCAGACCCATCTCGCTGGCGTCGTCAACCACCACGCTCACGTTGATGTCGCCCGCCTGCACGCGAGCCATGGCGTGGCGAACGGTGTCGATGGGACGGACGACGGCTCGGGCCAGTAGTCGGGCGATGAGAGCGCCGGCCACCACCGAAATAAAGGCGGCGGTCAACACCGTGCGCCGGACCGTTTCGAAGTCACTGGCGTGCACACCCAGGTAGGCCAGGGCGATGCCGAGCATCGGTATGCCGGCCCCTAATCCCCACGCCATGGCCATTCGCAGCTCAAGGCCCAGACCGGACACTTCGGTGGGTGAGGCCGTGGCGAAGGCCAGCGCGTACATGGGGCGGGTGGAACGCTCATTGAGGAGGTAGACCAAGGCGGTCGTGGTGAGCCCACCCAGTACGACGCTCAAGCCCAGCCGGATGGCGGAGATGTTGGTGTCATGTCCGTAGGTGGCGTCATACAGGCCGAAGACGCCGGCCGAGAGCACCCAGGCGACGAGAGAAAAGGCCGCCACCCGCGCGCTATTGGCCAACAGCGTCTGCCGGTCTGCTCCGGTGATGGGCTGTTCGTTGGCGATGGTCTGATTGAGCGATCGGACCAGCCAGGTGAAAAAGCTGACACCACTGACGCCCGTCACCACCAGCACGACGACGAAGAGCAGCACGGTGGCCAGCTTGTGCGCTCCCAAGGCGGACGTACCTGGTCCGAGGATGCCGAGGTAGATGAACACCACCACCGCACCGGCAAAGTTCGAGGCGATGGAGGCCACGATGGCGTTACGCCGAAGTCGATGAGCCCGCTTTCGAGCTTCGGGATTCGCAGGCATCATGCTGGCCCCAGTCTCGGGTGTCCTCAGAGCGGTCACCCTAGTGGTCTGGCCGTTCTGCCTGGTGGTTCAGTCGTTGAGGAGTGGTCCAACTTCTTCGCCGAAGGCGGCCGTCTGCTCGCAGAATTCATCGAGCGAGCGAGCCATGAACCGCACCTGCAGGTGGTTGACGCCCATGGCCGTCAACTCACGCAATGACGTCGCCACTTCCTCGGCGCTGCCCTGCAGGACGTAGTTGGGCAGGTTCCAGTCGGACACACCGCGGGAAAGGTGGATGGGTTCGACGATGGTGCCGATGTCGATGGGCGCGCCACCCCGGTAGTCCTCGCGCAGTTGGCGCAGCTGGGCGATCTGCTCGGGGAGGTCACGTCGGCGGGTCCCTTGGGGGAGCCATCCGTCGCCCAGGGCCGCCGTGCGCCGGATGGCCGCCGGTGATGAGCCACCGATCCAGATCGGCGGACGGGGTTGGCGTGACGGGCGAGGTGCGATGCCCATGCGTGAGGCCGGAAAGCGGGGTCCGGGCAGTTCGGGGAACTCGTTGGTAAACGCCAGCGCCAAGGCGGACACCGCTTCGTCGGTGTGGCGTCCCCGCTCGGCGAAGTCGCCCGTGAGAAGGTCGTACTCCTCGGGCACGTGGCCGGCCCCGACGCCGACAATGAGCCGGCCTTCGGACAGGTGGTCCAAGGTGGACAGTTCCTTGGCCGCTCGCAGCGGATGACGCTGGGCCAGGATCAAGACGTGGGAGAGCAGGTGGGTGCGGGTAGTCAGCGCGGCCAGCCAGCCCAAGGTGGCCACGGTGTCGTACCAAATGGTCCCCATGGCATCGGCCAGACGCTCCGGAATGGCGGTGTGGTCGCACACGCCGATGTAGAAGTAGCCCGCCTGGTCGGCCACCTGCGCGATGCGGCCCAACTCTTTCGGGCCGGCCCCTTTTTCCCAATCAGCCACATACAGCGTGGACTGGGACTGGATCGGCAACTGCATGCCAAAGACGACCTTGCCTTCGGGCACGGCGCGGACGACATCGTGGGGAATCAGTGATCGATCGGTCATGGCTTTGTTCTCCGTGTCAACTAGGTGAGGGCACACAGTGCGGCCGAGAGTTGTCCCGGGGTGCCGAAGGTGGTGGCGAGTACGCGTGACCGCTTCAGATGGAGATGCAGCGGCACCTCCCACGTGAAGCCCATGCCACCGTGCACCTGAATGGCGGCCCGGGCATTGGCGATGGCCGCTTCGTCGGCCAGGATCTTGGCCCCCATCACGGCTCGACGCACCAAGCTTTCGGGTGACATGCCTGAGGCTGCTGCTTCGGCGGCGGTGACCTCTTCGTCGTCGGCCAGACACGCGGCGGCCTGCACCGCATTGCGGGCCACTTCGGCTCGCACGAGCATGTCGGCGCAGATGTGCTTAATGGCTTGGAAGCTGCCGATCGGCTTGCCGAACTGGTGGCGTTCCTTGGCGTAGGCCACCGCCAACTCCAGTGCGGCGGCGGCGTGACCAATTTGAAGCGCCGCCGTCAGCAGCGAACCATCCCGGCAGAGTTGGAAGGCCAGCGCCGGCAAGGTCTCACCTTGGGGCGTGGCGTCGAGTTGCCACATTGGGGTGAGAGGGCAGAGGGGCTCGGCCATTCTCCGGGCGCCGCTGGCATCCGGCGCCGGGGGCAATGAGGCGAGCCGTTGCCGGTTGGTCGAATCCCGAGAGCACCAGCAGCGCATCGAGCCCACTCAGGTGCTCAATCAGTTGGGGGCCGTCACTCATCGTCTGGACCCCGACTCGAGCCTGACCGTCGGCTGCCCCGTCGACCAGGTGGGTCGAGGCGGCCAGGAAGGTGCCGACCAGTGGTCCGGGGATGAGGGCGCGGCCCAACTCTTCAAAGACGATGACCGCGTCGGCCAGCCCGAGTCCCACCCCGACCGGCTCGGGCAACGTGAGCGAAAAGACCCCGGTCTCGCCCAGGGCCGACCAGTGCGCATCGGTTATGGCCACGTCGGCGCCTTCGCGCGCCCGCAGCTGCTCCAAGGGCAGGCGGCCAGCCAACATATTGCGGATGCCGGCGGCCAGCTCGGCTTGATCTTCAGAAATTCGAAAGTCCATCAGCGCACCTTGGGCAGGCCGAGGATCCGCTCGGCCACGATGTTGCGCTGCACCTGCGACGTGCCGGCCGCAATGGTGAGCGAAATCGACTTGAACCAACCGGCCAGTTGTTCTTCGTTGGCCAGCGGTGTGCCGTCGGCGGACACCAGGGGATCGCCGACCAGGGCGGCCCGGTCGAGCACCTCCATGGCCAGATCGCCCAGGGCCTGCGCATGTTCGGAGAACGAAAGTTTGAAGACGGACCCGCCGATGCCGGGAATGCCGGTCACGGCCGCTTCCGACACGTTGCGCTTGGTCAGGGCCCACAGGGCGTCGAAGGCGGCCGTCAAATGTCCGATGCGACGGGCCAGTCCCCGATCCGAGAGGAGTCCGAGGTGAGCAGCCAGCTCCTGCAGCGCCTTGAGGTGTCGCATGGACTCGAGCAGCTCGCCCACGAAGCCGGTGCCCCGTTCGAACGACAGGGTGACCATGGTCACTCGCCATCCGTCGTTCTCGTCACCCACCCGGTTGGTCACGGGAATGCGCACCTCGTTGAGGAAGAGCTCGGCGAACTCGGTCGAGCCGGCGATGGTGCGCAGCGGTCGGATCTCAATCCCGGGCGAGTCCATCGGCATGATCAACCAGGTGATGCCTCGATGGCCGTCCTCGCCGGTCCGGACCAACAGCTCGCAATGGTCCGCCACTTCGGCGTGCGACGTCCAGATCTTCGAGCCCGTCACCACGTACTCGTCGCCGTCGCGCACTGCTCGAGTCCGCAATGACGCCAGGTCGCTGCCGGCATCGGGCTCGCTGAAGCCCTGGCACCACACCTCGTCGCCCCGGAGGATGGGGGACAGGTAGCGCTCCTTCTGAGCCGTGTTGCCTTCGGCAATAATGGTCGGGCCCGCATGCAGCAGGCCCACGAAGCCGACGCCGATGTACGGGCGCGCCGGCTCGTTCACACTCCTCTTTGAAGATCAGTTGCTCAATGGGTGATGACCCGCGTCCCCCGCCTTCCACCGGCCAGTCGACCCCGGCATAGCCGGCGTCAAAGAGCAGGCGTTGCCAATGCAGGTCGTAGGCCCGGCGACCGGGCCAGTCCTCGTGCGACGGCGCCGTCGGCAGTGAAGGCAGGGTGTCGGCCAGCCACTGTCGCAGGGTGTCGCGAAAGGACCGCTCGTCTTCCGTGTAGCGAAGATCCACGTCGAGAGGGTGAGTGGGTCAGGCCACGAAGTCGAGGCCGAACAACTTGATGGCGTTGCCGCGCACGATCTTGCGGCGCTGCTCGTCATTCAGGTCGGCCATCTGCACCTCGGCGATCTGCCGGGTGTTGGGCCACGTCGAGTCCGAGTGCGGGTAGTCGGACTCGTACGTGATGTTGTCCACACCGATCTCATCGACTGACTTGAGCCCGTGGGCGTCGTCAAAGAAGCAGCCCCACACGTGGTCCTTGAAGTAGCTGCTGGGCTTCTCGGGCACGATGTCGGCCACGCCGCCCCAGCCGCGGTTGTCCTCCCACACGCGGTCAGCGCGCTCCAAGATGTACGGGATCCACCCGATCTGGCCCTCGGAGTACGCCACCTTGAGTTCGGGGATGCGCACGAAGACGCCACTGAAGAGGAAGTCGACCAGCGAGTAGGTGGCGTTGGTGTGGGTCAAGGTCGAACCGACGGCCGGAGGCGCATCGGCTGAGGTCGACGGCATCTTGCGAGGACGAACCGATGTGCATGTTGACGATGGTCTGCGTCTCGGCGCAGGCGCGGAAGAACGGGTCCCAGTAGTGGTCGGGGTCGTGCACGCTGGGCAGGCCCAGGTACGGCGGGATCTCGCTGAAGCAGACCGCCCGCACGCCGCGGTCAGCGTTGCGCCGTACTTCTTCGGCTGCCAACTCGGCATCCCAGAGCGGAATCAAACACAGTGGGATCAAACGTCCGCCGCTGTCGCCGCACCACTCCTCGACCATCCAGTCGTTGTAGGCCTTGACGCAGAGCAGGCCGAGGTCGTGGTCCTTGGCCTCGGTGAAGGTCTGGCCACAGAACCGAGGGAAGGTCGGGAAGCAGAGCGCCGCCTCGATGTGGTTCACGTCCATGTCTTCCAGTCTCGGCTTCACCTCGTACGAACCGGGGCGCATCTCCTCGTACATCACGCCGCGCATGGTGACTTCGTCACGCGGCACACCCACGGCCGAGTCGACCCGGAGCAAGGGGCGCTTGAGATCCTCGTAGTACCACCAGTCGACCGGTTCACCCTTGGAGCCCGGCTTCACCGAGAGGGCACCGCCCTTGAAGATGACCTCGGGCATGGGGGCGCGCACCACTCGAGGTCCGACTTCCAGGTACTTGGCCGGGAGCCGGTCCTGCCACACATTGGGGGGTTCAACGACATGGTCGTCCACCGAAATGATCATGGGCAGCGGCTCAGGCATGGGAATCGAGCGTAGTCCGCACCTGACGGGCCGTCAGATACGCCAAATCACCCACTATCGTCGCCCCCCATGGCCCGTTCTCGTCTCACGTCGACCGTGGCCAAGGGGATGCGCCGTCTCGGCTTACGTTCCGGTTCGGCTGACGCCGAGGCCCTTTACGACGGGGCCTACTTCGGTGCCGGGCGCGACCCTTCAGGTGACCGCCAGGGTCAGTCCGGCTACGCCAGTTACGACCGGATCTCCTCCAACGCCGATATCGCCGCCTACCTGCTCTGGCGCAACTTCCGGGTCACGACCTCGCTCGATATTGGGTGCGCCACCGGCTTCCTCGTCGAGGCCCTGCCGCGAATTGGGTCTCGATGCCCAGGGCAGCGACATCAGCCACTACGCCGTCGAACACGCCACGCCGGGGGCCCGGGGGCACCTGAAGGTCGGCAACCTGCTCGATGGGCTGCCCTTTGCCGATGGCCAGTTCGAGCTGGTGTCCACCCTCGAGATCCTGGAGCACCTGCCCCCGGCCGATGTGCCCCAGGCCCTGCGCGAGATCCGCCGGGTCTGTGCCGGCCTGGTCTACGCCACCATCCCGTCCTTCGGCTTCAACGCCTCGGGGCCGAACGGCCACTACGAGGGCAAAGTCCGTCCCGAACGACTGGAGCACTACAACGAGCTCGGGTCTCGACTTCGTCGGCCCGGTGCCCGAAGCCGACCTGGAGACCGACATCCAGGGTGGACCTGTTGAAGGCCACCTGACCATTGCCTCCTTCGGCTGGTGGACCGACCGTTTCGCCGAAGCCGGGTTCACCCGCCGCATCGATATTGAGGAGCGCCTCTACGCCGACCTGGCCCCGACCGGCCTGGCCCAGTTTTGGAATCTCTATGTCTTCGCCATTGATGGGGCCGACCCGGCGTTCTTCACGCCGCACCAACCCGAATCGACCTTGCGCGAACTCGGGCTCTCTCACCCGCTGGTCGAGGCCGGAAGCTGACAGAGCACGCTTGCGCATCGGTAACATATGAGTTACGGTAACTGAATCGTTACCAATCAAGCCGGAGCCGAGCTGCCATCGGTGATCCCTTCGAGGCCTTGGGGGATGCCACCCGCCGTGAGATCCTCCGGCTGCTGAGCGGCAGCGACAAGGCGGTGCACGAGTTGGCGGCCGCCCTGCCCATCAGTCGGCCTGCGGTGTCGCGCCATCTTCGATTGCTCAAGGACGCCGGGATGGTGGCCGAGCACGCGGACGGCACTCGACGGATCTACCACCTGGAGGACCAGGGTCTACGGGCCGTGCAGGCCTACCTCGAAGGGGTGTGGGGCCAGGCCGCCCAACGGTTCACGCTGCTGGCCGAGAACACGGACCCGGAGCGTGACCGGTGACGTCGCCCCTGCAGATCACGTTCGAGGTCAAGTGTGGGGTCCCGCATGCCTTCGACACCTGGACCACCCGGATCGGCACCTGGTGGCCCATGGACCACACCGTCACCGGCGGTCGCGACGTCAACGTGGTGATGGAAGCCGGTGTTGGTGGACGGATCTTCGAACGAACCGTTGAGGGCATTGAGCACGAATGGGGAGAGGTGACCGTCTGGGAGCCACCGACCCGACTCGGGTATCTCTGGCACCTCGGGACGGATCGCAGCCAGGCCACTGAGGTCGAGATCCGGTTCGTCAACCTCGGCCCGCGCCTGACCCGTATTGAAGTCGAGCATCGAGGTTGGGAGCGTCTCGGCGACGTGGCCGAGGCGTGGCGCGATCGCAATCGCATTGGCTGGGACACCTTGCTGCCGCACTTTGCGGGAGCGATTGAGAGAGGGGAAGGCTGAATGGCTGCTGGCACCAAGGACGATCCATGGACGCTGAAGACGGCACCGGGTTCGTCGGAATACTCCATGTACAAGGACACCGATGCCGATCCGCCCGCGCTGGTCTGCGTGGTGGGCTCGACGACGCTGAAGTATCACGTGCAGGCCATCGAGGATCTGCACGCCTGGTTGGTGGCGCAGGGCGACTGGGTTCCCCTGGGTGCGGCCGATGAGAACAAGGCGGCGGCTCGACGGCACGGTCGAAGCATGGGGGCGCTCCGACGACAATCCGGTCGGCGGTTGGTATGGCCTGCGTAAGGGCTACCGGGGACGCTTCGGCATGTATCTGCCACCACTGCTGGAAGCGCTCGGCTTGGTCGAGCTCACGCACGATGCTCGCAACAACAAGGTGCGGGCGATCGCCAAATGAGTAGCGCCACGGTGGTGCGCTACACCACGCGACCTGACGCGGCCGATGAAAACGAACGGCTCATACAAGAGGTGTTCGCCCAACTGGCCGAAGAACGACCCGAAGGCCTGCGCTATGTCTCGGTCCGACTCAATGACGGCGTGAGCTTCGTGCACGTGGCCATCGTTGAGGGAGACGACAATCCACTGACTGCACTGAGCGCCTTCCGGGAATTCGCATCAGCGTCGGCGACACGAAGTGTGGACGGCCCGCACCCGGTCACCGGCACCGTCATCGGCGACTACGGATGAATGAACGGCGCGTCAGGTCCAACCTGGTGTGCGCCCGGCTTGCTGCATCAACTCGAGCAGCTCAGGTCGTTTCGCCTCCGCCAAGCTGGTCACTTTGACATAGCGAGTCCGATCGGTGGTGCCGAGCGGGGGTGGAGACTCGAAGTCGGCGCCGCCGTAGAAGACGACATTCACCGAGACGTCGTACGCGGCCAGTTCGATGAGCCACCCGAGTTCGGGCAGTCCATAGAACGCCCTTTTCCATTTGACGGCGTAATGAACCTTCGGGATGTTCGCTCGGATGGACTTGTCGAGCTGCTTGATGATGGGCTGCAGATCCGGCATCAGTCGCCGAAACCAATCGTCGATGTCGGAGTGGCCCTTCGAGGGTTCGGGCGGGATTCGCCCAGCGTTTCCCTTGATGATTTTCGGCATCGGATGTCCTCCTCGCTGCGTTAGTAGTGCATGGACACGCCACCGTTGGGACTCAGCAGTTGCCCGGTGACGAAGCTCGATGCGTCTGAGGCCAAATACAGCACGCAGTACGCGATATCCGACGGCACGCCGACCCGGCGCAGTGGCGTCGCCTTCGCCATGGGGACGACCATGGCGTCCCTGGTCTCCTCATCAATGGAGCCGTCAGGGTTCGTGTAGTAGCGCGACGTCATGTTGGTCGGGATGAAGCCGGGCGCAATGGTGTTGACCCGCACGCCGCGACGGCCGACTTCAATCGCCATCGACTTGGTCAACTGGGCGACGCCGGCCTTGCAGATGGCATAGGGCCCGATGCCGGGCGACGGGGCCAGCACGGCCGCCGAGGCCATGTTGACGATGCTGCCCTGCCGTTGCTCGACCATGACCTTGCCGGCGGCCTGACAGCCGTAGAGCACGCCCTTGAGGTTGACGGAGAGGATGCGATCGAACTCGTCGGGATCGAGATCGATGATGGAACTGTCGATCATGATGCCGGCGACATTGCACATCACGTGCAGCCCGCCATGCCGAGCCACGATGTCCTGGACCACCTCGGCCGCCGCGTCCCCGTTGCTGACACATCGAGCGCGACCGACTCGGCCAGCTTGCCCTGCCCCCGGATGGCCGCCGCCGTTGCTTCGGCCGCCTCGGCGTTGATGTCGGCGCACACCACGGTGGCCCCGGCGACGGCCAACACCTCGGCCGACGATTGACCCAGCCCACTGCCCGCTCCCGTGATCGAGGGCGACTCGGCCCGTCAGATCGAAGGCACTCTGCACACTCTCGGTTGTTTCCACGGGCGGAGGTTAGGCAGTCACGCCCTCCACGGCCAGCAGAGCCCGCTTCATGGGCAGGCCGCCGCCGTAACCGCCAATGCCGTTACCGGCCAGAACCCGGTGGCAGGGCACAATGATGGGGATCGGGTTCCGGCCGTTGGCCTGGCCCACGGCCCGCGGTCCCTTCGGCCGGCCGACCCGCCGAGCCAGTTCGCCGTAACTGATGGTTTCGGCGTAGGGGATTCGTGACAGCTCGGCCCAGACTTCACGCTGGAAACTCAGTGCCGTCCAATCTCCATCGGGACGTCGAATTCGGTGCGCTCGCCGGCGAAGTACTCATCCAACTGAGTGGCGGTCTCCTTCAATACGGGTGGCGCGTCATCCCCCCGCCCAGCCTTCACGGTCCGGCCGTGGGTCGGTAACCAGATGCCGATGAGCACGTCGCCGTCGCTCTCGAGCACCAGCTGCCCGACCGGTGTGTCAAAGGGCATCGTGTAGGTAGTGGCGATCGTCATGCGGCTCGACTCCTTTTCGTCGTTTCTTGTCTTATTGCGTCTTCGTCAACAGCGAGGGCGACAGCGGCGCTTGGGCCGACGGCATCGACCACAGATGGGCCATGGCGTAGCTGCGCCAGGGTCGCCAGCTCTCGGTCAGGGTCGTCAGGTACTCCGGATCGTCCGGCAGGCCCAACGCGTGGGCCGCCCGACGGATGCCCAAATCGGTGGGCATGAAAGCGTCGGGATCGCGCAAGGCCCGCATGGCCACGTACTCGGCCGTCCAGGGTCCAATCCCCGGCAGCGCCACCAGTGACGCTCGCAGTTCCGCCGGATCGGCCCCCGGGTCGATCACGACCTGGCCCGATGCCACCGCCTCGGCCAAGGCCACTAACGCACGACGTCGACTGGTCGGCATGGAGAAGGCGGCCGGGTCCCGTTCGGCTAACTCGATGAGCGCGGCCGGCGTCGGAAACAGATGGGTGATGCCGCCATTGGCTTCGGCCAACACCTCTCCGGCGGCCATGACCAACCTCCCGGCCACGGTGCGCGCGCCGGGCACCGAGACTTGCTGTCCAATCACCGCTCGCACGGCTAACTCGAAGCCGTCGGCTGCCCCAGGTACCCGGCGGCCTGGCGTCGCCATCACCAGCGAGCCGAGGATGGGATCGTCCCGGAAGGCGTCGACGACGGCGACGGGATCAGCATCGAGATCAAGCAGTTGCCGGCAGCGCGAGACCGCCGTCGTCAGATCACGCAGATCAGACAGGTGGAGTTCCCCCTCCACAAAGGCGGGACCGCTCCCCGGATCATCCAAGGCCGTGAGCGACACCACGCCGTGACCGTGCGGCAGCCGGAGGCTGCGTCGATAGGTGGCACCGCTCAACTCTTCAATGCCGGGCACGGCGCGCTGGCCGAGGAAGTGCAATACGGACTCGGGGTTGAAGGGTCGACGACCAGGCAGTCGGAGTCGGATGCCCTGGGCGGTTCGTTGGGCCACGGCTTGGCGGCCGGCCACCGTCCGGGTGGCGCGGGCCCGCAGACCACTCGGTGTGTCGGCAAAGATCTGTCGGACGGTTTCGTTGCATTGGCGGACGCTGGCAAACCCGGCGGCGAAGGCGACGTGACTAATAGGAAGATCAGTCGTCTCGAGCAGCACTCGCGCCGTCTGGCTCCGCTGCGCTCGGGCCAGAGAGAGCGGACCAGTGCCGACTTCGGCCGTGACCAGTCGATTGAGTTGGCGGACGCTGTAGCCCAATCGACGAGCCAGTCCTTCGACGCCTTCCCGGTCCACGATGCCGTCACGGATGAGGCGCATGGCGCGACCCACCGCGTCAGCCCGGAGGTTCCATTCGGGCGAACCGGGCGTGGCATCGGGGCGGCAGCGCAGACAGGCCCGGAAGCCCGCTTGCTGGGCCGCCGCGGCCGAGGCGTAGAAGCGGATGTTCTCGCGCTTGGGTGTCCGGGCCGGGCAGCTGGGGCGGCAGTAGATACCGGTCGAGGTCACCCCGCAGAAGAACCACCCGTCGAAGCGGGAGTCCTTGCTCAAGGCTGCCTGGTAGCAACGTTCCGGGTCCTCAATCACTCCAGCATGGTGACACGGCGTGGTGACAAATACTGGCGGAAATCGGACATCACCGTCGGGCCGCCTTCAGAGTCATTGCTCTGACGATGTTCACATTCCCGAAACAGGCCCTGACCAGGAGCCGGGTACCGTCAATCCGAACTGAGAGGCGGAGGTCGCGGTGTATTCAGATGAGCTGAGCGCATGGGCAACTTTGGGTGTGGCGGTAATCGGCGGCGGCATCGTCTACGAACTCTTTTGGTCGACTCGCTCCAAGGAGACCGATTCGATTCGCAAGGCCTTGGAGCAGTGGCACGGTCCCGGGCTCCGTGAAGGTCGCAAGTTGGTCGCCAGCACGCCGACGGAAGCCGAGCTCACCGCCGCCGTCCTGCACGCCCGAGAAGTCGGCTCCGACTCGTTCTACGTCTATCAGCGCCATTTGGACTTCTTCGAGGCGCTGGGTGTGGCCCACCGCAAGAGCGGACGTGGGCTGAGCGCCCTCGAAGGGATGCTCGGCAACACCGTGTTCGAGGAATGGGCCACGTGGGAGTCGGTCATCCCGGCCGTGTGGGGCGACAGTATTTACTCGTACCCGAACTTCGCTCGTCTGGTCGCCAACTTGAAGCGATTCCGTCGTCGCAATGAGGCCTGGCGAGCACTGCAGCGAATCGGGCGCTACTTGGTGACCAGCGACTACGGCCGCTACCCGATGTAGTCAGCGGGGTCTTCAGCGGCGGGGCGCCTGAGCCAACACGAGCTGGCGGTGTGTGGCCGCGTCGCCCCACGCCTTTGAGAGCGCCCAGGTGCGCTTCATGAAGAAGTGCAGATCGCATTCCCAGGTGTAGCCAATGGCGCCATGGACCTGCAGGGCCACCTTGGCCGCCCGGTCGGCCGCATCCGACGCCATGGCCTTCGCCATGGAGGCATCGTGCGACACCGTCGGTTCGGCCGTGGCCAGCGACCATGCCGCCCGGTAGGTGGCGGGCCGAGCGAACTCGAGCTTGATGCGGGCGTCGGCCAGGAGGTGCTTCACGGCCTGAAAACTTCCGATGGGTTTGCCGAACTGCTGACGTTCCTTGGCATAGTCAGCGGCCATGGTGATCATGCGGTCGGCCAGTCCGATCAGCAGGGCAGCCGAACCGGCGGCGGCCCGATCGGCCATGAGCTGCACCAGTGCTTCGGCCGCCACGCCGTAGGCCAGCAACGTGTCGGCCGAGAGCGGCCAATGCACCACTGAGAGATCGCGCGTCGTATCGAGCGTGGGGGTGGGCTCGACGGTGCAGTTGCTGATGGGGACGGCGTGCACTTGCCAACCGGAATCGGGATCCAGACAGGCCAGCAGTGCAATGGCGGCGTCGCGCGCGCCGACGACACGGGGCGTGCGCAACATGCCGTCGGCTGAGACGACCGTGGGGGAACGCACACCTCTGGTCGTGACATCGATGCCCCCCACCGCGAAGGTGGTGCCGGACGACAACAGGGTGTCGAGAGCAGCGGCAGCAACCGGCGCCGGCAACAGCGTGGCCAGCAGAGGGGCGGCCAGGCCGGCGGTCTCCAAAAGTGGTTCGGGCAAGGCGGCCCAGCCGGCCTCTTCGAGGGCCCCGACCAGATCGACATCGGTGAGCCCGAGACCTCCGGCGGCTTCGGGCACCAGGAGCGCCGGCGCCCCGAGGTCGGCCAACACGCCCCAGCGAGACTGGCTCAACCTGGAGCGATCTGTGCGCTGGAAGCCTCGTCATAGGCGCGCAGCGCCGACGTCGTGCATTCGGCCGCCAGGACCTGTCGCACGGCGGCACGCAATTCAAGCTGCTCTTCGGAGAAGGCGAACTGCATCGTCAACCTCTCGGCAATCCGAGCAGGCGCTCGGCCACCACGTTGCGTTGGATCTCGTTGGTGCCGGCGTAGATGGGGCCAGCCAAGGAGAAGAGGTAGCCGTCGAGCCACTCCCCGGGTGTGCCGGACTCGAGCAGCTCGGCATCGGCGCCCAACAGGGACAGGGCGGCTTGGTGAATCGCCACATCGGTCTCCGACCAGAACACCTTGTTGCAACTTGCTTCGGGTCCGACGGCATGGCCTGCCTTGACCTTGGTGGCGGTCCAGTACGTATGGAGTTTGTAGGCCTCGGCATCCATGTAGGCCCGGGCGATGTCGTCGGCGGCCGACGCCGGACCGCCGCGCTGATCGAAGAGTGAGAGGAGACGACCGGCGGCCTCGGTGTAACGGGCGGGGCTGCGCAGGCTGAGCCCGCGCTCGCTGCCGGCCGTGGCCATGGCCACCGACCACCCGGCGCCGACCTCACCCAACACCTGGTCGTCTGGGACCTCGACGTTGTCGAAGAAGATCTCGGCGAAACCGGTTTCGCCGTCGATCTGGGGGATCGGACGCACGGTGATGCCCGGTGCATCCATGGGGATCAGGAAGTAGGTCAGCCCACGGTGCCGCTCGGCTTCGGGATCGGTACGGAAAATGCCAAAGCACCACTCGGCGAAGGCGCCCCGACTGGCCCATGTCTTTTGGCCGGTCAGGACCCAACCATCGCCGGCCGCATTCCGCGTCGCTCGGGATCGGATGCCGGCCAAGTCGCTGCCGGCGTCAGGTTCGGACCAGCCCTGGCACCAGATCTCTTCCCCAGACGCCATCGGTGGCAGATACCGCGCCTTCTGAGCATCGGTGCCGTACTCGAGCATGGTCGGGGCCAGAAGGAAGATGCCGTTTTGACTCACCCGCTTGGGGGCCCGGGCTCGGTAGTACTCCTCTTCGAAGACCAGCCATTCCATGATGCCCACATCGCGGCCGCCGTAGGCCACGGGCCAGCTGACCACGGACCAGCGATCGTCGAACAGGGTGCGCTCCCACGTGCGATGGGCTTCGAAGCCCTGGGGCGTATCGAGAGAGGGAAGAGGCTCAGTGGGGACGTGGGTCGACAGCCATTCGCGGGCTTCGCGTCGGAAGGCTTCTTGCTCGTCGCTGAAATGGAGTTCCATCGCGCCGCGAATCTGACACACCGTCAGGTGGCATGCCAAAAAGCGACCGCCCGCGGGAGTCTCTTAGTAGGAGCGGGCGTGCAAGCTCTTGACGAAGAATTGCAGTACCTGATCGGTGATCTGGGCTGGAGTGGGTGAGCCGCCCTTTTGGGTGAAGAGGTGCCCGCCGCCGTTGACCGTGACGAGCACCGCCGAGTCGCCGGCGGCTGATAGATCCCAGACCAGGTCTTGGGATTGCCTGAAACTCACAATCGGATCGTTGTTGGAATGGAAGACGAGGAACGGAGGGGCGCTCGAAGTCACATAGCTCACGGGGCTGGCCGAGGTCAGGGCCGCGCCGAGCTGGTTGAGCGGCACGTCGCCCAGCAACGAGATGAACGAGTCCTGGACCACCCCGGCGGCACCGAAGGTACCCATGGTCGGGAGGTTCGTCGGGCCAGCCAAGTCGATCACGGCCTGCACCTTGCTGGACTGGTTCGTGTACGCGCCGACGTCCCAGCCAGCGCTCGGACCGGCCAACCCGAGTAGGTCAACCAGGTGGCCACCAGCGCTGTGGCCCCAGGCGCCGATCTCATTGGGATCAACGTGTAGCAACTTGGCGTTCGCCCGCAAATAGCGAATGGCGCACTTCACGTCCTCAATCTGAGCCGGCCATGGCTTGTTGGGCCCGAGCCGATAGTCGACGCTCACCACCACGAAGCCGAATTGGGCCAGGGCGGGACCGATCTTGTTGATGATGAAGCCACCGGTATCGAAGTCGCCCGACACCCACGATCCACCGTGGACGTACACGGCCGTTGGAGCCGGTCCGTGGAGGCGGGTCGGTTCAGTGATGTGGGCCTGCTCACCGTTGCAATAGGTGACGGTGGCCTGTTGGCCAGCGCCCAGGTGGGGGACAATTCCGGTGCCCACCGGAAGCGATCGGGCACCGGCGGAGGTGCATCCGGCCAGGACGAAGAGGGCCGCCACGCACGCTGCTACGGCCGTGGAGGAGCGACGCACCCCCCTATCCTGCTCGAAGACTCAGCTTTGGTGGTGTCGATGGCCCCTCAATAACCCCTCCGAGCGGGGCTTCAGGCGGATTTGGGTCACAATGGCCTCCTATGCCTACCGCCGTCATCGTCGATGCTGTTCGCACCCCCGTGGGCCGCCGAGGGGGCCGCCTCTCAGGCTGGCACGCCACCGACCTGGCCGCCCAGCCGTTGATCGCCCTGCTGGCCCGCAATGACCTCGACCCAACGCTGGTCGAGGACGTGATCATGGGCTGCACCATGACGGTCGGTGAGCAGGCCATGAACATTGCCCGCAACGCCGCCCTGGCCGCCGGCTACCCGGTGTCGGTGCCGGGCACCACGGTGGATCGCCAATGCGGATCGGCCCAGCAGGCCATTCACTTCGCCGCCCAGGCCGTGATGTCGGGCGCCATGGACGTCGTCATCGGGGCCGGCATCGAATCGATGAGCCGGGTGCCGATCGGCTCCACTACCGAGCCCGGGCCGGGCGAGGCCTATGGCCCTCTCTACAAGGAACACTTCGAGCTCATCCACCAGGGCGAATGCGCCGAGGAGATCGCTCGACGCTGGAACGTCACCCGAGAGGACATGGACGCCCTGGCGCTCCAGTCACACCAGCGGGCGGCCCGGGCGACCGACGAAGGACGCTTCACCAAGGAGATCGTCACGCTGGAGGCACGGGTGCATCCCGACGTTCCGGGTGCCGCCGATGTCACCGGTCTCATGGAGATCGACGAGGGAGTCCGCCGTGACACCTCGGCCGAAAAGCTGGCCTCACTGCGACCCGCCTTCTCCGAAACGGGCACGGTCACGGCTGGCACGTCGTCGCAGATTTCCGACGGGGCGGCAGCCGTCCTGATCATGAGCGAAGAGAAGGCCAACGAGCTGGGACTGACGCCACGAGCCAGGTTTCACACCTTTGCCGTCGCTGCCAACGATCCGCAGATCATGCTGACGGCACCGATTCCGGCCACCGAACTGGTCTTGGCCAAGTCGAAGCTGGCGCTGAGCGACATCGATGTGATTGAGATCAACGAAGCCTTTGCCTCCGTGGTCCTGGCCTGGGAACGCGAATTCCACCCGGACATGGAGAAGGTCAACGTCAACGGCGGTGCCATCGCCATTGGCCACCCCACCGGCTGCTCGGGGGCCCGCCTGATGGCCACCCTGCTCAGCGAGCTTGAGCGCACCGGCGGCCGGTTTGGCCTGCAGACCATGTGCGAGGGTGGCGGGCAGGCCAACGCCACCATCATCGAGCGGTTGGGTTGAGCGCCATGACCACGCGGGTGCCTGCGATCGAGGGATGGTTCACCGAAGACGCCGAGGGCGGTCCAGCTCTCCTGGGCTCGCGCTGCAGCAGCTGTGGCACCTTCGCCTTCCCCGCCGAGTCCCAGTACTGCCGCAATCCGGACTGCGATGGGACCGAGTTCGAGACGGTCGAACTGTCGCGCCGGGGTCGCATCTGGTCCTACACCGATGCCCGTTACCAACCGCCACCGCCCTATGTGCCGGCCGACCCGTACGAGCCCTTCTGCCTGGCCGCCGTCGAGCTGGCGGCCGAGAAGCTGGTGGTCATGGGTCAAGTGGTCAACGGTGTCTCGGTGGACGACCTCAAGGTGGGTGACGAGGTGGAGCTGGTGATCGACACCCTCTACATCGAGGGCGAGCAGGAGTTTCTGGTCTGGAAATGGCGACCGGTCAACGCGAGCGCAAGGGAGGTCTGAGACATGCCCAATGACAAGCGCATCGCCGTCCTCGGCGCCGGCATGCACCCATGGGGCAAGTGGGGCCGTCCGTTCGTCGAGTACGGGTTGGCCGCCGCCAAGGACGCCCTTGCCGACGCCGGGCTCGGCTGGCGCGACATCCAATTCGTCTCGGGGGCCGACACCATCCGTAACGGCTACCCGGGCTTTGTCGCCGGGGCCACCTTCGCCCAGGCGCTGGGTTGGACCGGTGCCCGAGTCTCGAGCGTCTATGCCGCCTGTGCCTCCGGGGCGGCCGCCATTGGCAATGCCCGGGCTCAAATTTTGGCCGGGCTGTGCGACGTGGCGCTGGTCATCGGCGCCGACACCACGCCCAAGGGCTTCTTCGCCCCGGTGGGCGGCGGCGATCGCAAGAACGATCCCGACTGGTTGCGCTTCCACTTGATGGGGGCGACCAACCCGACCTACTTCGCCCTCTACGCCCGCCGCCGCATGGACCGCTTCGGCGCCACCGAAGAGGACTTCGCCCAGGTCAAGGTCAAGAACGCCCGGCACGGATTGGCCAACCCCTACGCCCGCTACCGGTCCGAGGTCACGGTGGAAGAGGTCCTGGCGTCACCCATGGTGGCCGATCCGCTTCGACTCCTCGAAATTTGCGCCACCTCCGATGGCGGCGCCGCTCTGGTGCTGACCAGCATGGAATTCGCCCGGCGCCACGCTGGCGCCGAACCGGCCGTCACCATTAACGCCGTCTCCACCGTGACACCCACGTTTCCCAACACGGTGATCGAAATGCCCAACTTCTCCACCGACTCGGCGGTCGCCTTCGGGGGCGAATGGGAAGCCGGCCAGGGTTTTCGACCCTCCATCACCTCGGCCGCCTACGCCGAGGCCGGCATCGGACCCGAGGATCTCGACCTGGCCGAGGTCTATGACCTCTCTGCCGCGCTCGAGCTCGACTGGTACGAGGACATCGGATTGTGCGGCGAGGGCGAAGCCGAGAAGTTGCTGCGTGACGGCGTCACTTCGCTGGGGGGCCGGGTGCCGGTCAACCCCTCGGGTGGGCTGTCCTGCTTCGGTGAGGCCATCCCAGCTCAGGCCATCGCCCAGGTGTGTGAGTGCGTCTGGCAGCTGCGGGGCACGGCCACCGGACATCAGGTTGAGGGGGCTCGGGTGGCCGTCACGGCCAACCAGGGTCTGTTTGGCCACGGATCATCGGTCCTGCTCAGCCGCTAATTTTGACCTGCCCGGTCGATTTCTCGCCCCAGCAGGGTTGAAGACCATCAATCCGGGTATCGGTCTTAGTGACGCCTTGCTGGGTTAGGCGTGGGTTTGCCCGCCGCACATTTGCGTTGGCCCGGCACTACAACAGTAGGAAACGGAGGACGCATGTTGGCGACCGATGTAGTCAGAGACTTGCACCGTGAGGACAATTCCTCCGGCGAAATAAGGGAATACATGCCGGACCAAGACAAGGTGAATGCGGATGGGCCTGATGAGGTGCTCCACGCGCTCGGCGAACTCGAGACTGCATTGCTCGAGAATGCTGAGCAGGAGCGACTCTTGGCCAAGCGCATTGCCGAGGTCCGGTTGGCCCGTGAGAAGGGTGCCAGCTGGAAAACCATCCTGGCCGACGAAGACGAGCCGGGCACGGTACAGCTGGTGAGCAGCATTCTGCGCCGGCAGTCCGAAGCCAGTGGGTATCTCCGCCGTTCCTTGGTGGTGGCGTTACGGGCCGAAGGCCAGAGCATTCCCAGCATTGCCCACCTGTTCGGGGTGACCCATCAGCGGGTGTCCAACCTGCTGCGCCGGGTGGCCCAGGGCAGCGCTTCTGACGCCTGATTGACGGGCCGGAGGCGCTACTCAGCCAGGCGCTGCAGCACGGCGTCCGCTTCGGCGATGATGCCGTTGATGATGTCTGACACGCTGGGTAGCGCCTCAATCAGGCCCACCACCTGACCCGTCGGCAGCACGCCGACATCAGTACGGCCATCGACCAGCGCCGCCTTTGTCATGACGGGTGCGTTGGCCGCCATCACCACCTGGGGCCACGTGAGTTCATTGCCTTCCTTCATGGCCCGACCCTCTTTGAGGAGGGCCAACATGGAGGAGCCTGATTCCTGACGGAATTGGCGCGCGCTGCGCAGGGCCCGCGGCAGCGCCCGCAACCAACTTTGCGATTCCAGGTGGTCAATCAGCTCGGTTCGTAGGACCCGCTGGGGTGCACCGTCGACCTTGGTGGACACGATCGTGCCCGTCACCGGTGCGGCGATGTAGGTGGCCTTCACCGCATCGGGCACACGGCTTTCCTGCGACAGGAGAAAACGGGTCCCCATGGCGATACCGGCCGCCCCATAAGCCAACGCGGCGACGAGACCGGCGCCACTGAAGAATCCACCGGCGCCAATGACGAGTACCCGGTCGCCCACGGCCTCGACGACTTGGGGCAACAGCAGGCTGGTCGGGATCGTGCCCGTGTGGCCACCACCCTCACCGCCTTGGGCAATCACGGCGTCGACCCCCCAGTCAGCCACCTTCTCGGCGTGTCGCCGGGCGCCCACGGTGGGGACCACGAAGAGGCCCGCCTCTTTGCACTTGGCCACCAGCGCCGCATTGGGAGCCTGAGCGAAGCTGGCCACCTTGACCCCGTGGTCGATCATGAGGGCAATGCGGTCGGCCACGTCGGCCACGTCGGTCCGCAGGTTGACGCCGAAAGGCGACGTTGTCCGCGATTGCACCTCGGCCAGGGCGTCGGCCAGCTGCGCCAGGGTCATGGTGGCCGAAGCGAGAATCCCGAGACCACCGGCATTCGAGGTAGCGGCGACCAATCGAGGGCCGGCCACCCAACCCATCCCGGTCTGGATGATCGGGTACTGCACGCCCAGCCGGGTGCACAGTTCGGTCTGGAGCGCCGAGTGCATCGTCAGCTCTTCAGTTCGCGATCACGCAGCGAGCGCGGATCGAGCACGGTGCGCAACAGATCCAGCTCTTCGGGCGTGGGCAGCCGTGTCTCGGCCACGTCGTCGTCAATGACCAGTGCGAACGCAGTGGCCGCCACAATCTCGTCCACCGTCACGCCCGGGTGGAAGGAGCGCAGCCGCATCGTCCGCGCCTCGGTCTCGAAATCAAAGACGCCCAAGTTGGAAACGACTCGCTGAATGTTGTGGAAGCGGGTGGCACCCGCTCCCGCCGCGGCCGCCCGCTCGTAACCCACCCCGCTGACCACGTCGACCTGTTCGACGAAGGTGCGCACGGTGTGATCGGGCACCCAGTAACTGGTCGGGTGATTGACCGAGTTACCGGGGGCGCCGCGGACACCCACCAGCTGCACTTTCGGATGGGCATGGTTGCCGATGGCCGAAATGTTCTGGTTGCCTGTCCGGTCAATTTGGCTGGCCATCATCATCATGTTGCGTCGACCCGACCACACCACGTCGAACACGGTGCGATACGGCATGGCCGCCTCTCGTACCAACTCGGCCGGCTTGGCTGAAATGGGTGGAGCCCCCACCATCAACGCTGCCTCGCCGTCGGTCAATACCAAATCAGGCGAGAAGGTCAGCTTGGCCAGCCGTGCCCCCAAGGCCGGAATGGTGCCGAACGGGCTGACCATGACCTCCCCGGCCTCGCGCCACACTTCGGCGCAGGCGATGACGCACGATTCAGCCCGGGTGCAGCCCAGTTCGCCCGCGTCCCCGCTCACTGGGCCACCCGCTCGTCGAGGTGGGCCCGGTACTCGTCGTCGCCGACGAAGACATATCGCGCCGAGAACGCTTCCCATTCGGCCGGGTCGCCGGCCGAGGCGGCGTATTCCTTCTGGAAGGCTTCATCCCGTCCGTAGTCGGGCGGATTGGCCGTGAAGTGGGCTCCGCCCGGCGTCTCGACCACGCCGTCGGTCATGAGGCGATGGATGACCACCGCCGACAGCGGACCCTCGTCGATCAGTTTCCCGTTGTCCACCACCTTCTCGGTGGTCACGAAACGGCGATCGGCCGCGCCCAGGAACAACGGATCGAAAAACGCATCCGGGCCGAGGATCTGCGCGTTCCCTGCGGTGTCGGCCCGGTTGGTGTGGATCACGGCCGCATCTAGATGCAGCGCCGGCATCGCCACCAACGCCACCTCCGCATCGGCCTCATCGTGCAGATACGGGCTGCCGTGGCCGTAGGGCGAGCGGACCAGTTTCAGATCGGGATTGATGCGCAACACGTCAGAACCCAGGCCGGCTCGAGTGGGCAGGAAGGGCACTCGCCAGGCCGCCGCCTGGAGGCCTTGGAAGAACATCCCTTCGTCGACTTCCATCACTTCGACCTGGCCCTGCTGACGAGCCGAACGCCAGTGGGGATCGAGCGCAATCGAATCCAGCGTCACGAACCCGCAGACCACCTTGCGTACCTTGCCGGTGGCACAGAGCAGCCCGACGTCGGGACCGCCATAGGCCACCACGGTCAGATCGGTCAGGTCGGAACGGCACAAGGCCCGAATGAAGGACATGGGCTTGCGCCGTGACCCCCAGCCGCCGATGCCGATGGTCATGCCCGACTCGAGCTCGCCCACTATGTCGTCGACCGTCGTTCGCTTGTCGCTCATTTGGAGGTGTCGGCGTCGCGCTTCTCGACGAAGGCGGCCCGCTGCTCGTCGGCCACGCCGCGCACGTGCAGCTCGTAGGTGAAGCCCTGCTCGAAGCGATAGCTGCGCTTCACGTCGATGGGATCGATTCCGTTGAGGCTTTCCTTGGCCCGCCGGATGATGGTCGGGCTTTTGGTGGCGATCTGCTCGGCCAGTTCCAGCGCGGCCGAGTGCAGCTCCGCCAGCGGCACCACTGCCGCCACCGATCCGTACGTGGCCAGCTGGGCGGCCGTGATGGGCTTGGCGGTGTAGACCATCTGCCGCATCACATGTTGGGGCACGAGTCGGGATAGGTGCGTTGCTGCACCCAGCGCCCCCCGGTCCACCTCGGGCAGTCCGAACGTGGCGTCCTCGGAGGCGATCACCATGTCGGCGTTGCCGGCCAGTCCGATGCCACCACCCAGGCAGAACCCCTGCACGGCGGCGATGACCGGCACTTCGCAGTCGTAAACGGCGGCAAAGGCGGCCGCACAGCCCCGGTTGACGCCGACCAGGGCCTCGTCTCCCTTGACCTGGATCTCCTTGATGTCGACGCCGGCGCAGAAGCCCCGACCCTCGGCTCGCAGGATGACCACCCGGTTTTCGTGCACCCGACCGGCCGCGAGCAGGCTGTCGGCCAGGTCGAACCAGCCCGCCACATCCAGCGCGTTGACCGGCGGATGGTCGATCACCACCTCGGCGATCCCGTCGTGTTCTTGGACCACATGTACGGGCATGGGCGCCGTCTCTCCTCTGGGCAATTATCCGGTGAACCGGCGTCTGACGCACCGTCAGAAACCGAGTGGGACCTTAGATCGAATCGGATTGGCCGCCCAGCGGGTCACATAGGGTGAGTGGCCGTGGCGGCACCGACATTGGACTTCACCGGACAGGTGGTGGTGGTCACGGGCGGGAGCCGTGGCGTGGGAGCCGGCATCGTCCAGGCCTTCCTGAGTGCCGGTGCCTCGGTCGTCACCTGCGGCCGTAATCCGGCCGAGATCGACGGCGTGACCTTCGTGACCGCTGACGTCCGGGATCCCGAGCAGGCCGCCGCCGTGATCAATGCCGCCGTCGGGGCCCACGGCCGGCTCGATGTCCTGATCAACAACGCCGGGGGTTCCCCCAAGGTGATGGCCGATGTGGCCTCGCCCAAGTTCACCGAGTCGATCATCCGGCTCAACTTGCTCGCCCCCATCTACTGCGCCCAGGCGGCCCATGCCGTCATGGTGACCCAGGAATCAGGCGGCTCCATCGTCAACGTGGCCAGCGTGTCGGGTCTGCGACCCTCACCCGGGACCGCCGCCTATGGCGCCGCCAAGGCAGGGCTCATCAACCTGACCACCTCCCTGGCCGTCGAGTGGGCCCCCCAGGTGCGGGTCAACTGCATCAGTGGCGGGCTCTTGCAGACCGACGAGGGCGACGGGCATTACGGAGGCCCCGAGGGCCTCAAGCGCATGGCCGACACCGTGCCCATGGGACGCATGGGTACCCCGGCTGACGTAGCCTCGGCCTGCCTCTTTTTGGCCAGTGACCAGGCCTCCTACGTCAGCGGAGCCAACCTGGTGCTGCACGGCGGGGGTGAGTGGCCGTCCTTCCATGCCGCCCTGGAGGAGCCGAACCCCACCTGAGTCGACGGCCGGAAGCGACCCCTGTGGCCGCCCGTCCGCCCGTTTGTACAACTGAGCGAGGGCTGGGTCCCCGCTAGCTGCTAAACAACCTCCGTGAAATTGGCCGTTCCCACAGAGACCCGTCCGGGCGAGCGACGCGTCGCCATCGTCCCCGACGTCGCCAAGAAACTGGTCGCCGCCGGTTGGGAGGTGGTCGTCCAATCCGGAGCCGGTAATGAAGCGGCTTTCAGCGACGACGCCTACCGAGATGCCGGCGCCACCGTCGCCCCCGACGCCGCGGCCACCCACAGCGGCGCCGGTCTGATCGTCAAAATCAATGCCCCGACGGTCGACGACGTGGCCCTGGTGCCCCAAGGTGCGGTCGTCCTCTCCTTCTTTGCCGCCGGCCAGTCGGTTGACGCGTTGAAGGCCCTGGCCGCCAAGGGCGCCACCATCTTCAGCTTCGACCTGCTGCCCCGCATCAGCCGGGCCCAGAGCATGGACGCGCTGAGCTCGCAGGCCACCGTGTCCGGTTACCGGGCCGGGCTGACCGCCGCCGAGCACCTGACCAAGTTCTTCCCCATGTTCATGACGGCCGCCGGCACGGTGCCGCCGGCCAAGGTGCTCGTGATGGGCGTCGGTGTGGCCGGCCTCCAAGCCATCGCCACCGCTCGCCGACTGGGCGCCGTGGTGAAGGCCTACGACGTTCGGGCCGCCGCCAAGGAAGAGGCGGAGAGCCTCGGGGCCACCTTCCTCAACCTGGGCGTGACCGCCGAGGGCACGGGTGGCTACGCCCGGGAACTGACCGATGAAGAACTGGCGGCCCAGCGGGCCGCCTTGGCGGCCGAAGTCGGTGCCTCCGACGTGGTCATCACCACCGCCGCCGTGCCGGGGCGCGCCGCTCCGGTCTTGGTTACCGCCGAAATGGTCGACGGCATGGCCAACGGCGCCGTCCTGGTCGACATGGCCGCCGACTCGGGCGGCAACTGCGAGCTCACCAAGGCCGGCGAAGTGGTTGACCATCACGGCGTGCACATCGTCGGCATGGCCAACCCGCCCTCGGGCATGCCCACCCACGCCAGCTTCCTCTACTCCCGCAACGTGGCCAACGTGCTGGGGCTCTTCGGCGCTGAAGGCACGCTCAACCCGGACTGGGAAGACGAAATCGTCAAGGGCATGTGCGTGCTGCGCGATGGCAATGCGGTATCGACGGCGGCCGTCGAGCTGCTGGGCGGATCTACAGCGGGGAGTGCGTCATGACCGGCATCGTCGAATATCTGACCGTCTTCGTCCTGGCGGCCTTCGTCGGGATCGAAGTGGTGTCCAAGGTGCCGAGCATCTTGCACACCCCTCTGATGTCGGGCTCCAACGCCATCCACGGCATCGTCCTCGTCGGCTCGCTCTTCGTCATGGGCGAGGCCAGTGGCGCGGCGCAGCTCATCCTGGGCTTCCTGGCCGTCCTCCTGGCCACCTTGAACGTGGTGGGTGGCTTCGTGGTCACCGACCGCATGCTGGAAATGTTCAAGGGCAAGTCCAACGAACGGCCGGCCCGCAAGGCGGCTGACGCGGCACCCGGAGAGTCGGCATGACGTTGACCGGCGTTTCCTTCCCGTTGTCCACCTGGCGCGACCTGATTTATCTGGTCGCCATCGCCGGATTCGGCCTGGCCCTGAAGGGCTTGGGTTCGCCCAAGTTCGCTCGCCGGGGCAATCAGCTCGGCGCGGTGGCGGCCATCGTGGCCGTCGGCTTCACCTTCACCAATCCGACCGTGCATCAGCACGGCAAGAACGTCGTCCTGGCTCTGGTGGCCATGGTGCTGGGCGCCGTCATCGCGGTGCCGGTGGCCCGCCAGGTGAAGATGACCGCCATGCCACAGCTGGTGGCCATCTTCAACGGTGTGGGTGGTGGTGCGGCGGCGCTGATCTCGGTCATTGAGCTGCTCCACTTGCATTCCCTCGGCATCAAGCCGGCGACCTACATCACGGCCGAAGTGCTGCTGGGCGTGCTCATCGGCTCGGTGTCGTTCTCCGGTAGCGCCATCGCCTTCATCAAGCTGCAGGAACTCATCACCGGCCGGCCCATCACGTACCCGGGGCAGCAGGTCATCAACGCCATCGTGGGCCTGGCCATCGGCGTGCTCATTGTGGTGTCGCTGATCACCGGCAACATCGCCTTCGTCTACATCCTGTTGTTCCTGGCCCTCGTGCTCGGCATCATTTTCGTGCTGCCCATCGGCGGGGCCGACGTGCCCGTCCTGATTTCGCTGCTCAACTCCTTCACCGGACTGGCGGTGGCCGCATCGGGCTTCGTGCTCGACAACAACCTGCTCATCGTGGCCGGCACCCTGGTCGGCGCCTCGGGCATCATCCTGACCCGCCTGATGAGCGGCGCCATGGGTCGCTCGCTGCCCAACATCCTTTTCAGTGCCTTCGGCTCGGTCATCACGGCCACCGGCGGCGAGGAGGGCGATGCCTCCCGACCCGTCCGTCAGGGCACGGCCGAAGACGTCGGTGTCCTGCTGGCCTACGCCCGCAAGGTGGTCATCATCCCCGGCTACGGATTGGCCGTGGCCCAGGCCCAGCACACCGCCCGCGAGCTGGCCGATGCGCTCATGGCCAAGGGCGTCGAGGTCTTCTACGCCATCCACCCGGTGGCTGGTCGCATGCCCGGTCACATGAACGTGCTCCTGGCTGAAGCCAACGTGCCCTACGACGAGCTCAAGGAAATGGACGAGGCCAACCCCGAGATGTCCACCGCCGACGTGGCGCTGGTGGTCGGGGCCAACGACACGGTGAACCCGGCGGCCAAGACGACGCCCGGCAGCCCCATTTTCGGCATGCCCATCATCCACGCCGACGAGGCCGAGAACATCATCTTCCTCAAGCGCTCGATGCGACCCGGCTTCGCCGGCATCGACAACGAGTTGCTCTACGACCCCAAGACGACGCTGCTCTTCGGCGACGCCAAGGACACCCTGCAGAAACTGGTGGCGGCGGTCAACGACGCCTAAGTCGAAGCTCCCGGGGGGGACCAACATGGTGATGGGGGAATGATTTCGAGCAATTTCGCCAGAAACCCCGGTGTGGTCACGTTGCCCTCACGATGGAGCTGGCTGACAAGCTGGCCCACCTCGGTAGGGGGGGAATCCTTTCGAGGATGGGGAGGAAGTGCCTGGGCGTCTTCGCTCGGGCCCGCCGAATGACGTCTCGGGTGGCCCTCAGCCTGTTCTGCGCCTTCATGCTGGTGGGCGGCTTCGTGGTCGCCATCGGTCTGAGTGGTGGACCGGCGGCGAGTCGTCTGACCAGCGAGAAGGTGACCCCGACCACGGCGCCCACCACGATGTTGGGCAATGGGGCGAGGATCGCCGGGGCGACGGCGGTCAACCTGCCGGCCGCCACCACGCCGCCGGTGGCGGCACCGGCCACCGTGATCAACGCGCCGACCCTGGCCGACCGGGAGAATTTCGCTTTCGTGCCCTACTGGTCATTGCCCCAGTCGGCCAACTTCTCGCTCACCGGGCTCTCGACGCTGGACTACTTCTCATTGGGAGTGAACTCGAACGGCACCTTCGACGAGAGCGGTCCGGGCTGGAACGGGTTACAGAGCCAAGCGCTCTCCAGCCTCATCACCCGGGCCCACGCCGCCGGGGAACGGGTGGTACTCACCGTCAACGACTTCGATCAGAGCTCGCTCGATGCCTTGACCTCGTCGCCCACCGCGCCGACCACACTGGCCACTGCACTGATCCCCATGTTGCAGGCCAAGACCTTCGACGGTGTGGACTTCGATCTGGAGGGGACGGGCGATCAGGACCAGGCCGGATTGACCCATCTGATCTCCGTGGTCTCCACCGCGCTGCGGGCCGCCGATCCGCACTGGCAGATCACCATGGACACCTACGCATCAGCCGCCGGCGATCAGACCGGCTTCTACAACATTCCAGCGTTGGCGCCCTACGTCGACGCGTTCTTCGTCATGGCCTACGAGCTCAACCTGCAAGGCCAGCCCAACTCCGTCTCCCCGCTGACCAGTGGCATGTTCAGTGACCTGACCATGGTGCAGCAGTACGAAGCGGTGGTCCCGGCCAACAAGATCATCATTGGCACGCCGTTCTTCGGCATCGACTGGCCCACCAGCAACGGCACGCTGACGGCCGCGGCCACCGGTCCGGCCACCGACATTGCCGATGCCTCGGTGGCCGCCACCGATCCCACGTACTGGGACCCCGTGACCTCCACTGGATGGACCAGCTACCAGGTGGGTACGCAGTGGCACGAATCGTTCTTCGAAAACCCGTTCTCCCTCTACATGGTGTCTGAATTGGCCTCGCACTTCGGGGTCCGGGGCGTGGGGATTTGGGCGCTCGGTATGGCCAACGATGAGCCGGCCATGGTCCTGGCCATGGACGGCTACGCGCCGGCCGGCTCGCCCGGCAGCAACGGCCCCAACGCCACTTCGACCAGTCCGCCGGTCACCTCGCCCTCGGCACCAACCACCACGCCGAGCACGGTGGCCCCACTCAAGTCCAGTGCGCCGGCGGCCAATGTCGGTCCGACGTCGACCACCGCGCCGGTGGCGACCACCACCACCACCGGTCCCTACATCACCGGCTCGTGGCTTGGCATGACTCGTCCATTGACGCCGGTCGGCGCCGGGTCGGTCGACATGGGTCTCACCTTCGCCCCGATCACCAATTTCTCGACCAACATCCCGGCCTACACCTGCCTGAACGGGAAGACCCTCACCGTGTATCTCTACGGCAGTCTGACCTCGGGCACCTATGTCGCAGTGGCCTCCACGCCGACTGACTGCGTGAACCAGGACTTCGCCTTCCCGAGCTAACTTTCGGCCGACCTCACGGTTTCGGACCACCCCATTAACGTGGTGCCGGCATCATGGACGACCTCGAGCTATCGACTGAAAAGGGCAGCCGCCTCCGGGTACCGACCCAGCGCGCCTTGCAGATTGTGCTCGGCTTGTTCTGGATCCTCGATGCGGCGTTGCAATTCCAGCCCTTCATGTTCGGGCACGAATTCGCCAACACCTTTATTTTGGCCAATGCCCAGGGTCAGCCTCAGCCCTTCGGCTATCTGATCACCCACGTCGGCAACTTCATCGCCCCGGACTCCACCGTCTGGAACGTCTTCTTCTCCCTGATTCAGCTGGTGATCGGCGTGGGGCTCCTGGCCCGTCGCACCGTTCGGCCGGCCCTGGTCATCTCCTTCTTCTGGGTGCTCGGGGTGTGGTTCTTCGGCGAGGGGTTGGGCATGGTCTTCACGGGAACCGCCACCGCCCTCACGGGTGCCCCGGGATCGGTCCTCATTTACGGGCTGATCGGTCTCATGGCCTGGCCCCGCCGCGCCATTGAGGCGACCGACTCGAATAGCGACCACAACGAGTCGACAACGAGTCGGTCGGCATCGCTTCGTCGGCCGCCGGCCAGGGGATCGGCGGGAGTCGCACCCCCCTCATGGTGTGGAGCGGTTACTGGTTCCTGGCCGCCGTGCTGTTCGTCCTCCCCGACAACCGGACGCAAACCTCGGTGGCCAGCGCCATCACCGGCATGGCGTCGGGCAACCCGAGTTTCTACGACCACTTTCTCAACAACGTGGGCCATCATCTCAACTCGATCCGGACCGCAGGCGGCGTGGACGATGGCCGCCGTTTCGCTCATCATCGGCTTCGGCCCCTTGGTGGCCCGCCGGCCCCAACTGTTCTTGTGGGCCGGCATCGTGGCCTCCATCGCCATGTGGGTGTTCGGCCAAGGCTGGCTCGGTGGCGTGTTCAGCGGATCGGGCACCGATCCCAACACCGGCCCCCTCGTGGTGTTCCTCGGTCTGGCCATGATCCCGGCCGTGCTTCCCAGTCCGGCCGCGTGGCGCTCGCCGTTCCGCGCCTTGGCCCATTGGAACCCGGTGGTCGGGTGGGGCGGTGTGGTCGCCCTGGGTGCCGCACTCGCCATCAGCGGTTCGTACCCGGTGGCGGCCCAAGAGACGCCAAGCATGGCCATGTCCGGCATGACGCACATGGGTGGATCGGCCGGCGCCGGTGCATCGGGGTCGGTCGGCACCAACAGTTGCTCCAGTGGGAACGCCGGCATCGCCCGCACCGGATTGAATCTCAACAACACGCCGTTCATGGTCATGAGCGGCAACCTCGGCATGGACATGAACGGATCGGATGCGTCGGCGGCAGCTGGCATCAACTCCACCAAGGCCAACTGGAGCTACACCGGTCCGGCCCTACCCAACGCGCTGGCCCAAGAACTCTTGAGGGACGGAAGCAACGGGGCCGATCAACTCAAGATGGCGGCCACCGGCTGCGCCAAGAGCCCCACGAACTCCGAGGAGATCAACGCCGTGCAGTACGTGCAGTCCACCAGCGAGAACGTGGCCCAGTTCAATCAACCGATCGCCGCGTTGGCCGCCGGCTATCAGCTGGTCTCGCCGGCCAACTACCCGGTCACGTACTTCATCAACCCGACCATCGTGGCGGCCAATGCGGCGGCCAAGCGAACGCTGAGCCCGACCCACATTGACGGTCTCGTCTACGCCAAGACGCTGACCGGCAGCGAGGTGTTGGTGGCCGCCATGTACCTGTTGCCGTCGACCGTGACGTCAGGCGCCCAGGCCGTACGGCGCACTGGTGCAGTGGCACAGCCGGACCGACGTCTGCGGACCGACGGTCGCCGGTTCGGTGCTGGACATCACCGGCACCACTCCGTGTACCGCCGGCAACGTGCAACGGAACACGCCCGACATGACCCTGGTGTGGCAGGTGCCGGTCGCCGGTGGACCATTGGCCATTCAGCCACCCGACATTCAGATCGTCGAAGCAGCCATCATGCAGAGCTTGGGGATTGCTCCCGGGAGCTGAGTTCAGCGCGGCGCAGATGGCGTCCACTTCGGCCAGCACCTCGGGGCTGACCGTCCAGTTACCGGCCGCCACGTTGGCCACGACCTGCTCCGGCTTGGTGGCGCCGGCAATGACGGACGACACCGACTTCTGCGAGAGCAGCCAGGCGATGGCCAACTCCAGCACGGTGTGGCCCTCACGCTCGGCCAGCGCGCTCAGCGCCGCCACTGTGGCCAGTCGATCATCGCTGAGCTGACTCGCCGCGGCATCGCCCATCGCGGCCAAGCGGGTGCCCTCAGGTGGCGCCTCGCCGGCCTTGTACTTGCCGGACAGCAGTCCACTGGCCAGCGGGAAATAGGGGAGGAAGCCGACGCCGGCCGCATCACAGTAGGGAAGCACCTCGTCCTCGGGCTCCCGATACAACAGGCTGTACTGATTCTGCACACTGGCGAAGTGGGCACTGCTTGGGACGGCCGCCGCTTCTTCCAGCATGGCCCGGGTGAAATTGGAGCAACCGATTTCACGCACCTTGCCCTCGTCGACCAGGTCGCTCAATGCACCCAGCGTCTCGGCGATCGGGGTCTTGGCGTCGGGGGCATGCAGTTGGTAGAGGTCGATGCGGTCGGTGCCCAGGCGGGTCAGGCTGTCCTCGACCGCGGTGCGGATGTAGGCGGCGGACGCTCCGCCTTCGTGACCTTCGTAGGGCACGCCGAACTTGGTGGCCAGGATGATCTCGTCGCGCCGGGAGCCGAGGGCGGCTCCGAGGTGGCCCTCGCTCTTGCTCCCGCCGTAGATGTCGGCGGTGTCGAAGAGCGTGATGCCGGCACTCAGCGCGGCGCCGACCACGGCATCGGTCTCCTGGCGGCCGATGCGCATGCCGAAGTTGTTGCAGCCCAGGCCCACCACGCTGACGGTGAGTGAGCCGATCGTGCGCGTATCCATGAAGTGGCGTCCCTTCTCTGTGGCGTCGAGGATTCAGGGGCGGGTCAATGCAGGCCCCCCAAGTCGGCAGTAGCGTACCGGCGGCATTCCGGGACCAACCCGTTCCCGGACACATTCGAGGAGAACGACATGGCAGAAGGCGCAGTTGACGTGATCGTGGCGGCCGCACCCGACGCGGTGTGGGCCAAGGTGGGCGACTTCGCCGGCGTGCAGGAATTCCTGCCCGGCATCGACAGTTTCACCCTGGAGGGCGACGACCGCATCATCGGCATGTTCGGCATGGAGATCCGCGAGCGCCTGCTCTCCCGGGACGACGCCACCATGTCGCTGACCTACTCGGTGATCGGCGGGGTGCCGGTCGAGAGCCACACCGCCACCATGAAGGTCGAAGCCGAGGGCGACGAGTCGAAGGTCACCTGGTCCTACGACGTGACGCCGGACGAGATGGCGCCGATCTTCGGGGACACCTACAAGGCTGGTCTGGCCGCTATCCAGGCGGCGTTCGCCTGAACATTCCTGCGGGCCCGAGAGTGACCGTGACCCGGTGACATCGGCCGACGACGCACCGGAGGCCCACCGCGTCGGTGCCCCGGCCGCTGACCGAGGATGTGCCGCAGATCCATCCGCGGCGCCTGCCCGAACCCACCCGGGGCGAGCTGGTCCGGCGTACCTCCACCATCGCCAAGGTGGTGGGCACCCACTTTGCGCCCGGTGGCCCTGCGGCAGCTGCGGGCCATCCGGCAGGGCGCCTTGCCGGCGGCCCAGCTGGCCCGCCCGCTGCGCAAGAGCTTCGAGGACCTGGGCGGGACCTTCATGAAGTTCGGGCAGATCATCGCCTCGTCGCCGGGCATGTTCGGCGACGAGGTGGCCGACGAGTTCCGGGCCTGCCTCGATACCGGACCCGCCGTCCCCTTCAACGAGGTCCGGCAGCGGGTCGAGGAGGACCTGGGCCGCCCGCTCAGCGACGTCTTCGCCGAGTTCGAGCGCGACCCGATCGGCACCGCCTCCATCGCCGTGGTGCATCGGGCCCGGCTCCACGACGGCCGGCAGGTGGCGGTCAAGGTGCTGCGACCGAACATCGAACACGTGGTGGCCACCGACTTCGATCTGATGCAGCCGCTGATGGAGATCCTGGTCCGCCAGACCGGCGATCAGTTGGCCGGTTCGACCCTGCAGATGCTCGACGGCTTCCGGGTCCAGATCGGCGAGGAGATGGACCTGCGCAACGAGGCCCGCTCGCTGGTGCACTTCCGCCGGCTGCAGAACGAGTTCGACCTGAAGTTGATGGCGGTGCCCGAGCCTCACTTGGAGTACTCGGGACGCAACGTGCTGACCATGGAGTTCTTCGATGGCGTGCCCATCGACGACCTGGCCAAGGTGGCCGAACTGGGCCACGACCCCACGCCGCTGGTGCAGGAGGTCATGCGGGCCTTCTTTCTGACCACGGTGCGCTGGGGTGCCTTCCACGGCGACGTGCACGCCGGCAACATGATGCTGCTGCGCGACGGTCGCATCGGGGTCATCGACTGGGGCATCGTGGGCCGGCTCGATCCCGGGACCCATCGTTTCTTCATCTCGCTGCTGTCGGCCGCCATGGGCAACGAAGCGGCCTGGGAGGACGTGACCGGGCACATCATCCGCACCTACGGCCCGGCCATCGGGGTGGCGGTGGGCATGTCGGACGAGGAGTTGACCGGGTTCATTCGCAGCATCATGGAGCCGGCGCTCACCCGTCCCTTCGGCGAGGTGAGCCTGGCCTCCATCATGCAGACCATTCAGCTGGAGGTGGCCAAGGCCCAGGGCATCGAGGCCCACACCCGGAGCATTCGGGCCATCGTGCATCGACTGCGCTCGCAGCGCCGGATCCGCCGCATGGCCGATGAGGCCGGTGGGCTGATGTCCGAGTTCGACCGGGGCACCTTCCTGCTGGCCAAGCAGCTCATGTACTTCGAGCGCTACGGCCGCATGTTCGTGTCCGAACTGCCGATTCTCAACGACCGGGTCTTCATCGGCCAGCTGCTGGCCGGGGTCGACATGTCCAAGCCCGAGGCGTGATCCGGCACCCACCAGGGCTAATGGCACCAGACTGGAATCTGTTCTAGTTTTTGCCTCGGCCGCCCAGCGGCGGCCGCCATGTGGGGAGGTGACGAATGGCTGACGAAGAGGTGCACTACAGCGCGGACCATGTGCTGGAGTACCCGTACGTGCGGTCGGTCGGCCCGGTGATCGGTGCCTTTCTGACCGGGCTCCGCGACGGCAAGGTCGTGGGCATCAAGGGCACCGGGGGCAAGGTCATCGTGCCGCCCACCGAATACGACCCCGAAACCGGCGAGGAGACCACCGACATCGTCGACGTGGGTCCCGAAGGCACGGTGACCTCGTGGTCCTGGGTGCCCAAGCCCCTTCGCAAGCACCCACTGCAGACCCCATTCGCCTGGGTGCTGGTCAAGTTCGACGGCGCCGACACCTCATTCCTGCACGTCCTGCCGGCCGCCGACCCCAGCGCCGTGAGCACCGGCATGCGGGTGCAAGCCCGAGTTCATTCCCGAGGCCGACCGGGTCGGCCACGTCAACGACATCCGCCACTTCGTCGCCGTAGGAGGTGCCGCATGAGCGAGCCGGTCACCATGATGGCGGCCCCCATGCACCTGGACTTCCTGTTCACACCCGGGATCGCCCAGAGCAAGTACCTGCACGGGCTGGAGCAGGGCAAGTTCATCGGGCAGCGCTGCCCCAAGTGCCACAAGGTCTACGTGCCCTCCCGGGGTTCGTGCCCCACCGACGGCGTGCCCTGCGATGAGCAGGTCGAGTTGGGCAACCGGGGGACGGTGACCACCTTCTGCGTGGTCAACGTGCCGTTCGCCGGCCAGTCCATCGAGATCCCCTACATCTGCGGCCAGATCCTGCTGGACGGGGCCAACCTGTCCTTCATGGGACTGATCCAGGAGATCCCGACGGCGGACATCCGCATGGGCCTGCGGGTGGAGGCGGTCTGGGTGGACCCGAGGCGGACTGGGGCCCGACCATGGCCTCGGTCAAGTACTTCCGGCCCACCGGCGAGCCCGACGCCGAATTCGAGACCTACAAGGAGTACCTGTGAGCGCATTCCCCGAGCTGACCTCGGGACGCCGCCCCGTCGGCGTGGTGTCCTTCGCCCAGTACGACAATGTGCGCCGCGAGAGCGAGCGCAACGAGGTCGAGATGCTGATGCCGGTGGTGGCCGAGGTGTTCGGCAACATCGGGATCACCAAGGACGACGTCGGCTTCATCTGCTCGGGCTCGACCGACTACCTGGTCGGCGGTCCCTTCTCCTTCGTGACCGCACTCGATGCGGTGGGCGTCTGGCCGCCCCGGGCCGAGTCGCACGTCGAGATGGACGGGGCCTGGGCCCTCTACGAGGCCTGGGTGCTGCTGCAGGAGGGCGAGATCGACGCCGCATTGGTCTACTGCTTCGGCCGCTCCTCACCGGGCGACCTACGCGAGATCATGGCGCTGCAGCTCGACCCCTACTACCTGGCCCCGCTGTGGCCGGACCCGACCTCGCTGGCCGCGCTGCAGGCGCAGTCGATGATCGACGCCGGGATGGCGACCGAGGCCGATTTCGCCGAAATCGCATCTCGGAACCGGCGCAACGCGCTCTCCAACCCGAAGGCCCAGGTGGCCTACGACCGTTCGGCCGCCGAACTGCTTGAAGGAGGACTACGAGGTGGCGCCCTTGCGGCGCCACGCCCTGCCGCCGCTGACCGACGGCTGTGCCGCCATTGTGCTGGCCGCCGGCGACCGGGCCTACGAGCTGTGTGAGCGACCGGCCTTCATCACCGGCATCGACCACCGGGTCGAGACCCACTCGCTGGGCGCCCGTGACCTGACCCACTCGCCTTCGACCGCCTTGGCCGGGACAGAAGGCGGGCGTGGGCAAGAAGAAGGTCGATATCGCCGAGCTGCACGCCCCGTTCGCCCACCAGGAGCTGATCCTGGCCGAGGCCCTCGGGTTGGGCGACGACGTCACGCTGTCGCCTTCGGGTGGGGCGTTGGCGGCCAACCCGATGATGTCGGCCGGTCTCATCCGCATCGGTGAGGCGGCCCAGCGCATCTGGTCGGGCGAGGCCGACCGGGCCGTGGCCCACGCCACCTCGGGTCCCTGCCTGCAACAGAATCTCGTCGCTGTCCTGGAAGGTGTGTGATGTCGGAACGTTGCGCAGTCATAGGGATCGGCCAGACCGTGGCCAAGGCCAAGCGGGAGGACGTCTCCATCGCCGGTCTGGTCCGCGAAGCCGCCGTCATGGCGCTGGAAGACGCCGGCCTGACCTTCGCCGACATCGACGCCGTGGTGATCGGCAAGGCCCCCGACATGTTCGAGGGCGTCATGATGCCCGAGCTCTACCTGGCCCCGCTCTGGGCGCAGTGGGCAAGCCCATGTTCCGGGTGCACACGGCCGGTTCGGTGGGTGGATCGACCGCCATTGTGGCGTCTCACCTGGTTGCGTCGGGCGTCCATGAACGCGTGCTCACGGTGGCCTTCGAGAAGCAGAGCGACTCCGACGCCATGTGGGCCCTGTCGGTGCCACAGCCCTTTGCCCAGCCGCTGCTGGCCGGCGCCGGCGGCTACTTCGCACCGATCATCCGGGCCTACATGCACCGTTCGGGCGCCCCGCGCGACACCGGCATGAAGGTGGCGGTCAAGGACCGGCTGCACGCGCTGAACAATCCCTACGCGCACCTGCACCTGCCCGACATCGACCTCAAGATGGTCGAGGACTCCATCATGCTGTGGGACCCGCTGCACTACCTGGAGGCCTGCCCGTCGTCCGACGGCGCCGCCGCCATGATCATCGGTTCGGAGAAGGCGGCGGCCCAAGCCACGTCGGACACCGGCAAGCCGCCGGCCTGGATCCACGGCATGGCCATGCGCTCGGAGCCGACGCAGTTCGCCGGGCGCGACCAGGTCAACCCCCAGGCCGGACGTGATTGCGCGGCCGACCTGTACAAGCAGGCCGGCATCACCAACCCGCGGGCCGACTTCGACATGGCCGAGGTCTACGTCCCTTTCAGCTGGTACGAGCCCATGTGGTTGGAGAACCTGGGCTTCTGCGCCGAGGGCGACGGGTGGAAGCTGACCGAAGAGGGCGCCACCTCCATGATCGCCGGCGGCGACATCCCGTGGAACTGCTCCGGCGGCGTGCTGTCGTCGAACCCGATCGGTGCCTCGGGCATGCTGCGTTTCCTGGAGACCGCACTCCAGGTGCGGGGCCAGGCCGGTGCCCACCAGGTCGAAGGGGCCAAGAAGGCGCTGGGCCAGGCCTACGGTGGTGGCTCGCAGTTCTTCTCCATGTGGGTGGTCGGGGCCGACAAGCCCTAATTGCCCCGGGCGCGGCCGATATGCTCGGTGGCCCGCCCAATTGACCAGGAGGTCGTCTGTGAAGGTCGTCGTGGACTTCGACGAGTGTGCCAGCAACGCCGTTTGCATGGGCATCCTGCCCGAGGTCTTTGAGGTGCGTGACGACGGGTACCTCTACATCCTCAACGAGAACCCGCCGGAGGAATTGCGAGAGAAGCTCCGTGAGGCGGTCAACGGCTGCCCGACCGGCGCCATCTCCATTGCCGAGGACGACTGACGACCGGCACGGCAGTCCTTCACCGCGGCGTTCCCGCCGCACCCGCATATGACTGACGCCACTCTCCAGAACCCACCCCGGGTTCGCTTCGCGCCCTCACCCACCGGGTACTTCCATGTGGGTAGCGCGCGGGCCGCGCTCTTCAACTGGCTGTTCGCCCGCCGGCACCACGGAACGTTCGTCCTCCGCATTGAGGACACCGACGAGGAACGCAACCGCACCGAGTGGACCGACGGGATCATTTCGGCCATGGACTGGTTGGGCATGTCGCCCGATGAGGGCCCCTACATGCAGTCGGCCCAAGGGCCGGTCCATGCCCAGGCCATCGAAGACCTCTGGGCCAGCGGCGCGCTGTACGTGTGCGCGTGCACCCGAGAAGAGATCGACGAACGAGCAGCCATCCGCAAGGCCGCCGGGGACGCCACGCCCGGCTACGACGGGCATTGCCGCGACCTCGGATTGGAACGAGCCCCCGGTCTGGCGCTGCGCTTCCGCACTCCCGACGAAGGGTCGACCACCGTCATCGACCTCGTCCGGGGCGACGTGGAGTTCCCCAACCGAGCGATCGAGGACTTCATCTGCGTGAAGGGCAACGGCAAGCCCCTCTTCGCGTTGGCCAACGCGGTGGACGACCGCACCATGACCATTTCGCACGTCATTCGGGGCGAAGAGCATCTCCCCAACACGCCCAAGCAGATGATGTTGTGGGCGGCGCTCAATGTGGCCACCAACGAAGAAGTAGCCCTGCCCGTCTACGCCCACCTGCCCCTCCTGGTGAACGAGCAGGGCAAGAAACTGTCGAAGCGACGGGATCCGGTGGCGGTCGAGATGTATCGAGAGCAGGGGTACCTACCCGGACGCCTTCAGGAACTACTTGGCCCTGCTTGGGCTGGAGCCCGGGCGAGGAAGAGATCCTGCCCATCCAGTCAATGATCGATACCTTCCGGTTGGAGGACGTGCAGCGCTCGCCGGCCTTCTTCGACATCAAGAAGTGCTCGCACATCAACGGCGTCTACATCCGCGCCCTTTCCACCGAGGACTTCATCGACATCACCCGACCTTGGGTGAATCCCAACCGGGACGAATGGGCTCCAGGCAACTGGCACGATCCCGACGCCGCAGCATCAGAAAGTGCTGGCCCACCTTGGCCAGCCGAGAACTTCGATGCCGATATCTTCGCCCGAATGGCGCCGGTCGTGCAGGAACGGGTGACCCTGCTGGGCGAAGTGCCAGCCATGGTGGACTTCCTCTTCCAGGCTGACCCGGTCATTGACCAAGACAGCTGGGACAAGGCCATCGCCAAGGACGACGCACGCCAAGGATCTGCTTCAGGGTGCCCTCGACGCGTACGCCACCTGCGAATGGACTCGCGACGCACTGCATCAGGCCACCCTGGAACTCGGCGAGACAATCGGTCGGGCCCTGGGCAAGGCGCAGGCACCGATCCGGGTGGCGGTCACCGGGAAGCGAGTGGGCCCACCGCTCTTCGAGTCACTCGAGGTACTGGGACGTGACGAGACGCGCCGGCGACTCAGAGACAGCACTCGACCGTCTGGGCGACGCCGCCTGATGCTCTGGCCATTCCGCCTGGTCTTCAAGATCTTCGGCCTGCTGGTCACGCTGGTACTCCTCTACTTCGCCGTCACGCTGGTGCAGGTATGGCTCACCTCGCGGGAGTACGACCCGCACCCGGCCCAGGCCATCTCGTCATGGGGGCGGCGCAGTACAACGGGGTACCGTCGCCCGATCTGCAGGCCCGGCTCGACGAGGCACTGGTGCTCTTCCATGCCGGCGACGCCCACCTGATTGTGGTCACCGGCAGCAAGGAGAAGGGCGACGTCTACACGGAGGCCGAGGCTGGGGCCCGCTACCTGGAGAACAAGGGGGTGCCGGCTGACGACATTCTCGAAGCGGGGGGCAACGACAGCTACCGCAACATTTCCGACGCCGCCCCGCTGCTGAAGGCGAGGCAGGTCACCACGGTCCTGGTGGCCACCGATCCGTTCCATGAGGATCGCTCCATGGCCATCAGCAGCGGACTGGGTCTGACCCCTTCGGCGACGCCGACCAAGACCTCACCCATTAAGGGGTGGTCCACGGTGCCCTACTTCATAAAGGAGGCGGTCGGGGTGGGCCTGGGCAGGATCTTCGGCTTCAACCACCTGGAGTGGCTCCACGACGCCTGAAATATGCCCCAGCCTGGAGGCTTGGCCAGGCCCCTTTTGCCTCGGCTAACCTGGTCCTCCACCCATTCGGGGGTGGTGTAATCGGCAACACGACTGGTTCTGGTCCAGTTATTGAGGGTTCGAGTCCTTCCCCCCGAGCCCCGGCGGATTCTTCGGGAAGAAGCCGCAACACACGGCCCCATCGTCTAGAGGCCTAGGACACCACCCTCTCAAGGTGGCGACACGGGTTCAAATCCCGTTGGGGCTGCAAAGAAAGACCAGTTCAGAGGCTAAATCTGCACTCTGAGCCAGAGCGACCGAACAGTTGCCCATCCATTTGCCCAACTATTCAGGTACAGTTGGGCAGAGCAGATGGACAGGGTGGACGGACGGCATGCCAGGCTCGATGCGCCAGCGAGGTGAGAACTCATGGAACCTGAGGGTCTACGCCGGCCGGGATCCCGGTCACCGGTCGCAAGATCTCGGTCGAGCGAACCGTCCGCGGCAACAAGCGCGAGGCCTCCAAGGTGCTCGCTGCCATGGTGGCCGAGGTCGACCGGCGGCCGGTCGCGATCGACCGGGAAGGGGACGGTGGCCGCCCTCTGTCGTGAGTGGCTCGACTCACGCCTCGCCAAGCTTCTCTCCCAAGACCGTCGAGACCACCCGGATGTACATCGAGGATCCGATCATCCCGCTCCTCGGATCGATCCAGGTCTCGAAGTTGACCCCAGCCGACCTCGATCGCTTTTACCGTCAGCTCCTCGAGGTCGGTCGCTCCCGTGGGCCCTACGCTCCGGCCACCATCCGGCGTGTCCACGGCATCATTCGGCGGGCGTTGACCCAAGGGGTCCGTTGGGGTTGGATCACCCACAATCCGGCCATCGATGCCTCGCCTCCCCGGGTGCCGATGAAGGAGCTGAAGCCACCGGATCCCGATCAGGTGGTGCAGCTCTTCCGTCTGGCCCAGGAGGCGGACCCTGAGCTGGCCACCTTCATCATGCTGGCCGCATCTTCGGGAGCCCGACGGGGCGAGCTCCTGGCGCTCCGCTGGAGCGACATCGACCTTGACCGCGGAAGGATGTCGATCGAGCGAGGCATCGTGCGGGTAGGCGACGACCTCATCGAACAGGGCACCAAGACCCATCAGAGTCGACGGATCTCTCTGGATGCCGGAACCGTCGCTGCGTTGAGAGCCCACCAGGAGCGGATGATGGAGCGAGCCGCGGCGGCCTCACTGTCATCACATCCGAGAGCTTCGTGTTCAGCCATGCCGTCGATGGCTCATCGCCGTGGCATCCCGACTCGACGTCGCGAGCGTTTCGGAGGATCTGTCAGCAAGCCGGGGTCACGGGCGTTCGTCTCCATGATCTCCGGCACTACGTGGCGACACGCCTTCTTGCGGCTGGTGTTGACGTGCGTACCGTCGCCGGCAGGCTGGGTCATCGGAATCCGAGCACGACCCTCAACGTGTATTCACACTTCGTCCCAGAAACTGATCAAGAAGCAGCGGAGACGCTCGGACGAATCTTCGAGGATGCCGCCGACGATTTGGCGAAGAGGAGCGAATAGTGTCAATCACCGATCCTCAAACGTATCGAAGTCCGCAATAAATGGTCGACATTTCGTCGTCTGATTCGGAAGCTCGCCGGTCGGCGCGTGGTGGCTCAACCGCTGGTCGAGGATTTCGCTTCCAAGACCGCGGTGGCCGCCTATTTCGCAATTCTTGCCATTGGCGGTGAGCTTCCTCTGCAGGAGATCTATTGCGAGGGTCTGGAAGACATAATTTTTGTACAGGTGAAGGATTGACCCTCGTTCAAGTTAAGTCACGACGGTCTGATCTTGCTCCTCATTCGCTCTCATACATCACCGACCAAGTCATCTCGATTCTCAATCGACACCGCACGAGGTTGTCTCAGGACCCAACTTGTCGTGTAGCAATCGTTTCTGAGAGTTTGCCTACTGAAATCTATGAAACTGGATTTGAGCGATCCATCGCCCAAGACGAAACGTCTAATGAACAACTGGTTACATCGCTTGCATTGCGGTCTGATGCCCCCGATCCAAAGTTGTTGACGCGAGTCTCAGTGATCCAAATCTCAGATCCAGAAAAGTTGGCGGTACGAATGCTGACTGAGAGATTTGAGTTACTGCCTGCTTCGGCGCAACTGGTATACCTCAAGATAAGGCAAGCTCTCGCCGACTCTGCTGACGCCAACCACACTGATGTTGCGCTCAGCTATAGCACCACAGACCTTCAGAGACTGAGAGTCACATCCCTTGAAGCTGTCAATGTCGACGCTTTAGAGCAAGCACTCATTCAGGGCATGATCGAACCCCTAGATTTGACCACACCGATAGAGGACAAAGGGTTCTATTTGGGCGTCTCAGTGCAGCCAGGTCATATCGCTTCGGGTTACCTAGCTCCGAGACCTGTTGAGACAGCCGAAACGATTAGTAAGTTCGACAGTCAAAAGGCCGTGCTTATCGCTGGTCCATCCGGAACCGGCAAGTCGGCGTTGCTTTGGCTGGCAGCGAATCAGACTGCGCACGAAATCGCATGGTTTCGAACCAAGCGACTGACCGCAGATGCGATAGAGCCAATAGAACGGTTAATTCGAGCATTTCACGCTGGTAGCAGCGAGTCTCGCATTGGGATAATTGTTGACGACGTTGGAAGAACACCGGGCCTATGGGAAGACCTCGTATCAGTGGCACTTACTCGACCGGGCATCGTATTGCTTGGATCAATCCGAGAAGAAGATCTGGCACTAGTTGCCCACCAACAGGTAGGAATCGTCCGCCCCGAACTTGACGAACCGTTCGCCGAGGCCATGTATCACCAGCTCAAGCAGCGGGATGAAACGACATGGGCAGGTTGGAGAGAACCCTTCGAAATATCCAGGGGCTTGCTTATGGAATTCGTTCACGTTCTCACCGCTGGAAACCGGCTCGAGGTGACGATTACAGACCAGATCAATTCCAGGCTGACTGACGTGGCGCGGCATCTGGAACTGAACATCCTCCGAATAGCCGCAATGGCAGATACCTACGGATGTCAGATCAGAATCGAGAACATTCGCACATACCTTGAGTTGACTGATGATGTGCTCAATCTTGCCCTGATGAGGCTGTATGACGAGCACTTAGTGCGTCGGACGGGAAATGGCTTGATTGGCGGCCTCCACCCATTGCGTTCGAGCGCCATTGTCAAGGCAACCCACGCCATCGGTTCACCCACTCAGATCGTGACCGCTCTTCGGTTGCTCCATGTACTAGATGGTCTTGAATTATCGACGGTCATTGCGGCGCTACTCGAACCGGTGAATGAGACCGGTGAAGAAAAATTGCGCAGCATTGGCCTCCAAGGTCGTCCTGACGAATCGCTGACGTCAATTGAACAGGTTCATAGAGAGCTTCAAGAACGATTGGAGCGGGAGCCCAGTATTGGCCTAGTGATATCGACGCTCCAGGGTTTGAGAGTCGCTGGATTTCGTCACACGGCAGAGCAATGGAACCAGATTATGGAAACCGCCCATGTTGCCTTGCCGATTCGAAGCCTTCTGGTGAATCTTGCAATCAGCAAGTCCGATCTCGAAGGAGATTTATTTAGGCCGCTGGCGCCGTTAATAGAGCAACTGAGGGCGACACAGATTGTTGACTTTCGATTGGGTATGGAGAATGCCATTGAGGTCGCACTCGCCGCAGTTCCGACAGGCTGCACAGTCCAGCAGGTTGAAGCAATGTTGCTGGCTACTGCACATTGGGACGCTTCTGAATCCGTGGTGCGGACTGCGGCCGCTAACTATGCCGCTGAATTTGGAAATGTTTTGCTTTCCGAAAAGGTGTCACTCTTGGAAGCGGCGTCCGTGCATTCACCCGACACTGCAGCTTGTATAGCCGATGCTCTCGGTGGTGAAGGGGAGTTACTGGCAGAATACGCTGTCACCCAACCTTGGATCTTCGAACTCTCACGAAGCGATTCGCATGGGGTCGAATCCACCGTGTCTGCGAAATGGCTTTTCATTGACTCGCCGATTGCCCACGGAGACTCGAATACGCTGCAATCACGTGATGCGAAGGATGTTCATGACGCCGTGGTTGACTGTTGTAGAGATCTTCTCGCTCTTCAACCGAGCGCCGAAATAGCGGAAGTGGTTGCAGTTGATGCAGCCGGCAATATGGCAGGCTTCGGAGACCACGTAATAGCCGACAAGAAGATTCCGCGTTCGAATTTGCCGACCATTGGCACGGTTGTATGGAATCGAATTCGCCTGGTCTTGGCGGACATGTTCGATTGGAGGTCGAGTGGCAGTGCCACGGATCGCGTAATTGCCGAGGCGGTTTGTCTCAGTCGCTTGGTGTCATCCTTGGAGACATATTTGGATTACTGGGTACTTGGCACGCTCACCCGAAGTCCAGTTCCGAACGAAGTATCTGTGGTTAGAACCGAACTTGCTTCAAATTGAGACCGAGGCGACTTCGCTGGCTCCCCCGACATCGGCCGTAAGTATTGGAGAATTACTACGCACGTTAAGCGATCCTCGAGTAATGCCCGACATACCGAAGTCAAACATCACCTCGGAATTGGTTAGTTCCATTGTTGGGAACTTGGTAACACGTCTTGAATCTAATGATGCAGCCGATCATTCGATGGGGGCTTATATCGGCACCTCTATCCTGCCGCAGCTTGAGAAGATGCGGCAGAACCCTCAATGGAAACTTGTAGATATAGATGTGGATCTGTCAATTCAGAACCTGATCGTGTTGTTGGAGGATACTCACGACATTCTCGAAGCATTCAAAGTGCTGCCCGAAAAAAACCGCAAATTGTACGAAATCGGATCACGGGTCGAACTTCACCACTGTCGATCGCCGGGGATTTGGTACGCACTTCTGGAGAACGAGAAGCGGAGAAGCTGCGCCGTTCCCTGGAGGGCAAGCTTAGGCAAAGTGTCAATGTGGCAACCTCGGTAGCGGTATTTAGTCGTCCGAGTCAGCATCGGTTTGAAGCCGTATGGCCGCCCAATGATTACATCGCTGTCTTCACCGGGATCAACCCCCTTGTAGTGGCACTGCACATAGAGAAGCTCATCTCGTTTCGACAAAGCCTTCCAATCTTGTCTGAAATTCGTGGCGGCACCAGCTATTGGCGAGCACCTGCTGCCGAGCCTCGCTCTGAACGTCCTTCATACGTCTGTGATTCCTTGCTCTCGGGAATCAATGGAATGGAGTTCTTCCATCGAGTGGCCAGTGTTCGAGTCCCCCCTAAGTGCGGCCAGTGGGAATGTGCTCAACGCTCTGATGACAATGTCCGCTCTAATGTTTCTCCGATCTCAACGGGGAAATCGCCCAATTGAAGAAGACGTGATGAAAAAGGCCGAAGAAGGATTCCTGAGCGGAATTCGCATTGCCCAAGCGGCACACGCTGCGGCTGGAGAGGTGATTCCCACGGAGCTCGAAGGATTGAGTGATCTCAGTGACGAGGTCCTGAAGACCGTTCCTGGAAGGGCGCTTTTGTCCGTTCTTGAATGGGCAAATCAGGTCGCTACCGAGGAGGGGTTGGAACTTGGTGACGAAAACGGGCCGGGCACGTTTGCCGCCGAAGTCGCCAAAGTGTCGAAGGATCAGAACCCAGAGATTGTTGCAGGACATAGCGGGAGTCAGCGTCATGCTTCTTCTTCATGAACTGGACCCGGCGCTTGCGATCGACTTTATCGAGAGCTGATTCTAAAATCGCCGTTGCCTGTCGCGTCGGTCGGAAACTCCGATCTCGGCGGCGACATCGTGGTGGACCGTGAAGTTCCGAAGACCCACACTTTGGCAATACCTGACCTAGCGAAATCAACCGCCCCGGTTGGCAGGTCGAATTAGTTCTTGCATTCCGAGCGATAGATCAGATCATCGTCGACGCTTGAGATCTCCCGAACAATGTCCACAGATCTAGACACATGTAAGTACCACGGTGCTTGATCGGCACCCGGTAAAGGGGTTGCATGGGGACCCCGGCTGGTCCGGGAGGGGGCGGCATTAGAGGCACTGGGGACGCCCGAGAGGCGTCGCCCCGGAAGTGTGTTTGCCTCTCCCGTTCGGCCACGGAGGACCCGGATAGAGACGTGGGTGCGGTGAGAGCCAGGCCCCGGTTGAAGAACATGTGTGGGAGCCGTGACGGACTCCTGCAACTCCTTGGGACCGTGGACGAGGTGGGAACTCGGCGGTCGGGATCGAACAACTACGAGCCCAAGGAGGAGCCACATGGAATCCCGCACTATTGGCATCGACCTCGGCGTCACCTCGGCCCACACCGCGTGTGTGGTCGACGGCGCCGGCGGAGTCATCTGCAAACGCCAGGCCAGACCGACCCTCGAATCACTTGTCGCGCTCGAAGAAGCCGCCCTGCGTCGGTGCGGCGCCCGGCACGAGACTCTCGGTGGTCATGGAACCCACCGGGGCGGCCTGGCTGCCGGTCGCCGTCTTCTTCATCCGCCGGGGTCACCTCGTCTATCGGGTGTCCTCGGCCAAGGCCTCGGACCTGCGCAAGTTCTTGGTCCGCCATGCCAAGACCAACTCCATCGACGCCCTGACCTTGGCCAAGATGCCCATCATCGACCGCAAGGCCCTGATCCCTCTCGAGCTCGCCGAAGGACCGGGGGCATCGCTGCGCCGGCGGGTCCGGGTCGACGACCGCCTCCGTGACCAGGCCAGCCGCCACAAGACGCGCATCCGCGAGTTGGCCCGCCAGATGATGCCCGTCCATCGAACGAGGCCGTCACCAGCGAACTCCGCTGGCCGACCTGGTGGTCCTCGAGCGCTACGCGGACCCGAGAGTCCTGGCCGACGATCCGCCGTCCCGCCTGGCCAGGCTCATCGCCGCCAAGACGGGCGGCGGCGCCGACTATGCCGAGACGAAGGCCACCGGCCTGGGTCGGCTTGGCCCAGGCGGCGCTCGAGCTCTATGGGGACGACCCGGCCGTCCCCTTCGCGAGACCTGGCGGACGAGTTGGCCACCGAGATCGCACTGCTGCACGTCATCGAGGCTGAGATGGCCCGGCACGCCGCGTGCGTGAGGAGGCCTATCGCCAGGTCGATCCCGACGAGGTGGCCCGCTCATTGCCCGGCGTGGGACCGCTCGGAGGACCCGCCATCGTGGCCGCCATGGGACGGCCCGGCCGCTTCCCTTCAGCCGGCTCGTTCCGCCGCTACAGCGGCCTGGCCCCCAAGGCGTCAGAGACCGGCAACTCCGACGCCAAGGGCCAGCCCATGTCCAAGGCCGGGGCGAGCTGGTTGCGCGATCAGCTGGTGATGTCGGCCAACGTGGCTCGCAAGATCGATCCGCGAACTGGCCCGGATCTACTACGTCCAGATGGTCGAGCGGGGCGCTCATCACAACAAGGCCGTCTGCATCGTGGCGCCGCATCTGGCCGGCCGAGCCTGGACCACTCTGCGACGGGGCACGCCCTACGTCTGCGCGACATCGACGGCACGGAGATCACCCTCGCGGAGGGCAAGGCGATCGTGCCGAGCGCTACCAAGTGCCCGAAGAGGTGCGCCGACGCCGACGGACAAAGAAAGCGGGGAAGGCCCCTCACGAGATGCCGACAGCACGCTCGGGCCGAGGCGACCCTCCCCGGACTACGAGTTTCGACCCCGATCATTCGTCGGTCAAGGTGCTCGTCAGCTGACGTCCGCCGCGAGAACGTTTGTGGACATACTCGCCCTCTTGACAAAAGGTCGATACATAGAGTCACAAAATTCCGGCTCCAGGAATATGCCGGGTTAGCGGCGCTGGTTTCCGATTGATGCTGGCAGCGTGACGCTCCTGAAGTGATCGGCCCGGCATAGTCAGCGCCGGCGAATCGAGACTTCGTCCTTCCCAACGGAAGGAGAAGTGACCATGCAACATCCCCTCAGCACGGCCAACGACCGGCCCATCGAAGGGCTCGATCGGTTCCTGGCCGACTATCGCACCTACCTGGAAGCCGAGCGAGGCCTGGCCAGCCTCACGGTGGCCAACTACCTGGAGACGGCGAAAGTCTTCGTCATCCGAAGCGGTGGTGATTCCTCTCGCCTGGGCGAACTCTCGGCGGCCGACGTGTCCGGCTTCGTGCTCGACGAGGCAGCTCGGGGCCTCAGCCCGCGGACCGTCAATGAGTTGGTGGTGCGGCTGCGCTCGCTGCTGCGCTACCTCTATTTGAAAGGAATCGTGGCCACCCCGTTGGCCCAGGCAACGCCATGGATGGCCAACTCACGGGCAGGCTCGTTGCCCCGGTCCCTCGACCCCTCGGTCGGGACGCAGCTCCTGACCAGTTGCGATCAATCGACACTGGTTGGAAAGCGCGACTTCGCCATCATCGCCGTTCTCACCCGTCTCGGCTTGCGGGGCCGAGAAGTGGCGGCTCTGTGCTGTGACGCCATTGACTGGCGCCATGGCGAAGTGATCGTGGCGGGAAGGGTAACTCGTTTGACGTCCTGCCGCTTCCAGCCGACGTCGGAAAGGCGGTGGCGAACTACCTGAAGCACCGGGGCGCCTCAGCTGCCGGCAGGTGTTCTGCACTGTGCAATCACCTCCCGGTCCGCTGTCCACCACTGCAGTGCGCGCCGTGGTGCGTCGAGCCTGCGAACGGGTTGGGATTCCCGACACCGGGACGCACCGGTTCCGACATGCCGCAGCCAGCGAATTGTTGCGCCGGGGTGCCTCGCTACCTGAGATTGGCCAGCTCTTGCGCCACCACCATCTCCAGACCACCGCCCTCTACGCCAAAGTCGACATGGACGCTTTGATGACTGTGGCCCAGCCTTGGCCGGCAGCACAGTCATGACCAACTTCGCCGAAATGGCCGAGGAGTACCTGGCTGTGCGTCGTGCCGTTGGATTCACCCTGCAACAACCCGGACGAGACGTGCCGAGATTCGCTGCCTTCCTCGACGGCCAAGGGGCCACCACCATCACCACCGCATTGGCCCTCACGTGGTCCGGCACCGAGGGACCTGCCGCCATGCGCTTGGCCAACGTGCGGATCTTTGCCCGCTACGTGGCGGCCTTTGACCCGGCTACCGAAGTGCCGCCGAGCGGATTGTTGCCGGTGCGCAAGCACCGGCTCGTCCCTTACCTCTACGGCGACGATGAGATTGCCGCCCTGATGCACGAGCGGGATTGCTCTGTCCTGAACTCTGGGCCGCCACCTGCCAGAGCATCCTCGGACTTTTGTGGTCGACCGACTGCGGGTGGGAGAAGTGCTCGGACTTCAACGTGGCGACGTGTCGTTCGGCGAACAGCGGCTGACGGTGTGGCGGACCAAGTTCGGGAAGAGCCGACATGTGCGACTCAGCCCAAGCACGCCGAAGCGCTGACCACCTATGACGAGCACCGCCAACGATGCTGGCCGACTCCACGGACCGACCGATTCTTCGTGGCCAAGCGGGGTGGTCCGGTGCCCTACCTGGCCCTACGAGATGAGTGGCTCCAACTGCTTCAGCAAACCGGAGTGCCATATCGGGTGGCCGCCCAGCGACCGCGCCTGCACGACCTACGGCACAGCTTCACGGTGCGGACCCTGCTCGGTTGGTATCGAGACGGCCAAGACGTGGGTGCCTTGTTGCCTCGCCTGTCCACCTACCTCGGGCACGTCGAGCCGGCGTCGACCTATTGGTACTTGAGTGCAGCTCCCGAGTTGATGGCCCTGGCCGCCGAACGGCTCGAGCAAGACGAAAAGGGTCTGTCATGACGGCGATCGCCCCTTCCCTCGAGGCCTTTTTCACCGAACGGCTGGTCAAACAACTCCAGGCCAGCCCCCACACTGTCGGCGGGTATCGCGACACGTTTCGATTACTGCTGCGCTCCGCCGCGCAGAGGGCGCACAAGGCACCATCGGAACTCGAGTTCGATGATTCGGTGCC
>CAVSTF010000002.1:0-218724 GCA_963730785.1 uncultured Acidimicrobiaceae bacterium
CGAGGAAGGCGATCCACCGAACTGAGCCCGCGTCACCGATGTCGGTTTCGGTGGCGCATCAGAGCAACTCTGAGGCAAGAGGCCCGGCGTACGTCCAGTGGCCGTGTTCGAGCCGGTGCGCGTGCCGGCCGGCCGACAAGGCGGCCCCCGCATCAACGACGTCGAAGGCTGGAGCCGAGGGTTGTGCACATTTGAACAAGTGCGAGTTGAGGACCGGCCTATGGGCCGGTCCCTCTCGCGTACGGGATCGTGAAAGTGTGCAGACATGACAGCGGTTGAGACACGACGTCCTCCCGATGTTCCCGCTGTCGACCGTGCTCTTTCCGGGCACGGTGATTCCGCTGCACATTTTCGAGGAGCGGTATCGAGCCCTCACCAAGGACTGCCTGGCTGGCGACGGCCGGTTCGGGATCGTGCTTATTGAGCGGGGAATTGAAACCGGTGGTGGCGACCAGCGGGCCACCACCGGGACGGTGGTGCGCATCATGCAGGCGCAGGAGCTGGAGGACGGGCGCTGGTTGATGTTGGCCGAGGGCGAGGCGCCGATCGGCATCGAGTAGTGGCTCCCGGATGCGCCCTATCCGATGGCGACCGTGCGGCCTTGCCCGGTCGCGGTCGAAGCGGTAGATCGCTCCGCGTTGTTGCACCAGGCGGAGCAGAGCTTGCGCCGAACCCGGGGCCTGCTGTCCGAGAGCGGGATGCATCGGCGATGCCGCCTGAGTTCACGCTGGATGATGATCCGGAGCGCGCCGTCTGGCAACTCTGCGCCGAGGCACCGATCAGCGCCTATGACGCCCAGCGGTTGTTGTCGTCGGCCGATGGTGTGGCCGCACGGCTGTCGCTGCTGCTGGCGCTGACCGAAGAGATCGAGCAGGACGTGCGCCGCATCATGTCGGGTGGCTGAGTCACGACGTTCGACGTAGTCGGGCAGCACGGCGCCGCAGGAAGCGTGGTCGGCGCCTCGACCATGGGGTAGTGGCCGACCCCGTCGAGCCGCACGACCGTGGCATCGGGCCGGGCCGCCACAAGCGTGTCGACCATGGAGGGGACGGCGATCGGATCGTCCAGGCCCCACACGATGTGCAGCGGCGAAGGATCGGACTCGATGGCGCCGGTGAAGCGGCGTTCGTTGGCCCGCGCTCCTCGATGTAGCGGATCAGGCGGGGCAGGAGCAGATGGCCGTCGTCGCGCATGATCTGCTCGACCGTGGCCGGCATGGGGTCCACCGGCACGTCGGCCGAGGGGATGGCGTGTGCGGGCTGAACGTCTCGCGCAGGCTGCGGGTCAAGGTCGCGGCGGTGATCGGGGCGTCGGGGCCGAGCTTCTCGTCGGGCAGGCTGAGGAGGAACTGCTGTCCGTTGGTCAGATGGGCCTGCTCGATGTAGATGCTGCCGTTGGTGATGACGCGCTGGGTCACCTCGACCGGCCACGTGCCCTCGGCCCGGCGGGCCAGCAGCTCGCCGCCGACCGTGTCGCCCACGTCGTGGGTGAGGAGCGCCAGGCGGTCGAGGCCGAGCTCGGCCACGAAGGCGGCGGCCATGTCGGCCTGCAGGGCCAGGGTGTAGTGGCAGGTCGGGCTTGGCCGACAGCCCGTACCCGAGGCCGTCGAACAGGACGACCCGGCGCCCTGGCGCAGGCCGTCCAGCACGGCGGCATAGTCGAACGACGAGGTGGGAAAGCCGTGCAGGATCAGCAGGGGCTCGTGTCGTTCGGGCCCGATCGACGGCGCATCGATGGTGAAGATGCCGTGGCCGCACAAGCTGCGTTGGGCGCCGAGCGCCTCCCAGCCGGCGGTGGTGGTGATGGTCATGTGCCGGACAACTTGGCTCACGATCGGGTCCGAGGCGCTTCCCAGGCGTCGGACTCGATCGACCAGTAGGTGATGCCGTACTCGGCCCGGCGCCACTGGAGCTCTTCGACCATCTCGTCGAGCGTGCCCAGCAGGGCCCGGGACGTGGCGGGCGTCGTCGCTCGCTGATGCCGAAGTGGGGGGCCATGGCCTCGGCGATGCCGGCGGCGTCGTCGGTGATCATGACGAACCCGATCAGCGCGTTGAGCTCGAGCTCGTCGAACGCGTTCCCGGCCGCCTCCTTGACCCAGGCCACCTTTTCCCGGGTGCGCTCGGGCGACATGTTGGGCGCCGTCTCCGGACCACCCGTGCCGTCGCGCAGGTTGGCGTTGATGCTGACGATGTCGGCGTGCTGGGCGGCGAAGGAGAGGACCCGCTTGCCGCCGCCACCGATGATGAGCGGCGGCCCCGGCTGTTGCACCGGCCGGGGGAGCAGCGCGTGCTCGTGCACCTGGTAGTAGCGGCCGTCGAAGGAGAACGGGCCGTCGGTGCGGAGCAGCCCCTGGATGACCTGCACCGCCTCTTCGAAGCGCTCGACCCGGACCCGTGGCGTGTCGTACGTGAGGCCCGCCTCTTCGTAGTCGGTCTTCATCCATCCGGCGCCGAGGCTGAGCTCGAAGCGGCCCTCGCTCAGGACATCGAGCGTGGCCGCTTCCTTGGCCAGCACGAAGGGGTGCCGGTAGTCGTTGCCGAAGACGAGCGAGCCCAGGCGCAGCGTGGTGGTGGCGGCGGCCACGGCGGCCAGGGCCGGCACCGGGGCCAGCTGGTCGCCGAAGTGGTCGGGCATGAGCAGGGCGGAGTAGCCCGAGGTCCTCGGCACGACGGGCCTGCTCGGCCCACGAGCGGGCCGTGCCGTCGGGGGCCTTGCTCGAGCTGGGCGGCGAAACGGAACTTCCTGGTCATGTGCCATGCGCGCATGGTGCCCCATCGGGCGAGGCGTGCGCCGGTTGATCAGTCGCAGCAGGAGTCGCGCCAGCCGCAGCTGGCGCAGCGGTAGTGGGCGTGCTCGGGGCGCATGTCGCCGGCGCAGTGTGGGCATTCGGCGAAGGTGCCCAGTGGCGAGCGCGCGCAGTCGGCGCAGCGGGGCTGGGGGGGTGAGATCGGCCGGGGGCATCCGGGAGAAAGTAGTCCCCGGCCTCACTCGTTCGCGAATGGGACCCGACCGGGTGCGGTCTTAGAAGAAGCTGAACTTCGGCACGCCCGAGTCGATGCCCTTGAAGAGCTCGCCCTTGGCGTCGATCAGTTCCTGCGGGGTCCAGGCGGCGTCGCGGGTGACCTGGCCCACCGGCTTGAAGGCGCTCATGGCGTAGATGTTGCCGCCGAAGACCACGAAGATCTGGCCGTTGATGTCGGCCGACTCGGGCGCGGCCAGGAACGTCACCAGGTTGGCGATGTTCTTGGGGTCCCAGGCGTCGAAGTTGCCTTCCTCGGGCTTGGCCAGGCCGCCGAAGAGGTTCTCGGTCATGCGGGTGCGGGCCCGGGGGGCGATGGCGTTGGCGGTGACGCCGTAGCGGCCGAGCTCGCGGGCCAGGACCCAGGTCAGGGCGGCGATGCCGGCCTTGGCCGCGCCGTAGTTGGCCTGGCCGGCGTTGCCGTAGAGGCCGGCCTCGGACGAGGTGTTGATGATGCGCCCGGTGACCTCTTCGCCCGCCTTGGCCTTGTTGCGCCAGTAGACGGCGGCGTGGTGGGTGGGGGCGAAGTGGCCCTTGAGGTGGACCCGGATGACGTCGTCCCAGTCGGACTCCTCCATGTTGAAGCACATCTTGTCGCGCAGGATCCCGGCGTTGTTGACCAGGATGTCGAGGCCGCCGAAGGTGTCGATGGCCTGCTCGACCACGTTCTTGCCGCCGTCCCAGGTGCTGATGTCGTCGCTGTTGACGGCGGCCTCGCCGCCGGCGTCGGCGATGAGGTCGACCACTTCGTCGGCCGGGCTGTCCGCGCCGACGTCGTTGACCACGACCTTGGCCCCCTCGCCGGCCAGCGAGAGGGCCTCTTCGCGTCCGATGCCTCGTCCCGCGCCGGTGACGATGGCTACCTTGCCGTCGAGCAGTCCCATGTGTCCTCTTCTTCCTTGAACAGGGCGCCGGTCGGTCGATTCCGGTCCCGGCGCGGGCGTCGCACAGGCTGCGACGCGGCGCGAGCAGCATGGCCGATGCGTCTCGGTGGAGGCAAAACGTCAGGGTGACCAGGCGGCCAGTTTCTCGGCCGTGACCTGGCCATCAGGGCCACGGTCTCGCGCCCGGGCCCGGTCGGCCCCGAAGCGCTGGCTCAGGCTGACGATGTCGATGCCGTCGGGCGGATCGGCCAGGAGCTGTCGGCGTCGGCGCCGCCGACGATGCACAGCACCGGGCAGCGCCCCTGCGCCAGGCCCAGCACGCCGCCGGGCACCTTGCCGTGGAAGGAGGGCGGATCGAGGTGGCCCTCGCCGGTGACCACCAGGTCGGCGCGCGGCGATGCGCTCGGGCAGCCCGATCAGGTCGGCCACCAGGTCGAAGCCGGGGGCGATGCGGGCCCCCAGCGCGGCCAGGCCACCGGCCAGACCGCCGGCGGCACCGGCGCCGGGGATGGCGTCCACGTCGACCCCGAACTCGGTCCGGTAGCGGTCGGCCAGGTGACCGAGGCGGTCGGTGAGCTCGATCACCTGTGCGGGCGTGGCGCCCTTCTGCGGCCCGAAGAGGTCGGCGGCCTCGGCGGAAAGGGGTGGTCACGTCGCAGGCCACCACCAGCTCGATGCCGGCCAGCGCCTGGCGGGACCGCCCACGGCCTTGACGGCGCCCCAGCCGCCGTCGGTGGTGGCCGAGCCGCCGCAGCCGATGATGATGCGGGTGGCCCCGGCGTCTCGGGCGGCCAGGAGGAGCTGCCCCACCCCGGCGGTGTCGGCCCGGAGGGGGTCGTCGCCCGCGGGGTGGGGCAGGAGGGCCCGCCCGGCCGCCTGGGACATCTCGATCACGGCCTCGGAGCGGGTCGCATCGGGGGCGGCGCAACAGGCGCCATTCGGCCCTGGTGGGCTGGCCCAGGGGTCCGGCCACGCTCGGTGTGCCGGGGTCGCCGCCGACGGCATCGAGCAGGCCCTCGCCGCCGTCGGACATGGGGCCGTGTCGGCGGTCCATCCGGCCTCGCCGGCGGCCTGGGCCACCGCCGCGGCCACCTCGGCCGCCTCGGCCGTGCCCCGGAACTTGTCCGGGGCGGCGACCAGGTGGGGCACGGAGGCTGAAGCTACACGGCTGGGGGGCAATTCGGCCCGGACCTGCCGGTATGTGTCCTCCGGAGGACTGGGCGCCTGGCGCCGATGGTGCGGGCGAGAGGACTCGAACCTCCACCCCCAGTGGGGACCGGGACCTAAACCCGGCGCGTCTGCCTATTCCGCCACGCCCGCAGCGGCCCGCACTGCGGGTGAACAGGGAGTGTACGGCCAACCGACCACAGGCGCCTGCGTCGGCAAGTAGCCTCGTGCCATGCCTCTTGCATCTCAACTCTCCTTCAATTGTGGCCGCCAGCGGCGGAGCTGAACGGCTCCGGCGACATCTTCCAGCGCCTGCTCAAGGAGCGCATCGTCTTCATCGGCAGCGCCATCGACCAGGTCACGGCCAACCTCGTCTGCGCGCAGCTGGTGCTGCTCGAAGCCGAGGACCCGGAGACGGACATCTCGCTCTACATCAACTCACCCGGCGGGTCGGTGACCGACGGTCTGGCCATTTACGACACCATGCAGTTCGTCCGGCCCGATGTGTCGACCATCTGCGTCGGCCTGGCCGCCAGCATGGGCCAGTTCCTGCTCTGCGCCGGCGCGCCGGGCAAGCGGTTCGCCCTGCCGCACTCGCGCATCCTGATGCACCAGCCCTCGGGCGGCATGCAGGGTCAGGCGTCCGACATCGCCATCCAGGCCGAGCAGATCATCTACCTCAAGCACATGATGGCCGAGCGCATCGCCTTCCACACCGGCCAGCCGCTGGAGCGCATCGAGGCCGACTCCGACCGCGACCGCTGGTTCACCGCCGAGGAGGCGTGTGAGTACGGCTTCATCGACCAGGTCATCGACCGCTCCACCGCCGCGGCGGGAGCGCATAAGCGTGGCATTGGGGGTCCCGGCGAAACCGGCGGGCACCGATCCTCCAGAAGACGGCGCGGATGGACGACGGGCTACGGGACATTGCGCGCCCGGTAGCCGATGCCTCGCCGATGGCGGCGCAGGCGGCCGGCGTCAGCGGCGCGCGAGGCCGGAGGCACACAAGGTCACCCGGGTGGTCTCGCCGACCATCGGCATCGGCCAGCGACTCCGCGAGATCTGGCTGTGCCGCGAGCTGCTGGTCTACCTGGTGCGCACCGAAATCAAGGTCAAGTACAAGAACTCGGTGCTGGGCCTGGTCTGGTCGATGATCTCGCCGGCCATGACGCTGGCCATCTACTTCATCGTGTTCCAGTACATCGCCAAGAACGGCATTCCCCACTTCGTCATCTTCCTGTACTCGGGGCTCTTGCTGTGGAACCTGTTCCAGCTGGGCGTGCAGACCGGGACCGGCGTCATCGTCAACAACGCCGGCATCATCAAGAAGGTGTCGTTCCCCCGCGAGATCCTGGCCCTGGCCGCCGTCGGCTCGGCCTGCGTCTTCTTCTTCTTCCAGTCCATCGTCATGGTGATCTTCCTGGTCGCCTTCCACGCCGCCGCCGGCCTGGAACTACCTGCCGCTCGTTCCGTTGGCCCTGTTGGCCGCCGTCGTGTTGGCCGCCGGCCTGGCCATCTTGCTTGTGTTCCATCAACGTGTATCTGCGCGACACCCAGCACCTGATCGAGGTGGTGCTCACCGCCTGGTTCTGGGCCTGCCCGATCGTCTACTCCTTCCAGAACCAGTTGGCGCAAGACTGGCTGGCCAGCACGGGCTGACCTGGGTCTACTTCCTGAACCCCATGACGCCCCTGGTGCTTCAGCTTCCAGCGGGCGCTCTACGCCCAGTGTCACGGTGCACTCGACCATCGACCGCCAAGGGTCACGATGCCGGTCGCTCGTCCTGCCGCTCCACGGATTCTTCTGGTACGCCGCGCTCGACGTGGGTGTCCTGGCCGCCGGCGTCGTCATCTTCCTGGTTGCCCTGGTCGTCTTCGGGCGGCTGGAGGGCAACTTCGCCGAGGAGCTCTAGGCCATGGGTGAGGTGGCGGTCGACATCAAGGACGTGTCCAAGCGATTCCGCCTGGCCACCGGCAAGTACAACTCGGTCAAGGAGCGGGTCATCCACCGCAGCCGGTCGTCCCACGAGGACTTCTGGGCCCTCAACCACGTCTCGTTCAAGGTCAACGAAGGCGAGACCATCGGCATCCTGGGCCGCAACGGCTCGGGCAAGTCGACGCTGCTCAAGTGCGTCTGCGGCGTGCTGCAGCCGACCTCGGGTGAAGTGGTGGTGCGGGGCAAGTTGGCCGGACTGCTCGAGCTGGGTGCCGGCTTCCAGCAGGACCTGACCGGGCGGGAGAACGTCTACCTCAACGGCTCGATGCTCGGCATGTCCAAGAAGGAAGTGGACAAGGTCTTCGATGCCATCGTCGACTTCTCCGAACTGGAGGAGTTCATCGACGGGCCGGTGAAGTTCTACTCGTCGGGCATGTACGTGCGGCTCGGGTTCGCGGTGGCCGTCAACGTCGACCCCGACATCCTGGTGGTCGACGAGGTGCTGGCCGTGGGCGACGAGCGCTTCCAGCGCAAGTGCATCGACCGGGTGAAGCTCTTCCAGAAGGAAGGGCGGACCATCATGTTGGTGACCCACTCACCCGACCAGGTGCGCTTCATCTGCGACCGGGCCGTCGTGCTCGAGCCACGGCAATCTCATCACCGACTGCCTGCCGGGTGAAGCGGTGCGGATCTTCCGCGAGGGCCTGCTGGAGGAAGACGGGACGCTGGCCATTCCCGAAGAGGGCGAGGTGCCGTCGGCGCCCATCGCCGTCGTCACTCGAATCGCCCAACGTCGAACACCCGGTTCGCCTCACCTACTCGGTGCACACCTACCCGCGGGCCGAATGAAGTGCCGTATCTCTCCACCGGCGACACGCTGACCATCGGCGTGGGCTATCACGCCTCCATCGCCACCGATGATGTCGTCTTCTCCATGGAGCTGCACGACGAGAACGACTCGACCATTTTCCGCACCGACACCGACATCATGGGGAAGCACTTCGACCTGCCGGTCGGTCCGGGGTTGGTCAACTTCGACATCACCGACGTGCCGCTGCTGGACGGGAAGTTCACCTACATGATCGGCGCCCAGAGCCGTGGTGGGGTGCTCTACGACTGGCGCGAGCCGGCGGGCACGTTCGAAGTGATGAATCCGGGCAAGACGACCGGCCACTCTACTTGCACGTGAACGCCACCCTGTTGCCGCCCGAGGCGCATTCGATCGCCGTGTTGGCGCCCGAAGAACTCAAGCCACCTCGACCTGCAGGACTGACATGACGCCAGAGCAGGACGCAGCGGTCACCGACGATCCGCAGGCCTATGTGGCCCGGGTCATGGCCGAAATCGAAGAAGACGTCCGGGTCCGACGAGCCACCGGCGACCTGCCGCCGAAGCTCGAGCGCGAGCTGGACGAGCTGTTCCTGGCCCACTCACCGGTGGCCGGCCGCGGTGGTGACCTGGCCGACGCCCTGCGCATGGTCGATGCCGCCACCTTCATCGACCCGGTGGTGCCGGTGGCCTCGCAGAAGGCCGTCGGCGCCGCCGTCAAGGGCGGCATGCGCAAGCTGCTGCTCTGGTACATCGGATGGATCACCCATCAGATCAGCCAGTTCGCCTCGGCGGTCAGCCGCACGCTGCACATTATTGAGGGGCGGCTCAAGGAGCTGGAGCGCCAGGTTGAGGTACAGCGAGTACCCAACGCCGGCGTCATCGAGTTCCCGGCCGCTGCACGGCCCCGATGCGTGGTGGATTGAGCCGGCCATTGACGCCGCCACCAAGGTCAAGGGTCGGGTGCTGCACGCGGCCTGCGGTGACGGCTGGTTGGTGCAGCGGCTCAACGAGGCCAAGGTCAATGCCTACGGGGTCGATGCCCGCACCCATCTGATCGAACAGGGCACGCTGGGCGTGGTCGACCTGCGGGACGAGTCGCTCGGCCAGCACCTGCGCGCCGTGGCCGCCTCGGGTCTGGGTGGCCTGGTGCTCAGCGGCGTGGTCGACGGCATGGGCAGCGGCGAACGCGAGCAGCTGCTGAGCCTGATCGCCACCACGCTGGCGCCGGGGGGACTGCTGGCCATCCATTCGGTGAGCCCGGCGGGATGGACATCGGAGCAGACGCGCCGTACGAGGCCGACCTGGCTCCCGGGCCGACCGCTGCGGGCCGACACCTGGCGGCATCTGCTCGAGCGCGCGGGCTACCGCGGTCGACGTGACCAGTCGGGGCCCGACGGCGCCGACTACCTGGTGCTCGCCACCCGTGACGGTGCGTCGCCGGGTACGCCGACCAGGGTCGGTGACCGCTGCCGGACCGGGGTCGTCACCGGTCGCCGTGCACCAGTTCATCCCGACGCTGAACCCGCGGGACGCCTCGGGCACCCACACCATTTTGCTGCGCGACATCCTGCGCCGGGCCGGCTGGCGGTCCGAGATCTTTGCCGAGGCCATCCACGACGACCTGGCCCACGAGGGCTACAAGCACTGGATGTACCCCGAGCATGCCGCGCCCCGGCGACGTGCTGATCTACCAGTTCTCGACGTCGTCGGCCGTGGCCACGCTTCCTGTCGGAACGGCCGGAGACCTTGGTGCTCGACTTCCACAACTTCACCGGTCCCGAGCACTTCGCCGGCTGGGAACCGCACACCGAAGCGCGGGCGGCGTTGGCGGCCGACGACCTGGCCCTGCTGGCGCCCCGGGCCGTCCTCGGTCTGGCCGACAGCCACTTCAACGAAGGCAGCCTGCGCCAGGCCGGTTGCCGCCGGACGACGGTCGTGCCGGTACTGGTCGACTACCAGCGGGTGGCGCGCCGAACCCGATGCCCGGGTCGGCCGCCGAATTGCAGGCCCTGAAGGTCAGCGGGCGGCCTCGACATCCTCTTCGTCGGCCGGGTCGTGCCGTCCAAGGCGCAGCACGAGCTGGTCAAGGCCTTGTTCGCCTACCGCCGGCTGTACGACGGCCAGGCCCGCCTGCATCTGGTCGGTGGCACCTCGAGCTACACGTACAGCAAGGCGCTGCGGGACTACATCGACGACCTGGGCCTGACCGGTGCGGTGCGCATCTGCCGGCGAGGTGTCCGACGGCGCGCTGGCCGCCTACTTCGCCGCCGCCGATGTGTACCTGTCGCTGTCGGAGCACGAGGGCTTCGGGGTGCCCCTGATCGAGGCCATGTCGGCTGGCGTACCCGGTGGTGGCGCGGGCCGCCGGTGCGGTGGGGGAGACGGCGGGCGAGGCGGCGCTACTGCTGAACCGCCATGACCCGTCCTACGTGGCCGCCGCCTTGCACCGCGTCAGCACCGACGAAACGCTGCGCCAGCACTTCGTAGCCGCGGGCCGCCAACGGGTCCACGAACTCAATCTCGATGCCGTCACCCCGCAACTGGTGGCCGCCATCGCGTCGGTGGCCGGTGATCCGGCATGAAGGTTGCTTTCGTCACGCCACGGTACGGACCCGAGGTCATCGGTGGGGCCGAGACGGCGGCGCGCCAGTTGGCCGAGCACCTGCGGGCCGCCACGGATTGGGAGTCCGAGGTCTACACCACCTGCGCGCTGAACCCGCACACCTGGGCCGATGAGTTCGAGCCGGGTGAGTGCGAAGTCAACGGCGTGCCGGTGCACCGCTTTGCCGTCGACAACGGCCGCCTGCCGGCCTTCTACGAATTGGACGGGCTGCTTCGATTCGCCCCGCAGTTGGCCACCCGGGAGCAAGGGGCGCGGTGGGTCGAACTCAACGGCCCCCTCTCCCACGCCCTGATTGAGGCCGTCGTTGCGACGGACGCCGATGTGGTCGCCTTCTATCCGTACATGTATCACCCGACGGTGGCCGCCATCGGACGGGTCAAGGTGCCGGCGGTGTTGCATCCGGCCGCGCACGACGAGCCCGCCCTGTATCTCCCGGCCTTCCGGGCCACCTTCGGCAACGCGGACGCCTTCTGCTATCACACGGCAACCGAGCGGGCGCTGGTCGAGCGCACCTATCCGGTGGCCGAGACGCCACAGATCGTGCTCGGACTCGGCGTGGGGGCGTCCGAGGGCGCCGGCCGTCCGGGCCACGACGTACTTGGACTCGGCGACCGTCCCTACGTGGTGAGCGTGGGGCGGGTGGACGAGCACAAGGGCTCCAAGATGTTGGCCGAGTACTTCGCCACCTACAAGGAGCGCCACCCCGGTCCGTTGGCCATGGCCCTGGTCGGTCCCGTTTCCTTCGAATTGGAGCCGCACCCGGACATTGTCGTTACCGGGACGGTGAGCGAAGCCGACAAGTGGGACATCGTGCGCGATTCGTTGGTGTCCATATCGCCATCCGCCTTGGAGTCGTTCTCCCTGGTGGTCATCGAAGCCTGGGTCGACCGCATTCCGGTCATGGTGAACGGCACTTGCGGCCCCACCCGGGAGCACTGCGAACGTTCGGGCGGCGGGCTGTGGTTCACCTCCTACCCCGAGTTCGAAGCCGTACTGACCCGCCTGATCACCGATCCCGACCTGAGATCAGAATTGGGGGCGCAGGGCCGGGCCTATGTGGACACCCACTTCGAGTGGCCGGTGCTCATCGCCCGCTACGCCGAATTCCTACAGTCCGTGGTGGACCGGGGTCGAAGCACCCCCGGTCTGTTCTGAGCACCGGTAGCATCATCCGGCGTGGCCGACAGCTCGCAGCCTCCGGCTGAAGCCGGCCAAGCTAATGCGGTGGCCGCACTCCATGCCGCCTTTGCCCGGTTAGCGCCCCAGGGCAGCAACCCGTGGAATTTCATGGCGGCCTTCACCCGCCTGGCCGATCAGTACGGTCCCGATCACCCGGGTGCCTCGGCCATGGCGGATCTGCTCAAGGAACCCGCGCCGCCCGCACCGATCCCGACCCGGCTCGACCGCGTACGCCGGCTCAAGGAGGTGACCGGTCCGCCCAACACCAAGCGGACGGACGACCTCGAGGACGCCATGGGGCACGTCATCGAAGCCTTCCGCTTTCTCAACGCCCGAATAGCCACCTTGGAAGAACAGGCAGCGCAGCGCGAACAGCCGATTGACGGCGCGGCGTGGCTGGTCCCGGCGGACGAGTTGGGTGGATGGACCGCACCGGTCAGTCAACACCTGATCGGAGCTGCACCAAATGGCGCCGTCCTGCACGCCGACTGCGGTGACGGATCGCTGTTGACGGCATTGCGGAGTGCCGGCCTCGACGCTGTCGGCATCGAACCACGCGGCATGGTGGCCCTGCGGCCACTCGAACAAGGGCACCAGGTGACGATCGCCGAGGTGGCCGATGTACTGCCGAGTTGCCCGACCCGCTCGTTGGGTGGCCTGGTACTGAGCGGGGTGGTCGACCGGGTGCCGGTCCACGTCCTGGTCACGTTGTTGGCCGAAGCCGAACGGGCCCTGATGGCCGGTGCCCCTGTCGTGGTGATCGCCACTGATCCCGCAGCGGCCCGTTCGACCTGGAGTGACACCACTTCGGACCTGGTGAGCGCCCGACCGCTCCATGCGTCGACATGGGAATCGTTGTTGAGCCAGGCCGGCTTCATCGATGTCGGGTACGTGCACGAGCCCAACGGGGACACCCGCCGGATCGCTGTGCACGCCAATGTGGCCCGGTGAGGGCTCTTCATCACTTTGTGCCGTTGATGCACCACGGTGATGCCGTCGGGCGCCACACGTTGCGGTTACGCGAGGCGGCTCGGGCCGGTGGGTTCGACTCGGAGATCTTCGTCGACATTGTCCAGGACGACACCGCTGCCGAGACGACATCCATACTGGAATACCCGAGCCATTCCCGGGGCGACGACACGTTGGTATATCAGTTCGCCACGGCGTCCTATATGGCGGAGTGGTTGACGACGCGCACGGAAACGTTGGTGGTGAACTACCACAACATCACGCCGTCGGCACTCATCACACCGTGGGATCCGTTCGTCGGCTTGGGCCAGAAGACGGCCGAGGACGAACTCAAATCGATGGCGCCGCGCACGACGCTGGCCATCGCCGATTCGGCCTACAACGAGCAGCATCTGATCGCCGCCGGTTTTCGCCGCACCGCCGTGGTGCCTCCGTCGGCCGCCTTGGCGGCCAGCACCCTGACCGAGCGAACCACGGCGACCAAACGCGGGGGCGCCCGCTGGCTGAGCGTGGGCCGTCTGGCGCCCAACAAGGCGCTCGAGGACACCATCACGGCGCTGGCCATCACCCGAGCCCATCACGATCCCGGGGCGAGCTTGGTCATCATCGGCAAGCCGGCCACGGAGGCCTACGGTCAGGCCCTACGGCGTTTCGTGGCCAACCTGGGGTTGCGCGGTGCGGTCACCTTCGCCGGCTTCGCCAGTGACGAGGTGGTGGCTGCGGCCTACGCCCAGTCAGACATTCTGGTGGTGACCTCGGATCACGAGGGATTCTGCGTACCGGTGGTTGAAGCCATGGCGATCGGGTTGCCGGTGGTCGCCTTCAATCAAGGGGCGATCCCGGACGTCCTGGGCCAGGGCGGGCTGCTGATCGACTCCAAGGATCCCTACCGCTTGGCGGCCGAGATCGCCGCACTCCTGGGTGACACCACGCGAAAGCAAGCGACTCACGAAGCAGCCACCCAACAGTTGCAGTCGCTGGCGCTCGATACGGCGGCCGATCGCTTCATCGGCCTGGTGGGCGCGCTGCAGGTCGTGGGAGCGCCGACGTGAGCGGCATTCACCAGTTCGTGCCCATGTTGCACCAGGGCGATGCGGTGGGACGGCACACCCTTCGCCTGCGCGACACGATGCTGGCGAGAGGGATCGACAGCCGCATTTACGTTGAACTGATCGACCCCGAGACCGCGCATTTGACCGAACTGGCGCACATCTACGCCGACCACAGTCGGCCCGACGATGTGTTGATCTACCAATTCGCCACGGCCTCGCAGCTGGCCGGTTGGCTGGCGCAGCGAACCGAGACCCTGGTGGTGAACTACCACAACGTCACGCCGGCCGACTTCTTCGCCCCTTGGGACAACCCGTTGGCCCGTCATCAAGTCCGCGCCCGGGCTGAACTCCAGCAGTTGGCCGAACGAACGACGCTGGCCATCGCTGTCTCACACCACAACGAGCACGAACTACAAGAGGCTGGCTTCACCCACACGGCGGTCGTCCCGCCGGCGGCCATGTTGCCGGCCCCCACCGAAGATCGCGCACCGAAACATGCCGCATCAAAAGGGGCCAAATGGTTGAGCATCGGCCGCGTGGCCCCGAACAAAGCCATTGAGCTGGCCTTGATGGCCCTGACGGTGACGCGGGCGCACTTTGACCCGGACGCCACGCTCGACATCATTGGCCAATCGGTGGTGCCGTCCTACACCGAGGCGTTGCATCGATTCCGGGCGCAGCTCGGGCTGGGCGAGGCGGTGACGTTCCGGGGCCATGTCAGCGATGAGGACCTGGCGTCGGCCATGGACGAGGCCAGCCTGTTGCTGATCACGTCGCAGCACGAGGGATTCGGGGTGCCCATCATTGAGGCGCTCTCCCGTGGCTTGCCGGTGGTGGCCAGCCAGGCCGGGGCGTTGCCCGAGATACTCGGCGACGCCGGGGTGCTGATTGATGCGTTGAATCCCTATGCCACCGCTTTGGCCATTGCCGAACTCGGCCACGACATTCAGCAACAAACTCGAATCAGCGACGCCGCATCGCACCAGCTGGCCTCGTTGGACTTGGCCGGCGCAGCCGACCGATTCGTCGATCAGGTGGCGGCGCTGCGGTCCTCCTGAACCGCCGATTCATTCGAGGTGCAGGTACGTGTCGACTCCAGTGACTTCAAAGACTCGTCGCACCGTTGGTCTGGGCGAGAGAATGACGAGCACTCCATCGGATGCACCCAATCGCTTGTGCGCCATCAGGAATACGTTCAGACCGGTGGAATCCATATAGGTGAGGTCCTTCAGGTCGCAGCTGACCTTCCGCACTCCGGAATCGATGGCCTCGTGCATCCGGCCCAACAGGAGCGGCGCACTCGACAGGTCGAGTTCGCCCGACAGGGTGATGGTGGCCTCACCGTCAGCCTGGGTGACGGCGACCTTGAGAATGTCGTACTGCACGTCATCTTCCAATTCCACACCCACCTTCGGTCAGTACTTGGTCAGGGTTCCGTGTGGCCGCCCCGCTGGCGGGGCGGCCGAAGGTTTACCTGCAATTTTGTGGGCTGACAACGAAATGGGGGGTTGCGGCAATCCATGTTTAGAAGCACCGGCCCAGGGCATGGTCATGGAGTGATCGAAAGCGATGTTCGAGAGGACCCAGCCACCGATGCCCTGGATCGCCTGACGGAGGCTGCCGCCGCAGGAGCGAGCGAACTGCACCTTATTGAGCACGATCTGGCCTTTATTCAGAAGGAGCGACGCCGTGGCCGGACCTGGCGTCAGATCATGTCGGTCGCAGGCGTGCTAAAGCCGCTGAGCAGCATGGTCCGCGTGGCCGCCGACCTCGGTGCGGCCAGCGGATCGTTCCGCCGTACCCTGGCCAAGGCCCTCCGCAGCGAGGGTATGCAGGTGAACGAAATCGCTGACAACTTCGGTGTCTCCCGGCAGCGGGTCAGCACGCTGGTGCGGCCCGAAGCGGACAAGAACGACGCCGAGGCATAGAAGGTCAGACTGTTCACCTGATGGAGACTCGGCAGTTCGAGGTAGATACATCGAGACGGCGCATGGTCGATCTCACGGGGGAGTTGCGGCAGTTCTGCCGTGGCCATGACTCGGGCCTGGTCAACGTCTTCGTCCCTCACGCCACGGCGGGCGTGGCCCTGATGGAGGTCGGCTCAGGCTCCGAGGGGGATCTCCAGGAAGCCCTGGAACGGCTGCTCCCGAGAGATGACCGGTATCGGCACGCCCACGGTGCGCAGGGTCACGGGGCCGACCACATCCTCCCGGCCTTCATTAGCCCCTCCGTCACCATCCCTGTGCTCAATGGTGCACCGGCGCTCGGGACGTGGCAGTCGGTGGTGCTCGTCGACCTCAACGTGGACAATCCGCGACGCCAGGTGCGGTTCAGTTTGATTGCGGGTTAGCGCCACGGCCTACTTCAGGTATTGGCCAAACCAATCGATCGTCCGCGCCCACGCGGCATCTGAAGCCGCTTGATTGAACACGGCCGGCCGGTCGGTGCAGTTGAATCCGTGGTCGGCCTCGGCGTAACGGACAACTTCAGTCGGCACTTCCGCCTTCGCCGTGGCCTGGCGAAGTAGTTCAACGTCAGCGACCGGAATCCCCTTGTCCAGGTCGCCGAACTGGCCGAGCCAGGGAGACTGGAGTGCGCTGGATTGCTCTACCAGTGACGGCAGCCCGAATCGGCCCTCGGAGACACCGCCTCCGTAGTAGGTCACGGCGGCGCCGAGCGGCCGCAGCGTCCCGGCGTAGAAGGCCACACTGCCGCCCATGCAAAACCCGACGACGCCGACGCGAGACGAGGGAAACCCTTTCGTCTCGAGATAGTCGAAGGCGCCGTTGAGGTCAGCGGTGATGCCTTCGGCGGTGAGCTTGCCCATCAGTGGCATCACCGAGTCGAAGTCGTCGTACGCCAGCGCCGGGGAGCCCTGACGGTGGAAGAACGCGGGCGCCAAGGCGTGGAAGCCAGCCTCGGCAAAACGACGGGTGACTTCCTCAATGTGGGTCGTGACTCCGAAGGCCTCTTGCACCACGACGACTGCCCCTTTGGCATTTGCACCGGGCGAGGCCTCAAAGGTCGGCATGGGGCCGTCCGAAGTTTCCACGGTGATGTTGTTCTCGGTGAGGGCCATCAATTTCCTTTCGTGGCTCGTGACGGATCGGCCACGACGTCGGGCAACTCCGCCTTGTTGCTGCCGCGGAACCACGAGGCGGCAGCCGCAAACAGGCTGGTCACAATGGCCAGATCGAGCGCGGCATGGAGTCCGTTCCGGAAGGGTGCTGCGATGAGGCCCGGGAAGAAGGAGCGTCCGGTCAATGTTGCCTGCTGCGCCGTGGTCAGATGCGCCAGCACGGTCGGTCCGATGAGATGTTGAATGGGGTTGTACCCCAAGAAGGCGGCGAAGAGCGTCGACACCGGAGGCAGATGGGCGGCCTGCGATGCCGCACTCTGCGACACCCCATGGGTGATGAGGCCGTGGTACAGGCTGGTCGACAGCGAGCCGGAGAGTCCGGCGATGATCAGCGTGAAGAAGAGGCCGATTGAGAGTACCTGGGCCGAATTCTGGAACGTTGTATTCATGCCCGAACCGGCGCCGCGGTGTTCGGGCGGCAGGCTGCTCATGACGCCGGCCCGGTTGGGCGAACCGAACATCGACATCACCAAGCCAGTGACGAAAAGAAGGACGGCAAACACCCAATAGGTGAAGTTGATGGGCAGGAGCTCGAGGAGACCGAAGCAGACAGCGCCGCCGAGCATGCCGGCGGTGGCAAACGGTCGAGTGCCGAAGCGGTCAGACAGGATGCCCGACAACGGTCCGGCGATAAGGAATCCGGCCGTCAGCGGGAGCATGGCCAGGCCTGCCCACAGGGGCGTGCGGGTGAAGTCGTAGCCATGGAGGGGTAACCAAATTCCCTGGAGCCAAATGATGAGCATGAACATCAGGCCGCCGCGGCTCAGGGCAGCCAGGAAGCTGGCGAACACACCGGCTGAGAAGGCGCGAATTTTGAAGAGCTGAAGGCGGAACATCGGTTCGGGCACTTTGGTCTCGATGAAGCCGAAGGCCACCAGTAGAAGTACACCGATGGCCAGGAAGGCGAGCACCATCGGATTGGTCCAACCCATGGTGTCGCCCCGGTAGGGCTCAATTCCGTAAGTGATGCCGATCATGATCAGCACCAGACCGAAAGCGAATGTGATGTTGCCGGGCCAGTCGATGCGAGCTGGGCGGCGTTCGCTTAGTTCCTCCAGCTTCATGTAACCCCAGACGGTGGCGAACAGACCGATCGGCACCGAGACGAGGAAGATCAAGCGCCAGTTGATGGGTGCGAGAATGCCGCCCAAGACCAGACCGATGAACATGCCGCTCATGGCAGCCGCCTGGTTGATCCCCATGGCCATGCCACGCTGTCCCGCTGGGAAGGCGTCGGTGAGGATGGCGGCCGAGTTCGCCATGAGCATGGCGGCACCCACGCCCTGGAAGATGCGCAGGACGATCAGCCAAATTCCGGCGGCATCACCGTGCATCCAGGTGATGGTGAGGAGGAGCGAGAAAAAGGTGAAAATGGCGAAGCCCAGGTTGTACGTCCTGACCCGGCCGTAAATGTCACCCAGTCGACCGAGTGTTGTGACCAGGACGCTGGTGACGACCAGGAAGCCGAGGATCATCCACAAAAGGAAGAAACTATTGCCGGGCTTCAGCGGATCGATCCCGATGCCGCGAAAGATGTTCGGTAGCGCGATGAGGGTGATGGAGCCGTCAATCGTGGCCATCAGCATGCCCAGGGTCGAGATAAAAAGGGCGACCCACTTGTAGCCGTCGGATACGGGCACGGGCAGCCCAGATCCGTTGCCACCGGAACCGTTGGTTTCGACCTGCGCGCGGGTCAGGAGGCTCATAGCAAGATGCCAATCTGTCGAAGGATGAGAGTAGGGGAGACCGAGTTACTCACTGAGTAGCTCTTCTTGGTGCAATAGATCGGCCAGACGCTCAACCAGCGCCAATGCGTTGGAAAGGCGACGCTGTTCGCTCGGCGAGAGTTGACTCATGGCGTTGACGATGGTGACCATTCGGCGGTCCAGGAAAGCGCCCACCTTTTTCCGCATGTCGTCGGTCAGCTCGAGACGAGCCACCCGGCGGTCGGACGGGTCGTTTCGCCGAGTCAACATTCGTTGGTCGGTCAGCTGGCGGACCAGGGTGCTCACCGTGTTCGGCGCCAGTCGGAGTTGCTTGGCTGCCTCAGCGACCGATACGCCCGGGCTATGTAGGACGAGGCGGACCAGCTCAAGTTGCGACCCCGTCAACGTGGCCAATTCCTGGGGTCGCCGAGCGAGGACCCGTTCACTGCGACGAATCGACGTCATTGACGTGAGCAATTGGTCCGCCGCGGCCGTGAGGGCCTCTGACGAAGGGGAGCCTGCCTCTCCCGGGACGGGTTTGATGAGCACACTGGCGGCGGGCATGGTCCCAATATACCTCTGTGGCAGAGGTATCCGATCCGTGATCAGCCGATCTGCTCGAATTCTCGACCGACTAGAGGTCCTGACTGACCTGCCAGAGGTGACCGGCCGGATCGGCGAAACACGCATTCCGGACGCCCCAGGACCGGTCAGTTGGTCCATTCAGAATGGTCACGCCCCGCTGCGCCAACTCGGCGCACACGGCGTCCACGTCATCCACCCTCATGGCCAACGTGCACTCGGCTCCGGACTCGGATGTCGCAATTGCTACCGGGTCAGTGAGCTCGGCCGCCTCTGATGCTTCAGTGAGACAGATCATGATGTTTTCAAGTTTCAACACGGCCGTGGTTGCATCTTCGAAGGCCAGAGGAAGACCCAAGACTTCAACGTAAAAGGACTTGGTGTCGCTGAAGTTCTCGGCAAACAAGTTGATGACATCGATGCGCTTGAATGAGAAGTCCATGAGGTGAGAAAATACCAGCGAAGTTGTGGCCGGTCACCAAGAGTGCAGGTCAGAAGTCGGGAAGATCGTCCTTGCGCATCTTGCGGCGGATGCGTTGATTGAACTGTTGGGATTTGGCCGGATCTTCCAAGATTTTCTTGAGTTGCTTGAAGCGTCGGCTGTCGGGTCCCACATTTTTGGTCAGCAAACGGACGAGTTTTTGTTGCCGCTCAATGGCCACTCTTAAGTCATCGTCTTCGGAAAGGCGAGACCGAGCTTCGTTGACGATCTCCTCGCCCAGCTTGAGCACTTCCATCCACTGCTGCAGTCCGGCGGCATCAATGATCAGATGGCGCTTCGTGTCGAGAATGAGACGGATGTCGACTTCCATGGCCACGGCGCACTGCAAAGCCTCAGAATCGAGCAAGTGTGCCCGTTGGTAATCGCCGGCCTTGCGCTTGGCGTTGGCCAGCCAGGCCAGGGTTCTCAGTGTTTCCATGTGGCGGTCACCGTGCCTGCGGAGGCAGCGATCGAGCGTGGTCTGCAGCAGTACATCCGCCTCACCGATCGAGCCGAGGTCCAGGAGCGTTTTGGCCAGTTCACGCCTGACCCAGAACGTGATGTCGCTGTCCTCGCCCCAATCACGGGTGACCGCCGTCAGCAACAACTCTTGGCGAGTTTTCACAATGTGCAGCGCACCGGCACTTCGTTGGAGCGGGGCTAAAAGCTCTTCGACCCGGAGCGTCTCGCGGGAGGTGTCCCCAAGCCCCTGTCGGACGACCGGGAGAAGTTTCGCCAACAGGGCAGTAGCCGAACGACTTTCATTGCCATTGATCAGCGCCCTCGCCAGCTTCAGCTGGGACTGGATGGTCTCGGGGTGACTGGGGCCGAGAATGTCTTGATCCTGTTCGGCCACCTCTCTGGCTTGGGCGATCGCCTGCCTGAGTTCCTGGCGCGCCGGCATTGCTAAATCGTATGTCCGATATTTAGGAAGGAGCCCCGATGGCTCGCAGCACCAACGATACGAAGAGGTTGACGGATGCCGGCAGATCGAACTGGGCGGATCGAGCCAGACCGGCGGCGGAGAGGGTGGCTCGCAACGTTGCGTCGTCCAGCACACGGTGAACAGCCGTGGCGAAGAGGCCCGGCGACTTGTCGGGGAGAATGAGCCCAGCGCCGGCCACTGTTTCCGGAACGGCGGTCACGCCGTAGGCGACGATGGGGAGTCCATGTCCCATGGCCTCGGCTAAAGGGACACAGAAGCCCTCGTGATCGGACGCGCAGACGAAGACGTCGGCTGCGGTGAAGTAGGCCTCGAGCTCGGCTCCGCTCACCGAGCCAGGAAAGAACACGGCATCTTCAAGTCCAAGTTCTCGAATGAACTCGTGGAGCACTGGAGCGTACGTTTCGCCGAGCGGCGTGCCCACCAAGTGGAGTCGTGCGGCCGGGTCGTACAGACGCCGCAGCACCGCCAACATCTTCACCAGGTCGTGCGGGGCTTTGTGCGGCGAGATCTTGCCGACAAAGAGCAAGTCGGCCCCACCGTCCTTGGCCTTGCGGGCGGCCATGGCGGACATCACGTGGGGGTCGGGCACGTCGCTCTTGCGATGCATGTCAATCAGCAACGGGACCACTGCCGTCTCGGTATAACCGAGCGCATGCAGCTCGGATTCATTGAACGCTGAGTCCGCCACGGCGAACTGACTCATCGACGCCAAGCGGGCCAACTGGGTCCGGCCGAGTGCCACCTCGTAACCCACGTTGGGCTCCCAGTCACGCAACAGCGAAGCCGGGGTGATGTTGTGATAGTTCACGAGCTTCGGTTCTTCTCGCGCCGCCAGGATGTCGTAGACCGGACTGCCGATGGAAGATTGGTAGAGCAACCAGCGCTGACGGCCGGCTCGGCCCAGCTCGGTGACGGAACGGCCCTCATGCTCGACGTCGGGCGTAAAACTGCCGTAGTAGATGTCCGAATCGACGCCGGCCGCACGAAGCCCGTCGCGCAAATTGATGGTGTGCACTCCAATAGCGTCGCGGCTGGCCAAGGATGGAATTACCTGGTCGACCCGCACGGCTGGGCAGTGTACCGGTGCGCTCAAGAGGCTCCGGGATACACCCTTTTGCAGAGGGGTCCCAGTAGGCTTTCGCCTTCTTGATGACCACTCGCTCTCGCCCGCGCCCGTTCGCCCGCTCTCGCCAGCGACTCCAAGTCCTGGCCGTGACCGCCGTTGCCGCGGCGGCGGTCATCACACCGGTTTTGGTACTGGGGACCTCGTCACCGGTCTCCGCCTATCCGACCGCAAACGTGAACTTGAGTGGCCATGGCTACGGGCACGGGATCGGCATGGGGCAGTGGGGTTCGCTCGGTTACGCGCTGGGACAGGACGGCGGGGCTGGCAACTACTCCTACACCCAGATCCTTGATCACTACTACGGGAACACCACGCTGGGGACCTTGGGTACCGCTCCAGCCCCACCGTCACTCCACGGCGGCAACGTATTGGTAGCCATGACGCAGAACAACGGTGGCTCGCTCGTTGCCATTGCTGACTCCGGTGCCGTGACCGTGCCGGGTGGCACCACGGCCGCCGCGGTCGAGATGGTTCCCAACGCCAGCAGCACGTCGTTCTCTATCTACACCGGGCCCGGGTGTGCGGGCCCGTGGACGGGACCGATTGGCGGGGCAGTGCCGACGGCCACCACGGCCGCTCAAAACGGGGGACCGATTGACCTGTGCGAGGGGGGCGGGAACATTGAAGTGCACGGCACTTTGACTGCGCTCTTCAACACCACCCCCTCGTCGCGGGTGGTCAACACGGTCCCGTTGGAGCAGTACGTCGCCGATGTGGCGCCAGCCGAATCACCCACGTCGTGGTCTCTCTTGGGCGGGGCCGGACCGCAGAACATGGACTGGGGTTTCCAGCAGAGTGAGGCGCAGACAGTGGCGGCCCGCTCCTACGTCGAATCGGAACCGCTGGGGTATGGCGGGTACGCCGACACTTGCGATCAGACCTGCCAGTCCTATCCCGGTATGAAATACGAAAGCCTCTCTTCTGTGGCCGCCGCGCTCGATACGGCGGGTCAGGTCATGGTGACGAACGGCACCTCCTCGGTGGCCAATACCGAATACTCGGCCTCATCGGGTGGCTACACCACCGGCGACCAGTTCCCGGCCGTGGTCGACGACGGCGATGCCATCTGCATCCCGAACTCAGTCTGCAATACCAACCATTCATGGACGGCCTCACCATCGGTGACCAGCATCGACGCCGCCTATCCCCAAATCGGGACCCTGTCCTCGCTCACCGTTACCGCACGCAACGGGCTGGGCGACTACGGCGGGCGGGTCACGATGCTGACGCTTGCCGGCACCAGCGGGTCGGTGTCGGTCACCGGATCATCTTTTGCCAGCACCATGAATCTGTTGTCCGACTGGTTCACACTGGGTGGGCAATCCACCGCCGGTCCCAGTTCCAGTGGCGGGGTGGGGGGTTACTGGGCGGATGCGTCCAACGGGGCGGTGTTCTCCTTCGGCGGAGCCACCTTCTACGGCAGTGCTGGTGCCCTCAAACTGAACAAACCGGTGGTGGGGATGGCGGCAACGGCCGATAGTGCCGGCTACTGGCTGGTCGCTACTGACGGCGGCATCTTCACCTACGGCGACGCCCACTTCTGGGGCTCGGCGGGCAACATCAAATTGAACAAACCGGTGGTGGGCATGGCCGCCACGCCGGATGGCAACGGATACTGGTTGGTGGCCACCGATGGTGGGATCTTCAGCTACGGCGACGCCCCCTTCCACGGCTCCACCGGGGCCATCAAGCTGAACAGGCCGATCGTGGGCATGGTCCCCACCCATGACGGCGGTGGCTACTGGCTGATGGCCTCCGATGGTGGGGTCTTCGCCTTTGGTGATGCCACCTTCCACGGATCCCTGGGGGCGAATCCGCCATCGTCGCCAGTGGTCGACGTGGCGCCGACGCCCGATGGCGGCGGGTATTGGATGCTCGAAGCCAACGGCACGGTGGTGCCCTTCGGCGACGCCACGCTGCAGACGCCCGCCGCCGCGTCGCCCGCCGTCTCGGCGGCGACCGGTCCCATGACGTCAATCGTGGCGACCCCCACCGGGAACGGCTACCTGATGGTCGACTCGAAGGGTCAAGTGTTCGCCTTCGGTGACGCGCCCTACTTCGGCGATGTGGCCGGTTCCGTGCCGGGCTATTCGGGTGACGTGGTGGGTATTGCCACGACGTCGAGCTGAGCGTCGACGTCGTCCTGGCCAGACAGCTCGACCGTCCGCATCACATCGCCCAGCCGAGGAAATTTACGCAGCCGGCCCAGCGGACCCAGTTGACCGGCATCGACGCCGTGGTCGGCCGCACCCAGCATGCGGAGGTCACCGCGACTGTTGCCGTAGGCCCATAGCTCCACCTGGTCGGTGCCGTTGTCGAAGAGGCCGCTGGCCCGCAGATGTCCGGTCAGTCGAGAGTATTTCTCGGAACCCCGGCAGTTTTTGCCCTCGTAACCACCAGTGAGCAAACCACCACCACCGACCGCCAGCCGAGTGGCCACCACGCCGTCGACGCCAAGCTCATGGCCGGCGGGGATGATGTAGCACTCGGGCGAGGCCGAGACGATGACGGTGTAATGGCCCTGACGCTGGTGCCACTCGAGCCGACGCCGAGTATCGGCTCGGAGGTGCTTGGCCAGGTGCTTGTTGGCGAATGACTCGGCCTTCCGCTCCAACTTTTCGACCGGCATGCCGCGGAAGAGTCGAACGAAGAGTTTTTCTTTGACCTCATCAGAAGCGGTGCCACCCTGAATGGCGGAGCGAAATAGCTGAGGTGAGAGCGAAGCCGTGGCCCGCAGGACCGGCAGCAATCCACACAGATCGACCAGGAACGGAAAGACGCTGCCCCCATTGGTCAGGGTGCCGTCGAAATCAAAGGCGGCCACTGTCTTGACGCTCGATGAGGGAGACTCAGCCAAGAGACGCACCACCCCGGCCAGCACCTTGGAAGAACTTCATGGCCCCTTCGGCGGTCTCTCCACTGGCCACAACGGCCTGACCCCGCCGGGCCTCGTTCACTGCGGCGTCCTCTTCAGTCATGCCCCATTGTTCGAGGGCAGACATCCGGTCGGATCTCAAACAGAACTGGGGGAGTTCGGCCAGCTGATGAGCGAGCACACTGGCGGCCGCCAGTGCGTCCCCCGGGGCGACGACCCGGTTGACCAGCCCGAGTTGCAGTGCCTCGGGTGCTTCCACCGCCCGGCCGGTGAGAATCAGATCCATCGCCCGACCGTGCCCGATGATCCGAGGCAGGCGGACCGTGCCCAGGTCACAGAGCGGTACCCCAAAGCGCCGGCAGAAGACGCCGAAGACAGCATTTTCCGCCGCCACCCGAAGGTCGCACCACAGGGCGAGTTCGATACCGCCGGCCACTGCGAAGCCCTCGACCGCGGCAATGACCGGCTTGGACAGCGTGAGGCGGGTGGGACCCATTGGTCCGGTGCCGTGCTCGGGAATGGGACGGCGGTCGCCCTCGGCCACCGCCTTGAGATCAGCTCCGGCGCAGAAGGTGCCGTTGGATCCGGTCAGGATGGCCACCGATTGCGAGACGTCGGCGTCGAACTCGGTAAAGGCCTGGCGGAGCTGCTCGGCGCAGAGCCCATCGACCGCGTTGCGGCGCTCCGGCCGATTGATGGTCACCACGGTGACGGGGCCGTCGTGCTCAATGGTGAGGGTGTCCATCCGGTACGGGACGTAGTTCGTCGCCGAGTGGTCATCCGGGGCCATAAGGCATTCTCGCACGATGCACCAGGTCAGTGGCCCATAGGCACTGCAATTGGTGTAGCTGGGCGGTCCCGGCACACCCTGATCACGAAAAGCCGACCAATCGGGTCGACATTATGCGGAGGTCCCGATAAGGTGGAAGCCTCAATCACCGAGCATCATTTACAGGAGGCAGACATGGCAGTTCGACTCGGGGATACTGCTCCCGACTTTACCGCCGACACCACGGACGGCACCATCAATTTCCACGAGTGGCTCGGCGACAGCTGGGGCATCCTTTTCTCGCATCCCAAGGACTTCACCCCGGTGTGCACCACCGAGCTGGGTGCCTTCTCCAAGGCCAAGCCCGAGTTCGACAAGCGCAACACCAAGCTGCTGGCCATTTCCGTCGACTCGGTCGAGTCCCACAAGGGTTGGGCCGGCGACATTGAGGAGACCCAGGGCTCGGCGCTGGCCTTTCCGATCATCGGTGACGAGGACCGCCAGGTGGCTGACCTCTACGACATGATCCACCCCAACGCCAGTGACACCCTGACCGTGCGTTCGGTCTTCATCATTGGTCCGGACAAGAAGGTCAAGCTGACGCTGACCTACCCAGCCTCCACCGGCCGCAATGTGCAGGAGATCCTGCGTGTGCTCGACTCGCTGCAGCTGACCGCCGACTACAAGGTGGCCACCCCGGTCAACTGGACCGATGGCGAAGACGTCATCATTGTCCCGGCCGTGAGCGACGACGAGGCCAAGGACCGCTTCCCCAAGGGTTGGAAGGCCCTGAAGCCGTACCTGCGGGTCACCCCTCAGCCCAACCGCTGAGCCGCTGGGGTGGTGCAAGCCATCCCGCCGAAGAACTGACAATGCCGGCCCTCGGGCCGGCATTGTCGCGTGTTTGGATCAATTAGCGTTACGCCGGGGGCGTCGCCACCAGTTCGTCCCGAAGCTGGCGCTTGAGCACCTTGCCGGCTGGGTTTCGGGGAAGCGGCTCCTCGCGGAACCAGATCTGGCGGGGCACCATGAATCCGGCCAACCGGTCCTTGACGTGTTTGGCCAGTTCGTCAGCTCCGACTTTGAAACCCGGGCGCAGCACGATGATGGCTCCGACCTCTTCGCCCAACACCGGATCCGGCACACCGATCACGGCACAGTCGGCCACCGCCGGGTGCTCGAAGAGCGCTGCCTCGACTTGGACCGAGTAGATGTTCTCGCCACCACGGATGATGACGTCCTTGGCCCGGTCCACGATGTAGATGAAATTCTCATCATCTAGTTGGGCCACGTCGCCGGTGTGGAGCCATCCATTGGTAAAGACCAGGGCCGTCTCTTCTTGGCGGTGCCAGTAGCCCCGGACGACCTGCGGTCCCTTGACCCAGAGTTCGCCACGGACCTCGCGACCCTGGGGCCGATCGGGAGCGGGATCGTCACCGTCGAAGTCCTCGGGGACGATCGCCACATCGGTCACCGGGACGGGAGGCCCGACGCTGTTCGGCTTGGCCACGTAGTCGCCACCCGAGTTCATGCTGGTGACGGAGGAGGTCTCCGTGAGGCCATAGCCATTCGACGGTTGGCCGATGGGCCAGGCAGCTCTGATCCGACGCACCAGGTCCGGCGGCGCCGGCGCTCCGCCGTAGGACACGCCCTTGATGGAAGAGGTGTCGAACTTCTCGAAGTTGGGCGAGTCGAGCACCTGCATCACCATTGCCGGCACACCACCGAAGGTGGTGATCTTCTCGCGTTCAATCATTTCGAGGGCCCGCTCCGGATCGAAGTGGTGCATCATCACGATCTTTCCGCCGGCCGCGATGTTGCCCACCATGACGGCGTGGCAGCCGGTGGCGTGGAAGAGCGGCACTGACAAGAGGTAGCTGTTCTGTACCTTCCCGCTCGTCTCGGCCAGGCCAGAGCCGCCGTAACGCAGCTGACCCCGGGTGTTGATGAAAAAGAGATTCATCAGGTTGGTGCAGATATTGCGGTGAGTGCCGACGGCACCCTTGGGTCGCCCGGTCGTTCCTGAGGTGTAAAAGATGGTGGCGTCGTCCTCGGGAACGATCTCAACGTCGGGCGGCGTGGCTTCGGGATCCACTTCACCGAGCGCCAAGGCGAACGGCCACTCGGTGACGGGCGCCGTACTCTCAGCGGGCTCTTGGACGACAGGTGCTGGGCCACCTTCGGCGCGGTGCTCGTCGGCCACGATCAGCGCGGAGAATCCGTCCAAGCCACCCAAGAATGGTCGGATGCGGTCAGCCCGCTCGGTATCCACAAAGGCGACCTTGGAGCCGGAGTCCTCTAACCCATAGCGGAGCTCTTCACCGCTCCACCAGGCGTTCAGAGGGACGACAATGCCTCCGGCCAGCGTGATGCCCCAGAACGCCATGATCCATTCAGGGATGTTGCGCATGGCAATGGTGACGCGGTCACCTTTTTGCACGCCGAATTCTGCCTGCAGCCGACGGGCCAAGGTGCAGGCGATGCGGTAGTGCCCGGCGAAAGTGGTGCGCTCGTCTTCGTAGACGAGGAAGGTGGCATCGCCATGCCCCAACGACATATCGAGCACGGTGCGCAACGACGGTGGGGCGTTCTTCCATGTCCGGGTGTTGATCCCGCGGATCTCCACCTCTTCAATCTCGAACATCTGCCCGGCCGAGGTCAGCGAGGCGTCGGCCTCAGCGATGGACATGGACGGCATGTCGTTCTTGACGGTCACGGTGTCTCCTTCGTGGTGGTGCCCGGGTGGAATACGGTCTCCCGGTAGTAGGCCAGTTCAGCCACGCTCTCTCGTATGTCCTGCAGGGCCCGGTGCCCACCCCTCTTTTCCGGCGCACCCTTGAATACCTCGGGGTACCAACGCCGGCACAGCTCCTTGATGGTGGACACATCCACCGATCGATAGTTGCAAAAATCCTCGATGCTCGGCAGCTGCGCGGCCAGGAATCGTCGATCGGTGCCGATGGAGTTGCCAGCGAGGGGCACCGATCCCGCCTCGGGGATGTGGAGCTTGAGGAATTCCAAGGTCTGGGCGCCGGCATCTTCCAGGGTCAATGTGGAGGCGGCGATGGCATCGAGCAACCCGGACCTGGTGTGCATGTTGACCACCACCTCGTCCATTTCCGCCAGCTGTGCGTCGGTAGCCGTGACCACCAGGTCGGGTCCCTCGGCCACAATCTGCAGATCGTCGTCGGTGACCAGCGAGGCAATTTCGACGATGGTGTGTCGGCCGGGATCAAGCCCCGTCATTTCAAGATCTATCCAGACCAGCATGTGCGGGCATGCTACCGGTACCCGTCGGAAGGTCGATAGGTGGTCCGAGTGGCCTTGTAATGTCCGATGATGCTGCCCGTACGCCTCCACCAGCTCGATCCCGAACTGGCCCTTCCGGCCTACGCCCGTCCAGGCGATGCCGGCGCTGACTTGCTGGCCCGCCATGACGTCACCATTCCGGCTCGGGGCGGCCGGGTGTTGGTGCCCACAGGGGTGGCCCTGGCGATTCCCGAGGGATATGCGGGCTTCGTGCTGCCTCGAAGCGGTTTGGCGCTGCGTCATGGCGTGACGTGCCTCAACACTCCCGGGCTGATCGATGCCGGGTACCGGGGGGAGTTGCAGGTCATTCTCATCAATCACGACCCGATGGACGAGTACGCCATCACCCGGGGCGACCGAATCGCCCAGCTGGTCATCATGAAGGTGGAAGAAGCCGCCTTCACCGTCTCCTCTAGGGAGGAGTTGGGGGCCGCCACCCGGGGTGCCGGTGGCTTCGGGCACACCGGTACGTGAAAACAATTCTGTGGTGGGTCAGAGTGGAGGCCTGATGGAACCACTCGAGGGCATGGACGCGGCATTTCTGTCGCTGGAAACGCCAACCACCCCGCTCCATGTCGGCATGGTGATGGTGCTGGAAGAGCCCGAAGGCACCCGCTCTCTCTTTTCACCCTCCACCCGATACGCCCAGATCCGGCGGGTCATCAGCCAACGGCTGCACCTGGTGGGCCCGTTGCGTCAGCGAGCGATGCGGGTGCCGCTGGGTCTGCATCATCCGGTCTGGGTCGACGATCCCGACTTCGAGTTAGACGATCATCTGTCGCGGGCCAGCCTGCCCAGCCCCGGCGGTCAAGCCGAGCTCGACGCCTTCGTTGCCTCGGCCATGAGCCGACCGCTCGATCCCGATCGCCCCCTATGGGAGATGTATGTGGTGGAGGGGTTGGAGGGCGGACGCAGCGCGCTGATCGCCAAGGTGCATCATGCCATCCTGGATGGTGTCAGCGGCGCCTCCATTCTGGCGACCTTTCTCGATCTCACCCCGCGGTCACGGGTGGTGGACCTTCCGGCTCCGTGGAATCCCGATCCATTGCCCAGCAGTGCAGACCTCTTGCGCTATGCCGCCAACTCGCTGACCCATCAACCCGGCAACGCCGTGCGCGCCTTGAATGCGGGCATTGATGCCATCGCTGATCTCGGCATGCACTCGCGTGATCTACAGAGCCGAGGCGAGGAGACACCCCCAGGGTTTTTCTCGGCCCCTCGCACATCGTTCAACGGGACGGTGTCGAATCGGAAACGCTTCAGCACCCTTGTGCTTCCTCTCGAGGATGTGAAGCTGATCCGCCAGGTGTTCCACTGCACCGTCAACGATGTGCTCCTGGCTGGCGTCGCCGGCGCGTTGCGTCGCCTCCTGCAACACCGGGACGAGCATTTGGACCAACCGCTGGTTGCCATGGTGCCGGTTTCCACCCGGCCCGAAGGTGAGGGCGAGCTACTCGGCAATCAAATCTCAGGCATGTTGGTCTCGCTGGCCACCCACATTGACGATCCGGTGCAACGGTTGGCTGCCATCGCCGAGTCCTCGCTGGGGGCCAAGGACCAGGAGAAACTGCACCGAGGTCGGATCATCAGTGACCTGGCCGAAATAGCGGCTCCGGCGCTGGTCTCCAGACTGGCTCGGGCAATGGTGGGCACCCGCGTGTTCGACCGGGTGCGTCCGCCCTTCAACGTGACGGTCTCAGGAGTGAAGGGCCCCGATTTCCCGCTCTTTTGCGCCGGCAGCCGGATCGGTGCCATGTATCCGCTGGGGCCAATCGCCGAAGGTATCGGGCTCAACGTGACCATCCTCACATACCTTGACCAGCTCCATTTCGGACTCTTCGGATGCCGAAAACTCATCCCTGAGCTGGACGAACTCACGCTCCATCTCGACGATGCACTCGGAGAATTGGTGGCCTCCGCCCTCGACGCCAGGAAGGCAGCGGGCTAGGCGCAGTTCCATACCCCCAACCGCGGCGGCTAGTCTTGTCGTTCCACGCGGAAGTGGCTCAGTGGTAGAGCATCACCTTGCCAAGGTGAGGGTCGCGGGTTCGAATCCCGTCTTCCGCTCCAAAATTCCACCGTCTAGAAATTTCGCGGCGTCGAGACGAGCTGTTCGAGCAGTATGACCGTTACTTCCAACCCGGCGTGCGTCCGGCTTGCTTAATCCACTTCTGCAGATCGGGTCGCTGCGCATCCTCGAGGCTGGTCACCTTGAAATACCGAGTGCGATCAGTCGTACCGAGCGGCGGAGGGGAGTCAAAGTCGGCCCCGCCGAGGAACACCACATTCACGGACACGTCGTAGGCGGCTATTTCAATGATCCACCCGAGCTTTGGGAGCCCGTAATACGCCCGTTTCCATTTCACGGCGTAGTCAAGACCCGAGACAGTCGCTCTGATCGACTCATCCAACCGCTTCACAATGGGTTGCAGGTCCGGCATCAAGCGCCGACACCAATCGTCGATGTCCGAGTGGTTCGACGAGGGCTCGGGCGGCTTTCGCCCAATATTTCCCTTGATCACTTTCGGCACTCGCTCCACCTCCCTGGAATGACACTTTTGTACCTTTAATAACCCTTTGTCCCTTTCTATCTCCAAACGTTCACCGACTCAACGTGCGCCGCGGCATACGCCCTTGACGTAGGTGAATTGTCACGGTTGACTCGACAACCGATAGACACGCCTTTGATGCACGGAGACTCCGCATGGTGCCTCCGCTCTAGCAAGGACATGGTGCGAGGATGAACTTTCAAGGTGTCGTGATGAACGTCGCTGATCTCGACCGATCAATTGCCTTCTATCGGGATGTGCTTGGATTCACCTTGTTATCCCAAGAGGATCAATTGGCGGCCGTGTGCGCTCCAGGTAGCGAGCAACCTCAGGTCATCGTCCTGCGAGCGATTGGAACAAGTCCAGTCGCAGGGGCCCGGCACGTCGGACTGCGAGCCTTCCTACTGGAGGTCGACACTCCGGGTGAGTTGGAGCGGATCGCCAGCGATTTAGAAGCTCGGAGTCTCCTCGTGAATCGACGGAACCATACAGACTGGTCAGCAGTCGTCACTCGCGACCCAGACAGAGTGGCTCTCGTCTTGGTGAGCCACCCGGGCGGTGGGCGGGTTACCAAGGACGGATGGGGCTCACTCGATAACTTCCTCTATGGAATCGGTGAATAGATAGCTTCGCTGGCGGGCGAGAACCGGCAATAACAAAAGGAGTGCATGTCATGGCAGGTGGAACTCAAAGCGGCCCCGTACTGTTTTGCTTCGACGGATCGGACGGATCGCGGGCAGCCATGAAGGCTGCGGTGGACCTGGTTGAACGACCGGTGGAGGCAGTCGTACTCACCGTGTGGGAGACGATCGCCACACGCTTGGCGCTCGCTGGCTCGTTCGTGGCGGGCGATACGACGTTGAGCGGTGACGCGGATGCACAAGGAAGAGGCATACGCAAAGTCAGTGGCCGAAGAGGGGGCGCTACGGGCTACCGCGCACGGGTACCTAGCCTCAGCGATGGCCCGGGAGTCTTATGACGGTTTTGCCAAGGCCATTCTCGATGTGGCTGACGAAGTCTCAGCCCGATTGATCGTCTGCGGTCAACGCGGTCGGGGCGTTCTTCGAAGCACGCTGCTTGGGAGTGTCTCCCACACCCTGGCCTCCCACACACGCCGCCCGATTCTCATTGCGCCAGAACACCCGGCGGACAACGACTGACAGCCCGCTCAGGCCACCACCACGATCGGCGTGCCGGCCGGAATCTTGCGAAGCTGCGCCAGGTCGTTGAGGTGTAGGCGAACGCAACCGTGGCTGACCTGAGCACCGTTGGTTCCAATGGCGGCGTCTTCGCCCAGTGGTCCGTGAATGGCCATCAGGGCATCGCCTGAGCTCTCCCAGTCTGAGATGGTGTTCGAATGCGCCGACGTCACCATGACGAACGGTCCATAGCCAGGGCTGGGTGGCGCAGCAAAGAAGGCAAGGAAATATTGCCCAGTGGGAGTCGGGTCGACCGTGGTACCGATGCCCGCCGGGAAGGCGGCCGTCAAGTGCAGATGCTTGAACAGAATCAATTGGCGCGTGGCCAGGTCGATCAGAATTTTGTAGGGCGTCGACGAGAACGTGACATCGCTGTCCTTCACCCAGGCCGTGAGGCCATTGGGGCGCTGGGGCAGACGTACGTCAACCCAACCCGGAGCGGTCTTGATGACCGGTAGGGCGGAGCTTTCGCCATGCCAAGTGGGCTTGATCGATAGCACGGAATGCTTTGCTTTCGGATCGCCATAGCCACGGATGGTGGCGTGCACAGTGGCCACCAACGTCGTCCCCTTTGGTGTCTTCGGGACGACGATGGGGCCGCCATGCGGTTGCTCGACCACCGGCGGTGCCGCCGTGGCGGGTACGCCGGTACCGCCGGTGCCGAGCAGATGGGACAGTAGGAGTGAACCCACCGTCACCATGATCGCGATGGCGGCCAGTCGCTTCAGTGCTACGAAGCGAACTGGCCGCCCCTCCTCTTCAACTTCCATGTGCAGTCAACTCCACCGTTGTCCGCAGTTACCGACGATCAGCCGGTAACCGACTGGGATGAGTGCGACACCGGAGCCACCGGAGAGGTGGGAACGGTGGTGTTCGCGGCGGCACCCACGTAGGTGAAGGTGTCCAAGGTGGTCGTCGGGCTGGTCCCGTTGCAGTTAGTAACAGTCACATCAACCGCTCCAGCACTGCCGGCCGGCGAAGTTGCGGTGATCTGCGTCGGGCTGACGGTGGTCACGCCAGTGGCCGGTGTGCCGCCGAAGGAGACACCCGAGACACAGTTGAATCCGGTACCAGTAATGGACACCACGGTGCCGCCAGCAGTCGGGCCCGAGTTGGGCGAGACGCCGGTCACGGCCGGCGCTGCGTTGATGTCCGGTCCCGTGGCACCGCACTTGCTTTCGGCCAACGTGATGACGCCACCACCATCGAGGGCCGAGGCCACTGTGATGACGATGCCGTCAACCGTGATGCCGGTGGCGCCGACCGAGTTGGTCACCACTTGCTTGTTGATCTCAATGCTGAGCAGCGGTGAGAGAGCAGCGGGCAGGGTGACGGCCTCATTCAGGGCGTCGGTCACTGGGACGGGCGTGCCGGCGATGACCAGACTGGCCACGGTGGTGCCGCCGGTTGAGCCGGTGGCACTCGACGTGCAGGTCGAGTGGACAGCGTCCACCGAGAGCAGCGACGTGATGGAGGCGGGCAGCAGACCGGCGGGCAACCCCGGAATGGCCGAAAGCACGGCCGGGTTGGCGATGTCGGAGCTGCTGTTGACCACCTCGGACGCCTGCGTGGCGTTCGTGGCCGAAGTGGTGGTCGTGGCCACTCCGACGGTCACCAGCGCATTGGTCGGGATGTTGAGGATGCTGTTGGTCTGCGCCGTGCCATCAGCCGGCAAGGTGACGGTCGGAGTCGGCGGCACGACGGTGGCATCCAACAGGCTGAGGCTCAGGCCGAAGGCCGAACCAGAGACGGCGTCTGAACCACCGGCTGCGGTTGCCGTGGCAGTACCCAGCATGGCGAACGATCCGAAGGTCGCTCCAGCTGCTACCGCTACGGCGGATAGCCCGTACGTAAGACGGCGCGGATGGCGCATACTGGCGCGCCCGGTCAAGTTTTTCATGGTTCCCCCACTCCTATTTGGGACGATCCTTTATCGCCAGTCCCGCCCCGAGCACCTACGTGTTCGATTCGAGACCCCCTATTGGTCCGTTTCAACCGTAAGCCGGGGGCTGCCGGGAAGCTATGGGCCAAAAGACCCATTTCTGGGTTCCACCAGCCCCGCCGACCGGAGTGCGGGCACCTCCAACGGGAGTAGGTCCTGTGGGGGAGACGAGGGTCTCCTTTTTGAGTTACGCCGGGGCGGGTTCGACGTCTCCGGCTTCGACAGGGGTAGCAGTCGAAACGGAGACAACAGCATCGGACGGACCACCGAATCGCACCAACGCCACGAGGATGCCGCCGGCGAGGGCTACCCCGGCCCCCACCCGAAAGGCCAAGGCGGCGCCGCTGGTTGATGCCGCAGCCTCCGTCACCCCGTGGACCACGGCCACGTGGGCGTGGCGGAGGGCGATGGTGGACAGCACGGCCAGACCGACCGCGCCGCCGACCTGTTGGGCCGTCGACTGGACTCCAGCGGCCAGGCTGGCGTCTTGGCCTGAGACGTCGTGCATTGAGGCCACGCCGAAGGTGGAGAAGAGGATGCCCGACCCAAAGGCCATGACGAGCAATCCGGGTAGCGCCTCGGTCCAGTAGGAGCCGTCCACCGTGATGCGGGACAGCAGGAACACACCGACGGCCACGAAGAAGAAACCGACAGACAGGAGCACCTTGACGCCCAACTTTGGGTATCAGCGCACTGGAGAGGCCGATGCCGGCGCCGATCAGTACGCCGAACGGCAAGTAGGCCAACCCGGTTCGAATGGCCGACCAGTGCTCGACCTCCTGGAAGTAGAGGGTCAGGAGGAAGAACATGGCGAAGAATGCAGCGGCGAAGAAGAGGCACGTGAGGTTGGCCGTCACTCGGGTCCGGTTCTTGAGGAATCCGGCCGGCACCAGAGGCGCCACTGCTCGCCGCTCCTGCAGCACGAAGAGCGACGAGGATTACGCCGCCGGCCAGCAAGGGAAGCCAGACCGACTCCGAGCCCCAGGCGTGGGACCCGGCCGCGATGAATCCGTAGACGATCCCCGAGAGCCCAGCCGTGCCGAGGATCGCCCCTGCGATGTCGGGTCGTTGTCCGGCATGCAGCGGATTCACTTCGGCCCGACTCTCGTGCACCATGCGGCTCACTGCCAGTACCGAAATGATGGCCACTGGCACATTGACGAAGAAGATCCAGCGCCAGGAACCGGCGGCAATGAGCAGGCCAGAAATGACCGGGCCTAACGTTCCGCCCAGGCCAGCCACACCGCCGAAGACACCGACCGCCTGGGCCCGCTCCTTGGGCTCGGTGAAGAGAAGGGCGATCAGACCGAAGGCAGCGGGGCCGGCGATGGCCTCTCCGATGCCTTGGAGGAACCGGCTGGCCACCAGCATGGCCGGATCGACGGCCGCCCCACTCAGGGCGGAGGCGACGGCGAAGAGCGAGACGCCGACCAGGAACATCCGCTTGCGACCCAGCAAGTCAGCCAACCTTCCACCCAGGAGGATCAAGCCGCCGGCGGTCAAGACGTAGCCGTCAACCACCCAGGCCAGTCCGGCCCGACTAAATCCGAGATCGACCTGAATGTGGGGGAGCGCAACATTCACCACAGTGATGTCGAGAACGAGGATGAATTGCACAAGCGCAATCACGCCGAGTGCCTTCCAACGCTGGCGATCAGGAGCGGCGGCTCCTTCCAGTGCGGCGATGTTCCGGGAGTCGTCTGTAGTCATGCTGAGAGCGTAAATCGTTATGCGGACAGAAACTGTCCTAATAGTGAGAAACTCTTGATCTATGGGCGATACCCCGGCTCGGATGCTCGAACTGCTGTCACTGCTTCAGAATCGTCGATCCTGGGGCGGGGAAGAACTGGCCGTCGCGCCTCGAGGTCACCGAGCGCACGGTGCGACGTGATGTGGAACGGCTTCGCCACTTGGGTTACCCGGTCGAAGCAGTCCCGGGTCGATCCGGCGGCTACCAGCTGAGCCGAGGCGGTCGACTGCCGCCGCTGCTCTTCAACGATGACGAGGCGGCGGCCATTGTCATCGGCCTGCGCAGTGCCATCGACGGCAGCATCACCGGCTTGGAGGACGCAGGCATCTCGGCCTTGGCCAAACTGGATCAGATTCTTCCCGCCCACGTGGCCGGTCGCGTCCGTGGACTGCATGAGAACACGGCATCGATGTTGTGGCGTGGGCCACAGGAGCAAGTCGATGCCAGTCACCTCATCCTGCTGGCCAACGCATGCTCGGCTCAGGAGCGAGCGCGATTCGATTACGTCGACAAGAGCGGTGCGGCAACAAGTCGACTTATCGAACCATTGCGACTCCTCCGAAGTGGGTGGCGTTGGTATTTGGTGGCGTGGGACGTCGATCGAGGTGATTGGCGAACATTCCGCCTTGATCGCATCAAGAATGCCGAGTCGGTGGGTACCCGATTTGAAACGAGAAGTCATCCTGATCCCATTGAGATGATGACTGACGGGGCGGCCATAGGTAGCTACCCCTTCCGGGCCCGAATTCGCCTTCCATTGTCGGTCGAGGAGGCCACGCGTGTCATCCCTCGTACCTTTGCCGTCCTGGCGGACGAGGGCGGAGCAACCGTGATCGAACTGGGCTCCACCAACGTGGAGCGCATGGTCGGGTACCTGGCCGGTCTCAATCCACCCTGCGAGGTCTTGGACCCGCCGGAGTTGCGCCAGGCCCTGCGTGATCACGCCACTGCGGTCGCCGCCGCGAACGACCCTCAATAGACCGGCTGACCTGCATCGACGGAGTCGCTACGGGGGGAAAGGCGTTTCGTCACTCTCGAAGTGGGTAGATCTCACTGCACAACCATTCGAAGAGTGAGCGGAGAGTGAAATGACGACCGCAACGCTGGCCCCAACAACGCAGCCCACCGAGACTCGAGTCCGGAGACGAACCGAACACGCGGCAAGAGTGAAGCGGTTCGGACTGAGCACCGTGGGCGCGGTGATCGTCTTGGTGTCAGCATTCGGAGGTCTGGTGGCGTACGCCGGTCCGATCATCGGCTATCACGCCGATGGCTCCGGATCGTGGCACTGGAGCGAGGCTCATACGTTGTTGGCGTTATTGCCAGGGGCAGTTGGCGTAGTTCTAGGACTGGCAATTTTGGCTGAAGCACGAGGAATTGTGGTTGGACGAGGACGGATCACGTTGGCTTTTGCCGGCTTCATCGTAATGTTGTGCGGCGGTTGGTTTGTGGTCGGTCCGCTGGCGTTACCCGTCATCATCAATCACGGCGCTTACTTTGAGGCGGCTCGCCCGTTTCGAATGCTGATGAACGAAATCGGCTATTCGTTCGGGCCTGGCATAGTGCTCGCGGTGGCAGGGGGGTTCGTTGCCGGGTGGTCGTCCCGCCATCAGAACCGGCCGGTGGACACGGTGTCGCCGACTGAATCCGAGATGGTTGCGCCGGAAATCGTGTAACTGAACGAATGGTGGATGCGTCCTCCCCAAATGCCACAGCCGAATCGATTGCGACGCGAAACAATCGAAACCTGGCTGACCTCTTGCAGGAGCTTCGGGTGGCTGGCCTGGGCGTGCAGATGCTCTTTGGGTTCTTGCTGGCTTTACCGTTCACCACGCGTTTCACCAAACTCAGTGCCGGGCAGCGAGACCTCTACAAGGGAAGCTTGTTCTTCGCTGCTATCTCGACCGCTCTGCTTGTCGCCCCGGTGGCCTACCACCGCTGGGTGTTTCGTCGGCACGAGAAGGGCAAGTTGCTCAGATTCGCCAACGTGCTGGCCATTGTTGGTCTTGCCGCAGTGGCTGCCGCGATTTCGTTGGCTGTGTGCCTCATCATGACGGTGGTGGGGAGCGGCTGGATCGTGACCCTCATGGTCGGATTCGTTTCGTTGTCGTTCGTGGTCCTGTGGTTTGTCGTGCCCATTACCGAGAGGCTGACCAGCAATCCGGCCAGTTTCGACTAGACCGCCGCCGTGTTGCTGACCGATCCGGGTGGCGGAAGGACTGGAGCCACCTTTGGCACATTGGAAGCCGCCGGTGGCAACAAGTGGGGGCACAGTTCCTCGAACGACTTGCCACCCTTGCCCGATTCGACCGCCGTCATATTGAGGAATCCGGTCAGGTCGTTTGCATTGGCATCTCGGTAGGTCATGAAGGGAAGGTTCCATTTCCGCTCAACCATGGCCAGTATCGATGTGTGGTCATACACGGTGTGGGTCACCCAGTTGGGTAGGGCGTATGGCGAAATAACGAGTGCCGGCACCCGGTATCCTAAGCGGGTAAATCCGTCGTAGGCCGATTGCCCGGGTTGGACAAAGGGCGGGGTGAGGTCGGGAGCCAGCGCCACCGGCGGCACGACGTGGTCGTAATAGCCGCCATGTTCGTCGTAGTTGATGATGAGCATGGTGGACGCCCAATTCGGTGAGGCGGCAATGGCGGTCACCACGTCGTGAATGAGTTGCTCACCCACCACAATGTCCTGTGGGTTTTCCTGTGACTGGCGGCCGTAATCCTCGTCGAGCAGGGAGAAGGCAGGAAGGCGACCATTTCGACAGTCGGCGAAGAAGTCGTTCCCGTCGTTCGAGGTGAGCGGCTTCTGATTGACCGCGAGGAGCAACGTGTCATCGACAGGAAACAGTTCCGGCGTGTTGCTCAGCGGGTACTCATTGCAGTAGTTGGTCCACGAAATACCGAAGAGGCTCAGGCGATCGAAGATCGTTCCGTTGGCCGGTAATGGCAGCGTGGCGTCCTGAATGATGCCGCGCAACGTGGGGCTGGTGGAGATGTCGATGTCATTAACCATGCCGGCAGAACTGGCAGCGATGAGAAAGCGTCGATTGGGGTCCGTCTGCCCCAAGAGTGATTGGAAGAATCGATCTCCAATAGGAAACGCAGTCGCCAAGCTGTGCAGTACCGGTAGATCACCGGCGTTCCAATAGGCCATGGCGACCGGCCCAGCTGGCGCCGGCGCCCCAAATGAGACGCAGGTGACGAATCCGTCCAACAGTCCACCGTTGAGCTGTTCATGAGAAGCCGACCACTCTTGGGTCGGCGATCCCGAATGCTGGGCCGTGGTGGGCATGTGATAGGCGTTCTGAAACTTTCCGAAACCGTTGGGGTTGCTGGCCACCACACCGTTGGGATTCCAGCCACCGTTGGCGTCCCAGGCGTCACCCTTGGTGACGGCCGAGGGACGCATGGTGAAGCCGTCGGCAATCCCGTTGGCCCGCTTCGGCGTGAGGGTGCCCAAGAAGTTGTCGTAGGAGTGGTTCTCCATCATCAGCACGATGATGTGCTCAATCGCCGGCATGGTGTCGGTTCCGGGCAGCAATTGAGGGAATGGAAGCGAGTCGGGATGCCGGAGGGTCGTACGACCGAGCGCAGAGAGCGCCGCTTGCACGTTTGCCTCGCTCATGGCGACCGAGGCGCTTGCACTGCCGGCCGTCGTTGTCTGTCCGGCTACCACGGCGCCGGCGGCCAAGGCACCGGCGCCACCGAGAAACTTTCGTCGACTCAATCGTCCCATGACTGGAGGACCGCCCCTTCTTGCGTTCGACGATGCTGCGCAGCATCCGGCGATGGGGCGAGTGTAGGTCCCAAACCCGTAGCTGGAAGCTTCAGTCTGCCCAGTCGGACAATCTGTTGAAGGCCGTGTGACGGAGGTGAGCCCGGACCGGTGGCCCAAAAGGCCCGGTCATCAGGGCGACGCCGTCCGAAGGGGAGATTGGTACCCAACGGAGTGGTCGCTATTCTGTCGCGGGGCGTTCACCTTCGGGCCACTACTCACGGCAGCGAAATAGGTACTGCGGCCTGATGGGCCGGCCGATCAAGGACTGGACTAAACACGTTGGAAATGTCGGCCGAGGTGATTGCCCAGGGGGAGAAGCGAACCCTGGGCATGTCGCGCCGATTCTGGGCGGTTGTGCGCTACGTCCTGGGATTAGTTGTCCTCGCCATTGTCCTGTGGGTGTTGTCATCGCATCGGAGTGAACTTTCGGGCCTGTCGTCCGTGCTGTCCCACATCAGATGGGTCTGGATTCCCCCAGCCGTGTTGCTTGAGCTGTTTTCGTATGTGTGTTTCGCACGCATGCAAGCAGGCATTTTGCGGGGCGGCGGACTGGTGGCGCCCCGAGTCCCATTACTGAACATGACGTTCGCTTCTCAGGCCATCGCCAACTCACTGCCTGCTGGCACTGCCGTGTCCTCCGTCTACGGGTTCCGCTGGTATCGCCGGTTTGGGGCCGATGACACATTGGCGGCCTGGTCGCTGGCCGGCACCTTCATTGCCTCGGTGGTGTCGCTCTCGCTGGTAGCCACCGCTGGCCTGGCGCTGGCCACCGGTGCTGGGGCGTCGCTTGACCTTGTCCCCGTCATTGTCGGGGTGCTCGGACTGACCGTGGCCCTGGGTGCCCTGTTTGTCTATGAGCGCCCGCTGGCGGCCACCGTGTCGTGGGGAGTACGGGCCTCCCGGCGCTTGATTGGTCGGCCTCGCGGCGACGTGAATGAACAGATTCAGATCGCCATCAAATGGGTAACCACCGCTCGCCTGGGGTGGCGTGAGATCGTGCAGATTCTGTCGTGGGGCACCGGCAATTGGCTGCTCGACTGCGCCTGTTTCGCCATGATGTTCAAAGCCGTCGGCACCTCCATCCCGTGGAATGGCCTCCTGTTGGCGTACGGGGCCGGGCAGTTGGCGGCCACGCTCCCAATCACGCCCGGTGGTCTCGGAGTCGTCGAGGGGAGCATCACCATCGCGTTGGTCGCCTTCGGCAGCTCGCAGACGACCACCGTTGATGCCGTGCTCATGTACCGGCTCATCAGTTTCTGGTTGATCCTGCTCATTGGCTGGTCGCTCTGGGGCGTGCTGGCTCTCCAGGTGCGAAGAGGTCGATGGAGCCGTAACGTACGAGACGCCGAAATCGAGGCTGGTATGACTGCTGACGTGGATGTCGTGGGGGATCTGGAAACGACCACTCCATCGGTGAGTGCGTGATGCGGATCACAAAGGCCCGACGCTGGTGGCGCACCAGAGTGGCCGTCGCGTCAGTCACCGGAGTGCTCTTGGTGACGTCGCTGGCCGGGTGCACCTCGGCCCGAAGCAGCCTCGGCACATCTGACAGTTCCTGCTATCTGGCGTTGCCCACCGCCAACCAGGCCATTCATGGCCACGGGCACTTCCTGGGCGTGAAGCTGTTCACCGTCGGGTCGCTCCACCACACGGCGCCCCACCTCTACGCGGTGCTGCATGACGACATTGCCTCCACCCAACATGTCTGCGCGGTGGCGTACAGCGGTCAGTTCTCACGCGGGGCGGTCAAGGAACCCCAAGGTAAGGCGTCGGGTCGCCTGGCGGTGGTGGTCTCGACCTCTCCGGGCAATCGATTGCTGGCCACGGTGATCTTTTCCCGCATACCGCTTCGCTTCAGTCACACCCACTAGCTCTCCACAACGAATATGGTCGCGGCCCTTCCATCCGGTGGGCTACGATTTCTCCAGTGCTCGGGTGGGGCAAACCAATAGCAAGCGAGTGGCTGATGGCTGGAATTTCGATGACAACCCAAGAGGTCTTTGGAACCTCGATGTTGGGCAATCGACGATCCCGGTGTTTTGCCACGGCGGTCAGGTCGCAAAGTTGACTTTCGGGGTCACTTTTAAGGCTTAGCCCGGTCGATTCGTTCGACCAGTCGGTTCGCACAAACCGACCTTCAGGCGCTCCAGGCGCCTTCACCGTACCGATTCATTCTCTCTGGTACTTCACGCGAGGTCTTTGGCTCTCTGATCCTGTCCCGCGTGTGACCACTTCTCCTCAAGGACGCCGCAGTGGCTGAACTCTCTGAATTTCCATCGGCATCGACTCGAGACACGCTCGAGTTCTGCTGGGAACAAATAGCAGGTCAAAAACGACAACTCATCACGTCATGGGTCTTCATGGTCTTGGCCGTCGTGGTGGCGGACGTCATTTGTCCTTTGATTTTCGCGTCCATCTTGAGTCGGGTGGCACTGTTGCCGGCTCACGCCGTGGTCAGCGAATGGCACCGCTTTGGGCCATTGCTCCTGGCCTATGGCATCGCCGGCCTGGTGGCCATGGTGGGCTGGCGGGTGGCTGGCTGGCTTGAGTGGGGCGCGTGCGTCCGTTCGTTCGCCCAGGGCGTGAACAACGGGTATGAGCACCTCCTGAAGCTCAGCTATCGCTGGCACATGGATCACCCGGCCGGAGAAGTCATCTCTTCATTGAGCAACTTCTCCTGGGCTTTCGTCGAAATGGTCGATGTGGCGTCGTGGGGCTTGTTGCCGGTGGCCGTGATCGTCGTGTCGGCCCTCATCGTCCTCTCGATCTATGCCTGGCTAGCTTCGCTCGCTCTGATTTTGATGGTGGGGCTGTTTGTTGCCGTTCTGGCTCGACGGCTGCCGAAAGTACGTGCCGCCTCACAGGAGTTTGAGGACAATCACTCCAGGGCCACCGGCGTGGTGGCTGACACCGTCACCAATCTGATGGCGGTGCGCACGGCTGCGGCCGAGCTGCAGGAGCGCGCCCGGGTCGAGGACCTTATGCGGCAGTCGGTCAATGCCGATCTGCGGGCCCGGTCGATCTTTATGAAGACACAGCTCCAGCTGGAGACGTCGATTGTGATCGGCACGCTGCTGGCTCTCATTGGTGGTACCACCATGGCGGTCCACCACTGGACTTCCACGGCGGCCATCTATCTCATCCTTTACTACTCGGCGCAGGTAGCTATGAGCATGCAGCAATCCTTCGAACACCTGCGTTCCTTTGCTCGATCCTTGGGACGAGCGGCCAAGTTCACCGCCATTTCGGCCGAGGAAGTCGAAATCAGCAATCGGCCTGGAGCAGGTCCGCTCCGGGTGTCGAGCGGACGGATTGAATTCAATCGTGTCGGATTCGGTTACTTGAGCCATCGCAGGCTCTTCGATGATTTGAGTCTCACGGTGAAGCCGGGCGAACATGTGGCGTTGGTCGGACCTTCGGGCTCGGGCAAATCCACTCTGTCAAAGCTCCTATTGCGCTTCATGGATATTGACGAAGGTGCGGTGGTCATTGACGGTCAGGACATTCGCGACATCACACTGGGATCACTGCGGAGCCAAATTTCGTACGTGCCCCAGGATCCTCAGCTGTTACACCGGACGATCGCTGAGAACATTTGTTACGGCCTCATGGGTGACGAAGGTGATCAACCGGTAGTGGACTACGACATCGTCCATGCCGTCGGCCGGGCAGCGCATGTTGAGGAGTTCGTCTATGCCCTACCAGATAAATACGACACCATCGTCGGAGAGCGGGGTCTGAAACTGTCGGGGGGACAACGCCAGCGCGTCGCTATCGCGCAAGCGATGGCAAAGCACGCGCCGATTCTGGTCCTGGACGAGGCGACGTCGGCGCTCGATTCGGAATCGGAGCACTTGGTGCAAGAGGCGTTGTGGCGATTGATGGAGAACTCGACCGCGTTGGTCATTGCCCACCGCTTGTCCACCATCGCCAAGATGGATCGCATCCTGGTGTTCGACCAAGGCAAGATTGTGGAAGAGGGTACCCATCGGGAACTGTTGCGAGAGGGCGGACTCGGGATGTACGGCCGCCTCTGGCAGCATCAGTCGGGAGGGTTCCTGGTCGAATAGCACGCGGACGAACGGAGCATCCGGCTCATCAACGAACTCAATCGTCGTATATGAGCACACCCCGGATGTTCTTGCCGTCGCGCATGTCCTGGTAGCCCTGGTTGATGTCACCCAGCTTGTAGGTGTTGGTGACCATGGAGTCGAGATCGAGCTGTCCGTTGCGATAGAGCTCAAGCAGTTTGGGGATGTCGTAGCGAATATTGGCGGACCCAAAAATCGTCCCGACGATCTGTTGTTCCATCAGCGTCAAACTGCACAGATTGAGATTTACGTTGTTTTCCGCTCCGGGATGGATGTTGGTCACGACCACCCGTCCTCGTTTGGAGGTGATCCCCAGAATCTGATTGATCATGGATCCATCGCCCACGCCCATGCAGCAGATGACCTTGTCGCACATGCGACCCCAGGTTTCCTGCTGAATCAGGGCAAAGGCTTCCTGCACGGACGCCGACGTGTGTGTCGCGCCGAACGTCGGAGCCAGTTGACGCTTGAGTTCGACCGGGTCGATGGCGAATATTCGCTCAGCCCCGGCCAGCCTCGCTCCTTGGATGGCGCTGGCACCGATGCCACCGACACCGATGACGGCGACGTTCTCTCCCGGCCGCACCTCGGCCGCATAGACGGCCGAACCCCAACCAGTGGTGACGCCGCAACCGATCAAACAGGCTTTATCGAGAGGAATGTCGTCGAGAATCTTGACGCAGGAAGCTTGGTTGACCACGGTGTACTTACTGAATGTGCCGAGGCACACCATGGTGGAGACGTCGCGACCACGGGCGTGGTGACGAGCCGTGCCATCCATCTGCAGACCCAATCATCAGCTGGGCGCCGACGTCGCAGAGATTGGAATGACCGGTGGCACACGACGGGCATTGACCGCAGGCGGGGATGAACCCGAACACCACATGGTCCCCTGGTGCGAGGCCGGTCACGCCCGGACCAACCTCTTCCACCACGCCCGCCCCTTCGTGTCCACCAATCACGGGCAGCGAACCCATGAGGTCGCCGGTGACGAGATGCTCATCGGAGTGGCACATGCCCGAAGCGGCGAGTTTGACCAACACCTCTCCGGCTTTTGGTGAGTCGAGTTCGATGGGCTCGACGGACCATTCAGTCCGGGGCTCCCACAAAATGGCGGCTTCTGTCTGCATCGTCCCTCCCGAGCGGCTGCATTGGTGGCATGCGCACCCTACCGGGCGACCGCCGGCGGAGGAAAAGGGCCGATCGGCTCAGTAGGCCCCATTGGCGTTACAGCGGTCGCCCAACCAGGGTCGCTCGCCGTCAAGTGAGTAGAGAGTCACCGCCACGGTGTCTTGTTCTGCCTTGGACGCCGTGTTTGGTGGTACGCCGACCAGGTCGGGCCGCCCGGCCGCTTGGGCGGCATAGTTCCAGGTGGGCTGCGAGAATTGGAATGCCCCCCGGTACAACCCATTAGGGGAGACGGCCTGATAGTTGCCTCGAGATTCGTCGTAGCGAACGCACAGAAGGAACTTATTCAAGGCCGGGTCACTACCGTCTGAGGCACTGACCTGGGTGGCCCCACTGGATCGCTGGGCCGTCGCGACAGCCGTCGCTACCGCCTTTTGTGCCGCCGCCGCCCTGGCTTGATTGGCCTGGGCCACGGCGGTGGCCAGCTGGCCAGTCACCTGACCCTGCAGATTGCTGAGAGTTTGGGCGGTCGCCGTGGCCTGGCCGAGGTAGTTGGCCTGCCGAGCTTGGGCTGACTTATCTTCCGACTGCTGCTGCAGGAGGGTTGCCTGTTGCACCACTATGGCCTTCTGATCCGTATGCAAATTGGCCACTGCTTCGTCCAAGTCGCCCACACTGATGTTGACGTATTCGTTGGCCGCTTGAGCAGTTTTCACATTCTCCGAAAACAACCCCGCTTCGGAAGACGCTGATTCTCCGCCGTTGTAGACGTAGGCCAGAAGGGCCAACTGCCGCACCGCGTGTGTGCTTTCGGTGATCTGTGTTTTGTCACTGGCGATTTTCGCTTGGATCCCGGCAATGGCCTTCTGATCGGCACTGACACGCGCCGTGGCCACTGAGTACTGCTGTTGGTAGCCGTCAACTTCCAATTGGGCTTGTACCAATTGTTCAGAAAGAACATTGGCCCGTTGCTGCAGGCTGCTCACTGACGACGCGCCAGCATGATGCGTCAAGGGCATCAGTACGACCGATGCCGCGGCGGCGAACGCGACGGCAAATTGAATTGTTCGCACGGGATGAGAGCGCGCTGCCGTCGGCCGGCCCGTCTGTGTTTCCAAGCTGGCGGAGTGCACGACGGCCTCAATTTAGTCGTTCGCAACGGGGGCTAATTTTGTCGCGGTATTGGCGCTGAAAGCCCAGTTCAACGTGTGTTATCCCAAAAAAGGGGCTTACTCGTCCCGACCGGAAGCGTCGGAGGATTCGATCGTTCTTTCCTCCGATTCCTCAAGGATTTCCCGTGCCTGAGCTTCCGGGCAATCGCTGTCCAACTCTTCCGGAGGTCGACCACTGGCTCGTGTGGTCACCAGGGTCTCGGCTGGCACGGCGTCATCCCGCACGTCATTTTCGGTCGATCTTGTCACGCCAGTATCTATACCCAACGTTGGCTTCGTTCTATACATCCCCGGTTGTGCACTGTTCGTGGCGCGACTTTTACCTGGTCAGAGGGGAAGTCAACCCAGGGGCATACCTGAGGGCGGATTGGTAATCAATTCCAGAGGAAGGATTGCTATGCATGTTGGTCGAACGCTTTCATTTGGTGGTGCTGCGGTTTTGTCGTCCATCGCTGCATTGGCGCTGACTGGAAGTGCGGCCGCCCAGCATCCAGGGTCCATGCGTGTCAGAGGCGTGGTGACCTCAGTGAGCAGCGACGGTTTCGAAATCCTCCTCCCGAACACCTCCCGCGAAGAAATCGCGACCACTCACAGCACTCGTTACTCAGAGTCAGGCACTCCCGATGCCCCGCGTGGCATGGAGGTGGGTGACAACGCAGCGGTGCAGTTGATGTCCTCTAGCGTCCCGACGGCCAGCAGTGTGGAAATCCTGCTCGATTCGGCTCGCGGCAAAGTCATGAGCATCGATGGATCGTCGATCCTGCTCTCCAGCGGCCGGAATAGAGTCCGCCAGGTTCGGGTAACGCCCACCACGAAGTATTTTGCTCCCGGTGGGTCCACGGTCAGCGGAGTCACGGACGGTGAGCAGGTCGTGATGTACGGCATGCCCGTTCACCGCAATCTCAGGGTGTGGTTCGTGGATGCTCGAGGGGCAGTTCCGGAGGCGCCGACAGGATCGGTGCCGCCGCCTGCCACACCTACAGGGACCTCGAGTACCACCACTACCACCTCGCCAGTCGTTCCCTCGATCCCAACCGTTCCTCCGTCAACCACGTCAACCACGACGTCGATACCTGGACCCGACGTTCCACCGGGATTTCAACCAGGTGGACCAATGCAGTAGCAATCAGTTGGAGCGCTGAGCAGAGGTTGCTCCGATCGGTTGGGCAATGTCCTCGAGTGACCGTTGTTCGGCGTTCACGCCAATCGCAATCTCCACTAAGCCACCGATCACCATTACGGCGCCGCCGATGAGATAGCCCACGAACAATCGGGAGTGGTTGTGACCGGAGCCGATGAGCTGACCGTAGAGCCAGGGGCCCAGCGATCCGAAGAATTGGGCGATGGCGAAGAAGACAGCGATCGCCTTGGCCCTGACCTCTACTGGAAATATCTCGCTCACCGTCAAGTAGGCCGCACTCGCCCCAGCAGAGGCGAAAAAGAAGACGACACACCAGCAAACTGTCTGCGTGACCGCATCGAGCGCGCCAGCCTCAAAGAGAAATGCACTCCCGGCCAAGAGGAGTCCGGACAAAATATACGTCCCGGCGATCATCTTCTTGCGACCCACCGAGTCAAACAATCGGCCCAGTGTGAGTGGGCCGATGAAGTTCCCAAGGGCAAAGAAGATGAAGTAGTAGGGGGTGGATTTCTCGCCGACGCCGTACACCTTGGTGAGTACCAACGCGTAGGTGAAGAAAATGGCGTTGTAGAGAAACGATTGAGTGATCATCAATGAGGCGCCCAACAGGGAACGCCGCGGATATTTCCGAAAGAGGGTACCGGCCAGCACGATGAATCCGATCTTTTCGGCCGGCCGGATCTCAATTGCCTTGCTCTCATCCACTTCATCGAGCGTGCCGCCAGAGGCTTTTGCGTCCTTTTCCACCTGGGCGACGGCTGCCTCCGCTTCTTCGGTCCTTCCATGCATGAGGAGCCAACGAGGGCTCTCCGGCAAGTTCTTCCGGACAAAGAGGATGATAAATCCGAGCAGTGGGCCGAAGAGAAAGGCGAGTCGCCAGGCCACATTGGGACTGATGTGGTCGAGCAGGACGATGGTGAGGACCGTGGCGATGAAGGCGCCGCCCCAGTAGCTACCGTTGACCGCGATATCGATACGGCCTCGGTAACGAGCAGGAATAAGTTCGTCAATGGCCGAGTTGATGGCGGCGTACTCGCCACCGATTCCCATTCCGGCTAGGAAGCGGGTGAATTCCAGCCAGAGGGCCCATCCATGGCTGTGTCCGGCCGTTAACGCAGTGAGAGTTCCTCCAAGGAGGTACACACCAAGGGTGATCATGAAGAGGTTCTTTCGACCCCATTTGTCGGACAATCGCCCAAAGAAAATGGCGCCTGCTACCTCGCCCAACAGGTAGATCGTGCCCACGGCGAAGCCGACGGAGGCCGACGACAAGCCCAGCGAGCTTTTGTGAGTGAGGATGGGAGTGACATTGGTCGCGATCGTGATTTCGAGACCGTCGAGGACCCAGGCCACGCCGAGGGCAATGACCATCCGGGTGTGGAACTTGGACCAACCGATTCGGTCCAGTCGGGCCGGGATTAATCCCGGATCGCTCGAAGTGTCGGCGCCGGCCCTCTCCAGAGTGGTCATGAGGTCCCCCTTCGGTAGTCGGGTCTAGGACTCCGAGAAATCTCCCCAGCTTTCGGCCTCGTTAAACGTCGGTTGAACCCATACGGATCCCTGGTTGCAGCAGCCCCGATTGGGTATAGCGAGGGAGTGAATCCGGCGCAGAAAGTGGCTCACCGAATCGATGCGTTCCAGCAGGAACATCGAATCCTTGGTTTTGGATTCGGCATCACGAAGAAATACGGCGATGACAACGGCGGCACGCTGGCTTCCAATCTGGCGTACTCCGCCTTCTTGGCCCTCTTTCCACTCCTCTTGGTCCTCGTCACTGTCCTCGAGTTGGTGTTGTCGGGGCATCCGGCGCTCCGTGCATCAGTCCTCAATTCCGCTCTGGGCGACTTTCCGGTGGTGGGCCAACAACTGGGCAGCAATATCCACGCGCTGCATCGCTCGTCAGTGGCTGGACTTGCCATTGGGCTACTCGGCCTTCTCTGGGGCGCCACGGGATTCTCACAGGCAGGACTGTTCGCCATGGAACGGGTGTGGAACGTTCCGGGTCCACGGCAGCCTTCGTACTTCGCTCGCCTGGGCCGAGGCTTGGGTTTCCTCGCCGTCATCGGCATCGGACTGGCCATCTCCGGATACCTGGCTGCCTTCGGCACCTTTGGCCATCACAATGTGTTTCTTGGTTTGGGGGGTGAGCTCTTGGCGGTCCTTCTCAACATTGGCCAATACGTACTGGCCTTCCGGCTGTTAACCCCCAAGTCGGTGACGACCAGACAGCTGTTTCCCGGCGCGGTGGTCGGGGGAATCGTGTGGACTGTCTTGCTGGCCCTCGGGGGCTATCTGCTTGGCCACGACCTTCGTAACGACAGCGCGGTATACGGCACATTCGGCGTGGTCATCGGCTTGTTGGCTTGGGTCTATCTGGGAGCCAAACTCAGCCTGTATGCAGCCGAAGTCAACGTGGTGTTGGCTCGTCGGTTATGGCCTCGCTCCATGATGCAGCCTCCTTTGACTCAGGCGGACCAACGTTCCTTGATCCTGCAGGCATCGCAGATACAAAAACGAGAGGATCAGCAGGTCACGGTGACCTTCGACAACCAGCCGATCGATGTGGCCGATGAGGTCAGTGCTTCCTAATTGGTCAGTCGTTCAATGCGCTGATGTGCCGTAGAGAACGGTGACGGGCAGTTGATGCAACAGGTCAGCCACCTCACAGTCCGTTCCTTTCAGGGCGAGCGTTTGGCCCGTTAAGACATCCGTCATTTCACGAGGTAGGCCTTCGGGCAGGTTGAAACGAGTCTCAGCCCACACTGCGTCGCCAATGGGGAATTGATCAAGGGCCAAGTGTGACCGCATGAGACGAGGCACCATCGCGATGAGCCACTCGCCCTCATGCTGTCGGCTAATGCCGATGACGTGATCCTGCAGCGGACCCACTACCTGGAGTCGCTCATAGGAACCGCGTGAGAAAAGCAGCGGCTGCTCTCTCCGTAGGTGCATCAGGGAGCGGGTGACCCAAAGTTTCACTTGCCCGTCTTCCCATCCGTCCATTGAAGGCTTGTATCCAGCGAGTCCATCGAGGGTTGCTCGATGCGCATCGAAATCAATGGGACGTCGATTGTCGGGATCGGTGAGTGTGCGGGTCCACAGCTCGGTGCCCTGGTAAAAGTCGGGGATTCCTGGGCAGACTGACTTGAGAACAAGCAGCGCCAGTCCATTGGTGGCGCTGCTCGGCGCAACACTGCGCACGAAGTCCCGCAGTTCAGTCCGAAACTCCAATGCCTGCGGCTGACCGAGTTCGGCCACGAAGGTGCGTAGAAGATCTTCGTAGGCGGTGTCGGGATCGATCCACGTCGTGTGACGCTTGGACTCTCGGGCCGCCTTGACCACATACTCAGCGACCCGCTCCCAGTCGTCGGTTGGGAGAGTGATCTGACCAATGGGCCAAATCGCAGCCAACGTTTGGTATACGAACAGCTCATCGAATGGCGACGGAACGCATGAGCTGCTCTTTATATGGCGATGGCGCCAGGTGTGGAGCAATCCGCCCCAATCGTCGGCTGCCTCCGAAAGCGCGTAGAGCTGGGCTCGGGCGTCTTCACCTCGCTTGGAGTCATGGGTCGAAGTGCCGTTGAGTCCCGATGGGAACTGACGCCCCCGCTGGGCAGAGAAGGCCCAAAATTCATCCATCGAGCGGGCTGCCGTATCAGGATCGGAACCGACTTCGGCATGACTGAGCAGACCGGGATATCGGTAGGTGGCAGTGTCCTCAACCCCCTTCGCCATTACCGCCCCCGTAAGTTGTTCCCACCGCTGAGCAATCTCGGTTGTTCTCGAATCATCCGTGATCGCACCGTTTAATAGGTCGCCGAACAACTGAGCGGCGCGCCGGCCCTGAGAGTCCAGTGTCTCGGCGGCAGCAGCAACGCAGTCTCGCACAATGCCCTGGTCACGCGGCATCTTTTGTGAGCCGCCGAGGTAGGTGCGGTAGACAGGCAACCGCACCGCCATTTCCGTTAGGGCGCGGTCAACATCACTAGGGGACAGGTCCACACCCGGCGTTACTTCAGCGAAGAGATCAGTCACCAGCTCACGCAGGCGTCGCAATGGCGCGCCGAATGACATGGACAGTACTTCTCGTTTGCCGACATGGCCCAGCTCTTCGAAGGTGCTGGAGTCGCCAGTGATCTGTCCGACAATGGTGTGGAGTTGTTCGGCGCCCAGGGGATCGACGAACAGCCCCCCGGCGACGGTCGCGAATTCATAGCCTGTGGTTCCGTCCACATCCCAGGTCGAGGGGAGCGTCTCTTCGCCGTTGAGAATCTTCTCGACCAGAACGACGACACTCGAAGATCGCACATTGGCGAGCGACTCGCCGAGCCACCGTAAATACCCCGCAGGATCAGCCAGACCATCGATGTGGTCGATCCTGAGGCCAGCCACTCGCTCGTCTTGCAGAAGGGACAACAGGAAGGCATGAGTGCGAGTGCGAACGTCCGGCAGCTCAACCTTGACGCCAACCAGGCCGTCAATGTCAAAGAAGCGCCGGTAATTGCCTTCATCACGACCCAGACGCCAAAAAGCGGGGCGATAGTGCTGTCGAGGCAGCAAGTTCCCCGGGTTTGGGTCAACGGTCAGAGACCCCGGATCCAGGGGAAATGCTTGTTCCCCGAACAGGATGACCGCTTCGCCTGACTGCTCGGAGACCTTCACCTGGTCGTCCCGGAGGAGTTCCGCCAACGGTGCCGGCAAGGTGGGGATGAGCACCCGGCCTCCGTGCTGGTTCCAGTCGATATCGAACACATCAGCCCAGTTGGAGGATCGACCCAATTTCTGCACGTCCCACCACCATCGATTGTGAGGGTCCGTCGCCATGTGATTCGGGACAGTGTCAATCAGGAGTCGCATCTCATGAGCGCCTAGTTCATTGAGGAGCGATTCAAATTCCTCCGGGGTGCCCAATTGAGGATCGAGGATGGTCGGATCGACGACGTCGTACCCGTGTGTGCTTCCGGGCGCGGCAGCCAGGATCGGTGACACATAGAGCGTTTCGATACCCAACTCGTGCAGATACTTCACCTGTTTTCGGGCGCCCTCGAACCCAAGGCCGTGCAGCTGAAGTCGATAGGTGGAACCCAGCCCCTCTGTGTTCGGCGGGGACATCAGTTGTGGATACGTTCGCTATGGCGCAAGAGAAGGCTCGAATGTGACGCGAGATTCACCACGTCGTTTCGAACGGGGCGCACGCTTTGGCCAGGATGCGCCGAGCTGACCATTTCGTCCCAACGCCCGGGCCACTCGATGCGGGGGAGGGTGTAGGAGAGGGATCGGGCGCCGGCATTCAGCAGGAGCAGCAACGTGTCGCCTGGGGCGGATCGACCCCGAAGATCAACCTCATCGGTTGCCCGACCCAGGAGCAGCATGCCAATGGTCTGATTGTTGTGATCCTCCCAATCCTCTTCCGTCATCTCTTCCCCATTTGGCTTGATCCAGGTCACGTCCTTGGTGTGGGTCCCCGGCACTTCTTCGCCGGTGAAGAAGCCTCGGCGGCGCAATACAGGGCTCGACTTAAGGACCGCAATGAGGTCCCGTACAAAGCGGAAGAACTCGTGTCCGGTCTCACCAATGTCCCAGTCGAACCAGCTGATCTCATTGTCCTGGCAGTAGGCGTTGTTATTGCCCTGTTGCGAGCGTCCGATCTCATCACCACCGAGCAACATCGGCACACCTTGGGAAAAGAGAAGCGTCATCAGGAAGTTGCGCTTCATCCGATCCCGGGCCCGTTGGATTCGGACCGAATCGGAGTTTCCTTCCTCGCCCCAGTTGCGACTGAAGTTCTCATTGTTGCCGTCACGGTTGTCTTCGCCATTGGCCTCATTGTGCTTCTGGTCGTACGACACCAGATCGGTCAGGGTGAAGCCGTCATGGCAGGTCACGAAATTGACGCTGGCGTAGGTACGCCGTCCACTGGGGGCGTAAATGTCACTGGAACCGGTGAGACGAGACGCGAGTTCAGACGCCTGCCCCAGGTCACCCCGCCAGAACTTTCGTACACAGTCGCGATAAGCCCCGTTCCACTCGGACCATCCGGTGGGAAACTGGCCCAGTTGGTAGCCATCGGGGCTGGCGTCCCACGGTTCGGCGATGAGCTTGACCTTGGAGAGGATGGGGTCCTGCTGAATGATCTCGAAGAACGCGCTGGGCTGACCCGCTTCGTAACCGCGGACCAGGACCGGAGCCAGGTCAAAGCGGAATCCATCCACATGCATGTCGGTGACCCAATAGCGAAGGCTGTCGGTGACCAAGCCCATGGCCCGGGGATGAAGGATGTTCAGGCTGTTACCGGTGCCCGTGTAGTCAAGGTAGTACCGCTGATTCTCGGGCGTCAGTCGGTAGTAGGCGGCGTTGTCAATCCCGCGGAACGAAAGGGTCGGCCCGAGCTGATTGCCTTCGCCCGTATGGTTGTAGACGACATCGAGAATGACTTCAATACCGGCCCGGTGCATAGTACGAACCATGGACTTGAACTCACTGACTTGTTGACCTATCCCGCCGGTGGCGTACCCAACGTGAGGGGCGAGGAAGGCAATGGAGTTGTAGCCCCAGTAATTAGAAAGTCCCCGCTCGGTCAAGATCCGATCGTTGACGAAATGGTGTACGGGCATCAACTCGATGGCGGTTACGCCAAGCCCAAGCAAGTGGTCGATGATGGGGTCGGACGCCAATCCAAGGTAGGTGCCGCGTAAATGTTCGGGGACCCCGGGATGGCGGGCGGTCATGCCACGGACATGGGTCTCGTATATGACGGTCTGGTTCCATGGCGTATTAGGGGCGCGGTCGTCCTGCCAGGTAAAGGCTGGATCAATCACCAGGCACTTCGGCATTGCTCCCGCCGAATCGCCCCGAGCAATCTTCAAGTCGTCACTCGGATCGCCCATTGGGTACGAGAACAGGTCATCGTTCCATCGGATAGGCCCACTGACCGCCTTGGCGTAGGGATCTATCAGCAGCTTGCTGCTATTAAACCGCTGCCCGCTTTCGGGTTCGAATGGCCCATCGACCCGATATCCGTACAGTGCTCCCGGACGGACGTCGGGCAAATAGGCATGCCATACATGGTCCGTGGTCTCGGGCATGTTGATGGTCTCGGTCGGCTCTGCCTGCTGTTCGTCGTCGAACAAACAAAGCTGCACATTGGTCGCTCGTTCGGAGAAAAGCGCAAAGTTGACGCCCTCTCCGTCCCACGTCGCCCCGAGAGGATGTGGACCTCCCGGCCAAACTCTCATTGCGTCTCCTCAGTTGAACGTTGATACACGGTAAATCCCCAAGGTTCCACCGTTATTGTTCCAGCGCGGTCAACACCATCAATGACTGATGAGTCTCCTGAGGAAAACGAGCGAGAAGAAACGAGATGGTGCCAATCGGCAGAAGCCTTGGCGCTCGGAAGATCCATGCATCGGTCTCGGTCGGAAAAATTCAGTAGACAGACGGCAACTTGAGTGGGGTGGGAGCGCTGGATCGTCACCAGTCCGTCGTCAACTTTGGTAGCTGTGTAACTCAGCGGAGAGTTGCTAAGAGCAGCGTTCTGGCGACGAGCACGGATCAGTGCGGCATAGAGGCTCGAATAGGCCCGGTGCGGCGTCGACCCGATATTAGAGCGATTCAATTTGGCTGCTTCGTACGTTTTGGCGTCACCGGGATCGTAGAGCTGACCGGCGTCAGCTATAGACGCAAACTCGGCCGCTCGTCCTTCCCGGACGGCTTGCAGAAGTCCGGAGTCGTGGTGATCTACGAAGTAAGGGAAGGGAGCTGTTTCACCGTATTCCTCGCCCATGAAAAGCAGCGGCACGCCCGGCGACAGCAACAGAGTGGCGGCGACAAGTTGCACCACTTCGGGGGAGACCATGGTGATCAACCGATCCCCATTGGGGCGATTGCCAATCTGGTCATGGTTTTGGGCAAAATTGATGAACTGGTCGGACCGGACACCCCGAGGGACGGCCCCGTGGTTCCGGTCGCGGAATGAGGAGAACCGGCCTTGGAATACAAATCCATCAGCGATGGCGATGGCGAGATCATTGGTACCGGCGTAGTCGGCGTAATAGCCGGAGCGCTCGCCGGTAACCGCCACGTGGAGTGCGTGGTGGAAGTCATCGTTCCACACTGCTTGCAATCCGATGCCATTGTTCGTTTCTGCGAGCACGAGGCGCGGATCATTGTCGGGACTCTCGGCAATGAGCCAACGATCTTTCTCGGATACTTGGCTAACGGAATGACCAATCCGAGAGAGATCGACCAGGAAGGGAGTGGCGGTTCGATCAATTATTTCGTGGACCGCATCCAATCTCAACCCATCGATATGAAAGTCCTCGAACCATTGACGGGCATTCTGCAGGAAGAATCCCCGCACATGATCCGACCCCGGGCCATCAAAATTAATAGCCTCGCCCCACGGGGTGCGATAGCGATCAGTGAAGTAAGGGCCGAAGGCGTCGAAGACGCTTCCTTCTGGCCCAATATGGTTGTAGACCACATCGAGGATGACGGCGAGGCCACGTTGATGGCAGGCATCGACGAAACTCTGCAACCCCGCCACACCGCCGTACGAGTGCTGTACGGCGAAGGGGAATACCCCGTCATATCCCCAGTTACGGGTGCCGGGAAATTCGGCCACGGGCATTACTTCGACCGCACTTATGCCAACCGCGGCCAGGCCATCCAGTTCGGCTATCGCGTCGTCGAATGTCCCGCCGGAAGTGAATGTCCCGATGTGAACCTCGGATATGACCTGCTCCCCTAGAGGCCGGGGCCGGTAGTTGGCATCTTGCCAGGCGTAATGGTGAAGATCGGCGACCTGGGATGGGCCGAGGTGCCCATCTGGTTGGGCGCGGGATGCCGGATCGGCGTACTCCTGTCCCGAAGAGAGTTGGTAGCGATAGCGGGCGCCGGATCTGACTTCGGGACAAAAAGTTGACCAGTAGCCATGACTGTCAACGTTCAGTTGTACGAGTTGGGGACGGGCGCCTTGGTCGAGGAGGTGCAGCGATACCACGGACTCTTTGGGGGCCCACACAGTAAAAGTGGTCCCAAGATCATTTGGAATGGCCCCCACGGCGGGAACAGTGTTGTCCTCAGGTCGAGTGATCATCCGCGGCCGAGAAAGATGCACCCCAAGGGAGGGACCGTCACCGTAAGACTCCACGACCCATTCTCGCCGGCCGTTGCTTCGACACCCCCCAAGTTGCCGACCCCACTCCCGCCATAGTCGAGGGCGTCACTGTTCAGGAGCTCCTGCCAACGGCCACCGTCGGGCACCGTGGCCGTGACGCCTGGACGGGGGACGGGCGTGAAGTTGTAAACGGCCAGCACCGACGTTCCGTCGCTGGCATATCGGAAGAAGCTGAGGAGCCCGCTCTCGCCATCGGTTGGCTCGGCCGGACTGAAGCCGGCCGGATCATTGTCGAGTTCGTGTAAGGCGCGACAACCGCGATAGAGATGATTCAGATCTCGAACCCACCGTTGAATGCCTTCATGGGCTGGTTGTTGCGCCAAATGCCATTCGAGCCCGAGTTCATGATTCCACTCATGCCAAGGGGCCAGCTCCTCTCCCATGAAGAGCAGCTTCTTACCGGGCGTCCCGAATTGAAAGCCGAGCAGCAATCGCAGGTTGGCAAACTGCTGCCAAGGGTCGCCCGGCATCTTGGCCAGCAATGAGCCTTTCCCGTGCACGACCTCATCATGCGAAAGCGGCAGCATAAAATTCTCGCTGTAGGCGTAGACATTCCGAAACGTGAGCTCGCCGTGATGGAAGCGACGGTGGATTGGCTCGCGCGCCATGTAGAGCAGGGTGTCGTGCATCCATCCCATATCCCACTTGAACCCGAAGCCGACGCCCCCGACGTCCACAGGGTGCGAGACGCCGGGAAACGCGGTGGACTCCTCGGCTATCACTTGGACGTCGGGATGGTCCGCATAAATGCCCGTATTGAGCTGCTGAAGAAACTCGATCGCTTCGAGGTTCTCCCGACCGCCGAAGCGATTGGGTATCCACTCGCCAGCTTTCCTCGAGTAGTCGAGGTAGAGCATTGAAGCCACCGCATCGACCCGCAGACCGTCAATGTGGTACTCGTCCAGCCAATGGTCAGCCGACGAGGCTAGAAAACTTCGAACTTCGTGCCGCCCGTAGTTGAATATCAGGCTCTTCCAGTCCGGATGAAAGCCGAGACGGGGATCTTCATGCTCGAAGAGATGCGTCCCATCGAATTGGGCCAACGCAAACGCGTCGGCCGGAAAATGTGAGGGCACCCAGTCCAGTAAGACGCCGATGCCGGCGCCGTGAAGCTGGTCGATCAGAAATTTGAATTCCTGAGGCGTTCCGTAGCGGCGAGTGGGGGCGAAGTACCCGGTGGTCTGGTAGCCCCAGGAGCCGTAGAAGGGGTGTTCCATGAGGGGCATGAACTCGACATGCGAGAAGCCGCAGCTTTGAACGTGATTGATAAGTCGCTCGGCAATGTCCACATAGGTGGGTAGTCGATCGGGCTCGGCGGGATCGCGGAAGAAGCTGCCCAGGTGCACCTCGTAGACCGATATGGGGGAATCCAGTCGGCACGTCGCATGCCGGCCGGACATCCATTCCTGGTCACGCCAGGCGTAGTCGAGATCCCAAATGACCGATCCGGTCAGGGGTGGATGTTCCGTGCAGACTGCAAATGGATCGGCCTTTTCGAGCACGCGGCCGTCAGCCGTAGTGATGGCGTACTTGTAGACCTGGCCCGGTTGGGCCTGTTCGACGAGACCTTCCCAAATGCCCGAGGCACCCCGGGGAGTCAATGGATCGCTGGTGCGTTGCCAGTAGTTGAAATCGCCGATCACCGAGACCGCCGTCGCATTGGGGGCCCAGACGGCGAATTGGGTTCCTCGTTGCTCGAGCCAGTGGGCACCCAGTTTCTGGCCCAATTTGCGGTGGGTGCCTTCATTGAACCAATAGAGGTCCTCTTCGCTGAGGAAACTCGTGGTCTCGGACAAGGTCATGAGGTCACTTCCGCTTCCACTCCAGCGCGCAGTAGCGCTGCCGCGGGTGCTGTCGGCAGCCGGCGGCATTTGTCGATCAGTTGTAGTTGTCCAACAATGTCCTGATTCGCCTGGGCTTCCTCAAGGGACAGCGCACCGCGACGGGTCCAGTTGGCGTGCTCGGTCCCGGTGCCAGGAAGGTTCTGAGCTACCCGTTCGCCCCAGAGTTCCTCCAGATCGATAAGGACCAGGTCAGCGTCGCTGGTTGCCATCCACTCGAGACATCCCATGAAAATGGCGTTCGCGTCGCCGGGCGGCATCATCAGGGCTTCGATGAGCGCGTCACGCCAGAGCCGGCGCTCCTGGTGCTGCTTCTTGCCTTCTGTGGTCGATATCCAGCCTTTCGCAACCTGGCTGTCGATGTCATCTCCATGGAAGTAAGCGAGAAAGCGAGGCAGGTCATGCGTGCCCCAAGAGGCCAATGAGATGCTTATCGGTTCAGCTAATGGTGCTGCCGCCGTGGACTCGAACTGCATGACCCACGATCGAAGCATGTGATCCTGGGTCATGCCATCTCGGACCTCTGGCGGTACCGTCCCCAAATCCTCCCCGATGACCACCGTGTTAGATCGGTGGGCTTCGAGGGCAATGATGGCGCGCATCTCTGGCGCCCGTGAATGGACGTATGCCCCATGGGCAGCGTCGAAGCCTTCTGGAATCCAGTACAGACGGTGGATGCCCATCACGTGGTCGACTCGAAGCGCAGCAGCATGGCGACAGGCCCGACGGAGGGTGGATCGTAAATAGGCGTAGCCGTCTTCCCTCATCCGTTCCGGATGCAGCGGCGGAAACGACCAATCCTGACCGCCGGCGAAGAAGAGATCCGGCGGAGCACCGCCGTGGGCGGTGGTGGCGAAGGACTCGGCGAAATACTGTGGGTCGAATCCATTCGGGTGTACGCCAACGGGAAGATCAGCGTATAGATCAATCTCTTGCTCTACCGCCGTGAGTTGTTCGGCGGCGATCCACTGTCCATAGAGCGAGGCATGAAACGAGTCGCCACCCGGCTGCTGGGAAGACTGGAAGTGGGCATAGGCCTCGAGTTCAGGGTTGTCCCGGCCGAATTGGAGGAACGCATCGCGTCGAGACGATTCGTGGCTCATCAGCGACTCCGACAACAAGGCGAGGACTTCATGCTTGAGGCTCGCCACCTCGTCGTAGAGGACCGTCCGGGCATTGTGGGCCTGGCCGACCCGAAGCCGGAATGCGTCGGAGGCCAGGAGCGACTCAGCTTCTGGTGTTGTTGCTAATTCGGGCACGTTGATCAGATCGACGAACAGTTCGTTGTAGGCCAGCTTGCTCGCCGGCCGATACGGACTGGGGTCTATCGGCGGCTCCGTCAAGATCGGATAGAGAGGCAGGGAACCCACCATTGTGGCCCCGACCTCGGACGCCCAATGCCCAAGCGAAGCCAAGTCGGAATAGCTGCCAATGCCCCAGTCATCGTTGTTACGCAGCGCATGGAGCGGCATGAACAGCACCCAGCCCCGCTGAGCCGACGGACAGGGTGGGGCACTGATGACCAGTGCGGTGGCATCGACACCAGCCCCTTCGAGGTGGGCATGGTGATATCCGAGGGGGAGGGGATCGACGCTCATTCGGTCGAGGTCGAAATGGTGCGCCTGATATTGGCGGTCGCCCGTTTCAGTTACAGACCCTCTGACGAGCATCTTGGAGAAGGGCAGGCGGTGTACCTCTCCGCTCTCCAGCGTCAAAGTGAACTCGAGCCGATCAGGGCTGACGTTCTTTGGCAAGTTGGCGATCTGAGTGGCAGGGGTGCCAATCCGATGGACAAGGACCAACTCAAGGGGCAGCTGGGCGGCGACGTGTTGCCGGTCCAGTAAGAGCTGTTGGGCCTCTTCGTCGCCGGCGCATTCGACCCCCCAGGCTCGAAGTACGGCGCGAATGACATCCTCGTCGGCGGTTTGGGTACGAGCATCGGCGCCGTCGAATTGCCACTGAATGCCGCATGACTCGGCCAACGCAAAGAGCGGTGAGGGAGATTTCATTGGCCGAATTCCAGAATGTCGAGGATTCCGCGAGCCGGAATATCCACCCAATCAGGGCGACTATTGGCTTCATAAGCGAGCTCGTATATGGCCTTCTCCAGCAGGAAGAAGTCGAGCATCCGCCCGATCTTGTCCCTTTCGGTCGGCAGGTAGCTGGCCGGACCAGCCGTCTCCAGATACGAGTTCAGAAAGGCGCCAGAGACCCATCGATGCCAGAACGTCAGCCAACCATCGAATTCCGCTTTATCGCTGGGCGTGAGCGACGATCCCAGGTCACGGGTCAAACGAAGCTCAGCTGCCTGGCCGGCATAGTGGAACGAACGGATCATTCCGGCCAGGTCCACCACCGCAGGGCGCTTGAGTCGACGTCGACCTAGCGACCGCGAGGGTTCGCCTTCGAAGTCGATGATGACGAAGTCCTTACCGGTCCACAGCACCTGTCCCAAATGGAAGTCTCCGTGGCACCGGATTCGTTCGGCCTCTACCGGCAGAGTGCTGAACGTCAGCATGCGGGCTATGACCTCGTCCTCCCGGTCGATGACCTCTTGCAAGAGGGGAGTGCGCAACCCTGAGGAGGCGATTTCCCGGAAGCATTGCCGGGTCAGGCTGCGGCCCCCGTGATACAGCGATTGGCGATCCATGGCCGTGAGGGGTTCCGGCGCAAAGGCGGGATTGCGGTGGTCCGAGGTCAGCGCTCGATGCAACTCCGCCGTTCGGCGACCCAAGAGGGTGGCCCACTCCAGGTGCGGGCCGACAATCGGGTGTCCCGGCTGCAACTCTGAGACATTGACCGACATGATGTCGACCGGTGGCGCCGCGTGCAGTTCGGCTGATTGCCGGTGAGCCAGCGCCTCTTCAAGGCCGTGGGTGAGGGCGTCGACGACGTACTTCCACCCGTCAGCTTCATGAGGTACAAACTCCTCCAGGATTGTCACCGTGGCGGAGGTTGCGCCGGGCTCATCCGACACGTACTCAATGCTGCCGCCGCAACGGGGAGCGTTGGCGTAGTGAGCCCGCTCATTCAGGAAGCGTCCAAGTTCGACCGCCGGATTGGTGCCCTCTTCAAATCGTCTGATGACCTTGACGATTGCCTTGTCACCCAAAAGAATTGACGTGTTCGATTGCTCGGCGTTGATGGGCACGGGACTATTGCCGTTGGCTAAATTACCGAAGCTTCGAAGCGCCGGCGATGGTGATCCCACCAACTTGCCCGACTGACCCGGAAGCGTTCGGCGCCGGTGCAGGAGGTCCACCAGGGTGCGGGTGAAGTCAGGGTCATAGGCGGCGTCGTAAAGGACCCCGTCCTCGCCGTTGGCCCGCAGGTCGGCCACGATGGCATCGGCATGCCACTTCTTGAGTTCCGCCGCCTCGTCGCCCGTGGCATGAGCCAACGCCAGGGTGTACCGCTCGGGACTGCCATGATCCAACTCGAGCTCAATGACGAGGAGCTGCGCCGTGACATCGGCCCGCCGAGCCAGCGTTGACGGGATCGGCACAGCATCGAGCAACTTGGCCGAAAGAATGGTGCGCGTCTTTTGGACGAACCATCGACGCTCTGACATGTACGCGGGAAGGAAGGCCTCGAACTGGCGGCGGGTCCGTCCAGAGAACATGGTTGACCATTCTCCGGACACTCGGAACGACGATCGGGGAGCGGCAATTTCCGCCGGTTCACATTCGAGCGAGAACCAATAGAAGCCGTGTGGTCCGAGAGTGAGGAAGTACGGCAAATCACCAACGGGTGGAAAGTCCATATTGCCGAAAAGCTCGACCGGGACCGCTCCTCGAAATTCGGATAGATCGAGCTCAACACATTGCACGTTGCGCGAGAGGTTGACCACGATCAGGATGCGTTCTTCCTCATAGCGCCGAATAAAGGCGAACACTTTCCGGTTATCCGGAAGCAGGACCTCCAATGATCCTCGCCCAAACGCCTTGAAACGTTGCCGATGGGCGATGAGGCGCTTCATCCACCACAAAAGAGAACTCGGATTCTGCTCCTGGGCCTCCACGTTGACAGCCTGGGAATGATATTCAGGGTCAATGATGGTAGGTAGATAGAGGCGTTGCGGGTTGCTGTCCGAGAACCCGGCGTTCCGATCTCCGCTCCATTGCATGGGCGTCCGGACGGCATCACGGTCACCTAGGTAGATGTTGTCGCCCATTCCGATTTCATCGCCGTAGTAGATGATCGGTGTCCCAGGCATCGAGAAGAGGAGTCCATTCATCATCTCGATCATTTTTCGATCGTTGCCGAGCAGCGGCGCCAATCGGCGCCGAATCCCCATATTGATGCGGGCCTGAGGGTCTTGGGCGTAGGCCCGATACATGTAGTCCCGCTCTTCATCGGTGACCATCTCGAGCGTCAGCTCGTCATGATTACGCAGAAAGAGCGCCCATTGGGATTCCGGTGGTGTCGCCGGGGTCTCCGAAAGGATGTCGACCATGGGGAATCGATCTTCCTGTCGTGCCGCCATGAACATCCGAGGCATGAGCGGAAAATGAAAGGCCATGTGGCACATATCGTCCCGGCCCAAATACGCGACAGCGTCCTCCGGCCACTGATTGGCCTCGGCCAGCAACATCCGATCCTTGAATTGTCCGTCGACGTGCGCCGCGCAGCTCCCGAAGGAAGGCGAATGTCTCCGGGAGGTTTTCACACGAGGTCCCGTCGCGGGCGTACAGGTACGGCACAGCATCGAGCCGAAGCCCATCGACGCCCATGGACAACCAATAGTCGACGACTTCGAACATGGCCGCCCGGACGGCCGGATTGTCGTAGTTCAGACTTGGCTGGTGGGAGTAGAAGCGATGCCAGAAGTAAGCCTGCGCAACACTGTCATAGGTCCAATTGGAGGCTTCGAAGTCATTGAAGATGATTCGAGCTTCTGAGAAGCGGTCCGGCGTGTCACTCCAGGTATAGAAATCGCGATAGGCGGAGCCCGGCTTGGCCAAGCGGGCCCGCTCGAACCATGGATGCTCGTCGGAGGTATGGGCCAAGACAAGCTCAGTGATGACCCGCATGCCTCTTCGGTGGGCTTCGCGAAGGAAGTGCCGGAAGTCGCGAAGGGTCCCATATGACGGGTGCACCTGGCGATAGTCGGAAATGTCGTAGCCGTCATCTCGCAACGGTGACGGGTAGAACGGCAAGAGCCACAAAGCAGTGACGCCTAGGCCCTGGAGATAGTCGAGCTTTTCAATTAGACCCGGAAAGTCACCGACGCCGTCGCCGTTCCCGTCGTTAAAGGCACGTACGTGAATCTCGTATATAACAGCGTCCTTGTACCAGCTGCTATTGGCCCGGTTGAGAAACACCTCCCCGGTTTGATCCATCGGCCGCACGCCGAGGGTCGTCATGGCGCCTCGGCCTGGGTGAGCACAAAAATGTGAGCCGATACGCCAGATGGATCCAAGAGAACAAAATTCCTGGGTCCCTGCCACTGATAGTGGGCGTCGGTGATCTGGTCATGCACAACAAATGGACGAGTGACCTCAATGCCGAGAGTATCCAAGTCGAGGTCAATCCAGCCGCTCTGGGCATTGCCGTAGTCAAGATTGACGACAACCAAGACGATGTCTGACTGGTCGTGCTTCGAATAGGCAATCAATTGGTCATTGTCGGTCGGGTGGAAGAGAAGCGTGTCGTTTCGTTGCAGGGCCGGGTGTTGGCGTCGAATCTGATTCACTTGGGTGATGAGGTCGGCCAGGCTGTCCGGACGACCCAAGTCCCACCCGCGAATCTCGTACTTTTCGGAGTGAAGGTATTCCTCTGAACCAGGGCGCGCGAGGAACGTGTTCGCCCAGTTCGAATGCTGGACCGTAAATGCCGTAGTTTGCGCTCAGCGTGGCGGCCAAAATCAACCGAGCCACGAAGGCAGCTCGACCGCCGGTCTGGAGCTCCTGACTCAGGATGTCCGGCGTGTTGGGCCAGAAATTCGGTCGGAAATAGTCCACCTGTTCGGATTGTAGGAGCTCGTTCATATAGGTCTCGATTTCCCACTTCGTCGTTCGCCAGGTGAAGTACGTATAGGACTGACTGAACCCGAGTTTGGCCAGTTGTTGCATGACCGGTGGTCGGGTGAATGCCTCGGCCAGAAACAGCACCTCTGGGTTGGTGCTCCGAACCGAAGCGATAAGCCACTCCCAGAACGCAAAAGGCTTGGTGTGAGGATTGTCGACTCGGAAAATCGAAATGCCCTGACCGATCCAGAAGTACACGACATCCAGGAGTCCGGTCCACAACGCCTCCCAGTCAAGGGTGTCGAAGTCAATCGGGTAGATGTCCTCGTAGCGCTTGGGTGGATTTTCGGCGTATCGAATGGTCCCGTCCGGGAGATGGCGGAACCATTCGGGGTGTTCAGTGACCCACGGGTGGTCGGGAGAGGCCTGGAAGGCCAAGTCCAAGGCAACCTCAATTCCCAGTTCGCCGCGCTGCCGCGATCAGGTCCCGAAATTGATCCAGCGTGCCCAGGTCTGGATGGACGTCCTTATGGCCGCCGGCCTCGCCTCCAATGGCCCAAGGGCTGCCGGGGTCGCCGGGAGCGGCCATCGTGGACCCGTCTCGACCTTTTCGCCCCGTTTCACCAATTGGGTGGATGGGAGGAAGGTACAGGATGTCAAAGCCCAACCGGGCCACGTACTCCAGCTGCTTTTGGACGTCGGCGAACGTACCGTGGCGCTTGGCGTCCGAGGAAGCCGACCGGGGGAAGAGTTCGTACCAACTGCTGAATCGAGCGGTGGCTCGGTCCACGAAGATCGTATGGACGGTGGAATTGGCCGCCCGGGCACTCTCGGTATACCGGGTCATCAGTTGGGCGAACTCATCGGAGAGCAACAGCGCTCCCACCCCAGCGTCCTCCGACGCCTCGCCGACATGTGTCTCTAGTCCGCGAGGGCTGTTCCGCAGCGCATCGGCCGCCGATAGCAACAATTTTCGGTCGGCCCCTTTGGCTCGTTGCGCCGCCGCATTGACGAGATCGGCTCCAACCAGGAGTTCCAGACGGACGTCCTGCCCAGCATCGTTCCGAGCGATCAAATCACGCCGCCAGCTCCCAAATTCGTCGACCATGGCCCGAACGACAAACGACTGCCAACCCATGGCTTCGGTCGGTAGCCAGCCGCGAAACCGGTCGTTGCCGATCGACTCCATAAGCACAGATACCCAGGGCTGGCTACCGGAGCGGGAGCGCAATTCACAGGCGACCAAGGAATGCCCGTCGACAAAGGCATCGGCCTCGACACAGACCAGATCGCCCACAGCCGCCTTGGACGCTCGTCGGCCACCGTCAACTTCGGGTCGGATGTTCTCGATGATGGGGCGCACACGGTCAGCCGCTCGCGGCAAGAGGCGCGTCGTCCTGCCCGTCGAACTGACCGTGTCTGCCGCCTCCGATGTCGCCATGACCTGCGCGTGACCTCCTTTTAGGTTCCTACCCTCGCTCAGGGTGAGATAAACGGGGGAAGGCAGCGAGAGCAACGTTCGCAGCCCATGATGAAGCAGGCGTTTCCGCAATGTTTCTGGCGCGTGAGTGGTGCGGGGTAGCGGAGGGTTATCCCCGGCCCAATGTTCTCGTTATCGTCGGCTTTGTCGCGGTATTGCCACTTCCTCCAAGAGGAGGCGAGCCGTGGCGGCGACCGGGATGGCGACCAAGGCGCCGATCAATCCAAGGAGGGCACCACCGATGAGCGTGGCGATGATGGTGAGTCCTGGTGAAACTTTGACCGTGTGCTTCATCACCCTCGGGTTCAGTAGGTAGTCCTCCAAGAATCGATAGACGATGTAGAAGGCGGCCGTGGCGACGGCAATAGGGAGGCCCTTCGTCAGCGCCACGAGAGAGACCACGACCCCGGCGATGGTCGAGCCCACCATGGGGATGAGGTCGAACAGGGCCACGAAAACGGCGAGCAGGAGCGAATAGGGCACGCCGAAAACGGTGAGCCACACATAGGTGCCGACTCCGGACACCACGGAGGTCACCAGGTTGCCCAGCATGAATCCCCCGACACGTTCAAAGACTTCGTCGGTCAAGAGTCGCACCCGCTCCCGGCGAGAGACCGGGATGATTGAGAGCCACAGTCGGATGACCCCAGGCAGCGCTATAAGGAAGTAGATGGTCAGGGCCACCAGGCTGACGGCGGCGACGCCAATGGAGAGGATCTCCTTGCCCGCACTGAGAATGCCTCCAGTCCATGGGATCTTCAACTTCGACTTGCCTTGGATGTAGCTCTTGAGATGGAACTTGCTGACGAGCTTCCCCGCCCAGCCCTTACCGGAGAGGAGTTCGCTCTTGTAGTGGGGATAGTGATTGACCAGCGATTGGGTCTCGTGGGATATCGGGGGCACCGCAATCAAGACAAAGCCAGCCAAGACCAGCACGAATCCCAGGGTGACTAGCGCGACGGCGAGGCTCCGCGGTAATCGGCGGGCCACCAGCGCGCGGATGATGGGGTCGAGGCCGATGGCGATGAAGAGGGCGACGCCAATGACAATGAGGACATTGGAGACGGCCGACAGCCCCCGAAAGACGACGTAGGCCAGGCCCACTCCAATGGCGCCATACAGACCCATAAAGAACGGGGATTGCTTGTTGAAGGGCCGACCCAAGGTCCCGAGCGATTCGCTGTTCTCTGGCGGCGTGGCCGCCGCACCGGAAGGCAATACGAGAACACCGGGTGCGGCTTCCTCGTCCTCAAGGGCCTCTGGCAGCGCATTGACAGTGGTCATCTGAGGTACCTGGGTTGCATGGTCACTACATGCCCATTGTCGTGATCGGTAATCCTTCAGGTTCAGGTTTGACGGTTTACGAGCGGGGAATATCCATTGCATGACACTGCTGGCCCAGCCGATGACACGACGTCGCTACGACTCCCGCCCCTTTCATTCCGAACTCCATGAACGCGAAACAATTTGCGTAGTCCGAGTGTGCGGCGCGCTGGTGGAATCGGCCGCGGCGGTCTTCGAGCAAGTGGTTGGGCACCTGAGGGGTACACCCGGGCGATCGGTCATCGTCGACGCCAGCCTGTTGGGGGAAATCGATGAAGGGGGAGTGCAGAAGCTGCATGAACTCCAGGAACGAGTGGTGAACAACGGCGGCAAGCTCGTTGTCTACGCCGCCAGTGGCGATGTGGCCAAGGCGCTCGAGTCTTCTGAGGTCCTGTAGCCCGTTAAGAAGATCTCATTTCCTTGGCCGCCTCGGTCAACTTGGCCCCCTCCGGATGATCCATGCGTGAGACGTGGAGGAGCATCAAGCTTCCCACCGCAGCCATGCCGACGGAGGTCAGAAGGCGGTAGACGAGGATGGCCAAAATAGCTGGGCCGGTGTCAACGCCAGCCAAGGCGAACGCGCCGACCATCCCTCCTTCGACGAAGCCGATTCCGGCCGGAACCGGGGCCACACTTCCCGCCACCTGAGCAATGGCGTAGGCAAACAGCACCGCTCGCCAGGGAATGCCGAGTCCCAAGAAGGCGAACGCGGCGACAAGACAGGCCACGTCGAGGCTCCAATTGGCAATGCTCAGATACAGCACTTTGGCGCTGACGGCTCGGGAGGCTCGAATTTTGGAGGTCTCGGTCAACCGTTTGCTCGCCCGGGAGAGCCATTTGTCCATACGGCCCAAATGGTGGGAGTTCAGCCACGTTTCCACCACATCGATGTGTCGAACCCCGTAGGTCACGGCGACGGCACCGGAAGCGAGGGCCAGCAAGCACAACGGGGCGGACCAGGCATTGAGGAAGCCCGCAACGGTGGCCCCGACAATCACCAAGAGCAAGATCGAAAGTGTGGCCGCTAACCCACCCACAATCACGGACCAGAGTGCGAGGGGCATCGGAATGCCGCGCTTTTTGTATTGGGTGACCAGCCAGCCACTCGCCGGAGCGGTGCCGCCGGGAAGAAGATTGGTCAATCCAGTTGCCGCGACAGCCAGCTCAACCATGGTCCGACGCGAAAGGCGTGCGCCTCCCTCCATGAGGAGATTTCGCTGCACCAGGGCATAGCAAAAGAACGAAAGCACTTCAGCCAATACACAGATCAGAAGAAACGGGACCCGTTCCACTGAGAAGTGGCGCATCACCTTCGTGATCCCGCTCCAGGCTGAATGGTTACTGACGACCAAGTAACAGATCGCAATCAATATGACGAACCCAATGAGCAGTCGAGGCGACAGAATTCTTCTCGTTGCTCCCTGGTCGGGAGCCTGCTCTTCAGAATCTGTCACAACCCTCCCATGCCCGCATTCGCAGTATACGAACGGAGGTTCGAGCTCACCGCCCGAGTGTTCCTCGTGTCACACCCATGTTTATCGCGGGGTGATTTCGGATAATCACTTGGCACGACAAGGGAGTGCAGGGGAAGAGCCGCAAGGCCTGCTCGTGGAAGGAATCAGATGGCACCTGACAACGAAGTGACTGAGGCCACTAAAGCCGTTGACGAGGCCGATAGCCAGGCCAAGCATGAAGCGGATCGGCCGGCCACAGAGGACGAGGCCGCCGCCGCTGAGCGCGGTTATGTCGAATCCAAAGATCAAAAGGAAGTGGCCGAGCACTTTGAGGAAATGGCTGACATCGGGGCCCACCTCAAAGGCGAGGGCGAAATCAGCTAGGGCAGATCAAAACGCGCCCAATCGGGCTCAATACGCAAAGGAGATGTGGACCAGTGGCAACGAGCACGACTACGACCGTTCGACGGCACCAGCGACCGACCACCGTCGACGCCATCGCCTATCTGAAGTCAGATCACCGCGAGGTCGAGCGACTTTTCAAGGCGTTTGAGAGGGCGGGCGACAAGGCCTTCCGAACCAAGCGCAAGTTGGTCGACGACATCATTCGAGAGCTTTCGCAGCATGCGGCCGTCGAGGAACAATTCCTGTACCCGACTGCTCGCCGTGAAGTGCCGGCAACTACCGACGAGGTGCTCGAGTCAATTGAGGAACATCATGTGGCCAAGTGGCTGCTCTCTGAACTCTTGGACATGGACCCGTCGGATGAGAGATTTGTGGCCAAGGTGACCGTAATGATTGAAAACGTTCGCCACCATGTGAAGGAAGAAGAACACGATCTATTTCCACAGCTTCGGCAAAACCTGTCGAAAAAGGAGCTGATCGAGCTGGGTGATCAGCTGCGCGAAGCGAAGAAGCTGGCGCCAATACGGCCCCATCCTCGCTCACCGGACGAACCACCAGGAAACTTGATTGTGGGAGCCGTGGCGGGTGCAGTCGATCGTGCTCGCGCCAAGGTGAAAATCAAATCATGAGGCACGGCTAGTACAGCGGGAGGACTGTCGCTATGCCCCGAGTCAAACTGGATCAACTCGTAGGTCACGTCGATGCGATGGAGAAGGCGGCTGACGTGCCGCTGTACGTGGTCACCGTTGGGGCCGATGACGAGTTGAGTGGCTGCGTTGCTGGCTTTGTGACGCAGAGCAGCATGAAGCCCTTACGGTATTTGGTTTGTATTTCGGAGCAGAACCACACCCATGGTGTGGCGACCCGTAGCCGAGGCATGGCGCTCCATCTTCTGGGCCGTGCGCAACGTGAGACGGCGTCGCTGTTCGGAGAGGAATCCACCGACCAGGTGGATAAGTTTCGGTCGGTTGGTTGGGCCAAGGGCGTGACTGGTGCGCCCATATTGGAACAATGTGTGGCGTGGATTGAGGGGCCGATACTGGCTCGACTGAATGCCGGCGATCACGAAGCCTTCCTCATTGAAGCGACCATTGGTGGCTCGGGTGAGTGCGACGGCCAACTCATGCAAAGTGATGTCTCCGATTTCACCGCTGGGCACCCGGCGTAAAGGAATAGGGGAGGTGACCGATGGCGCTTGATGTGACGCAGAACATCTCGTCCGCCGAAGGTGCGCCGGAGGGTTTGGAGATTCGTAAGGGCGGCATCGGCTCGCCAGCTCAACGGATCGCGCTGGTGACGCTGTGCATCGTTCTCTTTCTGACCTTCCTCGACAACACGATCGTGAGCGTCGGGTTGGCCAACGTGCAGAGCAGCCTGCACGCCGGGGTGGAGTCGCTGCAGTGGGTGGTGAATGGCTATGCGTTGACCTTTGCCAGCTTCATGCTGGCGGCCGGAATGTTGGGCGACATCTTGGGTCGCAAACGCATCATGTTGTGCGGCGTCGCCTGTTTTTGTATCGGGTCGGTCGTGGCGGCGACGGCGGTCAATGTGGATGCTCTCATTGCCGGTCGCGTCATCATGGGACTTGGAGCGGCGGCCTCAGAACCCGGCACGTTGTCCATCATCCGGCACATCTACCCAGACAAGGAGACAAGAGCGGACGCTCTCGGAATTTGGGCCGCCGTGTCCGGCTTGGCGTTGGCCATGGGACCAGTGATCGGGGGCCTCTTGGTGGGCGTGTGGGATTGGCGAGCCATTTTCTGGTTCAACTTGGTGGTTGGTGTCGTCGCTCTCGCCATGGCGGGTCGGTTCGTCCCCGAGACGGCCGATCGGCAGAGCCGGAAGATTGATGTACGTGGGTTCTTCTTCGGAGCCCTTTTCTTGTCGACGGCGGCCTTTGCGGTGATACAGGGCGAACAATCTGGCTACCTGACGTGGTGGATCCTCACTCTGTTCGGAGTGGCTTTGGTGGCGGCCTTGATATTCGTGCTCGTCGAACACCGGGTCGAAAGCCCGATGCTTGATCTGTCTTTCTTTCGGAAGGCTCCCTTTGCCGGGGCGAACTTTGTCGCCTTCGCTGCCTACTTTGGGACCTTCTCCATTTTCTTCTTTACGGCCCTGTACTTGCAGGTCGTGGCCAATGCGACGGCCTACCAGGCCGCGGTGGATTTCCTTCCCATGGCCGCGGGGCTGATTGTGGCATCGGCCATCACCGGACCAGTGGTGGCCCGGATCGGTCCCCGAGTCCCCATGGTGGTGGGCAGTCTCCTGGCCGGAGGTGGGATCTTGGCCACCAGCGCCGTACTGGGGCCCCACGTTCAGTTTTCAACGTTGGGTTGGGTGCTGCCGATCGCCGGCATCGGGATCGGGATCGTCCTGGTGCCGGTCACTTCAGTACCCCTGACCGTGGTGCCGCCCGAACTATCCGGTATGGCTGCGTCAGCCACGAATACGAGCCGCGAAATGGGTGCGGTCTTCGGCGTCGCCGTGTTGGGTTCCATGGTCAATGCGAAGCTCACCGGAGGCTTGGCCAGTCGATTGAAGCACATCGGGATTCCGCCCAGCTTTCAAAATCTGGTTCTGCACGCGGTCACGACCGGCGGTACGTCCGGTGGTGGTGCGGCCAGCAAGGCAGAGCATTCGAAAAATGCCGAAGTGGCCAAAATTGCCACGAAAGTTGTCAAGGCTGCTTATGACGCCTTTGGGTCTGGATTGCATCTGGCCCTCACGGTCTCGGGTTGCTTGATTCTGGCCGGAGCCGTGGTCGGTGGTCTCACCATGCACCGGGTCAAAGGGCAGGCCTTCGATCTGTAGCCAACAAGCAATGAATGGAGGACGGCGACATGCCAGTGAAATCATGGAGCGCAAAGCGGGAACGGCAGTATCAGCACATTAAGAGTGGACTCAAAGAACATGGTGATTCGGAGCACCTCGCTGAGGAAATTGCCGCTCGTACCGTGAACAAATCTCGAGCCCGGAGCGGCGAGGCCGCCCACGCGAGTCGGACCTCGACCAAGGACATTTCATCGTCTCGGCGGGGAGGCCTGCGCTCGCACAAGGGTGCCGGTGGTCGAACTCGGGACCAGCTCTACGAAGAAGCGCGACGTAAAGGCGTAAAGGGCCGGTCGAAGATGAACAAAGCTCAATTGGAGCGAGCCGTCTCACGGTGAGATGACACTAAACGGGTCGCCTCCTCGGCGACTGGCGAGTCGGGCTCGCTTACCACGCTCTGCGATTGACCCCAGGGGCCGACAGCCGAAGCGAGCACCCCTGAGTTGGGGACCTTGAGAAGGCCTTCATCAGTGGCAATGGCCACGTAGGTGAGCGTCATCGACACCACCGTGCCGTAGAACTCGCCTCCGAGGGCACCGGAGCGAACCCGGATGTGTTCGCCAACCGCGAATGGATGAGCGACCAGCAACACGAGCCCGGCGAACAGATTGCCCAGGCTCTGTTGCGCCGCGATGCCCATCACGACGCCGAATATGGCGCCTCCCACCAATAGGTGTCCGACCGGCACCGACAACATGTCCAGAGCGCCCAGAGCGGCCATGAGATATCCGAAGATGGTGGTCATCATGCGGACAGCCGAGCCAGCCGTGCGGCCGCCGCGCCAAGCGATGAGTTCCTCGAGTTCAGAGGCCATGAAGCGGACGCAGAGCACGGCCAGAATCAGGAAGCCGAGTGTGAAGCCCCCTGCAGTGAGGTGGGCCGAGAGGGTCCGGCGAACGTTGTGATCGAAAATTGAGCCGGCAACGAGGACCGCTATCGCCCCCAGTCCAGATGCCACCGCCTGTCGAAAACGGGGACGGCGTACCAGCTTCTTGGTGGGATCAGCGGTGCTTTTGAGGGCGACAGCAACCTGGGCCATGGCGCGAGCGGACGGTGGCATGGGTTCCTCCTTCCGTGGGTGGTGAAGTCGGATGTTCCGGTACTACTGAGCGGCGATTCGCTCCTGAATTTGGGCCCGGACCGCATCGCCCAGCTGCAACCCAGATGTGCCGAGTCGACCGGCCAGATCGGCGCCCTTGTTCGCCAAATGGGCACCCTTCACTGCTTCCTGGGCTGCGATTTCTTCGAAGTTGCTCAATGCCTTCGAACCCATAGCCGAGGCCTCATGGGCCAAGTGAACCAGCCGATCATGTTTGGCGTTGCTGGCGCTGTTTCGATTGGACTTACGGCTGCGCCGATAATTCTGCAGGCGCCAGGCGGTTGATGGGGCGCCTTCGGTATCGGAAGCGGCCAGGATCAGGCCGCCCAATAGTCCGAGATTCTTCAGAAAATGGATCTTCTGACGGGCGCGGGCCTCCTCATCGACTTCGTTCCAGAATGGATGCCCGGCGTAGGTGGTGGGGATGATCGAGCCGATCAGGGCCAATGCGGCCAGACGGCGAAACTTGCCTGCCGCCAACAGCACGCCCGAGAGCACCTGGACGCCGCCATTCAGTCGTACCAGGAGGATCGGATCGTCGGGCAGCACATCGACCTGCCGAGAGAGCGGAGCCGTCACCTTTTCAGCTCGCTTGACCTTGCTGGCTGGGTTTCGGACCGCATCGACGCCCCCGTAAATGAACATTGAGGCCAGGAGGGGTCGGGCAAGTTTGCTGGGTGCGCTCATTTGTGGTCTCTACCCTTTCCTTCGGGTTTGATACGTACAAATAGAAAAGGGCTGGTGGGCGAAACGCCCACCAGCCCTTTTCCTCCACACAGGAGAACTACTTCTTTACGGCGTCTTTCACCTTTTCGCCAGCCTGCTTTAGGTTTCCAGTGACCTGGTCCACCTTGCCTTCAGTTTCCAGCGAACGGTCACCCTTTACCCGGCCGGCGAACTCCTTCGCCTCACCCTTGGTGGATTCGATCTTGTTCTTTGCTTTATCGGCCAGCGACATAAGTGGCTCCTTTGGTTGGTCGTAAAGAAGTACTACCCAATCCCGGAAGGCTTAATCAGGCCAGTTTTGGCACCTACGGCTGCAGGGCGAACTTCCGACAGTGTTCCAAGTACTGCCGTTCGTGACGGATCAGCAGATCGATAGTGGTGGACCACAGCCATGTGGGGGCATTGAGATCATTGGATCGGTTGGACAAAAGGACCGAACGCCATTCCGTCCTGGCGGCCGTGTCCATTTGCCGAGCATGGGCAAATCCAACGACGCTGGCCAAGAACATGGCCGATTTGATGGCTTCCGTTTCTGTTAAGGCGGCGAGCTCAATTTTGAGATCCTGAGGCATTAGTTCTCTCACGAACATTGACGTACCGAGCAGCTCGGCCGACCGCATTCGTTCACCGAGGAACGGTGAGAGATGTTTGGCTCCTTCAACGACTCGATCTCCATCGTCCTTGGGCACGGCACCTGGTAACGAAGGTGGAGCCAGGGAGTCGACGGCTTCCTTGAAGTCCATGAGGCACATTTCGGCCGGACCGGACTTGGATTCGCCGATCGAGAGTAGGACGGCAAAACGGAGTCCACCCAGCGAACTACAGCCCTTGACCCAGTAGGCAGCATCGAGCATCTCCACCCGGACGTCGTCATCGCGAGACTTCAGCGTGGTAGCCAAATGCGCAATTGATGTGCTGTGGATTAATGCCGAAAGACCGTCGCGCTCTTCATCGGAGATGGGCCAGAACCGCTTCCCTAGCGGGAGATCCGGTCGTACTTCGGCCAGGCGTTCCTTGGCCAAGTGCTTCCACGTTCTCTTTTCAGCCCGTTGCACCACCAGCTTGACCGCCTGGGGAGGCTTGGGGTGATCGTCTTCTTCGTCGAAGTCCCGAGCAAACGCCGATTCATAGCCGTCCATCACGCCTTCGAGAATCCGGGCGGTGGTGACCCCAGGAAGATCTGAGCCACGGGCAGCCGAAGAGAGCGAAAGCGACAAGCGAATCAGGTCGTGGGCCGGATTGCCGATGGTGGTCTGATCAAGATCTCGAATTTGCACTCGGATATCGCCCGTTCGGTCGGCCAGCGGTCCGAGGTTGCCGACGTGGCAGTCACCCCCGATCCATACCGGAGGACCCTGAGGAATCGCATTCCCAGACTGGTCGTCCATCCATTCGTAGAAGAGCGCGGTATTGCCTCGCACATAGGCATGGGCAGAGCGCGCCATCTTGCGATTCCGGATGGCGTTGAGCAAGGGCGCCCGTTCGTTGGGGCGGGGAAGCCCCGGACCAGACGGCTTCACTCAGGTCTCACGATCGGGAAACAGTACTCCGCCTCCCTTAGCGCTGGGTACCGCTAACCTCGCCCTCACTGGGAGATCCCAGAGGTTGGCGAAGGCGGCGGGAAGCTATGGCATCAAATGTCGGAAAGTGATGCACTTCTTATTCAAGTGTTTCAATCCGCTGAAGTCACGATTTTCAGGTTGAAGGGCGAATTGGATTTAGCAACGGCGCCCCAGTTGCGACATGAATTGGCTGAGCGATCCAAGCCCGGAGTGACAAAAGTCACACTCGACTTGGCTGAACTGTCATTTATCGACTCCGTGGGATTGTCGATCCTGGTGGCTGAGCACAAGAAAATGCTGGATTTGGGCGGAACGCTCGTCATTCAAAATCCATCGAGAAGTTCACGCCGACTCTTCGAAGTCAGCGGCCTCACCGGCTACTTGCAGGTCGAATCGGTTGACGACCCTTCGTTGTAGCGGGAACTAGCTCAAATCTCTGGCGTCGGGCAGTTTCGCCACGGTCAGAAAGAAGTCGTCGACCTGGCGGACAGCTTCGAGGAATGACGCCAGGTCAACCGGCTTGGTGACGTAGGCATTGGCGTGCAGGTCATAGCTATGCGAAATGTCATCCTCAGAGTTTGAGGTCGTCAAAATAACGATGGGGATGCGACGTAGCGATGGATCACTCTTGACCGTCGCCAAGACTTCCCGGCCGTCCATGCGTGGCAGATTCAGATCCAGAAAAATCAGATCCGGTCGAGGTGCCGCCTCGTAGGGTGCTTCCTGGCGAAGAAAGGCCAAAGCGGCCTCTCCATTGTTGACCACGTGTAAGTGGTGGACGACCTTGGCATCGCTCAGGGCCTCGCGAGTCATGAGCACATCGCCGGGATCGTCTTCGACGAGAAGCAAGTCGATAGCCGCATTGTTGCCCAATGTGTTCATACCCGACCCTTCGTGGTTATGGACGGCAGCGAGAAGCATATTCTCGTCCCCGATGACACATTGGGATCGATCCAAATGTGTCCCTCATGAAATTCGACGATCTTCCGGCACATCGCGAGCCCAATGCCGGTTCCCTCATAGGCCTCCCGTCCGTGCAGGCGTTGAAAGATCACGAATACCTTCTCAGCGAACCTGGGTTCGATCCCGATGCCATTGTCGGCAATAGCGAAGTAGAGCTCGTTGTTGATCGATTCGCTCTCAATGTGGATAACGGGAGGCTCGTCGGCGCGGAACTTGATGGAGTTGTTGATCAAGTTCTGCCAAAGTGAGGTCAGGAGAGTTGGGTCGCCGAAGACCTCGGGCAGCGGGTCGATATTCATGATGACATCAGCATCTTGAACGGCGAGTTCGAGGTTCCCAAGGGCCCGATCCACGCACTCCCGCATCGGGATGGAAATGAAGGTGTCGGTCGTCCGACCAATGCGAGAGAAAGCCAACAAGTCATTGATGAGTCGCTGCATGCGGGTAGCGCCGTCGACTGCGAACTCGATGTACTGATCGGCCCGATCGTCGAGTTGATTCGCGTATCGCTCCTGGAGAAGCTGGACGAAACTGGTCACCTTCCGGAGAGGCTCCTGCAGGTCATGGGACGCCACATAGGCGAATTGTTCCAATTCATTGTTTGAACGACCCAACTCGTCATTGGTCTGGGCCAATTCATGATGAGCGGTGGCCAGTTCCTGAAGCTCGTTCATAATGCGCTGCCGCATGGCGTCGACGTCGAATCCCAGCTCATTGATTTCGGTCGGGCCAATGGTGGCGATGGTGGCGGACAGATCCCCCTGAGAAATGCGGCGAGCATCGGTCCGCAACACATCGAGTGGCGCAATGACCCAGTTGCGCAACGCAATACTCAAGAGGACCGCGCAGGTCAGCAGCAGGAGCAATCCGGCCACGAGGACGGCGATGAGGAGCGTGGTGGCCGAGCTCAAGTCTGATCCGTAGATCGAGCGGCTCTGGGCCAGTTGATGGTCCAGCAGCGTGAATCTGGAGCGGATCTCGTCAAAGAGTTGCTTGCCGTGCTCTAGGGCGCTGTCAGTGGCGTACGAGTAGTTACCAGCTGCGGTGGCTTTGATGGCTGGGCGGGCGATTTGAGTCTGCCAATAGTTTGCTTGACGTTCGGCGTCACGGGCCAGGATCAAGAGCTCGCCCTGATGCCGCACTGAATTATTCAGCACTTTCAACTCGTGCTTTTGCTCAATGACCCCTTCGACGGTGGGTTGCAAGAAGGCAGCGTTATGGCTGAGTAAGTATCCCCGTACGCCCGTTTCTTGGTCGAGGTAAGCGACCAGGAGCTGGTCCGACGCCAAACTGGCCGGATCGACTTGGTCGAGGAGTTCATGTCGGGCGTGAACCAAGTGAATGAACGAAAGGGTCGATACGGTGGCAATGCCGATCAGGACCACCATGCCCACCAGGAACAAACGATTCAGTCGGGCTCGGAGGCTGTCCGGGAGGGCGTACCGAAAGGGACTTGTCACCGCGTCCAACGTGGCGAGGTGGACAGGACGAGGAGAGCCACATCGTCATAAAGAGGCTCACCGTTGGCATGCTCGGCCCCACGAATCAGTTGATCAGCCAAGCGCTCCAGGTCAGTGGTGGATTGCAGCGCTTGGACGGCCAGTCGCGCCAGTCCGGTGACTTCGAATCTTTCGTCGCCATCGCCCGCGTGTCCTTCGACAATCCCGTCCGTGAAGACCAAAAGGGTCCAACAGTCGCCCAGCTCCACCAAGTTGACCGGCCATTTGGCGTCTTCGATCACGCCCAACAGCGGTCCTCGTTGCTCTTCGGGTACGTCGGTGATGCCGTCATCCGACAGGAGTAGTGGGCTCGGATGTCCAGCCAGATAGAGATCAGCTCGTTTGAGGTCACTATGCAATCGAATCTCGCAGACCGTGGCGAAGATCTCCTCGCTTCGGCGTTCGGCGGCCAAGACCCGTTCGAGGGCAGGAATGGTCTGTTCAATATCGGCCAACACCAGGGCGCGCCAGGCCACCCGTAGCGCCACCCCGAGCGCCGCTTCGTCCGGTCCGTGCCCGCAAATATCACCGATCACTATGCGGATACTGCCGTCGTCGAGTTCGATCGCATCGAAGAAATCGCCACCGAGAAGTGCCCGTCTCCCACCCGGTTGGTAGCGAGTGGCCCACTTCAGATCTGCATTCCGGATAATGGGTCGAGCGAGCAGGCCGCGCTCGAGGCGAGTGTTCTCGGCCCGTAGCAGTTCGGCTTCCCGCAGCTGCCGGGTGGCTGTTTCGGTCTGGCGTCGGGCAATGGCATAGCGAAGTGTTCGGCCCAGGGTTTCTTCGGTCACCGAACCCTTGGTGATGTAGTCCTGCGCGCCCAGGCGCAGGGCCTGACCGCCTACTTCCCGATTGTCATGACCGGTCAGGACGACCACAGCCATGAACGGATCCTTCTCGAGGATGGCCTCGAGGGATTCGAATCCGACGGCGTCGGGCAGCCCGAGGTCCAATAGGACGCAATCAAAGCGAGGACTCAGGGCCTTCACAGCATCGGACAGGGTCGCCACTCGAGTGACGGAGAAGTCACCATCGGAGCGATCAAGGAGGTCCTGCACCAGGTAGGCGTCCCCGGCGTCGTCTTCAATCAGCAGAATTGAGACGGATCGCCTGCCGTCCCCCTGCGACATCTCGAACTCCGTTGCCGACCCAGTCACTTTTCCGCGCCTCCGTTTTGTCGATGCTGATTGCGTTAACCGGGATCAAGTGACGTAATGGTGGCAGCGATGGCGCGGCTGTTCAACTTGTGTTTCGAACATCAGAGATGGGCCCCTGGGTCGGGTGCCCACGGCTAAGAGGACGGCGGATCTACCGGGTGACCGCCAAGGGTACGGCCACTCGAATGCCATGAGCTGACACGGACGTTGCCATGGCTGCATCGGCGCACCAGATAACCAGTTCGGCCCGCCGGGCCTCCACATAGTGCTGCAGGCAAACGAGCACCTTGGTGCCGGCCTCATCGAGTTCCGAAACGCCCTTCAGGTCGACAATTACTTCGTCGAAGGCAAGTCGACCGAGGCGGTCAAACATCGAAGAGAAGGTATGGAGGGTGTCCTGCACCAATGCTCCATGGAGTCGAATGAGGCAACGCTTGTGTTGGGTGGTGAACTGCGCTTCCAGCGCCCGCGCATCGCCTTCTGGGGCGTCAGCGCCAGCCGGTCGAGCGAGCATGTCAGTCATGGCGAGTTACCCCTCCAGTGGTCCGGCCAGTTGGCTCTGGTCCGGCTCCTCTTTTCATGCCGGCAGAAATACCCGTTCCGTGGTGGGTCAAACCCAGGTTGGCGCCAAAGATTCGACAGTTAGGGATCGGCACCAATTGACGCATCACGGGTGGCCGCCCAACGAGAGGTCTCACCAGAGACGGGTGCCTGCAACATGGCGGCTACCAAGTCGACCAGATGACTGGTGAAGAGGCGATCGTCCTTGTGGGGCCCGGATCTGGCTCGTCGGCCTAGTTCCATGTAGGCGAACCGTATGGCGGCGAACCGACGATGCAATCGAGTGGCTTCAGGGTCAAGCTGCGGGGCCACCATGGCCCGCCAACGGTCAATAGACGTCTCGATCTCGCCTGACAGGGGAGCGGTGGTTCGGGGCCGGTTGACCAACTCGGCGTGAATCTGTAAGTACTCCAACCCGCCATCGGGATCGGCCAGTTTGTGCGCTGCCGGTACGACGAGTGCCGCACCCAGCTCCCTGATGTCCGGGTGAGCCGATACATCGCAGGCGTCCAACATCGCATGGCGATCACGATCGACGTCGACGAAGTGCTTCTCAATAATGGCCCGCACCAAGCCGGATCGATCAGTGAAGTGATATTGCAGGGCGACTGAGTTCTTGGCGCCCGAGGCTCGAGTGATCTCTCGGAGGCTGACGCGATAGACGCCTTCGTCGGCGAACAGTCGCTCCGCCGCAGATATCAGTGCTCGTCGTGTCGGTTCGGCGTCGCGGGGCAGTGGACGGGTTCCTGTCGATCGGGCTACGTTTGGCAGCGCTTAATGATGCAAGTGCATTAGATCATAGGGAGTGTCGCCATGGCATGGGATTTTTCAACGGAGCCGGAGTTCCAGGCCCAACTGGATTGGGTCGCCGAGTTCTGTCGTACGGAGATTGAGCCGTTGGAGCTCGTCTTCCCCTACGCGGTGCGCATGCGCGATCCCAAAATGCGGGCCCTGGTGGAACCCTTGCAGAACCGGGTCAAAGAGAAGGGCTTGTGGGCCATCTTTCTCGACAAGGAACTCGGAGGCCCCGGATTCGGCCAGCTGAAGCTGGCCCTGGTCAACGAAATCCTGGGTCGCTACGGCATCGCACCGTCCATCTTCGGCTGCCAGGCGCCCGATACCGGCAACATGGAAATTCTCGCCGCCTACGGAACCGATGCACAGAAGGAACGTTGGCTCTATCCACTGATGAATCAGGAGATCTGGTCCGCCTATTCCATGACCGAACCACAGGGCGGCTCCGATCCCAACCTCTTCAAGACGACGGCCACCCGGGATGGCGATGAGTGGGTCATCGACGGTGAAAAGTGGTTCACCAGCGCCGGGCGCCACGCCGACATCATCTTCGTGATGTGCACCAACGGCATTTTCATTGTGCCGAGGGATGCCAAGGGCGTCGAGATCATGGACTATCCACGCTCGCACGACCACATCAAGTACAACGAAGTGCGGATTCCGCTCGATCACCTGCTGGGACCTGAAGACGGCGGCAAGGTCCTGGCGCAACGGCGCCTGGGTGGCGGCCGCATTCACCACGCCATGCGGGCCATCGCCCAATGTCAACGGGCCTTCGACATGATGTGTGAGCGGGCGCTGAGTCGGGAGTCACACGGCAAAATCATCGCCGAACACCAGATGGTTCAGGATGCCATTGCCGAGTCATACGCCGATATCAACATGCTCCGCCTCATGGTCTTGTGGACGGCCTGGACCATCGACAATTCGAGCACCCAGGAGGCCCGGACGCAGATTGCGGCCTGCAAGTACACCGCGGCCAAGGTACTTAAGGATGTTGTCTACCGAGCCATCCATATTTATGGTTCCTTGGGCGTGACCAACCTCACGCCCCTCCAGGCCATGTGGGCCAGCTCACCGAATATGAGTGTCATGGACGGGGTCGACGAAGTCCACAAGGTGACGGTGGCTCGCAATGTCTTGAAGAGCTATCAACCTCATGAGGGCCTTTGGCCGAGTGAGTATTTCCCGGCCAAGCGCGAGCAGGCCCGGGAGAAGTTTGCCGAGCAGATGGCGGCCGACCCGGACCTTGAGAAGTATGCCGATTTCATGGCCAAGCGCACCGAGGCGCACGGATAAAATTCCTCGCCTCCGGCCACACGGTTCGCCCCGGTCCGGGCCTAAAGTGCAGACGACATCCCGACTCGCCAAGGAGGCCATCGGTGGAGACGCCGTTCGAAATCGTCGAAGAGACTACGGGCGAGTTGCCGGTGATCTTGGTACGCGGCGAAATAGATATCGTCACCGCGCCCAATTTGGAAAATGTCTTACTCGCCACCTTTGACGTGGCCACCCCCCGGGGCGTGGTGGACTTGACGGGGGTGACCTTCCTGGACTCAACCGGACTGGCAGTTCTGGTGACAGCTCAGAAGCAATGCCGCGACAACGGCGGTGGCCTTGAGCTGGTGATCACGTCCAATGCGGTCCTTCGAGTATTTGAAATCACCGGTCTGGCCCAACACTTCGACATCGTGGAGCGTCGCCCGTCGTGATGGTTCGCGCCCTGCCGTGACCGGCCGCCTGGGGGAGTTCCAGATGTCGCCCTCCGAGGTATCGGCACTCACGAGCCCAACACGGGTGGCTGCGGTGGAAGCAATCCTGCCCATCGCCATGGCCAACTGCGATGAGTTTGACCGGTTGGCCGAACTGGCTGCCATTGTGGTCGATGCGCCGCTGGCCGTCGTCAACATCATCGACGAAGGTGAGCAATATCTCGTTGGCTTTACCGGACTAACCGGGTCCTACGCCTCGGAACGACGTTTCCCGCCCGGCTTGTCAATCTGTCGCGTCACCGTGGCCGAAGGCGCCGCCCTCTTCATCGACGACGTCAATGACCTGGCCGCCGGACCGTCAGCGGACCACCTACGACACAACGATTTGGACTTAGTGGCCTGTGCGGCGATCCCCCTTCGAGATGGCGACGATCAGGTTATTGGCGTCCTGTTCGTGGGTGACCGGGTCGAACGGCCGTGGGATCCCTCCGATCGCCGCTCGCTCGAAGCGGTGGCCATGGCAGTGATGACGCAGATCGAGTTGCGGCGCGACGTCGATCGGCAGCAACGCGTACTCGATGCGCTCGGTTCGGCCCCCGCCGCCGTGGCCATGACCCGTGGGCGTGACCACGTGGCGGCCTATCTGAACGTGGCCTTTCGACAGCTGTTCGGCGACCTTCCACTCGGCGTGCCCTGGAAGCTGGCCATGCCGGGAGTACCAGATGGCGTTGGCGGGCTCATGGACCGCGTTTACGAGACCGGCGTGCTCTTTCGATCAAAAACTTCTCCCGTGTTCTTGAAGTGGCCCGGCGAGCACATTGCCCGCACGCGCTACTTCGATGTGTCGTTTTCGCCCATCGGTCGGCAATCCAATGCCACGCCGACTACCGGTCATGAGCATCGTGGCCTGTTGGTCGTCGCCGTCGAAGTCACCGAGGAAATTCAGGCCCGCAAGAAACTGGAGCAGCACGCCCGGCTGCAGGAGTTGCTGGCCGGCGCGGCCGCCATCCTCAATTCCGAGCTTGACCCGGCGGCGGAACTGCAGCAACTCGCTCACGTCGTGGTGCCAGGCTTGGCTGACTTCGCCTCGGTGCACGTGCTCGACACACCGGCCCGACCCGGCGAAATGCCGCCTCTTCCCGTATTCACCACCCGGGTGGCCGTGGCCTCCATCCCGGAGTTGGATAGCGAGCTGCCGGGGCTGGATCCCCATCTCCAATGGGACGGTGACGGTGATCCCATCACCGATGCCATTGTCAACGGCAAGTTGCTGCGCCAGCCCTTTCTGACGCCGACGCCGCCGCGCTGGTCCGAACAAACCGGTTCAGACTCGGCGATCCGGGCCGGGCTCAACATCATTGTGCTGGCGCCCGTCATTGCCGACGGCATGGTCATCGCGGTCGTGTCCTTCGGCATGTGTGGCGAACGCGCCGCCTGGACACTTTCGGAGTACGCCGCCCTCGAAGAGGTGGCCCGCCTGGCTGGTGTCGCGCTTGGTCACGGCATGACCTACCAACGCACCCGGGACACATCGCTCACGCTGCAGCGGAGCCTCTTGTCCGAACCGCCCGAGCTCGCTGGCGTTGAGCTGCAGGTGCGCTACCGGCCGGCTGGACGAGAGGAGGTGGGGGGCGACTGGTACGACGCCTTCCCATTGGGCCGGAACCTGGGCACCGCATTGGTGGTGGGCGACACGGTCGGGCACGACATCGAGGCCGCGGCGGCCATGGGTCACCTCCGGGCCAGCTTGCGGACGATTGCCCTGGATCGCCTGTCGAATCCGGCGAATGTGCTTGGTCGACTGGGTCAGGTGAACGCCCACCTCCGCATTGTCGATTTGGCCACTCTGGTGTATTCCGAGTTGAGTCAGGCGGCAGATGGGACCTGGAAGTTCTACTGGTCCAATGCGGGCCATCCGCCGCCGATCCTTCATGCCGCCGAGGGGGCGCGACTCATGGATGAAGCAGCGGGTCCCGCGCTTGTCTTCTTGACCGGTGGAATGCACACCGAGGCCAGCGTCGAGCTCGCTCCCGGGTGCACCGTCCTTCTCTATACCGATGGGTTGGTGGAGCGCCGGGGCGTTGATATTCGAGACAGCCTGGAGCAGCTCAGGGTGACCACGGCCGAGCTGGCCCACCTCCCTTTGGACGATTTCTGTGACGCCCTGTTGGCGGATGCCCCCACTACCGATGACATCGCCTTGCTGGCGCTTCGGGTCAAAATCCCCGAGAATCCGACATGAAGAGTGGGACGGCGGTAATTAAACCGGCCACTTTCCCGGACTTCCGTTTGGAAATGCCCTGGTTGGGCACTCTTCGTGGTGGAGAATACAAGGAGCAGCAGCCGCCCTCCGGGCAGCGATCTCGTAGGGAGTTCTGACTCGGTGCCCACTGATGCTCTGATCGACAAAGGATGAGCGAGCGTAGAGTGTTTGGACCAGACCCCACATCAGTGCCACAAGCACGGAGATTCGCGGGCGAGGTATTGCGCGGATACCCCACTGAGTTCGTCGAGACGATCCAACTCATGGTGTCCGAGCTGGCCACCAACTCGCTGGTGCACGGGGGTACTGGGTTCTCCCTTCAGATCGAATGCGGCGAGCGCGACGTGCGGGTAGAGGTGTCGGACGGTGGCCCCGGTAACCCGGAAATCCACGTCCCTGCTCCCACCGTGGCGCATGGACGCGGCATCCAAATGGTCGATGTCCTCTCGGATCAGTGGGGCATACTCAGGGCGCAGGGTGAGACCGGCAAGACGGTTTGGTTCTCCATTGCGTTGCCGACGTCTGTCTCGACTCGGTAACTGACCTCTTTAGGGCCGACGCAACAGCATCCGGTGCATCCGGTGTGTGCTGTCTTTTTCCAAGACCAAGTGGGCTCGGCTCCTGGTGGGGGCGATGTTCTCCCGCAGGTTCACCAGGTTGATGTCGCGCCATATTTGCTCGGCAAAGCGCACCACCTCGTTCTCGGGAAATCCGGCAAAGCGGTGGAAGTAGGCGTCAGGCTCCTTCAACACGGTGGCTCGAAGCGAGAGCAAGCGATCACGGAACCAAGTGGCCACGTCGGACTCGGCGGCATCGACATAGATGGAAAAGTCGAAAAAGTCCGAAACCACTTGCTCTGGGGCCGGTGCCCGAGTACTGACCTGTAGGACATTCAGTCCCTCGACAATGACAATACGAGGGCGGCGAAACATCTGCGTTTCACCTTCTAGGACGTCGTAGGCCATGTGCGAATAGACGGGCGTCATGACTTCGGGTTCACCGGCACGGATAGCGGCCAACGCCTGCAGCAGGCTCCGCTGGTCGTAGCTCTCGGGAAATCCCTTGCGTCCCATGATGTCCCGCGCTTCGAGGATGGCATTGGGATAGAGGAAGCCGTCGGTGGTCAGGAGTTCGACTTCGGCCTCCCCCTCGCTCTGGCGCAAGAGGGCCTGCAACACCCGAGCGGTGGTGCTTTTTCCGACCGCCACTCCGCCGGCGATGCCGATGATGAAAGGGGTTTGGGGTGGTTCCGATCCCAGGAACGTGGCGACCATCTGGCTGGTCTCACGCTTGGCGGCCGCCAGTTTGGACAGCAACTCGGCCAGCGGCAGGTAGACCTCGGCCACTTCTTCGGGGGTGACCGGTTCTCCGGTGGCCGCCAAGCGCTCGGTCTCCTCGATGGAGAGGGGATTGCCGGTGCGTTGGCCGAGGGCAGACCACTCGGCCCGGCTCAGGGTTTCAAAACCTCCGGTCGTCGAGGTGGGGGTGCTGGAGGCCACACCGCATCATTGACGCCCGGGACGTGGCCGATCCATTCGAAGACCGATCTAATCAAAGGATCCGACGACACCTACCCGCAGTTGTCGGGACCTTCTTGCCCTTCCAAGGCTCGGCTCAGCAGCTGATGCAGGGTGCAGCGCTCCTGCGGGCTGAGTGCGGCGAGGACTTCGTCTTCGATACTGCCCTGGGCGTACTCCGCTTGCTCAAGCGCCTTCAGTCCGGTGTCGGTCAGTGTGACCAAGTGGCGACGACGATCGCTAGGGTCGCGCCGGCGCTCGACGTAGGCCAACTTCTCCAGGTCGTTGAGCAGGAGCACGCACGTGTTGGCATCGAGGAGGAGGGCGGTGCTCAGGGCCTGCTGGGAGGCCTGGCGGTGATCTCGTAGATAGGCCAGCGTGGCCAGTTCCTTGAGATTCATGCCGACCAATTCGACCGTGCTGCGCCGATAGACGGCCCGGGAAAGACGGGTCAGCAGCACGATGGTGCCGGTGGCCGTGTCATTTCCTGTCAACGCATCGGTAGGCATAACGGATCCATTATAACGATAATCAGTATCGTCATGAAGGATATATGCTCACTAAGTTAGTGATTATCCCTGATATGGTAGTGGCTTAAGTTTTGGACGTAGTTGAGGAGTGCAGCAAATGGATGTCATGACTCGAATTGAGTCGGAGCAACAGTCGGACCGGCGTCGCTGGATCGCGCTGATTGTGGTGTGCCTGGCCATGCTCATGAATGCGTTGGACGGTTCAATCGTCAATGTGGCCCTGCCGTCGATCCAAAAGGAACTGCATTTCAGCCAGGCCAATCTGACCTGGGTCATCGACGCCTACCTCATTACCTTCGGCAGTTTCCTTCTCCTGGCCGGACGCTTGGGTGACCTGGTCGGTCGCAAGAAAGTCTTCCTGGTCGGTCTGGGTGTCTTCACCGCGTCGTCGGCGGTGTGCGGATTCGCCACCAGCCAGGCCATGCTGATCGTCGGCCGTTTCATTCAAGGGGCCGGCGGCGCCCTTTCGGCCTCCGTGATCCTGGCCATCATCATCACCGAGTTCCCCAAGACGGAAGAGCGGGCCAAGGCGATGAGCGCCTATATCTTCGTGGCCGTCGGTGGCGGTGCGGTCGGTCTGGTGCTGGGCGGCATCATTTCGCAGAGCGTCAACTGGCACTGGATCTTCTTCATCAACCTGCCCATCGGCGTCATCACGTTTGTGTTGGGCCGAGCACTCATTGAAGAGAACGTCGGCCTCGGCGTTCGTGACGGCGTCGACGTGGCCGGATCGCTCCTGGTGACGGTGGCGCTCATGGTGGGCATTTATGCCGTCATCACCGCCACTCAATACGGTTGGCTCTCGACGCACACACTGGGCTTCCTCGGTCTGATGATCGCCATGTTGGCCGTGTTTCTCGTAGTGGAAAGCAAGGCCAAAAAGCCGATGGTCCCGCTGCGCATTCTGAAGCTGCGCACGCTGATGTCGACCAGTGTCATTCGAGGCTTCCTGGCCACTGGCATGTTCGCCACCTTCTTCCTAGGCGCACTCGACCTGGAGCACGTGGCGCACTTTGACCCCCTGAAGACAGGACTGGGCTTCCTGCCCGTCACCATCATGGTGGCCGGGCTCTCGACCGGCATCACGGCGAAGTTGGTGTCTCGCTTCGGACCCATGCGCGTGCTGATTCCCGGGCTCATCAGCATGATCCTCGGTCTGCTTATTTTGGCGGCCGACGGCGTCCATGCCGGCTACTGGACGAACATCCTGCCGGCCTACCTGCTGATCGGATACGGCGCTGGCACCGCCTTTGTTCCCCTCCTCACCATTGCCATGGAGGACGTGCCCAAGGACGACGCCGGGTTGGGTTCGGGCATCGTGAACGTCTCGCAACAGATGGCGGCCGCAGTTGGCCTGGCCGTCCTGGGAACGCTGGCCACCAACAAATCCAACTCGCTCATAGCGGCCGGCCACAACGTCACCAGTGCGCTATCGAGTGGCTACCGGCTCGCCTTCTTGGTCGGAGCCGGTTGCGTGCTGGTCGGACTCATTCTGGCGCCCATCCTGATTAAGAGTTCGGGCAACAGTGGGCCGATGACCGACGAAGAGCGACTGGAATTCGAAGCGCACTCAGTGGCATAGGGGCGTGTTTGGCCGCCCTGAAACCGGGCAGCCATTCAAGTAGTGGTCACGTTTGGCATGGCACCATGCGGGTAGGAAATGGCTTGCCTTCAAACCCAGGGCTCGGCGCACGGCCGTGAGTACTTCCGAGGATGAACCGGGCAGTTTCGCCCACATGGAGTCCTGCTATGCGATTGCCGTTTAAGAAGGCGCGCTCGCTCGGTTTCGAAATGCTGGCTCTGTCCCTGGACATTGCTGTCGTAGCGCGCGGCGCGATCAGTGGCGTTTCTAATATCGTGCGGCAGGTTCCTTCGGGTGGTTGGGCAATCCGGCGCCGGACCCAATGCAGGAAGCCTCAGATGACTGATCGGTCGGCGACCGTCACGCCCTGAAGTTGTGATGCAGAAGGGGCCGGAACCATCACCCCAGCCATGTCTGCCAGAACGCACTACATGACGAAGCTCGCCCAGCCCTCCGCCAGGCATGCTCAAGTCCCGCTCGGACGCGCAATAGCTCCGCCGACTAGGCGGAGCTATTGCTTGCACCGTCCTCCTGGCCAGGTTGGGTGCGCTGCTGATTGTGTACCCAAACTCCAAGTCCTAAAACGAACCACTCATGGTCGAGCTGCGAGACGGCGGAGTCAGCGGCGGTCTCTATCGAGGGGAGACATCCGCCATGGGGGACGGATGTCTCCGATTGCGATTGGCGGGGACGGGTACATCCTTAAGCACCCCTGTCGACGCCGCACGGGGTTGGCCAGAGGAGACGCAACATCTACCCATCTCAGCCCAGCGATCCCAAGAAATGAGATCAGAGGGCCGACCTGTCGAGAGGCTCAATAAAGGATATGACGAAGAATCACTTGTCGGACGACTCACCACAACATGCTCAAGGGGGAGCGGAACCGGAAGCTGATTCTCCTCACGAGACGGGGGAAGAGCAGGCTGAGCGCAACCGAGCCGAAGATCCTCCGGCGTAACGTGCGTCGGCGGTGCTGAATGAGCGATGGTTTCGGCGAGCGCTTGATATGGAGCCAACGCGAGAGGTTGCTGGTGGCCGGCTCGGGAAGGGGTCCTTTCGATCCGGCCACCAGCTCGATCGGGGAGGCGTTCCCGATCCCGTTGGAGAGTACCCCGTGGGCCGCATTCCCTAAACGTGACGTCGTCCTCGGATCTGAGACGGGCTTGCACAAGACATGAGACGCCGGCTCGGCCGAAAAATTTCGGTCGGACCCTTCTCAATTAAGCAGCAATGCCAGGGGACTCGTCTTGAACTGGTCGCGGATCTCCCTGACGTCACGGTAGACGTGTAACGCTCCAGCCTCGCTGAGTTCGTGTTCGCTGTAGCCGCCTGACTCGACAGCGACGCAACCGATTCCGGCATCCCTCGCCGCCTCAATGTCCCAGATGCTGTCGCCGATGGCTAAGGCCCGCTGAGGGTCGATCGAGCCAACCGCCATGGCCCGGATGAATACTTCCGGATCTGGTTTCGCCCTCTCAATGTCATCTGCGGTCGTCTTGGCGTCAATCATGGGCGTGGATTCGAGAAGGTCCAGCAATGTTTCGAGTTCATCCGCCACCGCAGAAGTGGCGATGACTACCGCCAATCCGGACTGGTGGACTTCCCGGAGGAGATCGTCGGCCCCCGGGAAGGGCCGAGCCTCCCCGATGAGCTCCTTGTAGCGACGGGGGCGGGCTTTCACTGCCTCGGGGCTTTCATGTCCCAAGAGCTCCTTCACCAGTTGGTCGCTACCCATGCCCACCAGTCGATGGATGGCATTCATCGGAGCCCATTCCCCGGCATCGCTGAAGGCGCGGGACCAGGTCAGTGTATGGAGATAATTGGTGTCGAAGAGTGTTCCATCTACGTCGAAAAGCACGCCGGGTCTCAAAATGGTGTTCATGGAGCCAACTTTCCCCGCCCCGCCATGTCTGGTTGAGCGACGTGCGTCATGTTCGAGCGAGTGAAAGATTGACGCCGGCACGCCGCCAAAGCAGCTCGGGCCGCATTGGCGCCGCAGGCACCGTGCACGCCGCCGCCGGGGTGAGCGCTCGCCGATGAGAGGTAGAGGCCTTTGACAAAAGTGCCTGGGCGCCCTAGCCCTGGGGTGGGTCGGAAGATCAACTGTTGATGGAGCTGTGAAGTTCCGCCGTTGACGGCACCCTCATTGAGATTGGCGTCACATGCTTCGAATTTTGGGAGGAGTAAAGACGTGCCTCCCCAATATGGAAGCTCGAAAGCCGGGTGCAAACTCTTCGATTCGGTTCTCGAGCCGATCAGCTATGGCTTCCTCATCATCGAGGTCCCATTTTCCCGAGATCTGGTCACCACCGTCGCGGCTGATGCGGCGGGGCACATGCGTATAGGCCCAAGCCGTCTCCGCCCCCGGAGGTTGACGGGTGGGATCGGTCATTGACTGCTGTCCGAACAGCAGGAATGGACGAGCTGGCACCGTATGGGTGGCCAGGTCGGCTGACCATCGTGTCAGGTGATCGAGACTGTCAGCCAAGTGGACCGTTCCCGACAGTCGGGCATCTGAGGCCTCCCATGGGACCGGTCGTGCCAAAGCCCAATCGATTTTCACGGTGGCGGCATCCCACTGAAACCGCTTGAGATCCATCCGAAGGGTCGCGGGGAGTGGCGTGTCGCGAAGGAGTTCTCGGTAGAGGTGGGGGGCACTGACGTCGGCCAACACGGCATACCTGACCGCCAACTCCTCGCCTCCACGGGTGCGGACGCCCCGTGCCCGGCCATCGCGCACGATAATCTGATCAACCCGCTGGTCGTAGCGGATCTGGCCGCCGGCCTTTTCAAAGCGGCTTGCGAGGGCCCGAGTCAACGCCGCGGCCCCGCCCTCGGGCACCGGAAACCCGACACTTTGGGCCAAGGCGCTCATCATCCATCCGAACAACCCGCTGCCGGCCGCCTCAGGATTGAGATCGGCGTGTAGCGCATTGCCGGCTAAGAGCAGTGGCCCCCCCGCACCCTCAAAGTGCTCTTCGGCCAATCGGCGGACCGGCAACAGACTGGTCCGAGCAAGTTCAAGGAGTCCTTTTCGCCCGGCCCGAGCGGCCAGCCGGATACCAGCTCGAACAGGCGGAAATGGATCCAATAAGGCGCGGATGAATTCGTCCCCATAAATCTCCCACGGCGCCATCAGCCGGTTCCATGCCATGCCATCGCCGGGTGCGTACGTCTCCAGGCTGGCCGCCGTTCTCTCCTGGTCGGGGCCGATAACCGCGCAGTTGCCATCAGGGGTTGGGTGCGCCAATGCCAGCGGCGCTTTCAGCCAGCGGAGCCCGTGGTCCTCGAGGTGCAAACGGCCGATGGCCGGCGACGCCACACCCAAGGGGTAGAAGGCGCTGAAGAGATCGTGGTGGAAGCCGGGCACGGTGAGCTGGCCCGTGCGGACAGCGCCGCCGGGTTCAGATTGCTCCTCCAGGAGCACCACGTCCCAACCAGCATCGGCCAAGGTATTGGCAGCGACCAGCCCATTCGGACCGGCGCCTACTACGACAGCATCCGGCTTCACGCTGCCCGCCCGCACACCACACATTCGAGCCGGCGCAGCGTCTCCACGTTGCGACCGTAAATGACAGGGTCGAACAACCGCTTGGCCACTCGGGCCACGAACGGCGCAGTCGGCTCTTCGGTCATCACCAACTCCGTGCCACCCGGTGCATCGAGGAGTTCAAACTCAATCCGGGCGTGACCAAGAGGACGGACCCGAGCCTGCAAAACGAGGCGGCGAGGCTCGTCAACCTCGAGCACTTGGGTGTTATCACGCAGGTGCAGGGGCCAGATACCTACCGTGTGGTGGAAGCGCGCGCCCTTCGTTGGCCACGCCCCCTCGACGCCGCGTACATCTTTGGTTCCGACCACCCAGTCGCAATACTTTTCGGCATCGGCCAGGACGGCCCATACTTGGGCGGGAGGAGCCGGAATATCTCTTCGGTTGGTGGCCATGCTTCGCCTTACCCAACCTTGGCCTTTGCTATGCGGACTGTGGGGTAGCAGCCAGGAGTAGAAGGGAGCGGCCTTCGACAGATATCCGGCCCTGGGAAATGGCGGGGGTCTGGTCCGGCTCAGAACTCGTCAGGACGACTTGCCACTCAAGACGGCTGGCGGGAATGGTGAACTCGACGGCTTCGGAGTGTGAGTTGAGTAGGAGGAGAAGCCTCTCATTGGTTTTCTCGCCATCACCGTCTTCGACTTGGCGACCATCGAGGGAGACGGCCAGGGTTTTGGCCGACGGATCCTGCCAGTCCTCTTCCTTCATCTGTTTGCCGTCGGCGCGATAGAGCACCATTTGTGCCGGGGCGCCTCCTGGGCCCCGCAGATATTCCCGAGGGCGTAGTGCGGGATGGTCCTTGCGCAAGGCGAGCGCAGTCTGGGTGAAGGCCAATAGGTGTTTGTCTTGGTGATCCCAGTCGTGCCAGGACACTTCATTGTCTTGGCAGTACGCGTTGTTATTCCCACCCTGCGTACGGGCTATCTCATCCCCGCCAAGCAGCATCGGAATCCCGGCAGAGAGAAGGAGGGAGCCGAGCAGGTTTCGGCGCTGCCGATCGCGAAGTTCGTTAACCGCAGCATCTTCGGTTGGACCTTCAACGCCGCAGTTCCATGAACGGTTGTCTTTCTCACCATCCTGATTGTCCTCCCCGTTTTCCTCGTTGTGCTTTTCGTTGAACGAGGTCAGATCAGCCAGGGTGAAGCCGTCGTGGGCGGTGATGAAGTTGACACTGGCGCTCGGAACTCTCCGCTCCGACGAGTAAATGTCGCCGCTCCCGGTGAGTCGCAATGCCATCGCACCCAGTGCACCGTCCTCGCCTCGCCAGAAATCGCGCACCGTGTCGCGGTACTTCCCGTTCCATTCCGACCAACGAGCCGGGAATCCGCCGACCATGTAGCCCGCCACATCCCATGGTTCGGCAATGAGCTTGACTCCGGCTAGGACCGGATCTTGATAGACGAGATCCAAGAAGGCGCTATGGATGTCCTGATCGCCGGTCTGGCGGGTGAGTGCGGTGGCCAGGTCAAAGCGAAAGCCGTCCACGTGCATGTCGGTCACCCAGTAGCGCAGTGAGTCAAGGATGAGACGGAGCGCGACGGGATGCCCAACGTTAAGACTGTTGCCGGTGCCTGTGGTGTCGAAGTAATGCCGTTCATCGTCGTCGACCAACCGGTAGTACGCCGGGTTGTCGATGCCCTTGAGCGACAGGGTCGGCCCCAGGTGGTTTCCTTCGGCCGTGTGGTTATAGACGACATCAAGGATGACTTCCAGCCCGGCCTGATGAAGTGCCCTGACCGTTTCCTTGAATTCGCCTACTTGTCCGCCACCAGCGCCGGTCGAGCTGTAGGCACCATGAGGCGCCAGATAACCGATGCTGTTGTAGCCCCAGTAGTTGCGTAGGCCTTTCTCGAGCAGGTGGGAGTCCTGGACGAATTGATGAACAGGGAGAAGCTCGACGGCGGTGACGCCGAGGTCGGTGAGATAGCCGGTGATGGCCGGATGAGCCAGAGCGGCGTAGGTGCCGCGAATGTCCTCGGGCACATCTGGATGACGCTGAGTAAGACCCTTCACATGCGCTTCGTAAATCACAGTCTCGTCGAGCGGGACTTCCAGTCGGGCGTCGCCGTCCCACCGAAAGTCCCGATCAATGACGACGCCCCGCGGCATGAATGGGGCGGAATCGGATCCATCCTGGTCGTCAGGATCTTCCTGAGAATGACCGAAGACCTCCGGGCCCCACTCGACTTCGCCTTCGATTGCCATGGCATAGGGATCGATGAGTAATTTGTCGGGATTGCATCGCAATCCCCGACTGGGATCCCACGGCCCATGGACACGAATTCCGTAGCGCTGCCCGGGGGCCACCCCGGGAATCTGCCCATGAAAAACATGCGCCGTCCGTTCGGGCAACTCCAGGCGAGTCTCGTGCCCGGCGCTATCGAATAGGCAAACCTCTATAGCTTCCGCTATTTCTGACGACACAGCGAAGTTCACGCCATCCGGGGACACCGTGGCGCCGAGAGGATGCGATCGACCGGGGAGAAGGCTCATGGCTTCGCGGAACCGCCCTCTATCGATCCCAGTGCCGGTGCCAACCGATGGCCTCGACGACTGCAGCGGTGAACGACGGCGTAACCTTGGCAGCCGTCACCACGCCAGGGGTACCCGCGAATCCCAGAGCCTCGAGCATTTGGGTGCCTTCGCCCCAGGCGGCCAGGGTCTTGTGGTGCCGAAATGCTTCCTGAATGTTCATGGCTGCGTTGGGATCCGCGCCGACGCTTCGGGCTCCTTCCCCTCCAGCCACAATGAGGGCGTCATACTCCACGGATTGGGTTGTGAGGGCCGACTTGGTGACCGCAACGGGTCCGGACGATCCCTTAATCGAACCGCCTCGGGGGGCGATTACCACCACGGTGGCCCCCTCGGCTTCTAGTGCCTTGCGAAGCTTCGCCAACCCACCATCATCGACCCCGTCCGCAGACAGGATGCCCACCATCCGGCCCGCGATCGGCGCAGGAGCGGGCGGGATGAGTGAAAGAGCCGGAGACGGGTCGAGCGACTCGCCCACACGAGCCTTTGGCGCCTTGAGCCCCAAATTCTCGGCTACCTGCCGAGAGAGGTCGCCGTGTACCCGGGACAAACTCGCCAGCATTCGGTCTTTGATCTCGGGATTCTGGCATTTCCCCAGTTCGAAGGAGAACGCCGCCACAATGTGATCCTGCTCGGGTGCGCTCATACTGTTCCAGAACATCGTCGCCTGAGAAAAGTGGTCGCTGAAAGATTGGGGGCGGATCCGGGCCCGCTTTCCCGAAAGGGTGCGGGCAGCCTGGACGAACCCTTCCGATCCCGCTGCAAAAGGGCAACCGCCACCCGTGGCGTTGGGCGTGTACGCCGCGAGTCCCTCATGCACCGCCTGTTGGCCGAAGCCATCGCGTTGTGTGGTGTTCACCGGGCTGCGGGGGCGATTGATCGGCAGTTGATCGAAGTTCGGTCCACCGAGCCGAGTGAGCTGCGTATCGAGATAGGAGAAGTTACGGGCTTGGAGAAGTGGATCATCGGTAAAGTCAATGCCCCTGGGCACGTGACTGGTGCAAAACGCCACCTGTTCGGTCTCGGCGAAATAATTGGTGGGATTCGCATTCAGGGTGAGACGTCCAATGATCTCCACTGGCGCCAGTTCCTCGGGCACCAGTTTCGTGGGATCGAGCAGGTCTATTCCTTCGAATATTTGTTCCGGGTTGTCGGGGAAAACCTGAACGCCGAAATCCCACTCGGGAAAATTGCCCGACTCAATGGCAGCGAAGAGATCTCGCCTATGGAAGTCAGGATCAATCCCCCCAAGCTTCTGGGCCTCTTCCCACACCAAGGACGCGAGTCCGGCGACGGGCTTCCAATGAAACTTGACCAATGAGGTCTTACCTCTTGAGTTGATCAACCTGAATGTGTGAACGCCGAAACCTTCCATGGTGCGATATGAGCGGGGGATCGCCCGGTCTGACATAACCCACATCAACATGTGCGTGGATTCGGGTGTCAAAGAAGCGAAGTCCCAAAAGGTGTCGTGAGCGGTAGCGGCCTGGGGGATTTCGCGATCGGGTTCCGGCTTGGCCGCGTGGATTACGTCCGGGAATTTGATGCCGTCTTGAATGAAGAAGACGGGGATGTTGTTACCGACCAGGTCCCAGTTGCCCTCCCCGGTATAGAAACGCACAGCGAATCCCCGTACATCCCGAGCGGTGTCGGCCGAACCACGAGAACCGGCAACGGTCGAAAACCGAACGAAAGTCGGAGTTTCAGTAGCGGTATCGCAGAGAATCGGGGCGCAGGTCAGATTCTGGATCGACTTGGTCAACCTAAAGACGCCATGCGCTCCGGCTCCCCTGGCGTGCACTACGCGCTCGGGTATGCGTTCATGATCGAAATGCATAATCTTTTCGCGCAGGTGAACGTCATCCAAAAGGGTCGGTCCTCGGTCACCCAATTTCAGGCTGTTGTCGGTATCGTCGACGGGGACACCCTGAGCGGTGGTGAGGCGATCGCCCCCTTGGGCCCATTCGGGCGACGTCGAGGCTGACACCACGGTTTTGCCAGTCCTTGAAGTGGCCTTCCCTTTCGTCGCGGCCGGTGTTCGCTGCGGTGTCATTGGGGCTCCCCTCGTTCGTGGACCCCGGGTTTACCCATATCTGTGTGACTTACACACTTGGTCCCGAACGCGTCGTGATGACGGACCGAGACCCGACAGGGGTCCCCTTTCGTCGGGCCAAGCGGCGCAGTGCAGGGGCAAGTTCAGTGCGCGTCGCGTTCGGATGTCGTATGCGCCTCATCCAATCTGACGGTGAACCAGACTCGTTTTGACCCTGGCGAAGAGGCGTCGATTCCCCACTGATCGGCTAATGCCTGCACTATTCGCAGCCCCCGCCCGGTATCAGCCAGAGCGACGGCCGAGGGAACAACGACTGGACGAGAATCGGCATCGGTGACCTCAACGCGAAGCATCTCCTCAGTGAGATCTAAGGACAAGACGAAGCTTGAATGAGCGTGCTTTATTGCGTTGGTTGCCAACTCGGAAATCGCCAGGACAACATCTTCCAACGCTTGAGCGGTGACCGATCCGGAGAGGTGATGGGCGGCAAACTGACGCGCCTCGGTCACTGAATCTGGCTGGTTGGGGAACCGAGCGGCCCACACGGTTAGCCGATCTCGGGCCGGAGGATCGACGTGATTGCTCGCGAACGAGATACGCGATCGCCGCCCAACGGGGACAATCGCGTCTTGGCTGGATCCGGCCCCGATTCGATTCCGAGATGGCAAGTCATAAGCAGCCCTGTTACCCAGCAAAGGTGGTTCAAAACGATCTTGACCGATCCGACGGTGGATCACGTCATGGGATTTCTCACCAGCCAGTTGCGGTCGTATGGCGCCGAGGGTTGACCGGGCACTGTGTCGATGGCTCGGAACTCAGGCGGCGCAGGCGGCGCGCTCGAAGGCCGCAAAAAACCTAGTTCAAATTGCTGGCACTCTCACTAAGAGAGTGCTAAAATGGCTGCCAGTGGGGCCTAAAGCCCCATTTTGGCAATGAATACTATGTAGAGGAGGTAGCTGTTATGGCTCTTGTGCGTAGCGATCCATTCCGAGATGTGGACCGCCTTTTCCAGCAGCTGTGGGCGAACCCAAATGGCGTTAAGCCGATGGCGATGCCTATGGATGCCTACCGAAAGGACGACTCCTTTCTGATGCGGTTGGATCTTCCCGGCGTTGAGGTGAACTCCATCGAACTCACCGTCGAGGACAACGTCCTCACCATCCAGGCGGAGCGCCCCGCTCCACCGGCCGCAGACGGGATCGACCCGGTAATTACGGAGCGCCCGTGTGGCATGTTCAGCCGGCAGGTCCTGTTGGGCACGAATCTCGACAGCGAAAAGATTCGGGCCGAATACGAAGCAGGGGTGCTCACTCTCATTGTCCCAGTGGCAGAGCACGCAAAGCCTCGACGCATTGAGGTGTCGGCCAATACTGAGAAGAAGCATCTGGCCGCTTAGGGGTCAGACGCCACTAGTCGGGGCGGCCAAGCCGCTTCGACTAGTGGCTGCCCTCTTCGGATCTGACCTCGCTGGTCGGTCTTATGTGATCGGTTGTCGTTTGGAGGTGATTCCCTGTGACCATCGCCCGCCCGGCTGATCAGGTTCCGCTCCAAATCCACGTAACTCATCAAGTGAAGGGTGTACGGATTGCCCTCGTCGGCGAGTTGGACATTGCCACCGCTCCGCAGTTCCGCGAGCGCCTCGCTGACCTGATCGCCTCGAAGCCAAATCGAACTATCGCCATCGACATGGCTAGTACGAGCTATGTCGATTCCACGGGCCTCTCGATCTTAATTACGGCGCACAAGCGCCTGGAACATGCGGGCGGCAACTTATTTATCGAGAATCCCCCCGCCGGCGTAGTCCGTCTGTTTGAAGTATCGGGGCTTCTCTCCATCTTCTCCATTGCTTCGGCAGCCGGCGATCGGTAGGAGGGATTGAAGCGGGACCCAAAAGGGTAGGGCTTGCGCACCTGCGGAATAAAGGAGAAGTGGTGAGTCCAGACCAGCCGACCCAAGACCCACAAGACAAGGCATTCGGTGCTGCGGCCAGCCGGGACCAAGACCTGGTGGATGAACTCGAGAAGAAGGGGGTTGAAGAGGACGAGCTTCCCGATGTGCCGGCTCGGCACCCGAGGTCGGCCGGGAAGGCGGAAGTCGAAGGAGCGAACTAAGAGGTGCTCATGAGGGGTCGGCCGAAGAGGGCGACAGGCCGCCGCCATGGACAAATGTCGTCAGTCGACCAACACATGAAGGAGTCTCGGCGACTCGCTGACATCGCGCACGGAAGGCTGGTTGAACTTGGCGAAACGATCGCCGTGGCTGAATCACTTACTGGCGGGCTCATCAGCGCGCTTCTCACCGAGGCTCCTGGAACCAGCGTCACTTTTCGCGGCGGCTTAGTGGTCTATTGCACTGACCTGAAGCACACGATTGCTGGTGTGCGCAACGATGACCTCGAAAAGTACGGCCCGGTCGACGGAATAATTGCGCAGCAGCTGGCGACAGGCGCACGAGAGCGTTTGGGTGCGGACTACGGGATTGGAGTGACCGGAGTGGCTGGCCCCGGCACCCAGAGCGGCCATGCAGTCGGCGAAGTATTCATAGCCATTGCCGCAAAGTCCACCGTGGAGGCGAAGCGCTACGAACTAAGCGGGAGCCGAGACGACGTAAGGACAGCGACAGTGATGGAAGCACTCTCATACCTGGTCGCTTTGCTTGATGGAGCGAATAAGGAAACTACCTGAGGGTGGGCATCGTTATATGGCCGCAACCACTGCTCAAGTCTGCGGCCGCAACTATTTACGCGCCACTCTCTTCGAGAGGCCTTACGGCAAGGAGTTCAACCAGGCCGGTAATTTCTAAGACCTTCATTGCTTGGGCAGGGACGTTGGTGACCGTGAACGAACCACCCAGCGAGGATGTTCGTTTGAAATTCTGTAACCAGTAGAGAGATCCCGGTTGAGTCCAAGAAGGTCAGATTGGTCAAGTCGGTCTCGATGTTCCTGATACCGACGCCGGCTAGTTCAGCCAAACAATCACGAAGCTTCGGCGCCGAAGCAAGGTCCAACTCTCCACTGAGCACGATCAGCGCGCTTTGACTGTCACGTTGTCGAACAGCGACCTGGAAGGGGACAGTGTCAGTGTGATCTTCTGATTTCACGGCATCCTCGGGGCCAGATCGCATGGCGCGCATCAATAAATCCGCCTGGACGGTGGAACGGTCCGACCCAGCGGAGAAGCATTGCGATTCGGCGGCTTTTTCACCTCACCGGCTACCGTCATTAAGCCTGGCTGAGTAACCGTTTCAAGTCAATCACCCGATCGGGTGATACGACGCGGCGCAAGGTGGCAGCGGTGGCCCAATCGATCCAAGCGGCGCTTGTCAACGACCTATCAGATCGTACTTGGGTCCACTGGGATGCCTGGAGCCTTCTTCTACCAGCGGTAGAAGCGGTGCCGGCCAGCCGATTCCCCGCGGCCCAGGGCGGCGCCGACCAACCAGAACACAGCAAAGATCACAGCGGCGATCCACAGTAGGTGAACCGCAAAGCCGGCCCCGGCAAACACCAAGACCAAGAGCAACACCAAAAGTAAAACCATTTCATTCCCTCCCCATTTTCGTTTGATCAGTTAATTCCCCGCTTGGAGCTCAACGTAAACGTCCGTGTCATCGCTCAAATAGGACTTCCAGTTGAGTCAGGAATTACTCGAAATCCTCCTGGGATTGCCCGTACCGTTGACCGACCCGGTTCGACTGACCGAGCCCTTGGCATGATCATCAGCCTCCGGCGGGCTGGCTGCAACTTCAGGTTCGGTTTTCTCTGCAGCCGGCCAGGCCGAAGTCGACGCCTCCGCAGTGGATTCAGAAGGCTGTCGACGACGAACAACCTGGGCGATGGCAGCGCCGATACCCAGACTGAGTGCCAGCAGCAAGGCATAGCGGCCCCGACGGTTACCAGACTCCTTAGCCCGCGCCGGCAGCAACTTCTTGTCCCCAATCGCATGGGCCGCCTCGTGAACGCCATCGGTTGCTCGCTGCTTCAACTCGGAGAGATGAGGCAGCACGATTGGAAGCTGGGCCAGTACTTTGGCGGCCTGCTCTTGCCCGGCGGCGTAACGAGCATCCAAATCGGCGTTATTCACGACCGCTGCAACAGCCTCCACTCCTTGTTCCACCGCGTCCTTGAGTGCTCCACTCAGTTTGTTCTGGCGAATGCGCATACCTTGGACCTCCGTCCGTGTTGGTTTCCCCGTCCTTACCCGCTATGGGCGTGTCAGTAACGCCACCTGACTGGGGACGGAGGAGCGGTTCGATCCCTGGGCTCCTCGAAAGTTCTATGCCCCGGCCCCACGTCGAGGTCGACTATCCCCAACTCGGTAACCTCGGACCATGGGCCAGAGTCGGGCCCGGATGCGATCATGCAAGGGGGTGCGTCGATGAGCAACGAGGGCCTCGTCCGGTGGTCAGGATGGGAACAACGAACGGGGGCGAAGGCCGATCCGGCAGCCGCCCTGGTGTTCGCCCGCTCGGCGCCCGAGAATCCGGACAGCGGTGGCCGCTACGAGCTACTCGCCGTGGCCGCCAGGGGATTTCGCCCCCCACAACTACTGGAGGTGTCGCAGTCCGAGAGTGACGAAGCGGAGCGGCCGGGGCTTCGGCAGACATGGTCGTTGCTCTATCGCCCGCTGGTCGAAACGGCCCCGGCCGAAGTGACCCCGTACGCCATCTATCTGCTGGGTGTCGATCCGCCAGCCGGCGCCTCAGACGACGAACTCGCCGTCTTCAATGACTTCTATACCGAGGTGCATTTACCTGAGGTGGCCGAGCGGCGGGGCGCCCTGCGAGCGCTGCGCTATGAGCTGGTGGAGATACTCCGACCGCCCTACCCGTCTGCTCCACGGTTCCTGGCTGTCTACGAAGTCGATGAACGTTCAGCGGGCAATCGGCGACATTCAGGGCCGCCGTACTCCAAAGGTCCGGAGGTCTGGCAAAGGCACACGACGCCGTGGCGACTTTGGTACCGGAGACTCGGTCCCGATGCCCTGCCCGAGAGTTCCTGATCGGGCCTGAAAGAGGAGGCGGGGCTAGAGGTGGGTGAGGGCCAGCTCGATTAAAGCCTCGGCCCGACAGCCGGCAGCGGCGGCCGCTCGAGCGACGAGCGATCCCAGATAGTTGGCCAGAATGACCAAATCTTTCTCGGCCGACCGACCGATGAAGGGAAATGGCTCTGACCGGGGGTCCAGCCCACTGACGTCCAGGATGGCCGTTCGGAGGTCCAACATGGCCGAACAGGCTTCTTGTGTACTGGTCGCACTCTGATGCAGCCAGACGGAAAGTCCCAGCTCAAGGCATAATTCGGTATCGAATGGCCCGTATTCGAGCAGGCCACGCGCCACGGCGGGGGCGAAATCCGTCTCGAACGCGGCGTTGGTACTCATGAGCCCAGTGTGGCAAGGGGGTGTATCACTCTGGTGGATCGTCCCTGACCTGGGTAAAGATAGGGACATGCCACGGGCCATTTGGAAGGGATCCCTGAGTTTCGGACTGGTGAGCGTCCCAGTGGGGCTCTACCCAGCGACCTCAGACAAGAGTATTCATTTCAACCAATTCGAGCGCGGTACCTCGGACCGAATCCGCTACAAGAAGGTCAACGAGCGCACCGGCAAAGAGGTCCAGCAAGCCGACATCGTCAAGGGATATGACCTGGGTGGCGGCGAATACGTCATCATCACCGAGGAGGAGCTGGCGTCCGTCGAGGCTGAGAAGTCCCGCTCCATCGAAATCACTGACTTCGTGGCGCTCGACGCCATTGATCCGATCTACTACCGCACCACGTACTACCTGGCGCCAGAGGGGAAAGGATCCGACAAGCCCTATGCCCTGTTGCGTCGGGCGATGAGTGAATCGAACAAGGTCGGCATTGCCACCTTGGTCATGCGCAACAAGGAATACTTGGTCGCCGTCCGGCCCGAGAGCGATGTGTTGGCCCTCGAGACGATGTTTTTCTCAGATGAGGTTCGTTCGACCACCAGAGACCTCCCCGAGGTTCCTGATGACAGCGAACTCACCGAGCGCGAACTCTCGATGGCCAATCTGCTCATCGACTCCATGGAGTCCGAATGGGATCCGCAGCGCTTCCACGACACACATCGGGAGAGGATCGAAGCGATGATCGAGGAGAAGCGGCAGGGCAAGACGATCGTGAGCGAATCCGGTACGGCGCCCCGGGCCAAGGTGATTGACCTTATGGAAGCTCTCAACGCCAGCGTGGCGGCGGCGGCCAAGGGTACAAGTGTGAAGGCAACCCGCCCAACCACCAAGCAGCCCCCGACCAAGAAAGTGGCGGCCAAGACCAGCACCGCCGCCAAGAAAGTCACCAAGGCGCCGGCGCGAACCAAGCCTGCTGCGGCGCGCAAAGCATCCTGACGCCAGGTCGAGGTTTTCACCCGGCCGATACGGGATAGGTACATCGTCATGATGTCGTGGCCACGCGATGGACGTCACAGCAAGAGTTATTGAACATGGCCCGCGAGGAAACGCGTGTCGCTGTCGAAGGTCGGGAGCTCACCCTCTCCAACCTGGAGAAAGTTCTTTTCCCCGAGGCCGGATTTACCAAGGGTCAACTGATCGACTACTACGTCAAGGTTGCCCCAGCCATCCTGCCGCACATCGCGGACCGTCCGGTGACCCTGAAGCGGTATCCAAACGGTGTCGATCAGAAGTTCTTCTACGAAAAGCACGTGCCGTCGCATGCCCCGGAATGGATACGCACGGCTCATGTCCCGAGCACGGACGGGGATTCGGCCATCGACTACGTCGTGATCGACGATCTGCCCACGTTGGTCTGGGCCGCCAACCTGGGGTCGATAGAACTGCACGTACCACTGTGGAAGGTAGGACGCCGGCGCACGCTGCCCGCTCCACCCGATCTGCTCGTGTTCGATCTCGATCCGGGTGACGGCACCACTATCGTCGAATGCTGCGCGGTCGCCGATCATGTCCGCGACGTCCTCAGCGAAATGGACATGGAGTGCCGACCAAAGACCAGTGGCTCGAAAGGCCTTCAGATCTACGCCCCATTGACCGGTCGCCCGTCGTGGGACAAGTCACGGGCCATGGCTCATGACATCGCCACCCAGCTCGAGCGACAGCATCCCGATCTCGTTGTCTCGAAGATGAATAAATCCCTGCGCCGGGGCAAGGTGCTGATCGACTGGAGCCAGAACCATCGGTCCAAGACGACGGTGGCCGTGTATTCGGTGCGGGCGCGTGAACGCCCGACGGTGTCAGCTCCGGTGACCTGGGAGGAAGTCGGCCGCTGTCAGAAAAAGGGGGACCCATCGGTTCTGGATTTCACCACCGATGACGTGCTCCAACGGATTGAGAAGCTGGGAGATCTCTTCGCTTTCGGCGACACGGCCCCGGCGAAACCGGAAAAGGCACTGCAGACCTACCGAGCTAAACGAAATCCGGCCAGGACGCCTGAACCGATGGGAGGCAGCTCGGCTAAGGGGAAGGGCGGCAACCCCAGCTTTGTTATCCAGGAGCATCATGCCCGGGCACTGCACTGGGATTTCCGGCTCGAACATGACGGCGTGTTGGCCTCATGGGCGCTACCCAAAGGGGTGCCCCAAGACCCCAAGACGAATCACCTAGCCGTGCGCACCGAGGACCATCCGATGGATTACGGGTCCTTTGAGGGCACTATCCCGGCGGGTGAATACGGGGGAGGTGACGTTCGGATCTGGGACCAGGGTTACTACGAGTTGGAAAAATGGCGTCCCAAGGAAGTAATGGTGGTCCTGCATGGCTCAAGAGTGTCCGGCCGCTATGTCCTTTTCCCGACCAACGGTAAAAACTGGATGATCCATCGCATGGATCCGGCACCGGCCGACTTCAATCCGTTGCCCAAGCAGGTCCGCCCCATGTTGGCGACTCCCGGGACACTGCCCAGTGACGACGACGGCTGGGCCTATGAAATCAAGTGGGACGGAGTGCGGGCGATTGCCTTTGTCGAAGGGGGTCGGGTCCGCCTGCAGAGCCGCAATGACAAAGATCTGACGGATGCGTTTCCCGACTTTCGTGAGCTGGGCGCGGCCATCGGAGCGCGCCCCTGTGTGCTCGATGGTGAGATCGTCGTGCTCGGAGAGGACGGCAAGCCGAACTTCGGCCTGCTGCAGCGTCGTCTCCATGTGGCCAACGCCAACGCCATCAAGAAGTTGGCTGCCGCTTCCCCGGCGACCTACGTGATCTTCGATGTGTTGCATCTTGACGGCCGTGAGCTGAAAGCGGAGACCTATGACGAGCGTCGCCGGGCTCTGGAGGAGCTGCAGCTCTCCGGTGAGTCCTTCACCACCGCTGAGTCCTATCGGGGCGTCAGTGGCGCAGACATCCTGAGGGCAACGAAGGAGAACGGATTGGAGGGAATCATTGCCAAACGGCGTGAATCGCTCTATCTGGAGGGCAGGCGCGCCGACACCTGGGTCAAGGTGAAGCACGTGCGGACCCAAGAAGTCGTCATCGGTGGGTGGACCGAGGGCACCGGCAGTCGAGCGGGCAGCCTGGGGGCTCTCTTGCTGGGGATCCCCGATGAGGACGGTCTCCGTTACGTGGGGAAGGTGGGGACGGGTTTCAACCAGCGGGACCGCGATGATCTCTTAAAACTGCTCCGACCGGCCGCGGCCAAGAAGAGCCCGTTTACTCCATCATCTGTGGTGCGAGAATCAGTTCCCCCGCATTTCGTGCGCCCCGAATTGGTGGGCGAGGTGCAATATGCCGAATGGACGGCGGCCCGACACCTCCGGCATCCCTCTTGGCGCGGCCTCCGAAGCGACAAGGTACCGGCCGACGTCGTCGTTGAGTAAAACGCCTACGTTGAGGCAACCTTCACTCGCCGAGGGCGGTTCGCAAATCCTGCACGTGTTCTTGGGTCTGCTCCAGCAGGGGGCGCAGCGCTTCGGCCACGTCGGCCAATCCAAGGTTGTTGGCCTGGGCGAATCGCTCTCGGTAGCGCTCCAGCTGCGTTGTTTCCAACGCCAAGTCCTCTTTGAGCGCCACGCGACTGTCGCTCGACTTTTCGATTTCGGGCACCAGCGTCGACGGCTCGCCCCCCAGGAAAGAGATCTGCGATGCCAGGATCTGGGCGTGCGATAGCTCCTGGCCCACGTGGATTTTTAGTTCATCAATGATGCTCAGAAATTCTGCCCCCGTAATAGTTGCGATGTGGTTGGTGTATTGGACGATCGACTGGAATTCAGTTCCGAGGTCCTCATTGAGCAACTGGATGAATCGATCTCTGTTGAGGCCGTCAGGGCCTCCGGATGCGGTTTCTGGGGAAGAAGTCATCCCACCGAACTACCCGGAACCGTCGGCCGTCACACACACCGCCACCCTGGTTTCGGCAACCCCCGCAACGGGTAGGTACTGCGGCCATGCGAGCGCGCGGTTGAGAATGATCGGCCTCCCGTCCAGTGGCTCCTAAGAAAAAACCGTCGAAGCCTGCCCGCCACCGGAAGGCATCGCGCACTTCGCCGGTGACTCGACAGGCCCGAAAAGGCCAGCGCAAAGCTCGTCGGGCCAACCGGTCCTGCGGCGGTGTCGCCTTGGCCAGGGCTGGTCTCGCCGCCCGGGGACTCGTGTACTTGCTCCTGGGCTATCTGACCCTTCTCATCGTCACCGGGTCCGATCCTCATGCCAAGGCAAGCAGCCAAGGGGCTTTCGATGAGATCGCCCGTCAACCGGCTGGACCCCTATTGGTCGTCGTCCTGGGAGTTGGATGTGCGGCCTATGCGGCGTGGCGGCTTCTGCAGACAGTGGCCGGCAACGCCCGAGAATCTGGAGCGCCCGAATTAGCGCAACGCGTCGGATGGGGCAGCATCGCCATTGTTTACATTGCCCTGGCCATTAGCGCCTTCGAGGTGAGCGGGGGCCACTCGAAGAATTCAAATCAGGCGTCGAGCCTCTCAGGTGTGCTCCTTAGCCACCAGGGTGGCCAATTCCTATTGGGCGCCATTGGTTTTTGCGTCGTCCTTGGTGGAGCTTGGCTCGCCGTCTGGGCCGCGTTACAGCGCTTTAGCCCTTATCTGATGACCCGGAAAGTGCCTCAATGGGTTTCAGGCTCCATCCGAGGCGCCGAAACATTTGGAAACATCGTTCGTGGGGCAGTCTTCGCTGCGGTCGGCGTGACCTTCATCGTTGCTGCCGTAGGTAATAATCCGCATAAAGCCGAGGGTCTGAATGGCACGCTGAAAGCACTGGCCTCCTCCTATTCAGGAGGGCGATATATCCTGCTGCTCGCCTGCATCGGCTTCTTCGCGTTTTCGGCTGCATCTATGACAGAGGCATGGTTACGCGACGTCGACCAGAACGTCACGAAGCGCAACTAGTCACGCTGCCGCAGTTCACCTTTCGACGACATGTGCAAGTCCTGTCTGCACTGGGTATGGAAGAACAGATGCGAACGTGGCACCCATGATGGACCTCGCCCCAACCGTAGGACTCACCGCCCGGCGGGAGATCATTCAGACTCGACCAGCGGATGCACTCGAGGTGGACTACTCCGCGGCTGTCATCGCCGCGGGTGGTGTGCCATTCATTGTGCCCTTGACCTCCTCCGACGAGCAGAACCACCTCAACGGGGTCGATGCTTTGGTGCTCACCGGGGGCGGGGACATCGATCCGGCTCGCTATGGATCGATCCCTTCTCCGTTTGTAGGTGGGATCGATCCGCACCGTGATGCGGTCGAGATTCTGCTTGTTCGCACGGCACTATCCCGCAGGATCCCTGTGTTGGGGATCTGTCGAGGTTGCCAACTCTTGAATGTGGCGTTGGGCGGCACTCTCATTCAGCACCTGCCCGACGTCACCGCACTATCCCACCTTGTCCCAGCTTTCCGTGAGGATGACGTGCACACGGTCTGGGTTGAAGCCGGGAGCCACCTGGCTGCCGCCGTCGGCGGCGGCGAACTCGCTGTCAATAGCGTCCACCATCAAGCGGTGGGCGCGCTGGCTCCGGGACTTCGGGCGGTGGCGTGGGCTCCCGACGGCATTGTGGAAGCCATCGAGTCAATGGACGGCCTCTGTGTTGGCATCCAGTGGCATCCTGAAAATCTTCAGCAGGCTCCTCGCCACCGTGCGCTCTTCAACTGGTTGGTAATCCAAGCGCGAGAGCGTCGGGCATCCGTGTCCTCACCGACATTTGAATGGCCGAAAAGTCCAAAGACTCTTCGAACCTCGGCCTTCGGGATTCAAGCGTGACGGCCAATGCTCACGAAACCAAGGTCGGCGTCGAAGAGGAATTTCTCTTAGTTGACACAGAGACGGGTCGTCCGGCGCCCCGAGTGACTGAGGTGATGCCCGAGGCCGACAGATTGACCGGCGAACAGGCGCAGCAGGAACTTCATCGGGCTCAGATCGAACATGCGACGGAACCGTGTCGCACGCTGACCGAGCTCAGATCCGGATTGTTGGAGAATCGCCAGGCCCTCGTCACCGCCGCCCGATCCCAAGACTGCGCCGTCGTGGCCTCAGGCTCCTATCCGCTGTCGATGGGGGAGGATGGCCGAGCGGTGACATCGGGAGACCGCTACGTCGAAATGCTGAAGGCCAATGCCGAACTTGTGCACCAGCAACTGATCTGTGGTTGCCATATCCATGTCTCAGTTCCGAGTCCCGATGCGGCGGTTGTGGCCATGAATCGCATCAGAAGGTGGCTGCCGACCCTGCTCGCCCTTTCTGGCAACTCGCCCTTCTGGGAAGGACGTGCGTCGGGGTATTGCAGCTTCCGGACTGAAGTCTGGGCTCGTTGGCCGTCAGCCGGGCCGCCCGGCACCTTTGCTGATGCCGCCGAATACGACGAGACGCTCAGCCGACTGGTTGGCGGCGGGATCATTCTGGACAAGAAAATGGCCTACTGGGACGCTCGGCCGTCCGAGTCCTTTCCCACTTTGGAGATTCGGATCTGCGACGTCATGTATGCCATTGACCACGTAGTGGCGATGGCCGCACTGGCGCGAGCTCTCGTCCTCACTTGCCTCAACGACGGGTCAGCTCAGAACGACTTCCGGCCCGAATTACTCCGAGCCGCCAACTGGAAGGCCGCCCGATACGGCGTCTCAGAGACATTGTTTGATCCTGCAACCGGGCATGCAGAACCGGCTGAGCTCGCTTTGCATCGCCTCCTTGCTTATGTTCAGCCCGACCTACGTGAGCGTGAAGAACTGACTGAAGTGCAGGCAGCCGTCGACGAAATCGTCAGCGGCGGCGGTGGAGCGAATCGTCAACGCGCAGCTGCTGGCGACAACGGGGATCTAGCCGCAGTTCTTAAGGCAATGACTATTTCAGCCTGAACGTTGGAACGTTTCAAGAAGGACGCAAAGGGTAGCGAACCTCTTATTCCAAATTAGAGGAGTGCCCATGAGCGTTGTTCCAGCTGATGATGTTATTTCGTTGCTTACCCAGGATCACGCCGCGGTGAAGCAGCGGTTCGCTGAACTCGAAACTGCCCACCCAGAAAGCCGGGCCGAATTATTCTGGAAGCTCACCGACCAACTCGTACGGCACGAGATCGCTGAGGAGCTCGTTGTCTACCCTGTAGTACGAAAGCTGGCAGGCGGTGACGAGCTGGCCGATCAGCGAATCGCTGAAGAATCAGAAGCCGAACGACACCTTGCCCACATGGAAAAGTTGGATCCAACCACTGAAGAATTTGCGGGCGCGTTGAAGGATCTCGAGTCGGCTGTCCTCGAACACGCCGAACAAGAGGAAACTCAAGTCTTTCCGCTCCTCCTCGAACATGAGCCCAATGGTCGGCTCCTTCAGCTTGGGCAAAAATACAAAGGGGCAAAACTAGAAGCGCCGAACCACCCGCATCCACATACGCCGAACTCGCCAGGCGCGCTCGAAATTAGTCGGGCCGGTGGCGGCCTTTATCGACCGCTTGCGGGATGGCGCGAGAACGGCGTAATCCTTGGAGCTGATGCTGGGGTCCGGCCAGCGACGTGAAGCAACCGGGGTTCGACGGCGATGACAATATTTAGTCACGTCGTTGTACGGTCTTCACAACCCCACCTGGGTTAAAGCGCCGTCGCTTACGCCGGCAAGAGTGGCCGCGCGTGGGACCCAGACTCAATGGCGGGACCAATCAGCCGTGGCACCTCCTCCGCCTTCTTCCAATGGCACACGGAGACGGACGGGAAGGTTCGCTACTTCTATTGCCTGCGCCCAGCAAAGTACTTCTTCACGCCCTTCCGGTAGTGCTTGAAGGCGTTGTCGGTCCTCTCATACTGTTTTATCTGGTCCTGGTCATTGCCGGCTTCAGGGGGGCATTGATCGCCGCACTCACCTGGTCCTATCTGGCGTTGGCTCGTCGCCTGTTGAAAGGTGAGCGGGTATCGATGTTGTTGTTCTTCGGAACCATTCTCATCACGTTGAGAACCGTGATTGCGTTCATCACCGGGAGCGCGTTTCTTTACTTCGCCCAGCCAATGGCGGGGGCCGTGATGTTTTCTTTGGCCCTGCTCATTTCGGCGTTGGCGGGTCGGCCCTTCACCCAGCGATTCGCTCATGACTTTTGCCCGATGGATCCGGCGATCATGCGACGCCCATTGGTTCATCGGTTCTTCATCCGGATTTCGGTGCTGTGGGCGACCGTTCTGATGCTGAATGCCGGGATTGTTCTCTGGTTGCTCCTGACGTCCTCGCTGCGGACCTTCGTGCTTGAGCGCTCGGCGGTAACGTATGGACTCACCGCCATCGCCATTTTCTTCTCTATCACGGGATTCATGACGATGATGCGCCGCGACGGCATCAGCGTGGAATGGGAGCGCAATAAAGCTCCACGCTGATTCGGCGTAGGTCCCGCCTGTCAATGCGTGGGCGGCTGACAGGTGGGACACCAGTACGACGTCCGCTGCCCGATCCGGCTCGTCCGTAGTGAACCGTGTTGGCGCGGGCAACGAGGATCATCGATCGAGCGCTGTGAACTCAGCCAAGTTTTCCGCCTTGGGATGTGACCGGCGGTCACCGATGATTGCAATACCTGCTGGAGTGACCGATGCAGCTGAGTGCGCTCGGCCGGGGTGAGGTCTGCAAATTTTCGACTGGGATGAACCTTGGCTCGCCACAGCACTTCGTCCGAGAGCATGTTGCCCAATCCGGCCACCACTGACTGGTCCATGAGGATGGGCTTCAGCGCCCCCCGATGGCCCTCCAGGCACTCGAAGAGTTCCCTCCGCCCGAGTCCCAGGGCGTCGGGACCTAGCGGGCCCGTGACGGCGGCCATCTCCTTATCGTTCCCGGCCAGCCAAAGTCCACCAAGCTTTCGCTGATCCCGGAAGATCAAGTGGCCACGCGCCAACTCGAAGACCACCCGATCGAACCGACCTTTGGTGTCCGTTGTGCCGGTAGAGCCTTCGGGCCGCCAGACCAAGCTTCCTGTCATTCCGAAGTGCACGAGCATCATCGGGCCATCGGTCGGGGCTAGCAACCATTTCCCTCGCCGTTCTGGTGGGCGCAGAACTGCGCCCTTCAGGTTGCGGGCGAAAGAGGCTCCCGATCGTCCGTGGACGACGCCCTCGTCTCGCACGTCGATGTGGTCAACTCGTTGGTTGGCTGCGTGATGAAGGAAAACACGTCGGAAACCCTCGACGTCCGGTAGCTCGGGCATGGGGATCCATATACCCGCAGGAGGCTTCTCACGATGCATCAGCGTCTAGCGGTTTGGATCTAATCACCCGAGGGTGCCGAATACCTCTTTGAGCTCGGTGGGCACGGGCGTGTCCAGCTGATCGTAGGTGCACGAATCAGGGCTGCGGTCGGGTCGCCAGCGGACGAATGACGTCGCGTGGCGGAAGCGGTCCACTTGGAGATGGTCGTAGGCCACCTCGACCACCAGTTCAGGACGAACGGGCTCCCAGCTCAGGTCCTTTCCGGCGCTCCAGCGGCTCTGGCCGCCCGGCACCCGCCCGGCCGGCGTTCCCTCGGCCAACCAGGGGTGATGATCACCGGCGTCGCTCCGGTAAGGCTCGAGGGCGTGGCCGAACTCGGTTCTTCGAGCGACGCTGAAGCCCGAGGCCACGCCAACATGGTGGAGCACGCCCGATCCGTCGAACAGGCCGAGGAGGAGGGAGCCGACCACCGCCCCACTCTTGTGCCACCGGAAGCCTCCGACCACGCAGTCGGCCGTCCGCTCGTGTTTCACCTTCATCATGGCCCGCTTGTCGGGTAGGTAGTGGAGTTCACCATCCTTGACCACCACACCGTCGAGGCCGGCGCCCTCGAAACGCGAAAACCAATCGCGGGCCACCTCCAGGCGGGTGGTGACCGGAGTGACATGGATGGGGGGCCGTGCTCCCTTGAGCGCCTGTTCGAGAGTCCGGCGACGTACCGAGTAAGGCTCGCTGGTCAAGTCGGCGTCGCCGAGAGCCAAGAGGTCGAAGGCCACGAAGGAGGCCGGGGTGGTGCGGGCCAGTAGTTCGACTCGTGAATCGGCCGGATGTATTCGCTGGGACAGAGCGTCAAAGTCGAGACCGGCTGGCCCAGCAATGACGATCTCACCGTCGAGGACGCAACGTTCAGGCAAATTGGATCGCAAAGATTCCACCAATTCGGGGAAGTAGCGGGTAAGCGGCTTTTCGTTACGACTGCCCAGCACGACATCGTCGTGGTCTCGAAAAACGATGCACCGAAAGCCGTCCCACTTAGGCTCGTAGAACAGTCCGTCTCGCTCGGGTAGTTCCCGGGTGAGCTTGGCCAACATGGGCGCTACCGGCGGCACGACGGGGAGAGCCACTCGAGGATGGTACCCCCGAGTGAGGACCAGCTACTCGCCGTGCCCGGCCGTCCAAGCCAAGAATTCCTCTAGCGGCAATGTATTCATGATCCGGTCCGCCGGAACGCCCACCTGAGCCGCCTTCTCGCAGCCGTAGCGCTGCCACTCAAGCTGGCCCGGAGCGTGGGCGTCGGTGTCCACCACCACGACGCAGCCCAAGGCCATCGCCTGCTGCAGCAAAGGTTCGGGTGGATCGAGGCGCTCAGGACGGGAGTTGATCTCGACGGCGGTACCGGAAGCGGCACAGGCCGCGAACACCGCCTCGGCGTCAAAGCTCGAAGGCGGCCGACCTCTACCTTCGACAATCCGGCCGGTGCAGTGGCCCAGGATGTCGGTATGGGGACTCTCGACGGCCCGGAGCATGCGCCGGGTCATCTCGGGTCCTTCCATGCGCAACTTCGAGTGGACGCTGGCCACCACTACGTCGAGTTGGGCCAGCAGGGATTCATCCTGATCGAGAGCGCCATCAACCAGGATGTCGACCTCAATTCCAGTCAGGATCCTGAACGGGGCCAACTCTTCATTGAGTTGGGCAACCACATCAAGCTGCTGGCGGAGTCGGTCGGCGTTGAGCCCATGGGCGACAGTCAGTCGGGGACTGTGGTCCGTAAGGGCCCAGTACGCATGTCCGTATGCTTTCGCCGATTCGGCCATTTCCCGGATCGGCGATCCGCCATCCGACCAGTCGGAGTGGCTGTGGCAGTCGCCCTGCAAGCGATTGAACAATTCCGAGGCGCCCGGACCCATGGCCGGCACCTCTATCGCCTCCAAGCGAGCCAGGTACTCGGGCACCTGGCCAGCTGCCGCCTGGCTGATGACCAGCGCGCTGGTCTTTCCAACGTCGGGAATCGCCTCCAGCCGGGTTGTTGCCATTCCTGCCAAGTCCTGAACGGACAGGCCGCTGATGGCGGCGGCCGCCTTACGGAAGGCCTTGACCTTGTAGGACTCGGCCCGGTCACGCTCGAGCAAATAGGCGATGCGCTGGAGCGCCTCTGTTGGATCCACCGTCAGGCCTTCTTTGCCCTACTCGGACTCACCCGGGGTGGTTCATCCGGCTGTTTTGGGTACTCGGGCGGCCATGGTGCGTCGTGGAGGCCAGCGGATCGGTCACGCTCGGCCAGATCCAACAGCGGCTGGAGCGACTGGGGATCGGTAGCCATTCCCGCCCATGGATCTCCTCGACGGTCCAGCAGTTCGGGGACGTTACGGATAGTGAGTGCCTCGGGATCGACAGTTTCCACCTCGTCCCAGGCCAGGGGGGTGGAAACCTGGCCACCAATCCGAGGTCGGGCGAACCAGGCCCCGAAGACCGTCCGGTGGGGGGCGTTCTGGTTGAAATCGACGAAGATCCGTTGACCGCGCTCCTCCTTCCACCAGTTGGCGGTCACCAGTTCCGGAAGCCGCCGTTCAAGCTCCCGGGCCAGCGCGACCGCACCGGCCCGCACCTCATAGCTGTCCCAACGCGGTTCTAGGCGGGCGTAAATGTGCAGACCGCGGTTGCCCGTGGTCTTGGGGTAACAAGTGATACCCAACTCGTCCAACAGTGTGTGCACCCCCGCCGCAGCGGCCCGGATGTCCTCGAATGATGTACCCGGTTGCGGGTCGAGGTCGATGCGAAGCTCGTCGGCGTGGGCTTGATCATCGACCCGATAGGGCCACAGGTGGAGCCCCAGACAGCCCAGGTTCACGGCCCAGAGCACGTGGGCAATATCCGCAATCACGAGGGCGTTCGACGTGGTCCCATTAGGTGTGGCGACTTCAATCGTCTGCAGCCAGTCGGGGGCATTGGCCGGCACACGCTTCTGGAAGAAGGATTTCCCTCCGGCCCCGTCGGGGAATCGCTGGAGCATGGCCGGTCGGCCGAAGGCCGACACCGCCAACGCGGCAGCGACGGCCACGTAGTACGAGGCCAGCTCGTACTTGGTGGCGCCTAACTCGGGAAAGTAGATCTTGTCTGGATTGGAGATCTCCAGAGTCCGACCTGATGCTTCGATCGACCGGACTTCTTTACTAGCGGCCATGTGATTAGAGGGCCACGCTCATACGCCGAGCAACATCCGGAAATTGTCCTCGTAGAAAAGCTGTCGGGCGGCTTCGTCGGTACCGCGCTCATCGAAGGATCCCTCGAATCGGCCGATCGGATCTTTGGTGCCCTCAGGGTGCGGATAATCGCTGGAGAACAGGTAGAGCTCGGGCTCGGAGATTGCGACCAGCTCGGCCACGTCCTCTCCGGGGAAGGGCGTGAAACGCACTTGCCGTTGGACGTACTCCGAAGGTTTGAGGCTTAGCTCGCTCAGGAGGGGCTCGCTATGGCTGAAGCTCTTAGCGGCGAAGTCCAGGCGACGAAGGAGCGAAGGTACCCACGAAGCGCCCAGCTCAATGACCCCGCAGCGCAACTCTGGGAAACGTTCAAAAACACCGTCAAGCACCATCGTGGTGAGAAATGTTTCTGCCGCGTGATGAACCGATGGCAGATCCTTGGCCCGCAGATTCTCGCCGCCCCCGTGGAGGTCGACCGGTCGAGGCCGTCCGTTGCGGTGCCAGGCCGCGGAGACCGTGGCGCGGCCTCCGCCGACATGCAAGACGATCGGTATGCCCGAAGCTTGCACCGCCGCCCACACGGGATCGTTGTCGATGTGGGCCGGAGAGCGCTTCGATGACGGTGCGTGGTTCACCCACAGTGCCCCACAGCCGAGATCGAGCGCCTCGGCCAGTGTTTCGAGCGATGAATCGGGATCGTTCAACGGTAAGAAGCCCACGCTCACCAAGCGAGGATCGCCATTGCAGAACGAGTGCATCATGCGATTGTGGGCAGCGGCACCGCCGTACACGAGATCTAGGTCGTCGGAAAATGCGAACAGTCCAGTCGAGAAGGTGGAAAAAATGAGTTGGGACTGAAAACCCAAGAGGTCCAACGCCCGCGTTCGTTCACTCGAATCCATGGCCCCCAATGCCCCCCATCCCTTTGCTGAGGCGATCACGTTCTCTTCAAGCTTCGCGGTTTTGATGGCATCGAGAATGCGGGCCTGACCCAGTTCAATGGCTTGGCCAGCACCAGCACCCCCTTTATCGAGTGCAGTACTCAGATCTGGCAACAGGGAGCGCGTCTTAGCGTCGGCATGGTCGCGCAACCAGTCCAAACCTTCCATCAGGTGGCTATCGGCATCATAAATCGACGTTCGATGGGCGTAGGTCAAGGCGCGAACCTCCTCAAAGATGACGGCAATGGCCCCCCGGGATATCCCCAAGCCATTGGGTACGCAACTTTATCGTGGCCGCCGTTGACCGTCCCGCGTGCTGCACGGGGTCTGTATGACGACCTTCAGGAATCCAACCCCAACGCATCACGCAGGCGCTCGAAGAATTCGGCTTGCGCCTCCACAATGCGGGGGAGCGCCTCGGGGATGGTCATCCACTCAACTCGATCAACCTCCGGGAACATGACCATGCGTCCCGATCGAGGCGGCCATTCCATCTCGAATTCATTGCTGGCCAATTCGCCGACAGACCACAACCCAGCCTCGACACCCCAGGCGTGTACCTGTTTCCCACCTTTCTGGCGCACGGTACCCAAATCGATTCTCGATCCGTCCGGCGCGCTCACCCCTATCTCCTCGACGAATTCACGCTCGGCCTCAGTGAGAGGGTCTTGGCCCTCCTGGTATTCGCCCTTCGGGATGGACCAGGCATGACCGTCTTTGCCTCTCCAAAAGGGACCACCAGGATGCGCCAGCAGCACTTCAAGCTGTCCGTGTGTCCTTTGCCTGTACACCATCAGACCCGCACTCAGACGTGGCATTGCTGCATCACCACTGCGCATCCCTCCTGAGCGTCTTTCCGCAGAACGACGGTAGCCCCACCGGCGAAGATGGGGCTACCGAGCATCTACCTGTCAACCAGGTTCAATGCATCGGATGCTGATTACCCGACCCGGACATCGAATAAACGTGCCACCGGCCCGACTTGTCGGGGCTCAACCGATGAATGGGAGCTTCCGATGTGTTCGATCAGATCAAGGCGTATGTGCAGGTACGCCATGAGGCCTGGACTCTGAGTGATCGCCCACAACTAGCCTCCGACCATGCCTTCAGTGCGTGACTTCGAATACCAGTCCGGCGACCTCGTCATGCGAGGACGTCTGGCCGTCCCCGACGGAGATGGTCCGTTCCCGGCGGTGCTCATCGCCCATGAGGCCAACGGCCTCGACGAGTTTCAGCGGCAACGCGCCGAGCACTACTGCGATCTGGGCTACGTCGCTCTGGCACTCGACTATCACGGTGGGGGCAAGGTGTTCACTCAGTCTGAGGCGCCCGAAATGATGCAGCAGCTCGAGGTGCTTGGTTCGGATCCCGACGAGATCCGCCGCCGGGGCCAAGCCGGACTCGACGCGTTGTTGTCGCAACCAACGGTCGATCCTGCCAAGGTGGCCGCCGTCGGCTACTGCTTCGGCGAGACGGTGGCCATGGAGCTCGCCCGCACCGGCGCTGACCTCAAGGCGGTCGTCGGCTTTCACCCCGGGCTCAATATTCTGCGACCCGGCGAGTCGCGCCATATCAGGGGCAAGGTGCTCATGTGCATCGGCGCCGATGACCCGGTGGTCTCGGCCGAGCAGCGGGCCGCCTTCGAAGAAGAAATGCGATCAGCCGGCGTTGACTGGAGAATGCATCTCTACGGCGGGGTCCAGCACAGCTTCACCCATCCGAACTCCGGGACCTATGGCTTGCCGGGTCTGAAGTACGACGAGCGAGCAGCCGCCCGGTCCTGGCGCGCCATGACCGATGTCCTGGAAGAGGTGTTCTGACCCGGTCGATTCAGTCGCCCACCGTGCCGTCGATGGCTTCTCGAATGAGATCGGCATGACCATTGTGGCGGGCGTATTCCTCAATCATGTGCACCATGATCCAGCGCAGATTCCGCTGCTCCCGATCGGTACTTCTCGAAAGCTCGTCCAGGCTCTTCGCGGCAGCAACTACCTGCCGGGACACGTCGCATTTTGCTCGGAACAGATCGCGCATGGTCTCTGCGTCGGCCGGGTCGATATGGGTGAACTCATAGGCCGCGTCGCCGCCGGCATCGAATGGGTCGGGAGTCTCACTGGCCCGGAAGATGTGATCGAACCACCACCATTCAACTCCGGCCATGTGCTGCAGCAGACCCAGGAGGGTCAGGCCGGAGGGCGGGACACTGGCCTGGGTCAGTTCGTCTCCGGTGAGGCCTTCGCACTTCTGCAGCAACGTGGCCCGGTGATAGTCGAGCCACGAGTTGAGTGAGTCGAGCTCATCGGTGAGGAGCGGCGGTTCGAGTCGTGGGATTTGATTGCCGTCGGTCTCACCCATTCAGCGGCCCAACAGCGACGGGTCCCGGCGCAGTTCCTGCCGGGCCATCGCTTCCCAGAAGCCGATGAAGCCCTCGCCGTCCGAACCGCGGAAGAACGAGCGGGCCGGTTCGGGAAGTTCCCGGCCGCCTTCGCCACCGAGTGACTCCAGCTGCCAGGCCCGGTGACTGCGGTATTCGAGTGCCACCGCCCGCTGGTGGGCGGCCCGGATGCTGCCGGCAGTGATGAACACGCCGTGATTGACCAGCAGTGCCATGTCGGCTGATCCCATGGCCTTCACGGCCCGGTCGGCGCTGCCCCGGTCATTGACCGGTCCGTCGTACTCGTCCACGATGACCAACTCGCCGCCACCCAGGGCCGAGCTCTGATCGAAACACCCTGGAATACGGGCGGCATCGGCCCATACGGTCCCGTAGCGAGGGTGGCTGTGCACGGCCACGGCCACGTCGTGCCGCTGGCGATGCAGCTCAAGGTGGAGCGGAATGCCAAGGGGAACCGGCCACGTACCTTCCAGCACATTGCCGTCGAGGTCGATGCGCAGCACATCCTCGGGTCGCAGCTCTTCCCACAGCAGCAGCCACGGATTGCAGAGCAGGGTGCCGTCGGGCTGGAGGTAGGTGATGTGCCCGGCCAGGTGATCGTCGTACCCCTCGCGCCACAACGTGCGCGCCAGCAGCACCAGCTCTAACTGCGGCGTCAACGGCGGGAGCAGCGCGCCGGGTTCGGGCGCGAAGGGTGGAGTCGGTCATGGGAGCGTCACCTCGGGCAGCGTCCATCGGTAGAGCGCAGCGGCATTCTCATGGGTCATCTTGCGCAGGTCCTCGGTGGGCAGGTGCCCCCAGCAGCGCGCAATCACGTCCTGCGTGTCGGGCCAGGTGGAGTCACCGTGGGGGTAGTCCACCTCCACCATGATGTGATCGATGCCGATCCGATGACGGGTGTCGATAGTCGACGGGTCGTCAATGGTGCAGAACCAGAAGTTGCGCTGCAGGACTTCGGCCGGATCGCAATCCGGAGGCGTCGTAGTCGCGGCCGTAGCCCGAGCGCTCGACAATATTGTCGAGCCGGTCCAGCAGCATGGCCACCCAGCCGATACCACCCTCGCTCATGGCGATCTTGAGGTCCGGGTAGCGGGCCGGCAGGCCGGACCAGACCCATTCGGCACAGGCCGACAGTGACATCTGACCGAAGAGCGTGGCGCCCAGCGCGACTAACGGACTATCGGGCGACATATCGGGCATGCCCGAAGAACCCACGTGGAGCGAGATGACAGTCTCGGTTTCGGCGCAGGCCGCGATGATCGGATCCCAGTAGCCGGAGAAGAGGCTGGGCAGCTCAATCCGATGAGGGCGCTCGGGCAAGGTGACGGATCGGAAGCCCCGTTCGGCGTTGCGCCTGATCTCGGCCGCTCCCAGTTCGGGGTCGGCCAGGAAGGTGATGCCGCAGGGGATGATGCGATCCGGATAGGGCTGCCACCACGCTTCGTAGAGCCAGTCGTTCCAGGCCCGCGTCACCGCCAGGCCCAGTTCGGGATCCGAAGCGGACGAGAACACCCGTCCCGAGAATCCGGTGATCTGCGACGGGAAGTTCAGCGAAGCCCACACGCCGTTGATATCCATGTCGGCGATGCGGGCATCAATGTCCCAGCAGCCGCGCCGCATGTCCTCGAATCGAGTGGGCTCCAGCGTGACGCACTCCGGTCGGCGGCCGGCCACCGCATTCATGCCGACCTGCGAGTAGCGCTGTCCATCGAACTCCCACAGCTGATGGCCCCGTTTGTTCTCCACAATCCGGGGTGCGAGGGCGGCGAACTTCTTCGGCAGCCGACCGTCGAACATGTCGGGCGGCTCGACCAGATGGTCGTCCACCGATATCACCGTGTACCGCACGGCCCGAGGCTCGGGGTCGGGCAGCAGCGTGTCGGATCGGGTGACGATGCTCATTGGATTGCGGTGCTCATTGGAACCGTGTGCTCATCTCACCACGGCCGCACCCTCAGGACTGCGAGGATCGGTGGCCCCGGTGAAGTGGGTGGGCCGGCCATCGCCGTCCCGGATCACCGTGATGATCTGGGCGCAGCCGACGGCAGTCGGGTCGTAGGCGCTAATCGACTGCATGCGGTGGCCCAGTTCACTCAGGCGGGTGAGCCAATGTGCCGGGGCGTGAGCTTCCAACATCACGGTGAGGTCATCGCCCCACCAGAGTCGGAATGGGCCGGCCGACGGTGCGTCGAGAGAGAAGCGGGCGGCGGCGATGGCGCTTGACGGATCCTGTCCGACCACCAGCATGCGAGCCAGGAGCTGCAGGATGATCTGCGGTTGCCCGTCCCCACCCATGGCGCCGACCAAATGCGACAGTGCGCCGTCGGCGGCGGTGACCAACATGGGCGAGAGCGTGTGGGGCGGGCGTTGCCCGGGAGCGAGCTCGGCCGGATGACCGGGCTCGAGCGAGAAGCCCACGCCGCGGTTGTGCAGGAAGATGCCGGTGGACCCGGCCACCAGGTGGGACCCGAAGTCGAGTGCATTCGACTGCGTCAGCGATATGCCGAACCCCTCCGCATCCACCGCACACAAATGCGTGGTGTCGCCGTCACCAATGCGGGGCACGGCGGACACGGGGCGGTCGGGAGACAACACGTCGTTGGGCGCAACCCTGTCGGCGCGGATGCGATCGGCCGCGGCCTGTAGTCGCGACGGATCCAAGAGCGCCGGTCCGTCGGCCCCGTCGAAGAGCACGTCCGGACGATCATGTCCGACGGCGCGAGCCGCTTCAATGAGCACATGAGCCCACCCCGGGTCCGACGGGTCGCCCTTCGAGTCCCGCCTGCTCGGCCACCCAGGCGCCGGCCAGGGTGAGGTAGCCCTGCGACGGTGGGGGCACGGTCCACAACTCATGGCCCCACACCGAGAGTCGCAACGGTGCGCACCAGTCGGCCGCCGACCGGTCGAAGTCCTGCGGTTGGTAGAAGCCGCCGCCCATCTCGAGCAACTGCTCACCGAACTCGCCCTTGTAAAAGCCGTCGCGCCCATGGTCGGCGATGGCGCGCAAGGTGCGGGCGATGTGGGGCAGCCGCATCACCGTGTCGAGCGTCAGCGGCCCATTGGGGCAGAGCATCTGGGCGCCCGGGACGTCAGCCACCAGGTGACTGGCCAGCACCAACATCAACGAGGCCGTGAAGCCGTCTTCGGCCAACTCGATGGCCCGCGCCAGCACCGTGGCCGAGGGGCAACCTGCCGTAGCGTTCGTGCAGGGCCAGCCATCCATCGACTGCGCCCGGCACCGGCACGGTGCGAATGTCGCCTCGCAACGGCATGACCGATTTGCCTTCCGCCCGCATGGCCTCCGGCATCGGCGCCCGATCCCGCTCGGCCGACCGACAGCAACGCCACTGGTTCGGATCCGGGTGGGCTGATCATGGCCAGCATGTCGCCCCCGAGACCGCAGAGGTGCGGGCTCGTCACCGCCATCACGGCGGCCGCGGCCACGACTGCATCCGCGGCGGATCCACCGAGGTCGAGGGCAGCCACCCCGGCCGAGGCGGCCAACTGATCTGCCGCCGACACCATGCCCCGGTGCCCCGTGCGGGGCGCCGTTGGGGTGAGCGGATATCCGATGCTCATCGAACGCGTGTCCTCACAGCACGACGACCGAGCGCAGCACTTCGCCCCGCTGCATGCGGGCGAACGCCTGTTCAATATCGCCCAGCCCAATCGTCTCCGACACGAACAGATCCAGGTCCAGTCGCCCGGCCAGGTAGAGATCGACCAGCATGGGGAAGTCCCGGGAGGGAAGGCAGTCGCCGTACCAGCTGGGCTTGAGGGCCCCGCCGCGTCCGAAGAACTCAATCATGGGGAGATCGATCCGCATGTCCGGCGTCGGTACGCCGACCTGGACGACCGTGCCGGCCAGGTCACGGGCGAAGAAGGCCTGCTCGAACACGGCGGGATTCCCGACCGCCTCAATGCAGACGTTGGCCCCGTTGCCGTCGGTAACGCCGCGGACCGCTTCAACCGCGTCGGTGGTGCTGGCATCGACGGTATGGGTGGCGCCGAACGCGGTGGCCGCCACCAGCTTGGACGGGTCGCGGTCAATGGCGATGATGGTCTGGGCGCCGGCCAACCGGGCACCGGCAATGGCGGCACAGCCCACGCCACCGCAACCAAAGACGGCCACCGAGTCACCCAACCCGACTTCGCCGGTGAACATGGAGGCGCCGATGCCGGCCATCACGCCGCAGCCGAGGAGCCCGACTGCTTCAGGACGAGCCGACGGGTTGACCTTGGTGCATTGTCCGGCCGCCACCAACGTCTTCTCGGCGAAGGCGCCGATGCCCAGGGCGGGGGAGAGGGGAGTGCCGTCGGTCAGCGTCATCTTCTGGGTGGCGTTGTGGGTGTTGAAGCAGTACCACGGTCGACCGCGGCGACAGGAGCGACATTCGCCGCATACGGCCCGCCAATTCAGAACGACAAAGTCCCCGGGTGCGACCGATGTCACCCCCTCGCCGACCGACTCGACAATGCCGGCGGCCTCGTGGCCGAGGAGGAAGGGGAACTCATCGTTGATCCCGCCCTCCCGGTAATGCAGGTCGGTGTGGCAGACGCCGCAGGCTTTCACTGCCACCACGGCTTCACCCGGGCCCGGGTCGGGCACCACTATCTCTTCGAGCGTGACCGGCGCACCCTTGCGCCATCGATACGACACCGTGCACAGTGGCCACATCCACTCCCCTCTGAGATCGGATCCCCATGATGCCCGACTGGTGAGCGCGTCGAGCCGCCCGCCAGCCGCGCTCGCCAGCCGAGCCGCCGCCGCCGCCCGCCGCCGCCCGCCCGCCAGCCGCCGCCCGCCGCCGCCCGTTAGGGCGTGAGCGCCGGCAACAGCAGCTCGCTCAGGTAGGTGCGCAGTTCGGCCTCGGGCTCGAGCACCACCAGCGTCACCACAATTCGCACAATCCACGAGGCCAGGATGGTCGGGTCCATGCGGGCCAGTTGCCCGACGGCCATGCCGGCTTCGCACAGCGAGGCCAGGACCGGCACCACCTGATCGCGGACCTTGCCGATGTGCTTCTCCAGAATGTTGCCCACCAGGCCGGGCTCGTCGGCCAGGATTTTGGCCAGGATCGGGTGGCCGCGGGCGTCTTCGACCCCGATGGCGGCCAGTTCGACCACTAATTGGGGTCCGCTGAGGCCGGCCACTCGGGCCGGCAGGCTGGCCAGGTGGCGCCGGATGTCCCGGGCGGCCAGCAGCTTGATCTGGTTCTCCATGTTCCCGACCTGGCGGTAGATGGTGCCCCGGTTGAGTCCCATGTCGGCCGCCACGTCCTGCACGGTGGTCCGCTCAATCCCGTGACGCACAATGCACCGAGTGGCCGCATCAAGGTAGGGATCGAGCGAAGCGGGCGGCTCGTCGGGCAGCCCCTTGAGGAGCTCGGCCGCCATCGACGAGCTGAGCCCCGCCACCCTCATCCCGTGCTTCCATGAGTCGGTCAGTTGTCACTCGCTCCCCGCTTCCGACCGTGCTATACAACGAAGCAACATATCAGTCATTTTGTTACACCATCGATTCCATGACCGGGGGGTTATTGAATCGGCGGACGGGTGTGATGGGAGGGGTGACTCACGTGGGGGGACCATTGGCACGACCGGCGGGCGCAATGCTGTCGACGGCAGGGCGGCGTCGGGTGCTGCGGTGGGGACTGCTGTCGCTCGGGCTGATGGCCTTGGTCACGGCGCAATTGGTCGGCGGCCACACGCGCCACCGCGGACACGCCACGCCACTACGACCCCAGCCACGACCGCCACCCCACCCACGACCGCCGCAGCCGCCGGCAGCGCCATCGCCACCGCATCGGTGCTGGGCGCGGTGCCCATCCTGGGCAATACCAATCTCGCCGTCTCGGTCGGCGATTCCGAAGCCAGCTATCAGAGCAACGAAGCGCGCTCGAGTTCGCAGACGCTCAACTTGGGTGGCCTCGGTGTGGTGCTGGCCAACACGCCGTTCTGCGGCTCCTACGCCCTGCCGGCCAGCGACCAACCGCCGCCACTGACCGACGACACGGTCGGCGGCACGCCGACCGACACCAACGGCCTGCCCGCCGGCACCGAGACGGTGACGGCGCAGGCCACGCCCGAGTCGGCCTCGGGCACGACCACGCCCATCGGTCAGGTCATCCCGGGCGTGCTGACGCTGGGCGGTACCTCGACCAGTGCGGTGTCGTACGCGGCAACGGGCGAACGCGAGCGGAAGCCACGGCCACCATGCAGTTGAGCAATCGCCAACGGACTGGTCGCGCTAAACGGGCTGACATGGACGGCGCAACAGCAGAGCGGCACGACGCCGGTCTCGAACGGCAGCGTTCTCGGTCGGCTCCATCACGGTCGGCCCCACCACCATTCCGCGCGCCGACGACCGCGCAGCTGGCGACCACGGTGGCGCTGGCCAACACGCTGTTGGCGACGTTGGGCCTGACGCTGATCATGCCGAAGGTCAAGGTTGATCCGTCGACACCAGAAGGTCACGGTCACGCCGCTCGAGACTCACGGTGGGCCGTTCGGCGCTGTCCGACACACTGATCTCGCCGCTGATGTCGCAGACGTCGGCGCCTCGAAACCGCAATCAACGGCCTGACCAAGACCGGCAACGACTGCACCAACGCCCAGGAGCTGCTCAACAACTTGGCCAACCCGACCGAGACGATTGCCAACGTCGCGCTCGGCGCGTTCTCCAACGGTGGCGGTTTCGACCTCGATATCGGTGGAGCCTCCGCCGACACGCTCCCCCCGCCGGACTTCGCCAACCCCTTCGGTAATGGCAGCAACCCGCTCTCGTCGCTCGGCTCCGCGCTCTCGACCGTGGTCGGTTCGGTCGGCAGCGGGCTGCCCACCGGGTTTGGTCTGCCTCCCATCGGAGCGGCGGCCACCACTCCGACCACGCCAACCACTCCCACCACCATCGCCCCCCAATCCCTCAGTGCCGGTTCCGGCGCGCTGTCGTCGGCCACCCACTGCACCACCACCAGTCCGGCCGGCCATCCGGGATGTTGGTCGGGCGCCGCCGAAGTGGTGGGCATCGTGGCCGTGGTGGCCGGGGGCGGACTCTTCCTGGCTGATCTGCGCAAGGGCCGACGCAGTCGCCGCCGACTCAAGGAGGCAACAACCGCATGAGTGACTCGCCAACCGACTCGGCAACCGACTCGCCAACCGACTCGCCGAAGGCCTCGCCCAAAGAAGGCCGCCTGGCCAAGTACTCGGCGCCCGATCGTCGACTGATGCGGGGCTACGGCCCGGCGGTGGTGATCGGCGGCGGCTTCCTGCTCATGGCGATCCTGGTGCCGTCCATCGCGCCGGAGCAGAACGTGGGCGCCAACACCGGCACCAACACGTGGTTCGACCAAGGTGGGTGCCCCGACCGGCGCGCCTCCCGGTGGCAGCACGGCCACCACGACCACAGGCGCTGCCGGGGCTCCCGGCACCGGCACCGCGACAACCACCACCGCGCCCGGGAGCTGGCGCTTCCCCAACCACCAAAGGGGCCGCCACCGCGCCCGGCGCCATCGGCACCTGCACCGGCCAAGCAGGTGCACGGCGACCCGTACTCGCCGGCCTGCGTCTCGTTCTCGGGCAACAACGGCGGCGCCACGTCGCACGGCGTCACGTCCAACCAGATTGTGGTCACCGCCCGGCTGCCGTCGGGCGGGATCCAGACGGCGGACGAGGCCATCCAGCAGATCGCCGGCAAGTACAACAGCGCGCAGTTCAGTGACACGGCCGCCGATGTCGAACGGCACGACCAAGGACCTCATCACCTACTTCAACGACCACTTCCAGTTCTACGGCCGCAAAATTGTCCTCAAGTACTTCAACGGCCAGGGCTCGTTGGTCAACGAGGTGACCGACGCCGGTCAGGCCCAGGCGCAGGCCGACGCCATCACGGCCTCCCAGCAACTGGGTGCCTTCGCCGACGTCACGGCACTCTCGCAGCCCTATGCCGAGGCACTGTCGGCCCAGCACGTGGTCAACATCGGCGCGCCGTACATGTCGCAGCAGTGGTTCCAGGCCCAGGCGCCGTACGCCTGGAGCTTCTTCCCCAACTGCACCGACCTGGGCAACGAGGCGCCGCAAATCATGATCAAGCAGATCATCACGCAGAACGTGACCTATGCCGGCACCGGCGTGACCAACGGGCAACCGCGCCGCATCGCCATCTTGGCCCCGGACAATCCGGTGTACCAGCAGTGCGCCAGCCAGGTGACCTCGGCGTTGGCCAAGGCCGGTCACCCCGCCGTGGCCAGCCTGTCGTACACGCTGGATCTGTCGCAGCTGTCGTCGGAAGCGGGCAGCATCGCCCAGCAGGTCATCAACGACAAGATCACCACACTCGGCTGCGGTTGCGATCCCATCACGCTGGCCTACCTCACGTCCGACCTCGATACGTCGAACTACCAACCAGAAATCGTCAACATCGGTGCCGCCTTCACCGATGAAGATCTGGTGGGCCAACTCTTCGATCAGAGCGTGTGGGCCCACGCCGCCGGCATCACCAACAACGGCAACGTGCCGGCCTACGGCTCGTCGCTGGGCTACTTCGCCGCCAAGTCGGTCGACCCGAGTGCGGCCCCGGCCCATGAGGTCGACCTGCTCTACGAAGACCTCTACATGCTGGCCCTCGGCATTCAGCTGGCCGGGCCCGACCTCACACCGGCCAACTTCGAGAAGGGCATGTTCAACTACGCCGGCGGCAACGGCGAGTACGGCCCCTGGACGTTCAACGAGAACGGCGCGGCCAGTTCACGCCGCAGCACGAGTTCCGTTACCAATGGTGGAACCCCAACGCCACGTCCGTCTTCGATGGCGAGCAGGGCGCCTGGGTGAACGGCACGACGTGGTACACGCCAGCACCGTCCCCGCCGGCCCGGCACCGGTCTTCCCCAACGGGGTGCAGTGATCAGCTCCCTGGCCAGTTCCCCTCTCGGTGCGCGTGTCGGTTCCCTGTTGGGCCGCCGCAGTGTGCTGGTCGCCGCCGCCGCGATGGCGATGGTGCTGATCCTCTCGGCCGCGACCCCGCACGAGGTGCCCCTCGGGCACCGTGCTCTTCGGCGTCATCTACGGCAGCCTCAACGGGTTGTTGGCCATCGGACTGGTGCTGCTCTACCGCCTGACCCGGGCCATCAACTTCGCCTACGGCGCCATGGGCGGCGTGGCGGCCGCGGCCGGCGTCGTCGCTGTTCTTGGGTGAGCACTGGCCGTGGCCCCTGGCGGTGGTGGCCGCCCTGGTCATCGGCGGGGTCGTGGGCGGCGGCGTCGGGTCTGCTGGTCAACTGGCGCTTCGCCAAGGCGCCCCGGATGATGCTGACCGTGGCCACCATCGGCCTGGCCCAACTGCTCGGTGGCATCGCCTTCCTGTTGCCGAAGTGGCTGCACGGCCCGTCGCTGATCACCAGCTTCCGCACCGACCTCAGCTCGCTGCACTTCGAGGTCAACCCGGTGGTGTTCACCGGCAACGACATCGTGGTCATCATCGCCGTGCCGGTCGTCGTGGCCCTGGTGTCGTGGTTCCTGCTCGGCACCGACGCCGGCCGGGCCGTGCGCGCCATCGCCGACAACGCCGACCGGGTGCGCCTGCTGGGCATCCCGGCCCGCCGGCTGCTGCTGGCCGTGTGGGTGATGAGCGGCGTCATCGCCGCGCTGGCCGTGATGCTGCAGGCCCCGTCGGCCGGCGTGCCCATCGATGTGGCGGCCGGACCCGAACTGCTCCTGGTGCCGTTGGTCGCCGCCGTGGTGGCCCGGATGGAATCGCTGTGGGTGGCCTTCGTGGCCGGCATCGCGCTGGGCGTGATGGAGGAGCTGGTCCGGCTCAATATCTCCAAGCAGTCGATCGAGACGCCCATCTTCCTGGTCGTGGTGCTGGTCGCCCTGTTGCTGCAGCACCGGGCCAGCAGCCGGGCCGAGGCGGCCGACGAGTCATCGTGGTCGGCCTAGGGCGCCACCCGGGCCGTGCCGGCCGTGCTGCGCGCGTTGCCCGAGGTGCGCACCCCTGATCATCGGCGGGGCCATGCACTGGCCGCACTGGTGCTCGTCCTCCCGACCTTGCTGCAGGCGTCCAACCTCGATGAGGTGAGCGTCGGCATCGTCTTCGGCCTCGGCGCCCTCTCCCTCGTGGTGTTGAGCGGCTGGGGCGGCACCATCAGTCTGGGGCAGACAGGCACTGGTCGGCGTCGGCGCCGTGGCGGCCGGCAACCTGATCATGCACACCAACACCGATCTGTTCCTCTCCCTGGTCGGCGCCGGGGTGGCCGGGGCCGCCGTGGCCGTGGTGCTGGGGCTGCCGGCGCTTGCGGGTGACGCGGCATGTACCTCGCCGTCACCACCATGGCCTTCGCCATCGCGGCCAACGACTTCTTCTTCAACCCCACCAACTTCTCCTAGGTCCTGCCGGCCAACGTGGTCCGCCCGTTGCTGTGGAAGCGGTTCGACCTGGGCAACCAGAGCGACATGTACTTCCTGTGCCTCGGCGTGCTGGTCTTCGCCATCGTGCTGGTGCAGGGCATCCGGCGGGCCCGACCCGGGCCGGGCCGTCATCGCCACCCGGGACAACCTGCGGGCGGCCGAGGCGGCTGGCGTGCCCAGCACCCGGGTGCGCCTGGGCGCCTTCGCCATGGCCGGTGTCATCGCCGGCGTGGCCGGCGGTCTCTACGTCGTCATCCTCGGGGGAGTGGGCTACCAGACGTTCCCGCCCTCGGACAGCATCTTGGTCTTCTCCATGGCCGTCATCGGTGGCCTGGGCTCCATTTCCGGCGCGCTGTGCGGCGTGGCCCTGATCGAGTGGTTGGGCATCGCCTTCCCCCAGTACCAGTTGGTGCTGACCGGCTTCGGCATGCTCGTCCTGCTCATGTTCTTCCCGAGCGGCCTGGCCGGCGCCTTCGAATGGGCGCGCGACCGGATGCTGCTGGTCATCGCCCGCCGGCGGGGCCTGTCGACCAGCGTGTGGGGTGACGCTGGATTTGCCGACGAGGTGACGGTCCGAGGCTCCGACGGCGACGGCGGCCGACGCCGCGGGTGCCGAGCGACCGCCTGTCGTCGCTGCGCAGCGGTCCCGCCGATCAAACGGCGCCGGTGACGCCGACGACGCCGAGGTGTTGCTGCGCTGCTCAGTCCGTCAACGCCGCCTACGGATCGCTGCAGGTGCTGTTCGGCATCGACCTCGAAATCCGGCGAGGCGAGATGGTGGCCCTGCTGGGCACCAACGGGGCCGGCAAGTCCAGCCTGCTCAAGACGGTCACCGGGCTGTTGCCGGCCAGCGCCGGCACCGTGCGCTTCGCCGGCGTCCGACATCACCGCCACCTCCACCGAGGAGATCGCCCGGTCCGGCCTGACCATGATGCCGGGCGGTCGCGGCATCTTCCCCTCGCTGACGGTGGCCGAGAACCTGCGAGTGGCCTCGTGGCCGATCCGTCGCCACCGGGCCGAAGCGGAGGCGGCTCGGGCTCGAGTCGTGGCCATGTTCCCGGTGCTCGAGGAGCGATCCGATGTGGCGGCGGGCAACCTGTCGGGCGGCGAGCAGCAGATGCTGTCGTTGGCCATGGCGTTCCTGGTCCGCCCCCAACTCCTGTGCATTGACGAGCTGTCGCTCGGACTGGCACCCACCGTGGTGGCCCGCTTGATTGAGGCGGTGCGGGAGATCCACCGAGCAGGGGACCACCGTGCTCATCGTGGAGCAGTCGGTCAACGTGGCGTTGCTGGTGGCCGAGAAGGCCACCTTCCTGGAGAAGGGCACCGTGCGCTTCTCCGGCGCCAGCGCCGACCTGCTCGATCGGCCGGACCTCCTGCGGGCCGTCTTCATCGGCGGCGAGTACGGCGAGACCCGATGACGGGCTGCCCATCGAGATCTCCCGATCCGTCACGTCACCCGCCACCCAGCCGCCGCAGCCGCTGAGCAGTCCAACCCCGAACTCGTCGTGCCCGACGCCATCCCAGTACTGGAGTGCCACGGTCTGGCCAAGCGCTTCGGTGGTGTCATCGCCGTCGATGATGTGGACCTCATCGTGCAACCCCACGAAGTCGTCGGCCTCATCGGTCACAACGGCGCCGGTAAGACCACACTCTTCGACATCATTTCGGGCTTCCTCACTCCCGAGACCGGCCGCATCTACATCGCCGGAGAAGAGGTCACCGGGATCCCACCGCACCGACGTGCCGTGGCCGGGTCTCGGTCGATCATTCCAAGAGGCTCGCTTGTATCCGTCGTTGTCGGTGATCGAGACGATCACGGTCGCGCTCGAGCAGCACCTGGCCAGTCGAGAGCCCTTCGCCGCTGCTTTGCGCTTGCCGGCGTCAACCGATGCCGAAGCAGCCGCTGCCGCGCTGGTGGACGAGTTGATTGAACAACTTGGGTTGAACAGCTACCGGCAGCGACCCATCGGCGAGTTGTCGACCGGGACCCGGCGGATTGTCGAACTGGCCTGCGTCATGGCGCAGCGGCCGGCCGTGTTGCTGCTCGACGAACCGTCGGGTGGGGTGGCTCAGGCCGAGACGGAAGCGCTTGGACCGTTGCTACGCCAGGTGGCGCGCGATACCGATTGCGCCCTCCTCATCATCGAGCACGACATGACGCTCATGTCGGGACTGTGCGATCGCTTGGTGGCCCTAGAACTCGGCGCGATCATTGCGCAAGGAGATCCACCGAGCGTCTTGAGTGACGCTCGAGTCATTGCCAGTTACTTGGGCACCAATGAGTCCGCTGTGCATCGTTCGGGGCGGTCCACGCCTGGCGTAGCGGTCACGCCGACGTCGACATCCGTCGACTAGGCACGTTTCACCTCGCACCCCTTCGTCAAGCGGTGTTTTATTGCACTGTGACACCCGTTAATTCGTGAGCGTCGGCAACTGCGGTTGACCTCGATACGCAGCTGCCTGCTGTTAAAACGCGGGTGCCGTATCGACCCTCCCACACAAACAATTGTTTGGACGCGCTGCCGTGCAAGGGTCCACCCACCAGGGATTTCACGCGTATATGGTGTCAGTCTTCATGAAGGCGGAACGGGGGATGCGATGACGCGTGGTCGTCTCTGGACGACGCGACTGTCCGTGTTGGGTTTGTTCTTGGCTGCCATCGGTTACATCGCCGTGGCTTCGACCACCGCCGCCAGTTCCATTCCAAACTCGCCCGTCTTTGTCACCGCGTCTCCGTCGCCGACCTCGACCTCGGTGACAGTCAACTGGACGTATGCCACCGCTGGCGCACAAGCCGACCGAGCGTTGATTACCACCATGTATCAAGGCACGACTGACGTCGGTTCGGTGACCTGTATTACGCCGGTCTGTTCGTCCATCGTCATTCCGGGATTGATTGCGGGGGACAGTTACACCTTCCAAGTTGAATCCGGCTCCGCTACCGGTTACTCCACCGAAACGACCAGCAACGAAATAACCGTGCAGTCGGGCTGTACGACTGCAGCGGTGTGTGTCGGAGTAAATGCCACTAACCCCGGCGCCCCCGCCGACCATGTTGCTTCAGGATTCTTGCAAGGCGTCAACAACACCACTCCCTCAGCGTTGGTGTCCCCGCTCGATGTGCAGTCGTGGCGGTCCGCCATCGGCCTACCGAACTGCACGGGCGCGCAATGCATCGGCTACGCCGAATACAACGAGATGAAGGCCTTGGCGCCATCGGCATCCTTCACCGCCATCTTGTCGGACAACTGGTACGACTACAGCTACGAGCAATATCGCGAGTGCGGCAGCCTGGCCTTCTGTGAACTGGCGGACAACGGCCAGAACTGGGGCGGCGCCGCCACACCGTGGTCGAGCTGGACCACGTACGACACCTTTATCCAGTCCGAAGTGGCGAGCGTGGTGGCCAGCGGCGCCACCGTGAACTATTGGGACCTCGTCAATGAGCCACCGTCTGAATCCAGCGCCAATGACAGCTACTTCGATGGCCCCGACGCCGGAGCCGTGACCGCAGACGATCTCGAGCAATGGCTCCTGCATACCTACGACGACGTCATGGCCGCCGACCCGAGTGCGCATACCGTCTGTCCAAGCTTCGAGACCTACGCCGACTACCCGGGAGAGTTCCCGACCAGCGAGCAGATCCTGGACTTCTCCACCTTCTTGGCCTTTGCTGCCGCTAACAACATCAACTGCACCGCCTTCTCCTGGCACGAGATCAACAGCACGGGCACCCCCACCGACTTCAATGCCCAACCGCAAATTGCGCAATCGCATGTGAGCCGCTTCCGGGCCCTCCTGCAGGAGTATCCGCAGTATGCGGATTCGCAGATCATCGTCAACGAGTACATCGGTTTTGCCGGAGTGGGCACGTCGGCTAGCTACACCACGGCGCCCGGTTGGGTCGCCGGATTCATCTCGTCACTCGAAGCATCTGGTATCACCGAGGCGCAGCATTCCTGCACCCCGACGTCAGGCTGCGACTCCAACTTTGACGATCTGTTTGTCCAGACCAGCGCCGGTGGTGAATCTCCCTCCGACACCTACTACCCCTACGTGTTCTACGCCGGCATGAATGGCAATCAGTTGCCCGTGACGTCGTCGGCCGAACAGGTCAGTGGATTCTCGACGCTGAACGCGGGCACCAACACGGTCAGCCTGCTCCTGGGTCGTCATGAACTGCTCGGCAACGGGGGCAATACGGCGAATGAAAACGTGTCCGTGACGGTGCAGCTGCCGACTTCCTTCACCGCCTCAACCGTGACGGTCCAGTCGCAGATCTTCCCCAACATCACGGGCGCCGAAGGGGTGCCGATCGTCACCACCACGGTGTTGCCCGTGACGAATGGCACGGCGACCATCTCGGTGCCTTCCATGGGTGACGAGGACGCCGACGGCTACGTCATCACGCCAGGCGGCACGCTGGGAACCACGCCGCCGCCGACCACCACGACCACATCGCCGCCGACCACCACCACGACGTCGCCCCCCACAACCACGACGACGTCGACCACAACCACCACCACGACGACAACGACGACAACTACGACAACGACGATCCCCACCACGACCACCACAACCACAACGGCACCGCCGACGACCACAACGACCACGGCGCCCGGCCGGGTCTGTACGCCACCTAGCTTCCTCGGAGCGCTCTTCGGCCAAAAGCCAACCTGCACGACCACGAAGACGACTCCCACCACCACTCCCACCACCACGACATCGCCGCCGACGACCACAACCACCACGACGCCAACGTCGGGCGGCACCACCACGACGACCACTCGACCCAAGGTGGTCTGTACGCCCCCGAGTCTCCTCGGTGCGCTCCTGGGTCAGGGTCCGACGTGTACGTCGTCATCGAGTTCGAGCGGTTCGGCCGCTGCGACACCTCAGCCTCAGGACTTCTTTGGTTGGTTGTTCGGCTTCTCCACCAACTATTCGACCACCACGTCGCCTACGTCGACAACGCCCCCGTCCAGCCTTCTGGGCTGGTTGTGGGATCTGGCCTAAGCACCCAGCTCCGTAGTTCTTCGAACACTTCTCTGATGGCGTCAGGCTGAGCCGGCCGCACGAGCTGCTGGATACCAATCAACACGCTCACCGAAATCTTCGCCATGAGGGCGGCCCGCTCGGGATCGAGCCCGGTGGCAATGCTGGCTTCGGTGAGGTGGCGTAGTCGGGCGGCGTCGACGTCACGCTGCACGGCGGCCACTCGGGGATTGCTCCAACTCCACGCTCGAATCGCCGCCTCGGCACCATGCGGCAAGCCGATGGCAATGCCCTGCAACAGTTCGAAGCGCTCCTCAATGTCATCCACTGCTTCCGACAACGCGATCAGCTTGGTGGCATGCTCCGAGGCCCAGTGAGCGAGCAACGCATCCTCGAACTCCGAGATGTCGCGAAAGTGATGATAGAAGGATCCCTTGGTGACGCCGAGCTCGCGACACAGCGCAGCAATCGTCAAGTCGTCAGGTCCATGTTCGGCCAACAACATGAAGGCCGCATCAAAATAGGCCGAACGGCTCAGTCCCTCCGGTGGCACGCCTACTTACGAAACGAGTAGCTAATGGGCAGTGTCTTGAGGCCACCGACGAAGACGGTGGCCGACGAAGTCGGTTGGCCCGCCAGGGCAATCTCGTCGACCCGGGAGAGCAACTCGGCAAAGAGGGCCCGAGTCTCGAGGCGAGCCAGCTGCGCACCCAGACAGAAGTGCGGCCCGAAGCCGAAGGCAAGATGCCGGTTCGGCGTGCGGCCCGCATCAAACCGGAATGGATCATCGAACACATCTTCATCTCGGTTGGCCGAGAGGTAGGCCAAGTAAAGGGAATCGCCGGCGGCGATCTTCGTACCGCCGACCACAGAATCCTCGGTGGCCGTGCGCATGAATTCCTTTACCGGTGAGACCCAGCGGATCATCTCGTCGACGGCGGTGGTGAGGAGTGATGGGTCCTTCTGCAGCCGGGCCAGCTCGTCGGGGTGTTGTAGCAACGCCAAGAGTCCGCCGGCAATGGTGGAACTCGTGGTGTCGTGTCCGGCGGTGGCGATGATGACGTAATAGGACGCCAGGTCCATGTCGGGCAAATACTCATCATTGATTTTGGCGTTGGCCAAAACGGAGGCCAAGTCCTCGGTCGGATGGTTCCGCCTGGACTGCGTCAACTCAGTGAAATAGTTGAAGAAGTCCAACAGCACCGTGAACTGCTCCTCCAAATCGGTCGACCGCTGCAGTTCGGGATCGTCGCCACCGAAGAGTTGCTGCGTCAACTGCAACATGCGCTCAAAGTCACTCTCCGGCAATCCGAGCAACGACAAAATCACGTAGAGCGGGTAGTGCACGGCCACATCGCGCACGAAGTCGCAGTGATCGCCCATCTCGACCATGCGGTCGACAAAGCGCACCGCCAGTTCATTCATGCGGTCTTCCAGACGCTTCAGGCTGTTGGGCTGGAACCACGTCGCGGCCACCTGCCGATACGCCTTGTGATCCGGCTCGTCCATGTGGATGAGCGTGCGCAGCACCTCACCCTTCTCAATGGCCAACTGCTCGGCCGCGATTGGCGCCAGTAGCGGTCGTGGCGCACTGAGGAAGTGATGGTTGTCCCGCTCCACCTCCATAACGTCGGCGTGCCGCGTCAATGCCCAGAAGGGCCGGTAGGTGTCGCCGCCGTCCACCCAATGCACGGGTGACTCCTTGCGCAGCAGGGTGGTTGCCGCATGGAATCTGCCCTCATCGGCATAGGCGGACGGATCGACGAAAACCTGGCCTGCCGTCTCGACGTTCAGTTCACTGCGCTCACTAGTTGTTGCCATTGCTGCCCCCTGTTTCGACGTTACATACCTAAGGGTATGGAACGAACTGCGTCAGGTCAACTGCCTCCCCATCCAGTCCGCTCCGACGACCCCGGGGGACTCGTCCAGCCGCAAGAACGGTCGGCTTACTGACCGATTGTGTACGTGATTTATTTTTTATTTATATGGCCTGACCTGCGATTTTGGGCATTCAGTTGTCACACCCCCCTGCGAGAGTGAAGGCATGGATCTCTTGGGCGGCCTCACTGGGGCCATCGACCAACTCGTAGCCAAAGGGCCTTCTGCCTTCGCCGACGGCGAGAGCATCTGCACGCTCAACAACGAGTGGAATCGCCTGGGTGCCTTCTTAACCCAGGCCACCGGTGAGTTCGACCAATGGGGTGAATATGCCAACGACGGGGCTAAGTCGGCGGCGTCGTGGATCAGCACCAAGGTCAACGAACCCATCAAAGACTCCCGCCGGCGGGTCAGGCATGGCCGACTCTTGCGGGACTTCCCGTTGTTGGCCGCAGCGTTCTGCGCCGGGAGGATCAATGGCGCTCACCTCGACCTCATTGCCGGGACCCTCAATCCCCGGACCAAGGACGCCATGCACCGCGACGAGCAGTTCTTGGTCGACCAAGCCATCGTCCTTGGCTTCGAGGACTTCACCCGCTTCTTGGCCGAGTACACGCTAAGGGCTGACCCTGATGGGGCCGAAGAGGACGCCATGGCTCAAAAGGAACGACGAGACGTGTACCTGGTGCCAGTCATCGGTGGCATGCATCTGGGCCAAATGACCCTCGATCCGGTTTCCGGCACCATTGTGGCTGGCGAACTGCGTCGCTTAGAGCAAGAGGAGTTCGAAGCCGACTGGGCCGAGGCCAAAGAGCGACTCGGTCGTGATCCCATGGTCAGCGATCTGCGTCGTACCTCGGCCCAGCGCCGAGCCGACGCCTTGGTCGAGATGGCTATCCGCAGCCGGACCGCTCCGGCCGATGGCCGCCGACCAGTGCCGTTCGTCTCGTTCTTCTGCGGCTACGAGCAGATGCACGGTCGAATCTGTGAGATGGACAACGGCATCGTGGTCACTCCGGGCACCATCTACGAATGGTTGGACCGGGCCTACTTCGAACGGATTGTCTTTGAGCCCAACAGTCGAGTTGATGTCAGCGAAACCGCTCGATTCTTCACCGGCGCCACCCGACGGGCCCTCGAAGTCCGCGACCGGCGCTGCACCCACCCCTTCTGCAATGAGCCCATCGAACGTTGCCAGGGTGATCACATCCAAATGGCCTCCGAAGGTGGTCCAACGACTCAGGGAAACGGCAGGTTGCTCTGTGCCTTCCACAATCGTCTCCGGAACCAGCGACCCCCGCCGGGGGACTAACTGCTGATGCAGTTATCCGACGCAATTGCCCGTCGCAATCGTCGGACAAAGTTGTCGAATGGCGGGAGCTTGCGGATCGCAAGAGTCCTGACCAGGATGTCCGCCGTGCAGTTGCTACAAGTTTCGCTCGACGATCCAAGAGTCGCGCCCCTATTGGCAAGCATCTCCGATGAATACTTGGCGCGCTACGGAGCCAACGATGAAATGAGCCGCGCCGTCGCGCCCGAGTTTGAGCCACCCACTGGTTGCTTTCTCGTTCTCCTCGACGGACCGATCACCATCGCCGGTGGCGGGTTTCGGCGCTACGACGATCAGACGTGCGAGTTGAAGCGAATGTGGACGGACTCGTCATATCGCCGCCAGGGCCACGCCGAACGGATACTCGAAGCACTCAAGGAACGAGCTCGAGAAGTCGGTTACTCCCGACTCGTGCTGGAAACAGGGAACCAGCAACCAGAGGCAGAGGCCCTCTACCTCAAGATGGGGCTACAGAGGACTGCCACCTTCGGCCCCTATCCCGAGTCCCGGAGCTTCGGCACCGATTTGTGATCCCCAAGCGGCATCCGGCCGACCACGCTGGCGAGGGTTAGTCTGCCCATATGGGTGGGATTGCAGGACGTCCGTATGTGGTTGTCTCCGCCGACATGCACGCGTCGCCGGACAGCATGGAGCACTTTCTCAGTTACGTCGATCCACCTCACCGCGAGGCCGTCGCCGCGTTCGGCGACATGTCATCGCTGGCCATTTCGATGTTCGGTGGCTACGACCCCGGCGAAATCGACGAGCAGGACCCCGTCCGGGCCACCGCCTCGCGCCGCCTGGCCGGCATGGGCGTCGACACCGAAGCCGCCGAAGGCTGGCTTTCCCACTACGGCACTGATTGGGTGGTGCCCGGTGATGGTGACGGACGCCGGTTGGCAGTCTTGGAGGAACAGGGGATCCATGCCGAGGTGACGCTGCCCGGACCCGTACTGGCGGGCGGACTCTCTCCGGCCATGTATCTCGGCGGCCATGCCAAGTCTGGCTTGGACGCAGTGTGGCCCGCACTGCACGCCTACAACCGCTGGTTGGTCGACTTCTGCAACGCCGCACCGGGACGTCGAGCCGGCTGCATGCCGATCGACTTCCACGATATGGATCACGCCGTCGCCGAAGTTGCCTGGGCCCGGGAGAACGGAATCTTCGGCGGTGTCATGTTGCCGGCCATGTCGGTCACTTCAGGACTGCCCGGTTACGCCGACGAGTACTACGACCCGTTCTGGAGTGCGTGCGAAGAGCACCAGATGCCGATCAATCTGCACACCGGCGCGTCGGGTTCGGCTACTGATACCAAGTTTCTCTACGACGCCAAGCACGGCGGCATGTTGGGTCTCTACGAAGTGTTCGTCTTCACCCGTCGGCCGTTGTGGTTCATGATCTTCGGTGGCGTGTTCGACCGACACCCGAACCTCAAAGTCGTGGTGACCGAGAATGGTGTGCAGTGGTTGCCTTCGCTCATCCGTGACATGGAAGGCTTCTTCGATACCCACGGGGGCGCCCCCGTCCGCTCCTACCTCTCCATGCGTCCGCGGGAGTACTTCGAGAAACACGTCTACATGGGTGGTTCACTCATGAAGCGCTACGAAGCCGAGATGCGCGACGAAATCGGCGTCGACCGCCTCATGTGGGGCGCCGACTATCCGCATCTCGAAGGGGCGGCACCAGTCCATCGCCAGACCATCCAACATGTATTCGGTGGCATGCCGGAGGACGACATCCGCAAGATGCTGGGTGGCAACGCCATCAAGTTCTGGGGCTTCGACGAGGACCTACTGCAACCGATCGCCGATCAGGTTGGTCCCACCGTGGCTGACCTGGCCACCCCGCTGGCCTTGGCCGACATCCCCGACACCTTCAGTTGGAGTCTGGCCCGCCCCGTGCCGCTGATGTCCAACCGCTGAGCCAACTTCTCAACCAACTCCTCCACCAACTTCTCAGGTCCTTAGTTCAGAGGCCAAGCGAGGCGCAGCCTCGTGCGGCAGGCCAACTGAGCGCAGCGAGGGCGGCAGTCCCACTAGCCCAGCCCCTCGTAGCCCTTCACGGCCCCTTGTCAGCCCTCGCTGATCACCAACCGGTATCCGGCGTCGTATTCCTCACACGCCAACAGGTCTGCGTGGCGCTGATGCCATTCCCCGGAAGCCAGGTCGGCTCGAAGCTCAGCAACCCCCCGCTCAACGACGGCCTGATCACCCAGCGCCAGGGGAGAGGTGTTGCCCCGTACGACGGGATCTAGATATGCCTCCGGACGCCGCCAGTGTGCACCCAGCACGCCGTCGACCATGTCGGCCGGCAAGGGCAACGGCACCACCTGGGTCACCGGAATGGTCTCGGCAATCTGCTCCACCGACGGCGTGAGTGCCCGTTCGACTGCCGCGATTTCGGGCAGGTAGTCCGCCAGCAGCCAAAAGTTGGCATGGGCAGCAAAGTCGATGGTCAGAATGACCCGACGAGGCGCCACCCGAGCCAGCTCCAGCAGACCGGCCTGCCAGTCGCCCCAGTGGTGCAGCGTCAGGACGGCCAACGCTGCATCGAACGACCTATCCCGCAATGGCAACGCCGTGCCGCTACCCCGAATTACCGGAGCCGCACCCGCCGCACGCTGCGCCACCATCACCACCGACGGCTCTACGGCGACGACGGATACCCCTGTCCCGACCGGCTCATAGGAACCGGTGCCGGCCCCCACGTTCACTATCCGCCCGGCACCAGCCAGCGCCGAGTCAATGAGCGCGACCCACCGAGGTTCAGGCCGTCGATTGGTGGTGTAGCCCTGACCGATGGTGTCGTAGACAGGCTCGGTCATGAGCGGCCAGCGCCTATCCCTAAGCGGCTGACTTCTCCAGAATGTGCACACCGCAGGCCGAGCCCAGACCGATGACGTGCGTCAGCCCCACCTTGGCGCCTTCAATCTGGCGATCGCCGGCCTCACCGCGCAGGTGGGTGGCCACCTCCCAGACGTTGGCGATACCGGTAGCAGCGATCGGGTGACCCTTGGACTCGAGCCCACCAGAGACGTTCACCGGCGTCGATCCGGTCCGCCAGGTGGCGCCTGAGTTGAAGAAGTCCACCGCGCCACCCTGCTCGCACAGCATCAGGTTGTCGTAGTGCACCAGTTCGGCCGTGGCGAAGCAGTCGTGCAGCTCAACCAGATTCAAGTCGGCCGGCGAGACACCAGCCTGCTCGTAGGCCTGGTTGGCCGCGTTCCTCGTCAAAGTGTTGACATCGGGCAGGATCTGGCAGGACTCTTCCCATGGGTCGGTCGTCAGGATCGATGCCGAGATCTTGACCGCTCGCCGTTGCTGCTCGAGCGACAAGGTCTTGAGCTTCGAACCCGAGACCACTACCGCAGCCGCCGCACCGTCACAGTTGGCCGAGCACATCGGCCGCGTGTTCGGGTAGGCGATCATGACGTCGCCCATGATCTGCTCCAGGCTCATGGCCTTGTTGTAGGCCGCCAGTGGATTCAACGTGGAGTGCGAGTGGTTCTTCTCGCTGATCTTGGCGAAGAGTTCGAACGAAGTGCCGCCGTACTTGTGGCCGTACTCCATGCCGATCTGGGCGAAGACGCCCGGCATGATCTCGGTGCCGATGCGACCGTCGACCGGGGCCACGGCGCCGTAACGACCCGAAGGCTCCCACGTAGTGGAATCGCTCTTCCGACTCCCGCCCGACAGCAGACCGGCACCCGAAAGCTTCTCGACCCCGAAGGCCAGGCCCATGTCACACTCGCCGGCCTTGACGGCCATGGCGGCCACCCGCAATGCGGTGGCACCGGTGGCGCAGGCGTTGGCCACGTTGTAGACGGGAATCCCGGTCTGGCCCAACTGCTTTTGCAGCTGCTGCCCGATACCGGCGTTGGCCGCCATCAAGTTGCCGGCGCCAATGACACCCATGTCCTTCATGGTCACGCCGCCGTCAGCCAACGCACCCGAAACCGCTTCAGCGGCCAGGTCGACCAGGTCCAAGTCAGGGTGCTTGCCGAACTTGGTCATGTGAATGCCCAGAATCCAGAGTTCGTCCGATGCCGATGCCATGGTGCCTAACCTCCCAGGGGTTCGAAGCCGAACCCGATCGCTTCAGTACCTTCTTCGTCCGCGCCGATGACCTCAGTGGCCAGGCGCACCTTCATGCCGAGCGTCACGTGCTCAGGGTCCGGGGCCACATTGATGAGATTGGCCCGCACGCTGGTGCCCTCGCAGTCGACCAGAGCCGCCACATAGGGGACTGGTACGCCCGGAGCGGCGAAAGCCACGATGGTGAAGGCTCGGACCTCGCCCGTGGTCGCCACGGCTGCCTTCTTAAACGAGGTGCCCTCGCACGAGGCACAGGCGTTGCGCCGGTCGAAGAACCGGGCCCCGCACGATGTGCATTCATTGGCCACCAGATGGGGGTTATCCCCCAGCTCCAGGTAGTCGACCAGCGGAATCTGCTTCGCCATTTTCGGTGGTGCCCCCAACGTGGTTTCTACGGATACATCCGATGACGTCTGTACCGTAGCGGGGCCTGTCACGGAGCCGCTAGTTGGGTCGTCCAGCCTCATCAGGCATCAACCGGGCCTCATCACGGTCTCGATGGGGGGATGGCCATAGAGTGACGCCGACCAGTTCAGGAGGTTCCCAGTGAGCCAGACGCCCGACGACAACTCGCCCACGCCGGCAGAACCACCAGAACCACCAGCACCACCGGCTCCACCAGCGGCACCAGCACCACCGACATTTCCGCCACCCCAGTCATCGCCGCTCCCATCAGCCCCTCCCGAGCCAGCCGGCTACTCAAGCGGGTACAGCCCGGTAGCGGTGCCGGCGGGCATGTATTACGACCAGCGCAGCGGCCTGGTCCTGCCTGAAGGGACCACGTTGGCGCCCATTGGCCGACGGATCGGCGCCTTCTTCCTCGCCATCCTGTTGGTCATCGGGACGCTTGTTATCGGCTACATCATCTGGGGCATCATCGCCTGGACCAAGGGCACGACGCCTGCGTTGCAGGTCCTGGGGATGCGGTGCTACCGGCCCGATGATGGCAAGGTGCCGGGATTCTGGTGGATGGCATTGCGCAACATCGTGGGCCACATCGCGGAGGGCATCATCGGCTTCATCACCGAGATCGTCTCGTTTGTCCTCATGTGTGCGACCAAGGAACGGAGATGCCTGCACGACATGATTTCGGGCACCGTCGTACTCCTTGATAAAGAGAAGGTGCTCGACCGCTACTAACTCGACCGCAATACCAGACTCGAACGCAACCGACTCGACCGCAACCGACTCGACCGCAACTGAGCCGAGTTAGCTCAGCCCCGAATCAGACTGCATCTGCGTCGTTCACCACAATGGTGTCGGCCACCTTGTCGTGGAGGCACTGACGCATGTCGTCCCACGTGCAGAACAGGGGATCGAGCAGCCCGATCCAGCTGAGTAGGCCGAAGAGCCAGTAGATGGCCACCCGGCCGAAGGCGCGCCCAGCGTTGATCGGCGTGCCGTCCCGACGCAGCGGGCGGATGTGCATCCAGGCCTTGCCCAGGGTGCGGCCGTAATGAACGGTGGCAATGGTCTCGTAAGCGATCATGAACAACCCCGTGACCACGATGCAGCCGAAGACGCTCAAATAGATCCAGAGAAACCCGGGCGTCGGCGTGTTATTGGTGGTGCCGTTGTCATAGACGGTGGGGAAGATCGGGCCAAAGTGCGGGGCGGCGATCAGCAAGGTCACCGTCAGCACGATGGCGAAGACCGGCACGAGGACGAGAATGTCGAGCAGGCGGGCGCAGAGCCGGCGTCCCGGGTCGGTGAGCGCGCCCGGCCCTGAGTGCGGACGGCCGAGTTGGGCCCCCTTCCACGACGGTCCCCACGCCTGTTGCTGATGGACCGGCGGCGGCGGAGCCACATGCGAGGTCCAGGCGCCGCCATCCCAGTAGCGCAACCCACCGCTCCCCGAGGGATCCGGATACCAATTGGCCGGAGCTCCCGTGGTGGCTCCCGTGGTTGACATTGCTCCTCGATGTTAGGTGCACGCCCAACCCGCCGCTCCCCGCCGCTCCCCGCCGTGATCGACCCGTCACGCCGCCCCGCCTTCCGGTTATGTTCGACCCATGATCTACACACACCTCGGTCGCACCGGTCTCTCCGTCAGCAAGCTCTGCCTCGGCACCATGAACTTCGGTCCCGAGACCGATGAGCCGACCTCGTTCGAGATCATGGATACGGCTTTGGAGGTGGGAATCAACTTCTTCGACTCGGCCAACGTCTACGGCCGCGACAAGGGCAAGGGCGCCACCGAGGAGATCGTCGGCCGCTGGTTCGCCCAGGGTGGCGGACGCCGGGAGAAGACGGTGCTGGCCACCAAGCTCTATGGCGACATGGGGGAGTGGCCCAACGACGGCAAGCTGTCCGCCCTCAACATCCGCCGGGCCTGCGATGCCTCGCTCAAGCGTTTGCAGACCGACTACATCGACATCTACCAAATGCATCACATCGATCGCCGGACGCCATGGGACGAGATCTGGGAAGGGATGGAGGTCCTGCGAGCCCAAGGCAAAATCCTCTACGTCGGATCGTCCAACTTCGCCGGCTGGCACATCGCCACCGCCCAAGCGGCCGCGGCCGCCCGCCACTTCTCCGGTCTGGTCAGCGAGCAGTCCATCTACAACCTGCTGGCCCGCAAGGTCGAGATGGAGGTCCTGCCGGCCGCCGAGCACTACGGCCTGGGTGTCATTCCCTGGTCGCCGCTCAATGGTGGATTGCTGGGCGGCATCATCGGCAAGGAGGCCGAAGGCAGTCGGCGCTACCAGGGACGGGCCGCCGCTGATCTGGAACGCCTGCGCCCCCGCCTCGAGCGCTACGAAAACCTGTGCGCCCAAATCGGCGAGCAGCCGGCCACGGTCGCGCTGGCCTGGTTGCTGACCCGACCGGCCGTCACCGCCCCCATCATCGGCCCCCGCACGCCGGACCAGTTCACCGGTGCCCTGCGCGCCGTCGAGCTGAAGCTTGACGACAAGACCCTGGAAGAGCTCGATGACATCTTCCCGCCCTACAAAACCGCTCCCGAGGAATACGCCTGGTAAGCGCAGCCGCCGCGTCCAGCTACGCAGCTACCCATTTACGCAGCTAGGCAGCTACCCGGCAGCCGCCCCGCCCCCGGCCCGCACCACAATCACGGCCGGCGTGATCCGGTAAGGACCAAGTCGCACGATCAAGGCGCCGAAGTGCTTCGGCGGCACATCAATCAGGTAGTCGAAGATGCCCTCCCGGCTGCCTTCGACGAAGGGCGACATGGTGTGGCCCTTGGCCGCCAGCCGTCGTTCCATCTCCTCAAAATCTCGAGTTCGGAAAGCGACCGTGCCGCCCTCTGACTCGGTGTCGTCGTTGGAGTCGAGGTTGAACTCGGTGGTGTGCACCGAAATCCCGCCGGGCGCTAAGCACTCCATCGAGTTCTCCACGAAGTCCAGCCCGGCCTCAATCGAACCCAGGTGCTCGAAGGCACACGACGACCAAATGAAGTCGAACTGGTTTGCCTTCAGATCGTCCGGGATGTGGTTCATGTCCACCGCCCGAATGGTCGTCCGCTCGGCCAGCACGTCGTCGTCACAAATCTCGGGCTTGCGCAGCCCTTCGAAGTTGAGTGCGTGCTGGTTAGTAGCCGCCCACTCCACGGCTCGAGCATCATCGGTGGCTAGGTCCGTTGCCACCACGTCGATACCCCGAGCGGCAAAGGCGGCCACCAGCGGCTCGGTTCCAACCGCAAACCCGAGCGCACGCTTACCCGACTGCAACAAACCAGCCGTTTCCAGCGCCCGACAGATGGCCGACCATTCCCAATCCTTGCGGGACACCTTGGGCGACTCGCGCAGTTGGCGTTCCCACTCGGCGTACTCGGCGCCGCAATCCGCTTGCCGGCACACCCGAGAGGACATGGGATCGTCGGCACAAGGTTGTGAAAAATCCGTCAGCGCCGCCGTGCGAGCCCAGGTGTACTGGAAAGCAGCGTCGTTGTGCACCACGTCGTCCAACCGCTGGGACAAGTGGCGCAGCGTGTCGGCCAGCTCAATCAACTTGGCGCCCCGACGCTTGGCAATCTCGTAGCCGTCCTGGACTGCCTTAACCACGTTCTGCTTCGAATAGGGAGAAGGCATGACCGCGGAGATTAGTGCAGCTCAGCCCAGCTCAGCCCCGCCACCCGACCCGCAGCCCCCGCCCCAGCCCCAGCACCACTCCTAGCTAACCGACGTACCAGCCTCAACCAGCGGCGCCCCACCAACCGGCGCCACCACCAGGTCGTCCGCATCCACCGACAACTTGGGCAGCATCCGGTCCAGCCAAGGCGGGAAGTACCAGTTGGCCTTCCCGAACAGCATCATCACCGAGGGGACGACGCACATCCGGATGAAGACGGCATCGACCAGCACGCCCCCGGCCAGCCCGATACCGAACTCCTTGATCACACGCTCGCCACCGAGGATGAACGAGGCGAAGACCAGGATCATGATGAGTGCGGCCGCGGTGATGGTTTTGCCGGTAGCGGCCAGACCGTTCCGCACCGCGATGCGGTTATCGCCCGACTTGATGTATTCCTCATGCATTCGGGAGACCAAGAAGACCTGGTAGTCCATGGACAGACCGAACAAGATGGCGAAGAGCATCACGGGTATGAAGGCCTCAACCGGTCCATCGTGCCCAATCCCAACCAGTGCGCCGCCCACGCCGTTCTGGAAGACGGCCACAATGATGCCGAAGGCGGCGCCAATGGACAGCAGGTTCATGACGGCGCCCGTCAACGGGATCACGATGCTGCGGAACACGATGGCCAGCAACAGGAAGGACAGCAGCACGACCAAGCCGATAAAGAGCGGCAGCTTGGAACTCAGCACATGGGCGAAGTCCACGTAAATGGCCGTCTGACCACCGATCAAAATGGTCACGCCCGAGCCGGCGACGGCTCGGGGCACAATCACGTTGCGCAGTTTGGCGATCAAGTCCGTCGTCGCCTTCGCCTGCGGTGACGAGTTCGGGTACACCTGAATCACGGCGACCTGCCCGCCGTTCTTGCTGGGCAGGAGATGCACCGCGTTCTGAGCAGCCGATCCCGGCTTCGGGCTCCGGACGTCCGACTGCCGGGAAATGTCCTGGACGGCCTTGTCAAAAGTAGCCACCTGCGCCGGCGTGTTGACCTTGGCCACGATCTCCAATGGCCCGGCGAAGCCAGGACCAAAGCCCTTGGCCAGGTCGTCATAGGCGATGCGGGTGGTCGAGCCGGCCGGATCGCTGCCCTGGTCGGCTGAACCCAGGCGCAGCGAGAAGAAGGGAACGATCAACACGCCGATCACGATCAACGCGCCGATGGCCGAAATGGCCGGACGAGCCTGCACCCGGTCGGCCCAGTTGGGCCAGAAGCCCTTGCTGTCAGCCCCGACGATTCGGGGACCATGCTCGGCCAGGTACTTCTTCTGCTTCCGGCTCATCACCTTGGGCCCGATGAAGCCGAGCATGGCGGGCAGGAAGGTCAGCGCGGCAATCATGGTGAACAACACGCCGATGGCGGCCGCCACGGCCAAGCCGTAGAGGAAGCTCACGCCCAAAGCGAACATCCCCAGCAGGGCGATGCACACGATGATGCCGGCAAACAAGACGGCTCGACCGGACGTGTTGACCGCGTTGACAATCGAGTCCTCGGGCGTTCGCCCGGCCACCAGTCCCTGTCGATGTCGAGTGACAATGAACAGCGCGTAGTCGACGCCCACCCCCAGACCGATCAAGGCGATCAAAATCGGGGCAAATTGCGGCATACCGATGACATGGCTGAGCAGCTCGATAATCCCAATAGCCGTACCCAGCGCAAACAACGCCGACAAAATCGGCAATATGGCGGCGTAAATGGAGCCGAAGACGAGCAGCAACACAATCAGGGCCAAGGCAACACACCGAGACCGGTACTGCTGAAGGACATGCCGTCCGCAAATTCAGCCAACTGTCCCGTGACGTTGACCGCGACCGTGCTGGAGGCACCGGTCCGGGCCACGGCGACGAAGTGTTTGGCTTCGGTCTCCGAGACCGCATTCGCCTGTTCGTCGAAGGTCACGTTGACGAAGCCGACGGTGCCCTTGGCATCAACGGTGGGCGCGCTGACGCTGCCGACGTGCGGCAGCTTCTCCAACTTGTCCATCGCCGTCTGCAGACTGGGCGGCAGCGAGTCCTTCGGCAGGGTGCCCGACTTGGCGGCGTAGACGACTTGCTCGATATCACCCGAGCTCTTCGGCGCCGAAGCCTTGAGCAACAAAATGGCGTCAGACGACTGCGTCTTGGCGAAGGAGAAGGAGTTCGAATAGGCGGAATGTTCGGCGCTCGCCAGCCCCTGCGACACGAATAGGGCGATCAGCCAAAACAGCACGACCATCCAGCGATGCTTTACACACCATCCAGCAAGGGTGCGCATTATGAAAAGACCTCTTTTGGGGGACGAGCGAGGCGACCGGGTGCCTGCCTCACCCGAGAGAGTACTGGCTCACCGAGCCGACCCGGATTCCGCTACCGGCCCTTTCCATGTGCATGAGGGCCCGCAGGAACGGAAGAGCGAGCCGGTCCGCCGAGTCGGCCGAGCGGGCCACGATGCGCTCCCGGAACGCCTCGTGCTCGGTCACCAGCGCCCAAAAACGCTGCTCACTGACCGTCAGCACGGTGGCCGGGGAGAGCGCCACCACACTGATCGGCGAGCGGTAGCCGTTGAGCAGGCTGTGCTCACTCCACGAGTCGCCGGCGCCGAGGAGCCCAAGGGAGACCTCGTCTCGCCTGACCACCACATGTCCGGAGGCGATCATCTGCCAACGGTGCACCGGGGCGTCCTGGGCCTCCAGGAGCTGCCGGGGCCGAACCGAGGACAACGTGAATGCCTGGGCCACCTCTGCCAACTCAGTGGGGAGCAGGCCGTCGAAGAAGGCCATGGACCGGAGCGCACCAGCCACGGCGTCCCACTGTTCGAGGTCGGTTTCAATGTCATTGCTTTCTTCGCTGTCTTCTTGGCCAGTTGACTCGGGCCCATGCCACTCGGGATCTAGGGGCCAGGTGCGGGGGAGAGGGGACTTGTGTCGTCGCATGTCAGACCTCCACGGACTCGTGCTGATGGTGGTGGTGATGGAACCGCCGCGAGCCACCACCCCGAAACCAGATGAAGGCCCCGGCAATCAGGAACAACAACCACGTGATGTGCACAAATGGCCAGAAGCTCAAGGAGGCTCCAGTGGCCACGGTGAGGAAGGCGATGATGAGCAAGAAGGGAATCAGGCGGGCCCGGCGATGAGGCATGGGCGGCGGTGCCGCCACCCGCAACGTCGGCAGGTCGTCGAAGAGCCCGTGCAGATCGCCTCGGGTCTTGGCCCCCATGGCGCGGTCGAGGCGCTCCTTGAACTCGGTCGAATCGAGCCGGCCCTCGGAGAAGTGGCGGGAGAGCTTGTCGGCCACCTCGTTGCGCTCGGCGTCGGAAGCCCGCATGTCGGCGCCGGGTGGCGTACTGCGCCGGCTGGCGCTGAAGCCGTAATAGGAGGGGTCCCAGTTGTGTCGCATGAATTGTCCTCTCTGGTGGAAGCGGGAACGGAAGTAGTCACGATCGGCGTCAATCGATCGCCGAGACGATGAAGGTGGCGGAGGAGGCATCGGAGCCGCCGGAGCCGCCGGTGGCGGGGGTGGCGGCGGAGGCCAGGAGGGAGACCCGACGGGCGGTGGGGTGGGATCACCGCCCGTCGGGTCGGAGGGAGACTCAGCGGAGGCGTTCATGGGCCAACAACTCCTCGGCGACCGAAGCGTCAGCGCCTTCGGCGGGGATCAAGAGCCAACCGGCCAGGTACAGCGGGACGGCCAGGCCGCCCAGCAAGGACATGACCACGAAGCCGATCCGGACCAGCGTGGGGTCGATATCGAAGTACTCGGCCATGCCCTGGGCCACGCCAGCCACCATGCGGCCATCCCCAGCTCGATGGAGGCGGTCGTGGTCGTAGCCGTGGTCGCCAAGACCGGTCCCCGTGCCTGCGGCGGTGGTGCCGGAGGTATCGGAACTGGAGGTGTTGGTGTCGGTGTCAGTCGGTGCGGTTTCCATGCCTTGAGCTTGAAGGACCCCCGCTCAACTGGGAATCCGGCACAACCCGGGTCCAACCCTGATTCGGCCCCTACCTGATCAGGGATGTCCCTGATAGCCCCGACCGGGGGTGCGCGCGATCATCTGGGGTATCCCAACCCCGAACGACCTCCCCGCCCCCGCGTCCGACGGGATAGAGAACGGCCAGCTGGCGCCGCCTGTGCCGCCGCCCCCGCCACAAACACCGCCCCCACCCACCGCACCTCTACCCCCGCCCCCACAAAAGGACTGGGCCCGCATCTGGGACCACGTCCAGAACGAGTGGCACTCAGAGCGGAACCGCCACCGGGGAGGACGCCGCCGCCACTCCCACTTCGACCCCAACCAGCTCGACCAGCACGGCCACGGCCGCAGCCGCCGAGGACCCCATCGTCACCTCAAGGGCATCCGCCGCAACAACGAAGGACGAGTCATCGCGGGCGTCTGCGCCGGCGTGTCGCAAGCCACTGGCATAGATATCACTTTCGTCCGCATCGGCTTCGTCCTCCTCGGCCTGGTGAACGGGATCTCCGTGTTCTTCTATGTCTTGGCCTGGCTGGTCGTGCCGCTGAATTCGGAGACGACCAATATCTTCTCCCGTGCCATCAAGGATCGACGGGGCATCCGATTAGCGGTCGCCACCGTCCCGGCCTTCATCGTGTTGCAGATCGTCGTCAGCGTGCTGCACATCGGGTATCTGGGCTTCTTCAGTTGGCCGGTGTTCATTGCCCTGGCGCTGGGCATCTTGATATGGCGCAACGCCAGCGACCAGGAGCGCGTGTGGATCAACAGCGAAGTGGCGCCGATGCTGCAATCGGGCGGTACCCACTCGGGCTGGAAGCTCATCATCCGAATCGGCCTCGGCGTGGCGCTGGCCGTCGGCGGCATCATCACGCTGGTGTTGGGCCACGCCTCCGTGGCCGCGCTGCGGCCGGTCGGTGGGGCGATCCTCCTCATGGCCGCCATCGTGGTCGTGCTCGGCCCGTGGTGGCTCTCCCTGCTGCGCGACCTGGTGCAAGAACGCCAGGCCCGCGCCCTGGCGGAGGAACGGGCCAACATGGCAGCGCACGTGCACGATTCGGTGCTGCAAACACTGGCCCTCATCCAGCGCTCAGTGGACGATCCGCAAAACGTGATCCGCCTGGCCCGGGCGCAAGAGCGCGAACTGCGGGCGTGGCTCTTCGAAGGCCGCCCGCCGGGCTCACCAGGCCAGGACGCCACCATGCTCGGCGAGGGCATCAGCCTGCTGCAGCGACATGTGGAAGCCGACCACGGCATCACCGTCCACGTCGTACTGGTGGGGGACTGTGTACTGACCGACGGCTCACGCGCCTTGCTCAGTGCCGCCCAAGAAGCCACGGTCAATGCGGCCAAGTGGAGTGGCGAGGAAGAGGTCTCGCTCTATGCCGAGGTTGAGCCCAACGCCGTCAATCTCTTCGTGCGCGACCGGGGCCACGGCTTCGATCCCACCACGGTGCCGGATGATCGCCAAGGCATCGCCCAATCCATGAAGGCCCGCATGGCTCGATACGGTGGCACCGTGTCCATCCGCTCCTCTCCCGGCAACGGGGCCGAGGTCGAGTTCTCACTGCCGCTGTGACCAGTTCCCCCAGCGACTCCACGCCCATGCTCCCCGCCGGTCGTCCCCGCATCTTCCTGGTCGAGGACCACGCCATGTTCCGCGCCGGCGTGCGGGCCGAACTGGGTGATGCCGTCGACGTCATCGGTGAAGCCGACGAAGTCGAAGCCGCCATCGAACTGATCAACGAACGCGTGCCCGACGTGGTCCTGCTCGACGTCCACCTCCCGGGCGGCGGCGGCCAGGCCGTGCTGCAGGGCGTGCATCCCATCCATCCCGAAGTGCAGTTCCTGGCCCTCTCGGTTTCTGATGCACCCGAAGATGTGATTGCGGTCATCCGGGCCGGCGCCCGCGGCTACATCACCAAGACCATCTCGGGCGATGAACTCCTCCAAGCGGTGTACCGGGTCGGCGCCGGCGATGCCGTCTTCTCGCCCCGCCTGGCCGGCTTCGTGCTCGATGCCTTCTCTCACGACCCCTCCGCCTCCCTCCCCACCACCGGCACCGACCCCGAGCTCGACCAGCTCTCGCCTCGCGAGCGCGAGGTGCTGCGTCTGATTGCCCGGGGCTACACCTACAAGGAAGTGGCGCGGGACCTCACCATCTCGGCCAAGACGGTGGAGTCGCATGTGTCATCGGTGCTCCGCAAACTGCAGCTCTCGACGCGACACGAGCTCACACGTTGGGCCACCGACCGCCGCCTCGTCTGACCGACTGACCTCGCCGCCTCTCCCGACTCACACGCTCGCCCAACCCACGCGCTCGCCCACCAGTCTCCCTACCCAACGTTCGCTGGTGTCGCACACCGCCGCATGGCCGACGAATTCGCGCGTTCCCTAAGAGTTCTTACGGAACTCTTAGCGCTTTACTATCCGGTACCAAGGTTCCGCTTCGATCCCTTGCTTACTGTAGAAAGCACAACTCTTGTTGGGTGCCCTGGGGGTCACATCCTTCGAGCCGACATCGTTGGGAGAAGCGAGTGCCGTCGAAGAACATCGAGTGGCGAGGGTTCAAACTTCGCCTGAGCTACCCCGAGCGCGCCCGCAAGACGGGTCCGACCCAGGCCTACGAGCCGGCCACGCCGCCCGTCGTGAAGCCCCCGACGCCACGGGACACTCAACGGGCGCTCGACTTTCTACGCGCCCCCTCACTGCAGGGCGACGGCACCCAGCCCAACCCGACCACCCAGCAGTTCCTGCGTGACGCCGAAGCCAAGCGAGCCGAAGCCACCTCGTTGACCGAACTGGTTGCCGGCATTCCCTGGTACCACACCATCGACTTGGGCAACGGGGTCGTCACCCCGGGCAGCCACGACCACCGCGACTTCGTCAACCTGGTGGGCATCCCCGATGACCTCACCGGCAAGCGCGTGCTCGATGTCGCCACCTTCGACGGCTTCTGGGCCTTCGAGTTCGAGCGCCGTGGCGCCGAGGTCGTGGCCATCGACCTGCCCAGCACGTCCCACTTGGACCTGCCCGGCAAGGCCAGCGACATTGTGCGAGCCGAAGGTCTTGACCTCCCGCACGGCGAGGCGTTCAAAATCGCCCACAAGGCTCTCGACTCCAAAGTGCAGTGGCTGGCCTGCAGCGTCTACGACCTCGATCCCGCCGTCCACGGCACGTTCGACCTCGTCTTCGTCGGCGATGTCCTGCTCCACCTGCGCAACTCTCTCGACGCCCTCCGCCGGGTGCGCGACGTGGCCAAAGACGAAATTCATCATGGTCGACCGCTACGACCCGTCGATCTCCGGCACCGGCGAGCGCCTGTTGCGCTACGAAGGTGGCTGGAACGGCATGGAGTGGTGGGCCCCGTCGCTCGAAACCCTCGAGCAGTGGGTGGTCGACGCCGGCTTTGCCGCGCCAACCAACTACGGGACCTACCAGGTGCGGGGCGAAGACCGCTCCCATCCGGGCTGGTACCGAGCCGTGCTGCACACCAAGGTCGCCTAAACCCCACCTCCGACACACCGCCCGCACCACCAGGCACCTCCGACCCCTCGGACCAACGGACTAGACATGGGCGTTCCGAAGTCCGAAGGGGTGTCGCGCTCGTGTCCACAGCTGGTGAAGGAGATCTGACCGCCGAGCACCGCGACGCGGCCACCCTCGCCACCATGGCCGGCCGGGCCCTGCTCGAGCTCCGATCCAGCCCACCCACCGGCGGCTTCCGAGACCTGGGCGACGCCGGCGACCGCCTGGCCAACCAGCTGCTGGTCAAGGAACTCAACCGCCTCTACCCGAACGACCGAGTCCGCTCCGAAGAAGGAGGACTCGAAGACGTCTCGGGCAGTGGGCGTCTCTGGATCATCGATCCGCTCGATGGCACCCGAGAGTTCCGTCAGCCCGGCCGCCCCGACTGGGCCGTCCACGTCGCCATGTCCATCGCGGGCATCGCTGTCGTCGGCGCCGTCGCGCTGCCGTCGCTCGGTATCACGCTCTCGACCGGCGAACCGCCGACCCTGCAACCCATAAACCCAGCCGGCACCCCTCCCCGCATCGTGGTCAGCCGCAGCCGCCCGCCCGAAGTGGCCTACGACGTGGCCGATTCGATCGGCGGCGTCATGATCCCGATGGGCTCGGCCGGCGCCAAAATCGCCGCCGTCATCATGGGTGCCGCCGAGGCCTACGTGCATGCCGGCGGTCAGTACGAGTGGGACTCCGCCGCCCCCGTCGCCGTCGCCGAGGCCGCCGGCCTCCACGCCTGCCGCCTCAACGGTGACCCGCTCCGCTACGGCGCCGTCGATGCCTGGCTGCCCGACTTAATGGTGTGCCGCCCCGAACTGACTGAATCGATACTGGCGGTCACCACCCGCTACTACCGACCCTTCTACTAAGGAGAAATCCGGCTGATACATGTCACATTCGAGTGGTGGCCGGTGTCTCATGGTGACGACAAGCCACCATTGGAGGCATCATGGACAGCAGCACACGGATTCCCCAGACAGAACTGACCGGGCTTTACGGCGCACTGGTCAAGCGGATGTCCCGCAAAATGTTCGGAGTGGTGCCTGAGCCGGTTGGGGTGATGTGGCACAACCGGAAGGTGCTGAACTTCAGCTTTGGCGTCGGACGCAAGGCGCAGAAGTGGAACCAGTGCGACGAGAACTTGAAATCGTTCGCCCACATGGCCTCCGCCAGCCTGATCGGCTGCAGCTTCTGCTTGGACATTGGATACTTCTTCGCTCACAACGAGGGACTCGACGTCAACAAGGCGCGTGAGGTTCCTCGTTGGCGGGTCTCGGATGTCTTCACGCCGCTCGAACGCGCCGTCATGGAGTACGCCGAAGCAATGACGCAGACGCCACCCACGGTGACCGACGATCTATCCGCTCGGCTGCTCGCGGCGCTTGGACCGGCTGCCCTGGTGGAACTCACCGCATTCATTGCGCTGGCCAATTTCATGGCCCGCTCCAATGTGGCCATGGGCATTGAGTCGCAGGAGTTCTCCGCCGCCTGTGACCTCAAGCCACTCGCCCTCGCTTCGTCAGCATGACGGACGACCCGTTCGTTACCCACCGCCGGCTACTCTTCACGGTCGCCTACGAGATGCTCGGTTCGGCGACCGATGCCGAGGACATCGTCCAGGAGACCTGGCTGCGCTGGGCCGGCACGGATCGAACTGCGGTTCGTGACCCGCGGGCGTATCTCGTCCGAATCGTCACCCGACAGGCGTTGAACCGGTTCCGAACGGTGTCACGCCGCCGGGAGGACTACGTCGGAGAATGGCTGCCCGAGCCGTTACTCACCGGTCCAGACGTGGCCGACGATGCAGAGCTGGCCGAGAACGTCTCGATCGCCCTGCTGACGGTGCTCGAGACCCTTGGTCCGGTCGAGCGAGCTGTGTTTGTACTGCACGAGGTGTTCGAGACGCCGTACGTCGAGGTGGCAGAGGTGGTGGGCAAGACTCCGGCCGCGGTCCGGCAGATCGGTCGCCGTGCTCGTGAGCACGTGGCGGCGCGACGTCCACGGATGCAGGTGGACCGGGCCCAGCAGGAGGCCACCTTGGGGAAGTTCATGGCTGCCGTTACCTCCGGAGACGTGCAGGGATTAGTTGAAGTCCTCGCGCCAGAGGTGATCTTGATCGCCGACGGCGGCGGTCTCGTGCCAGCCGCTCGAAGGCCGCTCGTCGGAGCCCAAACAGTGGTGGCGTTTTTGGCTCGCGTGGCGAGTCTCGCGGGCTTGGTGGCGACCACTGCCCGATTCAACGGCATGCCCAGTGCCAGGTTCGAGGTGGATGGTGTCGTCACGGCGGTGAGTCTGGTTATCGAGGGCGGACGGATCACGCGGATCTACGCCATGCGAAACCCGGACAAGTTGGGAGGACTGGAAGAGGTGGCGGAACTACGGAGGTGATGTCCTTCAGCCCCTCATCGACAACTTCAGCCCAGCACGTGGGCCACCTGGAAGACGTTCCCAAATGGATCACGAAACATCCCCCGCCAGTCGCCATATGGAGTAGCCGACGGCTCCTCAATGGAGACAGCACCCGCATCGAGAGCCAGTCGGTAGACGGCATCTGCGTCATTGACGTACACATACAAAAACGCAGGGAACAGGTCTCGTTCTCCAGTGGACGACACCATCACCAGTGAATCCCCAATACGAAGCTCGGCCGGTCGACCGGGCTCGACGTCACCCGTAGCCCCGAACACCTTCCGTAGGAAGTCGACCTGGGCCGCAACATCCGAAACCACCATCCGAGGCGTCACCGAGTGAAAGCCCTGCCGCTGATGGTTTCCAGGCATACCCAACGATCCCATCCGCCCGCCGCCGCGGCAACCGACACCAGAACCACCTGACCGTTCCCAGGTTGATCGGTTCACTGGGAGGGCGGTGGCGTACCACCAAATGATAGTATAAATGGTATGGCGAAAGAGAAGGCCACCATCACGCTCGACCGGGCCAAGGCGGCCTTGGCGCTCCAGGTGACTGGAGCCCGCACGACTTCCGAGGTAGTGGACCTCGCGCTGGACCAGCTCATCAGGACGGAGCGACTCCGATCGGACATCGCCGCCTACCGGCGCGTGCCACCAACCGATGCGGAGGTCGAGATGGCCCTTTTGGTCGACACAACCGGCTTGGAAGACGACACCGATTGGGAGTTGCTCTATGCCGGAGGTAACGAGGTCTAGTGCTGACGCAGCGGCTGGCGGAGACGCCGCCTCCAGCTCCCCGACGTGGGGAAGTGTGGTTGGCCAGCCTGGACAAGATCCGACCGGTTGTCGTCATGACGCGCGATCCGATGGGACGCATCCTAAACGCCGTATTGGTGGCTCCGGTGACTTCCACCGTGCGCGGCGTGTCCACTGAAGTTCCGGTTGGAGCCTCGGACGGTATTCGACGACCTTCGGTGGCCAATCTCGACAACTTGGGGCTGCTGGCCCGGGAACGTTTGGTGCGTCGAGTTGGTCAGGCGAGTTCGTCAACCATGTCCGCGCTCTGCGCCGCCCTATCGATAGCGGTGGATTGCGGCCGATAGCGGCACGAAGAACTGAGGACAAGGTAGCATTAGTGCTACTCTGACCGCTATGACCACTATTGGCTTGAGAGAACTCCGCCAAAGCGCCTCCGACTATGTGAAGCGAGCAGAGTCAGGCGAGGAGATCGTGGTGACCGTCTCAGGTCGTCCCAGCGTCCGAATCACGGCCGTGGCCCCCAAGGCATGGAGACGTTACGAAGACATCGAGTCGCTGTTTACCGGTCGGCCTGATGCTGCATGGGAATCGGACCGCGAGCAGATTGATCAAGGCGTCACAGACCCGTGGAGCAACGAGTGAAGGCGATCCTCGATACGAGTGTCGTGATCGCCACCGACATTCAGCCCTTGGAGGGGGAGCTTTCGGTCAGTGCAGTGACGATCGCCGAACTGCATTTCGGCGTGCTCGTGGCCAACGACGATGCCACCCGGGCCGAGCGACTCCGACGCTTGACCACTTTGCAGCGTCTCTTTGACCCGCTCCCAGTCGACGATGTCGTCGCGGCGAGCTACGGCCAATTGGCGGCTGCATTGGTGCACTCGGGTCACTCGGGTCACTCGGGTCACTCGGGTCGAGGTTCCCGGCCGCGAGCCATGGACATCTTGATCGCGGCGACCGCTCATGCCCATGGAGCTGTCCTCTACACCCGCCATGCCAGCGATCTGGCCGGACTGGAAGAGCTGGTGGAGGTCATCGCCGTCTGAAGGGCGGGCAGCCAACCAAAACGAGAACAGGGCCCCCACCCCCGAAGGAGCAAGGACCCTGTTCTCAAATGCTTGGTGCTGAGCCGCACTCAGGCAGCGCCGACCGGAGCCAGCCCGCCTCGATACGGTTCAAGCGATCTGAAGGATCAGATGGCGCGGACGTTTGCCGCCTGCAGCCCCTTGGGGCCTTGGTTGGTCTCGAACTCAACCTTCTGTCCTTCTTCCAGGTTGCGGTAGCCCGTACCTGAGATCGCGCTGAAATGCACGAATACGTCGGGGCCGCCACCGTCCTGAGTGATGAAGCCGAAGCCCTTCTCACCGTTAAACCACTTCACGGAACCAGTTGCCATTGAAAATCCACTCCTTCCCTGGCCAAAATTTGACCCTGTTTCTGGGGGTCATGGCCGGTGCGACTCTCTCGAGTCAGAGGGATTTCCAAATCTGTAATGGTGGTGCCCTCGAGGCCAACCATAGCGCGCTGCGCTGGATAAACGCAGTCCTGACCACAAATCTTCAGATTGGGGTCACCAAGCGTTCGATCGGGCGCCCTCGGAGCCATCCCTCGAACCAGCCCGCCCAGGCCCCGAGCCGAGACCCCTCCCGAGGCGTAAGTTGGCCCTGATCACGAAGGAGTCAGCTATGACCTCGACCAGCACCGCCTCCAAGAAGGCCGCCTCCAAAAAGGCCATCTCCACCAATCGGTACCTGAGTGGCAACTTTGCCCCGGTGGACAAGGAGGTCACCGCAGAGTCGACCGAGCTCTCCGTGACTGGATCCATACCGGCGGAACTCAACGGCCGCTACCTCCGCAACGGCCCCAATCCGGTCCTGGCCCCTGATCCCGATACCTACCACTGGTTCATCGGCGACGGCATGGTCCACGGGCTCCGCCTCCAAGACGGTAAGGCCCAGTGGTATCGCAATCGCTGGGTCCGCTCCAATCACGTCGCCGAAGCGCTGGGGGAAGAGGTCCCGACCCGGGCCGTCCACGGCGGGATGGACTTCGCGCCCAACACCAACATCATCGGCCACGACGGTCGGACCCTGGCCATCGTGGAAGCCGGCGCCTTGCCCTACGAGTTGGACGACGAACTGAACACCATTGGCCCCTTCGACTTCGGCGGCACCCTCACCGGCGGGTACACCGCCCACCCCAAGCTCGACCCCCGTACCGGCGAGTTGGTGGCCGTGTCGTACTTCTTCGGTTGGGGCAATGACGTCGAGGTCACCGTCATCAGTCCCGACGCCAAGGTCACCTCGGCCCGCCGGGTGGCCATGGGTGGTTCGGTCAGCCTGCATGACACCGCCATCACGCCGAACTGGATCGTCCTCTACGACCTCCCCGTGCTCTTCGATATGGACATGATCACCCAAGGGGCCCGCTTCCCCTACCGCTGGTTCCCCGAGTACCACTCCCGCATCGGCTTGCTCCCACGCGACGGAGACAGCACCGAGGTCATCTGGCACGACATCGAGCCCTGTTACGTGTTCCACACCATGAATGCCTTCGACGATCCCGACGGGACCGGCCTCACGCTCGATGTGGCTCGGCACCCCTCCATGTTCAACACCTCCCGCCTCGGGCCGGCCGAAGGCACGCCCATGCTTGAGCGGTGGAGCATCGACGGGAAGGGTGGCGCCGTCCGCACCACTCGTTTGGACGACCGGGGGCTGGAGTTCCCCCGGGCCGACGAACGTCGTCTCGGTCTGCCGTACCGCTACGGCTATGCCGTGACCGCTGGTCACGACGATGATCCGGTCGGCACCGAGAACGGCCTCATCCGCCACGACCTGCAGACCGGCGCCAGCGTGGCTCGCCACTTTGGCCCCACGGCCCAGGTGGGGGAGGGCGTCTTCGTGCCCCGCCAGGCCGCCGCCAATCCCGATGGCAGCGACGAAGCCGACGGTTGGATCATGGCCCTGGTCTACGAAGACACCACCGACACGTCGTCGCTCTACCTCCTCAACGCGGACGACCTCGACGGCGATCCGCAAGCGGTCATCACGCTGCCGCAACGGGTGCCGGTTGGCTTCCACGGCAACTGGATCCCTGACTGATCACATGACAGCCACTCTGCATCTGAAAAGAGAAGCGAGCTACGCCATCGAACTTCGCCGAGGCCCGTTCGAGGTGCTGCTCGACGGCCTCGATGTCGGCACCATCGAGCGTGACCATTCAATAGACGTGCCGATGGAGTCGGGACATCACACGCTGCAAGTGAAGGCCGGTCGCTTCAGCAGCGCCACCCGCTCCTTTGACGCGGTCGATGGCGATGTCATCAATTTCCGCTGCAACGGCGCCGTGGTCTGGCCTGTCTACGTGGCTTCCCTGGTCAAGACCGACTTAGCCCTCAACCTCAAGCGTCTATAGGCATCCCCTAGGGTCAGACGTTGCTTGACAGATATAGTTGTAGAACATATAACTATTGGTATGTCTACAACTAAATCCTCCACGACCCTACGCCCGCCCCCTCAGTCCTCCTCCACCAAACGAGTCCTCATCATCGGGGCCTCACGCGGTCTCGGACTGGCCCTGGCCGATGAATGGATCCGTGGTGGCTGGCACGTCACCGCTACCGTTCGCCGCCCAGGCCGAACCGGACTGGACGACCTGGCTGATCGCCACCCCGGTCAGATCGACATCGAAATGGTCGACATCACGGTGCCCGAGCAGATCGCGGCGCTGCACGACCAACTGGCCCATAAAATCTTCGACCTTCTCTTCGTCAACGGCGGCGTCGCCAGTCAGCCCGAAGGAACCGTCGCCGAGACGTCGACCGACGAGTTCATCCGGGTGATGGTCACTAATGCCCTCGGCCCACTGCGTGCCATCGAAGCGCTCCATGATCTCGTCGAGCCCACCGGAACCATCGGCGTGATGTCCTCGGGTCAGGGGAGCGTGGCCAACAACGAGCGGGGCGGTCACGAGGTCTACCGCGGCAGCAAGGCGGCGCTGAACACCTTCATGCGCAGTTACGCCGCTCGTCATCGCGACGGGAAACGAAGCCTGATCTTGATGGCTCCTGGTTGGGTGAAGACCGATCTCGGCGGCGACAGTGCTCGGCTCACCATCGACGACAGCATCCCCAACGTGGTCAAAACGATCGACAGTCTGCGGGACGCACCTGGACTGCACTATGTCGACTATCTGGGCGCGACGGTGCCATGGTGAAAGCCACTTCCGAACAGGCCTGGGCTCTCATGCAGCAATTCGTGGACTCACACAACCGCCACGGCGACCTGGCGCAGGCACTCGGATTCCGACTCGGTGCTGGGCGAGGCAAGGTCCTCTTCCAACTCCGCCACGGAGCAATGACGCTTTCCGACATTGCCGAAACCAATGGCACCGACGCGCCCTACGCCACCCTCATCGTCGACAAGCTCGAAGCCCATGGTCTCGTCGAGCGCTTGCCGCACCCCGACGACCGGCGGCGAAAGCTGGTCTCCCTCACGGCGGCGGGCCATGAAGCAATTGCCACGGCCGATGCGATCCTCCTTCGTCCACCCCAAGCAGTTGGCACCCTGCGGACCGATGAACTGCAGCAGCTCATCGAGTTGCTCACGCGACTCATTGAAGCGGATGCGGACATCACCAACGCCCAATAGCGAAAACGTCGAAGCCGGCGCACGATCTCCAGACATTGTTTGCCGGGCGACATCACCAGCCAGGGTAGATGAAGCTCTTTCAGGTCCTAAGTGTGGGAGGTGCTGGTCATGTCTGAACGATTGATAGCCGTCTCGTCGAACCCTAAATAAGAGGCAATGACATCAGGATGTGTGAGCACCTCGTTCGGTGGGCCTACGGCGATCACTCGACCCAACTCCAGGGCGATCAATCGATCACAGATCGACGACAGCAGCGGCATGTCGTGCTCAATCACAAGCATGGCGCATTTGGTCTGCGCCTGTACGCGACGCAACAGCGGACCCATTGCTTCCGTCTCGCGTTGGGCCACTCCGGCCGATGGTTCGTCAAGCAGCAGTACCTTGGGCTCCTGGGCCATCACGCAGGCAAGTTCGAGAATCCGTCGGGTGCCGGTCGAGAGTTCACCCGCTACTTTCTCGGCGAAGTCCGCCAAGCCCATCAGTTCGATGAGGGCGTCAACCTGCCGGGCAACTTGGTACTCAGAATCCAGTGAAGCTGGGAGCCCCAGACCAGCGGCCAGAAGACCCCGTGATTCGAGATGACGCTCCAGAGCGACCTTCAGGATTTCCTTGACCGTCAACGATGGGAAGAGGCGAGCTTCTTGAAAGGTGCGGCCCAAGCCAATTATGGCCCGATCATGGGCCGACATCCCACCGATCTCGGATCCGACCAAAGAGATGGTCCCCTGGTCGAGCGTCTGGAAGCCCGAGATCAGATCCATCAGCGTCGTCTTCCCGGCCCCGTTGTGTCCGATCAGACCGAGAATTTCTCCAGCGTGGAGCTCCAGGCTGATGTCCTGGGCCGCCGTGACTCCACCGAACCGCTTGGTGACCGCAGCGCAAGCCAGCACAACCGGTGCGGCCATTTGATCGAGATGCACTCCTCGCTCTTCGGGCGCCGGCGCCACCAGTTGGGGGGCGTTGAGCGAGGATGCTCCTTCGATGAAGACGGAGCGAAGCAGGTCCGATCGTTCGAGCAAGTCGGCCGCCGGTCCGGTGAACCTCACTTCCCCCTTCTCGAGGAATACCACGCGATGCGCCAGGTCGAGGGCAACGTTGATCGACTGCTCAACAACCACGATGGTCATGCCCTTGTCGTGGAGCGAGCGAACCACGGCCAGCAACTGGCCCACCACGGCCGGCGCCAATCCCAATGACAGCTCATCAATAAGCAGCAACTTCGGAGTGACCATGAGGGCCATCGCCAGCGAAAGCATCTGCTGCTCGCCACCGGAAAGGCTTCCGGCAGTCTGCCGAAGCCGCGTGGCCAAGACGGGGAACACCTCGAGCATCGATGCGCGGGCTGCGCTCACGGCGACTGGGTCCTTGCGCAGCATCCAGCCTGCGAGCCGTAGATTCTCTTCCACCGTCAACGATGGAAACACGCCGCGACCGCCCGGCATCAAGGCGATCCCACTCCGGGCAATCGACTCTGGCGAGCGCCCATCGATGCGGTGCCCCTCGACCTCCACCCGTCCGGCATCCAAATCCATGAGACCGCTGACGCCGCGCAGCAAAGTTGATTTGCCGGCGCCGTTAGTGCCCAACAGCGCGACGATCTCGTTCGTTTCGACAACAAGATTGACTCCAAAGAGGATGCGAACGGGGCCATAGGAAGATTCGACGCCCCGGCAGTGGAGCATCGTCGTGGCCGAGGCGGCCGGCCTGAGTTCTGGCAACGTCGGCATCGGGAGTGGCGGCCGAGTTTCGGGCTGATCGGCGGAAGGGCCCTCCTCCCGCTGACCCATGAGGCTCGGGACCGGGATATGGCGTCGGCGCGCCACCACGCGGAGCAATCCGTCGCGTGCCCGATGCAGCCCTTCATCAATGCCGCCGGGCAGCACCAGCAGGACAAGCAGGAGACCTGAGCCAGCAATAACTTGCTGGTACTGGGGAAAGCTATAGGTGGCGGTCTGTACGACGGCCACGCCTATGAGTGCACCACTAATGGAGCCCAACCCGCCGATGACCGCCATGGAAAACACGAGGAGGCTGAGGCTGGGATCGAACGTGTTGAGGCCGGCTGACTGCAACGTAGTGACGTAGAGCGCCCCAGCGATACCCGCAATGGCACCCGCCAGAGTGAAGGCGGTCAACCTGACCTTGACGGTCCCGACTCCCATGGCCTCGGCAGCATCAAGATTGTCTCGCGAGGCCAGGAAGACGCGACCAGCCCTCGCAGGGCGCAAGGCCCGCACGAAGAGCGCGGCCAACATGAGGATGATGAGGCAGAAGTAGTAGTACGTCCGCCCACTGGTCAGATCAAAGCGCCCGAAAATCAGCGGGCGCAAGAAGTCAGCGGGAATGGCGCTGGGAAAGTTAGTTGGATTCAAGAAGAACGAATTCACACAGACCGCCAAGGCCAATGTGGTGACAGCCAGAAACTCGCCTCGGACCCGCAGGGCGGGGAGTCCGACCATGATGGCCAAGAGGGCGCCGACGACGGCCGCTGCGGCCAGGGACTGGAAGAAGTCAGCATTGAGCTTCTGAATCAGATCTGCCGCCATCACGCCGCCGACACCGGCAAAGGCGAACTGTCCCAGGCTGACGCTGCCCGACCACCCCGAGAGGACGACGAGGGATAAGGCCGCCAGACCGAAACAAATGGCGATCGTGTATTCCAGGGTGGATCCGGGCCCACCCAGCAGTGGTACCGCTATCAGTACGCCCGCGACAACGGCACTGAGGACATAACGGGTGCCGCGCACTTCGGGCAATCGACGCAGTGCCTCGGGAATCGACCGACTCACGCCCGTGCCCATCCAGATCGTGGCGCTCTCGAGTTTGCCCGACCGTTGCTGACGCTGCAGGAGGAGCCCCACCAGAATGACCCCGAGCAGGACCACGTCAGTGACTGAAGCTTGTTGCACATTGAACTCAATCACCGAGTTCAGAATGCCGATCGCGACCGCGGCGCCGAAGGCGATCGGGAGGCGTTCCATGCGAGCAATGACGCCCGCGGCCAAAGCTGGCAGTAACAGTGTTGGTCCGGAAAGCACCGATTGAGTGACCCCCTGGCTGGGGCCGTTGACCATGACCGTCAACGCAGCCAAGACACCGGCGATGAGCCAGACCAAGGTCGAGAGCCTCTTGAGCGGTATACCCAAGAGCTGGGCTCGCTCAGGATTCTCGGCCAATGAGCGCACGGCCACACCGGCATCGGTGCGCAGCAGGAACCAGCTCAATGCTGCCGGCACGATGAGCAGCACTCCCAAGACCAGCAGGTCGTTGCCGTCAAACAGGACCGGTCGGATATCGAGAGTGACACCAGACAGGGGAGTTTTGAAGGCGCCGAGCAGCGGGGGACCATTGAGCCATCCCGGGACGAACGCCTGCACTCCCCCCAGCACCTGCGCCAAACCGATGGTGGCGACCATGACCACGAGGCGCGGCGCCCTGGAAAAGCGCCAGCGCAGGAGGAAGTCCACGCCGACTCCGACGACGCCCCCGAGCACGAGGCCGATGCCGAGCGAGAGAAACCAGTTCACGTGCTGGCCCAGGTACAGCATGACCCCAACCGTGCCCGCCAGCCCCCCCATGGCGCCGTACGAGAAGTTGATGACTCGATTGGCTCGGTAGGTGAGGATCAATCCCATGGCCAACATGCCATTGACCGCGCCGAGTTCTGCTCCCTGCACAAGGATGCCCAGCGGCGCCGTATTGGGTGCAAAGGCCGGTAAGGCGACAAACAACACCGCCACCCCGAACGCCACCAAGAGGGTAACTTGTAAACGGCTCACTCGGGGAGGGAGCACCCTGTCGTTGCGACCCAACGATCTCAGCTGCCCGTGGGAGAGATCGGGAAGCTGGCGGGTATCGGCGCGCTTCCACTTGGATACTGTCCAGCGGCATACCGTGGAGAATCCACCGCATAGCCACCCTGCCCGCCGTTCTCGGCCGACGTTTCGTTGGGGTTGTAACTCACGACCCAGGAGTCTCGAACCGCGTTGAATGTGTTGTTCGGGAACAGCCAGGTGCCGAATTGGGCGTTCGAAGCACCGGCCTGGCTACCCGGATAGGCCCGTATGCCGGCTTCGAAGTTGGTCGGGGTCAAATTGGGACCGGCCATCTCAATTCCAATCGCCAATTCGTCGAACACCTCGTAGATCGAGTTGACCAAAGGCGCAGGTTCGTCGCTCGCCACGGACTTGTAGGCGGCGTAGCCGAGTGTCGCTTGGGTCGGGAGCGTTGGTCCCATGAAACTGATGCCGTATGCATGGGCCCATTCGGTCTGGTCGTACAACTGCGCAACACTGTCCTCGTCAATGTCGTAGGAGCCCGTCTCAATCCATTCGGGCACGTAGTTCTGTTGAGCGGCGCGCTCGGTGAGAAAGAGAGGCGACGCCGGGTCAGTGAGAAGGATCACTGAGGTGATCTGGTCGTTAGCCAGCTTGGCCACCAGGTTGTCATCCTGCGCGGTGAGTGTGTTCTCGTTGAGCTGATACGGCAGGACGTCGGCGATTGGGAAGCCAGCCGCCTGAGCCAGACTCACCGCTTCATTGGCACACGCCTGATATTCCGGATTCTCGGGAGCGAGGATGGCGAACTTCCGTGTCTGCCCTTTCAGTGACCCGCCGGCGTACGTGGCTGGTTTGCCGGCTAACTGCTTGTCAATGAAGTTCATCACTTGTTGCATTTCGAATGTGCAGTCGGTACCGGGCCCCCAGGCATATGGAGCCATTGACTCCATGTCACTTTGCGAGACGAACTGGAGACCGAAATTCATTTCCTTCTGTTGGGCCAATGCCTCCGCGTAGACCAAGGAAATGACGCTGGCATCACCAAACGCGTGGATCTGCTGAGCGACTGTGGTGGCGTCGGCGGCCGCATTCGCCTGGCCTTCATCCTGCAACTCGGTGGTTTGCGCCCCTTGTCCGTTGAAGTAGACCACCTTGAGCTTCCGGCCGTAGAACTGGAAATGGTCGTTGAAGTACGTAACCAAACCGTTGATGGTGCTCTCGGTCTCAGCTTGAGTGGCCGTAAAAGACCCGGCCCCCGATGCGCTTGATGTCGAATTGGAGCTGGCAAAATCCGATGGGAATCGGTAGGCGAGTGTGATGGTGCTCGACGTGACACCGTTATACGTCGCCCCCCCGTTGTTCCCCGAAAAGGCCACGCAGGGCGGGGAGTACGGGTCCCCAGGTATCTGAAGGGCCTGGCCCGAGCAGGCAGTCGTCGTTCCCGTGACCGCCGCTCCTCCTCCCGATCGAGTGGTGCCGTTGCCGTTGCCCGCGGTTGCCGAGCCGGTCGGCGAGGAGCCTGAATTCGAACCGGTGGCCGGTGGGCCCGGGGTGCCGGTGCCACTGGCGGCTCCACCGGGAAGCGTGGTGGATGTCGAGGCGGCGTTGCCGTCCGCCGCGGCTGCCGCTGCCTGACCGTCGTGGACGGTCACCACGTTCTCTTCTCGCGAAATGCTCGGCACCAGGACAGTGATCAGGGCAAACGCCACAACAAATATCGTCAAGGGTGCATAGCCCCGGAGGAGCCGACGTCGACTCTTCTTCCATTCCATCTCTTTTTCGTTCACACCGACGTCCTGACTCATGCCGTTGTTACCTCCGGCGTCTCGGCGGAGAAATTCCGTCGCCGTCGGCGTTGCCGTAGGAACTCGGCCAGGGCCAAGGCGGCCGTACCCAGCACGAGGATGAGTGCGACCGGCTTGGCCGCACTCGAGCGACATCCGCCAACGGTCGTACTCCGGCACGAGGTGGAGCTGGCGAGTCGGATGACACCAGAGCGCCTTGTTGACGCCCCCTTCGTTGTCGGGCCAGCCGGCGTCGACGTCGTCGTGGTGACCGGCCCCGGTGATGCAAACCCACCAGCTGCAGTAATAATCGAAGACCCGGCGGTACCAGGTACGAATGACGAGGTTGGCGCCGGTCCCTCGGTGCTCGCCCCCGTGGAGGCGCCGAAGGGATCGACGTAGGTCACATTGCTGGTGGATGCGGTGGTGCCGCCCACATTGATATCGACGGCGCCTTGGCCGGCCAGAATTCCGAGCACAATTTCAACGAAGAGGTCGGCGTCTCCCGTGGTGGGATAGATGCTTGCCAGTTCGTTGAAGAGCACGTTCCGGAGAGGTTGCACGCCACTGACGACTGGTCCGAAGGCCTGCATCCCCAACGCCGAATTATCCAAGCCGATCGAGAGCGGTGTCTCGCTTACCGTACCGTTGCTGGCCACTTTCGATTGGGGTGGCGAAATGTGGAACCCCGTCGTGGCAATGGCCGCATTGATGGTCGAAAACACACTCGACAGCGACTCTGCGGCGACTGGGAGGTTGACCCCGCCCAACGTCACCGAAGCAATCGAGAAGCTGGACGAACCGACCGGATTAGCACCGGAGCGTTGGGTCGAGGACCAGTCCAGCCCGGAGAGCATCACCAATCCGCCCAGCAACGAGATGGTGCCGATCTGTGACGTCGATTCCGCCTGCCGGGCGTCTCCCCCGACGATGGAGCTGGCCGCCGTGCTCTGACCACCCGAAATGACCAGGCTGGAACCTGCACTGAGCCCGGCTACCGAAGTCGAGGCAAGACCCGAACTCTCTGATGCGGCGACAGCCTCGGTGGCGGCACCGGCGCCCGCAGATCCGGCGATGGACCGTGTCGTGGACGACAGCGATCCGGTGGAACTGGTCTGCAACGGCAAGAGTGAGGCCGGAGTGGGTATGGGCAAGGCACCGGAAAGACCGGAGGCGACAACCTCGGACTCAGCCTGGCCTTCCATGTTCGTATAGCCCGCATTCGAGAGGCCTTCAGTCACCCCCTCATCGGCGCCGGCTAAAGCCAGAGGTAGGGCGATCACCTCCGCAGTCGCGCTACCGGTTCCGGCCATGAACGGCGCCGTCGCGGCTGAGGCATCTGACCCCCCAGGGCCGGTGAAGAGTGGCGCCGACGCCATGACCAGTGAGATGCAAGCGACAAGGTCAACCAGGACCCGCCCGGTGAGTGGGCGCCCTGTCACGAGTTCGCCTTCCGCCATCTCGACATTGCCCCGGCCACGGGATGGTGCACTAGCGCGTCACTTCAACGCGAGGTACCGACGTGATGAAACCCGTCAAATCCCGCCAGGCTTGATCCATACCCGAATAGAGGCGTGGAACCGAGAAGAATCCATGCATGTAGTCGGGGTAGTTGATGTGAGTGACGGGCACACCCGCCTCGACCAATCGCGAGGCGTAGGCAACGCCCTCGTCATGCAAGCAGTCGTAGCCGGCGGTGAGGACGAGCGTGATCGGCATTCCTGCGACGTCGGGTGCCAACAGTGGCGACAGCAACGGATCGCCGGGATCGGCGTTGCCGCAGTAGAACCGGGAACACATGGCCGTGTCGGCCACGCTGAGGCCAGGGCCGGTGTAGTCCCGACTGCTGGGGGTGCTGCTTGTGTGGTCGAGGGCGGGATAGATCAGCACCTGTGCGGCCAGGGGGTGGCGGTCAGATGACTGGTGGACAAGGGCGGCCGCGGCGGCGAGATTGCCCCCGGCGCTATCGCCGGCCACCACAATGCGGCCCACATCGGCGCCGAGTTCGTCCGCCTTGGTGATCACCCACTCGATCGAAGCCAACACGTCGTCCAAGGCGGCCGGGTAAGGATCTTCCGGCGCCAGACGGTACGCGATGGACACGACGACGGCCGGGGTGGCAGAGGCGATCTGCCGGCAGATGGCATCGCAGCCCGGAATACCACCAGTGATCCATCCGCCTCCATGCAGGTAGATGACGGTGGGACCTGGTATCCCCGAAGTAGACCGATAAATACGGACGGGGATCTCGCCCTGCGCGCCTGAGATTGTGGCGTCGACCGCTTCGACATCTTCAGGGACCTTGCCGACGAGCGCCTTCGGCGCTTTCACGGCGGCACGTTTCGCCACCGATTGCCGGACCACTCGTTGGGGATCCGGGAGGAGGTGTAGTCGGGCCAATATGTTCGTGACCCCGATCATGACCCGGGTCTGACGGCTCAGTGCCATTGGTTGCCTTTCAGCTCGCAGATTTCACGACGACCCATCCGATCGGACGTACCCCGACGCATCAGGTGAAATCCTCTTCGCGGAACTCACCCTCAATGCGGGTACCAACCGCTTCGACCTCGGCGATTCGCAACTCGACCCGGCGGATTTTGCCGCTAATCGTCTTGGGAAGGTCGGCGAACTGCAACCGTCGAATCCGTTTGTAAGGCGCCAACTGGCCGCGGCAATAGGTCAGGATGTCCTGGGCGACATCTGCGCTTGGCTCGTAGCCCAATGCCAGCACGACATAGGCCTTCGGCACCGCCAGGCGCACTTCGTCCGGCGCTGGCACCACGGCGGCCTCTGCCACGGCGGGGTGCTCAATGAGGACGCTCTCAAGCTCGAAGGGGCTAATTCTGTAGTCGCTGGCCTTGAACACATCGTCGGCCCTTCCGACGTAGGTGATGTAGCCATCGGAGTCCCGCCCAGCGACATCACCGGTGTGGTAGCGGCCGCCGGCGAACACGTCAGCGTTGCGCTGACTATCAGAGTGATAGCCCACCATCAGTCCGACGGGGCGCAGCGGGGGAGTGACGACGCAAATCTCACCCTCAATACTCACCTCGTCGCTCACTGGATCAACCAGGGCAATTTCGAATCCTGGCATGGGGCGGCCCATTGAACCGAGCTTGATCGGCTGCCCGGGTGAGTTCCCGATGAGGAGCGACGACTCGGTCTGGCCGAATCCATCGCGGATGGTGAGTCCCCAGGCCCGCTGCACGGACTCGATCACTTCGGGATTGAGGGGCTCACCGGCACCGACGAGCTCTCGCAGGGAGAGGTCACTTCGCCACTGGCCAAGATCCTGCTGAATCAGCATCCGCCATACGGTCGGTGGTGCACAGAACGTCGTGACCGACGCATCCCTCAACACGTTGAGCATGGCCTGAGCGTCAAAGCGATCGTAGTTGTAGAGACAGATGGTGGCTCCAGCCAACCAGGGAGCGAATACGCACGACCAGGCATGTTTGGCCCAACCAGGGCTGGACACGTTCATGTGCACGTCGCCGGGTTGCAGACCTATCCAGTACATGGTGGATAGATGGCCGATCGGGTAGCTGGTGTGCGTGTGTTCCACCAGCTTGGGTAGCGCAGTGGTGCCAGAGGTGAAGTACAACAAAAGGGAATCATCGGCTGACGTCTCCCCGTCTGGCTCGAAGGCGTCCGATTCGGCGTCTGCGTCCGAATAGTCCAGCCAACCGATCACCGGCTCGCCCACGGCAATTCGCACGTAGGCGCCCGAAAGGTCATCGAACTTCGACGTGACGTCCGATCGGGCTATTACCGCACCCACGTCACCCCGAAGGATTCGGTCTTGCAACTCGGCCGACGTGAGCATGGTGGCGGTGGGAATGATGACGGCGCCGAGCTTCATGGCCGCCAGAGTCGTCTCCCATAACTCGACTTGGTTTCCGAGCAACATGAGCATCCGAGTGCCCCGGGCGATGCCCTGGCCAAGCATCCAATGTGCCACCTGATCGGAACGGCGAGACAACGTCGCGAATGTGTAGCTTGCGCTCGTCCCCTCTTGCTCAATGAGGTGCAGGGCAACGCCATCGGGGTTCTCGGCTGCCAGCACCCCGTCGAACCAATCCAGCGCGAAGTTGAAGTGGTCTGGACGGGGCCACTCGAATCCGGCGCATGCCTTTTCGTAGTCATTGCGATGGGTCAAGAGGAAGTCGCGAGCACCACGGAGTGCTTCTGCGGGCATGATCATGGGCCTTTCACGTCTCTGATCGCCTCGATCATTTCGGCGAACATTCGTACCGACGTTTCGGGGAGGGCGATGTTGTGCAGCATCGGAAACTCGAGGAGACGTGCCGCGACGCCATGCTCTTGCAAACGTTTCGCATAGCGAGCGCCGTCGTCTCGGAGCGGGTCATAGTCGCCGATGACAATGACGGCGGGTGGGAGTCCACTGAGATTCTCGGCCAGCAACGGCGAGACGAGCGGATTGCGGCACTCGTCCCGCGAGGCATACAGCGCCACTACCGGTTGTAGCTGGTCCCATGTCCCCATGTCGTCATGGAGCGACGGGGAGGAGCCAGTCAGGTCGAGTGCGGGGGCATGGAGCACCTGCGAGGCAATATGGGGGCCACCGCGTTCGCGGGCCAAGAGGCACACTGCAGCGGCCTGGTTACCTCCGGAGCTGGCGCCCATCACTGACACATCCAAAGGGTCGATGTTCAGTGTTGAGGCATGCTCAATTGTCCAGCAAAGGCCGGCAAACGAATCCTCCAGCTGCTGGGGGAATGGAAATTCAGGGGCCAATCGGTAGTCGACGTTGACGATCACCGCACCGAGACCGGCACAAAAGATCCGGCAGTAGCTATCGGTAAGCGCGAATCCCTTCTCCCCTCCGGCGAGCCACCACGCCCCCCCGTGAAAAAACACCAAGCCAGGGAACGGGCCAGTCCCACTAGGGGTGTAACAGCGGGCCGCGATGTGGCCGCCCGCCACGGGAATGGTGAGCTGACGTACCGTCTCCACATCGGGCCCGGCTGGAGCAAGGTGGACAGAGAGCAGGGCCGCGAGATCATCTTGCGCATCTCGACGGGCTGTGACCTCAGCCAGCCAACTGGTTCGGGATTGCCCCTCACCAGGTTCGCCTGGTGGTGGCGCCTGTGAGCCTTCGGGAAGTTTCGCCATGATCTCCCCGACGAGAGCTGTCAGTCTGGGATCAAGGTCGGTTGGCATTCGCTGCGAACTCCTTTAGGGACGTCATGCGGTGGCGCGGGTGATGAGTTCAGCGGGCAGGGTGACATGTTGGATCCCACGAGCCCGGCCCGACAGCTGGTCCAGCAGAAGGAGACTGGCGGCTTCGCCAGAATCCGCAAAGGGTTGGCGCACGGTGGTGATCTCGAACGCCTCGGCCAGTTCTCCGTCGTCGTAGCCAATGACGGCGATGTCGCCCGGCACTCGCAAGCCCCGCGATCGAAAGCCACGGACGAGACCGGCTGCGATCTCATCGAAGTGACCGAACACCGCATGGGGGAGTCGGGGCAGCGTCATAATCTCTGCCGCGGCACGCTGGCCACCAGCCAAATCCCGCGTGGTCAGGACGTGTCTCGTTTCGCCTTCATCTATACCGGCATCACGCAGGGCGCGGTTGAATCCGTTGAGTCGTTTTTGGCCCTGAGAGACGAAGGCATTTGACTCTTGCCGTTCGCTGACGTACGCAAAATTGCGATGTCCCTGGCTGGCCAGGTACTGGCCGACCAGGTAGCCGCCGTGGTCATCATCAATATTGACGGTGGACAGGTCCTGGTGGAAGCTGTCGATAAGCACCGTGGCGAGTTTGCGCCGGGCCAGACGCTGCGCCATGGCGTCCTCTAAGGGCAGCCCCATGATGAGGAGTCCGTCGAAGCGTCCGGTCAGCGGAAGCGTGCTCAACAGCGGCGAAGTCGCCTCGGCCGCCGACTCCTGGTCGAAGACGACCACTTCGACGGCTCGATCCTGGCAGGCATTCAGCACGCCGACGAGGCGGGTCCGGAACGAAGCGTAGGAGGTGAACGGGGCCATGACACCGATCCGGCCGACCCCGTTGCGCGCCTGACTGGCGGCCGCTGCCTTGGGGGTGAAGCCGAGTTCGTCAATTACCGACAGGACGCGTTGCAAAGTGACCTTGCCCACCCGGTCCGGCTTGTTGAGCGCGTTGGACACCGTGGTGATCGACAGTCCGGCTCGCTCGGCCACGTCGTAGATGGTGACCGCCCGTGGGTCCGCCGCCATCAGAGGATTCCGTTGCGTTGCGCGGCGCGATGATGAATATCGTTCAGGATCGCCAGCGTGTCGTCGTGCCACTGCTTCGCGGTGGGCCAGGTAGCGGTCAGCAGGGACGAGCCGTGGAGCGCTCCGGGGTAGCACGTCATCCCCACCGTCACCTTGGCATCGCGCAGGCGCTGGGCGAACAGTTCGGCCCCCGTCCGAAGGGTGTCGTGCTCCGCAGTGAGAAGGTGGGTTTCCGGAAATCCCGACACGTCGATCGCGAGCAGCGGCGAGGCGATCGGCGACGAGGTCAGGGCGAGGTCCCCGAGGTAAAGAAGCCTGAAATCGTCGACGGCCGTATCACGAAGGTCGAGGGCAGGGACCTCGAGGAGCAGCGCCGTCAAGTCCAAGTTGGGGTCGGCCACGACCGCTGCCGCCGCCAAATTACCTCCCGCAGATGCCCCACCCAGCGTGATGACCTTGGGATCCACCCCTAAGCGATCGGCCTGATCACGAACCCAATGCACGGTGGCGATCACGTCGCCGATGGCCGCCGGAAAGGGGAACTCGGGTGCCAGTCGATAGTCGACCAGGAGTACGACGCAGTTCGCGTTGACCGCACGATGCCGTGCCGTGGCGTCGGCGACGAGTTCGTGAATTGAACCGGTGGACCAGCCGCCGCCGTGCAGCAAAATGTGCGCTGGGAGCTTGATCTCCTCGCTGGGGTGGTAACTGCGGACGCAGATAGCGCCGCCTCGAACCGCGACTTCGTGATCGAGGATCGAGTGGACATCAGGGCCGGGGAGGCCGAAGGCCGTGAACATCCGGTCGATCTCGTGTCGAAGCGCCTCACGGCGAACCACTATGTCTGCAGCGTGGCTCGCAGTGGAATCCGATGCCTCTAGGTGAAGGCGGATGGCGGGTTCCAAATTCGAGAATGACCCATCTGTCATTAATGGGCTATCCCCTGGCAACGCCGCTGCTTCTTGTGACATCGCCCCCCCGGGTTCACGCCACCGGCTTGTACCGGTAACTGCTCATAGGGCCGATGACACCCTCAGGTATCGAGGATATGGAAAAGCCTCGCCAATGTCAAGAGATTTTAGTAAAGCAGTTTACAAACCTTTGCTGCATCACATCGAGGAATATCTCCAGGCCTCCGTGAGTATGCGAGCGCCGCGGCAGCGGACTTATATGCACAGGCTGGGATCCTCGACAACTTCGCAACGAGGCGAAAGAAAAAATGCTCGACATACTCAACAAGAGGCCCATAGGCACGCTCTTCTAGCCTTGGGTCGTGGCTGCTCCGCCCGATCCCGTCAGGGTCTCGTAGATCGACAGGATTTCGGCTGCGCCCGGCGCCGCTTCGGGGTCAACCAGGAACTGGATGATCAACCCGTCGCCCAGGGCCAGCAGCAATGAGCTGACGATGATCGGGTCGAGACCGGCGTCGGTGAGGATCGGGCCGAGCGTGGTGTTCAACATGCCGAGGGCACTGGCCCGGAACTGGCGGTACTGCTCGGCCAGCTGCTCCCGCAACCGGCTCGAGTGCTCGGCCTGCACCAGCGCTTCCATGAAGGCCACCAAGAGCGGTCGGCTGCCTTCCATCTGTTGGAAGAACTCGACAATGGCTTGACGCACCACGGCGTCGACACCCTGGTCGTCAATCTGCACGGTCAACAAACCGAAGCGGTCGATCCAGTCACGAACACTGTCGGCGATGGCTTCGGTCAGCAGTTCCTCTTTGGAGCCGAAGTGGTACCCGATGGCGCCCAGGCTGACCCCAGCCGCGCTGGCGATGTCACGGGCCGTCGTGCGGGCGTACCCGATCTGCTCCAGGCACTGACGTGCGCCCTTCAATAGCGCTGCCCGATTGTCGACTGCCATAGGGGTAGAGGTTACCGCGCGGTGGAATTTGGGTTTGCACGCACGTACAATCGGAGGCGTGAACCTGTGGTCCCACATCCAACATCACCGCTGGTTGTCCATCACGTTCCTCGCCGTCTTCATCATCGCCACGGCAGGCGGCACGTGTTGGGCCGTCTTCTTTAGAACGGTCGCCTCGCCGGTGAGTTTGCGCGATGCGCTGCGTCTGTACCGCCAGGACGTCACCAGCAGCCTGACCACTGGCCCCCATGGCCCGTTGGCCGCCGGTGTCTTCGGCTATCGCACCACGGGCGGCGAGAGCCTCAGCATCTTGGGCGTGTCTCGATCCTTCCCGAGCGATACCAACATGCTCGTCACCAACACGCCTGCGACCGCCGCCGACAGCGCAGTCGGTGGCGAGTGCTCCGTGGTGAGTTGGGTACCCATCACGCAGCACACCGAGACCACGACGGTCTGCCCGACCGTGATTGCCAATACGCAAGGCAAGGCGAGCCCCGCCATTTCGGTGCCGCAGTTCGTCACCTACGAAGCGATCTCCAACACGGTCTCGACCACCACCATCACGTGTGGGTCGGCCGCGTTCTTGGTGCCACCCGACGCGGCGAAGGGCGAAAGCTGGAGCGCCATCTGTCACGAATCCGGATCAACGGCCAAGGTGGTGTTGAACGGTAAGGACCTGGGACCGGCCATCGTCAACGTGGCCGGCCAAGCCATCTCCACCACGCACGTGCATCTGTCGATCGACTTCACCGGCACCGATGTCGGCACGTCACCAGAGGACTTCTGGCTCTCCAACGGTCGCATTGTGCAGCAGAGTGAGACAGTGGACATCTTGCAGGGCGGCGTGAAGTACCACGAGCAGATGAGCGCCACGCTCACTTCGCTGGCCCCAACGCACTGACGCCAACGCCTCTGAGTCTACCGAGGCAAGCAGAGCAGCATCAGGGTTGACCATCCGACGTGCGTCACCATGGGCGCCAGAATCCCGCCTGAGCGTGCTCGCTGCAACGCAAAGATGGTTCCCATCGCCACGGCGGCCAGCACGAGGGCGACGTTGCCCGTAGCCACCGTCACGGCCACGTAGACGACGGTCGAAACGACCACGGGACGGCGGGAGCCCAGCGCATCGAAGAGAGCGCCCCGGAAAAAGAGTTCTTCGCCCACTCCGTTCATGAGGGCGACCCCGAGTACCAATGCGGTCGGCCCTGAATCGGCCTTGGTAAGCACGTTATGGAGGGCGGCCGATACCAGCGGCAGGTGCTGACCCACCAGATCGGCGGCCAGGAAGGCCAGAAAGGTGATGACGCTCAACACCAGGGCCCGGAATGAAAGCGCCAGTCGCGGAGTGTCGCCACTCGCCAGTGGGATCGGCCCAGACACCAATGCGCCCAGGATCCACGTGCCGGCCGCCAGAATGCCCAGCAGAAAGAAGCGGTTCGAGTCCACCGGCGCTCGCAACGTGGCGGCCAGGAATGCCGCACCGACGACGAGACTGATCATCACGGTGAGTCGTCGCCGCCAGGACAACTGATGGAGATCCGGGGGTAGGGGCACCCGTTCGGACCGTCTAGGAGTGAGCATTCGACCGTGAGCCAGCTTCAGTCCGATCTTCCCGTGCCTCGAGTGCCGCCATTACGGCCGCTTCAAACGCCATCGGTTGGTGGTCCAACAACTGGTTGATCCGGTGATCGTTGACAATGACCTCGTTCGACATCGAGTCCACCAGCGCCCGCGCCGTCGTGAGGTCGACATCGGTAATCAGGCGCAGCCAATGCGATGACAACCTGGGCGAGAGCAGCGGCACCGGCAGTATGACCCTTCGGTAACCCATGAGCCGGCTCACCGTCAGCATCATGTGTCGATAGGTCAGCGGCTCCGGCCCGCCAATGTCATATGACTGCCCGATGGTGTCTGATCGGCCAAGTACTCCGGTCAAGTCGAAGAGTGCGTCGGCCAGTGCAATGGGCTGGGTCCGTGTCTCCACCCAGCGTGGGGTCACCATCACCGGCAGGCGGGTGACCAGTTGCCGGAGAATTTCCCAGCTGATGCTGCCGTCGCCAATCACGATCCCGGCCCGCAGTGCGGTGGTGGGCACCGAATCCAGCAATATGTGTTCGACCTCTCGGCGACTGCGCAAGTGGTCGGATAGCTCGTCGCGGTCGTCGCCCAAACCGCCCAGGTAGATGACCTGCTTGAGGCGAGCTTTCTGCGCCGCCTGGACGAAGGCATGCGCGCCAGCACGATCCTTCTCGGCGAAATCGGTGCCGGCCAGCGAATGGACCAGGTAGTACGCCACATCGTGATCGGCCAGGGCCGGCATGAGGCTCTCGGCATCATTGATGTCGGCATACATGGCCGTTCCCGCTCCCTGGTACTCATCAGGTCGACGGGTGAGCGCGGTGACGTCGTGTCCTTGGTCGACCAGGTTGCTGGTCAATGCCGTGCCAATGAATCCTGAAGCTCCAGCGACGGCGATCTTCATTGCGTCCCACCTCCGATGGGCCTATGCCCGTATCCAGTCCGCTCGACACACCAATCCCACAGGGCGCGGCCGTCCGCCTTGTCCTGAGTCGCCGTGCGCCGAGTGGTCGGCAGGTAGTACTCGCCACGGCGACGTCGGTCGTGCCACAACCCACTGAGGGGTGTCGCCGGGTCCGCCCGACGGGGTTCGTCCGCTGCCAGCCACATCACCGTGTCGGCCCCTTGCTCCGGCGACCGCAGGAGTGGGCCGAGCTTGGCGAACGTCGGCAATCCGCTGGCCAAGCCAGGTGTATCGACCCAACCCGGATGGACGGCGTAGCTCGCCACGCCTTGCTCGCCCCAGCGGCGAGCCCATTCATGCGACAAGACGACCTGCGTCCGCTTGGCCCTCCCGTAGGCCACCGCCCCGCGGTAGTGATCTTGTCTGACGTCAATGTGTGCTGCGTCGAACCCCTGGGTGTACATGCCCCCCGAGGTCACGGTGACAATGACCGACTGCGCTGATCGCACCAACATCGGCGCCAACAACCAACTCAGACGGAAGGGTGCGAGCACGTGGGTCGCCATTGTCTGTTCGGTGGGTGGGTGTCCGCTATCGACGACGAGGCCGAAGTCGGGAAAGAGGGCGCCTGCATTGTGCACGAGGGCATGGAGCTCTGGGCTCGTCGACATCACTCGATCGACAAATGACGAGACCGCCTCAGCATCATTTAGATCGACTTGGGCCGTGTGGACCTGGCCGCCACCTGCCGCGTCTTTAGCCTCCTGGGCCGCCGACTCCAGACGTTCAGGGTCGCGCCCGATGAGCCAGACGTTGGCGCCCAGGGCGGCCAGCTTGATGGCCACTGCCTTGCCGATGCCCGATGATGCGCCGGTCACGATCATGGTCTTGTCATCTAGCCGGTCCGGGTCGACCCACCCTTCGAGCGATCGACGAACGAGGTACCCAACCCGGGAGAAGCTGCCCACGACGGAAAGTTCAAGCAGCCCGTCGACGGCATCGACCACCCGATCCGGAATGTTTGTCTTCCGTCCACTAGCCATGACCGGGAGCTCCCGCCAAGGCTTGAGCCTCGACAATGTCGACGACGGTCGATCCGTCTGTCCCGGTCCAAATGTCGGCTCCCAGTTTGCGAGCGTGAGCAGCGGAGCGAATGGCGTTTCCGCCGAGAAAGATGGTGATGCTCGGAGTGTCGGCCCGCACTGCGTCCACTGACGCTCGGATCGTGTCGTCTTGTCCCTCGGTGGTGGCGGCAATGCCCACCGCGACCAGTCGGTCGACCTGCTCGACGGCATGGGCCAAGGCCCTGGCCGGCGTGTTGGCCCCCAGTTCAACAACATCAAAGCCACGCCAACGCAAAAGGTCGGCCACCATGGCGACCGGCAGTATGTGGAGGTCCCCCGCGGGGGCAGCCAGGACCACGGTGCCGCGGCTCCGACCTGGACGCCCGAACTGAAGTCCTAGGCGACCGATGATCCGTTGCGCCACGGCCGTGGCGCGGTGCTCTTCGTCCACCCCCAACTCGCCCGACGCCCATCGATCCCCAATGGAGCGGAGCGCTGGAGAAAGCAGAGTGGTCAACACGCCGGTCGGATCGAGGCCTCCACCGAGGCGTCCTTCAATGAGCCACCACGCGCCAGCACTGTCACCGGCCAACAGGCGCGCCTCCAGCGCCTTCAGCGTGCCGCCCACGGCATCGGGTCGCACCCGTGACGGTGCGGCCGTTCGTCCCTTCTTTTGCACCTTCTGCAGCGCATTCACGTCGGCGACTTGTACCCGCCACACCATTCCGTCCTGGGTGGCCGGGAGTTTGCCGGTGCGCACATAGCGATACACGGTCATGTAGTGCAATCCGAGTTGGAGCGCCGCCTCCTGAAGGGTGATCGTCTTCGGCGCGTTGGGCATGTTCCTTTTTAGCACTAAAGTCATCCGCCAAGGTCGTTTCCGGCACAGATACGTGCCCCGAAAGAGGAGTGGACAGTGGCGCAGCGAGGGCGAGAGAGGGCTGCGGTGATCGGGTCGGGCATCTCGGGCCTGACCGCGGCATACGTACTGCAGCAGCGCTACGACGTCACCCTGTACGAGTCAGCCGATCGTCTTGGGGGCCATACGCACACCCACGACGTGGTCACTCCCGACGCTGGGAGCCAGCCCATTGACACCGGGTTCATCGTGCACAACCAGCGGACGTATCCGTTGTTGTGTCGCCTCTTCTCCGAATTGGGCGTGGCAGACACGTCCGACCGAAATGAGCATGTCGATCCACTGCGAAGGGTGTGGACTGGAGTACGCCGGGGCGAATGGCTTCGGGGGCGTGTTTGCCCAACCTAAATCTCTGGCCAGGCCAGCCTTTCTCCGACTGCTGACGCAAGTGCACCGGTTCCACCGACAAGCTCGCCGCACCATCGCCGAGGGCGATGAGGAGACCTCACTCGGCGAATTCCTCTCTCGTGGCGGCTATTCGCCGTACTTTGTTTCCCACTTCGTCACGCCGATCGTGTCGTGCGTCTGGTCGGTAGCCCCGGGCCTGGCGCTTGAGTACCCCGCCCGCTATCTCTTCACGTTTCTCGAGAACCACGGGATGTTGTCGGTGGCTGGGTCGCCCGCCTGGAGAACCGTGGTTGGTGGTTCTCGCACCTATGTCGATCAGGTGGTCAAGGGCCTGAGCACCGTGGCCACTTCAACGCCAGTGCGATCGGTCATTGAGCGAGAAGGCGGATTGGAAGTCAGGACGGACGATGACCAGGGCGTGCCATTTCGATCGGGTGGTGCTGGCCACCCATGCCGATACGGCACTAGGCCTTCTGGCCCACCCCACCCCGCAGCAGCGTTCCGCTTTGGGCGCTTTCGGCTATTCACGCAATGAGACCTGGCTGCACACCGATACGAGCCTGCTGCCAGCGGCGCCCCGAGCGCAGGCCGCCTGGAACTTCCTCATGCCGTCCTGTGCCGGGTCCAGCGACCACGTGTTGGTTTCCTATGACATGAACCGCCTTCAGGGCGTGCCATCAAAGCGACGACACCTTGTCACCCTCAACGCCACCGATCGGATTGACGCCGACCAGGTGCTGGACCGCATGACCTATGAACATCCGATCTACACGGTGGCCTCGCTGAAGGCCCAAGCGCTGCTTCCCGAACTCAACGGCGCCAGGCTGGCCTTTGCTGGGGCCTATCACGGGTGGGGCTTCCACGAAGATGGATGCCGTTCCGGGATCGCGGCGGCGGACGCACTCGGTGTGCCGTGGTGACGCCCGTGGTCTCCACCGAAAACGAAAACGAAAATGCAACCAACTGGTCCAACGTGGCGGACATCACGGTGCCGGCGCTGTACGCGGCTCAAGTGACGCATACGCGTCGCAGTCCGATCGCCAATCAATTCCGCTATGACGCCAGCTACTGGTTGGTGGACTACGACCAGTTGCCTCAGCCCATTGGGTTAAAGGGGCATCTCGCTCGAGTGGACTCCTCCGATCATTCCGATATTCGAGCGCTCTTGACCGAACACGGCATTGACGCCGAGCGCATCCTCATGCTGGCGATGGCTCGAACACTGGGTTACGTCTTCAATCCGATCAGCGTCTTCTGGTGTTACGACGCCGGTACGGCGGCAGTAGCAGTGGTCGTTGAAGTGCACAACACCTATGGCGGTCGACATGCCTACGTGCTGCGACCCGACGAGAAAGGGCGATCCAAAGTGGACAAAGCCTTGTACGTGTCGCCGTTCTATGCCGTGGACGGCTTCTACGACATTCGAGTGAGTGAACCCGGGGCGACGGTCTCGGTCACGGTGACCCTGCATCCCGACGACGATGCGCCCTTTGTGGCCACGCTCCAGGGTCAACGAAGCACCCCGAGTTTGGTCAATGTTCTGCGCAGTTCCCTTACCAAGCCGGCGCTTCGCGTCGCCCTCTTGATCCGTTGGCAGGCGGTTCGACTGTGGGTGCGCGGTCTGGAGGTGCAATCACAATGAGGCACCGTGACCGATCGCGTGGCAGCCAATCGGGATCGACTTCGAGCGCTGGCCGGACCTGGTTGCACCCAAAGCAGCCCGGTACTCGCTCCGCGCTCGCCCAGGTATTCCTTCGCCGAGTGGCCGCCCAAACCGGTATTCGGATTGAGTTCCCCGACGGCAAATCCTTAGGCCCATCCGACGGCCCAGTCATGAAGATCATTGATCAGGCTGCGTTCTTCACCCGATTGGGAGAAAGCGGCAAGATCGGATTTGGCGAGTCGTACATGGCCCACGAGTGGGACTCCGACGACCTGGTTGAGGTACTCGAAGCAATGGCTCGGCGAGCCGACTCCCTCGTCCCGCGTCCGTTGCAGATCATCCGGCGGTTCTTCGAGGCTCGTCAGCCGGCCATCGAGGACAACGACCGATCAGGGTCGGCCCGCAATATCGCCCGGCACTATGACCTTTCGAATGAATTGTTTGCCACCTTCTTGGATGAGTCGATGAGCTATTCCGCTGCTCTCTTTACCGATGAACACCGGTCATTGGCTCAAGCTCAAGCCCACAAAATTGAGCGCCTGCTCAATGCCACCGACGTCCGGCCGGGCACTCGGTTGCTCGAAATCGGCACGGGTTGGGGCGAACTGGCGGTACGGGCTGCTCAAAGAGGGGCTCGTGTCACCAGCCTGACCCTTTCCAATGAGCAGGCGGAGCTGGCCCGCGAGAAGGTAGCCCGCCACGGTCTCGGCCACTTGGTAGATATTCGGGTGCAGGACTACCGAGATGCCGACGGAACCTACGACGCCATCATCAGCGTTGAGATGATCGAGGCAGTGGGGGAGCGATGGTGGCCGACCTACTTCCGCACGTTGGATCGTTGCTTGGCCCCGGGAGGCAGGGTCGGTCTCCAGGCCATCACCATGGCGCACGAGCGACTGCTGGCCACCAAGTCATCGTGGACGTGGATCCACAAATACATCTTTCCGGGTGGACTGATCCCGTCTGAACGGGCGATGTCGGAATCGATCGCCGGTCATACCTCGCTGGCGGTGGTCGATCGACTGTCCTTCGGACCGGATTACGCCACGACCTTGGCCTATTGGCAAAGGCAATTCGCCGAGGCAGCCGACCAGGTGGATCGCCTGGGCTTCGACGAGACATTCCGGAGAATGTGGACGTTCTACCTGGCCTACAGCGAGGCCGGATTTCTGAGCGGCTACCTCGATGTAGTGCAACTGATCCTCGCTCGCCCACCACACCAATCGGTGAGCGAACGTAGCTCGAAAGGGTGAGCCGGGCTCCTGCATCACTAGTGATGCAGATATGATGCAGACATGAGAACCACCGTCGATCTGCCATCAGCCGTTCATCGGCGGGCCCAAGAGATTGCTCGTGAGCGTCATCAGTCACTTTCAGCGGTAGTGGCGGACCTGGCGGTGCGCGGGCTGGCAACGCTCGGTGAGCCATTGGAGATCAAAACCGATGGGAAGAGCGGATTCCCTGTCATCACCCTGGGGCGGAGGATCACGTCAGAGGACGTCGCCGCCGCCTTGGATGACGAATGAACACCACCCATTTGCTCGATGCCAATGCGTTGATCGCCCTCGTGGTGTCCGATCATGTCCACCACGACACCGTGGCGAGCTGGGCGGCCAGCGTCGACGGGGTCGCCCTGTGCCCCGTTGTCGAGGGTGCCCTTGTCCGGTTCCTTGTGCGCTCCGGCGAAAGCCCAGACATGGCAGTGGGAATTCTGTCCGGGCTGTACGACTCGCCCAGGTGTGTCTTTTGGTCCGATGAGATCTCTTATGCGACGGTGGGCCTTGGGCATGTCAGAGGCCATCGGCAGGTCACCGACGCGTACCTTGCCGCCCTAGCCACCAGCCAAGGGTGTCGCCTCGCCACACTTGATGGAGGGCTCGCCGAAGCGCTCCCTAATGAAACCGAGCTGATCTGCTGAGAACTAACTGCCCTCGACGTCAGCGGTGTCATCGGCCTCCATGGCCAACATCACCTGCTTCACCAATGTCTTCGGAGCGGTGAGGCAGTAGCTCTCCATCATCATCTCGCCCAGCTCGTCCCAGTCCGGCTCGGCGGGCAGGTCCAGCCTGACGCCGACCCATCCCTTGGGTCCGACGTACTTGGGAAAGAAGAACCGCTCGGGGTCGGATCCGATCAGAATGCCCTGCACGCCCTTGGGCGCCTTCATGGTCATGCGAGGTGCCGTCTTCGGACGTCATCACGAAGATCTTGTCCCGCACCCGGAAAGCGGGGGAGGAGTGCCCACCGAAGGGCCGTTCCTCCACTTCCGGCAGGTCCAGACACACCTTCCGAATTTCACGGATGACGTTGGCTTTGATTTTGGGCACGGTGACGATGCGCCCTCAGTTACTCCGCCGACTCGAGCCCCAGCCGCCGCCAACCGATCTTCGGCCACCGCGTCGTAGGTCTCGTAGTCCGAACCGGTGTCATCGGCGAACTCGAACTCCATGAGGCCGAACTCAGCCCACTTGTTCCGCAGGTAGCCATCGTTGGCATCGAGCAGCCCGAGCTTGCGCGTGTTCGGCACCAGCTTGGCGAAGAAGCCCCGGGCGAACCCACCGATCGGGTTGATCTTCGACTCCATCGCCGCCTGAATGATGAACGGCAACACTTCCTGCTCGTCCACGCCCATCCGCTCCCACACCTCCGGCGTGCCGGCCCGCGACCGGGAGTTCAAGGTGGCATCGAGCATGAAGTCCTGACGTTCCTTGAGCTCGGCCGATGACATGTCGGCGTAGTACTCCGACAGGGTCAAGACGCCGAAGGCCACGTGACGGGCCTCGTCGGACATGACATACCTGAGCAGCTTCTTCAGCAACGGCTCGTTGGTCGAGCGCAGCATGTTGCCGAAGGCGGCCAGGGCCAGTGACTCAATGACGATCTGCATGCCCAGGTAGGCGATGTCCCACCGTGAGTCCTCCAGCAGGGCCCAAATCTGTGCCTTCAGGAAGGGCGACATCGGGTAGGCCTCACCCAACTTCAGCGACAGGTACTTGGCGAACACTTCGGTGTGACGGGCCTCGTCCATGGTCTGGGTGGAGGCGTAGTACTTGGCGTCGATCCACGGCACCGTCTCGACGATCTTGGCCGCCGTCATCATGGCGCCCTGCTCGCCGTGCATGAACTGGCTGAGGTTGGCCTTGAAGAACTCGATGCCGAGCTGCGAGTACTCCTTCTCCGACCACTTGGCCAGCGGTGATCCCGGCATGGCCCCGACCAGGTGAGCCAGTTCCAACACTGGGCTCTCCTGCTCAGCCACCAGCTTCTCGGGATCCACGTCGATCGACCAGTCCAGGTCGGTCACGCTGTTCCACTGCGATCCCATCGCCTTGTTGTAAAGGGTGACGAGCTGACCACGATCCCGTCCGTACTCCCACAGGAAGAGGCGGTCGGCGTTGTCCTTGATGATCTCGATCGACTCGAGCTTCTCGGAGTGGCTCGGCTCGGCCACGCTCGACTCAGTCATTGTCAGCTCGTCACCCATACCATCAGCTCCTTCTGCCACCCATGTTGGCGTTCGCCGCTGCCTTCTCGACCAAACCGGGAACCACGCCACCGAGTTCGGCCGGGTCCCAACGGTCACCCTTGCTGGCGCCCGGACCGGCCACCCAGCCCTCGGCCACGCTGATGTGGTCACCCTGCACATTGAAGACCCGGCCCGTAATGGCGGCCGACTCCGGGCTGCCCAGCCACACGACCAGGGGCGCGATGTTGCCGGGCGACAACGGGTCGAACTCTTCGGGCTTCTTCTCGGCCGCTTCGAAACCGCCACCGAGGTTCTCGGTCATGCGGGTCAAGGCCGCCGGGGCGATGGCGTTGACCGTCACGCCGTAACGACCCAGTTCCATGGCCGCAATGATCGTGAACGAGGCAATGCCGGCCTTGGCGGCGCCGTAGTTGGTCTGGCCCACGTTGCCGTAAATGCCCGAGGGCGAGGTGGTGTTGATGACCCGGGCGTCGTTGGTCTCGCCGGCCTTGGAACGGTTACGCCAGTACTCGACGGCGTGCCGGGTGGGGGCGAAGGTGCCCCGCAGGTGGACCCGGGTCACGGCATCCCACTCGTCGATGGTCATGTTGACCAGCATGCGGTCGCGCAGGATGCCGGCGTTGTTGACCAGCACATCGAGCCCGCCGAAGGTATCGATGGCGGTCTGGATCATGCGACCGGCACCCTCCCAGTCCGAGACGTCGTCCCCGTTGGCCACGGCCTCGCCGCCCATGGCGCGAATTTCGTCGACCACTTCGCCGGCCGGACCGGACGAGCTGCCCGAGCCGTCGATTTCGGCCCCCAGGTCGTTGACCACGATTTTGGCGCCCTGGCTGGCGAACTCCAGCGCATGCTCGCGCCCGATACCCCGACCCGCTCCACTGATGACGACGACACGTCCGTCACAAATACCCACGCTGCTCTCCTCAATTCATTGGTTGGTTACATCTAGAACGTCTGACACTTTGGCCGATGCAGGCCGATTCAGCCCACCCCGGTCCCGGCTGCTGCTCGATACTGGTCTCGCAACTTCCGCTTAAAGATCTTGCCCGTATCCTCGCGCGGCAGCTGGTCGGTGAAGTCGACCGTCCGCGGGCACTTGAAATGGGCCAGGTGGGCCCGGCAGTACTCGATCAGCTCGGTGGCGAGCGCATCGCTCGCTGCCACCCCTTCGGCCAGCTGCACCACGGCCTTGACCGCCTCGCCCCACTCCTCGTCGGGCACGCCGATGGTGGCCACATCGCCCACGGCCGGGTGTTGCAGCAGGATGGCGTCCACTTCGGCCGGGTAGATGTTGACCCCACCCGAAATGATGAGGTTGGCCGTGCGGTCGGTCAGGAACAGGAACCCCTCGTCGTCCATGTACCCCATGTCGCCCAGGGTGAAGTACTCGCCCCGGAAGGCGTTGGCGGTCTTCTCAGCGTCGCCGTAGTAGTCGAACTTGCCGGCGGCGGCGGCCCGGAGCCACACCAGACCAATCTCGCCGGGGGCGACCGGGTTGCCATCGTCATCAGCCACCTTGACCAGCTCGGGGATCATCGGGCGGCCGACCGTCCCCGGGTGGGCCAGCCAGGTCTTCGAATCGACCAGGGTGCCCAAGCCTTCGGTGGCGGCGTAGTACTCGACGACAATCGGGCCCAGCCATTCGATGAGCTTCTGCTTGACCGTGACCGGGCACGGGGCGGCGCCGTGGATCACGAAGCGCAGGGAGGAGAGGTCGTACTTGTTCCGCACGTCCTCGGGCAGGGCCAGCATGCGGTGGAACATGGTCGGCACCATGTGGGTGTGGGTGATGCCGTGCAGTTCGATCAGACGAAGCGTCTCGGCCGGGTCCCACTGATCCATGATCACGATGGGCACGCCGTAGAGCAACGGCACCGCAATGGAGAAGGCGAGCGGGGCGGCGTGGTAGAGCGGTCCGGTGCTCAGGTGGGCATCGACGCTGTGTTCCCAATCTTCGTCGTAGCCGCAGAAGTTGATGGCGGCCAAGGCGGAGGGGGCGGCGTCCTTGCGATAGACGCCCTTGGGGCGTCCGGTCGTGCCCGACGTGTAGAGCATTTGGGTGCCGGCGATCGGATCGTCAATGTTGCTGCCGTCCTCGGCCGCCACCACGTCGTTGAACATTTCGAAGCCGGGGATGTAGCCGCCGATGGTCAGCTTGACCAGTCGGTCGCCGCCGCCCTTGGCCGCGTCCTTGACGGTGTCGATCCCGACGTCGGCCGAGACGACGAACGCCTTGGCCTCGCAGTTCTCCACGATGTACGCCGCTTCCTCACCGGTCAGGTGCCAGTTGAGGGGCGTGAGCCGGAAGCCACCCCGCTGGGCCGCCCACAGCACCTCAAGGAACTCGGGCCGGTTGGTGCACATGATGGCCACGCTGTCGCCGGCGGTGAGGCCTCGAGCCCGCAAGGCGCGCACCAAGCGGTTGATGTTGGTGTTGAGCTCTTCGAAGTTGCGATCGCCGTAGTTGGAATAGAGGGCCATGCGATCCGGCCCTCGGGCGGCCCACCAGGCGATGAGCATGCCTTCGGCGTTGGCTTGGGCCTTGTCGATTTCCAGGTAACGCCCGGCGCCCGTCACATCAGTACTCGTCATGTCATCCCCCCGATGCGCATGTGATTGCCCCCGTTCCGATCCCTACTCCGAGGCCGGCCTGAAGAGCGGGAGTTGCCGGCCATCGGTCAGCGGTTCCCACGTCACGGACACTGCCATACCGATCGTCACGTCATCGGGCGGGCAGCCGACCACGTTGGTCAGCATCCGCACGCCCTCGTTCAAGTCGACCAGCGCCACCACGTAGGGCTCGCCGTTGGAGAAGGTGGCGCCCATGGCCGACGGCTTGTGCTCCACCGTGAAGGCATGAACGGTGGCCTGTCCCGATGCTTCCTTCCACGTGAGCGGACCGCCGTCGCCCTCGGGCGCGCCGCCGCAGTAGGGGCAGAACGAGCGGGGATAGAAGACGCCCTTGTCGCAGGCCGTGCACCATTGCACCAGCAATCGACCCTCGCGGGTGGCCTCCCAGAACGGGCCACTCTCGGCCCCCACCCGAGGCTCCAAGCGGGTCGGCGTCGGCGGCACCCCGGCGTCGGTCACAGCGCCGCCTCGGTACCCAGCACGGCGGTCGACATGCAGGACAACACCATGCCCGAGCCGTGGGCCACCGCGACTTCGGCGCCCGGCACCTGACGAGCCTCGGCTTCACCGCGCAACTGGCGCACGGCCTCGACAATGAGGAACATGCCGTACATGCCGGGGTGGGTATAGGAGAGCCCGCCCCCGTTGGTGTTCATGGGCAGCGACCCACCGGGGCCGAGTTTGCCGTCGGCGGCGAAGGGGCCACCTTCACCCTTGGCGCAGAAGCCCAGGTCTTCGAGATGCAACAGGGCCGTGATGGTGAAGCTGTCGTAGCCCATCAGGACGTCGACGTCAGCCGGCGTGATGCCCGCCTGGGCGAAGGCCCGTGGGCCCGAGACCGCACCCGGCGTGGTGGTCAGGTCGGGCATCTGGGTGATCATCAAGTGGTCGTGGCAGGTGGCGGCGCCCAGGACGAAGATCGGTGGCTTGCGCAATGAGCGGGCCTTTTCGGCCGACGTCATCACGAAGGCGCCGGCACCATCGGTGACCAGGCAGCAGTCCAGCAAGTGGAGCGGGCTGGTCTGCATGGGCGAGGACAACACTTCATCGATGGTCAAGGGCGACTGGTAGCGGGCCCGGGGATTGAGCGAGGCCCACTCCCGGGTCGACACCGCAATCTGGGCCAGCTGCTCGGATGTGGTGCCGAACTCGTGCATGTGCCGGCTGGCGGCCAAGGCGTAGGGGCCCATCGGCATGCGCAGGGCGTAGGGAAACTCCCATTCGAGCATCGGGTTCGGTCCGCCCAAGGACTGCGGCGCTCGACCCGACGCTTCTGGATCCGATCGCTGCGTGGCGTGGCGGCGTAGACGCTGACCACGACCTCGCACAGGCCGGCGGCGATGGCGGCCGCCGCGTGCTCGAGGTGGACCTCGAAGCTGGAGCCACCCGTCATGGTGGAGTCGGTATAGGTCGGGTGGATGTTGAGGTACTCGGCCAGCGCCATGGACGACTCGGCATGGCAGACGCCGTCGACGTCGCTCGAGCGACAGGCCGGCGTCCTCGAGCGCGGCCAAAATCATGGCCACCTCGAGTTCGCGGCCGGTGCGGGTCAGCTCACCGGTGGGGGAGACGTCATCCGCCACGCCCACGATGGCGGCCGCGCCGCGCAATGTCCTATCGATTCGCCCCCCGGCCATGAGTCAGCCTTCCCCCGCTGTCAGCGACCCGACCGGTTGACTAGGCGTTCTTCGGCAGTGCGGAGAACGGGGTCACCCGGTCGTTGTTGGGCTCCTTCGGGTAGGCCGAGCACGCGCTCGCCAATGATGTTGCGCTGCACCTGGTCGGTTCCGCCGTAAATGGGGGGAGCCTGGGCGAACAGCGCCATTTCGGTCACGCCGCCGGCGAAGGGATCGCCCGTGGCATGCACCAGGGCAGCCTTGTCGTCGGCGTCGTAGGCGTGGAGCATCCCCGACGGACCGGAAATGCGCAGGCCGAGGTCCCGGGTCAGGCGCACGATCATGGCTCATGGAGAGCTTGGAGATGTTGGGCATGCCGGGGATTTCTTTGCCCTGCTCCTTGGCCGCCTTGACCCGCAGGCCGTTGTAGCGGCCGAGCTCGCCCAGTGTGTGCAGCCGGGCCAGGTCCTGGCGGATGCCGGCGTCCTTGCTGACGCCCTTGGACTGGGCCAGCGCAATGAGCATGCCGGCACCGCTGCGCATGGCCCCGAAGACGCCGCCGGTCTGCCCGCCGCCCTTGGACTTCTCCTTCTTGGGGGCGATCAGGTCACCGACTCGACGGTCCAGGAAGCCGAGGACGGTGCCGGGCTGGGCCAGGCCACCACCGGCGGAGTTGCCACCGCCGGAGCCGAGGCCGGCCCGCTCGTTCATCAGGGTGGTGTTGGCGGCGGCCCATCCATTATTGAGACCACCGATCAGGTTCCAGTCGGGCACCCGGGCGTCGGTCAGGAAGACCTCATTGAAGAGGGCGTGACCCGTCATTTCCTTCAGGGGCCGGACGTCGACGCCGGGCTGGTGCATGTCGAAGGCGAAATACGAGATGCCCTGGTGCTTGGGTACCTCGGGATCGGTGCGGGCGATGAGCATGGCCATGTCGGAGTACTGGCCACCGGAGGTCCATACCTTCTGGCCGTTGACGATCCACTCATCACCGTCCTTGAGGGCCTTGGTCTGGAGGCCGGCCAGGTCGGAACCGGCCTGGGGCTCACTGAACAACTGGCACCAGGCCTTTTGGCCGGTGACGATGTCGCGCACGAAGACGTCGATCTGCTCCTGGGTGCCATGGGTGGCGATGGTCGGTGCGGCGAGCAGCAGTCCCAGCCCAGCGGGGGCGCCGAGGGCGCCGAAGCTGCCGATCTCGTTGGCCACGGCCACGGCGTCGGAGCGGGAAATGCCCTTGCCGTAGGCATTGGTGGGCAGGCCCGGGGCGGACCAGCCCTCGAGGCCCATGCGCTCCCACCATTGGGCGACCGTCAGGTCGGGGTCCCAGCTCTTGGTCAACCAGGCGCGGACCTCACTCAGGATCTCGTCACTGCTGGCATCTTGGATGGACGTGGCGGTGTCAGTCATGGTGCTCCTTCTCGATCTGGCCCGAAACTACTGGTTACGCCCGCCGGGAGGCGACTCGGCTCGGGGAGGGGTCGCCGAATCTCGCTTCGGTTACCACCGGTCGGTTGGATGGGTGCAATGTGCACCCATCGTCTGTAGACTGGTGCCATGTCACGGGTGATTCAAATCCGAGACGTTCCGGACGACACCCACGCTGCGCTGAGCGAGGCGGCCGCGGCAGAGGGACTGTCACTGAATCGCTATGTGCTCAGGGAACTGGACCAGGCCGCGAGACGTAGGGCGGTGGTGGCCCACAACAAACAGGCGATACTGCACGGCCAGCGTCAGGTGAAGGGCAGGGTGTCTCGAGCAGCCACCTTGAGTGCGCTGCACTCGGAGCGCTCGACTTGAAGGTCATCGATGCCGGAGTACTCGTGGAGCTCATCGCCTCGGATCTCGACCCGAACGTGCTCGGTGACGAAGAGCTCGCCATACCGCACCTGGCCGACACTGAGGTCCTGTCAGCCCTGCGGGCCCTGGTGACGCGAGGAGAACTGACAGCGCAACAGGGGAGTAAAGCGCTTGAGCTCTTTGAACAGCTTGAGCTGGTGCGGTTCCCGGCGGTGAATGGTCGATCTCGGATCTGGGAGCTGCGACACAACCTGAGCGCTTATGACGCCACGTACATAGCGTTGGCCGAGTCGCTGGGCGCGAGCCTTCTGACGACTGATCGCGCGTATTGCCTCGGCGCCCAGAACCAACTGCCCCATTGAGGTGGTCTGAGGTCTGGGCATTCAGGCGAGCTGGTCCGCCTGGGAGAGGGATGACAACAGGTCATTGAGATGGGTGCAGGTGCTGGTGCCGACGAACTCGTCCTTCACTAACGACCGCAGGCTCGATACCGGCTGACCCACCAACCGTCCGGCACTGTCCTTGGCCAAAGGACATTCAGCCCAGGGGAGTACCCGTGGTGTGGCCACGCAGCCGGCAATGACATCCCCCTCGCCGATGGTCGCCTCCACCGTGTATTCGTGCAGCACAATCACGACGCCATCGGGTCGGGCGTACGTGTCCCGGAACATGGCCCAGACGCTTCGAGCCGGTCCGGTCCAGTAACCGCTGCCGTCGCATTGAGCCCGCTACCAGCGCCGGCATGGCATGCCACCCGTCACCGTCCGCCGGTGCCACCGGCCCGTCGGGCGTCGGCATCTCATGGTCCCGCCGGATCTGGACCATGAAGGAGGCCGAACCGTCCCACCCGGAGCAGATGTCGACCGGCAGATGTTCTATGTAGGCATCCGACAAGGGTGAAGGCATCAAGCCCGTGTAGAGCATCCCGTAGCCGGAGAGCAGCGCAGCCACTGGCAGCTCCGAAAGCAAGAGGTGCGTCAGCGTCCCCGGCGGGCAGATCAGATCGACCACCCCCCGAAAGCCCCGGGCGACGGCCAGACCGAGCAGCTCTCCACTGGCATCGAGCGCGGGCGAGAGTTCCAGAGACAACAGTTCACGGGACGGGCCCACGATGGCCCGGCAGGTGGCGGTGACCTCACCCTGGTGAGCCACCCCACTCAGTTCGAGCAGGCCGTTGTCGTGCGTGATCATGTCGACGTGACTGGTCCGGCGGACCGAGCCCGGCGCTGGTGCCGGCAGCTGGGGAATCGGCTCGGCCAGAAAGTGAGGGACACGCGGCATCTCGTCAACCTATCGACAGGTCAAGTTCGCAAAAACATCGATGAACCATTAGGGATTGCGAAAGATCTTGTGATCCCCTAGGCGACGCCATCGAACCGCTGGTTGCTCTTGCCCGTTCGCGGCGATGACCGTTGTCCATTCCCATGTGGCTCGGCCGTCGGGACCACTGAAACTCCATGTCATCTCGAAGATGCCTTGTGCGTTGACAACCGATTTCACCCGAAGTCTTGCTGGCCACGAAATGGCTTCCTTGGTAGCGACAAAGAGGTCGCACGCCGCATTGAATTCACGAGCAGCTTGGCGAAAGAGCTCTCGGTTGGCGGCGGACAAGCGTTTGTAGTCGGACTTAAAGAGTTCGGTCCGTTCAAACCTCATGCGTCCAAGTCAGCCAAAAAGTCGTCGACGTCATCGAAGGATTCGACCTTCCCCTCGCCGATGTCGTCATCAGCTGCGCGCTCCATCCGTTGCCACCGGTCGGTCCAAAACCAGGCCTGATCCGATGGGACTGGGATATGTGGTCGTAGGACTATTTCGCCATCACGTTCAACCACCTCGACCTGCGCTCCGGGTTGATCCAATCCGAAGTGGCGCCGAATAGCCGGCGGAATCGCAATGACCCCGCGGGATTGGACCGCAACGAAGGTGGATTCTTTCTTCATGGGGTCAGTATAGCTGTGAAGCCGTAATTCAGTATTACGGCAAAACGGGGCGTCGTTAATCTGCAGCCCTTCGCGGAAGATGGCCCGAGCGTGATGGAGCATCGGCGATCTCCGCCATGCGCCGGGCGAAGTACATCCGGTCAGGTTCGTTGCCGGCCAGCACCAACGCCTCGGCGTAGGCCGTCACCGCTTCATCGTGGCGCCCAAGTCGGTGTAGGAGGTCGGCTCGAGCGGCCGGCAACAGGTGGTAGTCCGGCAGGTCATCGGCCGCTTCGATCTGCTCAATGAGTTCGAGACCCACCGCCGGGCCATCGCGCATGGCCACGGCTACCGCCCGGTTCAGCGCCACCAAGGGCGACTCAGTCAGCGTGAGCAGCAGGTCATACAGCGACACGATCTGGGGCCAGTCAGTGCTGGCCATATCGACGGCCTCATCGTGCAGGGCGGCGATGGCGGCCTGAATACCGTAGGGACCGGCCACCGGACCAGTCAGTGCACGAAGCACCAAGCGCTGACCCTCGACAATGGCGTCGGCATCCCACAATGAGCGGTCCTGGTCCTCCAAGGAGATCGGGCAACCAGTCGAGTCGATCCGGGCCGGCCGCCGGGCGTCAATGAGCAGCATCAGCGCCAGCAGTCCACTGACTTCCTGCTCATCCGGCAGCAGCCGGTGCAGTATCCGACCGAGCCGGATGGCTTCCCCGGTGAGGGAGTCCCGGGTTACCTCGACCCCCGAGGTGGCGTGGTAGCCCTCGGTGAAGATCAGGTACACCGCCAGCAACACGCTGGGCAGCCGATCGGCCAACTCGTCAGGCCTGGGAACCCGGAAGGGGATACGAGCGCTTCGGATCTTTGCCTTGGCCCGGACAATCCGCTGGGCCATCGTTGGGACCGGGACCAGAAAGGCTCGAGCCACTTCTGGCGTCGTGAGTCCGGACAGGAAGCGCAACACCAAGGGGATGTGCACCTCAGGCGGTAGAGCCGGGTGGCAGCAGGTGAAGAACAGAGCCAGCCGTTCGTCGGGCAGGTCGACCAGTAACTCCTGGCTCTCCAGACCGAAATCCGGCGCCGCCGCAGGTCCAGCCCGGTCGACCTCGACCTGCAGTACCGCCAGGCGTTCGGCGTAGGTCCGATCCCGCCGGATCCGATCGATGGCCTTGCGGCGGGCCACTGTGAGCAACCAAGCCAAGGGTGACTCCGGAACGCCGTCCTCGGGCCAACGGACCAGCGCAGCGGCTATGGCCTCAGACGCCACCTCCTCCGCCAGGTCGAGGTCCCCCAACCGCGTGACCAACATGGCCAGCAACCGACCACGGTCTTCACGGAAGACCGCCTCGACCGAGTCGGCGGCTGGTCGTGGATCCATGTCGACCTAGAAGTAAGCCAGGGGGCGGACTTCGACCCGGCCGTACTTGGCGCCCGGGCAGCGGGCGGCCCAGTCCAGTGCGGCATCGAGGTCGGGTAGGTCGAGGATGAGGTAGCCGCCCACAAACTCGCCGGTCTCGCCGAAAGGTCCGTTGGTGATGATGCGTTGGCCGGCGCTCGTCGACCTGGACCGTGGTGGCCGATCGAAAGTCATCCAGGGCGGAACCATGGACCTTGACGCCGGCATCGTTCAGGGCCTTGTCGTAGGCCTGAAACTCCTCAATGGTTGGACCGTGGCCCTGGCCACCGCCGGTGGGCTTCTCTTGGCCGCCTTCGGAAAAGCCGACGATCAGCAGCATGTAGTTCATTGGGACTCCTTTGGTGTGGGTGGGTGTACGGGTAGATGACGTTCGGCCACCCCGGAAATCGACACCCAATTCACTACATCGATCGCTATTAGTTTCGAGTCATCGCACGACACCCGCTCAGCCTCGATGAAATTGAGCATCTCCTCACCATCGGCGCCGATCGGCCGGTCGAGATAAGCGACGCCGCCGGCCAGCGAGTGGGAGCGATGGCCCATTCCCAATTGGACCATGCCCTCCAGACGGCCGCCCAGCTCCAACAATGGGTCCCCGACGACGACGAGCTCCAGGTTGCCGGCCTGGTGCACGACCTCGGCCAATTGATGGAGGGCGTCGGCGACGTCGACCATCCAGCCGCCGGGGCCGCTGCCGTGGGCCACGCACTCGGTCAGCGAGTGGCCCAACTGGTGGCCCTCCATGTGGAAGCGAAGCGCTACCTGGTGGCCAAGGAAGGCACCTACACCACCGCCCTGGCGGCCGACAGCGTCGCCTCACTGGCGTTGCAGGGCGGCGCCATGTCACCGGCGGAAATGGCCGACTTCGAGCAGGACCCACTCTTCGCTGACGCCGTTCTTCTGCGGCGAGCCGACGAGAGCGCCAAGGTCGAGGGGTTGCAAGTTCCCGGTTTGGGGCAATGGATGGAGATCGTAAGGCGGGTGCACACGCACCAGCCGTGAGGGTTGGCTACTGTCTGCCATCAGTCGGGGCATGCGCTCGGACGGGCGGACAGCAGTACATCCTGTGGGGGGGTGTTCGGGATATGACGATCAACCGACGTTTCAGGCGACCAGCTCGGCGGGCGCACATGGCCGTCGATGCCGTCGTTTTGACTCGGGACACTCATATCGCATGAAATCTCCCAAACGAGCGTTTTACACTCGGGACGCGATTGCCGCTTCAGCGGTAAGGGCATGCGGCATAGGGGAGGGTCAATGAGCCGAGTGGGATCGTTGTGGGCGCGGCGTCATTCGCCGGTCGCCATCCGGGTCGGGCTCGGCCTGGTCGTGGTGGCGGGCATCTCGCTGACCCAACTTTCCGCCGGTTCGACCTCGGGCGCTGACACCTCGTTTGTCAACGGGACCGGCACCGCCAGCGCCCAGGGCATTGCCGTCGCACCGACCACCGGTGGCTTGAACTACGCCATCACCTTGGCCACCTCCATCGCGGCCTACCAGAACTCTCAGTCGCAGGCGTTGTCTCAGACCATCGACCTGGGCGCCATCGGCACCTCACTCGAGGCCGAGGGCTGTAACAACGCACCACCCACCATCCCCAAGGCCGACGTGCCGCCTCCGGTCCAGGCCGAATCAACCAACGGGACGCAGACGGTGTCGGACACCATTACCGCTGCCACCACGGCCACCGGTATCGGGGTGGGCGTCGAGAACGCCACGGCCAGCTTGGTGCCGCAGAGTTCCTCCAACACATCGACCGCCGCCTTGGCCGTGCCGGGCGGGCTCATCTCCATTGCCGGGGCCACTTCGGCGGCCAGCTCAGGCATCGTCAATGGGAACACCCGTGAGTCCACCGCCACCTCGGACATTGCCGGTATCTCCATCGAGAACAACACCATCGTCTTGGGCGGTCTCCACTGGTCGGCCGTAGAGGAGTCCGGTGCCATCACCAAGGCCAGCGGGACCTTCAGCCTGGGCTCACTGACCATCGCCGGCGTGTCGGTGCCGCTCAGCATCCCCGACCCGTCCTCCATCTTGAGCATCATCAACACCGCCCTGTCGCCCATTGGCATCAACATCCAGTGGCCGGAAATGTCCACGCTGTCCGACGGCACGGTGCAGATCTCGCCGCTCGTCATTGGGCTCGACAACAACACGCTGGGCCAAGAAGTCGTCGGCGCCAACCTGAGCAAGGTGCAGACGCTGCGCGATGCCATCGTGAACGCCGCCCTCAACGCCGACTGCAACCTGGACTCGGAGATCACGGTGGCCGATATCGCCGTCGGCCCGCTGGCTGGCGGTGGCAACCTGAACATCAACCTTGGTGGCGCCAGCGCCCTCACCACGGACGCCGTGTCGGTCAACCCGTTCGGGGCTGGCACCAACCCGTTGGGCACTTCCACCATCGGCAGCGGCAACACCGGCGTCACGCTGGACACCGGCGCTTCCGGCTTCACCCCCGACTCCCTCGGCACCACCCCGCCGACACTCGGCAACACCACCACGCCGACGACGGGCACCTCGAGCGGCGGCAAGGCCCAATCGCTCGGGCCGACCCAAAAGACCGTCAACTGCATCAGCCTCGGCCCCGCCGGCGGTGGCTGTGTGAAACGCAATGCCGCCCTCCCCATCGGCTTGGTCGCCCTGGGAGTGGTGGTCGCCTTGGCCGCCTGGGACTACTTACGTCAACGCCGTCGGACGCGCTTGGCCGGACAGGAGCAGTGAGATGAGCGAGCAGAATGCAGCAAGCAAGTTGCGACTGTCGGGAGCGCGCTCGAACCGGCGCCTCCTGAAGGGCTACGGCCCGCTGGCCGCCCTACTGATCGCCTTCGTCCTCATGGCGGTCCTGGTGCCGACGGTGGCGCCGACCCAGAACGTGATTCATGACACCCAGTCGGTATCGAGCACCGGCACGTCCGGTACCGGTCCAGCCGGCACCAGCACCGCCACGACCGCTCCGGGTGCAGGCAGCACGACTGGCACGACCGCCGCCGGTGGGGTCGCCACCGGCTCGACCAGCGCCGGCTCGTCGAAGACGGCCACCGGCGCCCCTCTCGGCAAGACCGGCGGCTGCGGCACGCAGGCCGAGCAGGTCCCCGGCGATCCGTACTCGCCACCCTGCGTGGCCTTCTCGGGCAGCAACGGCGGCGCCACTTCCCCGGGCGTGACGGCCAGCCAGATCAACGTCTCCTACCGCATCACCGCCGACTCCGAGAGCTTCCAGCAGACCTTGGCTTCGCTGGGTGGGGCGAACATCACGGACACCACGGCCGACATTGAGCGGACCATCAATGCCCTCGCCACCTACTTCGATAACCATTTCCAGCTCTACGGCCGCAAGCTCAACATCGAGTACTTCAACGGCCAGGGCAGCATCACCAACGAACTGCTCGGCACCGGACAGCAGCAGGCTGACGCCGATGCCGTCACGGCCTCGCAGTCGGAGCACGCCTTCGCCGAACTCAATGGAGCCAGCGAGCCCTACGACACCGCGCTGGCCGCCCAGCACGTCCTTTCCTTTGGCGCCCCCTACCTGTCGGCCAGCTTCATGGGCCAGTACGCCCCCTACATGTGGAGCATCGCCACCGAGGGTAACGACGTGGTCAGTGCCGTCAACGACTTCTACCTGAAGTCGTTCGCCACCGGCGATGCCCAGTACGCCGGCGGGGCGCTGGCCACCCAGACCCGCAAGGTGGCCATCATCGCCCCCAGCAACCCCTGGTATCAGTCCTCGGTCACCGGGGCCGTGGCCCAGGCCCAGGCGGCCGGCCACCCCTTTGCCCAGACCATCTCGTACCAGCTCAACCTGGGCACGCTGTCCAGCCAGGCGGCCAACATCGTCAGTGAGCTCCAGAACGACGGCATCACCACCATCATCTGCGGCTGTGACCCCGTCTTCCCGGTCTACCTCACCTCCAGGGCCCAGGAGCAGGGGTACACGCCCGAGTGGGTGGTGGCCGGAGTGGCCCTGACCGACGCCGACATCGTGGGCCAGCTCTTCCAGCAGAACGAGTGGTCACACGCCTTCGGGGTCACCTTCGCCGGCCCGACCGAACCCAAGCAGGACACCTTCGGGTATGCCGCCTACAAGTCGATCGATCCCAACTCCGAACCGGCCAACTCGGTGGACCTCATTTACGAGCAGATGTACGAAATGATGATCGGGCTTCAAGAAGCCGGTCCTGATCTGACGCCGGCGAACTTCGAGGCCGGCATGAGGGCGTATCCCGGCAGCCAAGCCGGGGCCAGTAATGCCCTCTATGGGACCTGGGGCTTCCCGGCCGGGCACTACACCCCCCAGGAAGATGCCGCCATCATCTACTGGAACCCAACCAAGATCTCTGCCTACAACGACAAGCAAGGCGCCTACGTGGTCGGCACCACTCGGTACCGGACCGGCTCGTTCCCCTCGGCGCCCATCCCGGTGCCGTCTAACTTCCCGATCGCCCCGTAGAGCGAAGGACGACCTTCCTCATGGAGATGCCCTCACCTCTGGATCGATTGTCGCCGCGGCTGCGTGGCACCCTGCTCACGATCGCCGTCGCGGCCGTGATGTTGTTCGTGGTACCCGTGCTGTTCCATCACGACGCCCCACGCGGGCAGATCCTCAACGGCGCTGAATTCGGGGCCGTCAACGGACTGCTGGCGCTCGGCCTGGTGCTGACGTATCGAGCATCGAGAGTCATCAACTTCTCGTACGGGGCCATGGGCGCCTTGGCGGCCACCGTCGGCGTTGAAATGAACCTGGGCGAGCACGTCAACTGGTTCATCTGCATCGCGGTGGCGCTGGTGGTCGGCGTCGTCCTTGGACTGCTGGTCGACGTCATCATCCGGTGGCGCTTCTTCCACGCCCCCCGCCTGATCGTGATGGTGGTCACCATCGGTCTGGCCCAGCTCTTCGGTGGCATCCAGCTCCTCGTGCCCAAGTGGTTCCACGGTCCGCCCTACGTCGGCGGCGTCACCACGCCGCTGTCGTCGCACCACACCTTCATCTTCCCGGTGCTCTTCAACGGCAACGACCTCCTGATCGCCATTGCCATCCCGGTGGTGCTGGTCGCCTTGGGCTGGTTCCTGCTCAAGACCGATGCCGGCACGGCCGTGCGCTCGGTGGCCGACAACTCCGATCGGGCCCGTCTTCTCGGCATCCCGGTCAAGCGGCTGTCCACCCTGGTCTGGGTCATCGCCGGATTGCTGGCCGCCTTGACCGGCATCTTGACCGCGCCGTCGCAGGGCATCCCGGTGGCCGCCGCCGCCGGACCGGAACTCATTTTGCCGGCCCTGGCCGCCGCCATCATCGCCGGCATGGAGAATCTGCCCCTGGCCTTCGGAGCCGGGACGGCGCTCGGTGTCATCAGCGGTTTGCTCGAGTTCAACCTGCCCAAGTACGGCACGGCCATGTCCGACGTGGTCAACCTGGTGGCCATCATCCTCGGCCTGCTGTTCTTCCAGAAGAAGACCGGCCGAGCCGGCGATGCCGAGGCCACCTTCAGCGCCACCGGCATCCTCAAGCCCATCCCCGAGGCCCTGCGCAAGCTGCCCGAAGTCATCGCCGGACGGGCCGCCATGGGCCTCATCGTCGGCGGCGTACTCATCGCCATCCCGCTGGTGGCCGGACCGGGCACCATCCTCGAGTACACCGCCGCTCTGATCTACGGGATCATCGCCCTGTCGCTGGTCGTGCTCACCGGCTGGTCGGGCAACGTCAGCCTGGGCCAGTTCGCCTTCGCCGGCGTCGGTGGCGTGGTGGCCGGGGACCTGATCGCCAAATACAACGTCGACTTCTTCATCTGTCTGGCCGCCGCCGGAGTGGCCGGGGCAATCCTGGCCGTCATTGTCGGCCTGCCGGCTCTGCGAATACCCGGGGCGTATCTCGCCGCCGTGACGCTGGCCCTCGGGCGTCGCCGTCAACTCGTTCTTCCTCAACCCGTCGTACTTCCCCAACCTGATTCCGCAGAACTTCCTACGCGGCGTGTTGTGGCAACGCTTCAATCTGGCCAGCAACGAGCCGTACTACTTCCTCTGTCTGGGCATTTTGGTCGTGTCCGTCCTCTTCATTCAGGGGCTGCGACGCGCCCGCTCGGGTCGGGTACTGCTGGGCACGCGCGACAACCAGAAGGCCGCTTCGGCCATGTCGGTGCCGGCTGTGCGCATCAAGCTCGGTGGCTTCGTCTTGGCCGGCGTGATGGCCGGGGTGGCCGGTGGCCTCTACGCCACCCTGCTCGGCGCCGTCGGCCTGAGCACCTTCGACCCCTCCTACGGCCTGGTCGTCTTCTCCATGGCCGTGATCGGTGGACTCGGTTCCATCTCCGGTGTCCTCATGGGCGTCGGACTCATCGAGGTCCTGAGCTACAGCTTCCCCAAGTACCAGCTGATCTTCACCGGCGCCGGTTTGTTGGTCGTGCTGATCTTCCTGCCCGGTGGCCTGGGCCAAGGCGTCCAGTCCATCCGCGACATGCTGCTGCGCCGCATCGCCATCCGCCGCAACATCAACGTGCCCAGCCTGGTGGCCGACCGCAAGATCGACATTCCGGCGGCCAAGACAGAACACGCGCCGCACGAAGAGGCACTGCTGGAGCACGCGCTGGCCGACGACGCCCCCGCACCGGTGCATGCCGAGTTCGACCACACCGTCACGGCCGCAGGTGCCGGCGGTCGCCGCCCACAATGGATCCACCAATGGCGACGCCTCCATTGCGGCGCTGGTCAATACGCCCACCACGCCGGTCGTCCTGTCCTGCCAGGGCGTGGAGATTTCCTACGGCCCGGTGCAGATCCTGTTCGGGGTCGACCTCGATGTGCACGAGGGCGAGATCGTCGCCCTCCTCGGCACCAACGGCGCCGGCAAGTCCACGCTCCTCAAGGGCGCCAGCGGCCTGGTCAAGGTGGGATCGGGTGCGGTCAAACTCAACGGGACGTCGATCGCTGGCGATCAGGCCGAGAGCATCGCCCGCATGGGGCTCGCCCTCATGCCCGGTGGCCGCGGCATCTTCCCGACCCTGACCGTCGACGAGAACCTCCGACTCGGCACCTGGATGGTCCGCAAGGACTCCGCCGCCACCAAGGAAGCCAAGCAGCGGGTCATCGAGCTGTTCCCGATCCTCCACTCCCGCGGCAACCAGCAGGCCGGCAACCTCTCCGGCGGCGAGCAGCAGATGCTCTCGCTGGCCATGGCCCTCATGGTGACCCCCAAGGTCCTCATGATCGACGAGCTCTCGCTCGGCCTGGCCCCCACCGTGGTGGCCCAGCTCATCGAAGTGGTGAAGCTCCTCCACGCCTCCGGCACCACCATTGTGGTGGTCGAGCAATCGGTCAACGTGGCCCTGGAACTGGCCGAACGGGCCGTGTTCCTGGAAAAGGGCGAGGTGCGCTTCAGCGGCCGCACGGCCGAGCTGTTGGACCGTCCCGACATCCTGCGCTCGGTCTTCATCGCCGGGGCGAACTCCGTGACCGAGATCCCGGCCACCGGCGACGCCACCCACTCGACCAAGGTGCTTGATGCCGCCACCTCTGAGTCAGCGGTCAAGGAATTGCTGCACGCCAGTGCGGCCTCGGCCTTGAAGGTGTCACAGGGCGCTCGGGTGGCCCCGCCTGAAGACGCGCCAAGGATCCTCGAGTGCAACGGCGTGCAGAAGAACTTCGGTGGTATCGCCGCCATCCAGGAGATCTCCCTCAGCCTGCGCGACGGGGAGATCCTGGGTCTGATTGGTCACAACGGGGCCGGGAAGACCACCTTCTTCGACTGCGTCTCCGGCTTCCTGGCCCTCGATGGCGGCCGCATCCGCCTGGGTGGCGTCGACATCGATTCGTGGCCGGCCCATGTGCGGGCCGAGGCGGGTCTGGGACGCACCTTCCAGGAGGCTCGCCTCTTCCCGTCACTCACCGTGCACGAGACCATCTCGGTGGCGCGGGAGCGGCATCTCGAATCGCGGGACATGGTGGCGGCCGGACTGCGCCTGCCGGCCTCGACCGACTCCGAGGCCGACGTGTTCGCCCGGGCGTCCGAGCTCATTGAGCTGATGGGCCTCGAGGCCTTCCGCGAGAAGCTGGTGGGGGAGCTGTCGACCGGTACCCGCCGCATTGTCGAACTGGCCTGCGTGCTGGCCCAGGAGCCCGCCGTGCTCCTCCTGGACGAGCCCTCCGGTGGTGTGGCCCAGCGTGAGACCGAGGCCATGGGCCCGCTGCTCATCCGGGTCCAGCAGCACACCGGCTGCTCCATCATGGTGGTGGAGCACGACATGCCGCTGCTGACCGCCATCTGCGACCGCATGATCGCCCTCGAGTTGGGCGAAGTGATTGCCGAAGGCACGCCGGCCGAGGTACTCGAACACCCGGCGGTGATTGAGTCCTACCTCGGAACCGACGAGTCCACCATCAACCGCTCGGGCGCCAAGGTTTAAGCGCCCGACCAACACCCGGCGACGGTGCCGGCGTGGGAACCACTCAACATCGTCCCGTCCGGTCAACACGCTCATCACGGTGTGCCGATGGTGATCGGCCGTGAGGTGGGTGATGTGCAGTGGATCAATGGCCAGCACCTCGACGTCGCTGACCGCCACCACATCAACCACCACCGACGCGTGACCCTGCACCCCGCCGAAGAAGTCACCGCGCTCGATCGCAACCCGCACGTCGCCCTCGGCCCGCAGTTCGGCCGTTCCTGAGACAACCACATACAGATTCCGATCGTGATCGGAGGTGGCGCTCAGCACTTTGCCGGCTTCGCAGCGAATGGTCACCGCGCTGTGGGTTACGTAGTCCTCGAGCGCCAGTCGGTCGGCCGAAGCAAAGGCCGGGATGGACTCGAGAAGGTCGGCGTGGTGGTTGCGTCCCGCCAAGGATTGCATGGTGTCCCCTTTGTTCAGGCTCCACGTTGGAGCGCTTCAATGAGGGCAGCCTGTTGTATCGAAGTGGCGCTCCGGTCTCATGACGGTTGCAGTCAGGGAGCAGCCAATTATTGATGGAGAGGGTTGTGCTTAGGGAGCGACCAACTCAATATGGAGCCCGCAGGTGCGAGCCAGGAGAGCCAGATCAGAGGCGTCGGACGTCACGATCTCGTCGCCATCGGCAGCGCACAAGACCAGTGCGGCATCGACGACGTCACTTGTGTCACTATGGAAAGCAATGCGCCGGCTCGCCGACCCAAGTTCCTCATCAATCGGGAGCGACCTCGATGCCGGCAATTGCCTTGGCCAGGAGTGCTTGGCGAGCTCCACCGCGCCAGACTTGGCCCAGAACGGCCGCGTTGGTCAGCGGAACATCACGCCGACTGAGCGCTGCATTCAGTCGGACCCAGCTTGAGCGATTGCCCCGCTCCAGCGAGATGAGTCCTCCGGCGTCATAGATCAATCTCATGCCTCACCGCTCCGTGCGCCCCGGACAATGACTGCGTGCTCACGGTCAAGGCGTAGCTGGGCCGCCATTTCTTCGTCGGTGATCTTCCCGAACTCGGCTTCGTAGTCAGCCACCGCCATCGCCAGAGCCTCGAGCCGACGATCCTTAAGAGCCATTTCTCGGAGCGCCGCATTGACCCACGAGCTCACGGAGTCAGCGCTACCGGCGGCGACAGCCCGATTTCCTGCTTCGACCAGTTCCGGATCGACCGTAACGGTGAGCCGTTCTTTGCGAGTTGTCATACTCTGATTATACTTAAGTTGTACTCTCATCACACATATAACTACCGCCGCCGAGCTCGCCTCATCGTGTCGGTGCGTGTGACGAATTCCCGCGAGGTGACGATTGGTGTGCCTCGCCAGGGCGACATTGACAACAAGTCAGTGTCGTCGCTGACGATCAGCCAGGAACCGCTGGCCGCCGCACACTCGAGGATGCGGTTGTCCTCGTGGTCCTGGCAGTCCGTGACCACCTCCTGGGGCTCAATCACACCTCCCTCGAACGTCTCGGCAATCTCTATTAACAACTCGACGTACTCCTCAGCTCGCGGTAGCTGCCACCCGTAACCTCGCGGCGGCTCGCCGGTGAGGACGCGCAGCACATTGGCCAAAATGTGCTCGGTGATCCTCAGGCTGAATTCCTGCGCATCGTTCAATATGCCGACGACATTGGCAGCAAGGTTTCCCCGCACGGGCGGCGGAGAGGGCCATGAATGGAAGGTGTCGTTGCCGCCCGTGACGGCGGCGACAAAGACATTGACGTCGACGGTGACCGGCTGGCTCACCGGGCCTTGAGGACCTTCCGGACCACCTCCACCGCCTCGTCATATGTGAGTCCCGCCGCGCTGGAACGCTCCGCCCCGTACGACTGGAGGTCAGCCAGGCGGCCAGCCCGGTCGATGACCTCCATCTGGCGCATGGCCTCACGCAGAAACGCAGATCGGTTCCCGTGACCAAATCGTTGGGTCAGCCGCTCAAGGCGGAGCTCATCCTCAGCTGCGATGGCAAATCCTACGGTTTTGGTGGTCATGCACTCAATTGTACTTGAATTGCATTTAGTTGCATCCATGGCTCTGGGAGCGACTGATAGCGACCCCCAGTATCGGGTTTCAGGGTCTGCCCCCCACCACTCATATTCAGAGAATGGTCGGCGTCCGCCAGGGACGTGCGAGGGAATGTATGAATAGGTCCCGCAATCGGGCCATCAACCCATCGGAGGCCATCGTGCTCATCGTCGCAGGAACGTTCATGGTGGAACCCGCCGACCGGGACGCCTTCATTCAGTACCGGATCGACACCATGCGGAACTCGCGGGCCGAGGCGGGCTGCCACGAGTACACCTTCAGCGCTGATCCGATTGACCCGGCCCGGGTGCTCCTCTTCGAGCGCTGGGACGATCAGGCCAGTCTCGATGCGCACTTGGACGCCCTGTCCACGCCGGCCCCGGCTCAAGATGACAGCCCGCCCCCAGTACCAATCAACCCGACCTCGGTGTCCATCACCATTTACGACATCGCGGGGGAGCGCACACTCGTCTGAGCCCGGACATGAAAACACGCCCGACCGAAGCCGGGCGCATTTTCTTAGGGGCGTAGCCATGTCTCCGCCTACGACGCAGCGACGCCCCGAATCAGGAACGTGACGACCGGCTATCCAGGGACTCTCGTTTCTCGGGAGACCTGCCGTCACGTTCAAGCTCTGTAGGCCGTGTTGGCCCTCAAGAGATTGTGCGGCGGATCTCCAGTACTGACCTCAGTGGCCACTACTGATTTTTGCCGTAGGGGCTATTCGCCCTGAAGGGCCGACTGAAGTTGGGAGCGGTCGGTGATGCCGAGCTTGGCGAAGGCGGCGTAGAGATGACTCTCCACCGTGCGGATCGACAGCGACAGCATGTCGGCAATCTGGGCGTTGGTGGCGCCCTTGGCGGCCAGCGCAGCCGTCTCCCGTTCGCGGCGGCTCAGAGGCACCGCCATGACGGCACACGACAACGATTCGGTGCGCGCCGACTTCACATTGTGGCGGCCAGCTTCTCGGAGTTCCGGGACGCCTCGGCGGCTCGAGCGGCCAGACCATCGCGTTGGCGTTGGACCGAGACCATCGCCCACGTCTCGGCCGCCACCAGGTCATGACCCACGTCGGCGAAGGCTCGGGCCGCCACTTCCAGATCATCGGCGGCTCCCGACATGGTGGCCCGAGCGTGCTGGGCAATGGCAGCCGCCCACGCTCCGTCGACGCCCCCGGATCCATTCGAACCATTCACCACGGCCAGGCAGCGCTCGGCCGCCCGGTGTTCACCCAGCCGCAAGAGGTCCCCCAGGATCACTACTTCGATCATCACCTGCCCTCGGCCCGCGGCAACGTCGGCGGCGTGCCACAGCTGTTCCAGCGCCGAGGTGACTTGTGCATTTTGGGCGTCGACCCACGCCAGGGCTCGTAGTTCATCCGGGCGGAAGGTCTGGGCTTCGCTCCGCCGCAGAGCGACCGACTCCTCGGCCGCCAACCGAGCCGAATCGAGCTCACCCAGCAGGGCATGCGCCTCAGCGACCCGGGAGCGCAACCAGCTCGGCTCGAGATTGGAGGAACTGCTGCGGAGGCGCAGCGCCGCATCGTTGAGCAGCCGCACCGCCGTCCGTCGGGCGGCCCTGCACGAGCGCGAGGATGCCGAGGTAACCGAGGGCAGTGGGGGTCGATGGCGCCGACGATTCCTCAATCAGACCAATGGCCTCGGTGGTGCGACCAGCGAAACTCAAGGCGCTCACTCGGGCCGACAGCGCCCAGCCAGGTGCCCGGGGGAGGCGTTCCCGTACCGACTCGGCAATCCCAGAAGAGCCTTCAGTCAGGGCCAGCGCCTCAGCCGTACGGCCGAACATGACCAGGCTGATGCCGACGGGGGCCAGGGCCCGCATGCGTACCCCGTCGTCGTCCACCGACTGCATGGCCTCAGTGCCCAGCTCGACTGCTTCGGCAAACCTGAGCTTCCACCACGAGCATGGCCGCCCGCTGGGCCTGGACCATGGCCTTGATGACCGGGTCCTCAATACCCTTTTCGATGACGGCGAAGACTTCGATGGCTCCACGCAGCCGGCCATCGCCGTAGCCCACGGCCAGCGCCAGCGCATCGGCCAACTGCTGTCGCTCGGCATCGGACTTCACCTCGTCGACCAGCCCCATCAACACGGTCTCGGCTTCGCCGAAGCGGTACTGGCCGTTCAGCGCCCGCCCCAATTCCAGTTCGGCCCCAGCGCCGGCCGTCCGGGCCAATCGTTCGGCTAACACGTAGTCCGAGCGGGCATTGGCCATGCGGGCCGCCTCCAAGGCCACCGCTGGTTCCAAGGGTTCGCCGGCTGCCTCCTGCCAGAGCGCCAGCATCAGAGCGTTGCGGCACTCGACCCCCTTGGCCGCTTCCTCCTGGGCCAGGAAGTGATTGATCTCCCGGACCCGGGAGCCCAGCATGGAGGTGCGAAGGGTCTCGCCCATGAGCGGGTGGGCCAACCGCACGTCCAGATCGCCGGGCCTTTCACCGCCGGCCTCCACCGTGATCAAGCTTCGCCGTTCCAGTTCGACCAACGACACCGGATCACCCAGTGCGCTCCACCGCTCGAGCACGGAACTCGACAACGGTTCACCCACCGCCAACAGATCGAGCACGGACCGGGCCCCATCGTCCAAGGCCCCCAGACGGCCCGACACCGTCTCACGGAGCCGGGCCGCCGATCCCAGCCCACCGTCCCAGCGCCAGAGCCCGTGCGCAACGTGCAACGAACCCGAGGCCAGCACGTCACCGATCAGTTCCCGGGCGAACAGCACGTTGCCCTCGGTCAGGGTCCACATCTGCTCCAAGGTGGCCCGCTCGGCCGGCCCGCCCAACGCGGCCTCCACCAAGGCGTTGAATTCCGACCTCGAGACGGGCTGCAGCTCCATCCGAGCCACCACGCCATTTCGGTGCAGGGCGGTGGTGGCATCAGGCGACACCTCGCCACTGCGCAACGTGAGGAGCACCGTGGCCAGCTCGGCCGTGGCGATGTGGTGGACCAGGGCGGCCGAGAGGTCATCCAGCAGATGTACGTCGTCGACGACCAGCACCATCGGTCGCCCCTCGGCCCGGGACACCAGATGGCGCCCAATCACGGCCAACAGGTCGATTCGATCAACCGATCCCATATCGCTGGGCAGCTGGCGGGAGAAGGCCCCGAAGGGCAGCGGCCGAGCTGATTCGGTGGCCGTGACCACCTCCACGTGGCACCCGTTCTCTTCGGCGGCCGTACCGGCCTCCCGGACCAACCGGGTCTTGCCGACACCGGCCCCTCCGGCCACCACGAGCCCGACTGACATCGGGTCGGCGATGACCTGAGCCAGATAGGCCAACTCCTCGGTCCGCCCCACCAGGGGCCAGGTCTCCACGCCGCCAGTATGCCCCAGAATCAGTAGTTAACACTGAGGTGCCCGGGTTCAACATCCTCCAGCATGGGCAGGGTGGATGAGTCGGATTTGGAGGAACTCCCTCGCGTGTACCGGGTCGGGCTACGAATGCGCGACCTGGGAGCCAGTGACGACCTGATCGCCGACTGCCTCGATATGGATATCGCCAGCGTGCCTATCCTGCTGGAAATCGGTGTCCGCAAGCTTGAACAAGTTGAGATGGACCGTCGGGAGCCTCATCGCTCCGACCCAGCGATGTAGCTCGGCCGGCTTGGCCCTACACCTTGAAGGGTGGTTCGAGCTCCGGGAACATCGGGAAATGGCGGACGTTCAACGTGGCCAATTCGCAAACTTCGATCTGCGCAGTGGCCGCCACCAGATAGTCGCCAAGGCCAACACCCATGTGGGATCGCCGGTGGGTGCGCATGAGCTCTGCGGCACGCCACGCGATTCGATCGTTGGCCGGGAAGGTTCGCAGAGAGGCTAAGAGTCGCCCCACCTCTCGACGCTCCTGCGAGCGCATGCCTCCGGCCACCTCGACCACGCTGACGGCGCTAATTGCCAGAGGACCGGTTGAACGACGAGCTTGCAACATCCAGTCTCGGGCTCCCGCATCTCCCCGAAGATGTGCAATGAGCACATCGGAGTCAACGAGGATCACCGTCCGCGGCGAACGTTGTCGAGATGCTCCGAACGCTCATCGACACTTCGAATGAGAAAGCTCTCATCACTCGAAAGGACGTCGAAGGAGGCTTCGATGGCGGCGAGGTCCGATTCAAGATCGCCGTCATTCTGATTGAGACCGAGGTCGATCAAGCGGCGGATCAGTGCAGCACGCGAAATCCCCTGCTCTCGGGCGGCCTCGTCGAGCGATCGAGCCTGCTCCTCCTCAAGGTAAATGTTCGTCCTATTCATACACCAGAACATACACCACTACGTGCGACACGCCGGTGCCGTGTGTCCTCGTGAGCCAGGGGCCAGGCCTTAGCTGGCTTGGCTGACCGAACTCATGTTGAAGTCCGGGATGCGCATGGCCGGCATGATGGCCCGATTCAGGTATTCGCCCAGCTCGCGCCCGAGCGCGCGCTCCGGCGTACCCACCTCGGTGGCCCGGGACAGCAGGTCCACCGGGCTCTCGTTGAAGCGGAAGTTGTTGGCCGCCCCAACCACCTTGCCGTCTTCGACGACATAGACACCATCTCGGGTCAGTCCGGTCAGCAGCAGCGTCGAAGGGTCGACCTCCCTGATGTACCAGAGACAGGTCAGCAGCAGCCCACGCTCCGTGCGAGACACCATCTCGTCCACTGAGCCCGCCCCAACCTCGGGCGTGCGCAAGACCAAGTTGTCGATGTACGGCGCGGCGGGCACGCCACTCCGAGCCGCACCGGCCCGGTGGTAACGCAACTGGGCCAAACGACCATCTCGTATCCAGTCGGTCCGAGCAACCGGCAGCCCATTGTCGAAGACCGAGGTCTCCGAATCCGAGGAAGCAGCGGCCACGAAGGGCAGACACTCGAGTCCCGGCTCGAAAGGATCGCTGTACATGGTGAAGGGCACCGACGAAAGCTGGTCGCCCACCCGGGTGCCACCATCGGCGGCCGAGAAGACCGTGCGGCCATCCTCGGCATCTTGCCCACCCATGCCATAGAAGAAGAGCGAACCCATGAGGTCGGCCACACCCGAGGGGGGCAGAATCACCTCGTAGCGTCCGGCCTCGAGCGACACCGACTTGGCGCTCCACTCCAGCCGCCGCCACAGCTCGTCTTCCAGCGATTCGAACGACACCGAGGCCAAGTCCTCGGACCCCACGCCGGTCCAGACCGACCGGGCACCATCGAGCGAACGACCGACCAGGTTGATGGCCCCCGTGGGCTGGCTGTGGGCCACTCGCAGGCCGGTCGACGAACCCAGGTAGAGCGTCGAGATGCCGAACTCGGCAAAGCCGGCCAGCACCACATCACGCTGGCGGGCTCGCCCGAAGGCGCCACCCAATCCACTTAAGACGCCACTCAAGGCACCCAGGTCGGTCTCGAGCGGCGCTGATCCGAAGTCCAGCCCGCCCGAAGTTCCACCATCGACTAACGGAAACGCATCTTCGGCCGCGGGGGCGCTCCGAGCATCGAGCAAGGCCGCCGCCACCATTTCGTCCACGTCGACCACGCCGCTGCGCCGAGCCATGCCAACCGACGTGCCCACCATGACCACTACCGAGACCGTGCGGTCCCGCCGCACGCCGTTGGTCGTCGTCGTGTTGACGGCGAAGCGCACGTCAGCGTGACTGGCTTCGTCCACCAGCACCACGCACCCGTCGGCTCCCCGGGTAGACGCGGCGGCCAGTCCGGCCTCCACCACATCCTGCGCTGGGTTCATCGTCCGCCCTCTTCCCGAGCATTGAGGACCCGCACGCCCCGTACCAACACAGAAGGGCAGCCATGACTGACCGGCGCCACCTGGCCCGGTTGGCCCTTGCCGCAGTTGAAGGCGCCGCCAAGCACCCAGGTCGAGGAACCACCAACCGCTTCCATGGCGCCCCAGAACTCGGTGGTGGTGGCCTGATAGGCCACGTCCTTGAGCTGACCCACCAGCTTGCCGCCGGCAATGGCGTAGAACCGCTGGCCGGTGAACTGGAAGTTGTAGCGCTGCATATCGATTGACCAGCTCTTGTCGCCCACGATGTAGATGCCCCGCTCGACGCCAGCAATGAGTTCTTCGGTCGACGGACCGGCATCCCCGGAGTGGGCCAACGACACGTTGGCCATGCGCTGAATGGGCACGTGCAACGGCGAGTCGGCGAAGGCGCACCCATTCGAGCGCTCAAAGCCCATCAAGCCGGCAATCGACCTATCGAGCTGATAGCCGGCCAAGATCCCATCTCGCACCAGATCGAACGATTGACCAGCCACGCCTTCGCTGTCGATGGCCACCGTGGCCAGCCCGTGCTCCACCGTGCGGTCACCCGTCACGTGCATCACGCCCGACCCGTACTGCAGAGAGCCCAGTTGATCGAAGGTGGCGAACGAGGTCCCGGCATAGGCCGCTTCGTAACCCATGGCCCGGTCCAGCTCAGTGGCGTGGCCGATCGATTCATGAATGGTCAGCCACAGATTGGAAGGATCCACCACCAGGTCGTAGACGCCCGACTCGACCGAAGGAGCGGCCAGCTTGGCGGCCAAGTTCTCGGGCAGCTGAGCCAACTCAGAGGCCCAGTCCCAGCCACCAGCGATGCCACCGGCCAGGTACTCCCAGCCTCGGCCCACCGGCGGGGCGATCGTGCGCATGGTCTCGAAGCTGCCATCGGCGCCAATGGCCACGGCTTCGAGTTCCGGATGCAACCGCACCCGATGCTGGGTCGCTCGCGTCCCATTGAGGTCGGCCAAGTACGTCTCTTCGCCCACGCTGAGCACCGAGGCCATCACGTGCGACACCGCACCACTACCCAAGATGCCCTGACTCCAGGACTCCAATAAGGCGACCTTGTCGGCCAACGAGACCGAACCCGGATCAATCTCAAACGAACTCGACCACTCAACCTCGCCATGGCTCGGCTCGGGGGCCAACTCCACTCGACCTCCGCCAGCCTGGGCAGTGACTCGGGCGGCATCGATGGCTTGGGCCACCAAGCGGCCGCTTCAAGCGGGCGTGACGTCGACCGACGCCGCGAACCCGATGGCCCCATCGACCACGACGCGGATCCCCATGCCCAACTCGGTGTTGTCCGACGAGCCCTCCAACGCAGCATCTCGCAACCGAACCGACTGTGACCGGATGCGCTCCACCCGCAGCGAGGCATCGCTGCACCCACCCGATTCCGCCGCCGAGAGGGCAGCGTCGGTCAGTGCCGCCAGCTTGTCTGCCGAGAGCGGCATTACGACGGCTGCCGGATGGGCAACCCCGCTGCCACGTAGATGGCGTCAATGAGTTCCATCGTTCGAATGGCATCCATGGCGGTGGTGGGGATGTGGGCACCTTCCTCGACGGCCGAGCAGAAGGCCTCGAGTTGGTAGTCGTAGGTGGCCTTGCGCGAGAACTTCTCTTGACGGGTGCCCGAAGCAGTCTCGACCCGAACCCGGTGGAACAGGTGCGGCGCAAACGGGTTGAACACCTTGAGGGTGCCTTCGCTCCCGGTCACCCGCAGATGCAGACGCAACAGCGACGACGAGAACATGGAGCAGCGAATGCGAGCCGTGCCGCCCTCGGGCAGCGAGAACGAAGCGTCCATGGCCCGATCCACTCCGGGCGACGACAACTTGGCCTTGGCGCTGATCACTCTTGGACCGGCGGCCAGCAGGCGCAGCAGCGAGACCGGGTAACACCCCATGTCCATGGTGGCCCCACCCGCCAGGGCCAGCTGGTACCGAATGTCGCCCCGCTTGGCCAACGGGGCGGCGAAGTTGATGTCGATCTCATGGATCGTCCCCAGTTCGCCCGACTGCACGATCTCCACCAGTCGCTTGGCCAGCGGGTGGTACTGGTAGTGGAACGCCTCCATGACGACCAGGCCCGGGTGGGAGGCCGCCGCCTCGGCCACCAGGCGGGCCTCGTTGGCGTTGGCAGTGAAGGGCTTTTCGACCAGCACGTGCTTGCCGGCGGCCAGGGCCTTGATGACCCACTGCCCGTGCAGGCCGTTGGGCAGCGGGATGTAGACGGCCGTCACTTCGTCATCGGCCAAGACCGCTTCGTAGGAGTCGGCGATGCGGGGGATCTTGTGCTTGTTGGCGAACTCGTGGGCCCGCGCCGCATCTCGAGCAGCCACCACGACCACTTCGGCCCGACCGGTCCGCTGCGCCGGTTTTACGAGTGCCACCGGAGCGATAGCAGCCGCTCCCAGAATTCCAATCTTCACCATGAGGCCCTCAACATACGGCCTTCGTCTTGGGGGCCGGTTTCGCCGGCGGTGGGGGAGTGGCCCGCAGGTGGTCCATGGCGGCCACGATGCTGGCTAGCAAGCGAGTCCGCCATGTCCCGCGACAGGCCCTCCCGGACCACGATGCGTAGCACCGAGACCGACTCAGCCTTGGCCGCCATCCGGTAGGCCGGCACGACCCAGCCGTGGACCCGCAGTCGATCAGAGAGGGCGAATACGTCAAAGCCGAGATCGTCCGATCAACTGGAAGCACACCAGCGGCAAATCGGTGCCGCTGGCCACTAGGTGCACCCCATCCACCTGGGCCAACGAGGCGGCCAACCAACGAGCGGTCTCCGACAGGGCCAGCATGATCTCGCGGTAGCCCTGTCGGCCCAGCCGGATGAGGTTGTAGTACTGCGCCACGATCTGCGAGGCCCCGCGCGAGAAGTTCAGCCCGAAGTTGGCGTGGGAGCCGCCCAAATAGTCGACCTCGAAGATGAGCTCCTTCGGCAGGTCCTCCTGCTCCTTCCAGAGCACCCAGCCGACGCCGGGATACACCAGGCCGTACTTGTGCCCGCTGACATTGATCGAGCGCACCCGCTCCAGCCGGAAATCCCACTTCAGCTCGGGCGTCAGGAACGGCGCCACGAACCCGCCGGACGCCGCATCGACATGGATGGGTACATCCCAGCCGTTCTTGTCACACAGGGCGTCCAACGCAGCATCGAGCTCGGCGATGGGCTCGTACTGCCCGGTATAGGTCGAACCGAGAATGCCCACCACGCCGATGGTGTTCTCGTCGACCAGGGCCATGGCCTCGTCGACCCCGATGATGAGTCGGGTCGGCGTGAGATCGACATACCGGGGCTCCACGTCGAAGTAGCGGGCGAACTTCTCCCAGCAGACCTGGACGTTGGCCCCCATCACGATGTTGGGTGCATCAGCCGACTTCTTGGCCTTCAATCGAGCAGCCCGCCAGCGGAACTTCATGGCCAGCCCGGCCAGGTGGATGGCTTCGGAACTGCCGACGGTGGCCGTGCCCACGCCCGAATGGTGCTCGGCCGCCCCGAAGAGCCGGCTCAGCATGTTCACGCAGCGATCCTGCAGCGTCACCGTCTGGGGATATTCGTCCCAGTCGATGGCGTTCTTGTTGTAGGTCTCGCTCATCAGGCGATCGGCCTCGTCATCCATGTAGGTGGTGACGAAGGTGGCCAGGTTCAAGGCTGGATTTGCATCGAGAGCGAGCTCGTCGTGGATGAGTTGGTAGGCACTTTTGGGGTCCATCGACAGCTCCGGCAGCTCCAGCCGGGGGATGGGTTGGGACAACTCACGGGAGGCATAAGTCGGGATGACGTGGGATGGGGCTGCTTCCAGCGGTATCTTGCGACTCAGCATGCTCACGGACGCTAACGCAGGGGATGCTCTCCTTGGACGTTCTCCCCAGGTGGAGAACGCACGCCCCCGGTTGCAACGAATTAAGGGATTGGACGGCATCCGGGCCTTCGCCGTCCTGGGTGTCATTGCCTTCCACACCGGCTTGGCCTCGGTTCCGGGTGGCTTCTACGGCGTCGATGCCTTCTTCGTGTTGTCCGGGTTCCTCATCACGTCGCTCCTGGTCAAGGAATGGTCGGCCAATGGCACCATCAAGCTGACTCGCTTCTGGGCCAACCGGGCACGACGACTCCTCCCAGCCCTCTTCCTCCTGGTGGCGGCCATCGGGATTGTCATGGCCGCCTACCCGAAACTGCTGACCACGCCCCACATCATTGGCGACGCCGTCTCGACCATCTTCTACGCCTCCAACTGGTATTCCATCCACGGGGGCCAGAGCTACTTCGCCGTCACCGCCAAGCCCAGCCCACTGCTCCACACCTGGTCACTGGCCATTGAAGAGCAGTTCTATTTGCTGTGGCCGCTCATCGTCCTCGGCAATTCTCAAACTCGGCACCTCACCCAAACACCAGGAACGCCGAGCCCAACGGCGGAAGGACAAGGCCAGCCAACGGGTCTGGACCGTGCGCGTCTTAGGCGGCGAGCACCTCATGATGTTCGCCGACGACACCGGACCCACCAATGCCTTCAACCGGATCAGGCGACTCCACGTCCTCTTCGCCGTGGCCGCCCTCGGCGCCCTGGGCAGCAGCCTGCTCATGGCCCACCTGGCCCCCAACGGCTACACCACCCGGGCCTATTACGGCACCGACACCCGAGCCCAGGCCCTCCTGGTCGGCGCTGCCATTGCCTTAGGTCTCCAGGTCTGGCACGAAGCGGCCACGAAAAAGAACATCGCCCGCTTCGGAGCCGTCCTAGCCATCGTTGGCGTACTCGGCGCCGCCTACCTGTGGACCCACGTCAACGAGGCCACCACCTTCGCTTTCAGTGGCGGCTTCCTCCTGGCCAGCCTGGCTGCCGGGGCAGTCGTTCTCGGCGTAGTGCTCGCCCCGTGGGGACCAGTTGTCAAAGCGCTCGAGGTCTGGCCACTGGCCGCCCTCGGTCGCATCTCCTACGGCGTGTACCTCTGGTACTGGCCGGTCTTGCTGGTCATGTCCGGCCAGCGCATCCACTGGAGCGTCTACCCGCTGTTCGTGGCCCGGGGCCGTCGGACATGCGCACGAACATCGGATTGCGGTCATGGATCGACGCTGACGCCGAGACTCGACGCGGGTGGCCAGCGCGATCAGCATGACGCCGCCGACAAGCGCGATCATGGCCGCATAGAGAACGTGCGCGCGCGGATCGGGCTTGAAGACGGCGGCTTGCCGGCGTGCCGCCGCTCGATATTGACGTCGGTGTCATAGGCGATGAGCCGCGTCGGCCGGCCGATCTTGGTCATCACCTTGTCGCAGGCGTCGATGCACAGGCCGCACTGGATGCAGCCGAGATTGGGGCCGTCGCGGATGTCGACGCCGGTCGGGCAGACGGCGACGCATTGGTTGCAGTCGATGCAGTCGCCGGCCGGTTCGGCCGAGCGCGCGCAGCGCCGTCGCCTTCTTGAGCGACATGCGCGGTTCGCCGCGGTCGTGGCGGTAGGTGACGTTGAGCGCGTTTTCGTCGGTCATCGCCGCCTGGATGCGCGGCCACGGGCACATGTAGAGGCAGACCTGCTCGCGCATGAAGCCGGCCAGCACATAGGTCGTGAAGGTCAGGATGCCGATCCAGATATAGGCGATCGGCGGCGCCTGCAACGTCGCGAGCTGCCTGCACCAGCGTCGGCGCGTCGGCGAAATAGAGCACCCAGGCGCCGCCGGTCCACCAGGCGATCATCAGCCAGAGCGCGTGCTTGACGACCTTCTCGCGCACACGCTCGCAGCGTCCACGGCGCCGCGTCGCTTGCCGCATGCGCTCGCGCCGGTCGCCCTCGATCCAGCGCTCGACCGCGATGAACAGATCGGTCCAGACCGTCTGCGGGCAGAGATAGCCGCACCAGACGCGGCCGGCGAGCGCGTTCATCAGGAACAGCGCCAGCGCCGCGATGATCAGCAGGCCGGTGAAGTAATAGACCTCCTGCGGCCAGATCTCGATGAAGAAGAAGTAGAACCGCCGTGCGCGAGATCGACCAGCACCGCCTGGCTGCGGCGCGTTGGGTCCGCGGTCCCAGCGCACGAACGGCAGCAGGTAGTAGATGCCGAGGGTGACGACAGCACCGCCCATTTGATCCGGCGGAAGGTGCCGCTGACGCTCTGCGGATAGACTTTCTTCGCCGGCCGCGTAGAGCGGCGACGTCGTCGGCGAAGCGTCCTCTCGCGCAGGCGCACTGCGTGCCGACGTCGCCTCACTTGTCCGCCGCCAAGACTGTGGACGTAGACGGCCAGCGCCTTGATCGTCCGGGTCGAGCGCGCGCCCCAGGCCGGCATGACGCCGCCGCCGCCGACGTCGATGCGGTGATCGATGTCGGCGATGCGTCGGGCCATAGAGCCAGACCTTGGTCGTCAGGTTCGGCGCGCCGATCTCGCTGTTGCCCTTGCCGTCGTCGCCGTGGCAGGCGGCGCAATTGTCGGCGAAGATCTTCTTGCCCGCGGCGAGGTCGGCGTCTGCGCCTCGGTCGAGTGCCCGACAGGTGCGGACGTAATCGGCGACCGTGCGAGATCTCGGTCCGGCTTCAGGATGCCGTCGCGGCCGAAGGCGGGCATCAGTGCTCGATGCGTGTCGGGATCGGCGTCCCAGCGCGCGCCGTGCGTGATGGTCGTGCTGGATGTCGCTCGAGCGTGCCGCCCCACAGCCAGCCGTCGGCGTTCAGGTTCGGGATAGCCCTTGCGAGCCCTGGCCGCCGGCGCCGTGGCAGGGCGCGCAGTTGTCGCGAAGGGCGCCGCGCCCTGCGCGCGGGCGAAGGCCAGCAGTTCGGGCGTCTTCTCGATCTCGTCCAGCGAGGCCTTCTGCGAGCTTGCTCGTTCGTCGGGCGCGCGCAGAGCCTGCAGTCTTCGAGATCCTGCAGCCACCGCGCGAGCGGGCGATGCCAGCCGAGCAGGCCGTCGCGTGTAGCCGAGAGCAGCGGCCATGCCGGATAGAGACCAGTAGCCGACCGCCCAGACGATGCAGCGTAGAACGTATACAGCCACCAGCGCGGCAGCGGCGTGTTGAGTTCCTTGATGCCGTCCCACTCGTGGCCGGTGGTCGCGGTGCCGGATCTTGTCGTCGACGATGGTGCGCCGTGCGGCCATCGATCAGTCCTCCTTCAGCGGAATGCGGGCGGCCTTCTTCGAAGACTGCGCTTGCGACGGCCAGAGCGCGTAGACGAGCGGCGACGAGGAAGATCAGCGCGAAATAGATGCGAGCCCCAACTGGCGACGAACGCTGCCATGATTTCGTAGGTCTGACATGGTGATCGCCTCTTTCAGCGAATGTTGGCTTTGTCGTCGTAGATCTTGAAGTCGACCTGGGTGCCGAGCACTGCAGATAGGCGATCAGCGCATCGGCTTCGGTGATCTCGGGCTTGCCGTCGAGGTCGCGCACGATCGCCTTCGGGTAGCGCTTCTGCCAAGCGTCGGCCGCCGGCTCGTCCGGCCTGGCCTGCGCCTGCAGGTCGTCCGTGGCGTTGTCGATCATCGTCCTGGCGTGTAGGGCACGCCGACGTCGCGCAGCGTCGTCATGTCGTCGCGCGATGTGGCGCGTCGTCGAGCGGCGTCTCGCCAGGAAGGGTAGCGCGGCATGATCGAGTCCGGCACGACCGCGCGCGGGTCGCGAGATGCGCGCGGTGCCAGTCGTCGGAATATTTGCCGCCGACGCGCGCCAGATCCGGGCCCGTTGCGCTTGGATCCCCACTGGAACGGATGGTCGTACATGCTCTCGGCGGCCAGCGAGTAGTGGCCGTAGCGCTCGACCTCGTCGCGCAGCGGGCGGATCATCTGCGAATGGCAGAGGTAGCAGCCCTCGCGGACGTAGATGTTGCGGCCGGCGAGCTCCAGCGGCGAATAGGGCCGCACGCCCTCCACCTTCTCGATCGTGCTCTTCAGATAGAACAGCGGCACGATCTCGACCAGGCCGCCGATGGCGACGGCGATCAGGATGCCGACCAGCAGGAGGATCGAGTTCTTTTCGAACGCTTGTGGCTCAGCAGGCGAATGGTTGGATGTGTCGGCCATGGATCGCCTCTTATTCCGCCGGCGCGAGGCTCGGCGCGCCGAGATCGGGCGCCGCCGCGACCGCCGGCGAGCGCCGATGCGTCATGTAGAGTTGTAGGCCATGATCAGCGACGCCGACGAGGAACAGCGCCGCCGCCGAGCGCGCGGATGACGTACATCGGGTGCATCGCCTGCGTCGTCTCGACGAAGGAATATTCGAGGAAGCCCTGGGCGGTGTAGGCGCGCCACATCAGGCCCTGCATGATGCCCGCCACCCACATCGCGGAGATGTAGAAGACGATGCCGATGGTCGCGATCCAGAAGTGCCAGTCGACCAGACGCTTAGCGAATAGAGCTCGCGCTTGTTCCACAGCCACGGGACCAGGCAGTAGAGCGCGCCGAAGGAGACGAAGCCGACCCAGCCGAGCGCGCCGGAATGCACGTGGCCGATGCCCCAGTCGGTGTAGTGCGAGAGCGCGTTGACCGTCTTGATCGACATCAGCGGCCCCTCGAAGGTCGCCATGCCGTAGAAGGCGACGGAGACGACCAGCATGCGCAGCACCGGATCGGTGCGCAGCTTGTCCCAGGCGCCCGACAGCGTCATCAGGCCGTTGATCATGCCGCCCCAGGAGGGCATCCACAGCATGATCGAGAAGGTCATGCCGAGCGTCTGCGCCCAGTCCGGCAGCGCCGTGTAGTGCAGGTGATGCGGGCCGGCCCAGATGTAGAGGAAGATCAGCGCCCAGAAGTGGACGATCGACAGCCGGTAGGAATAGACCGGCCGCTCGGCGCGCTTGGGCACGAAATAGTACATGATGGCGAGGAAGCCGGCGGTGAGGAAGAAGCCGACCGCGTTGTGGCCGTACCACCACTGGATCATCGCGTCCTGCACGCCCGACCAGACGGGATAGGACTTCGACGCTGAAGATCGAGACCGGCATCTCGGCGTTGTTGCCGATGAGCAGCACGGCGATCGTGACGATGAAGGCGAGATAGAACCAGTTGGCGACATAGATGTGCGGCTCGTTGCGCTGCTCCAGCGTGCCGAGGAAGACCAGCAGATAGGTGACCCAGACGACGACCAGGAACAGGTCGGCGTACCATTCCGGCTCGGCGTATTCCTTGGCTGCGGGTGATGCCGAGCAGATAGCCGGTGCCGGCGATGACGATGAAGAAATTGTAGCCGAGCGCCACGAACCAGGGCGCGAGATCGCCGGCGAGCCGGGCGCGGCAGGTGCGCTGCACGACATAGAAGGACGTCGCAAGCAGCACGTTGCCGCCGAAGGCGAAGATCACCGCCGAGGTGTGCAGCGGCCGCAGGCGGCCGAAGTTGATGCACGGCAGGTCGAGGTTCAGCGCCGGAAAGGCGAGCTCCAGCGCGATGTAGAGCCCGACCGTCAAGCCGGCGACGCCCCAGAACAGCGCCGCCAGCGACACGAACTTGACGGGCCCGAAATTGTAGTTCGGCTTGCCGTCGATGGTCTGCGGCGTCTCCGCCTCGCGGGCGTGTAGCGCTGAATCGCTGGCCAGGCCGGCGGGCGCGGCGGGGTGAACAGGGGCATGTGGAAGGCGTAGGGCGACGTCCACGCGCGCGAACTCGCGAAGAGGGTGGCGAAGGCCGGGGCAGGAGGGCGAGCGCCAATGCGGCTTCGCCTGGCCGCAGGGATTTAGCCGCTGCGGATGTCGACACGGGTTCCCCTCCTTCGGACGATGGCATGGCTTTGGCATGCGCCGTCGCCCCGACGCGCTCATTGATTTCGATCAACGGGCCGCCGGGGTGCAAAAAGTATCGGGGAAACGTATGTCCTGGGGTCGGGCGGTCGCGCGCTACGTCGCCGCCTTGGCGGGGGCCCGGGCGCCGCGGCGGGGCTCAGCCGCCACACAAGCAGGCAGAGCAGCGCCACCGGCACGCCGATCAGCGCCGTCGTCGCGAAGAACTGCTCGATAGCCTATCTCCTTGACGATGTGTCCGGACCTCGCCCCCGACGAGCTTGCCGGGCAAGGCATAGAGCGAGGACAGCAACGCATACTGGGTCGCCGCGTGGCCCGGGCGACACCAGCGACGACATGTAGGCGATCAACGCCGCGCCGGCGAAGCCGCTCTCGCGAAACTCTCGACGCTGACGGCGAGCGTCAGCAGATCGAGCCGGCGCGGGATGGCCGGCGAGATAGGCCAGCGACAGATGCGAGGCGGAGGCGGCGACGCCGCCGATCAGCAGCGTCGGCATCAGCCCGATTCGGCCGTCCCAGCGCAGCCGCCGGCGAAGGCGCCGGCGATGCCGATCCAGACGCCGTACAGCTTCGACACCGGTCGCGATGTCCGACTTGGTGAAGCC
>CAVSTF010000003.1:0-272525 GCA_963730785.1 uncultured Acidimicrobiaceae bacterium
AGTTGTGTGGTCGCAGACAGCCCGTCTGTTCTATCTTCGTCATCCAACCTTCAAATGCCATCCCTACAAAATCCCTACTTTGGGCCGAATCACGTTGAGACGATTTTCCAGCTCAATGGGCATCTGCGAATAAAAGCCCAGCCAGAAGGCCAAATCTGTGGACTCCCGAAGGACCGGTCCGGAGCCAAAAGACCGAGAAGAAATCACTCATAATTTTGCTTGGTCCGTCTGCCCAGCTCACTCCTGACTCTGTCAGAATCCCCGACTTCGACCCCGAAACTATGTGGGGCGCTTGCGCGCTCGATTCACAGTCGCGAAGGAGAATTCAAGTAATGAAGGGGAGTTCTCCATCAGATTCGCTCGATCTCCCGGTCCGCCGTGTTCTCTCTGTGATCAACTTGCAATGTGGCTGGTTTAACTCCCAAGAACGAGTTTCATAGGGCACTGAAGGAATATGGCTCAGATTGGCAAACCAACTGGCCTCCGACTCATCGAATTGCTTTAGGCGATGTTGGTGTCATTGAAAACGGGCGCTTCGTCCGAAGGACGTCCTTGGCCAACCGGGGACTGACCTTCAAGCGACTTTATGGACGTAAGTGTGGCATCAAGTTCACAACTGAGCGCGTCGTTTCAATCACACCTGATGTTGGTGTTCGAGCGTCTGACCCGCACCTTGGGATTGTCGATGTCGATGCCGAAGTAAAGGTTGAATTCTTGGCCGGTGGCGCTCTCCTCCTTCACGCAGATGGCTGTCGGGAAGTATCCGTCGATGACCAGGAGGGATTGTTTGCACAGCTTCAGGAGCTTGCAAAGGTCGATAAGTGGAAGTTTGAATGGTGGGTTGTCGTAGAAGTAGTCGATTCGAGACGAGCATTGATCCTGGCCTCAAGGGAGGGAAACGCATCCGCGCACGTTGGATTCGCAACTTCTGCCTCGGTTACTGATCAGATCAACCTTGCCAGAGGGCATTTCGATATCAAATACATCAAAGGTCGAAAACTGGACATCGAGTTCTTTGCAGATTCGGGAGCCGTTCTCCTCTATCGACTTAGGGGAGTGTCCAAGTCGTTCTTCAAACGGCGCCCAGTTGTCAAGGTGAGGCGTTCAGGGGCGCCGGCCAAGAAGGCCGCTGCCAAGAAGGCGCCGGCCAAGAAGGCCGTGCCAAGAAGGCGCCGGCCAAGAAGGCCGCAGCCCGGAAGGGGCCGGCCAAGAAGGCGGCGGCCAAGCGGGCGCCCGCCAAAAAGGCCGCAGCCAGCAAGGCCCCGGCCAAGAAGGCCGCTGGGGCACGAGGAAGCCGTCAAAGAGGGGTTGCCAGGGAGTCCTGGGGGTACCCGTAAGGCGATACGCCGCCCTTATGGCTTGTGGAATGAAACCTCTGCTGCATCTGGATTGATCTGCCACATTGTCGTCGTTCGTGCCCAGTTGGGACTGGGCTGAAGATCGGCCCAGCGATCGCGTCAGAATTGCTCGATCCCTTGTCCATCCATTGAATTGAATTGGGTGGACAACCGGAGGAATTTGGCGGACTTGCCTAGTGCCGTGACCTGGCTAAATGGACTCTTGGCGCATCCCCTAGACATGCCTAATCGCTCTCTCAAGGTGGCGACACGGGTTCAAATCCCGTTGGGACTGCTTGATGGCCTACACCCCGTAGGTCGAGCTGTATAAAAATTTGGTCGTCAGCAACCTCAAGCTAATCCCCTCCTAAAGGCCCGGGCGGGGCGACCCCGGCCCGGGTCGACGACTCAGTAGCTCTACTACTGACCGTTCCGCATGGAAAGATACCGACGAATTCGATTCAACCCGGACGACTCCATCGGGGCCGGGCTTAATGTTTCGCACCTCGCCAGTGAGAGTGACATCGACGGAAGGTCCTACCGGAAGCCGTATGGAGGCTCGGCTCATCGCGAGATCGGCTGGGAGCCGAACGTCCATACCTAGACCGAACTTTGAAAAGTCAAAGACGCCACAGTCTCGCCATAGGTCGGAGGCCTCGCCGTCGAAGTAACAGGAACCCATCCAGACGGTGGATTGGCGCTGTGCTCGCCGAAGGTTCACGCCCGACATCGACTTCCTCATGAGCAAAATCTACCCCTGGGTGGGCGCTGTTTGTCCCGAAGTCATCTTGTCCCGGCGCGTCCAACACGCAACCACTTAGCAACGGGAATGCGACCTGCGCCATTTAGGGTGGTCACATCTCGCCAGCCCGTTCGGGGTGCTGTTCGAGCGGGTGGGAAACGCCAGGAGGTCCTGCTGTGCTGTGCTCCAAGGTGGATAGTGATAGCGGCTTCCCTCCATGGTTCGGCATTTTGACGATCGTCTTTCCCAGTAGGCGAGTCGGTCCGTGGAAACTGGGAGACCACCGATGACAAGTGGCCAGCCTGATGAGCTGCTCGGAGAACGATTTGAGCTGGGATCGCTTCTGAAGCGTGGCAGTGGGGTGGAGACGTACGCCGGAGTCGATCGTGAGAGCGGCGCACCGGTCATTGTCAAGCTGATCGACATTCGGCATGTGGCTCCAGCGGTGCGTATCAGGCTTGAACATGAAGCCCGAGTTTTGGAGAGACTTGGAACGGCACAGTTCCGCCGGGTCGTGTCAAGTGGCCGACAGGGCGACCGCCTTTACTTGGTTCAACCTCATTTGACTGGTGAAACCCTGGCGTCCCGGTTAACCCGGGGAACGCTCTCGGTCGACGACACACTGCGGGTGGCGTCGGAAGTATTGAAGAATTTGTGTCTCGTCCATCATGAGGGCGTACTCCACCGAGATATCAAGCCCACCAACATCATGGTCCGGGGAGATAAGGAGATAGAGGGGGCGGATCTTATCGATTTCGGCTTGGCTCGAAGCAATGAACTCGAGGCGTCCCTCCGCAACGAATCCGTGGGAACTGCTCTCTACTTAGCGCCTGAAGCAGCTGGGTTGATCAAGGTCGAGATCGATCAGCGCGCTGACCTTTATTCGCTGGGCGTAGTCCTATTTGAATGCCTCGCTGGCCACCCTCCCTATAGGGCCGAAACGGTGGGCGAAGTTTTGCGTCTCCATCTCAACGCTGCCGTGCCGAAGCTCCGTGCCGACGGCGTGTCGGTGCCGGGCGCAGTTGACGGACTCATCCAGCGGCTGCTCGCCAAGGATCCTCAGACTCGGTATCAAACTGCTGCTTCATTGTCCGCTGACATCTCCAATATCCAAAGTCAGCTTTTTCGCGGCATTGCCGAGCCTGTAGTGACGCTAGGCCTCGATGACTGCCTTCAGGTCCTTACCGAGCCGACCTTTGTCGGTCGAGCCGAGGAACTGGCCCACTTGGCCGACGCGTTACAGGAAGGCCAAAGCGGTTCTGGCGGCTTGGTGCTGGTCGAAGCGGAGTCAGGAACGGGCAAGACGCGCCTTCTGGATGAACTCGCTTTGCTTGCATTCCAGGCGGGGTTCTGGGTCTTGCGAGGCCAAGGGGTCGATCAGGCGGCCCTGCGGCCATTCCAGATCTTCGATGGATTGGTCAGCGACATTGTCGGCACCGAGTCCCAACAAGGACAAGCCAATGGGCTTCGTGAGCGCATCGGCGATTGGGCACCTGCCGCCGTAGCGGCACTGCCGGCTTTGGGAGAGATGTTTGGACAGATCGATCACGCAGACCTTGGTCCCGAAGCGTTCGGAGAAACCCGCAATATCGATGCACTGAGTGCACTTCTCGACGCGCTCGGGCGGGATGATCGGCCGGCACTCGTGCTCCTGGACGACTGCCAGTGGGTTGACGACATGACGATTGAGCTATTGGGCCGTTGGCAAGCTGATAGCGGCAATAGTCGACATGTCGTGGTCGTGGTGGCATTTCGTTCGGAGGAAGTGTCGACCGACAATGCATTGCGAAACCTAAAGCCGCTCTCAACCTTGGCGCTGCAACCATTCGGTGTGTCAGACATCGAGTCGCTCTGCGCGTCGATGGCAGGGGCACTCCCGTCCTCTGCACTCGCGACGATTACACGATTGGCGGATGGGAGCCCATTCATGGCATCCGCAATATTGCGGGGAATGGTCGAATCTGGGGCTCTGAGAGAGACAGACGAAGGATGGATCGTTGAGGACGGCCCCATGCAGCACGTGCAGACATCGCGACGAGCCGCGGCATTTCTGTCGCAACGATTCGACCTACTTGGAGAGAGGGCGCTCAAACTCCTTTCGGTTGGTGCCATCTTGGGCAAAGAGTTTGATCTCGGGTTGGCGGCTGTACTCACCGATGCGCCGATTAGCGACGCCGCCGAAACGCTGGAGGAGCCTCGGCGCCGATCGATCCTGTGGATCGATGAAAAAGTAGGAATGTGTTCGTTCGCTCATGACAAGCTTCGCGAGGCACTCTTAGATCGTCTCGGGCCTGAGCAACGTCGGGAGTTACACGTACGAGCCGCCGAACAAATTGAATTGATCGATCCGGATCGAGTGTTCGAGATTGCCTTTCACTTTGATGCGGCAGGTGATCCAGTGCGGGCGCTGCCATATGCCCTAATTGCCGCCGAGCAGGCGCGCCAACAGCACGCACTGGAGGCATCAGTGCGCCACTATCGCATTGCGGAACGAGCGATAAGCGAATCTCGAGTGGACGCCGGCGACGATCAGCTCGCCACCATCGCCGAGGGTCTAGGGGATGTCCTGACGTTGCAGGGCGACTACACGGAGGCCATTGAGCAATTGGAGAGAGCTCACTCTCTTACCGCTGATGCCATAGACAGGGCCGCCATCGAGGCCAAGCTTGGGAACATTGCCTTCAAGCAGGGTGACCAAGCCCGAGCCAGCAAATATCTGGAGGGCGCACTGCGTGACCTCGGGCGGTGGGTGCCACGCCATGGGGCATCTGTGATTCTCGCCACTTTGGGTGAGATCTTCGTGCAATTTCTCCACACAATGTTACCGAGAGTGTTCGTAGGTCGCCGGACAACCGTAGGTGCTGAGCGAGAGTTCGCAGCTATTCGCATGTACAGTCGATTGACCTACGTGTACTGGTTCAGTGCGGGTTCGTTCCCTCCGCGTGGGCACATTTGCGTGAACTCAACTCGGCCGAGCGGTATGGTGCGACTCCCGAACTCGCGCAGGCCTATTCGACCCACGCCCCGGTAATGACGATGATCCCGTGGTTTCGTCGAGGGCTGGCATATGCGAAGCGATCCATCAATATCAGGCGCGAGCTTGGAGACGTGTGGGGCGAGGGGCAGTCTCTCAACTTTTACGGCGTGGTCCTGTATGCATCGTCGCGCTATCGCGAATGCATCGAGGCATGCGATGAATCGATTCGGCTACTTCGACGTACCGGTGATCGGTGGGAGCAGAACACAGCCACGTGGCATCAGATCTTCAGCCACTATCGGCTGGGTGAGCTTGAGGAGGCGGTGGAACGAAGCGAGCGAACTTTACGCTTCAGCCTCAGCCATCGGAGACACCACGGCGGCTGGCATCAGCTTGAGTGGTTGGCTCGCGCGGGTGCGGGAAGATATCCCGAGAATTTCATCTCGACTGAACTCGATCGCGACTTGGGAGATGCTCACACCAGAACGGAAGTTCTCCTCGCCGACGGAGTGCGCTACTCTTCAAAGGAAACGTGGAAGGGGCGGTTGGACGTCTCGAGCAGGCTCGGACTGTGGTCAACGAGGCAGGACTGCGCCAAGAATACGTAGCCCCGGTCAAGCCATGGTTGGCGACCGCCTTGCGCATGCAAGTAGAAGATACCGATGTTCACGGCCCGCATGCCCGCGCACGACTCCTCCGACGGGCCGCCCGTGTTCCGCGCTCGGCTGACCATAATTCGCGCCGGTACCGAAACAATCGACCCCACGCCCTGCGGGAGCGAGCGCTCATCGCCAATCTCCAGGGCCGATCGACTCGTGCCCGCTATCTGCTGTCCAGGAGCCTGATCCTCGCCAACGATCAGGGAGCAGAGTATGAGGCAAGTCTGACCAGGGTGGCGGCAGCCCGGCTGAGAGTGGCCGAGGGACGACCAAATGCCTCTATCGAGTTGGCCGATGCAGAAGCGCTGCGTCTTGAACTCGAAATCCACAACTCGGTCGAAGAACAATCGACCCTGTCGCTCGCCGACCGGTTCGACACCCTGCTCGATGTGGGCCGACAGATCGGCGGGGCGTCGTCGGCCCCGGCGGTATTTGCAGCCGTCCACGACGCTGCGGTACAACTCCTTCGGGGTGATCGGTGTCATGTGATCATGCTCAACGAGGGTCCCATGGTGGACCTCACGACCGATTCAGGGGAGCTCGCCACCGATCTCAGTATGAGCGTGCTGTCACGTGCGGTGGCTGCGGAAGCTCCAGTGGTCTCTGGGGTAGTCACCGACGCCGACCTCGGGGACAGTTTGATTCTGGCGGATTTGCGGTCGGTTCTTTGCGCTCCGATCCTGAGTGATGGACGAGTAGTCGCTTGCTTCTATCTCACGCACCACCAGGTCGATGGCCTCTTCGGAGATGAAGAGATCCAGATGGCTGAATTCATTGCCACATTGGCGGGTGCTGCGCTCGATCATGTGGCAGGCAGCGAAGCTCACTTCCGCTCATTGGCGCAAAATTCTTCAGATGTCATAACAATCGTCGATCCTTCGGGCCACATTTCGTACTCAGAGCGCTTCGGTGGAGAGGGTGTTCGGATACGACCCCGAAGAACTCTTGCACCGTCACCTGAGCACATGGCTACACCCTGAAGACGCTGATGCACTTCTTAAGTACCTTGAACCCGAACATCCAGGTGAGGATTCCAGTGGACTTATTCAGACTCGAATGCGTCACCAGGATGGAACCTGGCGGTTCGGAGAGTCGGTAGTTCGCAACCTCTCGGATGATCCACGAGTAGGTGGACTCGTGCTCAATACCCGGGACGCAAGCGAGAGGGTCGCACTCGAGTCAAAGCTTCGGGCCCAAGCGCTGCATGACCCCCTGACCGGGTTGGCCAATCGGGCCCTGTTCGTTGACCGAGTCGAAAACGCCCTTAACCGTCGAGTCAGAGATCAGCGGTCGGTGACTGTCCTGTTTCTCGACTTGGATGACTTCAAATTGATCAACGATACGTTGGGGCACGCCGTGGGCGACCAAGTGCTGCGACAGACCGGCGAACGTCTGAACGCTTGTGTACGTCCGAGTGACATGGTGGCACGATTCGGTGGGGACGAATTTGCTCTGCTCCTTGAGGATGCCGATGTATCGACGGCGACCATAATTGCTGGTCGGGTCATCGATGAGTTTGTACGTCCGTTTCAAGTTGCAGATCAAGAGGTATTTGCCCGGGCAAGCGTGGGAATTGCTGTCAGCGAGGGCGATGTCACTACCGATGATCTGATCGCAGGTGCGGACACGGCCATGTATGCATCGAAGTCAAGTGGAAAGGCCCGTTTTCAGTTCTTTGCGCCAGCTATGCGACACGTCGCCGTTTACCGATCGGCGTTACGAACTGACCTTGAATGGGCGATCACCCGTGCTGAAATGGCGATCGAATACCAACCGATCATCGACCTCAGGACAGGGTCTCTCTCGGGTTTTGAGGCCCTGGTGAGACGGGATCACCCCACCCGTGGACGACTCGGTCCCGACAAATTCATTGACCTGGCCGAGCAGAGCGGCATGATTATCGGATTGGGTGGCTGGGTGCTCCGCAAGGCCTGCGCTCAGATCGCTATCTGGAAGAAGATAGTCGGACACGAACTCACCATTGCTGTCAACATCTCAGCGCGACAGCTGCAAGACCCCGGCCTTACGTCAAAGATACGGATGGCCCTGGCTGCGTCTGAGCTGAGTCCTAACTCGCTGGTTCTCGAGATAACCGAGAGCGCCACTGTTGAGGACACGGAGGGTGCAATTGACGTACTCAACGCCTTGAAATCACTAGGAGTACGACTCGCCATCGACGACTTCGGAACCGGGTATTCGTCACTGAGTTACCTACGCAGATTCCCGGTCGATCAACTCAAAGTAGACAGATCGTTCATCTCGGAATTGGTCACTAATCCGGAAGATCTGGCAATCGTGGCCAGCGTGATAAATCTGGGACATTCGCTTGGACTCAGTGTGGTGGCGGAGGGAGTCGAGTCGGAGGAGCAACTTCTTCGTCTAGATGAGATGAAGTGTGACCAGGGTCAAGGTTTCATTTGGCGTCGACCGGCCAGCGCACAATCCGTCAGCCTTTGGCTCAAGTCCGCCAATGACCCTCTTGTAACGGTGTAGCTAAAACCCAGAAACGGCTCTTAGTGATAGGCGGCATCGATACCATCTGTCGGGGCATGGCGCACGGAATTTCAGCACCAAGCTGCGAAATGGGGGATGAGTGTCTGAGCACGAAGTGGTGATCGCCGGGGGCGGCCCGACCGGGATGATGCTGGCGGCGGAGTTGACGCTGGCGGGGACCGACGTCCTCATCGTCGAACGACGGGCCAGCTTCAAGCTTGAAAGCTCACGCTCGAGAGGTCTGCACTCCCGCACCATCGAGGTGCTGGACCAGCGTGGCGTCGTTGATCGCTTCCTCGCCGAGGGTACGGCGATGCAGGTGCAGGCGTTCGCTCGGGTACCGATGGACATCAGCGACTTCCCCACCCGCCACAACTACGGGATGGCGCTGCTGCAGAGCCACTTCGAGCGCATCCTGGCTGGCTGGCTCGAGGAGCTGGGTGTTCCCATCCTGCGCGAGCGCGAGGTGACTGGGTTTCACGCAAGGACGAGGACGGTGTCGATGTCGCGCTGTCCGACGGCACGTCGCTGCGGGCGCAGTATCTAGTTGGTTGCGACGGGGGCCGCAGCGTGGTGCGCAAGGCGGCCGGCATCGATTTCGCAGGATGGGATCCGACGACGCGTTGGATCATCGCCGAGGTCGAGATGGAGGAAGTGCCGGAGTTCGGCCTGCGTGGCGGTGGCGGTATCGGACCAGCCGAGGATGGGACGAGTGGGCGTGACCCTAGTCGGTTCCCGACCTCGATCTTTCCGATCGACCCACCCTGGAGGACTTCGTGACGCCCTTATCCGCGTTGATGGCACGGACTACGGCGTGCACAGTCCACATTGGATCTCCCGCTTCACCGACATGACGCGCCAGGCGGTGACGTATCGCAATGGGCGGGTGCTGCTCGCCGGCGACGCCGCCCATGTGCACGCTCCGATGGGCGGTCAGGGCTTGAATATTGGCGTGCAAGACGCATTCAATTTGGGTTGGAAGCTGGCGCAGGTTGTCGCGGGACATCACCGGCGAGCTTTCTGGACACCTATGAGGCGGAACGGCATCCAGTCGGCTGCCCGAGTGTTGCAGAACACGATGGCGCAGAGCGCTGGTCAGCGGCAATGACGAGCGCACGATGGCGCTGCGCGGCATCTTGACCGAAGTGCTGACGATGGATCAACCGCGCAAGTATATCGCGGCGATGATCTCCGGCCTCGACGTGGCTTACGACCTCGGCCAGGGACACCCGCTGCTCGGAAGACGCATGCCCGACCTTGATGTCGTCACTGCTGACGGCCCGAGAACTGTGTTTTCATTGCTGCACCGCGCCAAGCCCGTGCTCCTCAATTTCCATGAGGAAGTTCGGTTCGACATCGACCCGTGGTCCACACGTGTGCAACTCGTGAATGCCACCTACGCCGGTATTTGGGAGATCCCGGTGCTGGGCGAAGTGCATGCACCATCGGCGGTCCTGGTGAGGCCCGATGGACACGTCGCCTGGGTAGGAGGCGGAACCGAAACGGGATTGCGCGATGCCATGACGACCTGGTTTGGCGGATCAGAGTGAGCTCAGCTTCACGACCTTGGTCGAAGGCAGGATGTCGACGACGTCCGGTCCGACCCAGCGGACGCCGATGGTGCCACGCCGGTGGCCGGCAGTGTCGAGCCAGTTCGGAACTCCAGGATCGTTTCTTGCGACCACAAAGCGGACACTCCCGTCGGTCTCGACTTGGGCCGAATGACAGTTGAGCGTGGCCTGATGGTGCACGTAGTCGAGTGTCTCCATCCAGTGGTTGTGGAGGGCAATCATCCAGTATTCGCACTCCGGAGGAGTGAACTCGACGAGTAACGCTTCATCGTCTGACAGATCGAAGTAGGCCTGATGCCATTTGATTTGTGGATCCTTGAACTTGTCTGTCTCGGGCCCTTCGGCTTCATCTGTGAAGACGTTTGGCCACTTCGACTGGCGCGTGGCCCACTGGGAGCCAATTTCAGCCACCCCTTTCACGTAGAAGCCGGCGTACAGGAGCGACAAGTAGAGCTCCTCGGGCGTGAGTGGTTCGGGTGGTTCTTTTTCAGCGCCTAGGCGCTCTATGTGCAACTCGGCGTGCTGTTGATGGGGCCGATCGAGAAACGTCTGACGGACGGCCAGACTCCGCGTGTCTGCCTCGGAGTGCAGCCAGTTCCCCGAATGCTCCTGCTGCGAAATGATCACTTCGAAGCTACCGTCTGGCTCAATAGCCATGTGCTCTTCGTGCATGGTTGCACCGACGCCTGGGCCGCCGCCTCCAAAACCGCCCCCGGAAAAGAGGTTGAAACTGATCCACTTGGCGTCGCCGCGGGTGCCCCAAACCCGATAGTCGTATTTTCCATCGAGCGATGCACCGAGGTAATGGTTGTCGGGATTCTCCCCAACGATCTTCATGGTTTCGTGACACGTGCAGATCAACTTGGGCTGGGTAGCCCGCCCGTATTCAAGCTTTGACTCAAATGCGCAACGGAGAAGCCGGGTGAGCATGCGGAACCCTTCGGCGCGGTCGAGGGGATCCGTCGGGTTGCCCTCACTCAGGATGACTTCGCCGGCATCGGAGAGCAGGCTGCAGAACTCCCGCCAAGCAGTGCCGTCGACAACTTTCTGAGTGATTTCGTCCATCGGATTCCTCCTGATTGCACGGGTCTTGGCAGGTCAGCGTGGGGTTCTTGCCGCTGAATAAGAAGTTTCGTACAGTGTTTAACTCTTCGTCAAGCAAGGCGCCTGAGGACCGGTCGCCACGGGAGTGGATATGCGCGCTGCGGTGATGACTGAGCCAGGTCAGCCCCTTGAGATGCGAGAACTTTCGCCTCGGCCGTTGCGGGCGACTGAAGTTCATATTCGGATTGACGCTTCCGGCGTTTGCCACTCCGATGAGACCATCCGGCGCCAAGGCATGGGGGGACTCGCCCCAGTCATTTTGGGCCATGAAGGATGCGGGACGGTCCTCGAAGTCGGCGCTGAGGTTCGTGATCTGGTTCCTGGCGCCCGGGTCATCGGCGCCTTTCAGCCTGCGTGTGGCGACGTGTTGGCATTGTGTTCGTGGCCGAACGCACTTTTGTGACCAGATCATCCATGTCGCCACTCAAGCCCATTGGAAAGATGACATCAGCGGCGAACGCACGTGGTCGATGAGCGGTTTAGGCACCTTCGCGGAAGAGGCGGTGGTCGATCGCATGTCGATCGTCGCCGTGGAGTCCGATTTACCAGCTGACCAACTGGCTCTGATCGGGTGCGCTGCCATGACTGGGGTTGGGGCCGCCCTCAATACTGCTCGAGTCGAGCCTGGTTCCGTGGTGGCCGTGCTGGGTTGTGGTGGTGTGGGGCAGTTCGTCATTCAAGGGGCACGAATAGCCGGAGCGGCTCGCATCATCGCCAGCGATCCGGTGGCCGCCAAACGGGACATGGCTCGCGCCAATGGAGCGACGGACGTCATCGACCCCGCGGCCGCTGATGTGGTCGAAGCGGTCCGGGAACTGACCGCCGGGCACGGCGCTGACTACGCCTTTGAAGTGGCCATGTCAGGGCCAACGCTCCTTCAGGCCTACGACCTGTGTCGAAACGCCGGCACCGTGGTCGCCGTGGGCATGCCGCCGGCCGGCACGAAGGTCGAGTTTGACGCCTTCCAGTTGTTTTCCACCGAGAAGCGCCTGTTGGGGTGCTACTACGGGTCGGGCCAGGTTCGAAGGGATTTCCCACGCCTTGTCGCATTGGCAGAGGCAGGGCGCCTCGACTTGGCCGGTGCCGTTACTCGTCGAATCACGCTTGACCATGTCAATGAGGCCTTCGACGCCATGGAGAGTGGCGAGGTCATTCGGTCAGTCATCGTGCCCAGGGAAGCGAACTCACGTGGATAGGCCGGATGCTACTGAAGTCGTGGTGGACGGTCCCCGCCAATGGCGTTATGGCGAGTTAACCCGTGATGATGTGGTCGAAGCGGGACTCCGGCTCACCCGGAGCATCGGTTTTGCCAACCTGAGCATGCGCAAGGTGGCGGCCGAACTGGGAAGCCCATCGATGAATGTCTATTACTACCTGCGCGATAAGAATCACCTGCTCGATCTAGTTGGTGACGCCGTCTTAGGCGAAGTTGTGTTTCCTCCGGCCGAACTTCCATGGGATGAACAGGTCACTCTCTTATTTGAACGGGGTCGAGAGGTGTTGTTGCGCTATCCGGGCGTGGCCCAGCATCTGCTGCGCCGCACGGTTGGTCTCCCCAATGAAACTCGACTGTACGTGGCAGTCAGTGAGATTCTCGAAACCGCAGGATTTGATCGAGCGGTGAATCACAGAGCCCAGCGACTCCTGACCTATCTCCTCTTTGGAGCTGTGACATCTGAGATTGCCACCGTCGTGGCAACCGAGGTTCCGGGAACCATGAGCTTCGCCGACGATCAGGAAGTCTTCCGGTTTGGGCTCGAAATCTTTCTCGATGGACTACGTCGCCACCGAAGTAGCAGGGATTGACGGCAGGTCCGACACTTAATTCAAGTGCCGGTGCTGATGTGATGCTTCTGCAATGGAGGTTGTCCTGAGGAAAATTAGGGCGTGTGGGACACTTGGTCTTTGGAGGACTCATGGCACGAGTGGCGAGCAGTTGGTCGCATTGACCAGTCCTGAAGCGTCTTCCGCTGAGGAGCGGAATGAAGCTGCGGCGATTCGAGACTTGGCGGCGGAGGATCGAAGCCATGCGGCAGACGCCAGAGATGCCGATGGTAGTGGACGAGATCAAATAGCTGATGCCCGTGATCTACGGGCAGAAATTACGCGAAGAGATGAATGGCGCTGACTCGGGGAGTCGATTGGATCGTGACGCCGCGCTCCGGGATCGTCGAGCTGGAGCAAGCAATCGGCAACAGGCGAGTGATGATCGAGACGCAGCAGCTGCCGATCGCACGGCTTCCGCCACGGCTCGGTATTCGTCATCGGTAGTCGATCAGAGCGGACTCGACAGAGACAAGATCGCTGAGGACAGAGACCTGCGGGCCGAAGAAAGGGACCGCGTCACTGACGCACACGACGCGAGCGCCGAATTGCGAGATCAACGATCTTGGGCCCGCGCCAAAGTGGGCACTACGGACGAGCCAGACGCTGAGATTGATCGGGAGAAGGCATCACTCGAGCGCACGATGGGAGCGATCGATCGTATCGAAGCTGGTGCCGATCGAAGGGCAGCCGCCCAAGATCGGGTATCTTCCGCCACGGACCGCTCGGACAAAAATGACGACTCCGAAGGCGACTGATTCGCTCTGTTGAGAAGTCGAGCTTGTCGTAAATGGATTTGGTTCCATTGGGGATCGTGACGCGCCTCACCCGGCCCGCAGACTGCCGGGCCGGGTGAGGATTCACTGCACGTTGGGTCAATGGCTTTAGGCGGTGACCAGGCCCTTCACGTTGACCGGCCTGGTGTGCACCGCCAGTTCCTTGGCTTCGTCGGTCCGACGAGCGTGCCAGAAGCCGAAGGCAACCAGCAGCAACATCAAGCCAGCCAGGATGAAGGCACTGATGCCAGCGATCAGGGCGATGGTGGCAAAGGTCCCGAAGGCGTAGGCCTCAAGCAGCAGGCCACGAAGCGTGGTGCCCTGGAACACGGACTGCACTTTGCCCTCGGCTGCGGTGTAGGCCGCTGATCCCTTGGGCAGCGCCATGGCGGCGGCGCTCAGCTGGGAGTAGGTCTTGCCGCCACCGATTTCGTTCAGATGCACGGCGATGAAGTCATTTGCGTAGACCTCAGCTTGGGTGCCGGTCGTCAATGGCTGCCCGGCGTACTTGGAGACCGTGCCGATCATCGACGGAGTGATCTCGCCACCCGCCACTGGGTGCGCAAAAGCTGCCTTTGACGGGAACACGATCTGTTGTTCAGCCAACTGGTTGTGGACGTTGGAGTTGGCAAAGCTGTAGCCCCACATCAAGAGGCCACCGGCTACCACCAAGACAACCACCATGAGAAATCCGCCGGCACTGGCCAGCAAGTCGAATACTTTGCGTTGCATTGGTTTGCTCCTTGATCACAACGACCCCTCCGTGTGAGGTGATCTGCCATCTCATTGTCCAGTGACCAGAGCGCAAAAGAATGGGTGCAAAGGTCCCAACGGGCAGGACCTTGGTCCCACGATCTACAAGCCACTCGGGTGGGATGAACGTCCCGACACCCGATCGTCGCTGACTAGGGGAACAACGTCCCTATACGGAGTCGGCCGGGCACCAGCACAATGGAGTCGTGAGCATGTATGTGGACATCCTGAGTTCAGCCCTCAGCGAGTGGGGTGACGAATTGAGCGGCAACGCATTGGTCGACCACGCCCTGTGTTGTCGAACCGAAATGCTCTGCGTGGCCCCGTACCATCACGACACGGCCTATTCATCCCTGGCGGCCGAGATCGCCTACGACCGTGCGCTGTTCAAACTGTGCGAAGCGAACGGGATACCCGTGGCGGCGACAAGCTTTGCTTTCCCTCGCCAAGAGCGGGCTCGGCTCGAGAGCAAACTGGCAACTACTGGCATCGATCTCGCGGTGCTGGCTCGTCGGCGGCGCGAGGGCTAATGCGGTGAACCGTCAGCTCTGAGCTTCGTGGCGTAGATGGCAGCTTCGGTCCGAGAATTCATCTTAAGTTTGGCTAAGAGACCCGTCATGTAGTTCTTGACGGTCTTCTCGGAGAGGAACATCGCTCCGGCTATTTGGCGGTTGGTCTGACCCTCGGCGATGAGATCCAAGATGCGACCTTCCTGAGGAGACAGAGCCTTGAGTTCAGGATTTATCTGGGGAGGATTGGCGATGCGTTCGACGACACGGGCCACCGCTCTTGGGTCCATCAGCGACGCACCGCCGGCCACCTTTTTCACATCTTCGACTAAGTCTCTGGCCTTGACCTGCTTGAGCACATAACCAGCTGCTCCTGCCATCACCGAGGCGTACAGGGCCTCGTCATCGGCGTAACTCGTCAACATCAAGCAGATCAGATCAGGCATGAGCGAACGGATGTCCCGGCATACCTCGATGCCACTGCCATCCTCAAGCCGGACATCCAGGATGGCCACGTTGGGATTGGCCAAAGGAATCCGAGTCATCGCTTCGGCGGCGGTAGAGGCCTCGCCGACAACTTCGATCTCGTCATCGCTTTCGAGCAGGCTACGGACCCCTTCGCGCACCAGCTCATGGTCATCGAGCAGGAAGACGCGAATTGTCATGAACCCATTGTGCCAGTGCGTGGCCCTCTCTCACGCTTCATGCAAGTACTTGTTCGACAACGACCTCTGACCAGTGCCTATGGGAACGCCGTGGCTACGCTCAGGCTGTGCCCTACAAGCGAGTCGAGGATCCCGTCAAGCTCCGTCGGCTCATGGATGCAGTCCTCATGATTGAGGCCGATATTGAGCTGCCGTTGCTGCTGCGCCACATTGTCGAGGAAGCCTGTTCTCTCGTGGGCGCCCGTTTCGGAGCTCTCGGAGTCCTCAATGAAGCTCGCTCGAATCTTGAACAATTCCTTACGGTGGGCCTGAGCGAGGAAGAGGAGAAGGTAATCGGAACCCGGCCTACTGGCCGAGGCGTGCTCGGCCTCCTCATCACGGACCCGGCGCCCCTTCGCCTCGACAATCTGGGCTCACACCCCGACAGCTATGGATTTCCGGCGGGGCACCCGCCGATGAGCTCCTTTCTCGGCGTACCAATCCGAGTCCGGGTCAGCGCCGAGGTCTACGGCAACCTCTACCTAACCGACAAGATTGGTGCCGACACTTTCAGCGACGAAGACGAAGCCTTGGCCGAGGCGCTCGCCTTGGCCGCCGGAATCGCCATTGAAAACAACCGACTCCACGAACGTGTCCGCATGATGAGCGTGCTCGACGATCGCGAGCGGATCGGGAGAGACCTTCATGACCGGGTCGTCCAGCGCCTGTTTGCTCTCGGCATGGGGCTACAAGCAACCAAGCGTCTCCCTGAGTTAAATCTGATGCGCGACCGGGTCAGCCGAGCCATCGATGACGTGGACGCCACAATCAACGAAATCCGGACCACCATTTTCGAGCTTGGCGACAGTTCCATTGGCGGAGGACTGCGACAGGGCGTGATCATGCTGGCCAACGAACTCGCACCCTCACTCGGCGCCCGGCCCGAAGTTTCCTTCGTAGGGCCGGTTGACAACGCGATCAGCCAGCAGGTGGCGGATCATCTGTTGGCGGTGATTCGAGAGTCACTCACTAACGCAGCCAAGCATGCGCGGGCGAATCACTTCATCGTCATCCTGAGCGTCGGTGATGAGGTAATCCTTCAAGTGATTGATGACGGTGTAGGCATCGACCCTTCAGGACCAAGCAAGGGTCTCGGACTTGCTAACTTGCGCAATCGAGCCGAGAAGCTCGGCGGAACGTTTGCAATACAACCTGACTCTGACGGTGGCACCCGGGTGATCTGGCGGGTGCCGCTTTAGCTTGAGTTCTGATCGCACCAGCTTCCCCATAAAAGGGACCGATTCCCCCATTCACTAGGACCTTGGTCCCTACTCCATCCTGCGACCATTCAGGCACGATGGATCCCATGGCTATCGAACAAAGTACGCATGCTGTCAGCGACATTGCCGGTCCCATCTCAGCGTCGCCGACTTCATCCGGTGAGCTGCGAGTCGTAGTTGGCGTGGACGGCTCACCCGGTGCCGAGCGGGCACTTATGCTGGCCGCCTACGAAGCTGGCATCCGTGGGGCACTCCTACACATCCTGAGTGCCTATGAGATTCCATCTTCGGCCGGCTGGGTCGTGGTACCTCTCAATCCCTTCGAGGCGGCCGCAGCAGCCGTTGTCAGCCAGTCCTTGACCATGGTTCATGAGCACTACCCCGATCTGGTCACCAAGGGCGAACATCGATACGGGGATGCCGGCACCATGCTGGTTGTGGCAGCCCAAGGCGCGTCACTGCTTGTGGTCGGATCACGTGGTCACTCTGAGCTCACCGGTCTGTTTATTGGTTCAGTTTCAGAGCACTGCACGCACCACGCGTCATGTCCGACCCTCGTCGTGCGATGAATCACACGACGACGTTGGACGATGTTGTGTCAACTGAGCGCACCAACTACCCGGCCCATCTTGAGTGCGATGTGGTGTCGTCGGGTGATCTCCGGTACCACCTGCGGCCAATTCGGCCCAATGACGCCGAGCAACTGATCGCATTCCACAATCATCTTTCGCAGCGGTCGTGCTACCTGCGCTTCTTCTCCTTTCATCCCACCCTGTCGGCCAAAGAGGTCGAGCGCTTCACGTGTGTTGACTACCTGGACCGACTGGCCTTGGTGGCCGAGATCAATGGCACATTGATCGCCGTGGCTCGCTACGACCGCCACGTGGGCACCGCCGAAGCCGAGGTTGCATTCGTAGTGGCTGATGAATACCAACACCACGGCATCGGATCGCTTCTCCTCGATGAACTTGTCCTGGCCGCTCGTGAGCAGGGCATCTCAACGTTCCTGGCCGACACGTTGTCTGAGAATCACACCATGCTCGGAGTCTTTCTTCACGCTGGTTTCGAGGTCCAGACCCAGACTGAGTACGGGACCGTCTATTTGCGGTTCGATCTCCTACCTACTGAGTCTTACCTCCACGCACTGGCCGACCGGGAGAAATGTCGACAGATCACCTCCCCTGGCCCCTCACTGAAAGTGGCGGGTATCCGAGAGTGTTGATCGTGGCCGGACCAGCGGGGACGTGTGCACATGACGGCGGGCGGATGCATCCCGAGCAGCAGGGCCGACTCTTTTCAGTGATGGACGGGGTCCGTGATCTCTACCTCGACGACGAGATCGAGTTCGTCGGTACGCCCAAGGCCGAACTAGAGGACTTGGCTCGGGTGCACTCGGTCGATTACCTGGCTGAGCTCGAGACGTTTTGCAACCAGGGCGGAGGGGACCTCGACCCAGACACGTACGCGCGATCGGACTCATTCAGTGCGGCGCGGCGGGCTGCTGGCGCCGGCCTGGCAGCGATCGCGGCGTTGGAGCGTCAAGGCGACGGAGTGGCCTTCATTCCGGTGCGGCCACCCGGCCATCACGCCGAGCGCGATCGAGCAATGGGCTTCTGCCTGATCAACAACATCGCGGTCAGTGCGGCGTCGCTGGCGGCGAAAGGGCAACGGGTCCTCATCGTCGACTGGGACGTGCACCATGGCAATGGCACTCAGTCCATTTTCTGGGACGACCCCAATGTGTTGTACGTCTCGACTCACCAGTGGCCACTCTTCCCGGGCACGGGCCGGGCGGAGGAGGTTGGCGGCCCCGACGCCTTCGGACTCACGGTCAACATTCCACTTCCCCCTGGGGCCACTGGTGACGTCATCCGTTGTGCCTTCGATGAAGTCGCCCTGCCGGTGGTCGATCGCTTCGCTCCGGATTGGGTACTCGTTTCGTGTGGCTTCGATGCCCACCGTGAAGATCCGCTCGGAAAGATGAAACTGTCATCGGGGGACTTTGCCCATCTGGCCCTACTGGTGCAGAGCTATGCCCCAGGGCCCGGCCGACTCGCCCTCTTCCTGGAGGGCGGATACAACGCCGGCGCCCTCCGCTCATCGACGACCGCCACTCTCGGATCTCTGCTCAATCTGCCGAACGACATCGAAGCCCCAACCTCAGACGGTCCGGGGCTCGAGGCTGTCCGAGCCGCCAAGCGAGTTCGGGATCAAGCGGTGGAGGGTCAGGGCCTCACGGAGGTGACCAACAGGGTCCAGTGGTTGAGAGAGTGGTGATGAAGTCGGTTGCTCCATGCGGACCATTAGATGTTTGGGACCAAAGTCCCTATGCGGCCGGGGATGTCCTCGCTCAGACTTAGGGGTAGCGCCCCCTCTCCATCCCCGAGCGCAGTCGAAGAGACGGCGGCCATCCCTCGGCCGCCGTTCTTCGCATTTGATGCCTGTTTCCGGCTTTTGCAACAGACCAAGCGGCCTACGGGTCCCGAACCTATGGGGCCCCAGGGTTTAACAGGTGAAGCTGCCGGATACCGGATTACCGCTCAAGTCGGTGCCGGTAAATGTGCCGGTCTTGTGATTGGTGACGCCTGAGTTCTTGAGGAGAAGGCCGCTGGTGCCTGCCACCACGTACGCCAGGGTTGCGTTCGAGAACGCGCCCGGAGCCTGCGAGGCATCCATACCGAAGTAGTTGGGCTTCGTGCCCTTGAACGTCGGACCCACAACGACGCCGGCATTCACGGTGAAGTAAGCACCGCTCACGGCGCATGTACCGCCCTTGATGGACGTCGTCGCGCTCCCGATGGTGATCTTGATCACTGCCTTGCCCGTGCAGAATGTTTGGGTAACGCCCTTGCTGCCAGGGTGAAAACTGCTGCAGCCTGAGGCCTTCTTCTTGGCTTTGCCTTTGGTTTTGGCCTTGGCTACGTGGCTCACGGACGCACCGGCACCCCCAGCTCCGCCCACGCTGGCGGCGAACGATCCCATTCCGGCCAGAGCAATCGACGCCGTAGCAATTTTTAGAAGCGGTCGCCGGGTTGTGGAAATAGAATGCATGAATGCCCCCTCGCTAATTGGTAGTCGGCACCGTAGGTGGGCAAGCAGAGATTCAGCCGAGATTCACCAGAGTTTCTTTCTCAGGTTCGCTTTGCCAAGGATGATCTGCTCGGGGTGCCTAAGTCCCAATTGAGCACACCCCCGGTCGGAGGCGGGGGTGTGCTCAATGGTTGTTGTCGGCCACATCGTTCGATGTCCTCCCTATGTCCGGGTGAGGACCACCTTGATGGCACCAGTATCGTTGGCGCGTTCGTAGGTGTCGTATGCCTCCATCATGTCGTGCAGTCCGAAGTGGTGAGTGGCGAAGCGTTCGGCGTCAATCTGATGCGAAGCGACGAGGCGAAGCAGAGTTGGCGTGGAATAGGTATCCACCAGTCCAGTCGTGATGGTGATGTCACGTGTCCAAAGTGTCTCGAGATGGAGTGTGGCTGGTTTGCCGTGGACCCCGATGTTGGCCACGTGACCGCCGGCCCGCACCAACTGAGTACACAGCTCAAAGGTGTTTGGCGTACCCACCGCTTCGATGGCGACATCCGCTCCGAGCCCACCCGTAATTTCATGGACGAATGCGATCGGATCATCACGCCCGTTGTTCACCGTGAGGTCAGCTCCGAATCGTTTAGCGGCGTCCAGGCGAGCATCCGCCAGGTCAATGGCAATGATGTGACTCGGGGAATAGAGCAGCGCTCCCACAATGGCCGAGAGACCGATTGGCCCGGCACCGACTACCGCGACGGTGTCACCAGGCTGTACGTGTCCGTTCAACACGCCAACCTCATAAGCGGTCGGAAGAATGTCGGCCAACATCAGGATCTCTTCATCGGTCGACGTACTGGGCACCTTGTAGGTCGACGTGTCGGCGAAGGGAACTCGGACAAACTCAGCCTGGGTTCCATCGATCAAATGTCCGAGGATCCAGCCTCCGCCTCCGAGGCACTGGCCGTAGCGCCCCTCACGGCAGTACCGGCAACGTCCGCAAGCGCTGATGCACGAAACGAGAACTCGATCACCGGGTGCCACTGTGGTGACGGCTGAACCGACTGACTCAACTGTGCCGACCGCTTCGTGACCGAGTACGAGCCCGACGGGGACCTCAGGAACGTCCCCCTTCAAGATGTGAAGGTCGGAGCCGCAAATGGTCGTGCAGTCCACGCGGACAATCGCATCGGTGTTGTCCTCGATTGTCGGCTTGGGCACTTCTTCCCAGGCCTTTTGTCCCGGTCCGTTGTAGACGAGCGCTTTCATGATGTCCTCGGTTTCTTCTAGATGCTTCGTGATTAGTGACATGTGAGCTGTTAAGAGTGGGTAGGTGACGTCTGCTGGACGATGACCCGCCCAGTCATCTCAAAGGGAACGATGCCGATGACGTTGAGGCGAACTCCTCCCGCCCAAGGTTCGAGATTGAGGCAAGAGGCGGCAAGCCGCCTTTCGGGGTCATCAATCAATTGAGCGTGTCCGCGCACGAGCACGCTCCACCCCTCGCTCATGGTTTCGTCAATGTGGTCAACCTCAAAGGCGACCACGCCTGAGATGGAAGCGACCATTGAGTCCGAAGTGCGAAAGATGATTGTGCCATCGGCGAAGATGAAGTTCACCGGAAGGGCCACTGGTCCAGCCCCCGTAGAGAGCACGACACGACCGATCCCTCCGGCATTGAGATGTGATTCGCATTGGTCGGAAGTCAGACTCTCCAGTGAAGGATGTACGCCAGCGCGCCCGAACCCCGGGGCGCGATCGACCAGGCCTCCCTCTAGGGCAAATGGTGTGGTGTCGAGAGCGACGGAGAGCCGGAGGAGCGCCCCACCGCTGAGCGAGGTGTCTGAACTCTGTTCGAAGTAGGCCAGAAACGATGGATCAACCCCAGCTCGCTTCGCCAATTCCCCGGTGCTGAGTCCCAGTTCGATTCGTCGATGCGTGACTCGGCGGGCCAGGTCGCCGATATAAGAATTGCCATGAAGAGCGGGCCTCGCCTTCTGTTCAGGGCTTCCGATTTCAATTGCACTGTCAGCGTTGTGAGTGTCCCGAGGCATCGTTTTCATGTCTCAAGTGTGTGCGTCGGGGATGGTCGTCACCTAGGGACCAACGTCCCCTCGCTCCATGACCTTGGTCGGTCATTCGAGGACAGCGGCTGGACTGCATTCCGCCAAGGAATGACTCATTGCCCTACTCGTTGGGACCAATGTCCCTAGTCCGCCGCCGGCATTCCGTAACACGATGGAGTCATGTCCACCACAACTTACGAATTCAAATCAGATCCGATCGGCGATGGTTCACTTCGAGTATTGAGGGCGGTTCCGCCACGGGCACAAGGTGCAATGGCCAATCTCAGTCATGATGAATTGCTTGCGTCGCATGCTGAGACGCTCGGTTCTTCACGTCGGCATTATGGAATTGGGGCAAAACTTTTGTTCAAAACGGTGAACACCGTCTATGGCCAGGAACGCACACTCTCCAAATTCAAAATTATTGAGCTGGTGGCCCGAGTGCCCTACCAAGCGTGGGAACAAGTGGCATACATCGCAATCACTCACACCCACCGGTCACCGGCCTTGGCCCGTCGAGTTTTTGATCGTGTGACCGAAAGTCGGGCGCAGGAGGACAACGAACAATGGCACCTTCTCATTCTTGAAGAGATGATCACCGATGCCGGCGCGTCGGAGGGTCGAATCAAGTTCGGTCTCGTTCCGCAACTGCTCGCGTTCGTCTACTACCAGCTCAGTCTTCTTCTCTATGTCATGCACCCGGCGTGGAGCTACCGGCTGAATGCCGATTTCGAGGACCATGCAGAACACGAATATGCCCACCTGGTGGAAGAACATCCTGAATGGGAGCAGGTGCCGTTTCTCAGCGACTTCGCCGCCGACTATGCGTCGGTCGATTCAGTGGCCGATCTCTTTCGCCAGATTGGCTACGACGAACGAATTCATAAGAATGAGAGCCTGGCCGCGATGGTGCAGCCTCGATTCTCCTGAGAGGTCTGATCAGTATCGAGCCGCTCTGATTTGCTCAGATGTCAAGGATTCAATCCTTCGAGCAAGGTACGGGGAGAACCAACCCTTGTACCTGTCCTGCAGATCTGGTCGAGTCCAATCTGATCCTCTAATCATTCCTCGGCAGAGTGGACTCCCGCACTGGCAATCGAACTCGTCGTAAGGCGTTCCATCGCTTGTTGCGTACTCGTACGTGAGCTCCTCGCCCGGGAACACTGATCGCATCGTCACCAAAATTGAACTGCCGTCCAAGCGACAAGTTGGTTCGCAGGAATGATTGATCAGATCTCCATCTTCGGGTATCTCGCCGCCCACCAGAAATAGATCTTCCTCAACTTGAATCGATCTCGAACGACGATCAGCACTGAGGCCGGCAAACTCTTGACCACTGCATAACGCTCCGCCGAATACAGCGACTGTCTCTCCAGCCTCAATCTCCCTGATGGCGAACACACCAAATCCGCCCCCTCGCGCTGGTCGGGACTCAGCGCCTTCGGTCAGCCATGTCCATTTCATCGGGTGGATTTTATTTGAATTACCCAGTGACAGCGAGAATGCGCTCGATGATTCCCATCGCAAAGCGAGGGAATGGGTCGGTCGTCGAACCCGGCCAGCCATTTCCGGCCTGGTGGTTGGTCAGGTCCAGGTCGTGGCTTGACCAGGGTTGGGCCGAACATTTAACGCGTTCGCAGCACGACCGTCAGCAAAACCCCAGCGACTCCCATTACATTTGGGAAATAGGAGTGCGTTTTGGCGGTCGAATCTCAAACAGCGACAATCATGGTCACGGACCTCGTGGGCTCGACCGAGCTCAGGATTCGGCTGGGTGAAGACCGGGCTGAGGCATTGCGCCGGATTCACGATGCCTTTCTGCGCGAGGCCGTCGAAACTAAGAATGGCACTGTCATCAAGGGCTTGGGCGATGGGGTCCTCGCCATGTTCTCGAGCGCCTCGGACGCGGTCAGCGCTGCGGTGGAGGTACAGCGGGCGGCCTATGCCCATACCCGCGACAACCCTGACCAGCCCCTCGAAATCCGGGTCGGCATTTCGGCCGGTGATCTCACCCTAGAAGATGACGACTGCTTCGGCACCCCCGTGGTGGAGGCATCTCGGCTCTGTGGGGTTGCCCTAGGCGGGCAAATTCTGGCGGCCGAGCTCATTCGTCTCCTCGCTCGAGGGCGCGGTGGCCATGTCTTCACCGCCTCGGGTGAACGCGAACTCAAGGGCCTACCTGACCCGGTTTCGGTTGTGGCCGTGGTCTGGGAGCCACCGGCGCCCAAAACGTCTCGAGTCCCGTTCCCGGCCCGTTTGAGCGGATCGACCCCCCTGCCCTTTTCGGGACGCCGCATGCAGTTCGATTCGTTGCTGCAGAGCTGGAAAGAAACGTCTGACGGTGAGCGACGGGTCGTCCTCATTTCCGGGGAGCCCGGCATCGGAAAATCACGACTGACGGCCGAAGTGGCTCGCCAAGCCCATGACCTAGGGGCTGTCGTGCTCTTCGGCCGGTGCGATGAAGACATGGGGGTCCCGTATCAACCGTTTGTGGAGGCTCTGGAGCAAGTAGTCGAAGCCGGAGCCTCGGCCGACTCGTTCGGACGTCATGCCGGCGAACTCGTACGACTCGTTCCCGGATTGACCGGGCTAATTCCCGGACTTGATCCACCACTCCAAGCCGATCCGGAAACCGAGCGCTACCGCCTCTTCGACGCCCTGCTGGCCTGGCTGGGGGCTCTTTCCAGGTCCTCCGGGTTGGTGTTGGTCCTTGATGACCTGCATTGGGCCGAGAAGCCGACGCTGCTGTTGCTTCGTCACATTGTGCAGTCGATAGACCCGATGCGACTACTGGTGATCGGTACCTACCGAGATACCGACCTGGATCGATCGCACCCCTTGGCCGAAATGCTGGCCGATATGCGCCGGATGCCTCGCATTGAACGTTTGCCCCTGAAGGGTCTGGACGTAGCTGGAGTCAGTGAGCTCATGGCCAATTCCGGTGGATCAAAAACTGATCCCCGTTTGGCCGAGTTGGCCCAGCTCATTTGGTCGGAAACCGAGGGAAATCCGTTCTTCGTGCAAGAAGTTCTCCTGAGCCTGGTCGAGGTGGGTCACCTCGTCCAACGCGACGGCGTGTGGACGACCGATTTCGATGTGGCCGAACTCGGTATTCCTGAAGGTGTGCGCGAGGTGGTCGGACGACGGCTCTCCCGTCTCACTGAGAGGGCCAACGATGTGTTGGCCTTGGCTTCGGTTATCGGGACCACGGTGGACGTGGGGGTCTTGGCCCAGGTGGCCAATGTCGACTACGCCGACGTGCTCGACGCATTAGACGAAGCGGTAAGCGCATCCCTCCTACGGGAGACCGCAGAGGGAACCTACGAATTCACCCACGGACTGGTTCGGAGCACCCTCTATTCCGAGCTCAGCAGCACTCGACGGGCCCATCGTCATCGGCAAGTGGCGCATGCGCTCGAGTCGAATCGTGATGCCGATGCAGCCGTATTGGCATACCACTTTCAACGGGCCGGTAAGTCGGATGCTCGGGGTATTGACTATGCCGCTGCGGCAGGAGAGCAAGCTCTCGAGAAACTGGCATTCGATCAGGCTGGCAACTTTTTCCATCAGGCACTCGAAATGGCGGAAGATCTCGATGTTCCCGCCCTTGTTCAGTGTCGCTTGTTGAGTCGACTCGGCGTGGCCCAGCGTTTGGCTGCCGACCCGGTCTACCGGGAGACATTGTTGCAAGCGTCGGCGATGGCCAAATCACTTGGAGAAGCAGAGCTGCAGGCCACTGCCGTGTTGGCCAACAGCCGAGGACTATGGAGCACCGTCGGATCTCTCGATGCCGAAAGAGTCGAAAGCATTGAACACGCGCTTGAGGCTATCGGTGCGGAAGATTCGGTGTTCCGGGCTCGGCTACTGGCCCTCCTCGCGCTCGAGTTGGCCTGGAGTGATCCTGAACTTCGTCGTATTGAAATAGCTGACGAAGCGATTGCCATTGCCAGACGCCTCGGTGACGAGGCTTGCCTGCTTGAGGTGTGGACCGCCGGTCATCTCTCAACCAAAGTGGCGGCCCGGGTGCCAACCTTGGCTTCCGAAGCGCCTGCATTGGTGGCGCTGGCCGAGCGCATCGGTAACGCCGAGCAGATCATGTTGGCCTGCGCTTGGGGATTCTCCAACCTTCTTGAAATCGGAGATCTTGAGGCCTGTGACCGCATGCTTGATCGCATGCATGCCATCGCCGAAGATCTCAACAGCCCTGTCTTCCGGTGGCTCGGACAATCGTTTCACTGTTGCCGCATGACAGTTTCCGCGCTTGGTGATGAAATTGAAGAGGCGGCCACCAAAGCGATCGCATTGGGGGAGGAGGCAGCCCAGCCGGATGCCATGGTCTGGTTTGCCGCTCAGTTCTTCAATGCCCGTTGGTTCCAGGGGCGATTGGGTGAAGTGCTCGACCTGGTCCGCCAGCAAGTGGCGGACAATCCGGGAATCCCTGGTTGGATGGGGGTCCTCGCCCTCTCGCTTGTTACTTGTGGCGAAATTGAGGCCGCTACGGAGTACGTGGCTGAGTTACCAACGGATCTGACCCAGCTGTTTCCCGACGATCTCATTTGGCTGGTTGGCCACTCGCTGCTTGTCGAGTGCGGTGGCCGTGGTCGGCTCACCCGAGCAAGCCGCCCAGTACGTCTCCATCCTTGAGCCCTACGCCGGCCGCTGCCCGTGTAATGGGGTGCTGGTTCGGCCCGCCATCGACCACAACCTGGCCATGCTGAGCGCCCGAGCGGGATGGCCCGAGAAAGCCGAGCAGCATTTTGCGGCCGCCTACGACCGCCATATCCACATGGGTTCCCCAGTATGGCAAGCCCAAACCGAATTCGAATGGGCCAAGTTCCTCATGACCACTGGGGACCTCGGCCGGGCTCGAACGCTATTGAGGCAGGCCAATGAGCGAGCCGAAGCGGCCGGCGCCGTCGACATTGTCGCTGGCAGCGCCGGCACTTCTGACTTCGATCACCTGATAATCGGTAGAACCATATTCTCTTTACAAGGAGAACGAAGTATCGTATAAAGCTAGAACAGAGTATCTGTTTTGTACATGCTGGCCCGGGGGGGCACATTGAGAACGCCGAAGCGACACTGCGGAAATTCGCTGGCAAGACTGACCTTTGTCTCTTTCGACTCTCTTCAAGATCCGGCATCGAGGAACAGGCATGCCTAGGCGCACAATGTCTATGTTGGCTGTTGCTGTCATCGGTCTGTTGTTAGCGGCGTGCGGATCTAGGAACCAGCAAGGCGTCATTACCGCTGCCAATCAGCCGATCGTGGCGCAATCGCTGCAACCGAATTCCTCCGGATCTGCTGATGCAACATCCGCCAGTACATTGTCCGGCGAATCGACGCTCGGTCTATCTTCGACAACCACCACATTACCCAGCACACTGGGGACCAATCCAGTGGCCCAATCCGGTAGCGGTCAATCCGTTTCTGTCAGCACAGTCCCTGCTAACGCCACTTCCGGCTCATCGCCAGCAACGGGATCCACCATAAACCTCGGCAACGTCGGTACCTACAGCGGTGTGGCGGGGGCGGTCTTTGGTGGCGCCGAGCCGGCACTCCGGGTATGGGAGCAATACACCAACGCACACGGTGGTCTCAACGGCCATCCAGTGCACATCTTCATCGAGGATGATGGCGGTGATCCCTCCACAAGCGTGTCCGAAGTTGAGCAGGAAGTGACTCAGGACCACGTGATTGCATTCGTGGGAAACTTCGTGCCCCTGACCGTGAGTGCGAGCGAGCCTTACCTTGCTCAGCAGGACATTCCGGTCATTGGAGGGGACTCTGACGCCAACGAGTGGTGGGAGAGCCCAGTCCTATTCCCTCAGGGGTCCAGTGCCTATCCACCCAGTGCCGAGGCTGACTTTACGATCAACGCCGCAGTGGTACGGGGATACACCAAAATGGCCGTCCTCTACTGTGTTGAGGATCCAGGTTGCACGACCACAGTAAGTCCTTTCATCCAGGATGGCACGGTCACTGATGGAGCGACGACGGTGTATTCGTCGTCAATCAGCCTCACCCAACCGGACTTCACGGCTCAGTGCATCGACGCCAAAAATGCGGGGGCCACCTTTGTCTATTTCGCGGGCGACTCGGACAGCCTCATTCGCATGGCCGACGATTGTGTGGCGCAGGGATATCACCCCATATATGCGGTTGACAGTCTTGCCGTCACCGCCACTCTGGTCTCGAACAGCAACCTAAACGGGTTGCTGGCCGGACAATCCGACTTCCCTTGGATCGATAGCTTCACCCCTGCTCAAGCGACGTACCAGCAGGCGATGAAGACGTACGCGCCTAGTGAAGCCGGGTCCGCGTCGACGTCCGCTGAATGGACCGCCGGCATGTTGGCCGTGGCGGCAGACAAGTACCTGAGCGCCAGTCCCACGTCGGCCGAATTCTTCGAAGGCCTCTGGAGTATTAAAAATGACAACTTAGGCAGCTTGGCTCCGCCCCTGACCTTCACTCAAGGTAAACCGGCGACCCCTTCACCCTGCTATTGGTTGATGACCATTAAGAACGGTCAGTTCGTCGACGTAAACAACGGCAGCTACCAGTGCAATTCCTAGCCCCACGGTATTGGGATTCGTTGGCAGATGAACGGATGAATGGAGCCGTAGTCATGCTTGACGAAAACGCCATACTCTGGAACAGTAGAACGGTGCTCTACCCTCTTGAACTGGACCAACGACGTGTCTGAACCGCCAATTCTCGGATACCGCGGCGCTTTTGTCGCGGGCACATGGGTGGAGGGGCCAGACCGATTTCCGGTCGAGAACCCGGCCGACGAGTCCCTGGTCGCCGAAATGATCTCCACTCCCCTCAATGAGGTGCATCGTGCGATCGTTGAGGCGCGGCGGAGCTTCGATGAGGGCGTCTGGGCCGCCCTGGCTGGTTCAGAACGGGCGCGAATCATGCACGCGTTTCTTGATCACCTCGAGACACTCCATGAACCACTTGTGGCGTCAATGGTGGCCGAGGCAGGTCAACCATTCCGATTCGCCGAAATGTCGCAATACGGCGCTGGCTTATCGCAGGCTCGCAGCACTATTGATCTCTACCTGTCACTGCCCCATGAGGAATCGAATCCGGTACCCGCCGATGAGTTAGTCCGCGGTCGTGTGGCGCTCAGCCTGCGCCGCCATGAGCCGGTTGGGGTTGTGGTGGCCATCACGCCGTACAACGGTGCCATCATCATGGCCTTCCAAAAGTTGATTGCGGCATTGATGGCCGGGAACTCGGTCATCCTCCGTCCCAGTCCGTTGACCCCCATATCTTCATTGGCCTTTGGTGCGGCGGCGGACAGGACTGCCCCCCGGTGTCCTCAGTGTGATCATCGAGTCCGGTGCATCCGGTGCTGAGATGCTGACTACTGATCCTGCCGTCGACATGGTGTCGTTTACCGGCTCAACCAGTGTCGGTCGACAGATTTTGGCGCAGGCGGCACCGACGGTGAAGCGCGTTGCTCTTGAGCTCGGTGGAAAATCAGCCCAGATCTATCTTCCTGATGCGGTGCACCGGGTGGCGGCCGGCGCTGCCCAGGTGGTGGCGATGACTTCTGGCCAGGCCTGCGTTGCGGCCACTCGGATGTTGGTGCCGGAAGACCGCAAAGATGAGGTCCTCGAGTTGGTTGGCGCGACATATGCCAACCTCAAGGTCGGACCACCCAGTGATCAGACGGCCATGATCGGTCCGCTAATCAGTGCGGCGCAGCGCGAGCGTTGCGAGCGTTTCGTGGCCCTGGCAGAGAAAAACGGAGGCAAGGTCGTTGTCGGAGGGGGACGGCCGGCCGGATTCGAACGGGGTTATTACTTCGAACCAACCGTGCTTGATCTTCCGGATAATGGCAATCCGGCGGCGCAGGAGGAGATTTTTGGTCCAGTGCTCTCTGTCATTGGTTATCGGGACGTCGACGACGCCGTCCGGATCGCCAATGACAGCATTTACGGCCTCTCGGGACAGGTCTACGGCGCAGACGTGGCCGCGGCGACCGCCGTGGCCCGGAGGATCCGCAGCGGTGCGGTCAACGTGAACACTTCGGTCTTCAGCGCATATGCCCCAAGCGGCGGCTACAAGCAGAGTGGTCTTGGCCGCGAACGGGGCGTTGAGGGAATCCGCTCGTTTCAGGAGATCAAACACATTGCTATCGGTGAATTGCCGACTTGAATTGAAAAAGAGGGGCTACGAATGACTTCAGGTGATCGAAATCTGGACTGGCTGATTTCCGTCGACGACCACATCCTTGAGCCACCACATTTGTGGATCGACCGGGTGGCGGCCAAAGATCGCGAACGAGCGCCGCACCAAGAGATAGTCGACGGGATGGACTATTGGGTCTACGACGGAAAGCGTTTCCCGAGTTCCGGCCTGAGTGCAGTGGCCGGAAAATCCAAGGAGGAGTTCAGCCCGGCACCCCTCTCATATTCCGAAATGCGGCCGGGTTGTTACGACTCAGCGGCTCGCATTGAAGATATGGACCGGGCCGGGATCCTGGCCTCCCTGTGCTTTCCAACCATTACCCGTTTCTGCGGGCAACTCTTCATGGAGGCCGGTGATCGCGATTTTGGTTTCGAATGCCTGCAGCACTACAACGATTGGACCGTTGAGGAGTGGTGCGCCGCCGCACCCGGCCGCTACATCCCGCTGATGCTGATTCCTATGTGGGATCCAATACTGGCGGCGAAAGAGATGGAGCGCATGGCAGCAAGGGGAGTAACAGCCTTTGCCTTTTCGGAGAACCCCGCACCGCTGGGCCTTCCCACGATTCATGATGTCAATCGCTATTGGGATCCGGTCATGTCCACGGCTAATGAGACCGGGATGGTGGCCTCAATGCACGTCGGATCCTCGTCGCAAGTTCCCCAGATAGCACCGGACTCGCCGTTTATGGCCAATTTGGCCTGGGGTGCCGTCCGCACATCTGGCGCCATGTTGTCCTGGCTCTTTAGTGGCATGTTCCAGCGTTTCCCGAATCTCAAGATTGCGTTGTCAGAAGGAGAGATCGGGTGGATGCCTTACTTCCTAGAGCGCGCTGAACAAGTGCTGGACAAGCAGCGGTACTGGGTTATGCGCGGTCAGACCTTCATGGATCACGCAGCGACGGATGTGGACCTCAACACGTTAAACATCCGGGAGTTGTTCCGGGATCACGTGTATGGGTGTTTCATTGAGGACCACCATGGGATCGCCAGCATCGATGAGATCGGTGAAGACAACATCATGTGTGAGACGGACTACCCGCATTCAGACTCGACGTGGCCCAACTGCATCGCTGGAGTCAAGAAGCTCATCAGCCATCTTCCGGTAGAGACTCAATACAAGCTTCTTCGCGGCAATGCCGAGAAGCTCTACCGCTTCACACCAGCCGAGCCACCCGTGGCGACGAGTGTCTGACACCACCGGCAACCCATACATCACGATTGATCGATCACTCTGCACCGGTCATGGGGTCTGCATAGCGTTCGCGCCGTTGACGTTCGGACACGATGCTGACACGAAGGCAATTGTGATCGACCCGGGCGGGGATCCGACTGACTACGTAGTGGCGGCGGTCGAAGGATGCCCGACGGGAGCCATCGTGCTCGCCAGTCAAGAAAGAGAGTGAACGAATCATGATGCTGAAGGGCAAAGTTTCAGTAATTACCGGTGCTGGTTCGGGAGTCGGTCGGGCCTCAGCTCGACGATTTGCTGAAGAGGGCGCCCTGGTCGTCTGTGCTGACATCGACTTGGAGCGAGCGAAAGAAACGGTGGCCGAACTTGAGGCGTCGGGTGCTCAAGCGGTGGCCGAGAGATGCGACGTGGCCAGCGAGGCTGACGTCGCGGCTTTGATCGCCAGCGCGGTGGGCCACTTCGGGCGTCTAGACGTCATGTATAACAACGTCGGGATCCCGACCCCTCGTCTCGGAATGATCTTCGAGGAGCACTCTCTTGAGGACTTTGAACGGCTCACCGCGGTGAATTTCAGGGGAGTATTTCTCGGTTGTCGACAGGCGGTCCTTCGCTTCAAAGAGCAGGGCCACGGCGGAGTGATCCTCAACACTGGGTCCGTCGCCGGTCTCGTCGGTTGGGGCGGCGCTGTCTACGGTGCCACTAAGGGAGCCGTCCACCAACTCACCCGCGCCGTGGCCGTAGAAGTGGCGCCATTCGGAATCCGAGTGAACGCAATATGTCCGGCTGGCATGCCGTATACCGGTTTCATGGCAGCCGGGGGAATTGCGCTGTCGGGGGATGCCCTTGAGGCGGCCGCCACACGTGCCGGGTCGGCCCATCCCATGGGAAAGCCCATCACCGCCGAAGACTGTGCTGAAGCCGCCGTGTACCTCTGTTCCGACCGAGCTGCGAACGTCACGGGAGTACTTCTGCCCATCGACGGCGGATACGTCGCTCGATGACGAGTTCGCAGCAATTGTTAGATCCGGAGCGTGTCCGTCGGCTCTTTGACTTGGCCAGCAATGTCCAAGGCTGGAACGGTGGACAGTACGTAGCCGACCCATACCCGGTGTGGGGGGCACTCAGGGAGCAGGCCCCAGTGCATCCCGGCACAGTGCACGCGCTCTCTGGCGTTGAGGGAGATCTGTATTTCCACGGACTTCCGTATCCGGATCACCCGCACTTTTCGGCCTTCTCGTGGGCTGCCTGCGATGCCGCCTATCGCGATCCAGAGACGTTTGCCTCGTCGGATGAAGCGGTTGATTTGGAGGATGGGAAACCAAGCTTGACCAACAGCATGTTATCGATGGGAGGCCTCCAACATCGAAGGTACCGCTCGTTAGTACAGCCGTCCTTCTCGCCCACCAAGGTGCAGTGGTGGGTCGAGAACTGGATTGAGTCCACCGTGCACACCCTCATCGATGCGTTCGAAGGGTCCGGTCGGGCTGAACTGAATGTGGAACTGTGCGCCGCTATTCCGGTGCTTACTATTACGGGAAGCTTCGGTGTCCCGATTGAGCAAGCTCTCGATGTGCGGGAGTCCCTGTCCCAACCGGATCGGATCATGGAGATCATGGCGCCTATCGTGGCCGCTCGCCGCGAACAACCAGTCAACGATCTCATCAGTGTGTTGGTCCAAGCTGAAGTCAACGATGAGAACGGGATTGCCCATCGACTTACCGACGCGGAAATTCTGTCATTCTCATTGCTTTTGCTCGCCGCCGGGTCGGGCACTACCTGGAAGCAGATGGGGATCACGCTGGCTCTATTGCTGCAACGTCCCGAACTTGTCGAAGCCGTCAGAGTGGACCGAAGCCTTTTGCGATCGGTGATTGAGGAGTCAACACGATGGGCGCCGACTGATCCGATGTTCTCTCGATGGGTGACCCGCGACATCGATTTCTTTGGTTGTCACCTCTTGAAGGGATCGGTGCTCCACCTCTGTCTCGGAGCCGCCAATCGCGATCCGGCGCGATGGGATCGTCCGGACGAATTCGATCCTTCTCGACCACCGAAACCAACTTTGGCCTTTGGCGGAGGACCCCATGTGTGTCTTGGTCAACACATTGCACGAGCGGAGATGTCCGTGGCCATCAATTCGCTGCTGGACCGCTTACCGCAATTGCGACTGGATCGGGAGGCTGATCCACCTAACTTCATCGGTTTCTATGAACGTGGGGCCACCGCCATTCCGGTTCGATTCGATTGACGCCATTGTTGAGGAGAAAGCGATGAGCGAGCCAAGCTACCAACCGCCCGACGTCACTCTCCTCGGAGCGGAACATGTTAAGCGCTACCAGGAGACCGACGGCGATATCGGTTATATCTGGAATGGTGTCCCGATCCTCCTGCTAACCACCAAGGGGAGAAAGAGTGGGGAGTTGTGGACCACGCCGCTCATTCATGGGCGAGATGGCGACGACTACTTGGTGGTGGCCTCGATGGGTGGGGCGCCCCAGCACCCCAACTGGTACCGAAACCTGGTGGCCAATCCATCGGCGCAGATTCAGGATCGGGCCAAACATCTGGACGTTATTTCCCGCACTGCGAGTGAAGCCGAGAAGCCACGACTCTGGAAGATTGTGAATGATCTTTGGCCCAATTACGACGTCTATCAGTCCCGTACCGATCGCCGGATTCCAGTCGTGGTCTTGACGCCGTCGCACGGAGCCTGAGTGGACTCCAGCGATTCCGGACAAGCCTTCGATGGTGTCAGAGTGGTCGAGTTGGCCCAGTGGGTATTTGTGCCCGTGGCCGGAGCGCTCCTGGCCGACTGGGGGGCAGACGTGGTGCACGTCGAGCCCAAGGAGGGCGATCCGTACCGTGGCCTGGCGACCCAGGGAATAGGCGCAGAACGAGGCGGCGTCAACCTCTCATTGGCTCTGGCCAATCGCGGTAAGCGATCAATCGCTCTCGACATCCAGACTGACGCGGGACTGGCGGTGCTCCACAAATTGCTCGATTCGGCCGATATCTTCCTTACCAGCCTACGGCCGGGGGCATTGACACGACTGGGTCTCGACTCCGATGAGTTGCGGCGTCGCTACCCGAACCTCATTTATGCACGTGGGCATGGCTACGGAGCCAGGGGTCCCGACGCTGACATGGCTGGGTACGATGCCACTGCATTTTGGGCCCGGGGTGGGATGGCGCAGATCCTCACTCCGCCTGATCGTGAATACCCAATTTCACAGCGTGGCGCCATGGGGGATCGCAACGGAGCTATGGCACTGGCCTTCGGCATTGCGGCCGCGTTGTTGAAGCGGTCACGGACCGGCATCGGATGTGTGGTGGATGTATCCCTCCTGTCCACAGCAATGTGGACATTGTCCTCCGACCTACTGGCGACCCTCGGCGGCGATGAACCCAAGCCAGCCAGCGGCCGCGGTCCGCTTGTCAACCCGTTGGTCGGTGTCTACCGAACTAAGGACGGTCGTCATATCCAGCTGGTGTTCCTCCAGCCGGATCGATATTGGCCAGATTTTTGTCGGGTGGCCGGTCGGTCAGATTTGCTAGATGACGCGCGCTTTCGGGACATGTCATCCCGACGAGAACACGCTGCTGCCTTAGTCGCCGAGCTAGATGACGAGTTCGCGAAGCATACGTTCTCGGAGTGGAAGGAAATTTTGGCCCAACTCGACGCTCCCTGGGCACCAATGCAATCGATCGCTGAGCTGCTGGACGATGTGCAGGTCAAGGCAAATGGGTACATCGGGGATGTGGTCATCGACGGCGAATCTGCGTACCGGTTGCCTGCGGTCCCGGTGCAGTTCGATGGTTCACCGCCCACTCTGCGGCGAGCGCCAGAACATGGTGAGGATACGGAGAGCCTGTTACTCGAGCTGGGCTACCAGTGGGACGAGATCGCTGCTTTTAGAGACGATGGGATCATCCTTTGATAGCTCGCCCAGTACCGGTTCCGGATGAGTCCTCGGAGAAATTTTGGACCGCTGCAGCGACGCACTCTTTCTTGCTTGCCCGCTGCGCTCGTTGCGACCGGTTGAATCACCCACCGGGAACTGTGTGTGCTCACTGCGGGTCGACGCATCCCGCATTCGAATTCGTCCCGAGTGACGGTGCCGGTACTGTTCGATCGTGGACCATCATTCGGCAGTCGTTTCTTCCCGGATTTGACGAGCCGTTTGTCCTGGTCGACGTCGAATTGTCAGTCCAGGACGATCTGCGTCTGATCGGTCGCCTGATGGACGGGCCCGAAGCGAGCCTGAGGGTGGGAGCTCAAGTGCGCTTGGTCTTTGAAGACCTGGCCCCAGGCTTCGCTGTCCCAGCGTTCGCGCTCGAGTCGGTATCATGAGTGGGCGGATGGCTTCCAGCAATCAGGTTGCCGTGGTCGGATATGCCCAGAGCCAGGTGGAGCGCCATGCTGGTATGTCACTGGGCGCGCTGACGATCGAAACGGCACGCTTCGCTATCGCTGATGCGGGGCTAGAAGTTTCCCAGATCGACGGGTTCGTGACGGCAAGCTTGTTCCCCACTGCGGGTACGCATGCTGCAGTGGACGGAGTGAGTCTGGTTTCGGCGAACTGGCTGGCGGGGAACCTCGGTGCAAATCCTGGCTATGCGGCCGGATTCCAGGGTTATGGGCAGTTGCCGGGGGCGATTGCCATGGCTGTAAATGCGGTGGTGAGTGGAGCTGCCGAGTACGTATTGGTGCATCGAGCGCTCCACAACCCCCAAGGCCAATACCACGGGAACTCAATGACTGAAGTCAGGGGGGATCAGCAGTGGACGACCCCCCAAGGGTATTTCGGACCGCTGGCCATGATCGCACTTCCCTACAACGAGTACGTACAGCGCTATGGCGCGACTCGGGAGGCCATGGGTCATGTTGTGTCAGAAGCTCGAAAGAACGGTGCCCGAATACCCTGGTCCTACTGGCATGAAAGACCGCTCTCGATCGATCAGTACTTGGCCGAGCCCATGATCAACGATCCGATCTGCCGGCTGGATTGCGATATTCCGGTCGATGGCGCCGCCTGTTTTGTGCTGACGTCGTCGGCGCGAGCTTCGGACCTTCCTCATAAACCTGTTTACGTGTCGGGATATGCCACCGGTGCACCAATTCGCAAGCGATTACCGTTGCACTGGCCCCTCGACGACATCATGGAAGTCGGTGCTGAAACGGCGCGTCGATTGTGGGAGCGGTCGGGTCTAGGACCGACCGAGGTAGATCTTCCACAGGTCTATGACGGTTTCTCGCCATTCGTGTACTTGTGGATGGAGTCGCTCGGATTATGTCCGATTGGGGAGGCGCACCGGTTGGTACTCGACGGAGGGATTGATGCTGACCGGAAGGGCACGTTGCCAGTGCTCTCTGGAGGTGGAGCGCTCGGGAATGGGCGAATGCATGGAGTTCCTCAGGTACTCGAGTGCTACTTGCAGTTGTCCCGTCGTGCTGGTGATCGTCAGCGAGCTGGGTCGGCCATCGGAGTGGCATGCCACTCTTCACCACACTACGGAGGCGCAGTGGCCTTTAGTTCAGAGCCGTACTGACGCTGATGGCGAATATCTCAAAACACAAGGATGGTGGCTCGATGCCCGATGCTGTCGAAAATGTCACTTGGGCCGAGCGGGTCGCTGATCGGTCGCCCATGGTGCAGCGGTCACGCGATCGAGGAGTGGAGCAGGTTCGGTCGATCGTGGCGGCAGCGCGCAGACTCACTGAGTCCAAAGGGCCCAATTTCACGACACAGGAACTCATTAAGGAAGCCGGCATCGCACTCCAGACGTTTTATCGCTGCTTCTCGGGCAAAGATTCCTTACTGCTTGCGGTCATCGAAGACATCATCGAAGAGAACTGTGCTCTGTTCCGGGACCGAGCCCGTGAGTTATCTGATCCGGTGGAGCGTTTGCACTTCTATGTCACGGCCACGGTGCTCGGACTCGCAACACCTCGGAATACTCCCAGCTTCATGACGTCGGAACATTTCCGACTGCAAACGCTTTATCCCGCCGAAGTGTCACGAGCCACACAGCCCTATACGGATCTCCTGGTGGAGGAGATCCAAGAAGCTATGGCGATCGGCCGCATCAATCCGAGTGAACCCAAGTATGCGGCCTGGCTTATGACGCAGCTCAGCATGGCCGTTTTCCATCATTACGACTGTGCCGGTATTGACGAACCTGTCGAGAAGATTGCAGATCGATTGTGGGCCTTCTGTCTCGCGGCGCTCAATGGTAAACCCGATCCCTCCAGGCCCGAGGCTGTTCGGAGGCCATCTCGCAAGGCTCGGAGCTGATGGGACAACCCTCCTGGGTCCTGCGTCAGGTATCACGGGAAGATCGTCAACGATTTGTCGATGAAGGATGGTGGCAAGACCGCAGTGTGGGTCAAGTGCTGTCCGAAGGTCTCAAATCCCACTCGAAGTTGCCGTTTGTCATACATTCCCAAACTCGTCCCTGGCGAGGCACATTTCACGAGGTGTATGAAATGGCCCGTCATGCCGCGAAGGGCTTAGTGGGATGTGGTGTCAGGCCAGGGGACGTAGTGAGCTTCCAAACCCCGAACTGGATTGAAGGTGCCGTCACGTTCTATGCGGCAGCCATGGTTGGGGCGGTCGTGGCCCCAATTGTCCACATCTACGGCATCCGAGAAACGTCATACATCCTCAGCCAGTGTCAATCGCGAGTACATGTCACGGCCAGTCGCTTCGGACACCAGGACTTCTTGTCCAATCTTGAATCTGCTTCCGACATCTCAAACATACAGATCGTGGTTATCGGAGGAGACGGACCGTTGGGGAGCATCGGATTCGACGACCTTCTTTTGGCTGACCCCCTTGACGATCCTGTCTCAGTTGATCCAGGCTCTCCAGCCCTTATCGGTTGGACATCAGGTACCACGGCCAACCCGAAGGGAGTGGTGCATTCCCATCAGACGGTGTGCGCCGAAATCATGCAACTCGGCGCCACCCAACCATCCAACCGCCCTCCGTTACTGATGGCGAATCCGATTAGTCATGCCATTGGCATGCTGGGCGCCCTACTGATCCCAGTGGTTCAGGGAAGGCCCGTACATCTTCTCGATCAATGGGATCCCACTGTGGTTCTGGATCTCATCATTGCAGAAGACCTGTGCGCAGGCGGGGGCGCGCCCTATTTCCTCACCAGCCTTCTTGATGATCCGCAGTGCGACGAACGCCATCTTGAGCGTCTTCACTATCAAGGCATGGGTGGTGCTCCGATACCTCGCGCCGTTGTGGAACGAGGGACAAAGCTGGGACTCACGATCTACTCAGCCTATGGGTCAACCGAACATCCCTCCATTGCCGGGTGTTCCTATGAAGACTCACTTGAGAGGCGTCTTTCGACTTGCGGCCGCCCACTGCCCGGTAACGAAATTAAACTTGTGGACCTCGAAGGTCGAGAAGTGCAGCCAGGGGAGCCCGGAGAAATCCTTTCGCGTGGGCCAGAGTGCTTCCTCGGGTATACGGACCCGATGCTCACGGCAAAGGCCTTCGACACAGAAGGCTGGTATCACACTGGTGATATCGGCATCCTCGACTCAGACGGATACCTGTCCATCACTGATCGTCTGTCCGACATCATTATCCGAGGCGGGGAGAACATCAGCGCCGCAGAAATCGAAGAGGTTCTTATGACAATCCCCGGCGTGGCCGAAGTGGCGGTAGTGGCAGCTCCTGATGTCCGGATGGGCGAACATGCAGCGGCCTTTGTTCGCATGGTTGGCGACCGTCCGGTTCCGGAGTTACCAGAAATGCTTGCGCAACTAGAGGCCGCCGGACTCACCCGCCAAAAATGGCCGGAAGAGTTAGTCGCCATCGAAGAGTTTCCGCGCACCTCTTCAGGCAAGGTGCAAAAATACGTTCTACGAAATCGACTTCGTGACGTCGGAGCCTGAAAGTGACCACCTCACGGACGTCGACAACGACAACGGTGCCGGACACTCTCAGAGAGGTACTGGACCCGATGTGGTTGAGTTCGGCCCTTGGGCAGCGATTTTCTGGCCTGGAAGTGACGTCGGTGGATGCTGGTCCAGTTGTGTCGCGCGTATCGACAAATGCGCGATTTCGCATTGGCTGCCGAGGTGGTCTACCTCCAGAGTTGCCGGCTGAACTTTGCGTGAAGGGATATTTCGCCGATTGTTCTGACGATGCAGCAGCGGCCCGGACGGCCGGTGTGCCAGAGGCGCTGTTCTATCGCCACCGCGCCATCGACTCTGGTGTGCGAACGCTTGACTGTTTCTATTCCGAAGTTGATCCCGTTTCCCGCCACGGCCTTGTCATCACGGGAGATGTTGCCGCGCAAGGAGGGATCTTTCTTGACGCAATGAGCCCGTATTCAACTGATCAAGTCGCCCAGAGTCTGGAGCAGTACGCGATCCTTCATGGTCGGACTTGGGGAGAAGGTCACCAGAAGGAACCATGGCTGATGCCGCGACTACGGGGGACCATGAGGGCACGAGGACTCCCAGAGATCCGGAGGAACTTTGAGGGTTCCATTGGTTCAGGAATCCCAGACGAAGTCAGAGATGCCGAGCGCCTATTTAGGGCGATAGACGAACTTGCAACTCTATTGGAGGCGGCGACGACCGGTTGCTTGTTGCATGGCGATGCCCATGTTGGAAATATCTACCTTGATGCGTACGACCGCCCTTGTCTGCTTGATTGGCAGCTCGTGCAGCGTGGTCCATGGTTTCTCGACGTCGGCTACCACATCGCTTGCACACTGAGCACGGCTGAACGTCGAAAGTCCGAGTCGGACCTTCTGGCGCACTACCTCGATCGTCTCCGCCACGAGACCGACGATGCTCCATTGTTTGATGACGCCTGGCACAGCATCAGTATGGGCATGGTGTACGGGTTCTTCCTATGGGCCATCACCCTAAAAATGGCGGCGCCCATCACGAAGGCAATGTTGCAACGTCTTGGCAATTCCGTGGCGGACCACAACGTGTACACCCTGTTCGAATCGAAACGAATGGGAATCGGAAGCGGCAACTAACCATATTGAAGAAAAGCTCACACCACACAACAACAGCCGAGCAAACTCGCTCGCATATGACCTGACTATGTGTCGGGGGGAGGCAGGACCAAGTGAAACCATTGCAACAAGTACGGAGCAGATTCCGAGGCGGCGTAATTTGCGCAGCGATATTTGTATTGGTGAGTGGAGCGTCGACGGCACTCGCGGCCGGGACAACCACAGCGGCAGCGTCCGCATCATCGACGCCAATTACTATCGCTTACATCACCTCGGTCACTGGCGTGGGTGGATCTGAAGACGGCACATCGCCAGCCGGATTCGAAGCTCGAATCGCTTTGCAGAATGCTGAAGGCGGAGTTCACGGCCACAAGCTCGTCCCATTGATCATTGACGATCAGACGAACCCTTCGGAGATTGCCACAGCCGTACAAGAGGCGGACGCGAAAGCCTTCGGGATCGTGTCGCAGAGCCCGCTCTTTTTCTTGGCCGCCAAGTACCCACAACAGGCGGGCGTACCGGTCACCGGTTCGTACAGTGACGGTCCGGAGTGGGGTGAGCAGCCCTACACCAACATGTTCGCGGCCGACAACGGAAGTGTCGACCCTAAGTACCCCGTCAACACACAGCTGGGCGTCATCCTGAAAAAGTTCGGCGGCAAAGTGATTGGTGCCTACGGCTACGGGATCTCTCCTTCTTCCAGCCGGGCTGCCATCGCCACGGCCGACGCATTCAAGCACGAAGGCGGCAAAATTGGAGTCGTCGACACCTCTATTCCCTTCGGAAGCGTGGCCTTCGGCAGCCTTGCCCTGGCGGCGAAACAAGATGGCGTGAATGCCCTGGCTCCTGAAATGGATTCAAATTCGAACTACGCACTGGCCGAAGCGCTACAACAGGCCGGAGTGAAGCTCAAGGCGATGATCTTTGCCACTGGCTATGAACCTGACGTGATCAATTCGGCGGCATGGTCGTCGCTGCAGGGTGGATACTTCCTCTCCTTGTTCCGCCCGTGGCTATTGCCAAATGCGGCAACCCGGCAAATGCAGTCGGCCATGGAGAAGTACGCCCATTTTAAGAAGACTGACTTCCCCTCTTTCAGTCAGTACGAAGCTTGGGCTGGGGCCGACCTGATGATCAAAGGGCTTGAACTGGCGGGTCCGAATCCAACTCGGGCCGGCGTCATCAAGGACCTCCGAGGTCTCAAGTCGTACAACGCTAATGGACTCCTCCCACAGAGCCTGAACTACTCGACGAACTTCGGTCATGACCCCGCACAGGAGTGCGCGTGGGTCGTAAAGGCAGTGAAGTCGGGCTTCAAGGTTGCGTCCTCGAAGCCGTTCTGCGGCACTGATTTGGCGGGTACATCCACCGCTAACGCGTCGTCGTAATGTCCTAAGAGACGCATTCTCCTAACCCTTTATGGCCAGCCAAGCGTGGGCCCATTGGATCGCATCACGTCGCAAACTGATCCAGTGGGCCCGCCGGTGGCCCTCAGTTTCTCAAGCTCAATTTCGGTCTGACGGGGCCTGACCTCGCTGCACCGCAGACTCCACCATCTGAATCACCCAGTTGATGGCAGCGATGGCTCGCTCGGGTTCGAGCTGCCAGTCCCGCACGAGTCGCTCGTAGGCGGCCACGCTCCAGAGCACGTCCAGCATGCCCGCCGCCATAGTGCGGTCATCGTCTGACCACCCGGCATTCGCCGTACTGGTTGACAGTGCTCCCATCAGAGCGGCGTGCTGTCGTTGGTTGGCTTCGGACAGAGTCGGGTCAAGATCCTGTCCTGGACCTAACGGAAACGACGAGACATGTTCGAAAATGCGAGTCGCCACTTTGGTCACGTCCTCGAGGCGCATGCCTTCGAGAACCACCCCAGCCTGCTCCTCCAGTCCACCCATGACAGCATCGTGTAGTCCGCGCTCGTTACCAAAGTGTCGGTAGACCGTGCGTTCGTTTACGCCTGCCCGTTTAGCCACCGCCCGGATGGTCAGCACATCCCAATTCCGCACGTGGCTGCTGTGCAGCAGCTCGACCCCGGCATCGACAATCCGACGGCGAGTGTCAGCGGCCTGTTCGCGCCGACTGGTGCTGTCGTAGCGCCGCCGCGGCTGCGCTGGAAGGGCGTCGTTAGGGGAGGACAACGGGCAAGGTCTCCCAGCCTCGAACGGTCGACGTGGGGGACAGATTGGCCGTTGAGAGGTCAACGTCCCAATCGGGGAATCGCTTCAGGAACTCATCCAGCACGATCCGGCCCTCGAGCCGAGCCAAGGCAGCACCGAGACACAAGTGAATCCCATTCCCGAAGGTCAAGGTCTGCCCAATGTTCCGGTGGATGTCGAAGCTGTCTCCCTTGGCGTGTTTGCGATCGTCACGGTTAGCCGAACCGACCAGGAAGATCACGATGTCATCCGGCTTCAAGGTCTGGCCATGCAGTTCGATTTCCTTGTCGACCACCCGGGCCATGTGGTGGGCCGGGGGCTCAAAGCGCAGGACTTCCTCAATGGTGTTGGGGATCAGCGACGGGTCAGCCGCCACTTGGCGACGCTGATCAGGGTGTTCGGCCAGCACCTTGGTCGTCCATCCGATGAGCCGGTTGGTCGTCTCATTGCCGGCGCCAGCAATGACCTCCAGGTAGATCAACAGCTCGGACCGCTCCATCCGACGGGTCTGGCCGCTCTCATCGGTGAACTCCGCCTGGAGCAGGTCGGTCATCAAATCTTCGGCCGGATGTTCCATACGCCAGTCGATGAATTCCCCGAAGCTTGAGCCACTCACGAAGGGCTGGTCGGTCGAAACCTCCATCGGCTTGCCGGCTTCCGTTCGCAGGTTGGCATCCACTTGGTCACGGATGAGTTCTTGCGCTGATTCCGGAATTCCCAACAGCATGCTGATGGTTTTCATGGGCACATAACTGCCGAGCTCGGCGATGACATCGAATCCATCAGTGCCAACCAAAGGATCGAGGCATTGGGCACAGAAGTCTCTGATTTTTCCTTCGAGCTCCGCCACCGCACGGGGAGAGAACACTCGCGACATCAGGCGGCGGTGGATGGTGTGCGCCGGAGGGTCCTCGAAAATGAAGACACCGGGCGGCATCTCGATGTTGGCCTGGATCAGTTCGAGAATCCCGCCTTTGCCAGAAATGAAGGTCTGCGGATTCAGCAGTCCTCGCTCAATGTCCTCGTAGCGGCTCAAGGCATAAAAGTTGTGCTCGGCGTTGAAATAGAGCGGCGCCTCTTCCCGCAGCCGGCGGTAGACCGGGTACGGATCGGCCGTGATGTCGACGTCGTACGGATCCCAGTTGACGTCCGTTGCACTGATGGTGCTCATGAGCCCCCCATTTGGCGAATATTCGTGTCAGAATCATGGCACCAAATGGCAGAGGGAACAAGCAGGGGCGGTTCGCCAGGCACGGCCAGGTCCGGTAGCCCTAGAGTTTCCTTTGGTATCGAAACAAATCTCGAGGAGAGCCGAATGACCGTGAGTAACCCGGAGACGATCAACTTCTTCACGGACAAGGAAGTCCAGGCCAACCCCTACGACTACTACGACGCCATCCGGTCACGGTCGCCCATTTGGCGGGAACCCAATTTCGGGGTCTACATGGTGACCGGGTATGACGAGGCCCGGGCCATCTACAACAATCCATCTCAGTTCTCATCTTGCAACGCCGTCAGCGGTCCCTTCATGAAGTTCCCGGTGCCCTTTGAAGGGGACGACGTCAGCGCCATCATTGAAGAGCACCGCGACATGCTGCCCTTCAGCGACCAGCTGCCCGCCTTCGACCAGCCCAAGCACACGGCGCATCGTCGCCTTCTGATGCGACTCCTCACTCCGGTGCGCCTGCGGGAGAACGAAGAGTTCATGTGGCGTCAGGCCAGCGCCCTCATCGACGAATTCATCGACTCGGGCAGCTGTGAGTTCATCAGTTCGTTTGCCGAGACATTTCCTCTGTTGGTCATTGCCGACTTCGAGGGAGTGCCCGAAGCGGATCACAATCTGTTTCGGGAACGCATGGGCAAGTCCCACAGCCAGCTGGAACACAAGCCTCTCGAGTTCCTGTACAACCAGTTCTCGTCCTACATCGAGGATCGGCGGGCCACGCCGCGCGACGACATCATGACGGAGATGGCCACCGCCACCTTCACTGACGGCACCACGCCCGAGGTAAACGACGTGGCTCTGTTGGCCGCCAATCTCTTCGCTGGTGGGCAGGAGACCACTGTTCGGCTGCTCTCCTTCGCCTTGCGCATCATTGCCGAGCGTCCCGATATTCAAGGGACCCTGCGCAAGGATCGCGACCGCATCCCCAACTTCATTGAAGAAACGCTGCGCTACGAGAGCCCGCTGCGGGTCCAGTTCCGGATGGCCCGAGTTCCGGTCACCGTTGGCGACGTGACCATCGCCCCCGGGGACAGCGTGATGTTGCTTCCTGGGGCGGCCAATCGAGACGCTCGTACCTTCCCGGACCCGGCTACCTTCGATCTCGACCGTCCCAATGCGAAAAACCACATTGCTTTCGGACACGGCATCCACCATTGTGCCGGCGCCCACCTGGCCCGGGCAGAGGGTCGAGTGGTGGTGAATAGCCTCTTCGACCGGCTGGAAAGCGTGACCATTTCCGAGGCGGCTCACGGTCCAGCCGATGACCGGCACTACGAATATCTGCCGACCTATTTTCTCCGTGGACTGACGTCGCTTTCGGTCGACTTCACACCTCAGGGGTCATGATATGACCTATTGGGACGCCTCATTCGACGTCGTGTTCGTTGGTTCGGGTGGCGGCGGCATGGTGGCGGCTCTGGCGGCGGTCGATGCGGGCGCCAGCACGCTTGGTCATCGAGAAGCAGGAAAAGATCGGTGGCTCCACCTGCATGTCGGGTGGCATCCTTTGGGTGCCGAATAACTCGGTCATGCGGGCTGCCGGCGAGGCGGATTCCTACGAAGATGCTCTGATCCACTTCGAAACGGTGGTGGGTGACGTCGGGCCGTGTTCCTCGGTCGAACGGCGGCACGCCTTCCTGACCGCTGGACCTGAAATGGTCGACTTCCTCCAGCGACTAGGGCGTCCGTCTGGTGTATTGCCGGGGCTACAGCGACTACTACTCGAGCGCCAAGGGCGGGCATGACGTCGGGCGGGGGATTGAGCCGGTTCCCTTCAATGGTCGGGTACTCGGTCCCTGGCTCGAAAAGCTCCAGCCTGGCTTGGCCCAGAGTCTTGGCCTGTCGGTGATGACCAACGAAGCCCGGTCGCTCTCCAATTACAATCGCAGTCTTCGCGCCTTCGGCGTCTCGGCTCGAGTCGTTATGCGCACAATGGCGGCCCGGGTTCGGCGGCAGGCATTGCTCACCAATGGTGCGTCCTTGATTGCCCAGTCGCTGAAGGTGCCCTTGCACCGAGGTGTCGAAGTGTGGACCGAGGCGCCACTTGAGGATCTGATCGTCGAGGACGGCCGGGTGGTCGGGGTGCGCACCAGGCGAGACGGAAAGCCGGTCTTGATCGAGGCCCGGTCGCGGCGTCGTCCTGGCCTCAGGTGGCTTCGCCCACAACGCCGAGATGCGCCAGCAGTATGGCGGTGATCAGCCCAACAAGGGTCGGTGGTCCATGTCGAATCCGGGTGACACCGGCGAGGTGATCCAGACGGCCATGGGACTCGGGGCCAAGGTGGACCTGATGGACGAGGCCTGGTGGCTCCCTTCCCCCAAGACGGGACGATTCGCCCAGTCCACGCTGGACCAGGCCCGCCAGCGCCCGCGTACGATCTATGTCGATGCCGCCGGGCAGCGATTCGTCAACGAATCGAACTCCTACATGGAGGTCGGCAAGGCGATGTACGCCCGGGACAAGACCAGTAAGGCCGTCCCATGCTGGTTGATCTTCGATGATCGGTACCGCAAGCGCTACGCCCACCAACGATCTCGACCGGGTCACTTTCCCAAATCCCTTACAGGAGAGTGGACTCCTCAAGCAGGCACCGACCCTGGAGGAACTGGCGCAGCAGTGTGAGATCGACCCCGAGGGCCTGATCGAAACAGTCGAACACTTCAATGTGGGCGCCCGCCAGGGTGTGGATCCCGATTATGGCCGAGGCGAATCGGCCTACAACCTGGCCTTGGGCGATCCCAACCGCCGCGTGCACCCATGTCTTGGCCCGATTGACGAGGCCCCCTACTACGCAGTGCAGGTCCTACCGGGCGACATCGGCACCTGTGGTGGGCTCTTGACCGACGAGCACGCGCGTGTGATCGATCAGGACGACCGACCCATTGAGGGTCTGTATGCCACGGGCAATGGCACGGCCACGGTGATGGGCCGTCACTACCTCGGTCCAGGGGCGAGCATCGCCAACACCATGGTCTTCGGCTACGTGGCGGCGCGCCACGCCATGTCCTCCGCCAAGCGGCTGTCTAGCTCTTCCCGGCCGCCATCATCAGCTTGACCAGTGAGGCCGGGGCTCCGGCCGTGGTCCCACCGTCAATCGGAATCACGATGCCGGTGACCTGGGCCGACCGCTCGCTGGCCAAGTAGACCACCGTGTTGGCCACATCCTCGGATTGGCCGCGTCGGGGCAGAGGTTGGGTGAAGCGGGTCACCGCATCCATGTCGTAACTGGTCATGTCCGTCTGAATATTGCCGGGAGCGATGGCGTTCACCCTGATGCCGTACTGCGCCAGGTCAACGGCGATGGAACGGGTCAGGTGGATGACGGCCGCTTTGGAAGACCGGTAGGCGGCCAGGCCGGTGCCGGCTTGCAGTCCGGCGATGGAGGCGCAATTGACAATGGAACCACCGCCATGCTCTTTCATGTATCGCGCCGCCCGCTGACTCCCCAGCATCACGCCCAGCACGTTGATTCGCATGATGCGATCAAAATCAGCCAGGTCGTCGTGTAGGAAGCGGGTCAGGGCACTGGCCACGCCTGCGTTATTGAACATGACATTGAGTCCGCCGAAATGTTCCACAGTGAAATCAACCAGGGCCTGGACCTGGTCGGCATCGGCCACATCAACGTGGCAGAAGGCCGCCGCGTCGCCCAGCGACTCGGCGAATGCCTCACCGGTGGCATCGTCAAGATCGGCGATGACAACCCGTGCTCCCTCTTCAACGAACTTCGACACTGTGGCGGCGCCGATGCCATTGGCACCGCCGGTCACGATGGCGATCTTTCCGGCCAGTTCCTCACTCATGGTCTGTCCTTCCGGGTACTTTGGTATCGAAATAAACTGTTGATAGCCTGACGGCACCGTCGGTGCAGCGAGAAAAGTGGGGGCACATGGCCACAAGATCCCGGGGATTGCAGGTATTTCGACGGAAGGACCGTCAAGACCTGGGTGAGACCACTCTGATGGGTCGTCCGGTGATGGACCCGATGCCTGACCGAGCCGTGCTGAAGGACGTGGGCACCACGGCCGGCTATGTGAACGAAGTCCTTTTTTGGGATGTCGACAACGGTGGCATGAACTTGGTGCGCCTTTGGTATGCCCCGCACTACGCCCTGCCCCGCCATTCCCATGACGTCAATTGCCTGTACTACGTGGTGAAGGGCGAAGCGCACTTGGGTAACCAGGTGATCGAGGCGGGAGAGGGCTTCTATGTGCCGGCCGGTGCGCCCTATTCGTACAAGGCCGGACCCGAGGGTGTCGAGGTTCTTGAGTTCCGAGGCTCCAGCCCATTCGGTATCAAGGTCAGCGAGAGCGAAGGGCGTTGGACCCAGTTGGCCGAAAACGCCCGGACGCATCGTGAAGAGTGGGAAGCGGCTGGAGCCACCGCACACTGAGTCACTCCGACGCAACACGCACCCCTCGCTTGAAGACGGCGGCATCGCCGTCGAAGGTGGTGCGGCAAGCCAGCCTGACTTTCCGACCCCGAGTTCCCATGGTGGCCAAGGTGGCCGCTTCTTCGGAACCGATGGGTGAGGCGTGCTCAGCGCCTTCGGTGATCTCGACATTGCAGGCCGTGCATTCGGCCTGCCCGTAACACCGGGTCGGCCAGTAGTAACCGAGGCGCCAGGCGGCTTCAATCAGGGTCTCCGGCGGATTGAGGGGGAGCACAATTCCCTCGGGATCCACTCGGACGTTCGGCATCCTCAGCCCTGAGCCAGGTATCGATCGATCTCCTGGTGCAGGTTAGCGATACCCACTTCGTAGACGTGCGATATCCGGGTGTTCTCAAAGGTGCGGTTGTGTACACCCTTCTGCTGGCGAGTGATGTTGGCGAAGTCCTGTAACGGAATCAACGGCCAGTGCTCGGTGTCATCCGATGCATAGGGGCCAGCCATGACCGGCTTCTCAATCTTGTCGCCTGAGCCGGGGATCGTGACCGACCACAACTCCAGGAAACAACGCTCGGGATCGCCATGTACGGGACGGAACCGGTAACAGAGGGCGTTGCCGTATTGAGGTAGTACGAAGAAGTTGGGGAAGACGAAGAACACGCCACCCCACTTGATCAAATCGCTGCCCTTCAGCCGCGGCAGCGGGATGTCGGCCTCAGCCGCATGCTCATAGATGGCTTTGACCAATTCGCTTCCCAGCGAGGCATCTTCGGTCACCTCGCGCTCTCGTAGCGTCTCGATAATCTGAAGATCGCTCGGGAGCGTCATCGCCTCAAGTCCTTCGCAGAGGATGCGACTGGCATCAATCAAGGCTTCTACTTCGTCGAGGTAGTCGACTTTGCGGCGCTGGCTGCGCTGAGCTCCCGGGCGGTTGATGTAGTGCGAGTGGCCGCCTGCATGGGTCTCATAGGCCAACGAGTCGGGGTCGTATTCGTCGAACTGGCCTTGGGTGATCTGAGGGTGACTGGCCATGACGTGGTAGCCCTCAATGAAGGCTTCCATGGCCAACTTCCAGTTCGCCGGCAGATCAACGGCCTTCCACCAGACCACCTTCATCAGGTCGACGCCCAGTGGGTCGAGGAGCGACGGCATGGGGGAGAGTGCTTCGAGGAGCGGCGGCGCATTGGGATCGAGATTGATCCAGACACAACCGCCCCACGTGTCCACCTTGGCTTGAGGCAGGCAGAGTTCGAGCGGGTCGGCCACGGACTCGGTGAAGGCCTGATCTCCGTAGACGAAGGAGTTTGTCCCATCTAGGTTCCAGCGCCAGCCGTGGAACGGGCAGGCAATCTGACCACCCCGGAACGATCCACTCCCCACTGCCAACTGAGTGCCCCGGTGTCGGCAGGCATTTTGATAGGCCCGGACGGTGTCCTCGTTGAGCCGCAAGACGATCAGGGATTGATCACCGATCGCGTAGGTCACGTAGTCGCCAGGGGTGGGGATCTCTTCCAGCCGGCAGGCCATCTGCCAAGTGCGCGACCACAACCGTTCGTCCTCCAATTGGGCGAACTGCCGGTCGAAATAACGTGGCGCCGGCACCCGAGTCCCGTTTGTCATGGCAAAGGGGATATCCAAGGCGGTCTCAATGAGTTGATCGGTCATTTCGTCTCCCTAATGCACACGCACTCCCCTACGACTTGGTGCCGGCCGGCGCCCGGCCGATCACACCATCTTGTTCGAGTTCGGCGATCTCATCATCGCTCACCCCGATTTCATTGAGTATGTCGACGCTGTGCTCACCGAGCAACGGCGCTGAGGACTGATGCACCGTCGATGGTCCTTGCGAAAATCGCATCGGTAGCGTCGAGTAGCGGGCGGCCCCCATCACAGGGTGCTCCAGTGTCTCAAAGAAGTGTCGGGATTGCAGTTGCTCAAGTTCGCCCTGCTGGTGGGGTTGCATCACCCGGGCCACCGGGACGCCTGGCGGCCATAGCAGATCCACAATGTCGTCGGCCGTCCTTTCAACACACCATGTACTCAGATGCTCATCAATGAAGTCGTGCTGGGCTCGACGGCCTGACACCAAAGTGAGAGTTGCGTCGATCGCCCACGATGGATGGCCTAGAACACCGACCAGCGCGTGCCATTGTTCGTCGGTGGCAATCGCAATGGCCACCCAGGTGTCCTGGCGACCCTTGGCATCAATGTCGGAGGTCAGGTAGAGGTTCTGCGGGGCCGCGGTGGGTCCCCGATTGCCGTCGCGTTCGAGCAGTGCCCCGTAAGCCGAATGCTCCAGCACTTGCTCGGCCGTGATGTTGAGGGCGGCGTCCACCATGGCCGCTTCCACGGCGACGGCTTCCCCGGTCCGGTCTCGGTGCTCAAGTGCGAGCAACAGCCCGGCCAACGCATGGATCCCGGCGTTGGGATCGCCGAGGCAATACGGCTCAAGAGGGCGCTGATCCGGGTGACCGGTCAGCCACGTCAGGCCGGACGCGTCCTCAATAGTGTAGGCAAAGGCCGCGTTGTCGCGCCATGGCCCATCGAGTCCGAAGCCGGGCATGCGCACCAGCACGATGTCGTCCTTCAGCGTCTTTAAGAGGTCGAAGGTCAGACCCGACGCCATCGAGCACTCGAGGCGTGTAGTTCTCCACGATCACGTCGGCGGTAGCGATCAGTTGGTGCAGCAGTGCCATGCCCCGTTCGCTCTGCATGTCGAGCGTCAGGCTGCGTTTATTGGTGTTGAGACCCGAGAAGATGGGTGAGCGCTCCCACCATTGGTCGACGGTCATTGGCGCGCCCAACATTCGGGTTCCGTCAATGTGACCGATGGACTCGACATGGATGACATCAGCCCCGAGCATGGCCAGGATGTGCGTGCACGACGGTCCGGCCCAGAATGCGGTCATGTCGAGCACTCGAAGGCCACTCATGGGGAGTGGCCCTGACTGGCCTCCGAGCTGATCAGGCTTGTCATCAAACGTGATCCCGGCGGCCTCTCCGAGTGAAGGAGCCGGTTCGGGTGCCCGCAACTCTGCCGGTTGCATCCGGAAGGGCGATCCGGCCTGAACGAAACCACCCTTTGGCGTTTCGATGAACGATCCACGGGCTTCGAAGTGATCCAAGTGCGGCTGATTCTCCCCGTTGCCAATGACCGAGTTCGGGAGCCGGAATGCGGTCGCCAGTTCTCGGATCTCCTCAACGGTGTGGCGCCCGAACCATTCGTCAATGATCGGAGCCAAGTGTCCACGCTCGCGGAAGAGCGTCTTGTCCTCTTCCCACTCCGGATGGCCGACCATGACGCAAAAGTCGAGCCATTGCTGTCCCGTTCCCACGCCGACGGCCACCATGCCGTCCTTGGCTTGGCCCACGCCGGGTGTGACCACGGCGCGCTTCGAGCGGAATGGGTAGCTGGTCACGTCGAAGTAGGTGACCGGGTAATACGTCAGGCACATGGCCAGCGCTTCGAGCATGGCGACGTCGACGATTTCTCCCGCGCCGGTGGATCGGGCTCTACGTCGGGAGGCCATGGTTCCCACCGCGGCATAGGCACCGGAAAGCCATTCACCAACCTGACCGCCGACGAAGACTGGGGCCCGGGTCGGATCGCCCCGGCCCAGCCCGATGGCCCCACCGCACCAGGCCTGCAGGGTGAATTCGGTGGCGGCCCGGTCGCTCCACGGACCCTCGAGTCCGAAGTGGGTGATCGCGGTCACGGTCAGCTGCGGAAAATCGGCCAACAACGATGCCGGTGACAATGCAGAGAGTTCAGTCAACGGTGAACCGGGGGACCAGATCACCACTTCGGCCTCCGCCAGTAGACCTCTGAGTTCGGCCAGCGAAGACTCCTGCTCGGGGTCGATCACCAGGCTGCGCTTCGACGCGCCCAAATACTGAAACAGGGCGCCGTCGTCGCCAGCGGCAATCGCTGCTCCCGAGGCTGACCACTGACGAAGCGGGTCGCCGTCAGGCGACTCCACCTTGATGACTTGGGCGCCGCCGTCAGCCAACATTTTGGTGCAGTACCCACCAGCGATCCCGCTCGAAAGATCGAGCACGGCCAAGCCAGCCAACGGGCCCCCGAGGGTGGACATCAGGTCGAACTATTCGGGCTTGGCTCGACCGGACTTGCTGAGCCGCCATTCCGGTGGGTAGTTGTCGTCATTGCCCTTGACGGCGTTATTGAGCCCTTCGCCGTAGGCCTTGGCCCCCAACATCAGGTCTTCGCCGTCGGGCCTGACTTGGCCGCCCATCGACTCGAGGAACGAGCTCAACAAGCTGCCCATGTACTCACCCTGATGCTGCTTCATCATCCGGAAAAATTCCTTCTGCATGACGACCGCATCGGTTGGACGGGTCAGTGAACAGGCGATGGCGTACTTGTTGACTTCGGCCTCCAACTCGGCTCGGGGCACCACACTGTTGACGAAGTTGCACTCGGCCATCTCTTGAGCGGTGAAGGGCCGACCGGTGAAGACCATCTCTTGGAACTTACGAATGCCCATCGTCATGGCCCAGGACCACATGCGCGGACCCCAGCCCACATAGCGGAAGGCGGGATGACCGAACAGTGCGTCGTCGGACGAGATCACCAGGTCGGCGTCAGCTGTTTGGTAAAAGTGCCAGCCGTAGCAGTAGCCCTTGGCTTCGACGATGCTGATCTTCTTGAAGTCGGCCAAGGTGCGACAGCCGCCCCGTGGGTCGGCGTACCACTGGCTCAGTGAGGATCGGGCCCGGTACGAGCGGGGTGGGGGGTAGGCAACGTCCTCGTCGTGGAGCGAGAACTCCTCGCGCAGTGATGCGTGAGGGCCTTCTTCCATCAGGTCATTGAGTTCGGGCAGATCGGCTCCCGATCCGAGATTGTCGCCCGCACCACGAATGATGAGCACCTTGACGTCGTCATCAATGTTGGCCAGATCGAGGCAGTGGGCGTAGCGCAGCCGAGCCCCGATCGTCGGTGCGTTCAAAAATTCGGGGCGGTTGAAGGTGATGGTGGCGATTTTGGTTTCGGGATCCTTCTCGTAGAGGATGATCTCCTCTGGAGTGGGTTGTTCTCGTTCCGTCATCGAAGCCTCTTTCGTACAGCGGAGTCAGGCCCGCCAGAGCGGGCTGGAAGAGAGGAGGACCGGTCCGGTCGCCTCAATGTGGACGATCTCCTTGCGGAGGACGCCTCGGGCGCCGTCTTCCACCTGTGCGGTGACAGCCAGCACCATCCCGGGCTCGAACCGATCGGCTGCGGCCGTCTTGGGCAGGTGTGCACTGATCACCGGGACATCGAATCCCAAGCCAAGGCCGAAGGCGATCGGCATGGGCGGCGGTGCCTGCCCGACAGAGGCATAGGCCTTCAACAATCCGGCGCAGGATTCCCCAGGTTGGCAGGCGGCCAGGAGGGCCTCCCACAGGTCGTTGGACTTCTCCGACAACTTCCGGGTGTCGTCGGTCACCTGGTTGGGGTCGGCTGGCCAGGTCCGCCCGATCTCGGCGATGTAGCCGCCGGCTACGACCCCACCATCAAAGGCGACCAGATCATCGGGCCCGACTTCTTCTTCGACCCAGGTCGGAGATGAGGGAAGTGAGCCTCGACTGACCCAGGCCACCCGTTGAGTGGCTGGAGTCGTCACACCCTTGGCCGCCATGGTCTCCATGAAGACGGCCGTCAGGTGGCGGGCCGTCACCCCGGGTCGCAGGGCATCAATGGCGGCGGCCAGTGCGGCTTCGGTCACCGATGCGGCCAGCCCGCAGGGCGTCGATCTCCTCGGGTGTCTTGATCCGTCGGGCGGCATCGAGCATGGGCTCGGCATCAACGAACTCGGCCGTCGGGAAGAGCTTGGGCAGCATCTGAGCGAAGCGCGGGGTGAGCGAGTCGGTGCCGATGCGTTGGGCCTGGCTCACGCCGTCGATCCCCTGGAGCCAGGCAAAGAGGTTGCCCGGATTCCAGGTGATTCCGAAGAGGTTCTCATGGGGGATGTCATCGGGCATACCCTCGTCCCAGGAGCTGACCAGGTGGATGGATTGGGTGGACCGAATCACGACACAGCCCGGACCGTAAGGGCGAGTTCCCGCCGTCCATAGCCGCGGTGCCCCGGAGATATAGCGGGCGTTGGCTTCCCGCCCCAGGAGCAGCACGTCGATGTCGTGCGCTTCCATTTCGGCGAAGGCCCGCTCTCGACGGGCCTGGCGCAGCAGCGTCTCGTCGGGCAGGACGTCAGTCGGCATAGGGATCGTAGGGGTAGTCGGTCATTGGGATGAATCCTTCTGCGGTGATGGCCACGACCTCTTCGGATCGATAGCCGCTGGCGCCGTCTTCCCACACCAATGGCTCGAAGACCAGGACCATGCCTTCTTCGAGCACCTGTCGCTCGTCGTAGGCGTCACCAAGGTCGGTGCCGATGAAGGGGGATTCGGCACTTTCAATACCGAGGCCGTGGGAGAGGTAGAAGTGGTGCATCCAGGGTTTGTGGCCACCCGTCACTTCCAGTGCGGCGCGGGTCAGGTCGGCCCCGGTGGCGCCGGCGCGCACCTGGGCGAAGACGGCATCAATGATCTCGCGCCACTGGCGGTACTGCCCCTTTTGTTGCGGGCTCGGGTCCTCGCCGACGACCCACGTCCGCCCAAAGTCGGAGGAAAATCCGGCATAGCTGATGCCCGTGTCGACCCAGAGCACATCGCCCTTTTCCAGTTCGCGTTCGGTGGTCAGCAGTGGGCAGGCGATGTCGCCGTGCGTCGTCCATGGTCCACCGGCCAGCTCTTTGGGCATGACCTGCCAAATCGGATCGAGGATGTTGGCCTCGGCGCCGAGGTCGAAGACGGCCCGCAGAAACACCGCCGTGAGATCACTCTGGCGGATCCCGGGGGCGAGTGCCGCCTGCACCGGTGCGATGGCTTCTTCGGTAATGCGCAGGGCCGCCCGCATGAAGCCCAACTCGTCAGGAGTCTTGATGAGTTTGCACTTCCCGACTACCTCATCGGAACTGGCCGGCCTGGCCTCAGGGAAGACAGCCGTCGAACTGACGGCGCATCGAACCAGGGAACTCGTCAATGGCCAGGCGGCCTTCGCCGGGAACCAAGTCGACCAACGTCTCGGCAGAAGGCCTCGGCCCCCTCGTCGCATTCGGGAAACACCGGTCCGTGCAGATGGTCCGACGGGATGGCCAGCTCATCGGCCACCAGTTCGCCCAGCGCGGAGAAGAAGTGGGGCGAGTCGTCACCGGCGACGACCACGGCGGCCGGCCGGTCGACGTTGGCCCGACCCGGGTCCGCCAACGGCCAACTGGCTCCGGTGGCATACGACACGTTGCTGTTGCCGAGCAGGATGAGTGTCCCGACGCCCTGGTCGGCCATGACCGCCTGGAGCTTCGCCCAGCGGTCGCGCTGCATCCGGACCCGACTGGGGTCCGTGGGAACGGTCAGGGTGGGGCTCAAGCTGAGAGACCGAGGTAGTCCAGGACGTTCTGGCTCACGGCACGCACGGCGTCGTCCGGACCCAGTGCGTCGACCACCTGGGCCAGTGACTTCTCGGAGTAGCCGAACGTGCTTTCAATGTGCGGGAAGTCGGTCGACCACATGACCTTGTCGCGCCCGATCCGGTCAATCAGGTCCAGGCCCAGCGGGTCGATCATGAAGGCGGCGTACATGTGCTTGTCCCAGTAGTACTGAGGGCTCTGCTCCAACTCCACATTCGACGTGTGCAGGTACGAGGCGTACATGTGGTCGGCGTCCTGAATGGCCGAGGGCACCCAATTGATGCCGCCTTCGAACCAACCGACTTTGAGGCCCTTGTGCTTGTCCAGGAGGCCGGTGCAGACATAACGGCCGAACATCTCGCGGAACGGGGCCGAGTTGTGCACCATGCTGACGGCGTAGCCGTTCTTGGCGCAGGGGGCCGAGATCATGCCTTCACCGATGTGGTGGGACACCGGCAGGCCCGTTTCTTCTATGGCCTCCCAGACCGGAGCGATGTGTTTGCTGTTGTAGTCGATCGCCTTTCCGTCTTCGTTGTTACCAGCCTTCAGTGGCAGCCAGAAGGTCTTGATGCCTAACGACTTCAACTCGGCCAGCGTCCGCTTCGCCCCTTCGCCGTCCCACCAGTTGATGAGGCCGACGCCGTAGAAGCGGTTGTTCGAACGTTCCTGGAGCTCGGCCAGGTACTCGTTGTAGATCCGGAAGGCCAGCTCTCGGGCTTCAAGATCTGGATAGCCCATGAGTCCCAACAGGGCATTGGGGAAGGCCAGCTCCCGGGTCACACCGTCGGCTGCGAGCTGGTCCAATCGGGTCTCGAGCTCGCCCGTGCTCGCACCGGGCAGCGGGTCGTACTGCATCAGCACCCCGGCGAACTCCCGGGGCAGCAAGGGGCGATCGCCGACATTCATGGTCCAGGCGCCGTCCATGTTCACTACCCGGGGCATCCGCTCCTTCATCGATTCAGGACTGCGCTCGAAGAAAATGTCCTCGGAGACCGAGATGTGGTTGTCGGCCGAGAAGACCTTGGTGCCGGCCGGCAGGCCGCTGGTCGATACCTTCGGCGTGGCCATGCCGGTCCTTGGGTGCGCCGGGTCCTCCGGGTGGGTATACCTCGAGCGTTTCAGCCTGATGCGCCATGAGGGTTCTCTCCAATCGACGAGGTCGGCAGCGGTGGATGCCAGATAGCGTCATTGGTAATACTTCGACGTCGAAGGTTTGTCAAGGTTCCGCCTGGTGGCGGAGGCAGAATCAAGGGCCAAGGAGGCACCATGGTGGGTGGGATGGAAGCAGACGTGCAGCGTTGGATCGACAAGAACGAGCTCTCCGAATTGGTGTCAGAACTGGCCTCGGCGGTGGACCGAGCGGATCGGGAGCGGATTGCGTCGTGTTACTCGGAGGACTCCCAAGATGACCATGGCGCCTTCAAGGGGACCGGCCGGGCCTTTGCCGATTACATCTGCGACTCAGGGTTTTTCACCTTCATGCACCACCTGATTGGGCAGTCGGTCTTTCAGGTGGATGCCGATGGTCACCAGGCCTGGGGGGAGACGTATTTCACCTTCCAGGGGGGAGTGGGGTCGTCCGTGGTGAGGGGCTGCGGGCGCTACGTGGACTACTTCGTCAAGATCGACGGCGACTGGAAACTCAAATACCGCCGGGTTGTGCCCGACCTGTCCCCGGCTGGCGATGACCCGAAGGCGTACTGGCCGGCCAGTCGAGATCACCATGACCCCAGCTACGACTGACGCACGGGACCGGACGATGACGCGCCAGACAACTCCAAGCGAGTCTGACTCCAAAAGGCCGCCCGTGTACCATGCGGCCGTGGCGACTTCGCGTTCACTCTCCTTTGACCCGGTCGCAGCGGCCCGCGAAGTCTGGACGTCGAAGGGGTGGGGACCAGCAGCCATCGGCATGCAGACGGTCACCTCTGTCATGCGCGCCCACCAGCTCTTTTTGGCCCAGGCCAATGATGTCCTGCGCCCGTTCAAGCTGACCTTTGCCCGCTATGAAGTCCTGGCCTGGTTGGCTTGGAACGCCGACTGCGGCCAGTTGTCGCTCACTCAGATCGGTGAACGACTGCAGGTCACGCCAGCCACGGTGACCAGTGCGATCGACCGACTGGAAGCCGATGACCTGGTGCGTCGTCTCGCCCATCCCAGCGATGCCCGGAGCACGTTGGCTGAAATTACGGCGAAGGGTCTGAAGACGGTCACGGCCGCCACCGACGAGCTCAACGAGAAGGTCTACGAAGCCATTCCGCTCAGTGAGAATCAGATGGAATCGCTCATAGAACTCTTGCTGACCATTCGGGTGGGCGCCGGAGATTTCTCGGCCAGCGGCCGAACCGATCAGTGGCAAGACAACGCAGCCAGCGACGGCAAACGCAGCGCCTGACGCGGCAGCGGATCCCACACCGTCGTAGTCTCGCCCTCATCCGCACGCGGTAGGAGGGCCATGGCATCAGTTGCAGTCAGTGGATCAGTGTCGTCTGGGTTCGAGGCAGTTCGCGAACTCCTCGAAGCGCGTCAGGTAGAAATCGGACGGGGCGGTGTCGCCGTGAGCGCCACGGTGGGAGGGGCTCAGGTAGTCGACCTCTGGGCGGGCTCGTCGTCTCCGGAGCAAGCCTGGCAAGCGGACACCCTCTCCCCGCTTTTTTCGGCAACAAAGGGGCTCACCGCACTTTGTGCGCTGTTGCTCCACGACCGGGGACAGCTCGATGTTGACGCCCCAATGAGCGAGTACTGGCCGGGCTTCAGTGCAGCCGTCACGGTTCGACAGGTGCTGTCGCACTCGAGTGGTTTGACGGAGGTCCCGGCCTACCAGGAGTTCATGGCTCTGGACGGAACCGGCTTTGGCGATCTGGTTGAGATCAGGCGACGCCTGGCTGGGTCATCACCCCAATGGACACCGGGAACCCAGCACGGGTATCACGCGTTGACGTTCGGCTACCTAGTGGGCGGGCTGGTTGAGCAGATTTCCGGCCTTTCCCTGTCGGATTTTTTCCGCAAGGAAGTGTCTGAGCCGTTGGAGCTTGACCTCTTCCTCGGCGTCGACGATGCCCTGTTGGCTCGAAAATCGCATCTGATCGCACCTGATCCGCTGCCGCCCGAGTTCCAGGAGATAGTGGACATGCTCCTCGGCCCCTGCCGCGACGAGCACACCGTCGCCGGTCGAGCGCTCCTCGCTCAGGGCGGTGTCGGGGTACTTGATCGATTGGCTGAACTTGGCAACTCGGCTGTCACCCTGAACTGCGGCGGCGGCTTCGGCGATGCCATTGGCACCGCCGGAGCACTGGCCCAGCTCTACAGCGAAATAATTTCCGGGTTGGTCAGCGACGCGTCATTGTCGACCTTCACCAAAATTCAGATACAAGGCCCGGACGCCGTTCTCACGCTGCCTACGGCTTTTTGCCTCGGTTTTCAGGGGAACGTCATGGACCCGACCGGTCAGTTGGTCTTTGGTCCGGGTGCCGGCACATTTGGGCATGGCGGGGCTGGAGGGCAGCTGGGCATCGCCGATCGGGAGGCCGGCATCACCTTCGGATTTGTCCGATCGCACCTGTCACTGCAGTCGACTTTGGCGCGGGATCTCATTACGACGGTGTACGAGGCAGCTGGGAATTGATCGACTAGCCAGCGGCGGCGGTTAATGCCTCGACATCATGGTCCGAGAGGTTGATGGTTGCTCCGGCCATGTTGTCTTCCAGGTGGGTCACAGTGGATGTGCCCGGAATGGGCAACATGACGGGGGACCGACGAAGGAGCCAGGCCAGGGCCAACTGCGCGCCGGTCGCACCCAGCCGATCGGCGATTTCGACCAACGGTCCACCGCTTTCTGCCAACGCTCCGGTGGCCAGGGGGAACCACGGGATGAAAGCGATGCCGGCGGCCTCGACGTGGTCCAGCAGCGCTTCTGAACTCCGATTCGTCAAGTTGTAGAGATTCTGGACCGACACGATGGTGGCTGTCTTTTGAGCTTCCTTCAGTTCGTCGACACTGACTTCGGAAAGTCCGATGTGGCGGATCTTCCCTTCCTCCTGGAGGAGGACGAGCTCACCGAGTTGCTCGGCCAGCGGCACCTTGGCGTCAATCCGATGAAGTTGGAAGAGGTCGATTCGCTCAAGTCCAAGGTGGCGGAGGCTGAGCTCAGCCTGCTGGCGCAGGTACTCGGGACGACCAACCGGTCGCCAGTCCCCGGGTCCGGCTCGAGTCAGCCCCGCCTTGGTGGCGATGACGAGGTCTTCCGGGTACGGGTGGAGAGCTTTCCTGATGAGGAGTTCCGAGACGAACGGTCCGTAGGAGTCGGCCGTATCGATGAAGGTCACGCCAAGTTCGACTGCTCGGCGCAGGACGCGTACTGCCTCGTCGGGATCGCGTGGATCGCCCCACACGCCGGGTCCGGTGAGCTGCATGGCCCCGTAGCCCAATCGGTTAACGGTGAGGTCGCCTCCCAGGTTGAAGGTTCCTGATGCTTCAGCAGGGCGATTGGTGCTCATGGTGGTCCTTTCAGGCCGAGGTGCCCCCACGGTCTATCGGGCGTCACCATGGCTTCGTACGGCCCGCCCAGGACCTAGAAAACGGGAGGGCGCTTCTCGCTTCGAGCGGCAATGACTTCTGCGAATTCGGTGCCACCGAGCGCCTCGACGAAGTAGTTCATCTCCTCGGCCATGCGCCCGGCGATGGTGAGCTCATTGGAATGCAAGAGTGCTTTCGTGCTCCGCACCGCTCGGGGTGGCTGACCGGCCAGCGAATAGGCGGCTTCACAAGCAACTTTCAGGACCGGTGAGGCCACGGCGTTGGCCAGTCCCCATTCGGCGGCCTCGTTCCCGTCAATCTTGCGCCCAGCCAACAGGATCTCGGCGGCGCGCCGTTCACCCACCACTCGAGGGAGGATCAAACTCGATGCGGCCTCGGGGACGAGGCCGAGGGCGACGAAGGGGGCCGAGAGGACAGCCGAGGGCTCCACGTACACCAGGTCGCAATGGAGCAACATGGTGAGGCCCACACCGATGGCCATCCCATTCACCGCCGCGATCAGCGGCACGTTGACCGTCATGATTGCCTGCAGGAATCTTGAGACCTGGTCGAGACTCCCTCCTGAAGCGAAGTCCTGGAGATCGTTGCCCGCCGTAAACGCCTCACCATTGCCGGTGAAGACCACTGCCGCCACGCCAAGGTCCGCCTCGGCTGCCTCCAGCGTGTCGGCCATGGTGCGGTACATGTCTTGAGTGATGGCGTTTCGCTTATCGGTCCGGTTGAACGTCACGATGACGATTCGACCGTCGACCTCTACGGTCACGTGGCCATTGGGAACAGGGGTAACGCTCATATCGCGAGCTTGTCAGGGGACATGAGCATTCAGCCATTCCACGACATCGTTGGTCGATGTCGCCCTTGTGGACCGCAATTGCCAATGCGGGAATAAAAGGAGACGGTCGTGGCAGGAAGTATCTTAATATCAGATATTAAGTATCTCTACTAGCACCTTGACAGATGACCGGCTGACGCGGCACTCTGGACTTGGAAAGAAATCCGGAGGATCAAAATGCGACTCTTGAAGAATGAACTCAGCGAACTGGAACTGTTCTCGGAGGCCAGCCGTTCTGAACTGGCCGTCATCGCCAAGCAGCTGACCAGGCTCTCGGTGCCTGCCGGTCGAGTGTTAGTTCGCGAAGGTGCGCTGGGTGACGAATTTTTGATCCTCATTGACGGACACGCTGAAGTGAGTCAAGACGGTGACGTCGTGGCCCTCCTCGGTAGGGGCGACCTCGTTGGTGAAATGGCCCTTTTGCACGAGAACGGTCGTGGCGTTCGGAATGCCACGGTCACCGCGGTCACCGACCTTGAGTTCTACGTCGGTTCACGGGCCGAGTTTCGCCAGGTCATCGCGGTCGGCACCTTCGGTGGCCGAGAAGATCCGCCAGACTGCCTCGGACCGCTCCGCCGCCGAGCGCACCATGGTTGCTGCCTAGTTCACATCTGAACCGATTGCCGGTCCGACGACCGGTGAACACGTATTAGAGACCCAGACTCTTCACAGGGTCTGGGTTTCTTGCCGTTTTCTACTGGCTCGAAAGTCTGGGCGAAGTAGACCGTGGACGTGACATTCGGCACTACCAGTGAGGGTCAGGCCGAAAAGCCCACCCACGGGCTCTCCAGGCTGCCGACCCGAACCGACACGACGGCAGCGAATCTGCCCGAGAGCCTGGCGTATCGGATTAAGCGCCACGTGCTCGGACCGCCACTGGTGACCGACAACCTTGAGGGTCAGACGTTGGGCAAGCCCACCGCATTGGCCGTTCTTTCTTCTGATGTCATGTCGTCTTCGGCGTATGCCACCGAGCAGATGCTGCGCATCCTGGTCATGATTGGAGGGCTCGCCGCTTTCTCCATCGTGACGCCGATGACGGCGGCCATCTTGGCCGTGTTGGCGGTCGTGACGATTTGCTACCGGGACGTGGTGCGTTCGTACCCCAAGGCTGGCGGCTCGTATGTGGTGAGCCGAGACAATTTTGGACCCAACGTGGCCCAGGTTGCGGGCGCCGCCCTCTTGATCAGTTACACGATCACGGTGGCCGTGTCCGTGGCGGCGGGTGCCGATGCCATGATCTCGGCCTTCCCGGCTCTGGGGAGCGATGCCGTGCCGTTGTCGGTGGCGTTCGTGGTGATTCTCGCCTACGTCAACTTGCGTGGCATCCGCGAAGCCGGGCAGCGTCTTCGCCGCTCCGACCTATTTCTTTATCGTCAATATGGCCCTGCTGATTGTGGTCGGACTGGTCAAAGAGATCAGTCAGGGATTGCCGCATGCTGCGGTCACCGGCAGCTCGGAGAAACTCGGGCACGCCAGTGGTGGATTGATTCTCGGTATTTCGGCGTTCTATCTCTTACGGGCATTCGCCAATGGAAGTTCGGCCATGACCGGAACTGAGGCTATTTCCAACGGAGTGAGCATTTTCCGCCAGCCCCAGGCCAAGAACGCTCGGACGACCTTGGTTCTCATGAGCACCATTCTCGGGGCCATGTTTCTTGGCGTATCCGCCTTGGCTGCCTTTACCCACGCCGTTCCATTCAGGTCGGGCACACCAACCGTGGTCGCAGAGATCGGAAAGCTCGTCTACGGATCGAGTCCTCTCGGCCACGTGCTGTTCTATTCACTCCAAGCGGCGACCGCCCTCATTCTCATTTTGGCCGCCAACACAAGTTTCACTGGGTTTCCCTTCTTGGTCAGTTTCGTGGCCGAGGATTCGTTCCTGCCTCGCATGCTGACGGTCCGAGGGCATCGGCTGGTCTTTTCGAACGGGATCATGCTGCTGGCCATTGCCTCAATCGCCCTTCTTCTTGCCACTCAGGCCAAGGTCTCAGCGCTCATTCCGATGTACGCCATTGGTGTCTTCACCGGCTTCACCATGGCCGGGGCAGGGATGGTGAAACACCACTTGACCCACAAGGCCGAACATTGGCGCAAGAGCGTGGCTGTCAACGGTGTCGCCGCAGTGGTGTGCTGCATTGTGGTCATCGTCTTCGCGGTGGCCGAGTTCACTCAAGGTGCGTGGGTGATCGTCATCGTCATGCCCATCATTGTGTTCGGGCTGGTTCGCACGAATCGCGAGTACCGAACGGAAGAGTTCGTGTTAGAAGAAGGTGTCGCCGTCCAGGCGTGCGAAGCGAAGATATTGCGCCGTCATGTCGTCGTCATTTTCATTGATCGGATCGACATGGCTACGGCGAGAGCCATTCAATATGCCCGAACGCTGTCACCGGACGACCTCCGTGCGGTGCACTTCAACATTGACGATCGACGATCGAGCGCGCTGATTGAGCGTTGGCAACAAGTCGGTCTGGCGCGACTGCCCTTGGACGTTGTCGATTGCCCGGACCGCCGGCTCGGTCGAGCCGCACTGGAACTGGCAGCTGAGTTGGCCGATGGTGAGACGGAAGTCAGCATTCTCTTGCCTCGCCGCTCGTATGGCAAAGCATGGCGGCGATTCCTCCACGATCAGACGGCCGATCGTATTGTGGACATTGTGAGTCAGCTCTCGCATGTCAACGCGACGATTGTCCCGTTCATGGTTGCGCCCGGGATCGGCGACAAATCCCTCTTGGAGACACTCGTGACGCCTGAACCACGTCGTCGAGACGCCGAGAAATTATCCGCAGTCCCACGCACTTCCACTCTTTCATCGGACACGACGCTCATTGCCGACCTCGAATGGCGCCGGCGCGGCCGGGTGGCAGGACGGGTCAAGCGATTGCGGGTCCAACCGCACGGTGGGGTGCAATCGCTCGAATGTGTTCTCGTCGATTCCAGTGGTCATGCCATCACCCTCGTGTTCCTCGGACGCAAGTCAATTCCGGGTGTTACTACCGGGTCGCGGCTGTTGGCCGACGCCATGGTGGGAAAGCATCACGGAAAACTGGCCATGATCAATCCCAACTATCAGCTCTTGTCGGCTACTGAGCTCGCCGATACCCAATAATGCGGCGACGTGATGGCGGTCAGTTAGCGGCGGTGGGGCCGGGCCGATCGAAATTGTGGATCGTGTGGCCGATGTCGATAGTGGCGCCGATTGTGGTCGCCGCGCTGCTCATTCCGGGCCGCGGACATCTCAACACGGCGAATGACGCGCTGATACTTGTCGTGGTCACCGTGGTTATCTCCACCTTCGGCACCCGCATGGTGTCAGCGATGAGCGCAATCGTGTCGGCCGCTTCCTTCGACTTCTTTCTGACTCGGCCCTACGGGTCGTTGAGGATCAGTCGGCAAAGCGATCTGGTGACCGAAGTGCTGTTTGTCGTGGTCGCGCTGATCGTGGGGGAACTTAGCCGTACGGAGTCGTCAGCATCAGAGCGCAGTGGTTGAAGGTCGGTCGGAGTTAGCTCGCATACACGCCGTGGCGGAAAGAATCTCCGATGGCGAGGAACCCGACTTTGTGCTTATCGCGGTCGCAGCAGAGCTGCGTGACCTACTCAACCTTAAGGATTGCCGGTTCGTCCGCGAGCAACCGACGGGCAAGGGGGCCAGGATTGAAAGTGACGGCTCCGTGCATCTCAATCCGATCCGCTGGCCTAGTTCAACGGCCGGACTCCCGACCAACCACGTTGAATTGCCGGTTCGGGGTGGGGGAAGGGTGATTGGCACTTTCATACTGACCCCGACCCCGACGTCTCCGGTCTCTCATGAGCAATGCATGGTGGCGGTCGCGCTGGCTGATCAGTTAGGCACAGCCCTGACCGTGCAGGATGATCTGAACTAACGGCAGGAAGATCTAGTTCGTACGGGTCGTCTTGGGTGTCGACCTCCTACTTAAGGCCTGAGGTCTCGATAGTTCAAGCGGGACTGCCTGGACAAAAATCCTGGTCAGCGCCTCATCGTCGTCAGGTTGGCTGGTGGCGTAACTTGACTAAAACAGTCGGAGTTATGCTATTGAAACCCTTCAGCGGCAGACTGTTCCCCAGCGGATAGCGGCAGCATCGCCACTTCACCTCCAGCAGCCATGAGCACAAGAATGCCTGACACCCCTCTCTCGACGACGCCCGCCATCCAGCGACGCTGGGTGGTCATTGTCATTGCCGTATTCGGCGCTGTCCTCGTTTTCATGCCGGTTGCTTTTGGCATGTTCTCAAAGGCACCGCAAGGTGCCGTGATGATTGCCCAGTTCAAGCCCTTCATGACCACGGCTCGCCTTGACGGCTATCAGCATGAACTCAGGGAGATCAATGCCGGCGTACGGCAGACCGACTCCGGCGTGGTCAGCGCCCTCTTTGACGATCACGGTGGCCGAACTGCGTTTAATGCGGCCTTCCCCACTTTCGCCAGCTTCGACCGACAGTGGCCCGCCATTGATCACACCATGACGAACTTGATGAACGAGGTCCAGGAGAACCGGGGCAACTACGAGGCCATGGCCGCCCTCCCCAGTTTCCGGATCTTCCCGTGGTTCTTTGTGGCCCCGGGCGCCTTGCTGTGTCTGTTCGCCCTCTTCTTGCTCTTGAGGCCGAAGGCGTGGAAGTCGGTTCGCTGGGTGTTTGTTCTGCTTGGGTTGGCGTTAATCGCCGTGCCGATCGGTTCCAAAATGTTCAATCGTGCGCCAGAAGGCGGACGGATGATGACGACGTTCAAACACATTGAGACCACTTCGAACGTCGAGAACATTCAGAGCTATTTCGGCACCATGGCCGAAGGGCAGGGGCAATTCGCCTGAGCATTGTGCCGGCGCTCGAACATGCCGGATACTCGGCGGCGAAGATCCAATCTGAATTTCCTGCCGTCGCCACACTTGATGCGCAATGGGTCCACGTGCTCAATGACATGACGCCGATGATCGGAGCCATGAGCGACAACGTGGCCGGCTACCAGGCGATTTCCAGCCTGCCGCCGTTTACTCTTTTTCCTTGGTTCTTCGTACTACCGGGTGTGTTGATCATCGGATTGACCATTGCAGGCGGACGACAGGTCCCTCGGCGCAAGGCGCAAGCTGAAGGATCGACCTCGAGCTCGCTGCCCACGTTCGCGGGAGTGTCATCGTGATCCGCAAGTTCAGTGCGGCAGCGTTGTCATTGCTCGCCATCGGTGGCCTCACGCTCGGGCTCGGCCAAACTGCGGCCAGTGCCAGTTCCGGTAAACCGTTGGTCGGAACCTTCAAGCTGACCAACGGTGCCTGCTTCGGCGCCGCGGTGACTGGCACCTACTTCCGGATGATCTTCCCCAAGGGCAACATCAAGACCGGGCAGTTCTTCCAAGATCCCGATTCCCTTTGCCCCAACAAGACATTCATCCTGGCCACTCCGGGAACAGACGGTGGCTTTGAGACCGGAAAGTTTCAGCCCAATCCCAAACCGGCTTTTACCTCGACGGGTGGAGCGCTGGCCGACGAGATCATTCAGCCGCAAAGCTTTACCGGCATCGACTTTTCGCTCGCTACCAGCCGGGTGGATCCGCAACAGGGCAATCTGTGCCCGCGCCGCGCATCGTCGATACCAATGGCAAGTTGTCAGGACAGATCGAAGCGTGGTCGGTGTCGTGGAACAAGCTCTATTTCAATTTGGGTTCGCCCAAGCCGAACGGTGGGCTACCGGGTCTGACGCGACCCGTGAGCGGCACCTACAACGCATCCACCCATGACTACGTGTTGACCTGGACCAGTCAAGTGTCGGGAGGTCCATTCAATGGATTCACCGGGTACTGGCACCTGGCCGGCAAGTTCGTTCAAAGCGAAGGGATCTAAGTAACCAATGCGCCTCATGAAATGGCTTTCTTTCGCCGCCATTTGTTGGCAGGTATGACCATGGGCGGCCTCTGGGCCAGCCCGGCTTCGGCCGCATCCACGCCCCTTATCGGTACGTTCTCGGTCACACCTGGAAGTTGCAGTGGCGGCAATGCCAGCGGCACCTACCTCCGAATGGTGTTGCCCGGAGGGACCAATTCCGGCCCGTACTTTTCGAACAGTGATTCGAGTTGTGGCGACGCCACCTATACGCCACTGTCACCGGGCAATGACAGAGGGTTGGTGACCGGCACCTATGAGCCAGAGCCATCGCCGGCTTTCGACAGCTCCGGGAACGCACTGTCCGGTGAGATCACGGCACCGGTGGCCTTCGAAGGTGTGAAGTTCGCTACGGCAACCAATCCGGTCGACCCACAGACCGGGGCGCATGTCCCGGTCCCACCATCGACGTCAACGGCACGACGCTCAGCGGCAACCTTGAGGCGTTCGGGGTGTCGTGGAACAACCAGCAGTTCAACCAGGGATCGCCGAAGCCGGGTGGGTCAACTCCGGGGAACACGACGCCGGTGACGGGACCTACAACGCGGCAACCGGGGCTTACACATTGCAATGGTCCAGCCAGGTGGTCGGTGGGCCGTTCAATAGCTTCTCCGCCTTCTGGAATCTGACGGGCACGTTTACCCCGTCGGGTGTCGAGCGCACCATCTACTGCCGGGTCGACTCAGTGGTGCCGAGTGGCGCGCCTGGTGCGACGAGTGCACCTGTCGACCAGTCCCTCGAGCGGTGCGCTGTCAACCAAATCGGCGTCGGCGAGCGGTCGACAACCACCACCGCCGCACCCAGCGACGTCGTCGCCGAAGGCGACAACGCCGAGCAAGACGAAGACACCCACCAAGACTCGAGTCATCCTGTCGTCGCGGACCATTTCGAGCACGAGTGGTGGCTGGAACACCCCTGACTGGCTGATTGCCGTGTTGGCCCTGCTCGTCGCCCTTGGTATCGCGGGGCTGGCTTGGTCCGAGGTGGCTCGCAGACAACTAGGAGACAGCGCATGAGTCAAAGCACAATGACGACTCAGCGGGGTTGAGGGAACTCTTCTCGTTCCCCAATCCCGTCAATGAGATATCGGCTCGTCTTGTCGCCGGTGGAGTAGTCATCATGACCCTCCTCACCATCGGACTCAATCTCAAGTGGGCCACCATCGTCATCGCCTATGGCTTCGTCGCCCGGGTGCTGACCGGTCCTTCATTGAGCCCACTGGGTCAGTTCGTGACCAGGGTGGTCACGCCGAGGCTGCCCATTGAACCTCGCCCGGTGGCCGGACCACCAAAGCGTTTTGCCCAGGGGATGGGCGTCGCCTTCTCGGTGACGGCCTTGGTCCTGACCGGGCTTGGGTTCTGGGGAGCGGCGCAGATCGTTCTCAGCCTTCTGGTGGTCGCCGCCCTGCTTGAGTCGGTGCTCGGCCTCTGCCTCGGCTGTAAAGCATTCGCCATTTTGATCAAGTTCGGGGTTGTTCCCGAGGAGGTATGTGAGAAGTGCAACAACATTTGGGCCACGGCATGAGTACGCCACGTCTCGATAAGTTCGTGCGGGCTGCTTCAGCCGTCGGTCACGCTGGTATCGGCCGGTGTACTCGGACTGGTAGTCGCCGAAAGCGGCGGCACGGTGACCAAACACACCGTGACCACAAGGCACGTCGTGCACACGCCGGTGCGCCAAGCCCAACCGGTCACACCGGCGACACCAACCCCAAACGCCGGCGCGGCGCCCGTGCAGGCAACGTCGAGCTCAACTTCGGGTCACCGCCTCGGTGCCCGCACCGGTGGTGACGGCGCCCGCAACCACAACGCCGGCCGACCACGGCACCGTCGACCACACTGCACCGTCTCCGACCACCCCCCCCACCGGCGTGCCGGGACGTGACGGCCAATGTACTGCCGGCGTGCCCGTTGGGTCTGTCCGCCCCGCCAACAGCGGTGGCCTGCAATCACTCATCGGCTTCGCGCCGGTATTCGGGCCCTTCTCGGCGGAAGCGTTTGCATCAGCGGCCGCATTTCAGCCGGTGCTCGAACTCATCGGTCCGTTCCTGGTGGCGTTCGCCAATGCCTATGCGCCGTATGCGACATCGTTCGCCCCGTTGCTGAATGCGGTGGAGTCGCTTGAGGACCTGGGCTACAGCACCTTGATCGAGCCATTTTCGGCGGCGTACCAAACCCAGCTGCTGACGGCTGAGACGCAACTGGCCACCGCATTGGCTCCTGGGGCGTCGGCGCTCCTCGACAACCCCGCATCTTCGTGCGTGGTCGATATCGAAGGGTTGTTGACCGGCGACAGCTGATCCGGGTTAGCGCTGCCGAAGCATGAAGGGCAGGTCCTGGGTGGTCAGGATGCCCGCTGCCGGCCGCACACACATAGGGGATGGCGTTCACCGGTCCGTTGGCGTTGAAGGCCGGCACGATGAGGCCAGTTCTTCGAGCGGTACCGGGAAGGGCATGCTCAGGTCAATGGGGGCATCGCCATGGACGCGGACCCGCCATCCGGTGGACTGGAGTTCCCAGGCCGGGTCCACATCGAGGGCGACGAAGGTGTATTGGTTGAAGCGCACCCGATCGACGCCCTGACTTCGGCCGGTCACGGTGATGCGTTGAGCGGCCAGGGTTCCCGCGTCGATATCGCCGGCGACAATCGTCAGGTTCTCTTTGGCGATGGCCACGGCGCCATCCGAAGTCCACTCATCAATGTCGAATCCGGCCAGGTCGGCCAGCACCGACAGGGCGGGCTGGAATGCTCCCAGGAGATGGTTCTTCCGCCGCTCAGGATCGAGCGAGCCGGGTGACTTTCCGAACCCCATCTGTTCCATCACCATGTGCGGCGACGGACGACGGGAAAGGTCTCCGAACTCGTCGATCTCAATAAGATCGACCTGGCGCTGTATCGACAGCAGCGCCAAGGGGATGGTCTCGGTAATGAACCCGGGGTCACTCCCGCTGGCCCACACTGAGGTGCCGCCCCGTTGGCAGGCGTCCAGCACGCGGGCACGATTGGCGTCGCTCAGTGGTGCACCCCGAGCGACCAGGTCGGTGCAGGTGGTCACCACATTGGTGCCGTGTTCGAGCAGGGCCACCATGTCGTCGACCAACTCGTCCTCGGTGAGCCCAGCCCGCGAGGGCCCGGTCCCGAGGCACGCGCCATGTAGAGGCAACAATCGGCACTGAGGCTCAGAATCGCTTCTCCGATCGAGCGTGGCAGTGATGCCGGTCGGGCCCTCGCCGCACAGTGCGCCGGCATCGGTCCCATCCTTTTCGGGGTCGTAGACGAGCACGCCACCAATTCGAGCGATGGGTCACGAATGACCTCCCGGAGTGACCGCTGCCCCGTATTCCCGGTGGCCCATTGGATCACCCGATGGCGTTCCGAGGCCATATTCCCCCCTTCAATCGTTCAGCTGGTATCGGCCGGGTGTCGCCCGGACCCTCCGGGCAGTCCGGGTTCCAGGCCCACGCTGTTCAGGACGGCGGCGAGGCACAGATAGCCGCCGACCACGAACAACACTTCGAGGACTTGGCCCGGATCGAAATGTGCGGCGAGTTCGTTCCAAGTTGATTCACTCACCGCGAATTGGTCGATCATTTCGTCAGTGGCGGTCAAGAGCGCGCGTCACCGGTGTCCACACCTCGGCCGAGGGTCCCTCCCACACTGCCGCAACCTGTTCTTCAGTGAGGCCGGTATCCATGCCCATGCGGCGATGCTGGCGCCATTCGTAGCCCGAGCGCGTCCTGACGGCGACCCGAAGGATCAGGAGCTCACGCACCTGGGCGTCGAGTCGTGCGTGTTCGCCGGCCAGCATGTCGGTGAACGGGAGCCAGGATCGGCTGAGCTCGACGTGCTGGGCGAAGAGCTCAAGCACCACCGGCATCGGGGGCGCGTCGGGCGCGCCGGACAGGTAGAGCTCGGGTCGCCGGAGATGTTGCAGAAGGGTGGTGCGGGTGTCCTCGTCCCAATCGGCGAAGGCCTTGGGGGCGAGTCGCAGAGGTTCGTCAGTCACGCTGAACCTCACGGTGTGCGAACGGGGAGCTTCTCCCATCCCCGCACGGTGGAGGTCCGGGCCTGCACGGCATTGTCCCAGTCGATTTCCCACTCCGGGAACGCGTGAGCACCTCCTCGAGCGCGATGCGGGCCTCGGCGCGAGCCAGGTGCGCGCCGAGGCAGAAGTGGATGCCGTAGCCAAAGCTGAGATGCCGCTGCACCTTGCGATGGATATCGAACCGATCGGGATCGGGGAATTCGCGCTCGTCCCGGTTGGCCGACGCGTTGAGGAGCAACATGATGCTGCCCGCCGGGATGGCCTGCCCATGGTGCTCCACGTCCTTGGTGACGTAGCGGGCCTGCACGGGTGACGGAGGTTCGTAGCGCAGGCACTCCTCGATCGCGCCCGGGATCAGGCTCGGGTCCTCGGCCAACTGGCGGCGCTGATCCGGGTGTTCGGCCAGCAGCTTGCCGGCCCAGCCGATAAGGCGGGTGGTCGTTTCGTTGCCGGCGCCGGCGAGCAGCCCGATGTAGCCGAGGATCTCGTCGCGGGTCAGCGTACGAACGGTGCCGTCTCGGTCGGTGAACTCGGCATTGAGCAGTTCGGTCATGAGGTCGTCGGAGGGATGCTTGGCTCGCCAGTCGATGTACTCGGCGTAGTTGTCGTTCGAACCTGGTCCCCCACTTCGCTGTACTCGGGCATGACGCCGTCCTCGAGGCGGAGGCCCTCATCGATCTTTTCCCGCAGCGCCACCTGGTCGTCCTCGGGAATGCCCAGCAACATGCCGATGGTGCGCATGGGGATTTCGGCGCCGAGGTCGGCGATGAAGTCGAAGCCGCCCTGGCCGACCAGTGGATCGAGCGTCCGGGCGGCGAAGGCCCTGACCTGAGGCTCGATGGCGGCCAGGCGTCGTGGCGTGAAGACCCGGCTCAGGAGGCCGCGATGCAGGTCGTGGTCGGGCGGGTCCTCGAAAATGAACATGCCGGGTGGCATTTCGAATCTCGGCCTTGATGATCTCGAGCACCGAGCCCTTGGCCGAGCTGTAGGTCTGCCACTCGACCAGGCCGCGCTCGACATCGTCGTAGCGGCTGACGGCGTAGAAGTCGTATTTCTCGTTGAAGTAGATCGGGGCTTCGTCGCGCAGCCGCTTCCAGAGCGGATACGGATCGGCATCGATGTCGAAGTCGTACGGGTCGTAGTACGGCTCCGTCGCAGCTGTGACCATGTCGCCTCGTTTACGCCAGTTGGAGCTCCCGTTCGATGTGGGAACGAAGTCGGAGAGTAGCATTATTGCGTGGCAAGAGCATTGTTCTCATATGGCGTGGACCGCCGCTCATGACCGATTCTGAAGGCTGGTCGACGATCCCTTCCATGTTGGCCGTCGCGTCGAAAAGTACGCCGATCGGACGGCCATTCGAGATGAAGATTCCGAGCTGACCTATGCCCAGCTCGAGGCGGCCGCCCACCAATTTGCCGCTGCCCTGGTGGCTCGGGTGTGGAGCAGGGTGATCGGGTCGCCATCTGGTGCCCCAATGGCATGCCCTGGGTCGTGGCGGCCCTCGGCATCTTCTCGGCCGGTGCCGTACTGGTCCCGGTGAACACGAGGTTCAAAGGTGCTGAAGCGGCGGATCTGCTGGCCGCAGTGGGGCCCGGGTCTGGTCACGGTGACCGACTTCTTGGGCACCGACTACGTGGCCATGCTGGCCGCGACCGGACTGACCTGCCGGCCTGGCACCATCGTCGTGGCCGACGGACCGGTGAGCGGGGGCGCCGTGGCCTGGGATGCCTTTGTGGCCAGGGCGACCGATGTGTCACTGGCCGAGGCAGCGCGTCGTCGGGACGGCCTCGGTTCGGAAGATCTCTCAGACATCTCTTCACTTCGGGAACGACGGGCGCACCCAAGGGCGTCCTCATGACCCACGGTCGCACGTTGCGAGTGGCCACGGACTGGGTGGCCATGACGGGTCTCAGCGCCGGTGATCCCTATCTCATGGTGAACCCGTACTTCCACATGTTCGGCCTAAAGGCCGGCATCCTGGCCTGTGTCGCGGCCGGAGCGACCATGTTGCCTGAGCCGGTGTTCGATGTGGATCGCGTGCTCAGCCGGGTGGCGTCCGAGCAGGTGACGGTGCTGCCGGGTCCGCCCACGCTGTACCAATCGATTCTGGATCACGATCACCGATCCGAGTACGACCTCAGCAGTCTTCGGGTGGGCGTCACCGGTGCGGCCGACATTCCGGTGGCTCTGATTCACCGCATGCAGACGGAGTTGCCGTTCTCTCTCATCGTGACCGGCTACGGGCTCACCGAGGCCGGGACCGCCTGTTCCACCGCCCCCGGCGATGACGCTGAGGCGATTGCCACCTCGGTGGGTCAGCCTCGTCCCGGGTTTGAAATTCGCATCGTCGGAGAGGGTGGCCGGGAGGCGGAGCAAGGCGAATCGGGCGAAATACTTCTCCGGGGGATCAGCGTTATGGCCGGGTATCTGGATGATCCGGGTGAGACGGCCAAGGTGTTGTCGACTGACGGATGGCTCTCCACCGGTGACCTCGGCCTGCTCGACGAAGCCGGCCGATTGCACATCGTCGGTCGGGTGAAGGACATGTTCATCGTCGGCGGCTTCAACGCCTATCCGGCCGAAATTGAAAACATCCTGCTCCGGCATCCCTCCATTGACCAAGCGGCAGTTATAGGTATTCCCGACGAGCGATTCGGCGAAGTGGGCATGGCATTCGTGGTCGCGTCAGAGGATGTCCAACCGGACGAGATCATTGAATGGAGTCGGGTGCAGATGGCGAACTACAAAGTGCCCCGAGTGGTCGAAGTGGTGCCGAACTGCCCTTGAACGCGACCGGCAAGGTGATGAAAGACGTGCTTCGAGAGCGGGCCGCCAAGATCGATGAGCGTCGCCTTCATGACGACCGGCGGGAAGCCCGGGCTCTCGGCATTGGCGGACTTGCGGGTGGTCGAGCTCGGGGTCTGGGTCGCCGCACCGAGTGCCGGTGCGCTCCTGGCCGACTGGGGTGCCGACGTGGTGAAGGTGGAGCCGCCAAGCGGCGACCCCATGCGGCAGGTTTTTGGTTCCTTGGGGATCGGAGAGGACTTTCCGAACCCGGCCTTCGCACTGGACAACCGAGGCAAGCGCAGCGTCGTGCTCGATCTGCGCAATGAGGAAGATCGGGCACGTTTCGAGGATCTCCTGGCTGACGCCGATGTCTTTTTGACCAACGCGCGTCCCACGGTGCTCGACGGGTTCGATCTGGAACCGTCCGCCACGGTGCAACGTCACCCGCACCTCGTCTACTGCAGTGTGAGCGGGTATGGGCTCCGTGGGCCCGATCGCGACCGGCCGGCCTACGACGTCGGCGCGTTTTGGGGTCGCTCGGGGCTCTCGATGCAGCTGGCCAACAGTGAAGGTGTCCCGCTCAATGCCCGAGGTGGCATCGGCGATCACATCTGCGGTCTGGCCGCACTGGGTGGCCTGCTGGCGGCCGTCCTCGAACAAAGGCACACTGGCCATGGCCAGGTGGTCGAGGTATCGCTCATCCGGACCGGGACCTATGTGCTCGGCTGGGACATGAGTTTGCAGGCCACCTTGGGCAAGGTATCGAAAGCGGAGTCCCGGTTAGCCAACCAAGCCCCACTGATGAATTCGTACTGCGCCAGCGACGGGCGTTGGTTCTTCCTCACCGGGCTCGAAGCAGATCGCCACATCGGTTCGGTCTGTCGTGCGCTTGGACGCCCCGACCTGTTGGAAGATCCCATGTTCGCCAATGCGACGGCTCTTCGTCGAAATCGCACCGAGGTCATCGCCACGTTGGACGAGATCTTCGGGAAGGAACCGCTGGCGGTGTGGGCGGAGCGGTTCGAGCGCGAAGGCGTGTGGTGGGCGCCAGCGCAGGGACCGGCCGACGTGTTAGAAGATCCGCAATTGGCCGCCACTAACGGTTTCTTGGACGTGCCAGATCCGGCCGGCGGACCATCGATGCGGGCCGTCAATGGGCCGATCAGCTTCTCGGACGTGCCGGTCAGCTCCGCCTCACCGGCGCCGCGGCTTGGTGAGCACACCGATGCCGTGCTCGCCGAGGTGGCAGGGCGAAAAAAGGAAAACGAAGCTCAGGCCTGACCGCGGGCCCGGGCCAGGAGGCCACGGGCGATCACGATGCGTTGAATCTCGTTGGTGCCTTCGCCAATGACCATCAACGGTGCATCGCGATAGAAGCGCTCCACCGGGAACTCTGTCGTGTACCCCACGCCGCCGTGGATGCGCATGGCTTCCATGCTGAGTTCCAGCGCCGTTTCGCTGGCGAACAATTTGGCCATTCCGGCCTCAACGTCGCACCGGAGGCCCTGGGCCTTGCGCTCCGCCGCGTTCTTGGTGAGCAGCCGGGCCGCCTCCAGTTTGGTGGCCATGTCGGCCAGTTTGAGGGCGATGGCCTGATGTTCTCCGATTGGCTTGCCGAAGGTCTCGCGTTGTTGCGCGTACGCCATGGCGGCATCGAAGGCGGCCCGAGCCACGCCCACCGCTCGCGCCGCGATGTTGATCCGGCCCACTTCGAGAACGCTGAGAATTTGGGGCAGGCCACGTCCAGATTCACCGATCAGGTTGGCCGCCGGAATGCGATGGTCGACGTACGACATCTCCACCGTCTCCACGCCTCGGTAGCCCAACTTGCTCACGTGTTTACTGACGCGTCATGCCCTCGAAGTTCGGGACCAGGCTCTTTTTCCACGATGAAGGCTGAGATGCCTTCCTCGGTTCGGGCCGCCAAGGCCACGACGGAGGAGAGTTCGCCATTGGTCACCCATGCCTTGCTGCCATTGATGACGTACTCGTCGCCATCGCGCTGGGCCCGGCAGGAGATGTTGCGAGTGTCACTGCCGGCGTCCGGCTCCGAAAGAGAGAGCGCCCCTCGACGTTCGCCGGTGGCCATGGTGGGCAGCCAACGTTCCTTCTGCTCCTCGGACCCGTGGGTCATGATGAGGGTGGCCGCCATGGTGTGGGTGTTGACGATGCCGGTCAGGCTCATCCAGCCGTAGGAAAGCTCCTCAATCACCCCGATGTAGGTCAGAAGGTCGAGTCCGAGACCGCCATAGGCCTCCGGAATGGTGACGCCGAAGAGGCCCATGCGCTTCATCTGTTCGACGATCTCTACGGGAAAGGTGTCGGTGCGCTCGAGCTGGCTGGCGACCGGGATTACCTCACGTTCCACGAATCGACGGACCGTGTCGATGATTTCGGCGCGGACGCCCTCGTCGACGTAATGGGGGGCCTCATTCGTCATATTTCGCTTGCCTTCCTTTCGGCGAAAACCCTACACATCAATCTTGTTGACCCTCGATCTCAATAATGAGAATATGATTTCCATATGGCGAAGGGCTCCATGCACCGCGGCCTCGAAGCGGCCGCGTCCAAGTATCCGGAGGTTCCGGCCGTGCTGGCCGGAGACGATGCGTGGACCTTTGCAGATCTCCAACGGGCCAGCAACGCCGCCGCCGCCCAGCTCGCCCTGTTCGGGGTGGGTCCCGGGACCCGGGTCGCCCTCATGACCTCCAACCGACCGGAGTTTGTGGTGGCCGTCCACGCCGTGAGCAAGCTCGGGGCGGCATCGGTGCTCCTGAATCCGTCCTGGAAGGCGCTCGAGGTCGATGGCGCACTGGACCTGACCGAGCCCGTCTGTGCGGTGGCCGACGGGGAAGGCGCCCAACTACTGGCCTCGCGCCTCGGTCGGGAAGGTGCTAGACCTCGACGACGAGGGGATCCGATCCGGCCCAGCCTTCGACCGCGCCAGCAATCAACCTCCACCCGAGATCGAACCGTACGATGGGGACGAGGCGGTTCTGGTCTTCAGTTCGGGGACGACGGACCGGCCTAAGGCGGTTCGTCATACCCACGACTCCATTGCCTTGGCGACCGAACACTGGTGCCTGGCGCTCGGGTTGGGTCCCACCGACCGTTTCCAGGTGGCGACGCCGCCGTCGCACATCCTTGGCCTGCTCAACTTGCTGGCGGCTGCTCAGGCTGGGGCAACCGTCCGATTGCATCGACGATTCGACCTCAATGAGGAACTGCGCTGCATTCAAGATGAACGAATGACGCTCGAGATGGCCGTCGCCCCTATTGCGCTGGCCATGGCGAATCACCCCGACCTTGAGGCATTCGATCTCTCGTCGCTGCGCTACATCATGTGGGGGGCCACACCGGTGACGGCATCGGTGGCCGAGGCGATCACGGCTCGTACAGGCGTACGTTGGCTTCCGGCCTATGGCACCAGCGAGGTACCAGTGATCACGAGCAATCCCATCGACCGTCCGGCCGATTGGCGTCTTGATTCTGCCGGGCTGCCAGTGGGGGACGTGGAACTGCGGAGCGGTGGACCTCGACAGCGGCCAGGTACTGGCCAACGGGGACATCGGCGAAATCCAGGTGCGAAGCGCTTCAGCCATGGCCGGATATCTGCCGGACACGGAGACCTCTGCCGCCTTTGACGACGGCTGGTATCGCACGGGCGACGTCGGTTGGTTGGAGGACGAGGGCTGGGTACACCTGACCGATCGTCGCAAGGAAATGATCAAGGTCAACGGCTTTCAAGTCGCCCCGGCCGAGATCGAGTCCGTGCTGCACGGCCACCCTGCTGTGGTCGACTGCGCCGTCTTTGGTGTGCCCGATGAGCGGGCGGGCGAAGTTCCGGTAGCGGTCGTGCAACTCGAACCGGGGTCCGGAGTTGATGCGGCCGAATTGCAGCAGTTGGTGGGCGATGCGCTGGCTCACTACAAGCGACTCAGCACGGTGGTCCTGGTCGACTCAATTCCCCGAACGCCATCAGGCAAGGTATTGCGTCGCACGTTGCGCGACGAGTGGCTGAGGGCTCGATTCCTGGACGCCTGATGGATGTCCGACTTTCATCCGAGCAGGTGGCACTACGCGAGTCAGTGTCCAAGGCAGTCGCTCGACTTGGCCCCCATGCGCGTGGCCGACCTCGACGATGCCGATCGCCGCCAAGCGCTCGATGGCGTCATTGACGGCGGCAGGATGGCGAGAATTGCGAACTGCGTCCGATGGGGGAGAACCGTGGGCCTCCGCCGTAGAAGCGGCAGTCGTGGCGGCAGAACTCGGTCAAGGTCTGGCCGACACACCATTTCTCGGCCCGTCCCTGGCCGCCGATCTCCGACGATTGGTCGGCGCGCCGCCGGCGACTGAGCCCGAGACAGTGGCGCTCATGGCGGATCTGTCCGAACTGGCCACGGAAATGGACGGTGAGCTGCCTTCGGGGACAGTGGCCATAGATGCGGCCGGGTGCGCGGCAGGCATTGGTCCTCGCCAACGATGGCCTTCAGTACCTGGTGGGCACGGTCGAGCTGGGTCCTGAGACTGAAGGGACTGATCTGACTCGGCCTTCCGTCACTCCTGCCGTGCCGGATCTCGCGTGTCGCCGTTGGATGGCCAGGGACGGCAACTCAACGATACTGAGTCACGCGCTGGCACAGCTTCGGATTGGCGCTCACCTGCGCCGACCTGGTCGGCGTCATGCGAGGCGCCCTCGCCATCGCCACTTCCTACGCCAAAGATCGTCGCCAGTACGGCGCCGCCATCGGATCGTTTCAGGCGGTGCAGCACCTGTTGGCTGATGCCCACGTGCTGATGGAAGGTTCGGCCAGCATCGCCCTGCATGCAGCCTGGGCCGTCGATGCGTTGGACTCGACCGAGTCGCTGATCGCCGCCTCGGCGGCCAAGGCTTACTGCACACGCTCGGCCCGCTCAGTCTGCGAGACGGTGATTCAGGTGCATGGCGGAATCGGCAACACCTGGGAGTGCCTGGCCCACGTGTACTTGCGCCGAGCACTACTTTCCGGCGAGATGTTGGGCGGCGTCGGGGCCAGTCTCGACCGTGTCATGGATTTCCACGGGATCGGAGCATCCAGTGGACTTCGCTGATTCACCCGAGGAGCACGAGCTTCCGCCTTCGCCTCCGACAGTGGCTGACCGCAAACAATCCGGGACTTCCACCGTCCTCGACTGACGACGCGTACTGGGACGGTCAGGCTGCATGGCACCAGTCCCTGCACGAAGCCGGATTCTTCGGCCTCTCGTGGCCAGTTCAGGTGGGTGGGCACGGACTACCAAGTGTCTACGAGGTCATCCTCGACGAGGAACTCACCAATGCGGCGGCACCACCACGACCGAGCGTGGGCTACCTGGTGCAAGGTTTGCTCGAACATGCCAGCCCGGAAGTGCAGCAGCGATTTCTGCCCGGGTTGGTCAGCGGTCATGAACGTTGGTGCCAGGGTTTCAGCGAACCTGAGGCCGGTTCTGATCTCGCTGCGCTGAGTACTCGGGCCGAGCTCGACGGTCAGGAGTACGTCATTACGGGTCACAAGGTGTGGACGAGCTACTCGGATGCCGCCGACTGGTGCCTCGTCCTGGCTCGGACCGATCAGGACGTACCCAAGCACCGTGGCCTTTCGGCCTTTGCGGTACCGATGGGTCAGGCGGCCATCACCCAACGGCCACTTCGCATGATCAACGGGATCACCCGCGAGTTCGGCGAGGTCATTTTCGATGGTGCCCGAGTCGACGCGGCGAACATGATCGGGAAGCCCGGCGATGGATGGCGATTGGCCATGACCGTGGTCAGCCACGAGCGCGAGCCAGGTGAGTTGGGATACGTGGCGCGCTATGGCAAGACGGTCAATGAGCTCGTTCGCCGAGTCCAGGACTCTTCTCACGTCATCGGATCCGAAACTCGGCGTGAACTGGCCTGGGCACTGGTCGAAGTCGAGATGTTGCGCTGCCACGTCAGTCGTCGACTTTCGGATCGGCTCGACGGTATTACTCACGGTCCGGAAGGTTCGGTCGACAAGCTGCTTATGACCTGGGTCGAGCAGGCCGTTGGGCATGCCGCATTGGCGGTAGATGGCATCTCACCCGCCGGTGGGGAGGACACCTCGCTCAAGCTGTACCTCTACAGCCGGGCCCAGAGCGTCATGGGTGGCACATCACAGATTCAGCGCAATCTCATCGCCAGCCGAATATTGGAGCTACCAACCTCATGACCACATACGACCTACCCGACGAACTCTCCGTTACCGAGGACGGGCCCATTCGGATCGTCACTCTGAATCGACCCGATCAGCTCAACGCCACCAATCACGCGTTGCACGCTGGACTAGCCGGACTCTTTCCCCAACTCGACGCTGACACCGAGGCTCGGGCGGTCGTCTTGACCGGCGCCGGACGAGCGTTCTCGGCCGGCGGTGACTTCGATTACCTCGACCAACTGACCCGTGACGCCACCTTGCGCGAGATCACCCTGGCTCACGGCCGCCAGATTGTCACCGGCATGGTGGCTTGCCGTCTCCCCATTGTGGCTGCGGTCAATGGTCCCGCCGTCGGTCTCGGCTGCAGTCTCGTTGCCCTTTCCGACATCGTCTACATGGCCGAAAGCGCCCATTTGGCCGACCCACACGTGGTCCTGGGATTAGTCGCCGCCGACGGCGGGCCAGTGGTGTGGCCGCTGCTGACCAGCCTTCAACTGGCCAAGGAGTACGCGCTCACGGGTGATCGCATCCCCGCTGAACGGGCCGCCGCCATCGGTTTGGTGAATCACGTCTGCCCCGACGCCGACGTCATGAGCGAGGCCATGGCCTGCGCGCACCGCATTGCTCGCTTGCCCAAGGGTGCCGTGCAGGACACCAAACGGGTGATCAACATTCAGCTCGAGCGGGCCGTCCTGGCTGCGCTTGATTTCGCCTTGAGTGCTGAGAATCGATCGTTCACCACGCCCGAACTCCGGGCCAACCTCGATCGGATGCGCAATCCGACGGTGAAGGGAACCTGATGACCGACACAAAACGCCAAATGTCGTTGGTGGGATTCATGCAAGCGGGGAACGCCACGGTGTATTCCGGGTCCTGGCGCCATCCGGCCACCGAACACGGCTTCCTCACGGCTGGCTACTACGAGAAGTTGGCCCGCACCCTTGAACAGGGCTGCTTCGACCTCATGTTCTTCGACGACCGCCTGGCCATGCCGGGGATCTACGGCGGTTCGGTGGCGGAAGCGGTTCGAACCGGTGCTCGACCGGTCAAGCTCGACCTCAGCGTGGTGCTGGGCATCTGCGCCGCGGCGACCAGTCGTATCGGCCTTGGTGCTACCTATTCCACGACGTATTACACGCCGTTTCACGTGGCCCGGACCTTCGCCACCCTGGACCATCTTTCTGGGGGCCGCGCCGCCTGGAACGTCGTGACGTCGGTGAACGACAGCGAAGCTCAGAATTACGGGCTCAAGGAAGTCATTGCTCACGATGCTCGCTACGACCGAGCTGACGAATTCCTCGAAGCCACCACAGGATTGTGGAATACGTGGGACGACGGCGCACTCGTACTGGATCGCCAGACTCCGCTGTTCGCCAATCCGGAAATGGTTCGCGAGCTCAACTACAAGGGTGAATGGTTTGACGTCCGAGGGCCGCTCACGGTTCCTCGTTGCCCGCAGGGGCAACCGGTGCTCATGCAGGCGGGCTCTTCAGGGCGGGGGCGTGAGTTCGCTGCTCGTTGGGCGGAACTCATTTTCACTGGTGATCCGAATATTGATATCGCTCGGGCCCACTACAAGGACCAAAAGGAGAAGATCGGCGAACAAGGAAGAGACCCGGGTTCCATCAAGATGCTGCCGATGGCGTACACCGTGGTCGGAGAATCGGCTGCTCATGCCGAAGAGCGCGAACAGCTCTTTCTCCACGAACTGGTTGACCCAATGGCATCGCTGACCTTGCTGTCCGAGCTCATGAACTACGACTTCTCGGGAATGGGGCTCGACGATCCCATCACCGATGAGTTGATTGAGTCGGTGTCCGGCATCCGGGGTCTGGTGCAGAACATCAAGACCCACATCGGCGGCGACACGGTGACACTGGGTGACCTGGCTGGACATCGGGCCACGCTGTTGCAGGGTCCTCGCTTCGTCGGTACCGGCAGCGACATCGCCGACCAGATGGAGGCCTGGTTCGACAGCGGGGCTTGTGACGGCTTCGTCATTGCGGCCACCCATTCGCCCGGAGCCTACGAGGACGCCGTACGTCTGGTGGTGCCAGAGTTGCAGCGTCGAGGCGTGTTCCGTAAGGAATACCGAGGCAGCACGTTGCGAGAGCATCTCGGTCTGGAGCGCCCCGCCGACGCATCCGATGGCTGAGTCCGCACGACCTCTGGCCGGCATTCGCGTCGTCGATGCCGCCACTCTGGTGGCGGGACCGATGGTGGCCACCGTCCTGGGCGAGTTCGGTGCCGAAGTGATCAAGGTCGAGCAGCCAGGTATCGGTGATCCCTTACGCACCTGGGGCGAGCAGAAAGATGGCATCGGGCTTTTTTGGAAGAGTACGAGCCGCAACAAGCAGTGCGTCACTCTTGATCTGCGGAAAACCGAAGGCCAAGACTTGTTCCACCGCTTGCTACAAGAAAGCGATGTCGTCGTCATGAACAATCGCCCCAGCGCGTTGGCGGCGTGGGGCTTGGACTACGAATCGATCCACCGAGCTCATTCGCAGATCGTGATGTTGCACATGAGCGGGTTCGGGCAGGGTGGTCCCAAGAGTGACCGCCCCGGGTTCGGCACTCAAGCCGAAGCCCTGAGCGGATTCGCCCACGTCACCGGACAACCGGACGGACCGCCGACGCTGCCGCCATTCTTCCTGGCCGATGGCGTCGCCGCCCAGTCTGCGGCAGCCGCCGTCATGGTGGCGCTCTACCACCGCGATCTGCATGGTGGAGAAGGGCAGTTGGTCGACGTCAGCCTGGTTGAGCCCTTGGCCCGTTTGGTCGAGACCGCCACCTTGGCCTTCAGCCACAAGGGGATCGTGCCGGGTCGGGTTGGGAACATGCTTCCCGCCAGCGCACCGAGGAATGCCTATGCCACGGCCGACGGTAAGTGGGTCGCCATATCGGGAGCGTCGCCCAATATCGCCCGACGACTCTTCCAATGTATTGATCGTCCCGACCTCTCGGACAATCCCGAATTCGCCGATCCGGTGCGTCGACAGGCCAACGCGGTTGAACTCGATGCCATTGTGGCGGGTTGGGTCATCACCCGGTCGCTGAGCGAGGTGATGGCCGTTTTCGAGGAAGCCGAGGTGGCGGCCGCTCCGGTATACGACGCCGAGCAGTTGCTGGCCGATCCACACATGCGGGAACGGGGCACGTTTATACAGCTACCCGATCCGGACCTTGGCACCATGACGGTCCAGGCTCCGGTGGCCCGTTTGAGCGACACGCCGGGCGTCGTGGACTTCCTGGGCCGCACTCTGGGTGCCGACAACGATGCCATCTTCGGTGGCCTCCTCGGACTCGATGCCGAGCGTCTCGAAGTGCTCCGGTCCACCGGCGTCATCTGAATCGTCAAGTGAGAAGAGGCATCCAGTGCATGCACCAAGAGCCCGACGGTCTGAATTGGCCACACCGGCCAGCAGCGAACGCATGTGCGAGAAGGCGCCGAATGCGGGAGCCGATTTGGTCTTCCTCGATCTTGAGGATGCCTGCGCGCCATCGGTGAAGGAATCCTCACGCTCCATTGTCGTGGGTGCCCTTAACGGACTGGACTGGGGACGGACGGTGCGGGCAGTCCGGATCAATGGTCTGGACACACAATGGTGTCATGACGACATCATCGAAGTGGTGTCCGGTGCGGGCCAGGCGATCGACGTATTGATCGTCCCCAAAGTGCGCCGAGCCCGTGACGTCTGGTGGGTCGATGTGCTCCTGACCCAACTTGAGACCAAGTTGAAATTGAGCCGACACATCGGGCTCGAAGTGCTCATTGAGGAGGCCGAGGGTCTGGCCAACGCGCTTGAAATCGCCCAAGCGAGTGACCGACTTGAAGCCCTTATTTTCGGTGCCGGCGACCTCTCCGCCTCTTTACAGGCCCGAGTCGACGGTAACTTCGATCCCATCGTCGACTACCCCGGTGACTTTTGGCATTTCGCCCGGATGCAGGTCCTTACCGCTGCCCGCGCCGCTGGGATCGACGCCATCGACGCCCCCTATCCCGCCTATCAGGATCCGGAGGGCTATCGCCGCGCCGCCCTGGCCGCCAGCGCCTTGGGCTTCGATGGCAAATGGGCCATACATCCCTCCCAAATTCCGATTGCCAATGAAGTGTTTGCCCCCACGCCGGAAGAAGTCGCGCAAGCCACCGAGGCCATTGCGGCCTATCGAGCGTCAGAGACGGCCGGGGTCGGCGCCATCGGGCGCGACGGGAGGCTGGTTGATGCCGCCCACATGCGGCTGGCCGCCAACACGCTGCACAAGGCGTCACTGGCTTCGGGGGCGGACACCGAGTAGTCGGCGGACAGGGCCTTGGTCAGAAGCGGAAATGCCCTTCTCATCTTGTGAGAGGCATGCTACCATTGACCTTTTCACCGATCGCCGCGACGAGAGGACTACCAATGGCGCGCTGGCCCAAGCCACCCGAAGGAAGTTGGACTGAACACTTCCAACTGGGGACTGAACCACTTTCCTATGAGGACTCCATTTCTCCGGAGTTCTTCGAGCTCGAGCGTGAGGCCATCTTCAAGCGAGCCTGGCTGAACGTCGGCCGAGTCGAGCAGCTGCCGCGCAAGGGCAGCTACTACACCAAGGAACTTGCCCGTCGCCCACACCTCCGTGGTCATTGTGCGGGGCACCGACGACGAAGTGCGGGCGTTCCACAACGTCTGCCGGCACCGAGGCAACAAGTTGGTCTGGAACGACAACCCTCGGGATGAGACCAGTGGCACCTGTCGCCAGTTCGTGTGCAAGTACCACGGCTGGCGCTACGACCTCGATGGGTCCAACTCCTTCGTCCAGCAGGAACAAGAATTCTTCGATTTCGATCGAGCCGACTACGGGTTGGTCCCGGTGAATTGTGAAGTCTGGGCTGGCTTCATCTTCGTCAACCTGGCCAAGCAGCCTGAGCAGAGTCTGCGCGAGTTTCTCGGACCAATGGTCACCAAGCTTGAGAACTTCCCGTTCGCCAAGCTGTCCGAGCGGTACTTCTACCGAGCCACCGTCAAGAGCAATTGGAAGCTGTACATCGACGCCTTCCAGGAGTTTTACCACGCACCGATTTTGCACGGGAAGCAGACACCACCGGACCTGTCCACGGCGATGGCGACGGCGGGATTCGAGGCTCCGGCCTACAAGATCGACGGACCGCACCGATTGGTGAGCACGGCCGGCATCCACCCGTGGACACTGCCCCCCAACATGCTCAAGCCCATTGAGATCTTGACCCGCAGCGGTCTCTTCGGACCGTGGGATGCCCCGGACCTCGACTTCGAACAAAAGGATGCGGGCATCAACCCAGCCGGTTGTGATCCCTGGGGTCTCGATTCGTTCCAGGTTTGGCCGAACTTTGTGATTCTGCCTTGGGGGCAGAATTGGTACCTCACGTACCACTACTGGCCGACGGCGGTCAATGAGCACGTCTTCGAAGGCACGCTGTATTTCGTGCCACCGAAGAACGCCAGTGAGCGGGTGGCCCAAGAACTGGCGGCGGTGACCTTCAAGGAATATGGACTACAGGACGCCAACACGCTGGAGGCGACGCAGTCCATGCTCGAATCACGAGTGCTGGAGCGCTTCCCGCTGATGGACCAAGAAGTCTTGTGCCGGCATCTGCACAAGACGGCCGGCGACTGGGTCGACGAGTACACCAAGTCACGCGACAGAGTGGAGGTCTCAATACGATGACAAGCGCATTGCTGCCGCCACAGTTTTCGGACCTCGAGCCGTTCGCATCAACCTGGTGCTTGCCCACCGAGGGCGAGCGGTTTGCTCAGCGTTTGGCCTCGAACATGGAGGACATCCAGGCGTTCTATGACGCCAGCACGGCCAGGGCTCAGGAAGCGATGGCCTACCTGGATGGATTCCCACTGAAGGAATTGCCCGAGGATGCCCTGCACTTGCTGCACCTCTTGTATTCGATGGTGATGGTGTCGTTCCCCGTCGAATGCTGGGGTCAGCCTGCCGTGCCCGATTCCGGTGTGGCCTACCTTGATCTGCTGGTCGAACCAGGGCCTCGGTAGTCCGCTAAAGGTCTTCGTACTCCACCACAATCGGTGCGGCCGGTCGGCAACGACTGGCAGGTGAGAATCCACCCTTCGTCGACCTCTTCGGCGGTCAGCGCGGTGTTGGCTCGCATGGTGACGGTGCCTTCGCGCAGGAAGGCCATGCAGGTGGCGCAATTGCCCGGCCGTGCAGGAGAACGGCGGTCGAAGGCCGCCTCGGCGAGCCGTCTCCAGGAGGGTGTCGCCGGGCTGATAGGCCACCACCACGGTCTTGCCGCCCAGCGTCACCGTGACTTCGTCGGGTAACTGCGCCCCGGACACCACCGTCGCGTCCTTTTCCTGCTGCTCCACCAAGAACCGTTCGATGAAGATCCGGTCTGTGTGACACGCCAACTCGTGCAGGGTCGACTCCACGATGTCCATGAAGGGACCAGGCCCACAGACGTAGCAATCGACGTCGGTTGCTCCGCCGAGGAATTCAGCGATGTCACTGGCGGTCGATGAAGCCGTGTTCGGCATCGAAGTGGTGACGAACTTCAACTCGTTCTGGGTGCTCGGCGCCGAGAGTCGACCAGGGTCGTCGCTGAAAATGACTGATGAATTCGCTCGGTTGGCGTAGAGCAATCGTACCGATCGGTTGGTCGTGGCCAGCAAGTGCTTGGAGATGGACATGAACGGCGTGATGCCGCTGCCCCCACAGAAGCCCACGGCAGGACTAGGACGTTCCTGAGGGCAGAAGACGCCGGCCGGCTTGGTGAGCTCGACTTCGTCCCCGGCGTCCGAGGTGGTCGAGCATCCAGTTCGAGACCAGGCCCCCATCGACCCGTTTGACGGTGACCGCCAGGTCGTCGTCCGTCTCTGGAGCGCTGGACATTGAGTACGAGCGCACCACCTCATCGCCGTCAATCCGGAACCGAAAGGTGCAGAACTGTCCGGGCCGATATACGGAACGTCTCAGCCAGTTCCGGGGGCACATCCGAGTACGAATGAGCTGGCGTCGGTGCGTCTCGCGCACCACCTCTCTTGATGCGGAGTCGGTGGTACCCGTGTTCAGCCAGGGTCGAGGAGTGTTCCGTCACCGTGTCGTCGCTATTGGGGCGTGGGCCACGCCACCGATTTGGTCTCGACGTACTGGTCGAATCCGGCGAGACCATTTTGTCGACCAATCCCGCTGTGCTTGTAGCCACCAAAGGGAATATCGGGCTGTCCGATCGGCATGCCGCCGTTGACGGCGAAGGATCCGGTCCGGATGCGTTCAGCCACCTTGAGCGACCGCTCCAGGGAACCCGAGAAGACGCCACCTGACAGGCCGTACACGCTGTCATTGGCAATGCGTATCGCATCCTCGTCGTCATCGAATGGGATGGCCACCAGGACCGGGCCGAAAATCTCTTCCTGGGCGATGGTCATTGAGTTGTCGACGTCGGTGAACAGGGTTGGTTCAACGAACCACCCCTTGGGAAGTTGTGCTGGTCGCCCTCCGCCTAGGGCGAGCGTTGCGCCCTCAGCCACGCCCTTTTCGATGTAGCCGAGCACCCGATCACGTTGCTTGGCCGAAATGACAGGACCCATCAGCACGTCGGGGCGCTGCGGATCTCCGTAGGCCACCGAGGACAGTGTGGCTTTGAGGATCTCGACCCCTTCCTCGTAGCGGGATCGGGGGAGCAGCATCCGGGTTTGGATGGCGCAGCCCTGTCCGGCGTGGAAGCACACCGCGATGCCGGAGGGCACCGAAGTGGCGAAGTCCGCATCGTCCAGCACAATGGTGGCGGACTTGCCTCCCAGTTCGAGGAAAACTCGCTTGAGGGTCGCGGCACCCTTCTCCATGATCCGCTGGCCCACCGATGTCGATCCGGTGAATGAAATGAGATCAACTTTCGGCGACAGCGTGAGCTCCTCGCCGACCAGGTGATCCGAGGAGGTCACCACGTTGACGACTCCCTTGGGAAAATCGGTCTGTTCGGCAATCAGTCGCCCGATACGGGTGGCGTTCCACGGTGTGTCGGGAGCGGGCTTGAGCACGACGGTGTTCCCGGTGGCCAGGGCCTGGCCCAGCTTGTTGAGGGTGACTTCAATGGGGAAGTTCCACGGCACGATGGCGCCCACCACGCCGATCGGCTCCTTCCAGACCTGTCGCGTGTTCGCCGTGCCGCGGCGATCCACAATTTCCGAAAGATTGGTTCGCCATGGGTATTCGTCAATGAGTTTGATCGGGTAGCGCAGGGCGCCATCGAGCGGGAGGTCGAGCTGGTTGGCGTGCGTGGTCATCCGAGGGCAACCCACTTCAAGGATGAGTTCCTCGCGCAGTGCCTCCAGGTCGCGCTCGAGCGCTTCCTGGAGCTGCGTCAGACAGGCCTTACGGCGATCGCGATTGGTGGACCAATCGGTGTCATCAAACGCGTGACGAGCGGCATCGATCGCCCGCAACATCTCGGCCGTCGATGAGTCAGCCACTTGGCCCAGCACTTCTTCGGTGGCCGGATTGACGTTGTCGAAGGTCCGGCCTGAGTCCGAACCAATGAGCTCGCCATTGACGAGCATCCTTTCCTCGTGGCCCTCTGTCGGCGCCATGACCCACCCCTGACTGCCCCGGATTTCCCCAGGGCGGAAATGTGATTATCAAAAACTGCTATGAGCATAATCGACGCCTGGGCCTGGTGGCCGCTCGAAGTCAGAGTGGGAAGGACGCCGGTAGCGCATGGTGCGCCATGACATGGCTGCCCAGTTGGCGGGTGAGGTCGGTGCTGGCGCCCAGCAACTGATCGAGCATGAGGCGTGCGTCGAACGAAGAGATGCAGCGGATGTTCGGTGGTAAAGCCGATGCCGGCCAGCACCTGTTGGGTGTGACGGGCCACTGCTCGAGCACTTTTCCCGGCCATTCCCTTGGCCATGGCGGCCACCTCCGGTGTGGGTTCGTCCCAGGCGGCATGCAGCAGAGCGGCTGCGGCCTCAATCGCCACCAGCCCCTCGGCGAGGCGATGACGCACGGCTTGGAACGAGGCGATCGGTCGGCCGAACTGCACCCTTTCCAGGGCGTGCGTTCGGGCCAGGTCAAGCATGGTGCGGGATGTGCCGACCAGTTCATGCCCCAGCGCCAGCTGACCGATCGCCACCGCATTCGCCCAGTCGACGGGACCGAGGTCTTTGGCATCACTCGGAGACAGTTCACCCGAAATCTCATGCAGGCCAAGTGCTCGGTCGAGCCCGGCGATGGGGCGTTGGGCCAGCTTCGAAATCGGCATGGCCACGCCTCGAATGGTCGACCCATCGCTGACTGCCACCATCGCAGTGCCACGTCGTCCGTAGGCGTTGGAAGCAATACCACGCACGGCAATCTTTCCCTTCGAGGCATCACCTGGAGGCAGGGTCTCGCGCAGGAACGGCAGTACGACGACGACCGGATCAGGCGGCACGGCGCCGCCCATCGTGAGCGCCAGCAGGTCATCGAGCGCAGCCGAAGTGGTGTTGGCCCGACCCAGGTGCTCGAACACCACCGACACCGCAGCAGCACGATCCTCGGCCACCGCGTCCAGCCAGCCCAGTTCGGTCAAGGCTGCATCGAGCTCAGCTCCATTGCCAGACGAGGTCACCTGCTGCACCGAGCGGCTGAAGAGTTCGAGTTCGGACTTCTCCACTAGCGCTCGTCTCCGAGGTCGAGCACACGTCGGGCAATGATGTTGCGTTGGATTTCGGCGCTCCCGCCGTAGATGCTGGCCGCTCGAGAGTAAAGAAATTCGGCACGCCAGCGAGCGCTTTCGGCGTCATCCCCACTCAGGATGGATGGCCCGAGCCCCTCGAGCGCCAGGTCGAATACGGCTTGTTCGGCCGTGGCGAGGAGGACTTTGTCAATGGATGTCTCGGAACCGAGCACCTCGCCAGCGGCCAGTCGGCGCTGCGTGTTTCGTGACCTGGCCCGGAAAGCCATGACCATTTGCACCGCCTCTCCGACGTCGGCCGGATCGAGCACGCCCGGTGGTGCCACGGATACCAGTTGTTCGAGGCGAAGCTGCAGGAAGGCAGCCCGATGCCAGAGGGCCGTGCTCCGTTCGTAGGGAAGCAGGTCCATGGCAATGGCCCAGCCGTGATCCACCTCGCCCAGCTGCCGGTCGAAGGGCACGGCAACGTCGTCGAAGAAGACTTCGCAGAACTCGGGCACTCCGTGCATCGTCTCGATGGGTCGAACCGTGATGCCGTCGCTGTCCATGTCGACGAAGAGCGCCGTAATGCCTCGATGGGCCGACTCGGTGGTGCCCGTGCGGGTCAGGAGCACGCACCGGGCGGCGTACTGCGCCAAGCTGGTCCACACCTTCTGGCCGCTGACGAGCCATCTGATCATCGGTGCGGGTGGCCCGGCAGGCCAGCGACGACAGGTTGCTGCCGGTGCTGGGCTCGGAGAATCCCTGGCACCAGATCTCTTCACCTCGTAGCAATTTCGGCACCATTTCGGCGGCCAGAGCTTCCGGGGCGAAATCGATCATGGTCGGCGCCAGCACCTCGGGCATGGAATAGATACCGGGTTCGACCAAATCGTGTCGGGTCAGTGCCTCACCGAGATAGGCCCGACAGAGGTTGGATCCGCCCAGCCCACCGACGCGCTCGGGCCAGCCCATGCGCATGAATCCGGCGTCGTAGGCCAGCCGCATCACCTTGCGCAGTTGATCCATCTGCTGGTCCAACGTGCCGATGCCGTCGAACGGTCGGATGTAAGCTCCTCCTCGTTGGCATCCAGCCATGCGTCAACCTCAGCCTTGAATCTCGAGAGCTCCACTGCGCGCCGATTCCTGGCGTTCAGCCCTCCGAAGCCGATGGCTCGGGACGGCTGGGGTCGTGCGGTTTGCCAGCGTCTCGTTCGCCACTGCGTCGGAGGAAGGTCATTGACCTGGTCTGCTAGCCGCCAGCCGCCTTCAGTACGTCGATAGGTGTCGGTGTACCAACCGATGCGCATGTGGTGGTTGGTCTGATCGACGAAACAGAGGGTCTGGAACCCGGTTCCGGTGTCGCCATCGAGTTCGAGATCCGGCGTGCCGGTCATGAAGAGTCCCTTGGGGGCGGCAGCCACCAGGGCCGGGAAATCGAGCGAGTTGATAGGTGTCACCGAATGCGCTGTAGGTCCCGTCAGGCGTGAACACCTCGACTACGGCCTCAATGTCGTCCCTGGTCATGGCCACGGCGTACCGAGCTAACAGCTGCTCTATCTCAATGATGTCGGCCATCTCCGACTGCTCCACGGCCCCGACGATAACAGCCTTCTCATATTTCGCAATTGGCTATGCGGGTGGCGGTCGAAGCCAGCACCGGCCAGGAGCCATGTGGCATTGGAGGTCGTTGACCTGCACGGAAACGGACGTCTGCGCGGTTTCCAGTGAGAGGCGTCACCCTCACGGAGAGTCCCGCTCTCCAATTAGGAATACGCCCTACACTGCAAGGGTGGCCTCGGACGAATCAGCCAACCCGCCCGCTGGAGATGCACCGGTGCGCCGCCGGGACCTCGCCGTCGCTCGGTCACTCGACTCGGCCCGCGTGCGTAGCGAAGGGCGCGTCCAGCGGTTTCTCGACGCTGGTTTCGAGCTGCTGGCCAGCGCCGAGAGTGGCAAGGAATTCACGGTCCAAGAGGTGGTTGACGGTTCCGGCCAGTCCCTCCGCAGCTTCTACCAATACTTTGCCGGGAAGCACGAACTGCTCCTGGCCTTGTTCGACGAAGCCATCCGGTCCACGGCTGAGCGACTCGAGGAATTGGTCTCGAAGGAGAGCGATCCGCTCGAGCGGCTCCACTGCTTCGTGGTCGAGTACTTCCGCATGTGCCTGCCGGCACCGCGGGGCAGGACGTCCAAGAACAACCCGACGCCAGTCATGGCCGAATTTTGCCATCAGCTGTTGACGGCTCATCAGGCCGAGGCAGCTCGAGCGTTCGTCCCCCTGGTGACCCTGCTCGAAGGCGTTCTGGCCGATGCCGTCGATGCCGGCGTAGTGCGGCCTGGGGTGGAACACGACGAGGACACCGGAGTGATCCTCTCCACCATCATGTTCAACGCGGCCTATGCACCCACCATCAGCGGGACCGAGCGGGATGCCAGTCGGGCCGCTGAAGGTATGTGGGCCTTCATCTCCAGCGGCATCGTCACCTCCACCAAATAGGCGAACGTCGTGAAGTTCAGCCCAACTGACGCATCGTTGGTGCCACGTCGGCCAGGAACTCTCTCGTTCGTTCCGCCGAGGCTTTGATCTCATCCCTGCCCTCACCGAGGGTGACGATCCGGGCGTTGAGATCAGTCACGCCTGCTTCGGCGAAGCGCCGCAGCCTTGCCTCCATGGTCGCTTCGCTGCCGCAGATCAGCACGTCGCCGATGGTGGAAGCATCGCCATGCTCCATGAGGCGTACGTAGTTGGGTGAAGCCACCACCTCGCTGAGGGTTTGGTTGGTTCGCTCCACCGCGGCGTCGACCTCACTCTCGAGACAGAGGCAGACAGGCACGCCCGCCATGATTCTCGGCGCCGGCCGACCAGCCGATTCGGCGGCGGCTGTGATCTGCGGGACCACGTGCGACTCGATGGAGCGCTCGTCGGCCAGCCACAGCACGGTGCCCGCGGCCCGGGCACCAGCCAGGTGCAGCATCACGGGACCGAGGGCAGCAATCATCACGGGTGTCGGTGTGATGTCGGTGACATCGAACGGTTGGCGGATGGAAAACAGTTCGTTCTTCACTTCCACGAGGCCCGGCCCACTTAAGGCACCGTCCAGCACGTCGAGGTAACAACGCATGGCCGTGGCCTGACGCTCATACGGCAGGCCAAGCATGTCGGAAATGATCCAGTGGTGGGAGACCCCAAGTCCCAACGTGAAGCGACCTTCGCAAATCGCTTGCGCCGATAGTGCCTGCTGAGCCAGGACCACCGGATGACGCGGCTGGATCGGGACCACTGACGTACCGATTTCAATCCGTGAGGTGACCGCGCCGAGTAGGGCGACGGCCATCATCACGTCGAACTCATCTGGGATCTGGGGCGTCCAAATGGTGTCCAACCCGGCCTCGTCCGCCCAGCGGGCGTCAGCCTGGAGCTTTTCGACCTTGGTGGCATAGCGACCACGGTCGGCACTGACCTGAAGACCGATCCGCATGGCGAGGCTCCTTTGCCCTTGATAATGACATTCTCAGTAATCGTATATTGAGCTATCGCCCAGTGCTAGGGACACTTGACAAGAAAGTGCACTCTTCCTAACATCAGCCCACTCTACCGGCGCCGTTCTCGGCCGGCAGGGGTCCGTCGACCGGGGAGGGGCCAGAGGTGGAAGGCGTCAAGACAGTGGACGGGTGTCGATGAGCCGGGTAGCCGTGGTGACCGGTGGCGGATCGGGTATGGGGCTGGCCATCTGCCAACATCTCGCCCGCGACAATCGCCAGGTGGCTGTCCTCGATATCGATGCGGACGCTGCTGCCAACGTCGCTCTGTCCCTCGAGTCGGAAGGATTCTCGGCCATCGGCATCCCCGTGGATGTCAGCGATCGAGCGGCCGTTGACGCCGCCCTCGACCAGGTTCGCCAGTCCCTGGGGCCGATCGAGATCATGGTGACGAGCGCCGGCATCGAGCGCTTCGAAAGTTTTTTGGACATCAGCGCCGAAGATTGGGCGCGCATGATGTCGGTAAACCTGACCGGCACCTTTCATTGCCTCCAGGCTGCGGTACCTGACATGGTGGCCTCAGGGTGGGGGCGCATCGTGACCATCTCATCGTCCAGCGCGCAATCGGGGACGAGTCGAATGGCGTCGTATGTGGCCTCCAAGGGCGGAGTCATTGCCCTGACTAAAGCCCTGGCTATCGAATATGCGCCCAAGGGCATCACGGTCAACACCATCCCGCCCGGATTTATCGACACGCCGATGATGCGCCGCTCGGTTGACTCTGGAGTGGTGTCCGACATGGATGCGCTTATTGCTCGCACACCAGTGCGACGTGCTGGAACACCCGATGACATTGCGGCCGCCTGTGCCTTCTTGTGTTCTGAAGGTGCGGGTTACATCACCGGACAACTCCTCGGAGTCAATGGCGGCTGGTACCTATGAGAGGAGTTCACCATGAGTGATCCGATTGTGCTGCGTGCCGATCGCTGGGTTGATGTCGGGACGGGAGAGGTCAAGTCCCGCGTGGTGATCGTTGTCAATGGGAATCAGATCGAGGCGGTGAATCCCAGTCCTTCGGACATTCCGAGCCCGGCCACCGAAATCGACCTGGGCGACGTCACGTTGTTGCCCGGTCTGATGGACATGGAGCTGAATATGCTCATCGGCGGTCCGGGCGGCCCCGATGGGCTGCCTGACCCCATGCACGGAGTGAAAGATTCACCCGTCTACCGAACGCTGCGTGGGGTGGTCAACTGCAAGACCACTCTGATGGCCGGCTTCACCACGGTGCGCAATCTCGGTCTCATGGTGTACACCGCGGGTTTTCTCCTCGATGTCGACCTGGCCAAGGCGGTTGACAATGGCTGGTTCCCTGGGCCGCGCATCTTTCCGGCCGGCCATGCCATCACGCCTACCGGCGGGCATCTCGACCCCACCATGTTTCAAGGGCTGGCACCCGGCATCATGCCGCAGAGCGTTGAGTCGGGCATTGCCAACGGCGTGCCCGAGGTGCGCAAGGCGGTCCGGTATCAAATTAAGTACGGTGCCAAGTTGATCAAGATTTCGGCGTCCGGCGGGGTGATGTCGTTCTCTGGGCCCGCCGGTTGCCAGCAGTACTCCGACGAGGAATTGGCCGCCATTGTCGATGAGGCACACCGAAACGGGCTCAGAGTGGCGGCTCACGCCCACGGCGATGCCGGCATCCGCGCCTGTGTGGCCGCTGGCGTTGACTGCATCGAACACGGATCGCTTGCCACCGATGAGACCGTGAAACTTATGGCCGACTCGGGTACCTTTTTGGTCGGAACGACGGCCTTAGGCGACCACATGGCAATCGACCGCATCCATCCAATTCTCCAAAAGAAAGCGGCAGAGGTCTTTCCTCAGGCGCGCCGGATGTTCGGGAAAGCCCTCGAGGCCGGCGTCAAGATCGCCTGTGGTTCCGACGCCCCGGCCATTCCTCATGGCAGTCAGGCCAACGAGCTCATCGCCATGGTGGACCGTGGCATGACACCCATGCAAGCTTTGCAAGCCGCCACCGTGACGAGCGCTGACCTCATTGAGCGCACGCATGACCTCGGGCGCCTCGCTCCCGGATACTTGGCCGACATCATTGCCGTGCCCGGGGATCCTTCCGAAGACATCACGGTCACGAAAGACATCCGGTTTGTGATGAAGGATGGTCAGATCTACAAGCACGAGTAGATGGGGGCCTGACCTTCCACGCCCATGGGTGACTCGTAGCATGAGCTGCATGTTGTCTCGCCGTCGTCTCTTGATGACGTCGCTCGTTATTGCCGCTAGTGGAGCATGCTGCGTGGTAGCAATCCCCGCTTCTGCTGCCATGCCGACGATTTCAGCTGCCGCGGCTCAGACTTGGTTTCAGTCCGTATCGGCTGACCTTTCACCACTCCAGTCCAGCCTTATTAGTGGATTGCGCGCGGAGTCATCGTGGCAGATCGGACATGAGACACCAATCAAGGTTCGCCGGCAAATGGACCTGGATTTACCCGTGTTCAAGTCGGCTCTCGCCGGCGTATCGCACTTGGCCCCCCTTCCGGGGTTCCCGGAGGCGAAGGCGAACGTTGTCGATGGCGTCAGTCTGTACGTGGAGTCCTTCTCAGTGATACGGGCGGCGACCTTCGTGCGGTCAACCCCCATGGTCAAGCAACTTCAGCGGGCTTCGACCAGAATCCGGGAGCTGGGTGACGTCACCTTCGACCAGGGCGCCGCCGAGCTTGCCGCCTTGCTCGGTCCCGGTCTAGCTGGTGATGACGTACAGGCGGCTACGCAAATACCCGACTGGTCTGCGGAGGGTCTGGCGCCAGGAGCGCCTCTGATTTCACACTGGAAAGGGACACCGAATCAGCCATCGCTCACCCAGAGTGCAACAGCCTGGGCCGTTGCCATCAAGCGAAGCGGGGTTCCATCACAGAACTCGATCGGGGATGCAGCCAGTGGAACGTCTCCCGTGAGCAAGACACTTCTGGCTCACCTGGCCAATGAGCTGGACCGGGCAGAAGTGATTCTCAGTGGATCGCCGGGACTGACTGGATATCCCCAGGCTTCAGCGCTGCTGCGCCTGTCACTCCTGATCGACGCCGAAGCTGTATTGGCCAGGGACGCAGGCGCTCAATGTCGCTCAACCCCGGCCAATGTGCTCACCGATGTCGCCAGTGTGCTGGCATCCGTTGGGGGATCCATGCGTCAGGAGCAATGAGAAGAAGTCGCCGACGTGAATCAGTAGTTGCAAGTGACATGTGTGGTCGTGAATACGTCGACCAACCAGTGTCCGGCTTGGAAGACCAGCTGGGCGGTGCCAGCGAAGTACCCCCGCTGGACGAAGGCGTCGGCCATACCGTTGGCGTCTTCCACCGGGTAAAAGTTGTATTCATCCTGGCAATCGGCAATGTCGGCTGTCGTCGCGCTTGGCACCAGGATCGTGATGCGGTCGTCGCGCAGCGTACCTACTCCGTGCTCATGTGCACCCATCAGCGCCGAGGCCTGGCGCACACTTGCTTCCGCCAATCGATTCGTGGTGACAGCAGCGAGCGGCCCGATGTAAGCCTTGTTGAGCGTGTCGTCTAATCCTGAAAGATCGAACAAATAGGTCTCGTAGGCGTTGAGAATGGCTTGTTTGGTGGGATCTCCTGAAGTGGCAGCCTGATCAGTCGTCACCGTCGTTGTCTGCGGGGGGACCGCACCAGAAGGCAGAGTTGGCGTGGAGGTGTTCGACGAAACCATGGGTGAGGTGGTCGCTCCGGTGGATATCGACGATGACGTCGTCGACGTCGCCGCTTTACTTGAGCTCGCTACAGGGAGAGGAACGCGTCCTCCGCAGGCGGCCAGAATCACCGAAAGTGCGCTGCAGGCAACAAGCGCGTGAGCGCCGGTTGCCCGCCGCATTTCAGGATCCTTCGAAGAAGGCCACCGTACCGCCCAGGCCCGCCGACAGTTGGACCAAATGGGGCGAGCGAAGGCCCGTAGTCAGTACCCACGGTGCTGAATCCATTGGCGAGGCCGGCGATAAGTGGATTGACAATCGGATTGATCAAGCTCAAGGACTGACTCTCGTCAATGGCCTGCTGAAGGTAACTACCGCCTTGCGACGCAATCCCCGAACAGAGCGTGCTCAGCTCGTTGACTAAGGGGGTGCTGAGGGCACCCGCACCACCCTGGACCCCGACAATCGAGATGACGGATCCTGCATCGCTGCAGAGAAGCGGGGTGCCGATCGAGTTGCCAAATTCGAAGAACTCGAGCAGCGGGGTGATCACCGCCGCCGATGAACCGCTGCCGCTACTGGAATTAGCGGTCCCTGCCGCTGCGGATGTTTGCCCTCCGGTCACCAGCATGGGCAGAAGGGTAGAGAGCGCAAGGACAGCCCCACCGGCCAGGCCAATGAAGCGGCGTTGACCAGAACGTGTGGGCCGTGATGATTTCAACTTCTTCATGTCACTGATCCTTTGCTGTCTTTTGATCATTGTCGCCACCGCCCTTGGCCCCCCAATGCGAGACGGACTGCCAAGTATCGAACCACTTGCGAAATGCCGAGCATGCCCAATCCGGCCAATACCAGCAAGAGGTAAACGCTGCGGATGGGCGGACCTTTCTCAATTTCATAGGCTGGAACGCTCTGGAGTGACTTTTGCGGCGATGCGGGAGGTCCCGTTGGGGTCGTCGTCGAGGTTGACGCACCTGAGACAATGCCACCGCCGGTGAAGCCAGTTGGGTTCGTCAATGACCCGAGCGACGATGATCCGTCGGTTGTGCTCGTGGTCAGGCCTCCCGTGTCGCCCTCCGTTGACGGCGAGAACTCAGCGGAATCGCTGGTGGCGAGGGTGATGTGCCCCACCGTGATGGTGGCCGTGGTCAAGCCCTGGGACGGGAGATTTTGACTCTCGGTTATCTGCAGTGCTCCCGAGTCAATCGACTCTAAGGTCTTCGAACTGTCGGGTTTTGACCCGGTGCTTGAAGTGCCGTCGCTGTAGGTGAAGGTCTCCGGCAGGTAGGTGATCTTGACCCCGAGCTGACTCAACAGCGGATTAAGTAGCCCCAGAACCTGTGTGGTCAGGTCGATTGGTGTGTCGATGCCGATAAGGCTGAGGCCGTTTGAACTCAGTCCTGTCGAAAGACCCAGGAAGGTGATCTGCCCCAGGCTTGTACTGGAAGAGACGACGGGCTGCTGCCCTGACTGCTGCGTCATTGACAAGGTTGACGACACGTTTCCGATGTCAAAAAGTTGGCCGAAGTCCAGTGCGTCCACTCCGGCCGCCGCATTCACGCTCACGCTCCCGTCGTCGTTGGCGGTTGCCTGTGCACTGGCGAAAAAGGTCGAGTTGGGTGAACCGCTGGGCTGGACCCCCAGGCTCACAACCCCCTTCGAGGAGTTGGCCGATGCAGTGGCCGTGATGTCATATCCGGCCTGCGTCTGACTGTTGGAGGCCGAACTCGGATAGCTCGCTGACACGTAGCCAGGAAGCGGAGGAAGCGGAGGTACCAATGAACCGCCAATGCCGGCGACCACGCCAGGAAGCGACGTGAGTGAGGGCGCGTAGGGAGCTCCGGCATCAGACGCTGACTCGCCCAAGCTGTTCTCCAGTGCGGATGCGCCAAAGGGTCCCGCTTCCACCACTAGGTCTCCGGACAGCGGCAGGGATGGGTCCGTCAGCAGCACATCGAGCGCGTTGGCTTGAGCCGAGAGGGTGTAGGAATTGCTATTGGTTGACCCGGCCCCTGACGAGGGCGAGGACGTTGTCGTCGTGGTTGTCGTGGTCGTTCCCGAGTCTCGGAGTTGTGCACCGGCGCCAGGAATCTCAATTAGTCCCCAGATGCCGACGGCCAGCGATGCGCACGCCACAACCGGAACAGCTCGCCCCGTCAGCGATCTTCCATTCGACCGTCGCCGCTCGTTCACGTGCTTCATGCGCCCAGTGCTCCGAGATATGACTCAATAATGGTGTCGTCATCGATTTCACCCGGTTCGCCGGCAAAGCGAATCCGGCCCCGATCGAGGATGTAGACGTAGTCGGCCAGCTCCAGTGCTCGCGAGACGTATTGTTCGACTACCAACAATGAGAGCCCCTCCGCGGCCAGTCGCCGCAAGTAGTCGAATATTTCGTCAACAATCTTTGGTGCCAGGCCCATGGAGACCTCATCAAGGAGAACGGTCGAAGCGTTCGCGACATACGCCCGGGCCAGAGCCAGCATCTGCTGCTCCCCGCCTGAGAGGGTTCCGGCCAGCTGGCGACGGCGTTGTTGGAGCCGCGGAAAGATCGGTGCGATTCGATCCAACGCCTTCCGATCAACCGAGGGTGGTGCCTGTAAGCGCAGATTGTCAGCCACGCTCAGGGTCGGGAAAACGCCTCGACCTTCGGGAACGTGGCAGAGGCCAGCCTTGGCCATGGCGTATGCGCTCGCACCGGTCATGTCCTGCTCGTCGAAGATCACCTGGCCGGCCGATGGGGCGAGGAGACCGGAGGCCACCCTGAGCAACGTGGTCTTCCCGGCGCCGTTTGGGCCAAGGAGCGCAACTACTGAACCTTTCGGGACAACGAGACTCACATTATCGAGAACTTTCCCGCTCCCGTAGCCAGCCCGGATGTTGCGAAGTTCAAGCAAGGGGAGTGACCTCCACGCTGGTACCGGTTGATCCCAAGTAGGCGGCCCTGACGGTTTCCGATGAAAGGACGTCAGAAGTTGTCCCCTCGAATATGAGTTGGCCGAAATCCAAGACGTAGATGTAGGTACACACCTTGGCCACGAGCGCCATGTCGTGTTCCACCAGCAGAATGCCGATGCCAGTTGTCGAGGCCAGGTCAGCAATGATCTGTCCAAAATGTTCGGTCTCGCGCACGTCGAGCCCTGACGAAGGTTCGTCGAGGAGCAGAAATCGGAATGGTGTGGCCATGGCCCGTGCCAGTTCAACCAGCCGACGCTGACCAGTCGGGAGATCGCCGACACGAGATGAACACAGTGGCCCTAGACCACAGCGTCCGATGGCCTCGTCGGCTCGATCCGCAATGAGCCGACGGCATTGCTTGGAACTGGCCAGCTGACTCCAGGGTCGACGAGCCGACAGGAAAGCTTCGTGTCCGAGAGCCACATTCTGTTGCACGGTCATTGAATCGAAGAGCTCTATACGCTGGAATGTGCGCCCCAAGCCTCGCCCGGCGCGTGCTGACACGGAGAGACCGTCGAGGTTGTTCTCGCCCAAACGGACTCGGCCGGAGTGGGCCCGCACCGCTCCGGCGCAGGCATTGAACGTGGTGGTCTTACCAGCGCCGTTCGGGCCGATGAGGCCAGTGATTGTTCCCGCAGCCCCCTGCAAGGTCACATTGTCAACAGCAACGAGGCCACCAAAATGTACGGAGAGTTGTTCCACCGAGAGATCAGGCATGACTTCGAACATCAGTGAGCACCTTGGGGTTGGAGACTCGGAAGCGATGGTTCGATGCCGGGTCTGTCTGCTCGGCTGGTAACGGGGCTGCGCCCGGCACGTTCGTTGTGTCGTCGGCCCCGGATCGACACGCTGATACCGGGGACCACGGCGACTCCGATGGCGGCGAGTCCAAAGAACGCGCCTTCATATTTTTCAAACCACGAGGCGGTAAATGGTCCGTAGATCTTCAAGACCTCGAATATGAAGGCAGCAATGATGGGCGAAAGAAGTGGTTGGCTCCCGCAGAAGGCAAGGACGGCGAGCAGCACAACGGAATTGAAGTAACCGAACGGGCCGGTTGGCGTACCTCCGGCTGATTGGGTGACCGATGCAATGAGGACCCCACCGACGGCGGCAATGCCAGCGGCGGCACAGAACACGTAGAGACGAGTGAGCCGGGTGTTGGTGCCGTGAGCCTCCAAGGCCAACGGTGAATCCGAGAGGCCGCGGAGCAGGCGCCCCAGTCGGCTCTGACGGATACCGATGACCAGCACAGCGCACAGCACAGCAATGATCAGCGCCACGAAATAGAACGCCCGATCACCCTGGGCGTTGATGCCGAAGAGTTTCGGCCGGGACGCAATCACGGAGTCGGCCTGTCCAAACATAAGGAATGTGGGGTAGATCAGGTTCTGCAGCAAAAGACCGAATCCGAATGTGGCAACTGCTAAGTGGATGCCGGTGAGACGAAAAGAAGGAATGGCCGCGATTGCTCCAGCGACAATGGCGACACCAACGGCCATCGCTAAGGCAACTAACCACGGAAAGCCGGCGGCCAGCGCGTGCCCGAATGTCGATGCCCCGATGGCGGCGAAGGACATCTGGCAGAGAGAGATCTGTCCAGAGGTCCAGAGAAGTAGTCCGAGTGACAACAGAACCACCGCAAAGCCCAGGCCCGTGGTGTATTGATTGACGAAGGCGGCACCAACAAAGAATGGGATGGCCACTGCGAGGGCAAGGCCCCCGACGGCACCAGTCGCCAGTATCGGCGTCGGAAACGCAATGGGTGGCCGGAGTTTCCGGACTGTACCGGCAGTTCTGGCGATGAGCTTTGCCCGCGGCACTATGAGAAGCGCGGCGACCAGTACGAGGAACGGAATTTGAGTGTAGAGCTCGGCCACCACAGTGTTCATTTGTCCCGATAGCTTGTCGCTCATGACATTGGTGGTGATCCCAATGCCGATGGCGGCCAGGAAGGTGATGGGAAGACTGCTGAAGGCACCAACGGCTGCGGCACCAAAGGCGGCGATGTAAATTAGAAGGTAAATGTTGACATCAATACCGAGTGTGGGCGCCAGCAGCATGCCGGAAATTGAAATAAAGCATGAGCCGATGGCCCAGGCGTAGCGACGGACCGTCACCGGATTTGTGGCCTCCAGCGCCAGCAGGGTCGGAGAATCGACGACGGCCTGCATCGACACACCGAGGCGGGTCCGCCGGAAGAAGAGGTAGAGACCGACAGTGGCCAATACGGCTAACGCGGCGGTGATGAGCTGGCTCCCCAATACGGCCACCCCAAAGAGATGGATGCCCTTGACCGGGAGGAACGAGCTGAACTGAATGGTGGCCTGACCGTAGGCGCCCGTCAGAACGGACTCGAGCAGGACGACCAGGCCGATGGTGGCTACGACCTTCATGGCGGGTGGTGCGCTGGTTAACCAATACGCAACCCGCTCCAAGAGAAGTGAACCCACCAGTCCGACGAGCACCATCGCCAGCAGCGCGGCGACAGGCCACGGGAGATCCAAAGTGACGCGCAGGGAATAGAAGACATAGGCCGAAGCTGCCGCCTGCGCCCCAATGGCAAAGTTGAAGATGCCGGAGGTCTTGTAAGTAAGCACGAGTCCGATGGCTGCCAAGGCGTAGACGGAGCCATCGGCTATGCCGGTGACCACAAAGGGTCCCACCGCGAATTCAGCGGCCAAGAGCACTCCGATAACGAGGAGGATCGCCACCGCACCCGAGCGAATGAGCCAGGTCGCGCGACGCCCGGTTCTCATCCGCCACCGTGGCCCCGTTGAGAAACGAAGCAATGGCACTCATGGCTGACAGACTCCACAAGGCTTCCGACCTGCGGCGTCGTGTTCTTGCCGCGTCATGGTTGTCCAGCCCACCCGTCCGGCGGCCAATGCGCACGTCGCCCGGTGATAGCGCTCCATATCGGGGCCGGCCAGGAAGGTTTCGACTTCGAACACTCGAGTGGCACTACTGAGGCCACCAACGACCGGCGCCGGAGATTGCCCTCGATTCATACGCGCGCGTTGGACTTGGGCGACGGGATCCGGCAAGAGCGCCCGACGACGCTCACCGATCGCTCGTCGACCACGTAGGAGCCACGTTGCGTTGCCGAACCCGGAGACCACTAGTCCGGCGACTGCGGCGTCCATCGGCCCAATCTGTTGATTGAGGGAGACATCGCCGGCACACACGTACCAAGCCACGCCAATGACGATGGCGGCCACCAATATCGCAAACGCCCAACGCAGGAGGTCATCCGGTCCCCACAGCAGGTGCTGCGTCGATGACCGTTCAGGCGAAGCGGGGGGCGCCAGCTGCGACGAGTGCCGCCGATTGAGGACTATTTCGTTCATCAGCCGACGGTCACGCCGCCGTCATCCTCACGCAGCGCATCTTCAATGCAATCGAGCTTGCGCCACTCATCGCGTAGGTCGGCTGAGAGCCACAAAGTGGCACCAAGTCCCAAGAGGAAGATGCCACCTATCCCACCAGAGATGATGTACGGCAGCTGGCTGGCCGTATACGCCGCTCCACTTACGCCGACCCAACCGGCAATGAGCGCCCCAATGCCGGCGAGGACGAGCACCACAGCGAGGGCACGATCCCACTCGAGTCGCAACCATTTACTGAATTCCATCAAGCCTCCTTCCGTTGGTTAACTGCACTGTGTAGTGCCATTGTTCAGATCGGTGAATGTTCCGTTCTGTAGCTTCATCAAGAAGTAGCAGCTCGACATCGTGGCTGGGGCACCCTGGGTGAACGTCAAGGGTGGCGAAAGTCCGCCAAGGTTGTTGTTCTTTATGCTCCAAAGTCCTTGGAGGAACTCGGCCGAGGTCGGGTTGGCGGTGAGAAATTTGTCAGCCGCCACAGCCAATTCGCCGGAGGCCCATTCGGCAGACGTAGATGCCGAGCCAACCAGGCTAGGGTCATAATCCTTGACCGCCTGTTGATACAACTGTTGTGCGGGTGTGAACGCGTCGGGCCATGGGAAATTCGTCTGCACGCTAAGCAGTCCATTCAAATGACTGTCCGAAGCGATGGCTTCACTCACGGCGATGCTGTCGGCCTCGTAGAGAGGGTTGTAGCCCTGAGCTGCACAGTCGCTCGCCATTCGAACGAGGCTGTCACCATCGCCAGCGAAGTAAATGAAGGTTGCTCCGGCCTGTTTGGCATCGAGGCATTCCGCCGTCAGGTCAGGTTGCGTGATGCTGTAGGTCGCGACGTAGACGGGATCTACCCCATCTGCCTTGGCGCCACCTTTCTGAATACCCTGGGTGTAGGCGTTGGTGCATGTGGAGTCTTCGATGCAATAGAGCAGACCCATCTTGGTGTAGCCCCTCGCCACAGCGGCCTTGAAGGTTGGATCATTTTCGTTACTGATGCCCGATGCTTGGGGAAACAGAATGGGGCTCTGCCACCATTCGAAACTGCTGGCGTCACCACCGATGACAGGAATGTTCTGCTGCTGCAGGTAGGGCACGCTGGCACTGACGGTGAGCGGCATGAGGTCGCCCACGAATGCGATCACGTGGTCTTGGGTGACTTCCTGCTGCACATCGGTGGCACTGGTCGAAGGATCACCACCGTCATCCTCGAAGTAGACGTGCACCGGATGTCCGTTCAGGCCACCGTGCGCGTTCGTATAGGCCTCCCACACCTCCAACGATTGCTGGGCACCAGCGAACACAGATCCAATCACGCCGCTGTACGTGCCTACGTTGCCGAGATTGATGGTAGAGAGGGTGGCCGCTCCGCTGGAGGCCGTTCCAGAAGTCGATCCGGCGGTGCTTCCTCCTGACGTTCCGACTTTGCCGGATGGAATCGATCCCGCCGACCCGGTTGGCGACGTGGTGGCAGTCGATCCGCCGCTTGAGGGCGCCGTCGTGGTTGTGACCCCGGCATCAGTTCCACCGACCCCGCTCGCCTGGTTGCCGGTTGAAGCGGCCTGCGATGCAGTGCCATGAACAATTGGCCGACGGGCGGCGTCAGCAATCGACTGTTGGGCCAATCGGCTACCGCATCCAGCGAATAGAGCGGCGACGCAGGTCAGGGCCAACGTGATACCAATTGGCGCCGTCCGACGTCGATGATTCATCGCATCACTCGCAGCACGTTCGTCATATTGACCAGTCCCCCTCGACCAACCCACCCGCAAGGGACGAAGTGTCGTGCCCCAAAAAATGTACCGTAAACGGTATTCTCAATAAAGTAAATGGCCCTCTTGGATTGTGCACACTCGTAGAATCGGTGGCGCGCCCACGAATCCCGGATGCTCCGGACCTAGTCTCCGGGCCTTCTGAGACTTCCACTGGCTTGACCCACCCCCCGGCGCGTTACTTTGGCGTCGAATGAAATTTAGCCCAACTCTCAGGTGCCAATCGAGCGCTCGGGCGGCGGGGGCAGAAGCTCCGTAGGGGTTGCTCTTATTGATAGAGGTAAATCCCCAGTACGCCGCCCCAGAAAAGGATCAGCCAGACGTCGCAGAAGCGACGTAACCACGTGGGCGAGGTCCGAACCTCCATGAATGACTGCAGGATGAACCGGGCTTTGACGAACCCAATGGCCAGAATGCCGATGGTGACCGGGGTGCTGGCCACGAAGTGGCCATTGTCATGTGCATGCCTAGCCAGCCACCACGACAAGACCGTGATAGCGGAAAGTGCGGCCCAGACCCACGTCAACCTGTCTCTAAGAATGGTCTTCAACGTCTCACCTCATCACATAGACCAGGGCGAACAAGACAATCCAGAGCAGATCAACCATGTGCCAATAGGTTGCACCGGCCTCGACCATGGAGACTCGGCGGAGACTTGGGTTGCGAAGGTCCCGTATCACCACGCCCAAAATGACGAGACCCATGACGACGTGGAACAGGTGCACACCGGTCAGCATGAAATAGAACGTGAAGAAGTCGTTCTTAGGCAATGTGTACCCGTGGTGGATCTCAAGCGACCACTCCACGACCTTGATGGCGATGAAGGCCAGACCACAGAGGCCCGCACCGACCACCAACTTCAATGCACGGTCGGCTTCTCCGGAGCGGGAGGCTCGAACGGCGCGTGCCATGCACCAAGAACTCAGCAACAACACGAGGGTGTTGATGAGTCCAATGGTTTGGTAGAGGTGCTGCTGGGAGGCCAGGAAGACGGTCCGCTCCCTAGTCCGCTCGACCATGAAGATGAGGAAGTAGATGGCGAAAATAATCATGTCGCCGAGGACAAAGACCCACATATTGAAATCGCCGGGTAAATAGTTCTTTTGCCGCTGTGCGTCCTCGACAGATGCAGTTTGAGATGCCAAATCAGCCGATGGCGAGCTATCGGTGATTGTCATAGGTCCTGCACTAATTCCCCAAGCGGCTGTCCTTTGATCGCCCGATGAAGGAGATAGAGCAGGCACACTTGCCAGAAGACGAAGATCGCTGTTCCCTGCCAGAAACTGATCGCCCCGTTCCAGGCAAAGGGTCCGTGCTTGAAGATGAACACGGGAGCCGCCAGACCTTCGGTGACAATCTGCCAAATCGTCACATAGGCCAGCCATTTCGGGAAAATCTTGTTCTTGTCCAGGAGTATGGCGAGCGCGAAAATCAGGTATTGGGTGGCGAAACAGCCCAACGAACCGATGAACATCAAGAGCCCCATGTCGTAAAGCAGGACCATGACATGGGGATTCCGATCGGGTCGGAACACGGCGGTCAGGAACGCGAAGGCAGCGAAGATGCAGCCGGGAATGGCGCCGACCGCCAATGCGGCGATGTAGCTGTAAGCCCATACCGACCCCACTGACATTCGTTTCATGTGGGTGACGACCAGGCCATTGGTCCAACTCGCAAAACCGACCACGACCATCAGCATGGTGAAGCCGATCTTGATGGTCAGCGCGTGATGGTGAAAGAAGTGCAGGACCTGTGTCGTGGTCAGGTGAGGGCTCGGTGGAGGCATAACCCTGGTGAGGGCCACAAAGATCAGTCCAAAGAGACTGAAAAAGATGGGCACGCTCCAGAAGCAGATCCACTGATCAAGCTTGCTGTGGCGCCGGTATATGTCCGGATCCCCGGCCGGCATGGTCGGGGTCACCGGAGTGGAAGTGACGGTCACGCCGCTGCCATCTCCTCAAGTGCCTGGCGCTTGATGGCGATTCGCAACATGAAGAACATCACTATGACGAAGACGCTGAACATGGAAATCTTCAGCCAGAAAGAAATGAACCCGTTCCAAGCCAGCGGACCGGTTCGGAACACCGCTGCGCACGCAGCTGGCGTCAGAACGGCAGCACAGACAAGGTTGAAATGGCCCACCCACTTCGGAAATATCGGAATGGGCCGGGCGTCCATGTAGATGGCCAGGGCTAGACAGATGTTCTGCGCGATCAGCATGCCGACCGGCGCCGTGAACACGATCCACGCCATGTCATTCAGCAACACCACGAGGTCCGGGCTTCGTTCCGGCCGAAAAGCGGCGATGAGCCAGAACAGGTCAGCAATGGCGAACAGGGTGGCCCCGGTCGCCACTCCGCTGAGGTAGCTGTAGGCGAACACGTGGCTCGGGGTGGCCATGCGCTTCATCTGCACCACGATCAGCATGAAGAACGGCACCAGCATGATCCCGCAGAGGTCGAAAATGATCATGCTGAGACGAATCGAGGTGGTGTGGTCCCGGAAGAAGGCGGCCACCTGATCGGCCGGCATATTGGGTGACATGGGCGGGCGAAAGCCCGGGAAGATGAGAAACGCCGCCAGAAAGATGACCCCGCTGACCGGGGTGATCCACAGGCTGATGGTTTGCGCGGTGATGTCGTTGTTGTATTGACCAATCAGTGGTTGGTCGAGCTCTGCTGTCTGTACGGTCATATCCCCACCCCGAAATTTCAGCGCCCGGGAGCGTCGTGCCGAGCTCCGGGCTAGCCGATCGTCTAGCCGCCGTGACGGTAGCCCAGGGATCGTCGGGCTATCAAGGCTCTGGGGCCGAAATTCATGGTGGACGATCAGATTCCAAAGGTGAACTTTCCCTAAATTGGGCCCTGACCTGCGCAAACTCAGACGGTTGACGATGAACTGATTTGACAGTGGGGCTAGACGAACGTCTAGATAGCCAGCCCGCCAGGTCGTCTACCCTGTGAAAGTGGTGATGGAGTCGATAGACGCAACCTGGGCTATCACCACGAGGCGCGACCGTCTTTCGGCAGCACAGCTCCGCAGCGTGGCCGCCGCCCTCGACCTGTTCGGTGAGTTCGGGGTCAGTGCGACGTCCTTCCAGATGGTGGCCGACGCCGTCGGCGTGACCAAAGCCGCCGTGTATCACCAGTTCAAGACCAAGGATGCCCTGGTGTTGGCGGTGGCTGAAGTGGAACTGTCGAATCTGGAGGAAGCGGTCAACCTGGCCGAGGCTGAAATGTCGCGGCCGGCTGCCCGGGCAGTGCTGTTGGCCAAGGTCATCGACATGGCGGTCGTCCGGCGCCGTTGGGTCAATGCGCTACAAGGCGACCCCGTCATGATTCGGCTTTTGGGGTCCCACGAGCCGTTCGTCCACTTGATGGCCAGGTTGTATTCCCTTTTGCTGGACGAGGGGGCCGACGCGGGGAGCCGGGTCAGGACCGCCATTGTGTCGTCTGCGGTCGGGGGGGCCATCGTGCACCCGCTGGTAACCGAACTGGACGATGACACCCTGCGGGCTGAACTTCTTAATGTGACAAAGCGCTTTTTCGACCTCCCGGACTGACTGTTTCGCTGGCGCTGGCCGACCATGGATGCTAAGCAACAGCTCAGCAAATGCTGAGCGTCTGCTCAGGATCGAAACGCGTGAGCAGGGGGCAGAACCGGAATGACGGACTTCGACACGGTTGACTTCTTGATGGACGAGTCTCTCGTCGAGGATCCATACCCATATTTCGACCACATTCGATCGAAGTGCCCCGTCCTACCGACCGGACATCACGGAGTGGTGGCAGTGTCCGGATTCGAAGAAGCGATGGAGGTCTACGTCAACACGGAGACGTTCTCTTCGTGCAATTCGGTGGTGGGACCCTTTGCCACCTTCCCGGTTCCGCTCGAAGGTAGCGATGTCGGCGCCATCATCGACAAGTACCGCGACCAACTCCCCATGAACGAGCACATGGTGACCATGGACCCACCCATGCACACCCAGGAGCGTTCGCTGATCATGCGGCTCCTTACGCCGAAACGCCTCAAGGAAAATGAGGCGTTCATGTGGGGCGCCGCCGACCGCCAGATCGATGAATTCATCGCCGAAGGCCATTGCGAATTCATCAGCGCCTATGCCCAACCCTTCGCCATGTTGGCCGTGGCCGACGTGCTTGGCGTGCCCGAAGAAGACCATGAGCGGTTCAAGCAGGGATTCGGCCTGACTCATGGACCCGGAAAGGTGGGTGACGATTCGGGACACGGCGAAGAACTCAATGCGCTGAACTGGCTTGACCAGGAATTCACTGACTACATCGAGGATCGACGACGCCAGCCGCAAGAAGATGTCCTGTCTAACTTGGCGCTCGGCACGTACTCCGACGGTTCAATACCTGAAGTGGTGAACGTGGTGCGCACGGCCACCTTCCTGTTTGCGGCTGGGCAGGAAACTACCGCTCGCCTGCTGGCCGTCGGTCTGAAGTACCTGTCCGAGTATCCCGAACTGCAGGATGAGCTGCGGGAGCACAACGATCGCATTCCGAACTTCATTGAGGAAGCGCTGCGCATTGAGAGCCCCGTGAAGTCTGACTTCCGTCTGGCTCGTCACGACACCAGCGTCGCCGGAGTCGAGATTGCTGCCGGGACGCCGGTCGTCCTTCTCAACGGGGCCGCCAATCGCGATCCTCGCCAGTTCGAATGCCCCGCTGAATTCCGGATCGACCGCCCGAACGCCAAGGTGCATATCGCCTTCGGGCGAGGACCACACTCTTGCCCAGGTGGGCCGCTGGCTCGCGTCGAGGGCCGGGTCAGCATCGCCAAGCTGCTCGATCGCATGCGTGATATCCGATTGTCTGACGAGCACCACGGCCCACCAGATGATCGGCGGTTCACCTACGAACCAACGTGGGTGCTCCGCGGGCTGCGGGATCTGCACATCGAATTCACTCCGGCTGAGGCAGCCAAATGAGCCCCCGCGTTGCCGTAGTGACGGGAGCCGCATCGGGCATCGGACTCGGAATCGCTCGCCAGTTGGCCGCGGACGGGCACAAGGTGGCCCTGCTCGATTTCGACGGAGACACTGCTGCGAGCTCGGCGGCTGAACTGGTGGGGCAGGGATTTGAAGCAGCAGCCTTTACGGTGGACGTGGCTGACCGGTCGGCGATTGAAGGTCGCCTACGAGTCCATTCGAAGGGATCTTGGTCCGATCCACATTGTGGTCACCAGTGCCGGCATCGAATCCTTCGATCCGATTCTGGACGTCACCCCGGAGAAGTGGGATCGGATTATCGCGGTCAATCTGACCGGGACGTTCACGTGCGTGCAGTTGGCCGTGGCCGACATGATCGAGGCCAAGTGGGGTCGCATCGTGACCATCTCATCTTCCAGCGCCCAGTCGGGCGCACCCAATATGACCCACTACGTGGCTTCCAAGGGTGGCGTCATTGGCCTCACCAAGGCCTTCGCCCGTGAACTGGCCGGCCATGGCATCACGGCCAACACGATTCCCCCAACCATCGTTGACACGCCCATGGCCCGCAAGGCGTTCGCGGCCAACAACGTCCCCAGCATCGATGTGTTGGGAACGATGGTGCCACTCGGCCGGGCCGGCACCCCTGAAGACATTGCGGGTGCCTGCTCGTACCTGTGCTCTGAGGCCGGTGGCTATGTGACCGGACAGGTCATAGGCGTCAACGGAGGGATGTACATCTGAGTACCGCCACTTCACCTCGACGCCTCGGAGCAGAGACGTCGAAGACGCGGGCCACGCTGCTTGACGCGGCTGAACAACTGATGCTCGAGGAGGGCTACCCGGCCGTGACGTCGCGGCAGGTTGCCGCACGGGCAGGACTGAAGCCCCAGCTCGTTCACTATTACTTCCGGACCATGGATGACCTGTTTCTGGCCCTCTTTCGAGACAGGGCGAGCCAAGGCTTTGCCCGCCAGGCCCAAGCCATTTCGTCGACGCAGCCATTGTGGTCATTGTGGGAGCTCAACCGAGACCCCCGGGGAACGGCGTTGACCATGGAGTTCGTGGCCCTGGCCAATCATCGCAAGGCCATCCATTCTGAGATCTCGGTGTTCGCCGAGCGCTACCGGGCTGAGCAACTCGCCGTTCTGCGTGCCGCCTTTGCTCGGCATCAGTTGAACGAAGCTGAATTCCCGCCCATGGTTGTGACCGTACTGATGACGAGCTTGACCCGAATGCTCGTTATTGAACAAGAGTCCTTGGGTCTGTCGACTGGTCATGCCGAGACGGTTGCTTTCGTGGAGCAGTTACTCGAGCGAATCGAAGGCCCACGGCTGGGCCTCAGTCAACGACATAGCATCGGATTGAAATGGAATCGTCAGTTAGGGAGGGTTACGCGACATGCGAGTAGTGGTCGATTTTGATCTTTGCGAAAGCAATGCCCTCTGCATGGGTGTCGCGCCGGAAGTCTTCGAGGTGCGGGACGACGATTTTCTCTACGTGCTCAATGAGAATCCACCGGAAGAGTTACGTGACAAAGTCGTGCACGCAATGCGTTCGTGTCCCAAGAACGCCATCTCCATTCAAGACTGACGACCTCCGGCCTGACTCCCGTCAGGATTGAACCGTCGTGGTACCCGGAAGATCTGTCCCGCATGTCGGCTTGCTCGATGCCGCGGCGAACCCCTTGGACTCGGCCTTCATGTACCAACCGCATGCCTGCGGCTGGTCATGACCGAAGATGGTGGTGTAGTTAACGGGATTGGGGAGAAGGCCGTTGCCGTTGTAGCTCTTGAGGTGACGCAGCGCGGAAATCACACCGGCCCGAGTGGGATTTTTGCCAGCCAACTCGAGACCCTTGATCATCAAGTCTGCACCGAGCCAAGATTCGTACTGGCTGAAAGTGGGGAAGTCCTTGGCACTGAAGTGTTCGTACTTCTCGAGAGCCGCCTTCATCTGACGAGTACCCGCATTGGGCAGTTGGAATGGGCGGAATGTGGTGTCGAAGTAGCCACCCTGGACATCGTTCCAGGCTGAAGAGTCGATCAGACTCGGTTCAAATCCGGTCGGGAAGACGACCACCTTGGCCTTGACGCCGGCCTGCTTGAGCGCAGTCGCCAAGGCGAAGTTCGAGTTGTCGTCGAGCCCGGCGTAAAAGGCGTTACACCCCTTCTGCTTAGCGGCCAGCGCCGCCGTGGTCATGGCGACCGAACCGAAGGGAATAGATGTGTCGAGCACTCCCGCCTTTCCTCCGGCATGCACGAAGGAGTCCATCGTGCCCACAGCCGAGCGGGTTGAGGAGGGCGAAATGCTGTAGCCATACGAGCACGCCACAGTGCCCCCGTGCGCCTTCATGAAGGCGCCGATGGCCGTGTTGACCGGATAGGTCGGGTTCACGCTCCCTACGTCCGAGGCGAACATATTGGTGTACGGCTGCTGTCCCCACTCGGGTCCGTCGAAGAAGCCGCCGGTCACCGGGATCCCTTGTTGCTGCGGAACCTTGGCGGCTAGGAAGAAGAGCGGGCTCGCCGACACGATCCCGAAGGCCCCCTTGGCGGCCGCATCCTGCACGGCCGTCGAAATGGCCGTCGGGCTGGTCTGATCATCCAGCACCAAGCCAGTCAGCTTGTGACCGTCCACGCCACCTTCTGCATTCTGCAGAGCGATGCGCGCATTGAAGCCGGCGGGTGCGGTGCTGAACTCAGACGAACCGGGGCCGGTGAGAGAAGAGATCAAGGCGATGGTGATTGGCGTGTTCGAGGCTGACGCGCTCGCGCTGCTGGTCAGCGTGGCCAGGCCTGACATCGTGATTGCCGCCAGGGCGGCCATGGTGAGCCGCCCCCGGTATGTGCTCGATTGGTGCATGTTGCCTCCTGTTATGTACTGAGAAATGTTCACCTGCTGGCTACCTTCGACAGGGCGTCTGCCGTCAGCTGTGGTTCGGTGATCATCAAGTCGTGGCCGGTGTCGATATCCCACAAGCGGCCTTCGGCACGTGCCAGCTCCATGACGGAACGATCTCGCCCGGCCAGGGTTGACGTACAGATCACGTGGAACTGCGGGATAGCCCAGAGGGCGTCTTCGTTCTTGAGATCGAGGGGCTGGCTGAAGCACCGCCATGGATGGCCGGCCAACCGCTCCGACATCCACGCCAAGTCGGCGGGCTCGGTGACCCCATAGAGCAGGCCGGCGTCGGGCGCCGGGAGCAGCACAAGTTCAATCCCATCGACGGTCTCGCCCATCGGGCGGCACCGCCTCGATGATGGGCCCGGCCACATCGACCAGCGACTGTCCGTTGCGCGGTGTGGCGGCATCGAGGTATACCAACCGACCTATCCGATCGGATGCGCGATCGGCCACACCGGTGATCACCATGCCGCCGTAGCTGTGTCCCACCAGAATGACGTCACGGAGGTCTTCGTAGTGGAGCACTGCCACCACGTCTTCGATGTGCCGGTGCAGATCGACGTCGCTATTGAGAAGGTGGGATCGCTCACCGAGGCCGGTCAGGGTCGGCGCATACACTTCGTGACCCGAGGCGCGGAGGATGCGGGCCACGCGCTGGTAGCACCAGCCGCCATGGCCACCCCCGTGGACCAGCACATACGTCGCCATCTTCGCACCCCCCCGGGTAAGCGATTGTCTCGAACCTCCAATATCGCATAATATTGACGTCAAAGTTGAAAAACCAGAGGATCGCCCCTCGGAGGTGTGGAAATGCCCAAGCCAATTGTCGACTTCCCGGTCTTTGACGCCGACAACCACATGTACGAAACGACGGATGCGTTCACGAAGTTCCTGCCCAAGGAATACGACGGCCTCATCAAGTACGTCGAGTTCAACGGGCGCACCAAAATCGCCGTGCGCAACGTCATTTCGGACTACATCCCCAATCCGACCTTCAATGTGGTCGGTCGACCGGGCGCCTCTGAAGAATTCTTCAAGCACGGGAACCCCGATGGAAAGACCAGGCGTGAGCTAATGGGTGACCCCATTCGTTCTCCCGACGCCTTCTTCTCGCCTGAGCCTCGGCTCGCCCTCATGGACGAACTGGGCCTGGACCGGGCGCTCATGTGGCCCACCCTGGCCAGCCTGTTGGAAGAGCGCTTGGGCTCTGACCCCCTGGCCACCCACGCCGCCGTGCACGCGCTCAACCAGTGGATGCACGAGCATTGGACGTTCAACTACGAAGGTCGGATCTTCGCCGCCCCGGTCATCACCCTGCCGATCGTGAACGAGGCGATCAAGGAACTTGAGTGGGTGGTGGAGCATGGTGCGAAAATCATCCTCATCCGCCCGGCTCCCGTACCGGGGTACATGGGTCGTCGCTCGTTCGCCCTGCCTGAGTTCGATCCGTTCTGGCAGCGGGTCACCGAGCTGGACATCACCGTGGGCATGCATGCATCCGACGACGGCATGTCCCGGTACTACAACCAATGGGAAGGGAAGCCCGACGGCGAACTCCTGCCCTTTACGGGTAAGACGGCGTTCATGGACATTGCGCATACGCAGAGCCGTGGCATCTTCGACACCGTCGCCTCACTGATCGGCCACGGCCTCCTCACCCGCTTCCCCAAGCTGCGCATCCTGCCGGTTGAAAACGGTTCAGCCTGGGTGCGGCCGTTCATTCAAGCCATCGGTCACTCCTATGCCCACGAGCCAGCGCTCTACGACGAGGACCCGCTGATGGTGCTGAAGCGCAACATCTGGGTCCACCCCTTCCACGAGGAGAACCCGCGTGAGCTCATTGAGCTCCTCGGCGTCGACCGGGTCGTGTTCGGGTCGGACTACCCACACATTGAGGGCATGTCCGAACCGCTCTCCTATGTGGACGAACTAGGCGACCTCTCCCAAGACGAGATCGCCAAGGTCATGGGCGGCAATCTGGCCGTGGCGATGAAGCTGCCGTTCGCGGCCTGACCTCTCAGGGGGCGAGCTTGGTGAAATCCCAACTGACGATGGTCAGCGGCTGGATTTGTAGCCAGGCATGCCGCCCATCGTGCCGCATCGCCCCTCCCGTGTATTTCTGACCAAAGAGAGCTTCCGGTTGTTCGAGGGCGGGGACAGGTTCACCGGTCCGTGGTGCCTCTCCGATGCCCTCGGCGATCCCCCTGATCTCGACCCCTTTTAGGTCTTGATATCCGGCACCGGAGTCGATGAGTGCGCTGACTCGAGGATCTCGCTGCAGGTCGGTCCAGCGCTGGCTGTTCACCAGTGAGGTGAGCCAGAGCGATGCATCCCACCAGACGAACCACAGGGCCGTCACATGAGGGGCGCCATCATGGCCGAGAGTGCCAATTCGACACGTGCGCTCCGAGGCCAAGAACGCATCACGTTCGTCCGTACTCATGGCGATTCGCCGGCCCCGGCGTTGCTCGCTCAATTCGTACGACTCAAGTTGCGTCCGTGCGTGCCGTCGCCACCACGCAGAGTCGGTCATCGTTGCCGGCATCAGCTACCTCAATTTGGGCCAGGTTGCCGTGCCGAGTGGCCCTGGCCACCGCCGGTCCGAACCGCACCGGCTGCAGATAGCGCAGCGCAAGGGAGGACAAAAACGTTCCTGGCGACAACGAAAGGGTCGCTTCCTCAACCACCAGCGCTATGAGGCCGCCGTTGAGCGTGTTGGACGCATTCAGCGATTCATCTGAGCTACTCAGCACGGCCACGCCCGGTTCGCGCCTCTGGCACCCGGCTCGATCAGCAAAGGCGACATGAAGCTGCTTGCCTTGTGGCGCGGGTCGCTGGACGGTGTCACGCACAATGGTCAACTTCGTGTCGGGCGCGGCCATGAAGGAGGCGGCGGCGAATCCAATGGCGATGCCATTGCCGCTGGTGAAGTCGACGCGGGCGACAAAGATCGATCGACCGGCCTTCAGCACCCGTCCGGTTCCGTTGATGACGCCATCACCAGGTGGGGGACCGTAGAGGTGGACGTCCAGCTCCAGCGTGACCGGCACACGGGGACGCAATATCTCCATGGCGAGGTACCCGGAGAGCACGTCAGCCCACGTAGCCAAAATTGAGGTCCGCACGTGCTCGCCGTCGGGTACGTGCATCTCGGGATAGATGGCGGCACTCCCTCGTTGGGTGTCGCCGTCCTTGGTGACCACCCAGGCCAAATCCTGAAGGACGTGCCGACGGCCGAACGCGTTGCCTTCGTCAGCCGTCACCGCAACGTTTCTAGAACCGGCCGAGCAGGAATCCGGCCGCGGCTGCCGCTGGTGGGAAAGAGTCCGTGATGCCTGAACTGACATAGCCGGCGTCACTGATGAGGGTCTGCCCCGTGATGCCCGACGCGGCCTCGCTGCAGAGAAACACCAGCGGGTACGCCTGCTCGATCGGGGTCGAGGGTCCAATCCCCGCCGCTTCGCGGTAGTCGGCACCGAAGCCCAGCCACATCTCCTCATTGGCCCGGGCCAATGGGGTGTCAGTCGGTCCTGGGCAAATGGCGTTGATGCGAATGCCCTTCTTCAGCAGCGGGAAGGCCTCCCGGGCCACGTAGCCGCAGACGGCCTGCTTGGAGTGGAAGTAGTCGGCCCACCCGTGCTCGACGGCCCAGGCTGACGCGGCATCGAAGTCAGAAATGTCCAGGTACTCCTTGACCAGATCAAGGTTGGACTCCCAACCAAGTCCGGCGGCCGACGAGATGAATCCGATGGCGGCGCCGCTACCAAGCGCTCCGCTTTCCAGCATGCGGTCGATGAGGTAGCGGTGTCCGACATAGTTGATCTTTTCGATATTCGGCGTACCATCGGCCACACCGGCACACGACATGAGTGCGTGCACGGGCCCGCCTAGTTCTGCCAATGCAGCGTCGATAGATGCCTTGTCGCCCAGGTTGACGTGGATGGCCTTGGCACCGGCCAGTGTCACCTCGGCGAAGTCCATCACAATCACCTCTGCGCCAGCGTCCTGCACCAGTTCGGCGGCGGCCGCTCCCATGCCGGAGGCGCCTCCCACAACCAGTACTCGCTTGCCGTCGTAGCGGAATGAATCGAACAGTCCCATCAGTGTCCTCCTGGAGTTTCGGTGATCTTGCGAATGTTGGTTTGCGTTATCCGACAATGGAGCGGACCTTGAGGTCCACGACGGTATCCCAATCGATGCCTAGTTCGGCCAGGATGTCGTCACCGTGCTCGTTGAACTCGGGGGCCCGGCCAGCGGCTGCCGGTTCCCCGCCGTACTGCACCGGTGCCGCGACCAGCTTGAAAGCCGATCCCGTCGACGACACGCAATCTTGTACGTAACCATTCGCATCGGTTTGAGGGTCGACCGTCGCGGCTTCGAGCGTGTCCTGTACGACACACCATTGACCGGTGAAGTCGGCCAGCGCATCGCGCCATTCAGCCACCGTCCGTTCAGCAAATGCGGCCTCCAGCAGGTCCTGCGCGTCAGTGCTGTTTTCCAAGAGAGCGGCGTGATCAGAGAATCGAGCATCGGTGCCCAGTTCCGGATGTCCCAACAAAGTGCAGAGTTCGGCCCAGTAGCGGCTGGCCTGCAAGCAGCAGAAAGAGAGACTGCGATTGTCCTTGGTGACAAAGTTCCGAACCAAAGGATTGAGCCGCGGTGCACCAGCCGGGGGACCCTGCCAAGGCTGACCGGTCATCAGTGAGATGGCGAACGCCTGACCCATGGCCCACATCCCGGTGCCGAGAAGCGACACATCGACCGTGGTCGCTTCCCCGGTCCGCTCACGGTGGAAGAGCGCGCCCATAATGCCTCCGGCGATGGTCATGGCACCGATGGAATCGCCGAAACCTGGGCCGGGAGGACCAGGCAGTCGATCCGAATCAGCCGGCTTTACCCCCATTGACACCCCGGGGCGGAACCAAAACGAAAGCGAGTCATACGAACCTTTGTCAGCGTCGGGTCCACGTTCGCCCTGACCCGTCCCGGCCACGTAAATGATGTTGGGATTGTGAGCCCGAATGTCTTCGAGCTCGATCTTGAGCTTCTTCCGCACTCGCGGCAGCTTGTTGGTCAGAAACACGTCGGCCGTCTCGGCCAACTTGTAGAGAATTTCAAGACCGTCCGGGGTTGAGAGATCGAGGGCGAGGCTGCGCTTCCCACGGTTGGAGTGCTCCAATAACGGATGGACGTCACCTCCGAGTGACATGACGCCCGTGGCGGCCAGGCCGCGCATGGCATCGCCGCGCTCCGTCGGCTCAATCTTGATGACTTCGGCGCCCCAGTCGGCCAGGAGCGCGGAAGCGGCAGGAACAAACGTGTGCTCTGCGACCTCAAGGACGCGCACGCCCTTCATCACCTGCGTCGCACTCATCGCCTGGTTCCCCCTGTTCGATTGGCGGGCTGGACCAGAATTTGGCCGTCCTCCACGCACAACTCTGACATCGACGTCAATGTTAGACCGCGCCCACCCGGAGCACCACCTTGCCGACGGCGTTCCCCTGCGCCACGAGCTCAAGGGCAGCGACGACCTCGTTGAGCTCAAAGGTGGCCCCAATGAATGGTCGTGCCTCTCCGGTGGCCAGCAATTCGAGCAGCTCACCATCATTTCGGGCGAGTTCAGCTGCCTGATGGGTGGCGAAGTCACGGAACTGGAAGCCCAGGATCACTATTCCTTTGAGCAGCACCAGATTGAGGGGGATGCGTGGAATGGTCCCGGAGGCATAACCAACGGTGACGAATCGGCCGCCGAAGCGGAGCGATCGGAGCGCCGGCTCGGCCACGTCCCCTCCAACTGGATCGATCACCACATCAGCCCCGTCCGGGAGCGCCTTTCGCAGGGCGTCCCGCAGATTGTCTCCACGATGGTGGAGGATGAGGCGGTCGGCCCCACAGGCCCTGGCAGCATCGAGTTTCTCGGGCGTCGAGGCGACTGCAGTGACGGTCGCGCCAAGCAGGGATCCGAGCTGAACGGCGGCCGAACCGACGCCGCCTCCCGCCCCCAGGATGATCAGTTCGTCCCCGGCACCCACCTTGGCTACCGATCGAAGCACGTGGAACGCGGTCCGATAGGCCACGCCGAAGGACGCCGCGAGTTCGAAGTCCACTCCCTCCGGAATGGCCGACAACGAGGAAGCTGAGACGACCACTTCTTCCGCGAATGCCCCCACCATGGTCGATCCGAATACTCGTTGGCCCGAGTGGATGCCTTCGACCCCACTGCCCACCTCGGTCACCGTGCCGGCGAATTCACTTCCCGGGATGAAGGGAACCGGCACCGACGCTTGATATTGGTTGGCGATGAGGAGGACGTCGGGAAAGTTGATCGCACCAGCCTGGACGCTGACCCGCACCTGACCGAGCCCGACTTCGGGGGATGGCACATTTTGGATTTCGATGACATCCGGGGTGCCATACGTCCGGCACACTGCGGCACGCACGTCAGCGAGCGTTCATTCGCCGCTCGAGACCGCGTAGTCGGTGGTCTCAGCCAGAGTGGCGGCTCCAGCCATGAGGTCGAGTACCACGGGACCAAAGGCCTGCAGCTTCTCGTCCTCACCGGCCCGCTGAAACCCCTGCTCGAGCACCACGGCCAGCTTCCACTTGGCCAACACGCAGTAGTAGTCGATGTCGTCAACCTGGCGTCCGGAGACTTCTGAGTAATGCGCCAGCACCTCGCCGACCTTGGGCATGCCGGTCATATCGACGTAGCCACCGGACAGATCCTCGTCGCTGGAGTCGTCGGGCCACGAATGCACGACCCAACCCAGGTCGAGTTTCGGATCGCCGACGGTACCCATTTCCCAGTCGACAATGGCAGCCAGCTGGGCCGGCGCCCCGTTTTGGAACATGACGTTGGCGAACTGATAGTCACCGTGCATCAGGCCCGGGACGTAATCGATCGGGCGGTGGGCCCGCAGCCACCGTGCTGCTTCTTCGAAGCCGGGGAGTTCTCGCCCCTTGATGCGTTCGAGGAAAGAGGTCCACCGATCGACCTGTCGCTCGTGAAAGCCATCGGGTCGACCGAAGTCTTCGAGCCCTTTGGATTTCCAATCCACTTTGGAGAGAAGGCCGATGCCTTCCACCAACTGAAAGGCCAAGCCGCGGCGCTCGGCCAGGTCGGTGTCGAACGGTGACGGCCATTGACGGCGCATCGACATCGGCGACCAGCCGTCGACAAAGCCCATGAGGTAAAAGGTCCGCCCGAGAACGGACGTGTCGGTGCAGACGGCGATGGCCTCGGTATGCGGCACATCGGTGCCGCTCAGTGCCTCAATAATCCGCCATTCACGAACGATGCCGTCGTCACGAGACGCGGGAGCGGTCGGCGGCGGGATGCGCAGGGCGCAATGGAGGTCGCCCCGGCGAAGCTCGTAAATCTCGTTCTGGCTGCCACCCGAGATGTAGCCATGCTCGAGGTGTGCGCCGACTCCAAGTCCTTGGGTATTGAGCCAGGCACAGAGGCCATCGACATTGGCCAGTTCGGGGGCGGGGAAGTCGTCCATGGTGGTCATAGGTTCCCCACCTCCAGTTCGAGGTATTCGGCGAACTTGGCCCGAGCCGCATCCTGTCGCTTCGGAAGTAATTGAGTGGGCCAGACGTCGTCGCTGGCCTGGTAGTCGCGGAGCACCTGGCGGGCCACGGTGACCTTATGCACTTCGGTGGGACCATCCGCCAGACCCATCACACCGGCGGCCAGGACCATCCCGAAGAAGGGCATTTCGTTGGTGGTGCCCAGTGCCCCATGAATCTGCATGGCCCGCCACGCGATGTCGTGCAGGACAGTCGGCATGACCACCTTGGCCGTGGCGATGTCCTTGCGTACCCGCTTGTAGTCGTTGTATTTGTCGATCTCCCATGCCGTGTAGAGCACAAAGAGGCGAAATTGGATGAGTTGGGCGTAAGAGTCGGCGATGTAGCCCTGCACGAACTGTTTGTCGGCCAGCAGGCTGCCCTGTGTTTCGCGGCTGAGCGCCCGCTCGCACATCATGTCGATGGCCTTTTGAGCCATGCCGATGGTCCGCATGGCGTGGTGGATGCGTCCACCGCCCAGGCGGGTCTGTGCGATCACAAAGGCCTGACCCTCGCCACCGAGCAATGACTCGGCCGGCACGCGGACGTCCTCATAGTGGATGAGGGCGTGTGAACCTTCGCCAGTGGGCTCACCGAAGAGACCCATGTTGCGCACGATGTTGACGCCCGGGGTGTCGGTCGGCACTAGGAACATCGACATGCCCTTGTAGGGGCTGACGTCGGGATTGGTCACGGCCATCACAATGAGGAAAGACGCCGTCCGTGCATTGGACGAGAAAAATTTCCAACCGCTGATGACCCACTCGTCTCCATCCTTCTCAGCCTTGGTCGTGAAGAGGGTTGGATCGGCGCCCGCATGCGGTTCGGTCATGGAGTAGCTCGAAAAGCACTCGCCGTTGAGCAGTGGCTGCAGATAGCGCTCCTTCTGCTCAGGTGTGCCGTAGTGGGCGATGATCTCGGCGTTGCCGGTATCCGGGGCCTGGCAGCCGAAGACGATCGGCGCCCACGAGGAACGGCCGAGGATTTCGTTCAACAAGGCCAGCTTGAGTTGGCCGTCGCCTCGCCCACCAAGTTCGGGTCCGAGGTGGGTGGCCCACAGCCCCTGAGCCCGCACCGCCTCTTTCAGCGGGTCAATGGCCTCTCGGCGCTTCCCTTCGAGCGGCGTGAACTGCAAGTGGGGAAAGGCCAGGTCGAGTGGTTCGACCTCCTCCCGGACGAATGTGTCCGCCCAATCCAGTTTCTCCTGATATTCAGGATCGGTTTCGAAGTCCCACGCCATCTGCGCCCTCCCTAGGTCTCTGCCAGAATATGATTCTGGTTATCAAGAACGCAATACCTAGCAGCGATTCCGAGGTCACGGACAAAATCGTCCGTCGCTCACTGGCTAAACGCGAGGGCGAATACGCCGTCGAGGTACGCCGCCTGCTCGATGCCGCACTTGAACTCATGCGCACCTGTGGCACGACGGCCAAGCCTCGGGTAGCTGACATCGTGACGGCGGCCGGACTCTCCAATGACGCGTTCTACCGTCACTTCAAGTCAAAAGATGACCTGGTGGCCGCCATCCTGGAGGACGGTGCCGAGCGACTCCGGAGCTATCTGGGTCATCAAATGGCCAAAGCACCCACGCCTGAGGGGCAGGTGCGGGAATGGGTCAAGGGTGTGTTGGCTCAGGCCGATACCGAAATTGCCGCCACCACGCTGGCCGTTCTTTGGAATGGCAGCACCGCCGGCGGCGGACCGGCCGCCGGTCGTCACTTCGCCAGTGCCCCGTTGGCTTCCCTATTGGGTGAACCCTTCGCCGCCCTCGGGAGCGCCACCCCCGAGCTCGATGCCGCACTGGCGGCCCACGCCACTCTCGGCATGCTGTCGGACTCTTTGTGGCGACAGGCCGTGCCGACCCGAGCTGACATTGATCGGATCACGGCGTTCTGCGTGGCGGCTGCCTCCCACTGAGACGCTCCTCTACGGATTTAGTCCTTCGGGAACCCAGGAGGGTGGGCGCTTTTCCATGAAAGCCCGCATGCCCTCACGAGGTTCAGGCGACTCGTCGAGGGCCCAGAACATTGTCTGATAATCGATCAATCCGTATCGCTCATTGAGCATACGCTTCACGTGCATGCGGGCCATGGGCGGCGTTTGCAGAATTTCCCGCACCGCCCGCCGAGCTTCGTCATGCAACTGCTCGTGGGGGACCACTCGGGAGATCACGCCCATCCGCTGTGCTTCGGCGGCGTCAAAACGCCGGGCCGAGAGCAGTAGGTCACGCGCCATGGCGATGCCGACATGCGCCGGCAAGACCGCGGCGTACGTGGCGTCGGGTATGCCCCGCAGGAGCTCGGGCACCCGGAAGATCGCCCGATCACTGGCCACCGCGATATCCGACAACATGGCGATGAGCAGCCCTCCGGCCTGACAGATGCCATTGACTGCTGACACAACGGGCGCACGGCTGTCCCGGATGGTGAGAAAGGGAAGGATGTCGTGCCCGATGTCGGGTATCGGTTCATCTCCCGGCTGACGACGCCCACCGAGATCCCCTCCGGGAGCGAAGACATCACCGGTTCCGGTGATGATCAAGGCCGACAGATCGGGATCGCTATTGACGAGTCGGACCGCTCGCTTAATACCGAAATACATGGCCGGTGTCAGCGCATTGCGTGCCTCGGGTCGATCGATGATGCACCACGCCACCGAACCTTCACGCTCGAAACGCAATCCGGCCGCACCCAGTTCCTCTGACACCTCAGCCTCCCCTCGGCCCGCTCCGGACATTATCGGTTGCGGCCGGTGACTCCCTTGGTTCCGTGATCGGGTTCTAACAAGCGTCTGACGAGGCGCCCCAGTTCTCGACGAAGCGTCTCATCGTCAAGATCGGCCACCATCGGGTGCGATACGGCACCAGTCAAGGCAGCGAACATCATGGCCGATTGCACCTGCAGGGTGTCAGCTGATCGTTCACCGCTCAAGACGTGACGAAGTCGCGTCTGAATGCGGCGGAACGGTGGATGCTCCGCCAAGAGGCGAGTAACGGACGGATCGTTCTGTAGGGCGCCCACACTGCGCCGACGCGCCACGGTCATATCGATGACCGCCGCCAGTACCTGCTCCCTGGCTCGTCCCTGATCATCGTCGACCGCCGCATCATCGAGCAATCGCTCCAGGAAGGCGAGTTGGACTTCAGTGCAGGCCAGGACAATCGCCTCTTTGGTATTGAACTGGTGGTAGACGGCGGCCTTCGTGACACCCATTGCATCGGCGATCATTTGGAGCGAGGTGCCGGCTACTCCGTGCATGGAAAATAGTTCAGTGGCTGAAGTGGCTACCCGAATTTGGGCCGCGCTGTACGTACCAACCTGTCGCTGCAAGGCGCCGGGCATTTTGCCGTTTTCCTTGGCGACTCGAGGCACCACCTCGACCCTAATCGACGTCAGTTGCGCAAAGTAGCCGATCGGCTATCCTCGGCCGCACTTCGGCTGAGGGGCAGCTGACGGGCAGCGCAAAGGGGTGGGGTCGTGAACGGCATTCGCTTTCGGTTCGGTCGAATACGGCCGGGACAACTTGTCGTCGTGATGGCCCTCGCCGTCGGCTGCATCGCACTCAATGCGCCGAGTGCGGGTGGTCAGGTCGCAGCGGGCAGGTCGATGGTGGCCCGAGTTCCGGCGGCAACGGTGAAGGGTCCGCTTACGCCAGTGAGTGGGATCTCGTTCCTCGGTTCCACGTTGTTCCCACTGTCCCAAGTTGGCTACGAGGAATCGGAATACTTTATTTCCGGTACGGCAACCTCGTTTACGAGCGCCCACAAGCTCACCAAGAATGGGCGCTGGCAGGTGACGCCGGCGCACCATGCGGCGTACACCACCCGGGTCATTGTCTATCGACCCATTGATCCCAAGAAATTCGATGGCAACGTCGCCGTCGAATGGCTGAATGTCACCGGTGGCATCGATGCGGCGGCCGCCTGGCTCACGGGGCACACGCAGATGATTCGCGAAGGTATGGCCTATGTCGGCGTCGACGCCCAAGAGGGGGGCATCTACGGAGAAAAAGGCTCGATTGCGAGCTCCGACGGTGCCGGTGGCATCAAGCAATCGGATCCGGCCCGCTACAAAGCGTTGGTGCACCCAGGTGATAGCTACTCGTACAGCATCTTTGAGCAGGCTGGGGAAGCGGTGCACGCTTCAGGCAGCACGCTCTTAGGCGGTCTCAAGCCCAAACGGGTACTGGCGATCGGGGAGTCTCAGTCTGCCTTCCGACTCGTTACTTACATTGATGCCATCCAACCGCGCTCGCCCGGCGTCTATGACGGCTACTTCGTCTACAGCCGTGGTGGCGACGGTGCCGACTTGTCTCAATCGCCTCAGGCCACGATCACCACTCCGACACCGACGTACATCCGTACTGACCTGCACGTGCCGGTGCTCATGTTCGAGACCGAGGCGGATCTGGTCACGCTCGGCTACGAGGCCGCTCGACAGCCACCTACTCGGTACATCCGGGAGTGGGAGATAGCCGGCACCGCCCATGACGACACCTATGGGCTCCTCTATTCGCGCTCCGACAATGACAATGGCGTAGCCGACATTGAAGCATTCGAGTCGATGCTCACTCCTCCGAAGGACCCCATACCCGGCATTGTGGATTGCGCAGCACCCATCAATGCGGGGTCGCACACGTACGAGGTCCGGGCGGCAATTCACGCGCTCAACCGCTGGGTCGGCAGTGGAATTCCTGCGTCTCAATCGCCCCGATTGCAGTTGGCCAAGGGCGGCAAGAAGTTCCAACTCGACGGCAACGGCAACGCAATGGGAGGCGTTCGCACTCCCCAGGTAGTGGCGCCCGTAGCCAAGCTCTCGGGTATTGGGCAACCCGACGCGTCGTCACTGGGCCAGGTCGGGAAGCAGTCGTCACCAACGGTGGGTTCCGGAATTCTCTGCAATATCTTCGGCACCACGGTGCCCTACAGCGCCGCCACATTGGGTTCGCTGTACCCGACGCACGCTGCATTCGTGAAGAGATGGGATGCTGCGGTAGCAAACGAAGTGCATCAGGGATACTTGATGGCGGCCGATGGACAGGTGCTCGACAAGATCGCCGCCGGATCGAAGGTCGGGGAGAACCCATGACGGTTGGCATCGTGACAGGAGCGGCTCGTGGCATGGGTGCGGCCTGTGCCGAACGCGTCGCCGACATGGTCGATGTCCTTTTCATGGTTGATCGTGATGAGGCAGGGGTCCAAGCCGCCGCCAGGAAATTGTCGACCAGTACCCGTGCCACTCTGGAACCCTGGGTGCTCGATGTGAAGGATCAGGGAGCCATTGCCGAGTTGTTGGTGCAGGTGGCATCAGCCGGACCATTGCGCGCCGTGGCGCACGCGGCGGGGGTGTCACCCACCATGGCCGACTGGCAAGAAATTATGGCCGTCGACTTGGTTGGAACCGCTCTCTTGGTTGATGGTTGTCGTGCCTTGGCTACGCAAGGTACGGCGGTAGTCTGCTTTGCCTCTATTTCGGCGCTTCTGGCTATACCCGACGCCGATGCGCCACCCGATGTCGTCCTCGACGACCCTCTGCACCCTGACTTCATGAGCCGCATCGGCGAAGCGATTGGCAGCACGGTGGAGGATCCCGGCATGGCCTACACGTGGGCCAAGCGAGGTGTTCATCGTTTGGTTCGACGAGAGGCGGTGCCGTTCGGCCGTTTGGGAGCCCGCATCTGCTCGGTGACACCAGGCATCATCGACACGCTGATGGGACGTCAAGAAGCCGACGCCCATTCGGTGATGGAGATGTTGGTTGGCGCCTCGGCCCTCCGCCGTGAGGGCACTCCAGAAGAAGTCGCACACGCGGTGGCGTTCCTATTGTCTGAAGAAGCCCGCTACATCACGGGAATCGACTTAGCGGTCGACGGGGGCGTGGTGGCCGCGGTCCGAACCGGTGGACTTGGAGCTTAAGTGACTGAGCACGATCAATCTGTTCGCGGGGTACGAGACCTCCTGGATCCCGAACTGCAACCCATTCTCGGTGCCTTCGAACTTCCACCACTCGATCCGGAAGCTCTCAAGGCGATGCGTGGTGCATCGTTCGCCACTCCCGGGCTATCCGAGGCGGTCACGCGGACCGAGCACCTTGTGCCGGGTGAACCGCCAGTTCGGGTCCGGGTGCACCGAGCCGTGTCGGATGAGGGCGTGTTGCCGGCCGTCTTCACGATGCATGGCGGAGGGTACGTCATTGGTTCCTACGACATGGATGACACATTGTTGGAGCAGTGGTGTCAGTCGATCGGCATCGTCGGCGTCTCGGTCGACTACCGATTGGCTCCGGACACGCCGTATCCCGGTCCGCTTGAGGATTGCTATGCCGCACTCAAGTGGACCCACGAGCACGCTGACGAATTGGGCATCGACCCGCACCGGATCGGGATCTACGGGCTCAGTGCTGGCGGGGGACTCGCCGCGGCCTTGGCGTTGCTGGTCCGGGACAGAGTCGAATTCCCGATCGCCTTTCAGCTGCTCGACTGTCCCATGCTCGACGATCGCCAGAGCACCCCGTCCATTCGAGCCGAGGGGCTCTATGTGTGGAACGCCAGCGCGAACGAGCTGGGCTGGCGCTCCTACCTCGGCCCTCGTTATGGCGCGACTGATCTTGAGCCCTACGCCGCCGCGAGCCGGGCGACCGATCTATCGGGCTTGCCGCCTACTTGTGTGGTGGTCGGTTCCATCGACGGCTTCAGAGACGAGGACGTCGAGTACGCCCAGCGACTCAACCAGGCCGGAGTGCCCTGCGAGTTACACGTCATTGCCGGGTTGCCGCATGCCTACCTCATTGTGCCCGGTGCGGCAGCGGTGCAACTGGCGGGCCACTGCATGGAGGACTGGCTGCGACGCCAATTACGACAAGCGGATTAGAGCTTGCCGGCCCCACCGGACCGAGCGCGGATCATGGCGTCCTGAACGAACGAGGCGGCGAGCTGGCCGTCAGCCCGGAATATGTCGCCGCGGCCGAAGCTACGGCCGTGGCCGGCATACGTGCTCTTTTGCTCCAGTAGGTGCCACTCGGAGGCCGGGCATCGCTCGTGAAAGGTGAGTGTGTGACTGAGCACTCCGGTCGACAAGGTGCGGTGGGCCTGGGCCTGACCGACCCCTTCGTGCGGCCGCATCGCGGTGCCGATGAGGAATCCATCAGTGGAGTACGCCACCAAGGCCTGATCAATGGCAGGGTCATCGGGTGCCCCGACAAACCGGATCCACACGTCGAGTTCGGCCGGTCCGACCAGCTCGGGGTCGCTGAGATCGACATCGCCAATGATGCCGATCTCCCACGCCCCCATTTTGCGAGCTGTCGCCGCCACGTCATCGGGGCTGCTGGCTCGAGTGGGCGAGTCGGCATGACGGATCACGTCGGGCTCGTCCGCGCTCAGGAGGACCAACGATCGGGTCACGACCTGATCTCCCTGGCTGATGGTGACCGTACTGCTGGCCACTGATCGGCCGGCGTGCATCCGGTCGACCTCAATCTCGAGAGGAAGATCGGGTGCGCCGCCCCGGGCAAAGACGGTGTGGATCGTCTTGAGGGCTTTGCCATCCTGGCCGGCGAGACCGGCTATGACCGACTGGGCCAGCAGCTGGCCGCCGAACACCACCCCATGCTCGGACGGCAGATTGTGGGCGCGGAAGCGGTCATCACCGACCTGTTCCAGCGTGAGGGCTTCGACGAATGCGTCGATGGTGAACATCAGGCCTCCTTACGGCAATTCGCCTGGGCATTCTGATCGTCGGTCAACGGGCGTGGCGACTCTAGTGCGATTTTTGACGGCGACGTCAAAGTCAGATACCCTCCGTTTGGAGGCGTCGTAGGCGTCAATTTGGGCGTGAGTGCGTACGTCACGCTGTGAATCGGCGCCCCGTTCGAGCGGGGCGCAGTTGGGACTATGGGGAGGAAATAGACGGTGACCGAGGCAGCGAAGGTGAACCCCGAGCGTCGCATGCTCATTGACGGAAAGTTGGTCGAGGCCGATTCGGGCCAGACCTTCGAGAACATCAACCCCGCTACCGAGGAGATCCTGGGATCGGTCGCCGATGCGTCAACGGCCGAAATGCACCGGGCCATTGATGCCGCCCGTCGTGCCTTCGACGAGACCGACTGGTCCACCAACCACTCGTTTCGCAAGAAGTGCCTCGAGCAGCTCCACGAAGCTTTGCAATCCGAACAAGAGGAGCTGCGTGAGCAGCTGATCCTTGAGGTCGGATGCCCACGCATGACCACCAACGGACCACAGCTGGACGCTCCACTGGCCGAGGCGATGTCATGGCCGGCCAAGCAGATCGAGGAATTCGAATGGGAGACTGTCCTTCCCGACGCGTTGAGCATCACCGGATCGGTTGACTCTCGCCGGATCTGGCGTGAGCCTGTCGGCGTGGTCGGGGCCATCGTCCCTTGGAACTTCCCGACCGAAGTGACACTGCACAAGGTTGGGCAGGCCCTGGCCACCGGCAACACCATGATCGTGAAGCCGGCGCCCGACACGCCGTGGAACGCCACCTTCCTCGGCCGATTGATTGCCGAGAAGACCGACATTCCGGCCGGCGTGATCAATGTGGTCACTTCGTCGGACCACTTGGTCGGTGAAGAACTCACGCTGTCACCCAAGGTGGACATGATTTCCTTCACTGGTTCGACCGGTGTCGGCCGTCGCATCATGGAAAAAGGCGCGGCAACCATGAAGCGTGTCTTTCTGGAGCTCGGCGGCAAGTCGGCCACCATCGTCCTCGAAGATGCCGACCTGGGTCTCGCCACCCTGATGGGCATGGGCTCGTGCTTCCATGCCGGCCAGGGCTGCGCCATCCAAACCCGCATGTTGCTGCCCCGCTCGCGTTACGAAGAGGGCGTCGAATTGCTCAAGAGTCTCTTCGCCGTGGTTCCCTATGGTGACCCGCAACGTCCCGACGTCATCATGGGCCCACTCATCTCGGCCAAGCAGCGCGACCGCGTGCTGGGCTACATCGAGAAGGGGCAGGCGGAGGGCGCCACGTTGGCGGTGGGCGGCGGCCGTCCCGTCGGCGACGAGTTCTCCAAGGGTTACTGGGTCGAGCCGACGTTGTTCACCGATGTGGACAACTCCATGACCATCGCCCAGGAGGAAATCTTCGGCCCGGTGCTGGTGGTCATCCCCTTCGAAGACGAGGAGGATGCCATTCGTATCGCCAACGACAGCCAGTACGGGTTGTCGGGCGGCGTGTTCTCGGGTTCGACGGAGCGCTCACTCGCCGTGGCCCGGCGCATTCGCACCGGTGGCGTCAGCGTGAACGGTGGGGCTCCTTACGGACCTGACTTGCCCTTCGGTGGCTACAAGCAAAGTGGCATCGGGCGGCAGAACGGGGTGACTGGCTTCGAGCAATACCTCGAGGTGAAGTCCGTATCCTGGCCCGCCGGTTAGTCGACGGGGCAGGAGCTATGTCTGCGGTGGACGTCTACTACGACCCTTACGACTTCGAGATCGACGCCAACCCGTATCCAATCTGGAAACAACTCCGCGACGAGGCTCCGCTCTACTGGAATGAGAAGTACGAATTCTTCGCGCTGAGCCGCTTTGCCGATATTGACGCGGCGATGCTCGACTGGGGAACGTACATTTCCGGCCGAGGGTCCATCCTGGAGATCATCCGGGCCAACATCGAGCTCCCGCCCGGCATCATCCTCATGGAGGATCCTCCGGTGCACACCATGCACCGCTCGCTGCTCTCTCGGGTGTTCACGCCGAAGAAGATGCAGGCATTAGAGGGCGAGGTACGCGCCTACTGCGCCGAAGTGCTCGATCCGCTGGTGGGGCAAGGCGGTTTTGATTTCATTGCCGACTTAGGCGCCTTCATGCCAATGCGGACGATCGGCATGCTGTTGGGTATTCCCGAAGAGGATCAGGTTGCCATCAGGGAACAGATCGACCAGAGCCTCCGACTGGAAGAAGGGGCGCCCCCTGAAGTGGGCCTGGACGCCATGGCGCAAGCCGCGGTGTTTGGCGACTACATCGATTGGCGGGCCGAACACCCTTCGGATGACCTGATGACTGAGTTGATGACCAGCGAATTCGAGGATGAGACTGGCACGAGACGAACGCTGCACCGTGACGAGGTGCTCACCTACGTGATGCTGATCGCCGGGGCGGGCAACGAGACGACCGCACGACTGATTGGGTTTACCGGACAGCTTCTCGGTGACCATCCCGACCAACTCAGAGAGTTGGCTGCCGATCGATCACTCGTCAACAATGCGATAGAGGAGATCCTTCGCTACGAATCCCCTTCACCGGTGCAGGCTCGTTACGTCACCCATGACGTGGAGCTGCACGGTCAGAAGGTCCCTGAAGGCAGCGTCATGGTGCTGCTCAATGGGTCGGGAAATCGCGATGACCGGCACTTTGAAAATGGTGACTCTTTCGACATCCATCGCGACGTCGGTCGCCACCTCGCCTTTGGCTACGGAATTCACCTGTGCCTCGGCGCCGCATTAGCTCGTCTCGAGGGTCGGATCGCCTTGGAAGAAGTGCTGAAGCGATTTCCAAGTTGGGAAGTTGACTATGACCGGGCGCGTCGGGCGAAGACATCGACGGTGCGCGGCTGGGAGACCCTTCCGGTCCGCACAACGTGATTTTCGGATCAGAAGACCGGAGAGGAAGCTATGAACCTTGAAGACATGATCCTCGTCAGCATTGACGACCACATGATCGAGCCACCGCACATGTATGAGAACCACGTGCCCAAGCGCTGGCTCGACGAGGCGCCGAAAGTGGTCAACCAGGACGGCATCGATAGGTGGGTCTTCCAGGGAGAGGCGACCAGCACGTCCTTCGGCATGGCTGCCACCGTGGGTTGGCCTTCGGAGGAGTGGGGCTTTAATCCCGGGACGTACACGGAACTGCGTCCAGGCTGCTTCGATGTGCACGAACGAGTTCGGGACATGGATGCCAATGGCGTGCTCGGTTCCATGTGCTTCCCCACCATGGCGGGCTGGAACGCCCGAACGTTCTCGGAGGCGAGCGACAAGCAGATCGCCCTCGTCATGCTGCAGGCCTACAACGACTGGGCCATTGACGAATGGTGTGGCGCCTACCCGGGTCGCTTCATTCCGCAGGGCATTGTGCCGATGTGGGATATCGACGCGGCGGTGGCCGAGGTGAAACGCATCGCCAAGAAGGGGTGCCGTTCGATCAGCTTCTTGGAAACGCCGCACGTGCAGGGCTTCCCAAGTTTCCTGTCCGGCTACTGGGACCCCATGCTTGGTGCCATCTCGGACGAGGGGATGGTGCTGTCACTCCACATCGGAGCGGGCTTCGCCGTCATTCAGCGTCCAGTGGAGGCACCGGTGGACCACTTGATGGTGCTGGCCTGCCAAATCAGTGCCATCACCGCTCAGGATCTGTTGTTCGGACCGACGTTGCGCACGTTTCCAAACCTCAAGGTTGCCTTGTCCGAAGGTGGGATCGGCTGGATTCCGTTTTACTTCGATCGGATCGATCGGCACTTTCAGAACCAGGCGTGGTTGCACAGCGATTTTGGCGGGAAGCTTCCCTCCGAGGTCTTTCGTGACCACATGCTGGCCTGTTACATCACCGACCCGTCGGGTCTGTTGCTGCGTGATCGGATCGGGATCGACATCATCGCCTGGGAGTGCGACTACCCACACACCGATACGACGTGGCCCGAATCGCCGGAATTCACCTGGAAGGAATTCCAAGATGCCGGGGTAAGCGACAGTGAAATCCACAAGATCACCTGGGAGAACGCCTGCCGTTTCTACGGCTGGGACCCCTTCGCCCACACCAAGAAGGAAGACGCCACCGTCGGAGCGCTGCGGGCGAAGGCGATTGATGTCGATGTGACTCGGATGAGCCGTGAACAATGGCGAGTGAAGAACGAGGCGGCGGGAGTCGGCTCCATCTGATGTTGGTGGAGCTGAGCGACGACCAGGCCTTCTTTCGCGAAACCACGGAGCGATTTCTGGTCGAACACGCACCGCCGGCGGAGCTCCGGCGGATGCGACACGACGATGCCGGGTTTGATGCCGACTACTGGCGCCGGGGTAGCGAACTCGGCTGGACGTCTCTTTTGGTCGCCGAGGAATGCGGTGGGGGCACTATCAGTGACTCCGGCCTGGTCGATCTGAGCCTGGTGGCGTATGAATTCGGCCGACGAGCCGCCCCTGGTCCACTCGTGGCCACCAATATTGTGGCGGCCGCATTGAGCGACAACCGATGTCACCGTGAGGTGCTCAATGGGCTGCTCTCTGGACACGTAATTGCCACCTGGTGTGCACCACCGATTCCCATCGGCCCTGTCGCGACTAGTTGCCGGCCGGGGGTGGCGATTGCTCGACACGGCAGCGACCTGGTGCTCAATGGTGAGGTTCGTCCGGTCGAGTCAGCCCAACAGGCGGGCTACCTGCTGGTGACTGCTCAGGATGGAGAAGGCCTCACGCAGGTGTTGGTGCCGATCGACGCCAGCGGCGTGACGGTGACACCGCTGGAGACAGTCGACCTTTCTCGCCGGTTTGGTGCGGTCACCTTCAATGAGGTGCGACTGAGTGCCGAAGACGTGGTCGGCCCACCTCAAGAAGCGGCCAGCGATGTGGAGCGTCAGTTCCATCGGATGATCGCCCTGCTCAATGCCGAGTCAGTTGGGGCGATGCAGGCTGGCTTTGACATGACGATGGAATGGATCTTTGACCGCTATTCCTTTGGGCGGCCGCTGGCTTCATATCAAGCCCTGAAACATCGGTCGGCCGACATGCTGACCTGGCTGGAAGCCAGTCACGCCGTCAGTGACGCCGCCACGAAGGCCTCGGCTGACGAGTCTGCTTCAGCTGATGAGTTGGCCAGTGTGGCCAAGGCGTACGTAGGAATGCACGGCGGAGATCTGCTGCACGAATGCGTGCAGCTCCACGGTGGCATCGGCATCACGTTCGAGCACGACCTCCACCTCTTCCTGCGCCGCTTTACCGTCAACCGATCACTGGCCGGTACGCCCTCTCAACACCGTCAACGCATTGCCGTGCTGCTCGCGGCACGGCAGGACGTCGCAGCATGACTGCCTTGCGGATTGAGGAGAGTAACGGCGACCAGGAATACGAGTCACTTGAGAGCTTCCGAGACCGAGCGCGCACTTTTATTCGGTCCAACCTGTCACCGGTTTCTCCCGAACAACTTCGCCTGGACCGCGCGTCGGTTGATGAGGAGATGGAACTGGCGGCGGTGAGTCGAGAACGTGAGATCCAGCGCATGCTCTTTGATGCCGGTCTCGCCGGGATCTGCTTTCCCCGGGCGTATGGCGGGCAGGGACTCACCCCTGACCACCAGCGAATCTTCAATGAGGAGATTGTTGGATTCGAGTACCCAGTCCATCTCCAAGTGCCGACGTTGTCGCCCTGTGCCGCCGTGATCCTTGAGTTCGGCACCGAGGAACAGAAACTGAGCCATCTCCCGGCGATATTGCGAGGCGAGGAACTGTGGATGCAGTTTCTCTCCGAACCCAGTGGGGGCTCGGATGTGGCTAGCGCGCAGACCACGGCCGTGCGGGATGGTGATCAGTGGGTGCTGAACGGGTCCAAGGTGTGGACCACCGGAGCCTGGTGGTCCGACTGGGGGCTCTGTCTGGCCCGAACCAATTGGGATGTACCGAAACACCGGGGATTAACCATTTTCATGCTTCCGATCCATCAGCCCGACATTGAGGTCCACCGCATTGAGATGCTGAATGGGTCTCGAGAGTTCTGCCAGGAGTTCCTCACCGACGTCGTGGTATCTGACGCTGACAGAGTCGGGGAGGTGGACGACGGCTGGACCATCATGACGAGGTGGATGTTTCACGAACGCATGCTCTACAGCTCGCCGTATGTCACCGAGCCGGTGGGGATCATTCACGGATCGATGGACGCCAGCGCCGTCTTTGCCGTGGCTCAGGCGAGACAACAGTTGGTCGATCCCGCGGTACGGGAATTAGTGGGCGAAGCTCGGATGATCGAGGTGGTCAACGAATTGCTCTCGGAGCGAATTCGCGAGGCCATCAAGGCGGGAAAGCGATCCGATCAAGCGGCCGCCATAGTTCGGCTCTTTAAGGGTGATGCCGCCAAACGCATCATCACCTTGGCCTTCGAGGCTGCGGGAGACGAAGGTGCGGCCTGGAGCGATGATTCAGCGGCGGCGCGCAGTGCTATTAATTTTCTGATGCGTCAGGTCGGCAGCATCGGTGGTGGCACCACCGAAATGGCCAAGAACGTGATCAGCGAGCGGGTGCTGGGTATGCCGAGAGAGCGTCGACTCGACAAGGACGTCCCGTTCCGGGATGTGCCGCGCAGTCGCACGCCGAACTCCGAATAGAGACTGTCCTAAATAGGGACACCGGCGCGATCGTCGAGTCCGAGTGCGCGGACGAACAGCATGGTCAGTTGGTCGACGCCTTCGTCAAATTCGCACTCAATGAGTCCCTGGACGAACCACAACTCGGGGAAGCGGTAGGTCATGGACGCGAGGGCGGCTGCGGTGATGGTTGGATCAAGTCGTGTATCTACCAGACCGTGGCGCTGGAGGTTGGCGATACTGTCCGCTACCTGCACCAAGCCCACCTGATGGCGTTCGAAGCGCCATGCGCCTAGCTCGGCATCGAACCGGGAAACTTGTTCAATGATCTTCATGATGCGTGCTTCGTCCCGATAGCTTTCCAGATTGCGACGAATGCCTTCGCGAATGCGTTCATAAGGGCTGGCCGAGGATTTCGGATCCAGAATGACACTCTGCATCGGCTCGCTGAGTCGCTCTTCCACTCCGAGAGCTACCTCGCGAAAGACCTCTTCCTTCGATTCGAAGTAGTGGTAAAAGGATCCGTGCGAGAGTCCGGCGCGCTCGGCAATGTCGGATATCCGTGCTTCCAGGAAGCCGTCGTTCTCAAAGACTTCCTTGGCGGCCACGACCAGACGAGCCCGTGTCTCAACCCCCTTGCGGGATCGAGGGCCGCTTGGCTTGTCAGTGGTCAGCGACTCCGTTGTGGTCACTTGACCATCCTTCCCTTGCGGCTCGCTGCTCGGTGGGATCATCAATCTACCTTTCGAGTCAGGAGTAGCACGCCCGAGGGAGTGCCTCCGCCGGAGGTCACGACTGCGGTTTCAGCGTCCTTTACTTGGCGCTCGCCCGCCGCATGGCGAAGTTGCTGTACCGCTTCATAGAGGAAGCCGAACCCATGGGTCCTGCCTTCGGAGAGTTGACCCCCGTGTGGATTGACCGGCAGATCACCGTCGAGCGCAATGCGTCGCCCACCATCGAGCCAGTCGTACGCTTCGCCCAGGCCGCAGAAGCCGAGTCCTTCTATCCATGAGATGGCATTGAAGGTAAAGCCGTCATAGACCAAGGCGAGATCGACGTCGTCCGGACGGAAGTCAGTGCGGGTCCAGAGATGGGCCGATTGGCCGAGCACCTGGGGTTCGTGGGTCAGTGTGCCCTGATCCCACGACACCCGCTCGAGTATCTGACTCCCGATCGCCTCAATCCGAACAGCGGGGTGGGGGCGATCGCCGGCGACTGAGGCATCCGAGACGATTACTGCGATTGATGCGTCGCACGGAACGTCGCAGTCGTAGAGCCCGAAGGGGGACGTGATCGGCCGGGCCGACATGTAGTCGTCCATCGTCATTGGATCGCGATAAATGGCGAGAGGGTTTCTTGCCGCGTTAGCCCGCCCATTGAGCGCGATAAGCCCAAGCATTTCCTTGGGAGCCCCATAGCGATGCATGTACTGATTCGCGTTCATGCCGATCCAATTGGCGGCCGACATGGCACCGAAGGGAGCATTCCATTCGCGCATGCCAGAGACACGTTGGTCACCGCCGGATCCTCCGGACCGTCGGGCCACGAGCTCGCCATAGGTTGATTCCCAGACCGTGCGGAAACACAAGACGTGGCGGCACAATCCAGAGGCGACCGCCATGGCAGCCGCAATGACGGAGCCTCCGGGGCCGGGGAGATCCATGCCGCCATTGATCCAAGTGGGATGAATCCGGAGTGCTTCCTCGACAGCTGTGACCCCTCCCTCGCTCATTCCCATGCCACCGGCACCGGGATAGGTGGAGAGACCGTCAATGTCGTCGAGCGTCAGTCCGGCATCAGCAACTGCAGCCAGACAGGCGTCAATGGTGAGCGAGAGTGGATCAACCATTAGCCGCCTGCCGATGGCCGAACGACCAACGCCGCTCAGTATTGATCGATGCTCGAAGCGCTGGTCGCTGATGGGCGCACGCGGTGTCGGTCGTTGGGGTGCCGAGACGCGATCGACCGGATCGATCTCCCCGGTCAGTTTGAAGAGAGGGAGCCAGACATCTTCGAACTGCTCGAGTTGAACCTGCACTTCAGCGCCGATGGAGACGTCTTCGGGTGCGCAGTCGATGATGTTCGTCGTCAGATGGACCCGGGAGTCCTCGGCCAGTGCGATGTTGGCAATTACATAGGGCGGTTCGAAGTTCGGCAGCCACTGGTGGGCGTTAATGGTGAAACCGACCACGGTGCCGTGTCCGGAAACGGCCACCGGCTTGAAGGATCGACTCCGGCAATATGGACAAATCGGGACCGGAGGATGGACCAGCTGGCCACAGTCGTCGCAGCCTTGAATTCGCAGCGTGCCGTCACTGCCGGAGGTCCAGAACCAGCCGGACGACAGGTTCAGCTCGGGAAGGGGTCGCATCGCTCAGTATTGACTTCGACGTCGTAATCGAACACCAGCTGCATCGTAGGCCACGGGGGGAAGTCGGAGGTGGTCTGATTATGATATTGACGTCGCCGTCAATAAAATACTAGCCTGCCGCTGATGTCACGAATCTGCGATTTCCCGGTCTTTGATGCTGACAACCACATGTACGAGACGAAGGATTCCTTCACCCGTCACCTGCCCGATCGATTCAAAGGTGCCATCGACTACGTGGATTTGCATGGTCGTACCAAGATCATGCTCCGAGGCACGGTCAGTGACTACATCCCGAACCCAACATTTGAAGTCGTCGCCAAGCCGGGTGCGCAAGAGGAGTACTTCCGCAACGGCAATCCCGAGGGCAAGTCGTATCGAGAGCTCATCGGTGAGCCCATGCGGGCCCTCCCGGGCTTCCGTGAACCGGCTCCTCGAATTCGAGTTGATGGACGAACTCGGAGTTGACCGCGCATTGATGTTCCCGACGCTGGCCAGCCTTCTCGAAGAGCGGTTACGCGATGAGCCGGAGTTGATTCACGCGGCCGTGCATTCCCTGAACGAATGGATGTACGAGCAGTGGACCTTTAACTACGAAGGCCGCATCTTTGCGACGCCGGTTATCACGCTGCCGATCGTCGAGAAGGCGATTGAGGAGCTCGAGTGGGTGGTCGCCCGGGGGGCCAAGACGGTGCTCATCCGTCCAGCACCGGTTCCGGGTTACCGGGGCTCAAGGTCGTTCGGGTTTCCTGAGTTCGATCCGTTCTGGCAAGCGGTGGTCGACGCCGACGTTCTCGTCTCCATGCACGCATCGGACAGCGGGTACTCCCGCTACCAGAGCGATTGGACCGGCCCCAACGAATACTTGCCCTTCAAGCTCGATGCTTTTCGGATGATGAGCATCGGGAAGCGTCCGATGGAAGACACCATGACTGCCCTGACCTGCCACGGGGTGTTCTCGCGGTTCCCGGATCTTCGGGTGGCCTCCATTGAGAGCGGGGGCGACTGGGTCGCTCCGTTTGTGGAGCATTTGGCCGATATCCACCGGAAAATGCCCCAGGCCTTCGACGGAGACCCAGTGGAACAGTTCAAGAACAACGTGTACATCAGTCCATTTCACGAGGACAACCTGGACCGACTTATCGCCACGGTCGGCGCCGACCACGTCCTTTTCGGCTCGGACTATCCCCACCCGGAGGGTCTGGCCGAGCCCTGCAGTTACCTCGACCATTTGCCGGCCGAGCTGGCCATCGAAGACGTGCAGAAGATCATGGGTGGCAACCTGGCCCGGATCATGCGCGTCGATGCGACCGTCGGCGCATCGTCCGTAATTCGACTACAACCCTTCTCCATGCAGTTTTGTGGGCCGCACAGTAGGGTCACCGAGCCGTTGCCTTGCCCAATCTCATCAGGAGGTCGCTGTGGCTGACTACAAGTACGTGCTGTATGAGCCGTTCGATGACGGAACGATCGTCCGGATCATGCTCAATCGACCCGATTCCCGCAACGCGCAGAACCGGGGTCTCCTGGTGGAGCTCCACGAGGCGTTTCTTGAGGCTGAGGCGGATGACAACGTGCGCGTGGTCATCCTCGGCGGCACGGGCCCGATGTTCTCATCTGGTCATGATCTCGGATCGAAGGCGTCCATCGCCGAGAACCAGCCCGGACCAGGTCAACATCCCACCCGGCAGATCAACGGTGCCACCCGCAAGGGCGCCGAGGCCTTGATGCTGCAGGAATGGCACTACTTCTTCGAGAATACCCGGCGTTGGCGCAATCTCAGAAAGATCACTATTGGGCAGGCCCATGGTGACGTGTATGCGGCCGGCCTCATGCTGTTGTGGACGTGTGACCTTATTGTGGCGGCGGAGGACACCCGTTTTGCCGATGTGGTGGGTACACGTCTTGGCATGTGCGGCGTCGAGTATTTCGGCCACCCGTGGGAGTTCGGTCCACGTCGGGCCAAGGAACTCCTCCTCACCGGAGACTCGGTGGACGCCGACGAGGCGCACCGGCTCGGCATGGTGTCCAAGGTCTTCCCGACCGCGGATCTGAACGAACGCACCCTCGAATACGCGCGGCGCATTGCGAAGCTGCCGACCATGACCGCCCTGTTGATCAAGGAGTCGGTCAATCAGACCGTCGACAATATGGGCTTCTACAACTCGCTCAATGCCTGCTTTACCCTGCACGAGCTCAACCACTCCCACTGGGCCTGGGTCAATGAGGACCACTACCCGATCGCCAAGGAGGATTCGGGCATTCCGAATTGGCGGGAGGCCCCACCCATCGTGCCGGCCGTGAAGAACAAGGTCCGCGCGGACGAGTAGCCGTGGGGCACGGCCATTGTCCTGCCCGCCATGTGTAGGCTCTGCCCGCCTAGTTAGTATCTGTATTGACGTCGATGTCATAATTGCCGGAAACAGACCGGCAGTGAGGGGTGGGTGCCGGAAGCATGCTGGAGTTCGCCCAGTTCGTGATCGCCGGCCTGGCGACCGGGGGTATTTACGCCATCGCTTCGGCCGGACTCGTGGTGACGTATACGTCGTCGGGCATTTTGAACTTCTCATTTGGCGCGATCGCCTATTTTGTGGCCCGCTTCTATTACTTCCTGCATAGCCAGCACGGGTGGGGAATTCTGCCCGCCGCCGCCCTCTCTATTGGGGTGTTGGGGCCGGTCACCGGTGTCCTGCTCTATGGCGTGCTCTTCCGGCATCTCCGGCTGTCATCGCCCCTGATCAAAGTGGTGGCCACCATTGGGCTGCTCGTCGCCATCCCTTCACTGGCCACGCTGATCTTTGGCAACCAGGCCATTCCGCAAGCCCCTGGCCTGGCGCCGGAACCCGTCAAGGTCTTTCACCCATTTGGCGTGCCGGTGACACTCGATCAAGCAATTGTCTATGTCTGCGTCGTGGCCACTGTCGTCTTGGGTGCGCTTGTACTTCGATACACCGAGGTCGGTCTCAAGGTCCGGGCCATGGTCGACTCGCCAGCCATGACGGATCTTTCCGGATCGAGCCCGACGGCCATCTCAATCGGAGTCTGGGCGGTCAGTACGTTCTTTGCCGGCTTGGCTGGCGTGCTGGCGGCGCCGGAGATTGGCTTGGACCCGACGCAGTTCACCGTGATCCTGATGGCCTCCTCGTTTGCCGCCGTGTTGGCGGCCAAGTTGCGAAACCTGCCGGTGGCCGTGATCGTCGGACTGCTGATGGGGGTCGGTATTTCGCTTCTGCAGGGCTACCTTCCGCCCTCGAGTCAGTGGACCACCGAAATGGTGGACGCGGTGCCGTTCATTGTGGTGGCCCTGTTCCTCATCGTGAACCTGGTTCGCGGTGGTCGGGTCGGTGAGTTCGAGGGATGGGGCGGAGCTCTCGATCGAGCGATTGCTCCGCAGGGTGAGAGTCGCCTGGCCGGATCGACCAGCAGTCTCATTGAAGAGTCACAACTGGGTCTGGTCGGAAAGTACGTCGGTCCCGTGCTGCTCATTGTGGCCGTGGGTCTGGTACCGCTTATCGTGCAGGGCTACTGGATCGGGCTCTTCGCAGAGGCGTTCGCCTACGCCATCATTTTCCTTTCGTGGACCATCGTCACCGGCGAGGGCGGCATGCTCTGGCTCTGCCAGATCACCTTCGCCGGGGTCGGAGCCCTCACTGCCTTCTGGATCACCAGCCACTGGGGCTGGCCAGTGTTCCTGCCGTCATCGTTGGTGGATTCGTCGCCATGGCCCTGGGCGCGCTGGTTGGTTTCCTCAGCATCCGATTGGGTGATCTCTACGTCGCCCTGGTCACACTGACCTTTGGGTTGCTCATGGAAAACCTGGTCTTCACCCTGCCCGTCTTTGTGAATCAGGGACTGGGCATCACGCTCAATCGGCCTACCTTCGCCACGTCGGATCGGGCCTTCACCTATCTGTGCTTGGTCGTTTTCATTGTGCTGGCGCTCTTCATCGTCAACTTTCGGCGCTCAACGACGGGGCTGGCGCTCAACGCGGCACGCTGGAGTGAGAACGGGGCGCGCACCTCGGGGATCAGCGTGGTGCAGATGAAGGTCATCGCCGGTGCATTGGCGGCCTTCATCGCCGGCATCGGTGGGGGTCTTCTGGGTCTGGCGCAGACCACCTTCCAACCATCTGAATTCGCCACCTTTTTGGGTGTGATCTGGTTGGCCGTCTTTGTCACCATCGGAATTCGCTCGAACGCGGCGGCGTTGATTGGCGGCCTCGCCTTCGTATTCCCGGCTGCATTGGCGCAGTACTACTTCTCGACCGCGACATGGATTCCCAATGTGCTGCCGCGTGCTCTTTGGCATGGGAGCTGTCTCGGCGGCCAAGTACCCCGACGGCGTCCTGGCCGAAAACAGTCGACGGCTGCGACAGCTCGGACTACGCGTGACCTCTCGGCGCCCCCATGGGCGGACTCCGGGTCTGGCCGTGCCGGAGCAGGTGCGGTGACGGCGATATCGCCGACAACGGCGCCGAAAGAGGCGGGTAGTGCGCCTGCACTGGCGGCTACCGGCGTCACCGTTCGCTACGGCGGATTGACCGCGCTCTCCAACGTGTCGGTGCAAGTACCGACGGGGACTGTGGTGGGACTGGTTGGACCCAATGGCGCTGGGAAGTCCACGCTTCTCGGAGTGCTCTCGGGCCTGGTGCAGCCCAACGATGGCGACGTGTGGATCCGGGGACAAGAAGTCACGAATGCCTCAGCCAGGTCGCGCGCAAAGCTGGGCCTGGCCCGCACCTTCCAGCAGCCCGAGCTCTTCCTGGGGCTGACGGTACGTGAGCACTTGGTCGTCGCTCACCGAGCGCGTGTGTCCCCGAATCGGATGTGGCGCGACATGTTCGATCCCCGCTCTCTGCTCCCACCGTCCAAGGCCGAGAACGAACGGGTGGATGGTCTGCTGGAGCAGCTGACGTTGACCAGGGTGGCTAAGGCTCCGGTGGCTGCCCTGCCGCTCGGCATCCTCCGGCTGGTTGAAATGGGACGCGCCCTGGCCGCTGATCCCCGGGTGTTGCTCCTCGACGAGCCGCTCTCCGGGCTCGACATGAAGGCGTCACAACACCTGCTGTCATTGTTCCGAACCATTGTGGACAACGCGGCCTCGCCGATCTCACTCCTGATTGTTGAGCACGACGTTGCCGCCGTGCTGGCACTCTCGGATTCGGTCGTCGTGCTCGATTTCGGTGAGTGCATCGCGACGGGTACGCCCGAAGAAATCCGCAATGACCCGAAGGTGCGATCGGCCTACCTGGGCGACGCAGCTGGCCTCTCGCACAGCCAGGCCCCTTCGCTGAAAGCTGCCCCATGACCGATGCCATGCTGGAAGTCCGTGACCTCGACGTCCACTACGGATCATCGCAGGCACTCTTTAAGGTCTCGCTCTCCGTGGCCCCAGGATCGGTATTGGCTCTGCTCGGACCGAACGGAGCCGGGAAGAGCACGTTTGCCCGCTCTGTTTCTGGCTTGGTTGCGCCCAGCAGTGGCCAGGTGTTCTTCGAAGGGCACGATGTCACCGGGCTTTCGGCTCATCGCATCCGTGCCCTCGGATTGGCCTACGTACCGGAAGGTCGGGGCATCTTCCCCGGACTCACCGTTCTCGACAACCTGCGCATGGCGGTTGGTCGGGAACCACGACGGGAACGGCCGGCCGCCATCGAGCGGGCCATTGAACGTTTTCCCGTTCTCGGATCACGGCGGACCCAGCGTGCCGGGAGTCTGTCCGGCGGGGAGCAGCAGATGCTGGCCATGGCGCGTGCCCTGGCCGTTTCGCCCAAGTTGATCATCGCCGATGAATTGTCGCTGGGTCTGGCCCCGCTGGTGACCGAATCGGTCTTCGAGGGACTTGAGGCGGCGCGCCAGTCAGGCATCACCATTGTCTTGAGTGAGCAATATGTGCACCGCGCCCTCGCCATGGCCGACCAGTGCGTGATCCTGTCCAGGGGTGAGGTTGGATGGTCGGGCCCGGCCGCTGCAGCAGGGGAAGAGGTCATCAATCGATACCTGGGCGAAGCTGAGAATGCCGCCGCCACGGTCGCAACAAACGCGTTACAGTAACGATCGTTACAAAATGGGGCTTCCCAAAACCGGAATTACCATTCTCGGTTGGGGGAGCGGGGATTTCAACAACGACATCTGGATCTGGGGTCTGATCCGGGGAGGGAGGTTGTCAACGTGCAACCAGCTAAGTCCAACGCGACAGGCGTTCGCCGTCGGTTCAGTGGGGGTCGGGCCAGCCGAGTCCTGGTTGCCACCTTCGCCGCCGCACTGACGGCAGTACCGCTGGCCGTCGCAGAAGGAGCGTCGTCGCCCGTATCGGCTGCGGCAACGCCGATCACGATTGCGTACATCACCGACCTGACCGGTGCCGGCGGCGCCCAGAACTCCGATTCGCCTGCCGGATTCAATGCACGGATAGCGCTGCAAAATGCGCAGGGTGGCATTGACGGGCACAAGCTCGTCGGGCTGGTGATCGACGACCAGACCAACCCTTCGAACATTGCCACGGCCGTACAAGAGGCTGACTCGAAGGCCTTCGGCATCGTCTCGCAGAGTCCCCTGTTCTTCCTGGCTGACAAGTATCCGAACATGGCCGGAGTGCCGGTGACGGGAAGCTATGACGACGGTCCCGAATGGGGGACCCTGCCGTTCACCAACATGTTCGCCTCAGATGAGGGGAGTGAAAACCCGAAGTACCCAGTGAACACTCAGATCGGCAACTTCCTGAAGCAACATGGTGGAACGGTTCTGGGAGCCTACGGATACGGGATTTCGCCGGCATCGGCGAGAGCTACTAACCAGACCGCTCAATCCTTCACCCATGCCGGCGGGAAGGTCGGGGTCCTCGACACCTCGGTGCCATTTGGCGGCGTGTCATTCGGTCCAACGGCCCTGGCGGCCAAGAAGGCCGGGGTCAATGCCATGGTGCCGGCGATGGATGCCAACTCGAACTACGCGCTGGCCCAAGCGCTGCAACAAGCGGGCGTCAAGCTCAAGGCGACGTTGTATGCCACTGGGTACGACCCCGGTGTCATTAAGTCGCCGGCGTGGTCAACATTGCAGGGTTCGTACTTCATGTCGCTCTTTCGCCCCTGGTCACTGCCCAACGCTGGCACCAAGCAAATGCAGGCGGCCATGGAAAAGTACGCACATTTCACCAAGACGCAGTTCCCGAGCTTCGGACAGTACGAAGCCTGGGCGGGAGCGGACCTCATGATTAAGGGGCTCCTGATGGCCGGAAAGAACCCCACGAGAGCGGCGGTCATTAAGGACCTGCGAGGGCTGAAGTCCTACAACGACAACGGCCTGCTTCCCGGCAACATCAACTACTCGACAATCTTCGGTCACGACCTGTCGAAGCAATGCACCTGGGTCATGCAGGCGCAAAAGACAGGCTTCAAGGCCGTGTCGCCTCAGCCTTACTGCGGCACCGACATTCCGGGTACCTCAGTCGGGAGTTAGTACGAACGAGCGATACGTCGCTGCATCCAGGTGCTTTTGCCGGCGATGCAGCGGCGATGTCGAACTGACAAGACTTCATCCCAACTCCAGGTAACTCACTCCGATGAGCCGGTGGTTTGGACTACAGGAGTTTGTGGCGTAGTGCCGGTATCTTTCGGGTGGCGGGTTATTGCACGGCAGGCTCAATGTTGGCGAGGGGGTCAGCGATCCGCAGTTCGCCACTCACGCGTTCGAGCATGAGGATGACCATTACACCGCCAACGATGCACAGGATCGCGCCTATGCGCCAGGCCAAGTCGTAGCCGTGCGTAGAGGCGACGGGGGCGGAAACACCTTGGGTGACCTGGCTGACAGCGTGACGCAGCGCGAGTGTGACCAGGCAAGATAATCCGATGGCGCCGCCGATTTGCTGCATGGAAATTTGCACCCCGGATGCGAGTGAAGAGTCCTCGCCGGTGACGTTGTGCAGGGCTGCATTGTTGAGCGCCGGAAAGGCGATACCCGCGAAGAAGGCAAGGATGAACATCCCTGGAGCTATGTCGTGCACATACGTGGAATGGGTAGTCAGGTCGCTGATGAGCCAAAGTCCGACCGCACATCCGAAGAACCCCGTTGCCAGTACAGGCTTGACGCCGACCCTCGGCATCACGAGCGCTCCGATGCCGATGCCAGCGATCATTCCCACTCCGAAGGTGAGATATGACAGTCCGCCCCGAAGTGGGGAGAAGCCCATCACTTGCTGCTCGTAGAGGGTGAGCAAGAAGAAATAGCTGATGAACGCGGCGGCGAGGAACAGGGTAACGAAGTTCGCCACGACGCGGGTGCGGTTGGCAAAAAAATCAAGCGGGATCACCGGTGATTGAGAACGTGCTTCCACCGCGACCATGAGCCCGAGCAAGGCCATGCCACCGAGGAGTGGAACGAGGGCTTGCCACGAGACCCACGGGTGGGTCGCTGCAGCGAGCAAGCCGTCGACAACAGCGATGAGACCAACCGTGCCGATGATGGCTCCGGTCGGGTTTGGTCGTTGCCGGCCCTGCATGCGGCTTTCCGACACCAGCCTAGGGACGAGGATCATCGCCAGCACGGCGATCGGGAGGTTGATGAAGAAGGCCCAGCGCCAGGATGCGAGGTCAACGATGATGCCACCGATAACTGTACCGAAGACGCCCCCAAGGGCAGTGACGCCGCCGGCAAGCCCGAGCGCTTTCATTCGTTCTTTCGGGTCGGTGAACATGACGGCGATGAGCCCGAGCGCCGCTGGCGCGGCAAGCGCTTCACCGCCCCCTTGGACGAAGCGAGCGGCAACGAGAAACTGCGGATCGGTCGCGGACCCGCAGGCCGCTGAAGCAACCGCGAAGAGCCCAACCCCGATCAAGAACATCTTTCGTCGGCCGACGAAGTCAGCCGTTCGACCGCCCAGAAGCAGCAGTCCTCCCGCCATCAGCACGTAGGCATTGACCACCCAGGCGAGCCCGGTGGACGAGAATCCGAGATCACGTTGCATCTGCGGGAGCGCGATGTTCACGACAGTGATGTCGAGGCTGAGCATGAATTGAATGAGGGCAAGCACTCCCAGCGCTTTCCAGCGCCGCGGGTCCGCAGCTGTGGGCGCAGCAATAGTGCCGTCCATGTCTGGCTCAGGCATCAAACGGATTTAGGCACGAGTCCGGAGTAGTCCTCGCCGCTCAGCATCTTGCCGATGAGTGCGGTATCGAAGTAGTCGGTCCACCGAGCGATCAGGCCATCTTCGACGACGAAGGTTCCCATGACCGGCACACCGTGGAGACTGCCGTCGAAACCATTGATCATGTCCACACGCTCGGTGAGGACCACATTGCCGTTGGCGGCGATGTTCTCGGTCTTGTACTCGTAGGCGTCGGGGAACATGGAGAACTGGCCAGCAAGGTCGGCCAGGACGTTGTCGACTCCCTTCGTCGCAGGCATCCCCGTGTTCTGATACACCACGCCTTGGGCGAGATAGGGACGGAGCGCCTCGGGATCTCGCTTGCTCATCCCGTCGCAAAAGCTGCTGACCACCTCGATCGCATCAGCCATCGGAATCTCCTCTTCTCTGTTCGAGCCTGGACCATGACATACAGAGTGTATGTGGACCATACTGAATGCATGGCAGCGGGTCAATCACATTCGGACGAACCAACCCACCGACCGGCATCAGCGGCGATTGCCGAGCGGGCCGAAGCCACTCGGGCCGCAATCGTTTCAGCGGCCCGTCTGCTATTTGTCGAGCGCGGCTATCACGACACCAGCACTGAGGAGATCGTCACTCGGGCCGGCGTCGGTACCCGAGGTGCCCTCTACCACCACTTCGCCGACAAGCGGGCACTTTTCATCGCCGTGTTCGAAGCAGTCGAAGAGGACCTCGTCGCCGCGGCTGGCGCTAGCCTGGCAGACGACCTGTCGCCACTCGAGCTGCTGCGTGCGGGCCTAATCGGCTTCCTCGACGCGTCACTGACGCCCGAGGTCCAACGGGTTCTGCTCATCGACGGGCCGGCGGTGTTGGGCTGGCAGGAGTGGCGTGCCATCGAAGCACGCTATGGCCTGGGCGGGATTCAGGCCATGCTCGAACTCGCAATGGCAGAAGGGTCACTGCCTTCTCAGCCAAGTGCAGCCCTGGCACACATTCTGCTTGCTGCTGCAGATGAAGCAGCCCTCTATATCGTCAACGCCGATGACCCGTTCGCTGCACGAGAGCAGTCCGTGACGGCGTTAAACAATCTCCTCAGAGGTCTCAGTGGTGCACCATGAGGATATTCCGTCAGTGTCCAATAGCGCGCGGCCCTCGTTCTGCTGAAGGTGTTACCCACCTACGGTCCTGAGTCACACGCTCAAGACCCGAGCCAGGCTCCGCAATCTATTTCCGGCCCCTATTTAGGAGCGAAACGCTGACCTCCATCGAGCCGAATGCAGCCACCATTGAGCATCGGATTGTCGACGATTGCCAATGCCAGTTTGGCGTATTCATGGGGTCGGCCCATGCGTTTTGGGAATGCCGCATCCTTAGTGAGCGTGGCTGCGAAATCATCAGGGATGCCCTCAGTGATTCCGGTCGAGAACAAGCTGGGAGCAATGGCCATGACCCTGATCCCTAGACTCCCAAGGTCGCGAGCCATGGTGAGCGTCATTCCGGCAATGCCCGCTTTGGCGGCGGAATATGCGACTTGGCCAATCTGACCCTCGAAGGCGGCGATCGAGGCAGTATTAATGATGACGCCCCGTTCGCCGTCTTCCGGCTCATTCGTCGACATGTGCGAAGCCTGAAGTCGATTCAAATTGAACGTTCCAACGAGGTTTAGCTCGATTGTGCGACGAAACTCGGCCAGAGGGTGGGGGCCATCCTTGGACAATGTCCGCTTGATCGTTCCTCCTCCGGCGGTGTTGACGGCGATATGCAGGCCACCGAGCGCGGTGACAGCATCTTCAAGGGCCGATTCGGTTTGATGCTCGTCGAGAACGTCAACTGGGTGAAACGTCCCACCAAGTCCATCGGCGACCTCAGCTCCAAGCGAGCTGGGTAAGTCAAGGATGGCAATCTCGGCTCCTTTGGAGCGCAATAGCTCTGCCGTAGCCCTAGCCATACCCGATGCTCCACCGACCACGATGACTTTTTTCTCACTTATGTCCACCGGGCGATTCTAGTTGGCTGACCAATTCGTATTCACTTGTATCTCTTCGTATCGGCCCTGGTCTTGCAGTCGTCCAGCCTGATGCGACCCCACTTCGGTCGCCACAGTCGTCGCGATTATAAGACCGATTGGAGCAACGAAAGACTCACCGTGTTTGCCATCACTTGATATCCCAGAAGGTTCGGGTGCAAGTGATCGGGTCCCTCGTACGCCGGGTTGAGCACCGCCGGATTGCTCGGGTCGCGCAAGGCTGCGTCGAAATCGATAACGCCATCAGCGAGATGTTGGCTTCGAATCCACGAGTTCACTTGCTCTCGGTATTGCTCACTTTGCGGTGCCGAAATGGTGCCGTCGATAATGGCATTCGAAGCGGGGAGCAATGTTCCAAGCCAGATCTTTACGCCCCGAGCGTGAGCCTTCCCAATTGCCTCTTGGTAGCCGGCGATGAGCTGGCTCGGAGTAGTGACGGCCGGAGGTATGCCCAGGTCGTTGATGCCTTCCAGGAGAATGACACCTTTGACACCCGGCACGTCGAGAGCGTCCTGTTCGAACCGCTGCACGCCACTAGGACCCAGCAACAGTGGCTCGCCGTCGGTAACCATGCGATTGGAGCTAATGCCAGCATTGACAACTGACAGCGGGATGCGCGCAGCCTCGATACGGCGCTGCAAGTCATCGGGATAGCGCCCATTCTTGTCAGCGACGGACAGGGTCACGGGCAAACTCAGGGGTGTGGAGGCGACGAACCCGTCGGTTATGGAGTCGCCGAACGCCACGATGTCGGCCGTAGTCGCTGGGGCCTCAATGTCGAGCCCGTCGATATACAGCCACGCCTCGGTTCGCAGTAGAAACTGACTGTTGCTCGAAACTGTAGCGAGGTCACCTGTTTCGGGAAGCGTGTAGAAGGACGTGGCATTCGCGTTCCAATGCTTGGTCGGAAAGCTTTGGATGCCCGGCAAGTAGATACTGACGGACAGGGGGGTGAAGGCCGCAAAGGTGAGGTGGACTGGATCGCTCACCACGTCGTTCCCCAAAGGAATGCTCACTTGTGTTTTGCCCCCGAACGTGACCGGGGTGAGATTGGAGCCTCCGTTTGACCCAGCGATGCCGATGGTCACCTGCCCGAATTGCGCTGGGGCGTAACCGAAACGATTGGAGAGATGAATCCGCAACACCGAACCACCGAGATGCGGTGTGATGATCATGCGTATCGTCTGATTCACAAGGACCTCGGGTACAGGGAGGCCGGCGGCATCGACCGGCGTCACTGCGTCGGTGGGACTGGCCGTCCAACTGGCGACCCAATGGTCCCCCCCAGGTGAACTAGTGGTCGCCGCACCCGTGGCTGGGCATGCGAACAGTGAAGCGGCAAGCACGACCACCACGATTGCATTTCGCCATCTCGGAAATATCGCCGCCATCACTGGTCTACCCTCGTCAAGGGAATCTCAAAGCTGCCCTCTACAGGCTGTGGCGGTAGTGGCATCAGTTGCTTCTTCTCTCAGTTCAGAAAGCAGCTTCGAGGTCATCGACGACGTCGTCCATCCGCAGGATCGTCATCAAGGCCAACGAAAGTTGGCCACCAACTATCGAAGGCGCCACTCGATTCGTCCACCCTTGAATGTCTCTTGACCTTCGGCGATGTTGTCGAACTGAGTACCCAAGGTGATGAAGTTTGAGACTTGGGCCATGGCGTCGCGCCGAGTGAGTTCGTGAGCGGCCCATACGGCCCTGACGGTGCCCTGAATGGCGGTGGGAGGCGCCGAGGCAATGGCCTTGGCCACCCACATGGTTCGTTCCAGGAGATCGGCGGGCGGCACAATTTCAGAAACCAGTCCGAGTTGGTGAGCTCGTTCCGCCGACATGCGTTCATGAGCTCCCATGAGCGCGACACGCATTGTCTCGCCCAAGGGGAGTTTCTGGAGCAAATGGACCGACTCGAAGCCCGCCACCATGCCGTAGGTGACATGGGGGTCAAAAAAGGTGGCGTTCTCGGCCGCAATGATGATGTCGGACTCGCCGAGCAAGTAGAGCGCACCCCCGCAGGCCATCCCATTTACGGCGGCGATGACCGGCTTCCACATGTCGTTCTGCTTGGGATTGATGTTGACTCCCGGGTCGTTGTACATGAAACCGAGTCCGACCGGTCCCGCACGCGTGGGTTCAGGGACCGTCCGTTGGAGGTAGGTATCCTCAATGGCTTCTTGGCGATCGATCCCGGTGCAGAACGCCTTCTCGCCGGCTCCGGTAAGGATGACCACTCGGACATCATCGTGCCAGCGGAGACCGGTCCACAGCTCTTTGAGTTCCCTCTGCATCAACATATTGAAGGAGTTGTGCACCTCAGGTCGATTCAGGGTGACCGTGGCGACGCCCTCGCTCTCTTCGTAGAGCAGCGTCTCATATGAAGTCTTCAACTGAGCCCCCTAATTGCGATGCGCACTCGTTTACTCGCGGCAGGGCTCACAATAGCCGCACCGGAAAATCGGTCCTCTGGGTCAGCCGTTGCCGGGCAGGTCGTGACGGAGCGTCACGCGGGTGTCGTCAAAACTGAGATGACGGGCCAATGGGGTGGACTCCGGAAGCGGATCGTCATAGCTCCAGGCCACGTCTTCGACCAAGGTGTCCCCAATGCGGGCAGACCAATAGGTTGCGGTGCCCTTGTACGGGCAATAGGTCTCCGTTGCACTACGTTCGAGCAGGTCGATGCGGACCTCGTCGGGTGCCACGTAGAGGCGAGGTTCCAGTGCAGTCTCGTACACGACCAGTGTCTGGTTCGTGTCAACCAGTGTCGTTCCCGATGTGGCAACAAGAAGGTGGCGCTGCGAACGAAGGCAGTCGATCCGGTGATAGGGATTGCGCGGATGCCCAAAAATCTCCTCGTCTTCTTCGAACCAGCCGTCCACCGCATCCCAGGCCACCGTGACATACCCGGGCGTGTCGATTTCGGGTTCGGTCGGCACCCCGGCCACATCCCCTTCTGGGAGGGCATAGGTCGGCGGCTGGCCCGGACGATGCACGAGGAGGACTTGCTCGCTGTCAACGACGGTCTCGCCGTTCTTCACGGCGCGTACGCGTCGCCGAAAGGGCTCAATGTAAGAAACGGGTGATGGCATCGGCACCGAGAAGCGACCCGCCGGTTGGGCACTGAGGGGACCACGTCCGGTGGTGAGGCTCATAGCGCCGTGCGCTCGTCTCGAAGCTGGCCACTGTCGGCGAAAGGACGCACCATGCCATCTACGGTAAACGAAGCCAGCAGCTGACCGTCTTCGGCATGCACCCGGCACTCGGCGTGTGTCATGCCAGCGCCGGCCGAAGTCGAATGGTGGTGGTAGAGCATCCACTCATCTGCTCGAATCTCCTGGTGGAAAGCCATGCTGATCGCATTGATGCCCATTGAGAGTGTGCGATGTGCTTGCGACTGGCTGACCCCGGCATGTGGCCGGAGTGCGGCCGCAATCGGCATATGGCCGGCGAACTGGGCTAACAGGCCGGCGTGAAGCGCCGGATCTTCGGGCACCTCGCGGAAGCGGACCCAGGCATCGAGCACCGGTGGTCCGACGGGGGCGTCCGGGTCGCTGGTGTAGGCAGCGTCGACCACTCTCAGGTCACGTCCGGTGACACCCATGTCGAGGGGCTCACTCTCATAGGGTCCGGCCACATCAGGCGGCGCCACCGAGTGAGCGACGACATCAGGGGCCAAGGTACTGAGCAGGATGGTGCCGGAGGCGCAAAGTCGACCCCCCTGCAGTACCTGTACCCCGAGACCATCAAAGATCCGTCCAGCACTCAATTCGTTCAAAGTGAAAGCAAGGGGAATGGCCGCATCGGTACCACGCACGAAGATCATGGAGGCCGACACAATGCGCCGGCCGGGCGAATGTCGGATGGCGGCCACTATGGCCTGTCCGAGCATCTGGCTGGCCTCGACCACCGGCCGCCGACCGTCCGTGTACGCCACACTGGCGAACGACAACTCCCGATCCGGGCGCAGATCGAGCATGTCAATGAGGTGGGAACTGTCGCCCCAAGTTGGAAAGCGCTTGTAGGTGATGTCGCGACCTTCAGTGTCCGGAACTCGGTCAATCACCTCAACCCGCACGAGGTCGGTATCAAAGCGCCCATGGTGGAGTGTTTGTTCGAAGCCCGGGCTTGTTGAAGTAAGGACGGCTAATACGTGGGAGGTATCGCCACTGGTTCGCCAAAGTGATGTCGAACCATCTTCGGTAGTCGACTCTCCATCCGACTCAACAACGGACAGATCAATGTCGGACAGAGGGAAGTACAGAATCGGAGGCGTGGCCGGGCGCTCAAGGCATACGCAAGCATCCGATGCCGCAATGACTCGGTCGCCCAGCAGGGCCCGAGCGGGGTAGCGGTAAGGACCGAGGCTCACGTCACCCCGGTAGAGACGCTCGCGGCGCCACGGTGAGGGAGGGGATGCTCATGGTGCTGCCCTGTCGGATCAACCCATCGACGACGTTCACCAGGTCGTTGACATCAATGAGGGAGCCGGCGATGTATTTCTGTTCGAACCACTGCATGCCGTAGTGCGTGCGGAGCTCCACATCCCAGCTGTTGGGAAATTCGGTCATGGCATCACCCTCACCACCGGCGCAGTCACCCACCACCAGGCGGGTGAATCCGACAGTGGGGTGCTCCACCCGCCATGCCTCTACCAGTTTGTCGAGGGCAGCCTTGCTCACGGCGTAGGCGCCGAGGCCGGGCCACGGCGGTGTCAGCGATGCGCTGACCGACGACAAGAAAATGGCCACGCCACCCGACTCTGTGAGGTGAGGCACGGCGGCCGCTGTCACCAATGCCGCACCAATCACATTGGTATCGAAGACATTCCGCCAGGTTTCGGCATCGGTGTCCACCAAGCTGCCGAGAGGTCCGATGGCCGGCGTATAGACCAGGGCGTCGATCCCACCGAGGTGCCCGGCTGCCTCGGCAATGGCCGACTGGCACGATTCAGCATTGGTGACGTCGCAGGCCACGGCGATGGTCTCCGGCCCGGCTTCCTGGGCTGCCGCTTCGAGGCGCTCCAGGCGTCGTGCCATCAAGACGGTTCTGGCACCCCGCTGAGTCAGGCCAATCCCGATGCAGCGCCCCAAGCCGCTCGACGCGCCAACCACAACGGTTCTCATTGGTCCCTCCCCAGACGTGATGGCAATGATGTTAAACGAATCATGGAAATGACGTTCTCCGCCAGAAGTATCACTTTGGAGGGTGTGGATCATCCCTCCCGATGGAGGAAGCCATGGAGAATCGCTTGCGTGAGTTCCTTGACGATGGCGTTTCTGGAAGGTTGCTTGGTTTCGAAGTAGGCCGACCGCAAAGCGGCCATGCCGGCGATCATGGCCACGGTTGAGTAGGCAGCCAAGTCCGGTTGACTCGACCGCACTCCTCGCATGTGCATGCCCTCGGCGCTTATCTGCCCCAGTGCAGCCAGTGCCCGCCGGACATCGGCAATACCGGCATCAGTTATCTCCTCGACGCTCAGCGCTTCCGAGGCCAACATGGTCAGGACGAGACCCCGGTGCTCGACAAATATGTCGTAGAGGCGCCCAACGAAGTGGCCGGCCAGCGCGTCCTCGTCCGTTTCCTCAGGGACGACGTTCTGCCAGGTGAGGCGAAAATCGTCGACAAAGCATATGAACGGCACTACGAGGGCCTCGCGGAACAGGGCTGCCTTGGAGCCGAAATTCCGAAAGAGCAGGTGCTCAGTGACGCCGGCGGATTCTGCGATCTCGCGGGTAGTGGTGCTTCGGTAGTCCTGGCTGGCAAAGAGCTCGCGGGCGGAATCGAGGAGGAGCGCCCTTGGGGCACCCCTTGGCCGCCGGGTGGTCGGAACCTCTGGTGTGGATTGCCTCTTGGCCGATGGTGGCTGGGGCATCTGTGTTCGCTCCTCGGACCTGGCTCAACGTTCAATGGTTAAGATAGTATTCACTATCTAAAGGGATAGACTTGCAGAGGGGGTGGGGCAGTGGGGGCAGTCATCATGCTGGGCACGCTTTTTGGGCTGGTCATCCTCATATTTGGCCTGGTTTTTCAGCTTGATCCTGAAGCACGGCGTTCTTCGACCCGAGGGCGTGACCGGTGAGTCATGGGTTGACCCCATTGCTTGATGGAGCCATTGGTTTCGCCTATGTGGGTGGGGTCGGGTTCTTCATCGCCGGCGTGTTCATGAGCTACCGTCGTCGTCGCCTCCATCCGCTTTTGCTGGTCAGTATCGCGGCCATTTCGATTTCATGGATCGAGGCTCCCTATGACTGGGCCATGTATGCCCAATTCGCGCCGGCCATTCCTCGCATGCCGTCTTGGTGGCCATTGAACATGACGTGGCACGGGCTTCCGGCGTCAGTGCCCCCTGGCTACATCTCATACTTCGTGACACCGGCCTTGGCTGGGGCAGCGCTCGGTCGACGGTTGTGCGCCCGTTTCCGCTGGCGTCGGCCAGTGACCCTGCTCGGGACCGGGCTCGTCGTCGGCTTCGTCTGGGCCCTCCTCTTCAACGGGATCCTGGGGGCCCGACTCGGCGTGTTCTATTACGGCCGTGTTATCCCCGGGCTGGCACTGTGGCAAGGGACGAAACATCAGTACCCGCTCTATGACGCACTGGCGATGGGCGTAATGATGATGGTGTTCGCCTACCTACTTGGGCGAACGGATCCCGAAGGCCGCTCAGTCATTGAAGCGTGGGCCGAAGCAAGATCGTCGACCCGTCTGGGTGCCACCTCCCTTTCCATTCTTGGCGTCGTTGTCATCGCAAATCTGCTCTACGGCGCAGTTTTTGCACCGCATCTGGTGACGAAGCTCCAGGGACGGGTGACGGCAGGTCCGACGGCCTCGTTGTTCCAACGCGTGCCCAATCAGCCCCTGCAGGGCGCCGACAACACGGCTCACTGAACGATCGAGGACTCTCATGAACCAATCCACTCCCGCTAATGCCGTTCACTACGACCCCTATGACGTGGACATCGATGACAATCCCTATCCGACCTGGAAACGATTGAGGGACGAATCACCGCTGTACAAGAACGACAAACTCAAGTTTTACGCCCTGAGTCGGTGGGACGATGTGAAGCCAGGCTTGTTGGATTGGGAGAACTACCGCTCAGGGCACGGCACCATTCTGGAGATCATCAGCGCCGGCATTGAACTCCCGCCTGGAATCCTCCTCTTCGAAGATCCACCCATCCACGATGCGCATCGAGCTCTACTCTCACGAGTCTTTACGCCGAAGAAAATGCTCGACCTTGAACCTCTCGTCCGTAGCTACTGCGTCAGCGCACTCGATGCGTTGATTGGGCGTGACGAGTTCGACATCATCGGCGAATTGGGCGTCGAAGTACCCCTGCGGACCATCGGCTTCCTGTTTGGCATTCCGGAGGCCGATCTTCTCGCCTACCGGCAGCAAACCGACGAACAAATTTCAACCGACGGAACGCCGATAGAGATTGATAAGTCTTCGATCAATGATGTCCTCTCGGTGCTGGCCGACTACGTCGAGTGGCGTTCTCAGAATCCGTCCGATGACCTTATGACCCAATTGCTCAACGCCGAGGTCGAGGAGCCGGACGGCACACGCCGCTCGCTCACTCGAGACGAGGTGGTCATTTTCGCCAGCATGGTGGCCGGCGCCGGCAATGAGACGGCCACGCGTCTCATCGGCTTCACCATGCAACTCTTGGCGCAAAATCCGGAACAGCGCCGCCTCCTGGTGGACAACCCACCGCTGATTCCGAATGCCATTGAGGAGATTCTTCGCCTCGAGTCACCGTCACCGGTGCAAGCTCGGTACGTGGAGCGAGATATGGAGGTGCACGGGACGATCGTGCCGGAGGGATCGACAATGCTCCTTCTCAACGGGGCGGCCAATCGGGATGAGCGCCATTTCACAAATCCCGATCAGTTTGATGTCCACCGCAATGAGGGATCCCATCTCGCTTTCGGCTTCGGGCTCCACTTCTGTTTAGGGGCTGCCTTGGCCCGCCTGGAGGGGAGGGTCGCCCTGGAGGAGATCCTGCAACGTTGGCCGGCGTGGGAGGTCGACGTCGATCAAGGGAAAATGGCCCATACGGCCAGCGTGCGTGGGTGGGGGTACCTCCCAGTGCACCCCGATAGGAGGAACCACCGTGACTGATCCAACGACTTTGGACACGACGCCGTCGCCAAGCGTCGTCATCACCGGCGCCTCCCGAGGACTCGGGTTGGCCACAGCGTCCTACCTCCATCGTAAGGGTTGGACCGTCCTGGCTGCGATGAGGAATCCGGAGGTCGGTCTCCAGAGCTTGAAGGAACATTTGGGTGCGGCGTATGACCCCAGCAGGCTGGTCGGGATCCGACTTGATCTTGAGGATGCCGACTCCATCCAATCCGCAATTGCCGACATCCTTGAGTCGGTAGGTGCTCCCGATGGAGTCGTACACAACGCGGGACTGGCCGGCGCTGGGGCGGTCGAGGAAATGCCGATCGAGGTGGTGCGGCAGATATTTACCACCAATCTTTTCGGACCCATCAGCCTGACCAAGGGACTTCTCTCCAGCATGCGGGAGGCAGGTCGGGGCCGAATCGTGGTCGTGTCAAGCCACGTGGCGGTAAGCGGCATGGCGGCGGTGAGCGCGTATGCGGCCAGCAAGAGCGCGCTCGAACGATGGGCGGAGTCGTTGTCGATGGAAATCACGCCGTTCGGCCTCGGCGTCAGTGTGCTTGTCACCGGGACCTTCAAGACCGACATCCTTGAACTTACGAGTTCGTACAAAGACGAATCCGGCCCGTATGCCGCGCTCCATGCTCCACTCGAGTCAATGGGTGAAAAAATGCTGAAGATCGCTCGTAATCCAGACCGGTTTCCGCCCATGGTGGAGCGTGCCCTGGAGGATACGAAGTCATTCACCCGTCACGCGGCCGGTCCAGACGCCGTGGCCATGGTCTACGGCGGCCGCCTAATTCCGACGCGCTGGATCCACGCGATCACATCGCGAGTGCTTCGTCTGCCGAGGGCCAACTAGCGCTGGTGTTCACGCTTCGCTTCGACATGAGGGCACCTGAGGCTGGGATACCGATCGAGGACCTCTATGCCACGGCGCTTGAGATGGCCGCCTGGGCCGAGTCGCGGGGCGCGGTCGTGGCGGTGTTATCTGAGCACCATGCCACCGAGGACCGTCATTTACCGTCGCCCATGTTGCTGGCGGCAGCGATGGCGGCTCGAACCGAGTGCCTTCCCATCCTTCTGGCGGCCACGGTGCTGCCGCTGTACGAGCCGATTCGTCTGGCCGAGGACATGGCTGTGCTCGACATCATCAGTCGGGGCAGGGTGGCTTACGTGCTCGGCGTCGGACATCGTCGGGAGGAGTACGACCACTTCGGGCTCGACTTTGCATCCCGCGGCAGCATGGCCGATGAACGCCTGGCGACGTTGATTGGACTACTGCGGGGCAAGAATGAGACGTCCGAGAGTCGATCCCCGATCTCTCCGTCGCCAACCAGTGGCGGCCCGCAGTTGTTCATTGGTGGCGGGAGCCTGGCGGCAGCGCGACGGGCCGGTCGATTCGGCCTCGGGATCATCGCTCAGGCCTCCCCGCCTGGTTTGATTGAGGCGTACCAGCGGGCGTGCTGGGAGGCCGGCCACGAGCCGGCGTTCGTGCAGTTGCCGGTCCCAGGCGCGGCGACGGTGATGTTCGTCACCGATGAGGTGGAACGGGCCTGGGCCGAAATTGGGAGCTACCTGCTCCACGACGCCATGACGGCGGCGTCGTACCGCCACGGGGAGGCCTCGGTGGCCAGCATTAGCACTGCGTCCACCGTTGATGAACTCCGCACCGACCCTTCGTACCAGGTGGTCTTGATAGAGGAGGCAGTTGAACTGGTTCGAGCCGGCACAATCCTCCCGCTTCTCCCGCTGTGCGGAGGGCTGCCGCCGGCAATTGCCTGGTCCTACCTTGAATGGGCCGCCCAGGCCGTTGTCCGCGCTGGCAACTGATCCGACGACGAAAGGTACGTATGTCAACTTCCCGTCGCAGAGTCGTCGTCTGGTCGACCGGCGGGGTCGGCTCGAACGCCATTCGAGCCATCGCCCGCCGACCCGACCTCGAGCTGGTCGGAGTGTGGGTCTACGCGCTCGAAAAGGTGGGACGCGACGCCGGTGAGCTCGTGGGTATCGAACCGCTCGGTGTGCGGGCGACCAATGATGTCGACTCCCTAGTCGCGTTGGCGCCCGACTGCGTCGTGTACGCCGCCAGCGGCCCCGAGCGTGGTGCCGGGGCCGTGCCCGACTATGAACGACTCCTGGCGGCTGGCATCAATGTCGTCACAACCACTTCGACGGAGCTGGTGCACCCGCCATCGGCCGATGGGGCGATCCGGGAGCGGCTCACGAGTGCAGCGCTGCTGGGTGGTTCCTCGCTCTATGCATCAGGGATTTTTCCCGGGTTCGCATCCGATGGACTGGCTCTCCTGTTGGCCACTCAGTCCCGCAGTATCAGGACTATCCGATTGACTGAAGTCTCGCTGAACGACCACTATCCGGTAGCCGACGTGATGATGGATGGACTTGGATTTGCGCGCGACTTGTCTTTCGAACCCTTCATTGCCTTGGAAGGGATCATTCCGATGATTTGGCGGGCCCCGATCGAACTCATTGCGAACGGCCTCGGCGTCAAGCTCGACGAGATTCGTGGGCGACTGGAGCGCCAGCTCACTGATCATGAAATCGACGTTGCCTTTGGCACCGTCCCCGTCGGGACCGTCGGCGCCGTCCGGACCATTGCTTCAGGCATGATCGGGGAACGGGAGGTTATTGTGGTCGATCACGTCATTCGTATGGCACGCGACGTCGCACCCGACTGGCCGAGCTCCGAAAATGACGCCACCTACCTCATTGAGATCGACGGCGATCCTCCCATCGAATGTCGACTGACCCTTGGGCCGTCCGATGGCCACGGTGCCGGCGAGGCGGCCATGACTGCGACCGCCATGAGAGTCGTCAATGCCGTGCCCTTTGTGGTGGAAGCTTCCCCCGGACTCCTGAGTTCCCTCGATCTGCCCGTCACCGTGCCCCGACACGCCTTCGACTGACGACCCGGTCATCCCCCTAACATTAGGAAACAAGCGTTAGGTCCAGTAGCCTTCACTGGTTCGCCCCAGCAACCAAGAGCGAGGCCCAAGACGCCGTGAGTTCACTTTCACCTCAACCACTACAGATGGAGTGTGCAGTATTGATGGCGAAGTCCGGCCAGCGTGAGGCTGAGTCACCGGCATATGGCACCTGACGGCGTTCGCCGGGCTGAGATCCTTGACACGGCTGCCTCGCTGTTCGCCTCGGCCGGCCTGCGAACGTCGCTAAAGGAGATAGCCGATGCCTGCGGCATTCTGCCGGGCAGCCTTTACCACCACTTTGAGTCGAAAGAGTCCATCATCCTGGAGCTGGTCCGCACCTTTGTGGACGAACTCGAGCGTGTCGCGGCAGCTGCCTTAAAGACATCGCGTTCAATGGACGCTGGTGACGATATAGAGCGGCAGATCGTGGAATTCGGTCAGGCCGTTGCCTCATGTGGCGTGCGCAATCGAGCCGCTCTCCTTCTGACGCTTTATGACCCTCCGAGTGTGCTCGGAAATGAGCTCACCGAGCTGGCGGCACGGGTGCCCGTTGCCATCGGGTCTTCCATGCTCGAACTCTTGCGACTCGGCCGCTCCTCGGACGTGATTCGTTCTGGTATTGATCTGTCGCTGTTGGCTGATCGACTATGCCAGAGCATGTTGCATATCGGAGTGGGTGTGTCGCATCTGAGTTCCGGTGCTGAAGAAGTCCCCGGACTTCGTCTACGGATATCCCTCCACGGCCTCGCCGGGCTTACGCCCTCGAATGCCGCCCTTGACCGTTCGCCGGCGATCACCGCGGTGCAGTCGGTGATCACGGGATGGGCCGAGGAGTCCGATGATCACGATCGATCCGGGCATCTCCGAGCTGTCGCGAGGAAAGAGTTCGGACGCCGGGGCTACGAGGCCACCACTATGCGCGATATCGCCGCCGCGTCTGGGCTGAGTATCGGCTCTGTGTATCGCGCCTTTGCATCGAAAGACGATTTGCTGTTCTCCATCATGGGTTCGTATGCAGACAAGGTGGCGGACGTGTGGAATGCCGCCCTACATGCCCCGTCGTCGCCGTTGGAGCGGCTAGATGCGCTCATCTGGGGCAACATCCACGTCGTCGACCGCTTTAGCGATGAGTTCAGGATTCAGCTGGCGTGGCTCCGTCAGTCGCCACCCAGTACGGCAGATTTGGGGTTGTCGTTCATGGACCAACTTCGCCAAATTCGAGGACTGCTGACCGAGACGGCCAAGACAGGTGAACTCGTGCTCAATGGATCCACTGCCGACCTGAGGGCGCGCTGCGTCTACGAAGCTGTACTCCTGCCTCCCAGTGTGATTCACACAGCCGGGCCTCGCGGCGCTCATGCGCTCGCTCGCGACACCGTGCTGCGCGGCGCCCTGGTCCGCCCCGTGGCCGGCGTATCAGGCAGTTCGGCTACCTGAACTGTGGTGGCGGATTACCGAGGCGAGTATGGAGCGGTAGTTCGCACGAGCGATGCAGTGCATTGGGGACCAGCTCGGTTCGGACTCGTTGCTTCCGCTATTGCCGGCCGGACGGTCGATGTCGCTCCGGCCCGGATAGGTGAACCGGCATGGACGGATGGCGCAACCGTGTACATCGATCCTGCCGCAAGTCCGGAGAGTCAGCGCACTGCCGTCGCCGTGCAATCAGCCCTCCTGGGAGCTGGGAGTCTCGAACCTCACTTGATCCAATCCCTGTCCCGGCGACCCGCACTTGCCCTTCGATATCTCTCAGTCGAGGCCCATCGCGCCTTGTGGGCTCAGCGCGAACTCGTGCCGAAGCAGTTCCGAGACCTCATCGACGTGGCGACAGCGCGAGAGCTCGGAGACTCCAGCGACATCGCTTGCCATTGCATGCAGTCGAGCCACCATCGCTCTTCCCCCGATTGCGTTTGGCGTCATTCAGCCGCGCCGGATAATCGCCACTGACAGGCATTCCCCCCGGGGTGATGACAACGGGAAGACGCCCGATACAAAAGGTCGACCGGCCCAAATCGAGGAATTGGACGATGAGGGCGACGACGACTTGTTTGATGTTTTTTCCAGCCCTGTCGGCGGAGGTGGGGGCCTCGGGAAGCTTTTGAAACGACTCTTCGGCGACGTTCGGACTTCGGGGTCTGGGGACCCTGGAGCCGACGGGCCGACCCACTTCAGCCTTCTTGCCCGGCCCGCCTCCTCTTCAGGGCGTGTCATGCCATCCAGGGCAACGACCCTCGAAAGCGCCAGAGCGGATGCACAACGCAAGGGGGAGTTCACCTATCCCGAATGGGACGAGGGGCAGCGCCGCTATAGACCGGACTGGTGCTCGGTGTTCGAGTCTGATCCCCCTGCGTCCGGGGCCGTCCTGATAGAGCCTGATGTACACCAACTGCGGCGTGCCCTCACCCACATTGGTCTGGAATTCGAACGGTGCCGTCGTCAGTTCCAAGGTGACGAGGTCGACATTGACGCCGCGGTCGAAGCCAGTGTCGATCGGCGAGTCGGCGCCAGCGCGAGCGAGGCCGTCTATATCGATGTTCGTCGCCGTCGACGTGACCTGTCGGCATTAGTGCTGCTTGATGTCTCCGGTTCGGCTGGTGATCCCGGCGTTAACGGGACGTCGGTGCACGAAGTCCAGCGAGCGGTGGCGACGATGCTGACGCGTGTGCTGTATGGGCTGGGCGATCGAGTCGCGCTCTACGGGTTTCGTTCACAAGGGCGATCCGCCGTGCACGTCCTCCGGTTGAAACGGTTTGAGGAGGCCTTTGATGACGCAGCGCTACGGCGACTCAGTGGATTGACTCCCGGTGCGTACACCAGACTTGGTGCCGCCATCCGACACGGTGCGGCTGTATTGGAGCGTGAAGCCGGGACAGCTCGACAATTGCTTATCGTCATATCTGATGGATTTGCCTATGACCACGGCTACGAACGGTCTTATGGTGAGGCTGACGCCAGGCGTGCACTCGTCGAGGCCCGCAACCTCGGAATCGGATGTCTCTGCCTGAGCGTTGGGGCACGCACAGATACGGCTGCCTTGCGACGTGTCTTTGGGACCGCTGCCCATGCGGCCATTGACGACCCCAGAGAGCTACCGCCCATAGTCGGCAGGCTCTTCACATATGCACTGGGTTTGGCAGCGCGTCAGCGGGCGAACTCGCGCCGACGTATCCGCTCTTTGGAGCGACTTCGTATTGAAAGGACTAACGCATGAGCGGAGAGCGACCCTTCTATCTTCCGATTGGCAACGAGGAGCGGGTATTTAAGGCCGCCTGTCGGCAGGGTCTTTCCGTGCTCCTCAAGGGGCCTACCGGATGCGGCAAGACACGGTTCGTCGAGGCGATGGCTCATGATCTCGGACGGCCACTTATCACGGTGGCTTGTCATGACGACCTGACGACGGCGGACCTGGTCGGCCGATTTCTGTTACAGGGCGGCGATACACAATGGGTGGATGGTCCGTTGACGCGAGCGGTGCGCGAGGGCGCTATCTGTTACCTCGACGAAATCGTCGAGGCTCGCCAGGACACCACGGTGGTACTGCATCCATTGGCCGATCACCGGCGCCAATTGCCGATCGACCGGCTGGGCGTGACACTGAGTGCAGCGGATGATTTCTGCCTCGTAGTTTCCTACAACCCTGGCTACCAAAGCGTGATGAAGGATCTGAAGGACTCGACTCGCCAGCGGATGGTGGCCATTGAGCTCGATTTCGCTCCGGTGGACATCGAGGAGAAGGTGGTGGCAACCGAATCCGGCGTCGACTCATCCACCGCCACGCAGTTGGTGGATTTGGCCCAAGCCATCAGGCGGCTCGATCGATCGGGATTGCGTGAGGTCGCCTCCACGCGGGTGTTGATTGCTGCTGGACGTCTGATCACTGAAGGCCTGCCACTCGTCGAAGCCGCCCGCGCAGCGGTAGCCGGACCGTTGACCGACGACCCACTCATCACGGCCGGCCTGTTCGAACTGCTCGATGCCTATCTCTCCGATTCCGGCAGCGATTGACCCCAGCGGGGCACCCCGGTAGGGTCGGAACAAATATCAGGTTTCGCGCCGATCCTCCCTGTGTTGGGTCGGCAAGAGGGGGTGGCGTGTCGTACGAAAGCTCAGCTGAGCCGATTCGGATCGGGTATCTGATGGACTTCAAGCTTCCGGACGGTTATCCAGAGGATGCGCGCCGGGACCTGTCCTTACCCTTCGAGATTGTGTTCGCCAAGGCCTTGGCCCAAGGCGTCCTCGACCGCCCGGTCCAGTTGGTGTACCGAGAGGTGGAAGGCCTGCCCAAGGGTTCGGTTAAAGCGGTCATCGATGCCTATGGGGAACTAGTGGACGAAGGTTGCCTTGCCGTCTTCGGTCCACACATCACTGACAATTGTGTGCCCACCCGTGAGGCGATTGAGCGGCAATTTGAGGTACCGGCGATCAGCGTCACAGGAAGTGACGACTGGTTGGGCGAATGGACATTTTCCCTTCCTCAGGGTTCGCTTACGGATGAACCCATCTTCTGGGCCGATCTGGTCGATAAGGCTGGACACTCCGAGGTCGGTGCACTGGTGGAACAGTCACTGGTGGGCGAGACCTACATAAGGAACTTCCGAAAGGCCTGCTCGAGGGTTGGCATTCGCATCGCGGCAGAGGAATGGATACCTCAGACCGCCCAGGACGTCAGCAGCCAGGTTCGAGCGCTATTTGATGCCAACGTCCCGGCCTTCGTCCACTGCGGTTTTGGGTTCGGGCTGGTCCACGTGAACCGGGCGCTGACTGACCTTGGATGGGACCCTCCTCGCTACCTTGGAACCGCCTTTCAGAACGCGTGGATCCACCAGGTCATGTGGGATGCCATCCGGGGCTGGACTGGAGTTGACCAGTATGACGAACGGAACCAGGTTGGACAGGCCTTCCTCGACGAGTACAAGGCACACTGCGGTCGGCGGCCCGAGTACTGCGTACCCGTGGTCAATCGAGATGTGGCCACCGTGCTCCTGCACGCGCTTGCCGATGCGCACCCGCTGTCGCCTCGTGGCGTCAAAGAGGCACTCGAACGAGTGAAGATGCTCCCTGCCGCGGCAGGAGCGCCCGGCACCCGTCTTTCCTTCGGCAAGTGGACACGCCGTGGCTGGATGGGTTCGGGTTACCTGGTGGCACGCACGCTTGAGCCCGAATTTGGGGTCTCGCGTCTAGTCGAACAGTTCGGCGCCTAGTTCGTGGTGACCCAGACCCAGGAGCGCACGGAGATACGTGTGCCGCACGAAAGCAAGGATCGTAAAACGGGCCTACGGACCCTCTTGTCGTGTGCGTTCATCATCGCCGTCATGTTCATCGCTCACAACGCGCGACACGGAGCGGTGGCGGCTCGGATCAAGAACGCTGCCCTGAGGGGCGCCCCCCGCCCCGACCGGCCGCTCTTCGGATGGACGCACTGGCTTGGGCTCGAGCAGACAGGCACGGTCGTTGTGCTGGCACTGGTCGTCGTTGTCTTCGTCGTGTTCTGGAAGCGGTATCCCCAGCACCCCGTTCTGTTGATGGCATTGGCCTGCACATCCATTGTGTGGCAGGACCCAATCGTGAATTGGGCCCCCTATGCCGTCTACAACCCGCAGCTGTGGCACTGGCCCGAGACCTGGGGATTGGTGTCCGTCTCGCCAACTGTCGAACCCTTTGTGGTGCTCGGGTATGTGATGTTCTATTTGGCACCCTATTTTCCCGCCATTTGGCTCTTGCGGCGCCTTCAGCGGGGACGGTCCACCGAATCTGCTGTCTGGCGTCATCCGCTTCTCTGCCTGGCCGGGCTGATCCTGGTTATCGGTTTCATCTTCGATGCGTGCCTGGAGATCACTCTGGTGCGGACCCAGATGTACATCTACTCGCAGGTGATCCCATTCGGGTCCATCTTCACTGGAAAGCCGTATCAATTCCCCCTGCTATGGGAGTCGATTCTCGTCACGACCGTCATGATTCCCGCCGGCGTCCTGCTCTATCGAGACGACACCGGACGGACGGTGGCCGAGAAGTTGGCGCAACGCGCACGACTCTTCCGCACCAGGCCGGCCCTGGGCTCGTTCGCCATGATGTTCCTCATCCTGAATGGCAGTTACCTCTGCCTGTACGGCGGACCCTTCGCCATCATCCGGGCCAGCGGCGCTGCTACTTCGGTCGCCTGCCCGTACCCCTTTCCTGAGGCCAAGGTGTACGACCCCCAAGGTGAGTACGAGAAGTCGGGCCAGATTGGTCCCTTCATGAGCGGGATCATGAGCGGATGGGAGACCGGACAAGCGGGTCGTCCCCACGTTGTCGCACCGGCCAACGGAGGACGCTGCAGCACGCCTTAGGGGTAGACCTGACGGGTCGGATGATCTTCACTTTCACCGGGTCGGGCAAGTCATTGGCGGAGCCGAACCTGATTGACACTGGCGAAGGCATCCCACTACGGTCGGGTGAACGAACATTTGGTTCACGAGCCAGGGGGTAGCAGTGGCAGCGTCGGACGAAGCGGACAAGGGCATGGCCGTCAGCACCGATGCGGAGGATGCCGAGGAGGAGTTCGGGCTCTTCGACGACTCGGTTGCCGGCGACATGAGGGACCCGTACCCGGAGCTGGCCGAGACTCGACGGAACACCCCAGTGCAATGCCTCGATTCGTCCCTGATGCCTCACGAGGACGCGGCGTCGGTGTTTTTCCTCTACCGCTATGACGACGTGTCGCTGGTGCTGCGTGACGGCGAGACGTTTTCTTCCGGACACATCATCGACCTCATCATGGGTCCGGTGATGGGGGAGCACATCATGCTCGGCATGGACGGCGACCAGCATCGTCGCTACCGTGCCCTGGCATCGACGGCGTTCCGTCAGAAGGTCATGACTCGCTGGGAATCCGAACTCATCGAACAAGTTGCCAATGGGCTGATTGATCGATTCGTAGACCGAGGACAGGCCGACCTTGTTCCGGAATTCACCTTCCCCTATCCCACCCAGATAATTGCGCGTCTCCTGGGCCTCCCAAGGGAGGACTACAAGCAGTTCCAGCGCTGGTCGATCGCCATCCTGAGCTTCCTCAGCCAACAGGAAAAGGCGATCGTTGCCTCTCGGGAGGTGGAGGAGTATGTGGCCCCCATCCTCGCTGAGCGTCGTCGCCACCCGCAGGAGGACCTCATCAGCGACCTGGCCCAGGCTGAATTGGATGGCGAGCATCTCAGTGATGACGAGATCTATTCGTTCATCCGGCTGCTCCTTCCGGCGGGTGTGGAAACGACCTATCGCTCCATGGGGAACCTGCTACTCACGCTACTGACGAATCCCGATCAGCTTGCTGCTGTCCGAGCCGACCGCAACCTGGTCCCGCAGGCTATAGAGGAGTCACTGCGACTCGAGACGCCTCTGTTGAACATCACGCGGATCGCCACTAAGGACACCGAAGTGAACGGTGTGCCGGTGCCGGCCGGGTCAACCGTCATGCTCATGCTCGCCTCGGCCAACCGGGACGAGACTCGGTTTCCTGATCCCGATCGATTCGACATTTTCCGTGAAGACCCCAAGCCGCACATCTCATTCGGCCACGGGCCGCACGCCTGCCTCGGTCTGCATTTGGCCCGGATGGAGATGCGGGTCGCCCTCAATCTGCTGCTGGACCGTCTGCCGAACTTGCATCTTGATCCGGCCGGCGACGACCCGCATATTCGTGGCCAGGTATTTCGCTCACCGACTTCGGTCCCGGTACTTTTCGGCTGAAAAACTTTCAGGCCCTAACGATTACGAAAGAAGGAAGGTACATCGATGGCAGGCAGACTCGAAGGGAAAGTGGCATTCATCACCGGTGCCGGTCGTGGCCAGGGTCGGGCCCATGCCGTCCGCATGGCGGAGGAGGGGGCGGACATCATCGCCGTCGATATCTGTCACGACATCGCGTCCAACCGTTATCCGCTTGCTTCGGCTGAGGATCTGGCCGAGACCGAACGGCTGGTGAAAGAGACTGGTCGACGTATTTTTGCCCAACAGGCAGACGTACGCGAACGGTCCGAACTGAGAGAGGCGCTCGATGCCGGTCTGGCTGACTTCGGCCGCCTCGACATCGTCGTGGCCAACGCAGGCATCATGCCCATGACTCCAGCGCCGGCGGACGCCCAAGACTTTGTGGACGCCACCGACGTCGATCTGCTCGGCGTGATGCACACGGTGGCCGTTTCGCACAGCCATGTCGGTGACCACGGGTCCATCATCCTCACCGGGTCGACGGCCGGCATGATTACCGGCGCAACCTCGCACCCGGCATTCGGTCCTGGCGGTGCCGGATATCAGTGGTCGAAGCAGACGCTGATGCAGTACACCGAGCAGATGGCCCTTCATTTGGCGCACCGTTCCATTCGGGTCAATTGCATCCATCCAACGAACTGCAACACCCATCTCCTCCATAACAAGGAGATGTACAAGGTGTTCCGGCCAGATCTCGAAGACCCCACTCGCGAGGATGCCGAGCTGACCTTCTCCTTCTTTCATGCCATGCCGATTCCCTATGTGGAGCCCGAGGACATCGCCAACCTCGTTCTGTTTCTGGCCTCGGACGAGGCCCGCTACATCACTGGCCAGCAGATCAGGGTTGACGCCGGCGCCATGCTCAAGTGGGCTGGAGGGCTCCCTACATAGTGCCCGGTTCTTCGGACGAAGCCATAATTGATTTCAGCGGACAATCCGTCATCGTGACCGGTGCTGGTCGTGGGCTCGGCCGCTTGTATGCACTGGACCTGGCCCGTCGTGGTGCCTCGGTGGTCGTCAATGACGTCGGCGTCTCAATGCACGGAGAGGGCGCTGACTCTGGCGTGGCGGACGAGGTGGTCAACGAGATCACCGCTCAGGGCGGTGTGGCGGTCGCCTCGTACGACTCCGTGGATAACGTCGAGGGTGGGTTGTCCATTGTGGAGCGGGCAACGGAGACCTTCGGACGGCTCGACGCCGTGGTGAGCAATGCTGGAATTTTCGACACCCTTCCCTTCGATGAGCTTCCGGTCGAAAATTGGCTGCGCATGCTCAACGTGCACCTCAATGGCAGCTTTTACCTGAGCCAGCCCGCCTACAAGGTCATGAAGGCGCAAGGGGGCGGCCGCTTTGTCTTCATCGCCTCCTCAGCCGGACTGTTCGGACAGCCCAACTCAGCGCATTATGCGGCTGCCAAGGCGGGCATCGTCGGACTTGCCAATGTCATCGCCATCGATGGCGCTCCACACGGCATCTTGGCCAACACCGTTCTGCCCTTCGGCTACTCCCGCATGGTGACCGAGACCGTCGGTGACCGGGAAGAACTCGGTGACGCCATCCCGTTCCTGCGAGCCATCGAGCCCGAACTGGTCGTGCCCATGGTCACATATCTGGCGAGTCGGGCCTGTACCTTCACCCATCGGAACTTCTCGGCCTGCGCAGGGCGCTTCGCCCGGGTCTTCGTCGGCCTCGGCGAAGGCTGGGGGGCTTCTCCAGGCACACTGCCCACGGCGGAGGCGATCGAAGCCCATTTGGCCGAGGTATCTGCCACCGAGCCGTTCATTGTTCCCGACTCGATCATCGACGAAGTCACTCAGATCTGCTCACAGCTAGGGATTCCGTTGTAGGGAACGCGCTTGTGACCGATTTTTAGGGGACCCATGCCGCGGTCATGTGGAATACGATCGGGCATCTCTTGCATTGGAGTTTCTGTTGGATCGTTGGGGTTTGGCCCACGTTGATCCGGGGGGCAACATCTCATGGGCGGTTTCAGGGCGTCCTCCCTGTAAAAAGCGTCAACTAGAGCAGCAATGTGGATATCGGAGATCGGGGTTCAACTGTTGAACGGTAGGGGTGTTGCGCCGTCCAGCTGTAGCAGCGTACGCATGAGGGTGATTTCCTGGTCTTGATCTACCACCATGACTCTGGCCAACGATCGGATCGCCGTGAGCTTTGCATGTGAGGCTGCATACGAAGCCATTTCGACACCACCCTGGTGGTGTCGAATCATGAGCTGGAGAAAGAGAACGTCCAGGGACTTTCCCGAAAGCTCGGAGAGCTGGTTGAGTTGAGCTTGCGAAGCGAGCCCAGGCATACCATTTACGGTGCCCATCTTCATTCCCATCCAACCCATCAGTGAACCGGTGGGCGCCGGTGGCGCTCCCCAAAGTGAAAGCGCTTCCTGCATCCTTCCGATCTCCTCTAGCTGGTTCGTCTCGATGCCAAGAGCGATCGATTCTACGTCGCTACTGGCACGAGTGCCCATGTCTTGGACCATACTCACCGCCTGTTGGTGGTGGATGATCATTGCCTGGCAAAACCCGATGTCAACTGATCCTGGAATCGGCGATGATCCCACGGCCGTCCCGGAGCCAATCGAACTGGAAAGTAGACCCGCACTGACGCACCCAGCAGTAACCAGGACCACTAGTAATCGGTAGCGCCAACGATGGGTCCTTGGGAAGTCTCGCTTGTTCTTATCGATCTGTCGTTCGGTGCGATTCATGGGGGCGGGTAGACACCATTGGTGAACTTCAATGCCAAGAAGCCATTGTCTTGGCAGACCACCCATAGCTGGTCATTGGGTTCGAAACTTGGCGGAGATGAGCACCAGTCAGCCGTCAGGCTGTTGAGGACCTGGCCATTCTCGACAACTTGTTTCAGCTTGCCTTCCACGCCATCGATATCACCACTGGTGATGTCGGAGATGCTCGGCGCCTGGGCGACCGCCCCCATCGCATGTTCTGAATCAGGGAGTTGGAGGTTCTTTCCGGTCTGGGCGGGCGGATTGAAGTAGGCGATCTCCGTAGGTTTGAGAATGTTGCGGATGTCAAAGACCCGGATTCCCGAATCGAAATAACCACAGGCCAACGCCGTGGGATTGCTCTCTCGGTCTGTGGTGCAATAGTGCGACTGATAGTCGAACAGACCATTTCCATCGTTGTCGGCCTCGCGATCTTTGAGGGCTGCGGGCAGCTGTATTTGCAGCCGTATTTGGGACACTACGTAAGGATGCGCCGGATCGCTGATGTTGATAAATCGAACACCACCAAGACCAAACTCGTCAACCCCAACTAAGTAGGGCACGCCGTTCTCGGTGATCGGAATCGACATCTGAGTAGCGAGCCCATCCGACCACGTGACCGAGCCCATGAATTTGATTTCGGGAAAGGGAACTCGGTTCTGAATCTGGCTGATATTGAAGATGTCGATCCCAGCCGGAGCAATGCTCGAAATGTAGAGAAAGTCGCCATTGTCGCTAATGGAGAATCCGTGGTTGGCGATGTTGGTAATGCCTTCGAAGATCACCTTCGGATCGGAGGGATTACTCACGTCAATGGCAGTCAGGGTCCCAGCCGCAAGCCCTGCTGAGTAGTAGGTCAAGCCGTCGGGCGCCCATCCGCCTTCGTGACCAAGACCATTGGCAGGCATCGTCAACTGAGTCGACGCAAAGGAGTTTAGTAACGTTGGGTGAGCACAATCCTTTGAAATGTCGTACACGGAAAAGTAGCCAACGCCCACGATCGGCCCGCCAGCTACACCTCCAAGTAGTCCGCGCTTGGCATTGACTTTCAGCGATTCCCAGGTGCCTCCGACCATCGCCGGACTCGTGAGCGTGTCGGTAAGGACTGGATTTGCAGGATTCGATGCGTTGACGACGTGTACTCCCGGATTCTTTGCAAATAGGTCAGTCGGGAAAGCACTCGACATGTACGCGCAATGCCCATACATGGGGCTAACCCAAGACGCTCCTTGTCCTTGATACTTTCCGATGAGGACGAGGTTGCACGAACTCCCCTTCTTACTCGCTCCGTCCTCTCGGTCCGCAATCGGGACCCGGCCTTGGATCGAGTCTTCGGGAGATGATCCGGTTCCGCATTTGGCCGATCCAATGGCACCAGCTCCAGCACTTCCATTGCCGGACAACGGAGCCGCCGCTCCGGCAGGCCCCGCAGCGGTGAGGAGGCCTGTGGCGGCGACCAAGGCCAGTACAAATGGATGACGCATGATGAACCATCGGGTGCGAACGCCTGATTTCGTTGCGCTATGTCTTACGTTGTGATCATTGAGCACAATCCTCCCCTCCCGGTATCATTTCGGCTCGTCTCCACCCCCAAGAGAAGATCTGTACACAGCTTCGGATCCCCTTGAGTTCGGATGGCGCTTGTCAGGTGGATGGCAAGCTCTCCACCAGGTTGAGCACGCTGACGGGCGTGGTCCCCACTTTCTTGAGGCGGGACGACGACCGGTACCCGAGGTCGACCTCGGTGGCCTGAGCTCGCAACGCGCCGACCGTGGCCTGTGCCGCCGGAACATGGGAGAAGGCATCAAAGGAGAAGAGCCGGAGCGCGTTCTCGTGGGTCATTTTCCGTATCTCGTCGTCGGGGACATCCACCAAAGACTCGGCCAGGAGCTCGGGAGAGCGCGGCCACGAAGAATCTGAGTGTGGGAAATCGCATTCCCAGGTGATCATGTCCACGTTTAGCTTGCCTCGGCTTTCAACACCAAACGGATCGTCAATAAAGCAGGTGATGATCCGTTCCTTGAAAATCTCGCTCGGCAGGCTGTCGCCGAAGTCCTGGTGAGTCCAGGCCCGGTGCTGCTTGTAGACCCTGTCTACCCGCTCGAGGAAGTAGGGGATCCAACCGATCCCGCCCTCGCTCAGCGCAATGGTCAAATCGGGGAATTTGCGGAGCAACGGTGACCACACTAGGTCCGCCGCCGCCTGCACGATATTGATGGGCTGCAACGTGATGAGCGTGTCGACCGGTGCGTCAATGGATGTGATGACGACCTGCGATGACGAGCCGATGTGCAGACAGACGATGGTGTTCTCCTCGCTGCACGCTTTCCAGAACGGATCCCAATGGTCACTATGAATGGATGGATAACCAAGCTTTTCGGGATTCTCCGAAAACGTGACGGCGTGGCAACCCTTCTTGGCCATTCGATGGACTTCTTCAGCCATTTGGGTCACATCCCAAATGGGTGGCAGCGCCAGAGGGATCATGCGGCCGGGGTAGGTGCCGCACCACTCGTCGACGTGCCAGTCGTTGTAGGCCCGCAACACAGCCAACCCGAGGTCCTTGTCGGCCGCCCGGGCGAAGTACTGGCCGCAGAATTGCGGATAGGAGGGGAAGTTGAGTGACGCGAGCACCCCATTGGCGTTCATGTCTCGGATGCGCTCGTGAATATCGAAGCAGCCCGGCCGCATCTCACTGAAGCGGGTGGGTTCGGCGCCGTATTCATCGGGCGGCCGTCCAGCCACCGCGTTAAGCCCCACATTGGTGGCTTCTTGACCCTCAAATACCCAGGCGTCGGTCCCGTCGGGCTTGGTCACCACCTTGGGAACGTCGTCCTTGTAACGGTCCGGAATGTGCCCCTCGAACATGCCCGGTGGTTCGACGATGTGGTCGTCGACGGAGACCAGGATCATGTCGTCCATCTGCATGGTGCCCTCCTACCGTTGAGCCGACGGCTCGGCCTGCGGAACGAATATTTGGTACACCATACCTCGGTGTCCAAAGAGGAGCAATCGGTCGCTGGGTCTGCCTACTGAGCGAACAAATCCCGCGTCGGCCGGCCATCGGGCATCAGGACACGCATTGCGAGGCGCCCTTGTAGGGGTCGATGAATTGTCCGTTCTGCAGCGTCATCAGGAAGAAGCAATTGGATGGTGTCGCGTTGCCGTTGGCATTGAAGGTGAGCGGCGGTGCCAGTCCGCCCAGGTCGTTGTTCTTAATGCTCCAAAGACCCTGGAAGAACTCTGCGGTGGTCGGCGTCGCCGTGAGATCGGTTGATGCGGCGACCGCGAGCATGCCGGCAGTCCATTCGGCGGCCGTGGTGGCTGAATTTGCGAGTCCGGGATCGTACTGTTTGACGGCTTGCTGATACAGCGCTTGCGCTGGCGTGTAGCCGTCCACCCACGGGAAGTCCGTTTGGCCGGCTAATAGCCCAGTCAGGTTCGGATTTGAAGCCAAATTGGCTGCAATGGCGATGCTGTCTCCCACGAAGAGCGGTTTGTATCCCTGCTGGGCGCAGTTATTAGCCATTCGATTGAGGCTGTCACCATCCCCAGCGAAGTAGATGAAAGTCGCTCCGGCTTGTTTGGCATCAAGGCAATTGGCGGTGAAGTCGGGTTGGGTGATGCTGAATGATGATGAATAGACGTTGGTGACGCCGGCCTGCGCCCCGCCACCGGGGGCAATCAAACTCTGTATGCCGTTGGAGCAGGTCGGGTCTTCCACGCAATACATCACGCCCATTTTCGAGTAACCGCGCGTCGCAGCGGCTTTGATGGTGAAGACGGCCTGGTCGGATCCGAGGTCGCTTCCCCCTTGAGGGAACATGATGGGGCTCTGCCACCAAATGTTGCTGGCGGAGTCACCGCCGATCACTGGGATGTGCTGCTGCTGAAGGTAGGAGATGCTGGCGCTCGCCGTCAGTGGAACGAGGTTGCCGACGAAGGCAATCACGTGGTCCTGCGTCACCTCCTGCTGCACGTCTGAAACGCTCGTGGATGGATCGCCCTGATCATCTTCGAAATAGACGTGCACCGGGTGTCCGTTCAGGCCACCGTGGGCGTTCACGTAGGCCTGCCACACTTCCAATGATTGCTGAGCGCCGGAGAACACAGCTCCGATGACACCGCTATACGTTCCGACGTTGCCCAAGTTGATCGTTGATCCGGTTGGTGGGCCCGATCCTGTGGAACTGCCAGAGGGTGCGCCAGCGCTGGTCACTCCGCCTGACGGGCTGGTCGGTGAAGTGGAGCTACCCGCTGAGGTGTTGGGAGTAGCGGCGCTACCAGAAGATCCACTCCCAGCGGTCGTTGTCGTCGTTACGTCGCCACTGGTTGAGCCAGTGCCAGTTGGAGCGGTCTCGCCTCCTTGCGAGCTTCCCGACAGGGCGTCTCGATAGATGATGGGATGCCGAGCGGCGGTGGCGATCGCCCCATTGGTGAGGCGGCTGCCGCACGCTGAGAGCATGAGAGCAACGCCGACCAGCGCAAGCGCTATTAACAGGCCTTGCGATCGAGCCAGGCTCGTCGCTCCGGATTTTCCGACGCTCCTCATCGACAATTCAGCCCCCCGACTGGATTCTGGATCTCAATTCGGAAATATACCTCTCAATTGATGAAAACGTCACTCTCAACCACTTCATCGCCCACATGTGAAGTCTCCAGCCAGGACCTACGTCGCCCGCTCTCCCGTGGAGCTTCTGTGCAGGTTCGGGAAAATGGTCCATGATGAGCGCACCGGCCGAAGGGCTGGCCGCCTCAGGCGGGCGAACATTTGGGAGATTCAGTGCACCTGCTCTTCGGCAGTCTCACCCCCCAGTCACTCGACTTGGCACTGCTCATTGCGCGGTTCGTGCTTGGCGCGGTCTTTCTGGCCCACGGCATCAACCACATCTTTGGCGGCGGCAAAATCGCCGGCACTGGACGGTGGTTTGATTCGCTCGGCATGCGTCCCGGGATCGTGCACGCGTGGTTCGCCTCGATCACCGAAATCGGGTCGGGCGCACTGCTCCTCCTCGGGCTGCTGACGCCTCTGGCCGGTGCCGGCGTGGTGGGGGTCATGTTGGTGGCCTGGATCACCAATCACCGCAAGAACGGCTTCTTCATCTTCCGGCCCGGTGAAGGTTACGAGTACGTCATGACGCTGACCGCTCTGGGTGTCGTCGTGGGCACCATCGGCCCTGGTGAATGGAGCATTGACGACCACGTGCACTTCCTGACCACGCTGTGGGGCTGGCCCGGCTTTGCCATTTCGGCGGGTGGTGGAGCGGCCGGCTGTGCCCTGCTCCTGGCTGCCGCTTGGAGGCCCGCCAAACCCTCTGAGTAGTTGATTTTGACGTCGCCGTCGAAGAATTTCAGTGGTACTCTCACCGTTGAGAACGCGGTTCTCGCATAGGACCGCAACCGTTGAGTGGCACGGGGAGGAGACCCCATATGGGGGAGTTCGACGACATCGACTTTTTCCGGGGTAGCGAGCTGGTCGGTGACCCGTATCCCTACTTCGACCACCTGCGCAGCCAGTGTCCGGTCCAGAAAGAGGACCGCCACGGCGTGATGATGGTGACCGGCTACGAGGAAGCAGTGTCGGTGTACGCCAACGCCACCACCTTCTCCTCCTGCAACTCGGTCTCGGGACCCTTTCCCGGCTTCCCGGTGCCGCTCGAGGGCGACGACATCAGCGACATCATTGCGGAGTACCGCGACGATCTTCCCTTCGGTGACCAGATCACCACCATGGACCCGCCCAAGCACAAGGACCATCGCGGGTTGCTGATGCGGCTGATCACGCCCAAGCGACTGCGCGAGAACGAAGACTTCATGTGGCGCCATGCCGATCGACAGATCGACGAGTTCGTCGCTAATGGTCAGTGCGAGTTCATTCGTGACTTTGCCAGCCCATTCACGCTGTATGTGATCGCCGATCTGCTCGGTGTGCCCGAAGAGGATCACGAATGGTTTCGCGAAGAACTCCAAGGCAGCGGGCGCCGCAATCGAGAGCAGGGGCTGGGCAGCACCGGCGCCATCGCCATGGGCCACTCACCGCTCGAATTTCTCTACGAGCAGTTCACCAAGTACGTAGAAGCGCGTCGCAAAGAACCGCAAGAGGACGTCATCACCGGGCTGGCGATGGCCACATTTCCCGACGGATCCATGCCCGAGGTCATCGACGTGGTCCGCATTGCGGCCAACCTTTTCTCGGCCGGTCAAGAGACCACCGTGCGGCTCCTCAGTTCCGCTTTGCAGATCATCGGCGAACGATCCGACATTCAACAGCGACTGCGTGAGGACTACGCCCGTCTTCCCGAGTTTGTCGAGGAATGCCTTCGCTTCGAAAGCCCGGTCAAAGGCGATTTCCGGCTCGCTCGCACTGCGGCGACGGTGGGCGGGGTCGAAGTGCCGGCCGGAACCACGGTTATGGTCCTGAACGGTGCGGCCGGTCGTGACCCTCGACGCTTCGAGGATCCGAATGTGTTTGTGATGGATCGAGCCAACGCCAAGGAGCACCTCGCCTTCGGTCGCGGACCACATGCCTGTCCCGGTGGACCGTTGGCTCGGGCCGAGACTCGCATCAGCATCGAGCGCCTCCTCGAACGTATGGGCGACATCAAGATTTCCGAAGAGCATCACGGTGCGGCTGATGATCGGCACTACGAATACGTGCCGACATATATCTTGCGCGGCCTGAGCCGGCTACACCTCGAGTTCAGTCCTACCTCCTGACCGCGGTGACCACTACCGGGCATGAGGATCGGGTTGCCATCGTGACCGGCGGCGGCTCGGGCATCGGGCTGGCCATCAGCCAGCGGCTGGGCTCGGACGGCCATCCGGTGGCGGTCTTCGATCTCAACGGCGAAGCGGCCGAAGCAGCGGCCCAATCCATTGTTGACCAAGGGGGCCGCTCCATCGGCTTAGTGGTTGATGTGGCCGATCGTGAGCGGGTCTTCGCGGCAGTTGACGAGGTCCGTCGGGAGTTGGGACGCCCCTCGATACTGGTCAATAACGCCGGCATGGGCGCTGTCTCCCGCAAGTTCATCGACACCACACTTGAAATGTGGGAGCAGACGCTCCGGGTCAATCTGACCGGCCCGTTCAACTGCTGCCAAGCCGTCATGCCCGACATGATCGAGGCCCGTTGGGGGCGAATCGTCAACATCTCCTCTTCGAGCACCCACAGCGGCCAAGCGTTGTTAGGTCCCTACGTGGCCTCCAAGTCGGGGCTCAACGGTCTGACCAAGACGCTGGCGTTGGAGTTGGGATTCCGGGGCATCACGGTCAACGCCATTCCACCCGGCTTTATCGACACGCCAATGCTGAGGGCGTCCGAAGAACGAGGTGACTTCGGGCCTGGTGGTATGGATGACGCCATTAAAAGGACTCCGGTGCGCCGTGCCGGTCTGCCCGAGGACATCGCGGCCACCTGCTCATTTCTCTGTGGCGACGAAGCCAGCTACATCACGGGACAGATCATCGGCGTGAATGGTGGTCGTAACACCTGAGGTGATTGGCGCCTATAGATAGGGGGTGAGGTCATCATCGAGGTCGACCTCAAAGGTACGGAGCGCCATGGCGAAGACTTCGTAGGCCCCTACCGTGAAGACAACGTCCATTATCTGTTGCGTATCGAGTTGGCCTGAGAGCACGGCGTACGTGTCATCGCCAATGCGTGCGTCGGCCACCAGATCATCGGCGGCTGACGACAGTGCAGCATCGAGTGGGTCCCAACTTTCCGTTCCTTCTCCACTTCGAATCCGTTCGATCTCAGTCGGCGACAGACCGGCCAATCCAGCGAGGTAGGCATGTTGGCCCCACTCGTACTGTGCCTGGCGCACATGGGCCACTCGAAGTACCAGCAGCTCACGCTGGCGCGGGGTGATGGTGGTGAAATACAACGCATGACTGATCAAGTGGTTGAACGCTTCAGTCAGCTCAGGGTGATGCGCCAAGATGCCCATGGCGTTCAGTCCCTTCGGACTAGCCGGATCGCGCGGCGAGACCGGATGTCGCGGGTTGGAAGGGCGGTAGGCGGCCAGCAGCGCTTCGCTCGTTTCCTTTGACCACTCGCGTGGCGGAATGGGTGGAATGCGACTCATGCGAATTCCGGAGCGACCTCACGGATGAACGCCTCCACCTGTGACTCGCCGCCTTCGGGCCAGCCGCACACGAGGTAGCCGTAGCCGGCGGCGCGCCATTTCTCGGCATGACGCTTGGTTGCCTCCAGGTCGTCCAACGAGAGCGATCCCGCCCGCAGAATGGCTGAAGGGTCGCGTCCGGCTGCACTAGCCAGTTCATCTAGCCGAGTATTCGCCTCCCGAAGGGAGTTGGGTGAGCCGAATCCATGCCAGACATCGGCGAAGCGAGCCGCCAAGGGCAGCGTGCGTTTCGGTCCCGTGCCGCCGACCCAAATGGGTGGGTGAGGTCGTTGCACGGGTAGCGGCTGCATGCGGGCGTCGTGGAGTGACACACGCTTGCCTTCATAGGAAACCGTCTCGCCGGTGGAGAGGCGGGTAATGATTTCGAGGGTGTCCTCGAGCAGGTCGAATCGGTCGGAGGTTGATGGGAAGGGAATGCCCAACTCCTGATGTTCCTTTTCAAACCAGGCCGAACCCAATGCGAGTTCGAGGCGACCATGTGAGGCGTGATCGATGGTGAGGGCCTCCGCGGCCAGTACCGAAGGGTGGCGATAGGTGACGCCGGTCACCAGTAAGCCGAGCCTGATGCGTGAGGTCGCTCCCGCCAGGGCAGCCAGGGTAGTCATGCCCTCGAATGTCTCCCCAGGACCTTCGCCGTACATGGGCTGAAAGTGGTCGAAACCCCAGGCGCCGTCGAAACCGAACTCCTCAGCCAGGCGCACCCGTCGAACCACTTCGTCCCACGGCACCCGCTGCTGTGCAATGTCCAAGCCAAATCTCATCGTCTCGCCTCCGGGCGTTGTCAGGCCGTGAACTCTGCCGTACGGCTGTGGAACAGCCAACGATCACCGTCACGGTGCAGGACATCGTCGTAGCGCCCCATGACGGCCACTGTCCAGCGTGTCTCTCCCTTCACGAGCAGGACGACGTCGCTGGTGGCCCGCGCTTCCTGCCCGTCCCACTGGATCACATGGATGCTCGATACCAGGTGGCGCTGCGGTTGCCTTGGGGTGATCAGGGCGTAGGCGGCACGGAGCGCGTCGTGTCCTTCGTGGCGTCCGAGTCCGGGCATGTCGACCGAACCATCCGCACAGTAGGCGGCCACCACGTCGTCGGTGCGCCCGTCGTCGAGGGCATGGGTATAGACGGCAATCGCCGTACTGACGCCCGCGACGACATCGGCGAAGGTGGGATGGTCGGCCATGGAACGTCCTTAGAAAGCGCCGGATCCCCTGCGATGCGGCACGCCAATAGACTAATGTACTAGTCGGTACAAAATATTATCCTTCCTTATTTATGCCCCCCGTTCCCAAGACCGATGCTGACGTAGAAGTCCTGGTGGTGGGCGCCGGGATCACCGGCATCTATCAGCTCTATCGGGCGCTTCAGGCTGGATTCACGGCCTTACTGCTCGAGGCTGGCGAGGGTGTCGGAGGTACCTGGTATTGGAATCGCTACCCCGGGGCCCGGTTCGACTCGGAGAGCTATACCTACGGCTACCTCTTCTCAGAGGAACTATTTGACGAGTGGGAATGGCAGGAGCACTTCGCTCCCCAACCCGAGACCGAGCGCTATCTCAACCACGTGGTCGACCGCTTCGACCTTCGTCGCCACATCCGATTTGGGGCACGGGTCACTTCGGCCGATTTCGATGACCAGGCCGGCCAATGGACGGTGGCCGCCAGCGACGGAAGCATCACGCGGGCCCGCTTTCTCATCGCCTCCACCGGGGTCCTCTCAATTCCATACCTCCCCGACGTACCGGGCCGAGATGACTTCGAGGGCGTGTCGCACCACACGGGGCAGTGGCCGTCCGAGCCAATCGACTTCGCCGGCAAACGGGTGGCCGTGGTCGGCACATCGTCGAGTGGCGTGCAGGTCGTCCCGATGATCGCCGACGAGGTGGCCTCACTTACCGTGTACCAACGAACGGCCAACTGGTGCACTCCCTTGAACAACCGATCCATCAGCGAAGAGGAGCAGGTCCAGCTGCGAGCCGAGTTCGAGTCGTTGCGCCAAATCCTCAACACGTCAGTGCATGGCTTTCATCACCGAACGCACGACCGGGCCGCCTTTGACGACTCAGCCGAGGAGCGGCAGCGCTACTACGAACTGATGTGGAACAGCCCGGGTTTCACCAAGTTGACCAGTAACTACACGGACCTGCTTTTCAATCAGGAAGCTCTAGCCGAGTGGAGCGCCTTCATCGCCGACAAGATCCGCGGCCTGGTCAAGGATCCCGATACGGCCGAGCGACTCATTCCACGCGACCATCTCTTTGGTCAGAAGCGACCACCTTTTGTGACCGGCTACTTCGAGACGTTCAATCGCGACAATGTGTCGCTGGTCGACCTGCGAGAGACGCCGATGGTGCGGGTGACGCCGACTGGCATCGAGACAAGTGAGGGCTTGCAGGAGTTCGACATCATCGTTTGGGCCACCGGTTTCGACTTCGGGACCGGTGCCTTGTTCCGGATGGGCATCAGTGGGCGCAACGGGTTGCCACTATCGGAGTACTGGGCGGACGGCCCGACCACCTTTCTCGGGGTCCAGACGCATGGTTTCCCGAATCTCTTCTTTCCAGGTGGTCCCCATGCCGCATCGGGCAACAACCCGCGCTACAACGGCGATCAAGTCGACTTCATCACTGATCTCTTGGTGTTCGCCCGGGATCATGGCTTTACATGTATCGAAGTGACGAAACACGCTGAGGAGAGATGGACCAACATGGTCAACCGGGGTGCCGCCGCCTCCCCTTTCGGGGAGAACAGCTATTTCTTCGGGTCCAACATCCCTGGCAAGCCGAGGCGGTATCTGTTGAACTCAGGTGGCCGACCAAAGTTGTTCTCGGTTATCGCCAACACGGTGGCCAAGGACTACGACTCCTTCACCCTGTCGGCGTCGAGCGAAGCGACCGACTAGCTGGAGCAGGGTGGGCATCGCCCCTGCTCGAGGTCAACTTGCTTCACCGCTCTCGATCCGTATTGGGATCTTGCGCGCTTCATCGTTGTTGACTAACATACAACCAGATGGTTGTAGATCAGATATCCGACGCAGAGGTTGACCGCATTTTTCATGCCCTGGCCGACAGTACGCGGCGCGACATACTCGCCCTCGCCGTGGGGGGCAGATACAGCGTGTCGGCGCTGGCGGACCGCTACCCGATGAGCTTTGCCGCCGTGCAGAAGCATGTCGCCGTGCTCGAAAGCGCCGGGCTCATCACAAAGGAGCAGCGGGGGCGCGAGCGACTCGTGCGAACCGACCTGGACACCGTCGAGAAGGCCCGGGTGCTCTTGGACGGGATCGAGGAGCTGTGGCGGGCGCGGGTGAATCGGATCGACGACCTCTTGGCAACCGAGAAGCGAACCACTGGAGGCAAGCAATGAGCGTGACAAGCGTTGAGAAAAATCCCGAATCCCTGACCATGACGGTCACGGCGGATCTGGATGCCACCGTTGAACGGGTATGGCAATTGTGGGCCGACCCGCGCCAGTTCGAGCTGTGGTGGGGGCCTCCTGGCTACCCGGCGACCGTGGTCGAGCACGAGTTGACGGCTGGCGGACGGATTACCTTTTTCATGATCGGGGACGAAGGCCAGCGTTTCGACAGCACCTGGGAGGTCATTGCTACCGACCCACCTCGCCGCCTAGAGCTGCGCGATGCCGACGTCGACGAAAACGGCCGTCCGAACGATGGGAATTCGATGACGGGCTTCATCATCACCATTGAGGAGAGCCAAGGAGGAGGCGCAGTAATGGCGATGCACACCCGTTTCGACTCGTTAGCGGGAATGGAGGAAGTACTTGGCACAGGATTCGAAGAGGGAATGTGCATGGTCTTCCTACAAATCGACGCCTTGCTAGCCAGCACCGCGGCATGAAGGGCGACCGGCAGCGTCACACGGTGGCCACGGGTGTGACTGGAGAACCAACGACGCCGGGCATGCGCAGCGGGGGAGCGGTCAACAAGAAGCGACTCCGCCCATGCTCCCGCAGCCACATGGCCAGCTCATGCAGGTACCACATCTCCCCCAGCGGTACGCCGAGCTTGAAGAGGCAAAGGTGATGGATGGGCAGGAATGAATGCCGGCTCTCGTCGCGATCCTTGCCCAGGAGACCCTCCACGGCGTAGTTATCGGCCACCAGCGCTGAGATCTGGGAGTCCGCAATCCATTCGAGCAACGACGGATCTCGAGCATCGAGGTACGTGCCCGTGGTGTGGATCTTCACTGGGTCGGGATTGCGTTCCCACTCGAGCACCTTGGTGGCGAAGCCGGTGTGGAGCAACAGCATGTCGCCCGGTTCGACCACCACGTTGTCGGCCTTCATGATCTCTTCCAACGCGGACCGATCGACGCCACGCCATTCCAAGCCGAAGTGACGTTCCAAATCGATGAGGACGCCGCGCCCCTGAACGCCGTGTTGGGCCATGTGCTCCAAACCAAGATGATGGGCGAACGCCCGGTGGCCACTCCCATCCCCTCGGGCATCGTCGCTCGGCCCAACGAGATCGATGCCGGCCCGGTAGCCGTTGTAATAGACACCTTCGTCCAGCCCGTCACCGTCGGCGTCGAACTCGGCGCCCACATGGGCCAGTGAGTCCCACTGGGTGGAGTACTGCAGTGACAGCGTCACCACGTCGTCCGCCCACACGTCGACGTATTTAGGATCGCCGAAGGCCTCCATCTCGCTCATGTGGACGTTGTAGAAGGTGGAGGGAGCGCCGTTCATGTCCTCGGTGGGGGACACCACCGGCGGGTGGCGGCGCTGATTTAAGGCCGTGCCGCCCGGGTAGTCGAGCGGGAGGCTCAGGCAGAAGCTGATGCCCGCCTGGACCTCGCGGATACCCTCGAGGACTTTGTCCTGGGTGACCAGGTTGATCCGGCCCAATTCGTCGTCGTCCCCCCAATCGCCCCAGGTCGAGCCCTCTGGTCGTTGCTGCCAGCGCTTCGTCATTCTTTGGCCTCCTCGACCCTTGCCACCGTTGCAATGTACCGACCGGTTGGTCTACTCTCCGCGAAGGCGGCCGGCAAAGGCTGGCGTCTACATTTGGGTTGCCGACGGAAGGGACCACATATGCCTGAAAAGCCCTTTGTCGTGTCCGCTGACGGGCACATTCTCGAACCCACCGACCTCTTCATCACCCGCCTACCCAAGCACCTGCGGGAGCGCGGGCGTGTGGGAAGAGGATTTCGAGATCGAGCCCCTGGTGGAAGGGGGTGCCCGGGTCTTCCGGCGCCTGCACACTCCGGGCTATGAGGGCTGGACGATCTCTCGTTACCGCCAGACCAGCGGGCGGACGCCCGAGGGCAATCCGGAACAGATCATTGAGGACCTGGCCGAGGACGGCGTGGACGTCGGTGTCATGCACCCCAACCTGTCGCTCTTCGGCTTGTACTCCGATGACCACGAGCTCTCGATGGCCCATGCCCGGGTCTACAACGACTACATCGCCGAGCGCTTCACGCCCTACTTCGACCGTCTTGTCCCGACGTCTCCGATCCCCCTCACCGATATCGATGAGGCCGTGGTCGAGATTGAGCGGGTGGCCGCCCAGGGATCCCGGGCAATCCTCTTGCCGGCGACGCCGCCGTTGCCGTATTACTCACGTGACTTGGATCCGGTGTGGGAAGCCGCTCAGGCCAACGGTGTCCACGTCTTCATCCACACCCAGACCGGTGGGGTGAAGGTCAACGACCCCACGTCGACCACGCTCAAGGTCGTGATGGAATCCGCCATGCAGGTTAACCAGCCGATGACCGAGAAGTCGGCGGCCAAGCGCATGGTCACCCAGGCGATCTACAGCTCCATCGTCCCGCAGCAATTGTTGTGCGAGCTCATCGGTGGCGGCGTGCCCGAGCGCTATCCCAACCTCCACTTCGCCTTGATCGAGTTCAATGCCAACTGGTTGGCCGGACTCGTCGGCGCCATGGACAAATGCTGGATCACCGGCATTGGGCAGGACCCCGACTGGTGGCTGGGCTACTGGGACGAGAACCTGCCGGCCACGGAGCAGACCAAAATGGCACAACTCTTTCGACTCAACGAGAAGTGGCCCTACCCGCTCAAGCCGAGTGAGTACGTCCAGCGCCAGTTCCACATTTCTTTCCAGGACGATCCCGTCGCCGTGGCCTGCCGTCACATCACGGGTCTTTCCAGCATCGTGTGGGGTAACGACTACCCCCACGCGGAAGGGACGTTCCGGGGCAGCCGTCAGCTGATCGCCGATCAGTTCGCCGGGATTCCCGACGACGAGCGCGACATCATGATCGGCGGCACGCTTGGGAATCTGCTCGGCTTCAAGTCCCGGGTGCCGGCCTGAGCGAGCAGGACCCGAACCAGCTTCGTTTTGATGGCCGCGTGGCCGTCGTCACCGGGGCGGGACGGGGGATTGGGAAGGCATACGCCCTCTTGCTGGCCCAGCGAGGCGCCAGTGTCGTCGTCAATGACCTTGGCGGTTCGCTGAGTGGTTCAGGGGCCGACGAAGCGCCGGCCGCCGAGGTGGCGGCGGAGATCATCGCCGCTGGGGGTTCGGCAGTTCCGGAAGGCAGTGACATCTCAACCGAGGACGGAGCCCAAGTCCTCATACAGGCGGCCATCACCAACTTCGGGCGCGTGGACATTCTGATCAATAACGCCGGCATCATTCGCTGGGCCGGCTTTCCCGAGGCGGACGAGGACAACCTGCAGCGGCATCTCGCCGTACACACGGTCGGTTCGTTTCTCACGGCCCGGGCCGCCTGGCCGCATTTTTTGGCTCAGGAATATGGCCGGATCGTGATGACCACTTCGAGTGGCGTGTTCGGGCTCCCGACCAACATTTCGTACGCCACGGCCAAGGGTGGCGTCATCGGCCTTACGCCGCAGTCTGGCCACGGCCGGTTACAAGCAGGGGATCAGGGTGAACCTGATCGCACCGGCGGCGGTGACCCGCATGGCCGCCGAGGGCGGGGCGGCCGAAATGACACCGGACCAAGTGGCGCCGATGGTGGCCTTCTTGGCTCACGAGTCGTGCCCGGTCAACGGCGAGATGTACGCCGCGGGGGCTGGTCGGTTCGCCCGGGTCTATCTGGCTTCGACGCCCGGTTACGTGCATCCCGGAACCGAGGCGTCCATTGAGGATGTGGCCGAACACTGGGACGCCATCAACGACGTCACGGATTCCTACATCCCACGCGACCTGCTGCAGTGGTCCCGGAATTTTCTGGCCCACTTGCCACCACCGGAGGGCTGAGGGACTACTCCTCGAGCAGGTCCGGCTCCTGGGCCACGATGCGTTGGTAGAGGGGTTGGAACTGGAACCAGCCGGCCAGGTTGCCGCCGGTCTGGCGGGCCGTCACTTCGGCCACATCTCGGTCGATGAGCACCGGGTTGCCGGCCGCTTCGGCCAGTAGCTGGGCCTGGCAGGTGCGCTCCATGGTGATGAACCACCAGGCGGCGGCGTCGACGGTCCGACCGACGGTCAGCAGGCCGTGATTGGCCAGGATGGCGGCTTTGTTGTCGCCCAGCGCGTGGGCGATGCGCTTCCCCTCTTCGAGATCGAAGACGGCGCCGGTGAAGTCGTCGAAGAGGGCGTGGTCGCCGTAGAAGGCGCAGGCGTCCTGGGTTAGTGGGTCGAGCGTCCGGCGCAGGGTCGACCATGCCTTGCCATGCACCGAGTGGGCATGGGCGGCCGAGATCACGTCGGGCCGGGCGGCGTGGATCTGCGAGTGAATGACAAAGGCCGCCTTGTTGACCGGCCAGGTTCCCTCGACCACTTCACCCTCGTGGTTGACCAGGATCAGGTCTTTGACCCGGATCTGGGTGAAGTCCAGGCCCAGTGGGTTGACCCAGAAATGGTCGGCGCGTTCTGGGTCTCGGGCGGTGATGTGGCCGGCCGTTCCCTCGCCGAAGCCGAACTTGCCGAAAAGCCGGAAGGCGGCGGCCAGGCGTTGCTTGCGGTGGCGCCGTTCGTCGTCGGCATTGTCGAACTCAGGAAACGTCACGGGTACCCGGTCCGTCGGCACGCTGTCAGTGTACGGGTCCTTGTACCGGTCAGTCCATAGGATGACGGCATGGACTTCTCGCTCAGTGAGCCTGAGCTCGAACTAGTTGCCCTCAGCCGCGATTTCGCCCAGAAGGAGATCGCCATCCGAGCCCCGGCCGCCTGGGAAGAGGCACGCTGCCCCACCGATCTGCTCCGGGAGATGGGTGAACTCGGACTGCTGGGCATGCTCATTCCGGAGGAATGGGGCGGCATCGGCATGACCACCGTGGGCTTCGTGGCTGCCATGGAGCAGATCGGCCTGGCCGACCAATCGGTGGCCGCGGCCTGGCAGGCCCACGTCACCATCGGCTCGTTACCCCTCTTCCTTTTCGGCACCGACGAGCAGCGCGAGCGGTGGCTCCGACCATTGGCCGAAGGTCGGGCGCTGGGTGCGTTCGGTCTCACCGAGCCCGATGCCGGATCGGATGCCCGAGGCATCACCACGCGGGCGGAGAAACGTGACGGGGGCTGGCTGATCAACGGGGCCAAGACGTTCATCTCCAACGCTGGGACCGACATGTCGTTTGGGGTGACGCTGTTGGCCCGTACCGGTACCGACGAAGGCAGTCGCTCCTACGCCAGCTTCGTGGTCGAGAAGGACACGCCCGGTTTCACCATGGGTCCGAAGATGCGCGGCATCGGCTGGAAAGGGCTGGATACGCGGGCGTTGTTCTTCGATGACGTCTGGGTCCCCGATGAACATTTGGTCGGCGATCCCGCCATGGGACTGAGCCAGTTCCTGCGCACGCTCGAGGTCGGCCGCATCTCCATTGCCGCCTTGTCGCTCAGCCTGACGCAGGCCGTGCTCGACCTGGCCACCGAATACGCCCGGGAGCGCAAGCAATTCGGCCAACCCATCTCGTCGTTCCAGGCCGTGCAGTTCAAGCTGGCAGATATGGCCACCGAACTTGAGGCGGCACGCTGGCTCACCTACCGAGCGGCCTCGCTACGCGACGCCGGGCAACCGTTTCTAAAGGAAGCGGCCATGGCCAAGCTGAAAGCGAGCCGCCTGGCCGTGTGGGCCGCATCGGAGGCGGTGCAGATCCACGGTGGTCTGGGCTACATGCTTGAGTCCCCGGTGGCCCGTTTCTATTGCGACGCCAAGGTGCTCGAGATCGGCGAGGGCACCAACGAAATACAGCACTTGGTCATCGCCCGAGCCCTGGGCTGTTGACGACTTAAACGGCCGACAGCTTGCGGATGGCTGCCGCGATCCGATGCCGGTCGGGGAGCCACGCCTGCTCCAGTTCGGGCGCGTAGGGCGGTGGAGTGGCAGCCGCCCCAATGCGCTCAATGGGTGCATCGAGATCCCAGAACGCCTCGCGGGCGACGGTGGCCGCCACTTCGGCCCCGATGCCGAATGGCACCACGGCCTCATGGGCGATGAGCAAACGACTGGTCTTGTGCACCGACGCGAGGACAGGTTCCATGTCGAGTGGGGCGATGGTGCGCAGGTCGATCACTTCCACCGAGATCCCTTCGGTGGCCAGTTCATCGGCCGCCGCCAGTGCTTCATGCACCATGCGGGAGACCGAGACCACGGTGATGTCCGAACCTTCTCGCACGACGACGGACTTTCCGATGGGGATCCTGAAGTCGGCCGGAGGTTGCGGTCCCTTCATGCCGTAGAGCAATCGGTTCTCAATGAAGACCACCGGGTTGGGGTCTTCAATGGCGGAGAGCAAGAGCCCGTAGGTGTCGGCCGGCGTCGAGGGCATCACCACGGTCAGGCCTGGGATGTGGGCTAGCAGTGCCTCCAGGCTCTGCGAATGTTGACTGCCCGATGAACGCCCGGCTCCGAACTGGGTTCGCACGGTCAGCGCCATCTCGGCCGCACCGCCGGTCATGAAGGGGAGTTTGGCCGCCTGGTTGAGGAGTTGGTCCAGGCAGACGCCGAGGAAGTCCAGGTACATGATTTCGACCACTGGACGCATACCGGCCATGGCGGCGCCGACGGCCACACCCACGACAGCCGTCTCCGATATCGGGGTGTCCCGGACCCGTTCACCGAAGCGCTCTCGGAGGCCGCGGGTCAGGCCGAAGACATTGCCGCCTTCGCCCACGTCGACCCCAGCGATGAACACGCGCTCATCGGTGGTCAGCGCCGACTCGAGGGCACTGGTGATGGCGTCCATGGTGCGCCACACCCCGAGTTCTCCGGTCGGCGCAACAGGTTCGGCCGGAGCTGGTCGTTCCCGGACGACGAAGTCGAAGAGGGTTGACGTGTCGGGGGCTGTCATGGCGGATGCCTGTGCCACCGCTTGGTCGAGCTGCTGATCCACTGCGGCCTCGAGTGCGATGAGCTCGGATTCAGGAACGCCGGCCTCAATGAGCCGTTGGCGGTGCAGCACCAACGGGTCGCGACCTTGCCACTCCGTCAATTCTTCCGGCGTGCGGTAGCGCTGCGGGTCGCCTTCGTAGTGTCCGTGCCACCTGTAGGTCGCTGCTTCGACCACGACCGGTCCCTGGCCGGCCCGAACGTGTTGGAGGGCGTCGCTCATGGTCGTCGCCGTGGCCACCACATCGTTGCCGTCCACCGCGAAGTAGGGCACTGCGTAGCCAAGCGAGCGTTGTTCGAGCGACGCCGCCTGCTGCGCTGACGTCGGGGAAAACTCCGAGTACCCGTTGTTCTCGCAGAAGAACACGACGGGGAGACGCCAGACGGCGGCCAGGTTCAGCGATTCGTGGAAGGCGCCCTGTGCCGTGGCCCCATCCCCGAAGAAGGCCACCGCCACCGAGTCGGTGCCGCGCAGTTGGGCCGCCGTGGCCGCACCGACGGCGATCGGCAGTCCCGCCGCCACAATTCCGTTGGCGCCAAAAATGCCGAGCTTCGGATCGGCGATGTGCATGGAGCCGCCCCGGCCCCGATTGGTCCCACCGTCTTTGGCCATGAGCTCGGCGAACATGCCCAGCGGCTCCAGCCCCTTGGCCAGACAATGCCCGTGCCCGCGGTGGGTCGAGGTGATGACGTCATCGGCCAGTAGCGGCCAGCAGGCGCCCACGGCCGAGGCCTCCTGGCCAATGGAGAGATGGACGAAGCCGGGGACCAGGCCCTCGCGATAGAGCCGGGACACCCGCTCTTCGAAGCCGCGGATCACCAACATGCGGCGCTGCATCTCCATTAGCTCAACCACTTGCTCAGGCTTGGGCACGGTTGTGTACTGTACTGATCGGTCCAAACAAGAGGCGAATGGGGGAATCAGCCGGCATGAGTGATGACACGCCAGGACGGGTCATCGCCGTCATCGGAGCCGGCGGTTCGTTGGGTAGCGCCATCTGCGGGCGATTGGCCGCCGAGCCGAATACGGCGCTGGTCATGAGCGATATTTCCGATGCTGCGTTGGCCAGTTCTGTGGCCGCGGTGAGTGGGTCATCGTCGCCCACGGCGACCATCACGGCCGACGTCACCCAATTCGACGATGTGGCGGCCGTGGTCGAGCTGGCGGTGACCCGCTTCGGCCGGCTCGATGTGTTGGTGAGCAATGCCGGCGTTCTCGCCCCCAATGGCCGCATCCACAACCTCCCGACCGAAGAATGGGACCGGGTCTTTCGGGTCAATGTCTTCGGCGCTGTGCACGGGATTCAGGCTGCCGTTGGCGTCATGCGGGCGCAGCACTCCGGCTCCATCGTCCTGACGGCCTCGGTGGCCGGCATGACGGCATGGTCGCACTCGGCCCCCTATTGCGCCAGCAAGGCGGCAGTGATCGAGCTGGCCAAGGTGGCGGCGGTGGAATACGCCCGCGACGGCATCCGGGTCAATTGCATCTGCCCGGGCACCTTCCGTTCGGCCATCCATGAGGGCCTGCCCGAGGAGGCGCTGCAGTCGATTGCCGATCGCCACCCACTCGGGTTGGGTACGGCGGGCGACCTCGTCGGCGCTTACGCCTACCTGGCCGGGGAGGAGTCCCGTTGGACCACCGGGTCCGCCCTGGTAGTCGATGGCGGGTACTCGGCGCCGTGATCGGTGTCAGTTCCCTTTACCGTCGGGTGCCATCAGACCTTGCATGAAGATGTCGGCAAAGGGCTTGGCCACCGATCGGGCCGTCAGGCGGCCGTCCGGCTTCAACCACAGGTAGGTGTAGTTGTGCATGCCCAACCAAGCCCGCGCCGTCAGCCAAGGGTCGATGTCACGGAACTCGCCGCTGGCGACGCCGTCGCGCAGGACCCCCTCGATCTGTCGCTCGTAGGCCTGCCGTCGGATCCGGAATTGCTCGGCTCGCTCGCCGGTGAGGGCAGGGAACTCGTGCAGGAAGACCCAGACGTGATCGGGGTAGCGATGGATGACATCGAGCAGTTCGTCGCCCAACATGGCCAACTGCTCCGACGGTTTCCCTCCGGCTGCCGCCACCCGGTCGGCGCCCAGCATGACTTCGTCCATGACCCGGTCATGGATGGCGGCCAGGAGCTCTTCCTTGGAGCCGATGTAGTGGTACAGCGCGCCCTTGCCCAGGTCGTTGGCGGCACAAAGCTCCATGATGCCGGTGGCGTGATAGCCCTGCCGGGCGAAGGTTCGGGCCGAGGTGTCAACGATGGCTTGCCGGCGCAGTTCCCATTTGGGGCTGCGCTTGGAGTCGGTGGCGCTGGACTCCGCAGTCATGGCAGGGACGCTAGTAGTTCTGGACCGGTCGGTAGGTTTTCGGCCACGGGGAGGCGACATGAGCGCTGACATCAACTGGTTCGGGGTCCTGGCTCATCACGCCCGCCGTCACCCGGACCGGCCGATAACGATCTTTGAGGGCCAGGTCATCACCTACGCGGAGATGGCTCAACGGGTCACGGCCTTGGCCGCAGGCCTGCACGAGCAGGGTGTCCGACCAGGGGACGTGGTTGGTCTGCTCTCTTATAGCTGCCCCGAGTTCCTGCAGACCATCTTTGCCGTCAACTACGTGGGTGCGATTGTCATGCCCATCAACTGGCGCTTGGCGGCGCCAGAAGTTCGGTTCATTTTGGAGCATGCCGAGGCTCGGGTGTTGGTCTGCGATCCCGCACTGGTTGACCTGGCCGACCAAGCCACCGAGGGACTCGATCCCGCCGTCCTCAAGGTGTCCATCGGGCCTCTCGAAGCGGCGGACTGGATGGCGCTGACTGATCTCGAATTGGGCGGTTCGGCACCCCCGCCGGTGCGGGCCGAACCCGACGACATCCATCGGCTGATGTACACCTCGGGCACCACCGGCCGACCCAAGGGCGTGATGCTCACCCACGCCAACCTGGCCTGGAAGAACCTGGCCCACCTGGTCGAATTCGGCTTCACGTCAGCCGATCTGGGCCTGGCCTGCGGCCCGCTCTACCACGTCGGCGCGCTGGATCTCACGACGACCACGCTCTTGGCCGCCGGGGCCACCATCATCATCCACCGGACGTTTGACGCCGCTGCAGTGGTGGACGAACTCGAACGATCACGTGTGACCACGGTGTGGCTGGCGCCGGCCATGGTCAACGCCATCATGGCGTTGCCTGACGTGGAGGCCCGTGACCTCTCATCAGTTCGGGTCATCATCAACGGGGGCGAGAAGATGCCCATCCCGCTGATTGAACGCATCGCCCGCACATTCCCTTCGGCCTGGTTCGCCGATGCCTATGGGCTCACCGAGACCGTGTCCGGCGACACCTTCCTGGACCACGACCACATCGTGAGCAAACTGGGCAGCGTCGGCCGACCCTGCCTGCACCTCGAGCTCGAGATCTGGGACGAATCAGGCATGAGCGTGCCGGCGGGCGACCGGGGTGAAATCGTCTTGCGCGGCCCGAAGGTATTTAAGGGGTATTGGCGCGACCCCGAGGCCACTGAGCGGGCTTTCGCCGGTGGCTGGTTTCACACCGGCGACATCGGCGTGCGAGATGACGATGGTTACGTCTTCATTGTGGATCGACTTAAGGACATGATCGTGTCCGGGGGCGAGAACATTGCTGGCTCCGAGGTGGAGCGGGTGCTGTACGAGCATCCAGCCGTCCTCGAAGCGGCGGTGGTCGGCCGGACGGACGAGCGCTGGGGCGAGGTCCCCGTAGCCTTCGTGGTGTTGCGACCGGGTCAGTCGGCCACGGCCGATGAGTTGACGGCGCATTGCGCCGCACAGCTGGCCAAGTTCAAGGTGCCCAAGGCAGTCACGTTTTTGGATGCGCTCCCTCGCAATCCGTCGGGCAAGGTGCTCAAGCGAGAACTGCGGGCCTAGGACGGCCGCTGGTCGAGCGAGTCGTGCTCTATTCTCACGCTGCCGGGCCGTCAGTCCCGCGGGGAGGAAGTCATGGGACTCGAAGCCATCACCTTTGAAGTGGCCGACAAGGTGGCCACCATCACGCTGGATCGGCCCGAAGCCCTTAATTCCTTCACGGATGCCATGGCGGCGGACATGGACTGGGCCTGGACCACGATTCGGGAAGACGATGACATCCATTCCGTCGTCCTGCAGGCCAACGGCGATCGGGCCTTCAGCACCGGCGTCGACATCAAGGGCGGCGGGACCTGGTTCACTCGGGAGAATGCCTGGAACTATTTCGACCCGGGCGACACGCTTTCACCCAAACATCGTCATCGGGTGTGGAAGCCGCTCATCGTCGCCGTGCACGGACTATGCGCCGGCGGGGCGCAGTACTTCTTGAACGAGGCCGACATCATCATCTGCTCCGACGATGCCGAGTTTTTCGACCCGCACGCCACGGTGGGTATCGTCTCGTCCCTTGAGCCCATCGGCATGCTCCATCGAGGAGTGCCACTGGGCGACGTGTTGCGCTGGGCCCTCATGGGCAACGAAGAGCGCATCACGGCCGCGACGGCACTCCGGCTGGGTCTGGTGACCGAGGTAACCACCCGGGACGAGCTGCGGACCCGGGCCCGCGAGATCGCCCTGTCCATTGCCCGCCGAAATCCGAAGGCCATTCAGGGCACGGTGCGCGCCATTTGGGAGTCGCTCGACATGACCCGGTCTGGCGCCCTCAACACCGGCATCATGTATCCACAGATCGGCAACTTCCCAGTCAACGTGCCCGAGTCGTTCGGGAAACAACCGCCGACCTACCGCTGAGCGTGCATCGCCCCCGTTGGCAATGGAAGCTCCTGTTAGTCCTCTCGGCTGCGTTGGCCTTCGTCTTTCTCATTGACGACAAGTGGTTCCCGCTGGTTCTAGTCGCCATCTGGATGGTCGCCATCCTGATCACCCTGGCTCGGCTGCGCCGGCAGGAGACCCGCCGCTAGCGCGTTGACGTCATGCCTTGGCGATGATCGCCTGGCCGTACTGCTCGGCTGCCTCAAGGGCGCGGGCGAGGCTGGTGCCGGGAAGTCCGACCTGAACCCAGGTCACTCCCAACGCGGAGAGCTGGGCCAGATGTTCCAGGTGGGCGTCGGCGTTGAAGTCGGGACTGCCGGGTGAGCCACCCATGTAGCCCGCAAAGGCAATGTCCAGCGTCGCCGGATCACGCCCGGCCTTCTCCGATCGTTGGTGCAGGTCGGCAATGGACGCGGCCAGCGTCTCCATGGTGTCCAGCGCTGCCGTGCTGGCGGTGCCGGCCAGACCGGTGGGCGCAAGGAAGGGGCACCAGCCATTGCCGCGGTCGACGGCCCGTTGGCGCGCTGTGCCCGAGTTGCCACCGATCCAGATCGGCGGGTGGGGGTCGCTCACCGGTCGTGGATGGGCCGTGATGCCCTTGGCGCTGAAGTGCCGACCTTCGTACGTCACGTCGTCGGAGGTCCAGATGGCCTTCAGGACATCGAGCGACTCGTCGAAGATCTCATTGCGCTCGGCGTAGTCGACGCCCAAGGCCGCGAATTCGCGCTTGAGGTAGCCCGCGCCCACGGCCAGCGTGAATCGACCGCCCGAGAGCAGGTCGAGGGTGGCTCCCGCTTTGGCGACTACGAACGGGTTTCGGTACGGGAGCACCACGATGTTGGGAATCAGGCGCAACGTCGTCGTGTGTGCGGCGGCGAACGCCATGGCGACGAAGGGGTCGACGGCGTCGTGTCCACCAGCCTCGAGCCAGCGCTGGGTCGGGGCCGGGTGGTCGGTAAACCCGAAACCACTAAATCCGGCCGCCTCGGCGGCCTTGGCGGTGGCGATGATCCCCGCTCCGGAGACCAGCTCGGGGTCGTACGGATGCGTGATCATGGGATGGGTGATGGCGAATCGCATGGGGTCATCCTGTCAAGATCGGAACCCAGGTGCATCCCAGAGCAGATGTGCCTAATCTGCGGAGCGCCTACGCAGGAATGGAGATGTCATGGAACGGGTCAGCACCTATTTGAACTTCATGGGCCAGGCCGAGGAGGCTTTCAAGTTCTACGCTTCCGTCTTCGGCACCGAACTGTTGGGACCAATCGTTCGTATCGGCGACATGCCTGGGGGTCCGGGCATGCCGGAAGTCACCGAGGCCGAAAAGAACATGGTCATGCACATCGAAGTGCCCATCCTGGCCGGCCACATCCTGATGGCGACCGACATGATCGAGTCGATGGGTCACCAGACCAGGGTCGGCAACAACACGACTATCAATCTGGAGTTGCAGGACAAGGCCGAGACCGAACGGCTCTTTGGACTGCTCGGTGAGGGCAGCGAAGAGATGAGCCCGTTGGCTGACATGCCCTGGGGTGCCTATTGGGGCACCTGCCTCGACAAGTACGGCATCCGCTGGATGTTCAACTGCTACGAGAACTGGCCGGAGCTTTAAGCGCCTTTTGCCTCAGCGTTGAATGAGTGAGGCCAGGGTGTTGATCTCGTCGGGACTGATCAGCACGGTGAGCTGGTCCCGCTCCATCAACCAACGGCGATTCCTCACGTGGAGGTCGTCCGTCGCGTCGTAGCGGTTGAGGAGCACCACCAGCGTGGCCCCGGTAGGTAACGTCGTCTGCAGGGCGGCGACCGACAGCCGCACCGAGTTGATGGTGCCCAAACCCGCATCGGCCACCAGGATCACTACGTCAGGTTGGAGCAGTTCCACCAGCGTGATGACGTCACCGTCGTCGGCCTGAGGGGAACGGACGCCGCCCGCGCTTTCGACCAATCCGACTGAGACGGCATCGGTCGGCCACGTCAGTTCAGCGCACAACTCCGGCACGGAGAACGCTGGCCGGCCCAGGACTTCGGCCGCCATGGGTGGCGCCATGGCCACCTCGTACCAGCGGGAGGTTGGGCAGACAGTCTCCGCAGACTCGCCGGTGGCGTGGCCGAGGACGGCAGCATCGAGTCCGGCCGGATCGTCAGAGGGTTCGAACGACTGGGCCAGCTTGCGGGCCGCCACCGTCACCCCTGCCGCACGAAGGGTGGCCAGGAGATGGGCCGACACCCATGTCTTGCCGATGTCGGTACCGGTGCCAGCTACCAGTACCAACCGTTCGGGGCGCACGGTTCAGATGCCTTGACGGGTCGACAGTGCGCCGACCAGGTGGTCGATCGTGGTGACCAGGTGATCCACCTGAACATCGGTATGGGCCGCCGACAATGTGATGCGTAGGCGACTGGTGCCGGGAGGCACGGTGGGCGGTCGGATGGCGGGTACCCACAAGCCTTCATTGAGCAACTCGCCCGATGCGGCAATGGCCTTCGCTTCGCTGCCGAGGATCACGGGAACGATCGGACTCGGGTGATCGGGGCCGGCGACACGGGCCACCAATGCGCTCAAGTCGGCCATCAGCGCATCGCCCTCGGCCGAACGGACAATTCCCAGGGCCGCCAGGGCGGCCGCGGCGTCGGCCGGTGTGAGCGCGGTGGTGAAGATGTAGGAGCGAGCAAGGTTGATGAGAAGGTCGACCACCTCGCGTGAGGCGGCCACGAATCCACCCATGGCGCCGAGCGCCTTGGACAACGTGCCCATGCGAATCAGCATGAGGTCGGGGTCGTTGATGAGCGCGTCGGGGAGGTGGGGGCCGAGGATGGCGTGGGCTTCATCGAGCATGAGGATGGCGCCGTGCCGACGGCACAAGTGGGCAATCTCTTCCACTGGGGCCATGTCGCCATCCATGGAGAAGACCGTGTCGGTGATGACCATCGTCGGCGTCGCGGTCCGGCTAAATGTTTCGAGGAGTTCAGCGAGGTGGTCCACGTCGGCATGCCGGTAGATAGCCACGTCGGAGCGGGAGAGCCGGCAGCCCTCAATGATGCTGGCGTGGTTCAACTCGTCGGACAGGATGCGCACGCCCGGGCCGCCGAGCACGCTGATGGTGCCGAGGTTGGCGGCGAAGCCGGTGGGGAAGCAGACGGCGGCCTCGGTGCCTTTCCAGGCCGCCAACTCCTCCTCCAATTGAGCATGCACGGGACGTGAGCCGGTCACCAGTCGTGAGGCACCGGCTCCGGTACCCCAGCGATCCAAGGCGACATGGGCGGCGGCAATCACGGTGGGGTGCATGCTCAGCCCGAGGTAGTCGTTGGAAGCGAATGACACCACCGATTCCCGGTTGAGTGTGCCGTGAGGGCCGAGGGCGTCGAACTCCTTGGGGGCACGCCAGCGGCCACCGTCGATGACGTGGTCGAGACGGGCTCGGGTGCGGTCAGCCCAGGCGCGGTGGCCCGGGGTGGATGGTGTCATTCCGCGACGAGTTCGGACAAGGCGGCATCGAGCGCATGCACAATGCGGCTGATCTCCTCCGCCGTCGTGGTCAGCGGCGGCATGATCACCACCACATCGCCCAGCGGCCGCAGGAGGACGCCACGCCGGACGGCGCCGGCGCAGGCCTGGCGTCCCCAGCGCAGACCCGGCCCGGGAGGGGCTAACTCGACACCGACCATCAGGCCGCGCTGGCGTACTTCGGCCACTTCCGGACGAACCGCGATGCGCTCGGCCAAGAGTGCGGCCAGTTGGGCGCTGCGAGCTTGGACATTGGCCAGCACGTCCCCGGCGTCAATGAGCCGCAGGTGTTCGAGCGCCACGGCCGCCGCCAGGGCGTTGCCGCCGTAGGAGTGGCCGTGAAAGAAGGTCTGTGGACTGAGATCGGGACCGAGGAACGCATCGAAGACCTCGCCCGAGGCAACGGTGGCCGACATGGCCAGGTAGCCACCGGTGATGCCCTTGCCGACGCACATGAGGTCGGGCCGTATGCCGCACTGCTCCGAGGCGAACAGGGTTCCGGTCCGACCGAAGCCGGTGGCCACCTCGTCGCAGATGAGCAAGACGCCGGCGGTGCGGCAGGCCGCACCCAACCGGCGAACATCATCGGCTTGTGCACACAACATGCCCGACGCTCCCTGCACCAAGGGCTCAATCACCACGGCAGCCAACGTCTCGGCGTTGGCCTCTATGGCGGCGATCGCCTTATCGGTCCAGCCGGGATCGGCGTAGCCGGGGGTGCGCACGACCGGGAAACACAACGGTGCAAAGGCGGCGCTGAAGACACCGCCGTCGCCCAGCGAGAGCGATCCGATGGTGTCGCCGTGGTAGGCGTCACCCAATGCGAGGAAGGCAGTTCGCTCCGTCACGCCGCGGTTGATCCAGTACTGAAAGGCGATCTTCAGCGCTTGCTCGACCGCCACCGCTCCATCAGCGGCGAACAGGAAATGCGGGTCGTCGACCGGCACCACCTGGGCCAGGGCCTCGGCCAACTCGACCACCACTGTGTTCCCGTTGCCGAGCATGGTGGAGTGGGCGACTTTGCCGGCCTGCTCGACCAGGGCGGCGTTGAGCTCGGGTACGCAATGGCCCAGCGTGTTGACCCAGAGAGACGAGATGGCATCGAGGTAGCGCTTGCCGTCAACATCGATCAGCTCGCGTCCTTCGGCTCGGTCGACCACCAGTGGGGCATTGTCGGCGTAGACCGACATTTGGGTGAACCCGTGCCAGACGACGGCGGCATCTCTCTCAACCCATTGGTCGCTCATCCCCTGATTCTCCGATACCTGGCCCCACGGGTCCAACACGGGAGAAAAAAGGTCAAGCGGTTGGTCCCACCGGGTCATCGGCAGCCGGTTGCTGGTCCCGGCGCAGGACACGAATCAGCTCGTCATAGGGGCCCAACATGTAGGCCTCGTCCCCCCCGGCGAAACGGGTGCCCCGTCGGGGTGGATGTTCGAGCTGACCCTGGGCGTCCGCCCGCTGAATGGCCACCACCCGGGTATTGGCTGACAAGTCCTGCATGGCCAGACCCCGCAGACCCCCGTTGGGGGCAATGGTCGTCCGTCCGACGAGGAATGGTTGTTGATCGACATAGAAGGTGCTCAGCACATCCAGGCCGAGGGCGGCGCCGACGAACCAAGGAGCGGCCAGTTCGGAGGTGGACCGCACATGGCGGAAGCCAAAGCTTCGTTCCATCATTTGGGCCAGGTTGCGATCGAAGACCCGCAGGACAACCGGTACGTCGTCCCAACGGTCGCCCAACGTTTCTCGAACCGCCAGCCCGGACTCAATGTTGGTGAAGTCGGAGCTGGTCAAGACGGCCACCGCGGCGGCGTCGGACAGGTTCACCGTCTTATGGGTTTGGAACTGGGTGGAGTCGGCGATGACCACCGGGACGCCCAAGGCCCGGGCCCGGGCCAGGTAGCGGTTGCGTTCGTCTCGTTCCACCACCACGACCCGCTGTCCGAGCGCCACCAGCTCTTCCATCACACTGACACCGACGGCGCCGAGCCCGATGACCACGATGTGACCCGACATTCCGGGCACTCTCCCGCGACCGAGCGATTGCTCAATGCGGCGACTGACCAAAATGTTGGTGAACAAGGCAAAGGCAGTGGAGACGAGCGACACGCCGAGCACAATGAGGAGGATGGCGAAAATCCGTAGAGCCGGGCTCTGGGCGGCAAACGAGAAGTCACCAAACCCGACCGTGGCCACCGTCTCGACCGTGAAGTAGAGCGAGTTCAGCAGGGACATGTGTCCGTGGGCGGGCGTCATTCGATAGCTGAAATGCAGGATGACGGTCGACGCCACGAGCAATGCCAGCAGGCCGGCCAGCACCAGGAGGAATGGTTTGCTGCTGTTCTCCCAGGCACCTCGAAGACGGCGCCGCCAGCGAACGAGCCGAGCCAACGACCCTTGGGTCGTGCTCTTTTCAAAGTCGGGGTCGATGCCGCCTCGTATGAGATCGTCGACGGTCCCGAGCACAGCGGCCCGATCGCCCGGAGAGGCCGGATGATCCCGACCCGGACAAAGGGCCATTGGCGAACCGTCTCCCGGCATCACGGCGACGGGTACCAGATGTCCGAAATGGCCGCGCAAGGTGTCGTGTTGATCAGCCGATGCGTTGATCTCGGTCTCGACGACCACAAACTTCACGCCACCCAAATTCAGTTCATGCCATGGTCGGCCCAAGCACGCCTCGACGAACGACGGCGCCGCCAATCGGGCCGTGTCGAGCACGCTGCCGGCGCCGGTGACTCGCCCGAGTTCGCGACCCACCGAAGGGTTGGCCATTTGGACCACAATCCGGACATCGGGGCGTAAGTCGTGGACCCGCAAGGCGGTCTCGAGGGTCAGGACCTCGTTGTCATCGACACAGATAACCGCCCGGGCATTTTCGATGCCAGCTTCCAGCAGGCCACCTCCCAACTGGGCGCTCTGTCGGATATGCGGTACGCCCCAGCTCTCGACCAGGGCCGCCAACCGTTTGTCCGGCTCGTCGTCGACTACCACAACCGGGATGTCACTCAAGTGGAGTTGCTCCACCGTGCGGAGGCCGACACCCTTGAGGCCACAGACGATGACGTGCCCTCCGTCGCGCCAGGCGGTGTCCATTTCCACCGGGCCATGGTGCCAACGCCATTGGTCCAGAAGATTGCCGGACCATGAATTGTGCGCTGCGCTGCCTTGACCGGTCTCGGGAGCACTCGCGTAAGCTTCGACCGTCGGGAGTGTTCTCTTGGCAGAGAAAACGTCCCTTTCCGCACTGAGCCAGGCCGGGAGATCACATGCGCACCCGAAACCGCCCGCCGGAAATGCGCAGGCCAGCGCGTCGTTCGTCAGCTCGACTCCAGATTGGTCGCCTGGCCAAGGTCATGTTCGCTCTGAGTGCCCTGGCCGCAGTGGTCGTTCCCACCTTGGCTGCATCAGCTCCAGCGTCCGCCGGCTCGCTTTCTGGTAGCGGGCTGGGACCTGTCCTGGACTCTTTGCTCGGGGGCGCGCTGCCCGGATTGGATCCGGCCACCTCATCGGCTTCGGCCCAGGCCACGGTTCCGTTGAATTTTCCCGTGGTAGCCCCGGCTGGTCAGCGTCCCGGAGCACCCACTGACGTAACGGTCCGGCAGGCTGGCGCGCTGCCCGATGTCGTCGTGAGCTGGAAGAACCCGGTGGGCGGCGCGGCGAGCACCGGGGCGGTGGTCCAGCTGAAGCAGGTAGTGAACACCACGCTCGAGTCAGCAACCCAGGTCGCCTGCGGCTCGTGCACCACGGTCACCCTGCGCGGTCTGGGGTTCGGCGACACCTATCAGGCCAATGTCATCTCGACTGCCCCCTCTGGGCTGGGCACGGGCGTGACGTCGGCCCCAATCACGTTGTCGACGGGGTGCCCCGTCGCCGCCTGCGTCAACTTCAACGCCACTCAATCGATCGCTCCAGCCAACAACGCCTATTCCGGAGTGCTTGATTCGCTGTATTCGTTCGGAAACGATCAGTCCGATGGCACTTCGCTTGGGATGAGCTTGTTCCGGGGCGCGCCAATTCTCCTCGAGTCCGACCACCTACGACTGGTCGAGTTTCAACGTGGCCAAGGCCGACGGAGCCAAGACGATGGTCAACCTGGGTGCCGAATGGCTGAACGCCTACAACAATGCGCCACCCCTACCCTGGACGAACTGGTCCGTGTATTCGAGTTTCATCACCACCACGGTGAAAAACATGGAGGCCAGCGGGCACCAGGTTGACTACTGGGAGGTCTACAACGAGCCGGGTGGCGACAACGCCGACCTAGGCCCAAACAGTTTCGGCTCCGAGACGCCGCAGTTGCTGCTGCAGGAATTCCAAGTGGCCTACCGGGCCATCAAGGCGGCCGATCCGGCAGCCAAAGTGGTTGGCCCCGACCTACCTTTCTGGACCGACTACCCCGGACAGTGGGGGTCCGGATACCACGGGTTCGACATGGCCACCTTCTTGTCGTTTGCCGCCGCCAACAACATTCAGTTGGCCGCGTTGACCTGGCACGAGATCAGCGACAACGCAGGACCAAACCCGGAAAACGACACGCTCTCGCCGGCCAACATCATTAGTGACGTGAACGAAGCGCGTGCACTACTGGCGCAACACCCATCATTGGGCCAGCCGCAGATCATCATTGACGAATATGGCGCGCCGGAAGTGCAGAAGATTCCTGGCTGGGACGTCGAATACCTGGCTGCACTGACCAATGCCGGGGTAACGCTGGCCAGTCGATCTTGTTGGGACGGCGACTGCTTCCTGCCCGATCTCGATGGATTGCTTCTCCCGGATGGCACCACACCGTTGCCAGACTTCTTTGATCGGTTGGTATATGCCTCGATGTCGGGAAACATGGTGGCTACCAATTCCAGCAGCGACACCGTCGCCGCGCTCGGCTCGTACAACAGCAAGAACAACACAGTCGTGGGTCTCATTGGTCGGGGGGTGGGTTGTATGCAAAACCTGTTCCTGTGTCCCTGGGGTTTTCTTGACGCCGCCAACGCACCCGCGACTGAGGTGAACGTTGCCATGACCGTTCCCTGGAGTTCGGGCGCAGCCACTGTGGTCTTGAGCCGCATTGCGGGCACGTTGCCCGAGTTCGGAGCCGGTGCGCCCACAACCCAGTCGATCCCGGTGGCCGTGGCTCCAGCAGGAGCGAACAAGGGCACGATCACGTTCACCATTCCTGATTTTGCCGACGGGGACGCCTACGGTGTCGACGTGACCCGCGTTTCCTCTTGACTCCGGAGGTAGGTACGGGCTTTACCGTGCTCTCAAACGAACAAGGGAGACGTGAACGCAATGACCAATGGAACTTTGGAGCTGTCGGCCGCAACGTTTGATGAGGTGGTGCTGACCCAGTCGGTGCCGGTGCTGGTGGAGTTCTGGGCCGAATGGTGCCCACCGTGCAAGGTGCTCGGCCCGGTACTTCATTCGATCGCCGACGACTATGCCGACCGCCTTCGGGTGTACCAGATCAACTCCGACGAGCAGACTGAGCTGGCGCGCCGGTTCAACGTTATGAGTGTGCCCACCATGTTGATCTTCAACGAAGGCGTGCTGGTCGGTCGCCTAGTTGGGTCGCGAAGTCGGGCCCGCCTGCTGCAAGAACTCTCCGACTATCTCACGTAATTCACGTCGCGACCCGAAGGGCAGTGCAGTCCTCGTTGTCGGGGTCGGCGCAGACGTCGATCAGTCGCGCCAGGCGCTCCTGGGTGGCTACCAATGCAGCCTGTTGACGACGGAGGTCGTCCATTTTCGACTGGGCCAACTCGAGGATCGGTGGGGTGGCGCCGTCGGTGGCGGGACCGATCAGGGCGGCAACTTCCGACAGAGTGAAGCCCAGGCGCTTGGCCCGGGCCACCAAGAGGAGGCGGGAGAGGTCGTCATCGCTGTAGCGGCGATAGCCGTCCCCGCTGCGAGGTCGAGGAGGCTGGCGGAGCAGTCCTCGTCGCTCGTAGTAGCGGATGGTCTCGACGTTGACGCCTGCCGCAGCGGCGAGCTGCCCAATGGTTCGTGAATCCATGATCCGAGGGTATGCGCCGTACCGGGGTACGGGGTCAAGCGGTCATGAACGGCTGCGCTGGCGAGAGCTCACCGATGTCCGAATTTCGGGGCTGAACTGCCGGCCCCCTGGTCCACGCCGCCGCCGCCGTGAGATGATTTCGAAGTGCCCGTCCAACACCTCCCTTCTAACGCCACTCCAGAAGAGGTGGCAGCGATCGTTGCATCCGAAGGAGCCGCGATCGTCGACCGCCTGGCCCCAGCCGAACTCATGGATCGGATTGCCACCGAGCTTGAGCCGTATCTGGCGGTCACGCCGACCGGGCCCGATGACTTCAGTGGCACCAATACCCGCCGGACCGGGTCCCTCATTGCCCGTTCGCCGGCGAGCCGGGAACTGATTCAACATCCCACGGCGTTGGGCGCCACCGGCCTCTTTCTCGGACACGCGACCAACTACCAATTACATCTGACTCAGGCCATCGCCATTGGTGGCGGGCAGGGAGCCCAGCCGATCCACCGCGATCAGTGGGCCTTTGATTTCTTTCCGTTTCCCAAGGGCTATGAAGTCCAGTGCAACACCATTTGGGCCATGACCGATTTCACTGAGGAGAATGGGGCAACCCGAATCGTTGTCGGCAGCAATCACGCCGAAGACGGGGTCGTGTATCAGCCGTCCGATACTGAACCGGCGGAGATGGAGCGTGGCTCCGCCCTCTTCTATTCGGGCAGCGTGTACCACGGAGGTGGGGCCAACCGCACCGAGACGCCGCGGATCGGGCTGAACATCACCTACAACGTGGCCTGGCTGCGCCAAGAAGAAAACCAGTACCTCTCGGTGCCCCGCGAAGTGGCCGAGACGCTGCCCATCGATCTGTTGCGACTGATGGGGTATGACCGCGGCGCCTATGCCCTGGGCTACATCGACGATCTGCGCGACCCCATTGAGGCGGTCCGGTCGGGCGTGGGGACGGTCGGCTTCGGCAACACCGCAATCAAGACCGGGTGAACCTCGCACACCGGGTCGCGCCATGACGATAGACATCCGGCCGGCGACGACCGAAGATCACGATGAGATTTTCACTGCCTTCGCCGACATCGTGGATGCACTTGAAGGATTTCCTCAGGCCCCTCCACTGATACGGCCCGAGTTCGATGACTATTGGATCGATCATTCGTCGGGCGTCTGGGTGGCCACGTTGCAATCGAAGTTTGCCGGGGCGTACTACCTGAAGCCGAATTTCGTCGGTCGGGGCGCCCATATTGCCAACGCCGGCTACTTCGTGACTGCAGCCCAGCGCGGCCAGGGCATTGGTCGACTGATGGTGGAACACTCGTTTGGGTCAGCGCGCCAAAGTGGTTTCGACGCCATGCAGTTCAACCTGGTCTTTGCTTCGAATCCGGCGCGTGCGATGTACGAGCGCCTGGGCTTTGCAGAGATTGGAAGAGTCCCCGCAGCAGTTGATGGGGAAGACGCAGTGATCTACTGGCGAAGTCTGACGGAGGAGTCAACATGAGCGATATTGCCATTGCCCGGGATGGTGACTATGTCGCAGTGGTCCGATTGTGCCGACCGCCCAACAACTTCTTCGATACCGAACTGTTGGCTGCCCTGGCTGACGCGTACGAAGAGCTGAGTTCGAATGGTTGGTGTCGGGCCATCGTGTTGGCCTCGGAGGGTCGAAATTTCTGCGCCGGTCTGGATTTCGCCGGCAATGCCGGCCAAGACATTGCCGCGCTGTACGGCCAGGCGATCCGACTGTTCGCGGCGCCATTGCCGGTCATCGCGGCCGTGCAGGGTGCGGCAGTTGGCGGGGGTTTCGGTCTCGCGCTCTCGGCCGATTTCCGGGTGGCCACGCCCGCCAGTCGATTTAGTGCCAACTTTGCCCGCTTGGCTTTTCACCACGGCTTTGCCCTCTCAGTCACGCTGCCATTGGTGGCCGGGCCGCAGCATGCAGCTGACCTGCTCTATACCGGACGACGCATTGGCGGCACCGAAGCCTTTGCTATTGGCGTGTGTGATGAGTTGGTGGACGAGGAAGAACTGCTGCCGGCGGCGCTGCGCCGGGCCAACGCCATTGCCGAGTCCGGTCCATTGGCCGTGCGCTCAATTCGGAGCACCCTGCGGCTAGGTCGTCTGGAGTCGGTGGAGCTGGCCCTCGCGCGCGAATGTGCCGAACAGGAGCGCCTGCGGGTGACGACCGACTTTGCCGAAGGCGTGGCGGCTACGGCAGAGCGGCGCCCGCCACACTTCACCGGTAGCTAGGCCCTGGGTTTCTAGAGCTATCCGCCGGGCCGCATCCCGCCCTTCGGAGGGCCGCCTTGTCCCGGTTTGCCGCCGCGACTACCGGGCGGACCCGTGCCGATCATGATGGCGGTGGCTGTCACGTCCCCGCTCGATGCCTTTGTGCCCTGTACCGAGACGAACTCCCCGACCTTTAGATCGGCCGCAGTAGTGGTGCCTGACATCGTCTTGAACGTGGTGGTCGAGGTATAGGTGATCGTCTCAGTGGTGGAGCCACGGGTGGTGATGGTGATGTCGTCGCCCGAGAGCGCCGTGATTTTCCCGCCGGTCGTGGGCCGGGCGCCCTTGCCACCGGGCGGCCGGTTGCCGTGGGTGGCTGGAGGAGTGCCGGTATGCGGGGTAGCCGCCCCAGCGGCACCGCCGAAGGCCAACGCACCCATGAGGGCGCTGCCGCAGAGGGCGGCGTTCCTGGTCTTTGACCAGCGCCAGCGAGAGGATCGAGATGGCGTGGGGAGGGTGGCTATTGGGGTGTTGGGGTCGGTGAGTGAGGCGTCTATATCCATGCTGCCCATCTCCAAATGTCGTGTGCTGCGGAGCGCGGTGCTCCACTGACACACGATGCGCCGGGGATATGTGGAAACCCTGCCGAAGGCCTGTGAGGGCCGTAGGAATGGGTGGGCACTGGAGAAGCCGGTAAAATGATCAGAACAGGGGCGAACCACGTTCGGCTCAGATCACAGGGGGTTCCATGGCACACACGGCACCGGTCACCGACTGGACGACCGACTTCGACGTTCTGGACCAGCGTTACCTGGACGACCCTTTCAGCATTTGGGACGACCTCCGGTCAACTTGTCCCATTGCCCACACTGATCGCCGAGTCAGCAGCTGGCTGCCCACCCGCTATGACGACGTCACCGAGATCGCTCATGACATTGAGCACTTCAGCTCGCTGCGAGTGGCCGTCATTCCTGGGCTCGAGGACGAGGAGGACGGTGTCGAGAACGAGATCGATGGTCCCGACCTCGAATACGGGCTGCCACCCATTTCCGCCGATCCACCCCTGCACACGTGGACTCGGCGGCTGCTGCTTCCGTGGTTTTCCCACCGTCGGGTCGAGAGCTACATCCCGATGACGCGAGATCTATGTAAAGGATTGCTCGACGGATTCGCGACGACAGGATCGGCCGATGCGGCGGCAGATTATGCACAGCAAATCCCGGTTCGGGTGATCGCCCACATCCTGGGTGTCTCTAGCGAGATGTCCGACGACTTCACTTTGTGGGTGCGGGAAATTCTGGAATTCGCTGATGACCCCGAACGTCGGCAACATGGGGCGCTTGCACTTCTCGAATACTTCGTGTCCCAGGTCGAGCATCGACGCAGCCATCCTGGAGAAGACTTGCTCAGCGAATTGCTCCAGACCGAGGTCGACGGCAAGCCGCTGGAAGAGAGCATCATTTTGGGCATTGCGGCGCTCGTTCTCATCGCCGGGGTCGACACCACCTGGAGCGCCATTGGTTCGTCCATTTGGCACCTGGCGACCCACCCTGATGACCGCAAGCGTCTGGTGGCGGAGCCCGAGCTGATGCCTACCGCAATTGAGGAGCTGCTTCGGGCCTATTCGCCGGTGACCATGGCCCGCCTCGTCACGGGTGACATTGAGTTCAAGGGCTGTCCCATGAAGGAAGGGGACAAGGTGCTCATGAACTTCCCGGGGGCCAATCGCGACCCCGACGCTTTCGAGAATCCGGACGAGGTACAACTGGATCGCGCCCACAACCGCCACGTTGCTTTTGGGTCGGGCATTCACCGGTGTGCCGGTTCGAACTTGGCCCGCATGGAACTCCAGGTGGCGTTGGAGGAATGGTTGCAGCGCATCCCGGAGTTTTCCTTGGCGGAAGGTCGTGACATTCTGTGGGCCGGCGGTCAAGTCCGTGGCCCTCGAATTCTCCCGGTGGTGTTCCCATGAAAATCAGAGTTGATTCCGACAAATGTCAGGGCCATGCCCGGTGTTACGGCTTGGCGCCCGAGATCTTCGATGTCGACGACTACGGACAAGCGTCAGTCATCGTGGATGAAGTACCCCCGGAACTCGAGGAAAAAGCACGTTTGGCCATCGCCAACTGCCCGGAGTACGCCATCGAAGTCATCAGCGACTAACAGGGATTAGCGAGCAGCCGATGTCGAGCACTATCGAGCGACCAGGCTGGTTCGCGAGGGCACTTGCGGTCCCCTTCACCGACGAATACGTCGAGGTCGCTGGTGCCTCTATTCACTATCTCGCCTTCGGCCAGCCCGGACGGCGGGGTCTGGTCTTCGTTCACGGTGGTGGTGCGCATGCCCACTGGTGGGCACCTCTGGCCGCCACCTTCGCTCATGAGTTCAGGGTGTTGGTGATCGACCTTTCGGGCCATGGCGATAGTCAGCACCGGGATATCTACGACATCGAACAGTGGACCGACGAGGTGGTGGCGGTGGCCGCCGCCGGTGGCCTCAATGGCCGTCCGGTCATCATTGGGCACAGCATGGGTGGCTTCGTCACGATCGCCACTGCCGCGCTGCATGGGCCCGATGTTGAGGGCGTCATCGTGTGCGATTCACCGGTAGCCGACACCGATCCGGAAATCACGGCCTATCGCTTGAGGGAGGCTTTCGGCCAACCCCGCACCTATGTCGATCTCGAGGATGCGGTGCGCCACTTTCGGACCGTGCCGCCCCAGGACCACTATCTCGACTACGTCATTGACGAGGTGGCCCGACGATCACTCAAGCCGGTCGATGGTGGGTGGCAGTGGAAGTTCGACCGGGGCATTTTCGAGCAGTTCGGGGGCGGTATTCGTTCCATTGCCGCGCCGTATCTGTCCGAAGTGAACTGCCGCCTCGCGCTGCTGCGCTCCGAGTGCGGGTTGGTGACCCCCGATATCGGTCAGTCCATGTACGAACGGTTGGGTCGGGTGACCCCAGTCATTGAAATTCCCGAGGCGGGGCACCACGCCATGCTTGATCAACCACTGCTGCTGTTGACCGCACTGCGTACCCTCCTCGCTGACTGGGATCACTCCGACCCGCACCATCGATAGCCCTTAGATGGCCACCAAGTGAGGCTGCTCGTTCGCCGCTTCCTTTGGTGTGCGAACCAGAGTGAAGGCCACCGCTGCCGCGCAGGCCAACACGATGGCGGCGAAGACAAAGGCCGTCGTGTACCCATGGACAGCGCCCGCGGCCAATGCAGCTGACGAGTGCCCGTGAGCGGCCACGTAGGTAACCGTGGCTGAGGTGGCAATGGTGTTGATCAATGCCGCACCGAGCGAACTTCCGGTCTGCTGTGTGGAGTTCACCAAAGCGCTGGCCACGCCGGCATCCTCGTCCTTGATACCGAACAGCGAAGTGCTGCTCATGGACACGAATGACAGACCCATGCCCAGACTCACGATGACTTCAGCCGGCAGCACAATGCTGACGTAGCTGGAACCGAGGGTCAGGGTGCTGAACCAGGCCAGACCCACTGCGGCCAGACCCAGACCACCGATCATGACTGCCCTGGGTCCAAACCGGGGCAGGAAACGACTGGCCAAGGTGGCCCCGGTGATAATGCCCACCGAGAACGGCACGAAGGCGAACCCGCTCTTCATGGCCGAATAGTGCAGCGAGCCCTGGAAGTAATAGGTCAGTGAGAGAAAGGTCCCCAGCATGGCAACACCGACCAACAGCGAACTCAAGAACGCGCCACCTCGACTGCGCTCCAAAATGATGCGCATCGGAAGCAGGGGGTGGGCCGCTTTCTGCTCAATAACCACGAATGACCCGAGAAGGACCACCGCCACGGCAATGAAGATGAGAGTGGTCGACGACGACCAACCATCGCTACCGGCCTTGGTGAATCCGTACACCAGCGCCAGCAGCCCGCCGGTCACCGTGATGGCGCCCGGAATGTCGTAGCCGTGTCGAACGGGGCTGCGGCTTTCGGTCACCAGGCGGGTGGCGAAAACGGCCGCGGCAATGGCAATCGGCACGTTGATGAGCAGCGTCCAACGCCATGAGGCGTACTGGGTGAGTGCGCCACCGAGGATGAGTCCAATGGCAGCGCCACCGCCGGCGATGCCGCCGTAGACGGCGAACGCACGGGCTCGCTCCTTCGCATCGGTAAAGGCGACGGTGAGCAGTGAGAGGGCCGCTGGAGCCATGACGGCAGCAAAGGCACCCTGAAGTGCCCGGGCGCTGAAGAGCATGGCCGCATTGGGAGCCAGCCCGCCCAGCGCTGACGCGCCGGCGAAGCCGATGAGGCTGATGATGAACATGCGCTTGCGACCCAGGTAGTCGGCAATGCGGCCACCAAGGAGGAGGAGGCCAGCGAAGGCCAGGGTGTAGGCGGTGAGCATCCACTGCCGATTGGCGGTGGAAATGTGCAGCGACCGCTGGGCCGAGGGCAGGGCGATGACCACCACGGAGGCGTCCAACACCACCATCAACTGGGCGACCGCAATTACGGCCAGGGCTCGAAAGCGCTTGGGATCTTGGGGCTCGGATAGTTCCAGATTGAGATCTGGCTGGTCAAGGGTGGCGGTCATCGGTCTCCTGAATACGTGTCGTGTGCGGGCCAAACTCCGATTTCCAACCACAAAGTTCTGGCTTTGTGGCCGGAACTCACATACAATCGGAGTATTGGTTCCACTTAGACTATACGGAACTTAGGTTCCGTTTGTCAATGGGGGGAGTAGGATATTTGTGGTGCCGAAGCTGAAGACCTGTGATGACCCTGCCGCAGACGAGACCCGGCCCCTGCGCGCCGATGCCCTGAGGAATCGGGCCCGAGTGCTTGAAGCGGCGGAAACCGTCTTTGCCGCCGAAGGAATCTCCGTCCCCATTGACGTCATCGCCGAGAAGGCCGGCGTTGGGGTTGGCACGGTGTACCGCCACTTTCCCAACAAGGAAAAACTCTTCGAGGCCATCCTGCTGGAGCGATTCGGTGAACTCATCGCTGAGGCCCGCTGCCGGCTGCAGTCCGAAGATCCTGGAGCAGCCTTTTATGGCTTTCTTGATCACATCGTCGAAGCCAGCACTTCGAAGCGCGACTTGATTCAGGCACTCATTGGAGCGGGTATCGAACTCGACGAAGTAGTTGGTGACGTCAAGCTGGAAATGGAAGACGCCATGGGCCAACTCCTGCGTGCAGCTCAAGAGTCAGGGGCCGTTCGAAGTGACGTCTCTGAATCGCTCGTTATGTCGCTCGTCAGTGCCACTTGCATGGCTGGAGACCACCACAAGGAAGTGCCTCCGTGCGAAATGCTGGCCATCGTGTGCGACGGTTTGCGAGTGCCGACCAGCTAACGGTTCACCCGGGGGCAGCAATCTCCTGGAGCCATGAAAGCAAGCCATCCGACGCGTCGCCTAGTTGTTGGCGTCGCTCCGCCCCCGCTGGTGAACGTAGCCACGTCACCAAATCACGAGCTCGGTCGGGGCGACCGATGAGGACAGTGATCGGAGTCACCTGGACTCGGATGGTGAAGAGAATGGCACCCGTCCGAGGCAGCCTTCGCAGCGTCTGACGCTCACTGCGGATCCACATATCCGATGGGGGCTGGTCGAAATCCTGTCCGAAAGTCGAGCGGGGAGCCCAGAGCCACAGCACAGGCCAGATGGAGAGATTCCGACGCCAGACCAACCGATCAGGCGCCAAACGATCGAAGAACGTATCGACGCGGGGTGAGAGCTCTTCGGCGTAGTGGGCCACCGGCTCGTGCACCATCTTCATCGGACGGCCCATTTTCTCGTCCAGCACCCACAGACTCGGGAAGCACAGCACCGCACCTTCCAGATGCCAGGCTCCGTCGTGTTGTACGACCAGACACAAGTCTTCCTGCACCTGTCCTCCCGCCTGAATGAGCGGGTGGTCGCCTTCGCCAAGATCACCGACTGCCCCGGCGATCAGCTCAGCGGCCTCCATGGCGGCTGATTCGGCCCGGGATGTGCAGGCAAAGACGAGTTCGCGTTGCTCGGTAATGAGTCGTCGCCGAAGGGCAATTTCCTCCGCAGCGTGCTCGTCACCCATGAGCCACTCCGAGGCCGGCAGGGATCGCGTTCCCATGCGCAGATGCTGCTCGCCCACTGACAGGTCGATTTCATCGAGCCATGCCGGCGCTTCGTCGGTGCGGTAGCGCCTCTGATCAGGTGCGTATCTGTGAAGGAGCTCGGGTTCGGGTTGTTTCAGCGTGGCGGCCGTTCCGATCTGGAGTGGGCACCATAGGAGTCGATAGGACTTTGCAGGGAGAGACCGCCGTCGCAGTCGATCACTTGGCCCGTGACCCAGCCCATCTGGTGCAGAGCGATGACGGCTTCCGCAATATCGTCGGCCTCCCCCAAGCGTTGCAGAGCCGTTCGTTGGGCGACGCTCGAAAGCCATGGGGAGTTGTCGGGCGTGCCACCCAACATGGGGGTCTTGGTCACGCCGGGACCAATGCCGTTGACCCGGATGGCATGTGGACCCCATTCGGCAGCGGCCACTTTGATGGTCATGCTGAGGGCGGCCTTGGAAGCGCAGTACGTGCCCATGTTGCGATCAACCAGGTGTGCGCTGACACTCGAGGTGGCGATGATCGATCCGGGTTGGTTGGCCTTAATCATGTGGGCCGCAATGGCCCGCATGCACAGCCAGGGTCCACGCACATTGATGCCCATGACCCGGTCCCATTCTTCAGGCGTGGTGTCGAGGAGGAGTCCTGAATGCCCCACACCGGCCGTGATGGTGACCCAGTGGGGCAGGCCGTGGGCGGCCAAAGTGTCTTCGAGCGCGGCGTCAATTTGGGAGGGCTCAGAAATGTCGCACTCGATGTTGCCGTCGCCGACGACGTCCCAGACGGCGACTGGGATATCCATATCGTGGTAGCGCGTGACGACAGCCGCACCAATCCCTGACGCGCCTCCGATGACCAGAGCTGATGGCGAGTTCATGACTTCCCCTTCTCACGCAGTTCGGTCAGATCGCGTAGGTCGTTACAGTCGTCACGGCACCCAAGAGGCCAAGACGAGCGGCCCGTCCAAGGTCGAACTGCAAGTCCAGAGTCTAAGCTCTTGCTCGGAGGTGGGGGCGTTGGCCAGGATTCATCACACGGCGATCGGCACGCGTGACGTCGAAGCCAGTTTGACCTTTTGGCGCGATGGTCTCGGTCTTGAGGTGCTGATGGACCAACGGTTCGACGGTGACTGGCCGGAATTGTTCGGGGGATCGTCGACCGAACTTCGGTCGATCTTCCTGGGCGACCCTTCGGCGTCCGAAGCAGGCGTGGTCGAGCTCGTCGTACTCGATGACATGGTGGCGCCGCCTGAATCGATAACCCCGGCCACTGGCTTCTTTCTCTTATCGCTCTTCGCCGACCTTGAGGTTGTCCTACCTCGTCTGGCCGACTTGGGAACCGGTGGTGTCCCGAAGGTCATTGAGATCCAAGGCATCAGGTTGGTGGTGGTCCACGATCCCAACGGAGTGCGGGTGGAACTCATGGACAGCCCGGCTCGGGCCAACATCAGCCGACTCGCCAACCCCGGGGAGTAACCCATGAACGTCGATCATGCGACCCATGGGGTGGCCATTCTCGGCGCCGGAGCCGGAGGACTCGGTCTGGCTATTCGACTCAAGCGGGCCCGAATGAATGACTTCGTCATCTTTGAGGCGTCGGACGGAGTCGGTGGGACCTGGAGGTCTAACTCGTATCCCGGAGCCGCCTGTGATGTGCCGTCTCATCTCTACTCGTATTCATTTGCCATGAAGCCGGACTGGACCAAGACCTACGCCAATCAGCCGGAGATACTGCAGTACTTCGAGGAGTGCGCCGATCGCTTCGCCATTCGACCGCATCTCCGGGTCAGCACCCGCATCGTCTCAGCTGAATGGGACGAGTCCGATGCACTGTGGCGGTTGGTCGATGGTGAGGGGGGACACCACCAGGCGCGCGTACTCGTCAGTGCCCTGGGGACCTTCAATGCACCCATGGTTCCGGAGTTCGAGGGCCTGAGCAGCTTTGCGGGTACGTGGTGGCACTCGTCGCGCTGGGATCATCAGCAAGACCTTTCCGGGAAGCGAGTGGCGGTTATCGGAAGCGGTGCTAGCGCGGTGCAGATTGTTCCGGCCCTGGTCGCCACCGTGCAGCACCTCACCATGTTCCAGCGTTCTCCGTCGTGGATTTTGCCCCGGGGCGACAAGCCATTTACGGCCGAGGAAAAAGAGCGTTTTGCCCGCCACAAACTGGCCGCTCGACGTCACCGTTGGAACATTTATCGCTCATTCGAACGCAACATCACCTTTCGCCACGGCGACGCCATGGCCGATCAGCTCAAGGCGTTGGCGCTGAGTCACCTGGAGTATCGGATCAAAGATGACGAACTGAGGACCAAACTGACTCCGACGTATCCGTTCGGCTGTAAGCGGACCTTGGTGACCAGCGATTTCTACAAGTCGGTGCTGCGCCCTGAGGTTTCACTGGTCACTGATGCCATCGAGCGGATCACTCCTTCGGGAGTGGTGACGGCCGACGGGACGGAACACGAGATTGACGTGCTTATTTTGGCGACCGGCTTCCGGGCTACCGAGTATCTCCACGGCCTCGATGTGGTGGGGGTGGATGGTCGCCGTCTCCACGACGATTGGAACGAGGTGGCCCATGCGCACCTCGGTATGACGGTGGCCGGCTATCCGAATTTCTTCATCATGTACGGGCCCAATACCAACCAAGGCGGCAACTCCATCATTTTCATTCTGGAAGCGCAGGCGGCCTACATCGTGCGGGCCTTGCGGGCCATGCGCCGCCGCCGTCTCTCCAGCGTCACCGTTCGCCGTTCTGTAATGGACGACTACACCGCCCAACTGGCCATCGATTTGGAAGGCACGGTGTGGGACACCGGTTGCCAGAGCTACTTCAAGAACGAGCACGGCAAGATCGCCACTCAGTTGCCCTATCCGTCGCTCTGGTACTGGCGCCGGACCAGGCGCTTCAAATTGCGTGAATATGAACGGGCACGGGGCGCCAGGCACTAGAACAAGGGCACTACTCGACGCACCAAGGGGGCGGCACAAATGAAAGCAGCGGTGTACTACGAGACGGGTGGGCCTGAAGTCTTCCGCTATGAAGACGTGCCTGATCCGGTTGCCGGTGCCAACGACCTTCTGATCAACGTAGAGGCAGTCAGCATCGAGGGTGGCGACACGCTCAACCGCCTGGGGGGTGCCCTCAACTCCAATCCACATATCGTCGGCTATCAGGCCGCAGGCACGGTGCTCTCCGTAGGCGATGCCGTGTCCGGCTTCTCGGTGGGGGATCGCGTGGTGACGGTCGGGATCGATGGATCCCATGCTGCACTTCGTGCCGTTCCATCCTCCTTTGCCTGGCGCATTCCCAAGGGATTGTCGACCGACGAGGCGGCCGCAGTTCCCGTCCCGTGGGGAACTGCATCGGACTGCCTGTTCGAATTCGGACACTTGGTCTCCGGCGAAACGGCCCTCATTCATGCCGGGGCCGGTGGGGTGGGCATCGCTGCCATCCAGTTAGCCAAGCGAGCAGGAGCCCGGGTATTTGCCACCGCATCGAGTGACGACAAGTTGGAACGCCTGAAGGAGCTCGGACTCGACGAAGGTATCAACTATGCCCGGGACGACTTTGTGGCCGAGGCACGGCGACTCACCGATGGTCGTGGGGTCGATGTCATTGTCGACTCAGTCGGCGGCGTGACACTCCAGGGCAGTATCAATGCGTTGGCCTATAGGGGTCGCTGCGTCACCGTCGGTGATGCCGGTCGCACGAGCGCGGAGCAACTTGATATTTCGAATATGCGCCCCAACAATCAAACCCTTTCGGGCTACTTCTTGGGCGCAGAGTTGCTGCTCTTTCCCCGGGCCTATCCGATGATCGCCAACCTGCTCGAGCAGATCGCCCAGGGGGAATTGCGCGTGGTCATTGACCGGGCCTACCCACTCTCCGAGGCCGCTGCGGCGCACGAGTACATCGAGAGTCGCCAGTCATTCGGTCGAGTTCTCCTCACGCCATAGACCGTTCGATCATGCGCCGTGTGGCTGATCAGTTGATGCGTCTCCTGGCGCGTCTTTTGGTTCGCGTCTTCTTTCGACAGATTGAGCTCGAAGGTGCCGAACACCTTCCGAAGGGCGCGCCGGTTGTGTTGATCGCCAACCACTTGAATGGGTTGGTCGATGGTCTTCTGCTGATCGCCACCCTGGGGCGCTACCCGCGATTTCTGGGTAAGTCCACCCTGTTCAAGATTCTCCCCCTGTGGCCCTTCCTAAAGTTGGCCGGAGTCATCCCGGTGTACCGGGCGGTCGACGGGGCGGCGGGCGAGCAGAACGTGTCAGCTTTTTCAACCTGCCGCCGCATATTGTCTCGACGAGGCTTGGTGGCGCTGTTTCCCGAGGGCATAAGCCACAACGAGTCGACCTTGCAGCCGCTCCGTACTGGCGCGGCGAGGATCGCATTGGAGGCAGGCATTGATGGCGGCGTCCCCGGCGTCGTGACGGTCGCCGTCGGTCTGACGTACGACGCCAAAGCGCGGTTTCGTTCGCGGGCCTTGGTGCGGGTGGCCGAACCGGTTGGTATTGAGCATTGGGCTGACCTGTACCGAATCGATAGTCATCAGGCCGTACGGCAATTTACGGACGATGTCGCAGAACAGCTGAGAGCGGTTAGTCCTGAATTCACGTCCTGGTCGCATGCCGAGGAACTGGCGGCCATGGCCGAGGTCATCGTCCGCACACCCGGGGGACAGCTGCCCGAAGAAGTTCACCTCTCCGATCAGGTGGAGGTCACCGAACAGATAGCGGAGGCGGAGCAGCGAAGCGACCGGGTGACACAAATGGAAGCGCTGTCGTCGTCGTTTGCCACCTACGAGCGGGACCTCAAGCTGCTGGGGATCAATGATGCCCAAGTAGTGGCCCGATATCCCACCGGAAAACTGCGTCTGTCGCTGGTGTGGGCTGTCGGCAAGGTGTTGGCCTCGCTTCCCTTCGCCGCCGTTGGCGTAGTGGCGCATCTGGTGCCCTTTCAGATTGTGAAACAGCTGGCCAAGAAACCGACCAACGAAGGCATCAAGGCCACAGTGAAGTTGTTCGGCTGTTTCGTCACCTTCGCCCTGGTGTACGGAATTGCGGGGTACTTCGCTGGGACGAACTATGGGCCATGGATGGGCCTCATCGTCGCCCTTGGATTGCCGATGTGCGGGTATGCCGCCCTTCGACTGGGCGAGCGCATCAAGCGAATCGGAGGTGTGGTGGATGGCTACCGCACCGTCGGCAATCGACGGGCCGTGTTGTCGACCGTCGTTGAGCACCGCCAAGCTGTGGTCAATGCAGCCCGGTCGCTGTTGCTAACTCAGTGAGCGTGCAGACAGTCAAATACGGCAGCAATCACAATCAAGTGGCCGACGTCTGGCGTCCGAAACGATCGCAGGGTGACCGCCCGGTGGTGGTCTTGGTTCACGGTGGTTTTTGGCGCCAGCTGTACACGAAACGACTCATGAACAGGATGGCACGCGCCATCACAGAGCTTGGGTGGGTGGCGTACAACATCGAATATCGACGGGTGGGTGCATTGGGTACCGGCGGATGGCCCGCCACCTTCCAGGATGTGGCTGCCGCCATAGATGCGCTCGGCACCCTAGAAGGCATCGATCTGTCCCGGATCATCACTTGCGGACATTCGGCGGGTGGCCACTTGGCGCTGTGGGCCGCGGGAGACCGGATCACTCGAACCGGTGACTCGTTGCCGAAAGTCCGACCCGCGATGGCGATTTCACTGGCCGGTGTCGTTGATCTGGTCTCGGCTGCCCGGATGGGACTCGGTGGTGGAGCAGTGCAAGCGCTGATGGGGGGAGAGCCAGACGAATTCCCAGAGCGATACCGGTTGGGTTCGCCCGCCGCCCTCTTGCCTCTGCGAACACCTCAGGTATTGATTCATGGATTGGACGACGATTCGGTTCCACCTTCGCTCAGCATCGAATACGCAGGGCTTGCCCGGCAACACGGTGACGTCGCCACCTATATTCCGCTACCGACTGCGGGTCACATGGAAATGATCAATCCCAGTGGTCGTGCATTTGCCCACGTGGTGGACTGCATGAACCGCGTCGGTGGACCGCCCTAACTCGGAGTTCACGCATTGTCCGGTTCCGGACCGTACCCGGCACTCGTCAACATCCGCCGGAGATCAACCACCTGTTGCAAATCGATATCTTTGTGTTTTGGCGGCTCAAAGGTCTCCGTCTCGTCTCCGAGGGTCACGAGGAAGTGCCCCTGGTGGGTTTCTTCGACCGTGGCGACGGCTTCCAGGAGCGAGATCACTGAGTGCCACTCAATGTTGTGACCGGCGGGGTGTCTAAAGATTTGCGCAACGGTGTCGCGATGATGATTGTTTAGGTGCGCAGGCGGTGGGGCTGGAGTCATGAACGGCCTCTTTCTTTGGGCTCATTGTCGGGAAGTGATCGCCGTCATTGACGTCTAACGAGACCGCAGTTCTTTGGCGAGTTCGATGTCTCGCAGTCTCGACTGCGCAATGAGCCAACTACCCGATCGACTCATCTGATGTTCGGACGGAGTGTGGTGAAGGCCTAATGGGCTTTCCGTGCGGGTGCCGCATTTTCGGCACACTGACATTCTCCCGTTGGTCTCGGGCAAATGATGCTCATCGAGACGAAGTCCAAGATCAGAACTCTCTGGCGAGATCATGCTGTTCCGACAGTGAGGGGCCAGGCGATCAGCGCAGCGCGAGACGGGTGAGCCAGTATCGAACACGACATGGAGTCGGTTCCTCCAGGGGGGCAGTGGGTGACCGAAGTCACCCATCAAAACCCTCACCTCAGAAGGCAATTCGACCTTACACCCTCCCTTGCTGCGCTACTAGGGCGTCAATATGCATCTAGGCGCCCCGAACCTGCGCGCACAATGCGGACTAGTGCACCTAGCCAATTCCCGCGAGACCCATGAGAGTGCCCTCCGGATCCGTGAAGTGGCCGATAACCAGTCCATTCGGAGAGGTTGCTGGACCCATGACGCGTGTACCTCCGAGTTCCTCGGCGCGCCGCAGAGCCAATTCGACATTTGGTACACCGACGTACACCACTACGTGGCTCTCGTAGGCGGCACCGCCGCCAATGCCACCAGGGATTCCTGCTCCATCTTCGGAAACGATCAGATTTAGAAATCCGTAGGCATCGGGAGACGACACCTCCTTTGCTACTGGTGACGGCACATCGAACTCCCATCCAAAGAGGTCACCGAAGAACTTCCTCAGATGCATCGGGTCCCTTCCAATGACTTCGAAGTGCACGACCGGATGCGACATTTCCGCCAACCTACTTATGTCCCGGGACGAGAATCGTTCCGACTTCGGTTGCAATCGTCACAGTACATGTTAGTTTGTACTAACATGTACTCCAGTGAGCGATCTGATCTCGGCCATGGCCGATCCCAATCGACGGCGCATTCTGGAGTTACTGCGGAGCGGCGAACGAACGGTCACCGACTTGGCCACTCATTTCACGGTGACGCGGCCGGCCATATCGCAGCACTTGGGAGTGCTGACGGAGGCCGAACTGGTCGAAGTGCGCCGGGAGGGCAAGTACCGCTTCTACCGCCTCAACCCATCGGGAATGGCCGCCCTGCGAGCCGAACTCGATTCGTTCTGGAATACCGAGCTCCATCAACTGGTCGCTGACGCGGCGAAAGAGAGAGAAACCCCCAAATGACCATCGAAAAGTCAGTACTTGTCCCGTTGAATGCCGACCAGACCTTCGCGCTGGTGACCGAGCCCGAGCGCATGCGTCGCTGGATCGCGGTGTCGGCCCGGATCGAACTACGAGCCGGCGGTGACTTCCGTTGGACGGTAGTGCCCGGCGGCAATGCCAGTGGCAGGGTGACCGAGGTGGAACCGGGACGTCGGGTGGTCTTCACGTGGGGTTGGGAAGGAAACGAAGAGGTACCGCCCGGCGCTTCAACGGTCACGATCACACTTGAACCAGTTGAAGGCGGGACACGCGTGCGCTTGGTGCACGAAGGACTGTCGGACCAACAAGGAAATGGTCACCTCGGTGGTTGGACCCATTTCTTGGATCGGCTCGTCGACGCCGCCCGTAATGGCGATGCCGGATTCGACTCCTGGAATCTGCCGAACCGAACCTTGGACCAACTCACCGCTGCTGAATCATCCTTGGCCCTCTGTCAGGCGGCACTGCGTGATCTGAGCGACGAGGAGCTGTCGGCGCCGACGCCCTGCGCGAAGTTCAATGTTCGCGAGTTGGCCGACCACCTCATGGGGAGCATCGTCAACCTGGCCGCCGCGGTTGATGTCACGATCTTGCCGTCTCAGTCGGGCTCACTCGAAGAGCGCATCGCCGACGCTGGGCAAGCGCTGCTTGAAGGTTGGCGCCATCACGGCATCGATGGGAGCGTGAAGCTGGGGACGTCGGAGTTGCCGGCAGATTTGGCGGTGCGCATCATCATCGTTGAGTTTTTGGTGCACGCCTGGGACTTTGCTCAGGCCACCGGAAGAATCCTGCCTGAAGACGACGCACTGGCCGTCTACGCGCTCGAACAGACGACCGAATTGATGTTGACGCTCGGCCTACGTGACGGGGACCGCTTCGCCGATGAAGTGTTGGTCGGGCCTGATGCTGATGCCATGACCCGACTCATTGCCTTCACCGGACGCGCCGCGTAGGCAAGGTCAGGGTGCGCTCGCTCGCCACTGCCGTTCGAATGGGAGTCGCCAGCTGCCGCGGCTCAATGAGTTCGTTGATGGCAGGCGGTCCCCAACTGCCCTTGGGGTATGGCTGCACCGGCTCGGGATTCTCCAGCAAGGGGGTCGACAACTCCCATAGACGCTCGATGCCCTCGGCGGTGTTGAACAGCGTGTGGTCACCGACCATGGCATCGTGAATGAGGCGCTCGTAGGCCTCGAGGATGTCGGCGTCCTGGCCCGTCTCATGGAGCGCGAATTGCAGGCTGAGCTTTTCAAGCTTCATGCCCGGGCCAGGCTTCTTGCCGTAGAAGGACAGTGACAGTTTCGACGAATCGGCCAGGTCAAAGGTCAGGTGGTCGGGACCCTGGGTGCCGACCCCGGAACCCTCTGGGAACATGCTCTTTGGTGGTTCCCGAAACGCGATGGAGATGATGCGCTCGCCGCCACCAAGTTCTTTGCCAGTGCGGAGGTAGAACGGCACACCCGCCCAGCGCCAGTTGTCGATTTCGCACTTCAACGCCACGAACGTTTCGGTGTCGGAATTCGGATCGACGCCCGGAATGTCGCGGTAGCCCTCGTACTGCCCGCGGACTACTTGCGTCACATCGAGTGGGCGCATGGACCGGAAGACCTTGTTCTTCTCCTCACTGATGGGACCCGAAGCCAATGCGGTCGGCGGTTCCATGGCCATGAAGGCCAGGATCTGGAAGAGGTGGGTGACCACCATGTCCTTGAAGGCACCGGTGGCCTCATAGAAACCCACCCGGTCGTCCACCGAGAGCTTCTCGGGCACGTCGATCTGGACGTGGTCGATGTGGTCACGATTCCAGATGGGCTCGAAGAGTCCGTTGGCGAAGCGGAAGGCCAGAATGTTCTGGGCCGCTTCCTTGCCGAGGAAGTGGTCAATGCGGAAGATCTGCTCCTCGTCGAAAATCTCATGCAAGGTCGCATTGAGTTCTCGGGCGCTCTCCAAGTCAGTGCCGAAGGGCTTCTCCATGACCACGCGCGACCGATCGACCAGATCTGCCTTCTGGATGTGGGCGATGACGTCTCGATCCGCTGCTGGGGGGATGCTCAGGTAGTGAAGTCGCCGCACGTCGTCGCTGCCAATGGCAGCTTCCGCCGCTTTGACCGCCGCCGCCAGACCATCCGGACCGGCCGACAACGGGACGAAACTCAGCTTGGATTCGAAGCCGGCCCACTGCAGCAGGGACACCTTCCCGGTGGCGTACTGGTCACAGGCGTGGCGAGCCAGGTGGCGGAAATCTTCGTCGCTGAGGTCACTGGTGGAGGTCCCGATGATGCGAAAATCCGGCATCATTCCAGTCTGCGAAAGGTGGAGCAGGCCCGGCAGGAGCTTGCGGGCGGCGAGGTCTCCGGTGGCGCCGAAGAGGATGATGACGTGGGGTTGCAGTTGAGCCGGCGCTCCGGATGGTTCGGTCTCAATGGGTGGGGTCATCGCAGTGGCTTCCGTTCGTTGAGTTCCGACACATTGCCGCCCATAATTTTACTGATGGATGTCTGGTCCAGTTTCTGGAGTTCGGTGACCCAATCCGTCGGTTCGGGTAGTCCTTCTATATGGGGCCAGTCCGATCCGAAAATGACCCGATCGTCGCCCATGAAGTCGACGATCTCGTTCACGTCGTCCTCCCAAAATGGATTGATCCAGACGTGCCGCCGGAAGGTGACCACCGGATCTTCGGGAAAATAGCCCGGCATCTTCCGGGCCGATCCGGAAAGCTTGCGAAACAAGGGGCCGAGGAACTCCGAACCATTCTCCACGGACGCAATGCGCACACCGGGAAAGCGGTCGAACAGTTTCTCCAACATGAGCGTGGCCAGGAAGTCGTGGGCCGCCCTCTCAATGGCGAACATCTTGATGCTCGGGGTTGAAGGTCCCCCACCAAAGCTGGCCGAGAAACCATCCGTGGCGTAGCCATTGGAGGACAATCCAGCGTCCCCGGCATGAATGACCACGGTGATGCCGGCCTCACTCACTCGGGCCCAGAAGGGATCGAACATGGGATTGGCCGGGGAGTAGGGACCGGTCTCGGTGTGGGGAGCTGCTGCTCGCATGACGACCGACCGGGCGCCCTGGTCCAGGGCCCATTCGAGTTCGATAACCGCCTCGTCGACGTCGGCCAGGGTGATGTAGGGAGCGGCGAAGATCCGGTCTTGGTACTGCATGCCCCAATCTTCGGCCAGCCAACGATTGAAGGCTCGGAACAGAAGCACCACGGCGCCGGGGTCGTGCTTGAGCGCTTCCTCGTACAGCATGCCCAGGGTCGGGAACAGCCAGATCTTCGAAAGTCCTTGCCGGTCCATGACGGCCAACCTGGCGTCCCGGTCACGGTATTCGGGTCGGATTGGTTCGGGTGTGCCCATCAATTCGTGCATCGGGACGTTGTTGGGATTGCCGCGGAAGTAGTCGGCCAACGATCCCGCCGGAGATATCGGGTTGAAGGTCGGGTTAGAGACGGCGTGATTTATCTGACCGCCGAGCGCGTGGTACCTGCGGTTGCCTACTTCCACCCACTGGAGCACCCGTGGGCCATGGGCAGGGTTGAGGTGACGAGTGAAGGCATCAAGTGCTTCGTAATAGTGATTGTCGGCGTCAAAGACCGGGGAGTCGACAGCGTGCATGGTCAGCCTTCCAGGGTGGTGAGATGCGGACTGGCACTCCCGATGTTACGTGGCTCGCGGGGGACCCGCCGCCGTGTGGGTCACACCCTCGGGGTCCACAGCCCAGGCGGGGGATTCGCCCCACCGATCACCGAACACCAGTTCTGGCAGTGGACGTCGGCGCACCGGACCGTGGTGGCCCGCTGGGCGGCCCAGGGTGATGGTGGCCATGATCTGCACTTCTTCGGGCATCTGCAAAAGCTGCTTGAGTTGAGCCTCGACGGCAAAATGCCAGATAGTCATCACGCCCCCGTAACCCAGAGAGCGGGCGGCCAGGAGAAGATTCTGGCAGGCCGGGTAGACCGAGGCGCCGTCGGTGTGATTGGTGTGGCGGTAAGGCTGGAAACATCCAAAGACCAGAACGGGAACTGACTCGAACTCGTCGACGTACCGCTGCATCGTCCGAGCCATCCGTGACTTGGGCGAATCTTCCTGGGCGCCTGATCCCTTGTCGTACCCGTCGGCGACCCGCTTGTCCTTCCAGAAGCTACGAGCCGAGTCACCGATGAGTTGCTTGGCCGCGTCGGCCACCTCGCCCGAAGTGAGCACGACAAATCGGAAGGGCTGACGATTCGATCCGCTGGGCGCTCGTGTGGCCGCGAACAAAATGTCTCGCAGCGCCTCCTCCGGTACCGGTTCATCGGTGTAACGCCGGATGGCCCGGGTTGAGATGAGTCCCTCATAGAGGCCGACAGGTTCTTCTGGCTGGTGCACGAGATCCGACGGTAGCCGCGTCTGGATGTGCGTAGCCCCTGCCGCAACCGCCATCATGGCCATATGGAAAATTCACCGTTCGTGCCGGACGATTTTGCCATCCCCCTGACGCTTGAAGGCCCGGGATTCACGCTTCGCCCACTGAGCGTGGACGACAATGAAGGCGATCTCGACGCCTGGGCCTCAAGCGCCGATCACATCCATGCCACTCCGGGGTTCGAGGGTCGACCATGGCCCGACGAGCCGATGACGCTGGAGCGCAATCACGGGGATCTGGCTGAGCACGTCGAGGACTTCGCCGCTCGCCGCGGTTTCACCTATACGGTCGAGAGTGAGGGGGAGACCCTCGGATGTGTCTATATCTATCCGTCCGAGACACCCGGCGCCGATGTCAATGTCCGGTCCTGGGTGCGGGCGAGCCACGCCGAAAAGGATCCAGTGTTGTACCAAGCAGTGACCGCCTGGCTCAGTGACTCGTGGCCATTCAACGTCGTCGAATATGCCACCCGGCCGTAACACCTACGCCACGGTGAGTCCCATGCGGTCAATGGCGTTCTGACCCAGGATGCCGTGCTTCTCCTCTTCTGAGAGATGAGGCAGGCTCATCAACTGGTCGATGGTTCGATCAAGCTCGTACCAGGGGAAGTCCGTCCCGAACAGCACTCGATCGGCGCCGATGTCTCGGATGAGTCGACCCAACTCATCCGCCGTCGGGGCACCGGGCGCCCCGGTCCAGGCGATGATTTCGCACAGGTCAAAGGACACGGTCGGAAAGGCTGCGGCGAATTCGGCTATCTGATGCCAACTCGCCCCACCGAGGTGCGCCAGCAGGAGGTGAAGGCGGGGGTGCGCCTTCATTACTTCGGTAAAGGCAAAAGGGTCGGCCCATTGGGGATTGCCTTTCGTCGAACCCGAATGCGAGAGCACGGTGAGTTGCGCTTCCTCACACAAGTCGTATATCTGATGCATCCGGGGGTCATGGGGAAAGAATCCTTGGAGGACCGGATGCACCTTGATGCCTTTGGCCCCCTTCGGTAGTTGCTCGGCCAAGTGAGTGGCTCCTTCGCGTCCACCCAGAATAAATGGATCGGCGGCCACGAGCGGGGTGAGATGAGGTGAACGAGCGGCGGTCTCGACAATCCAGTGGTTGTAGGTGCGCAGCCGATCTGGCAGGGAGTCCCACAGGTCACGCGACCGTTGAGCTCGTTCGGTCTCGCTGATATCGCCCCAGGTACTCTCCACCTCGGCCATCTGCAGCTCGGGAACGAACATGCCGAGCACGACGCAATGGACGGGATCCTCCGTGGTTGTCGCGGTGAGGAGGTCATCTACGGTGCCGCGGCGATGTCCGAACTCCACGTCCTCGCGCTCGCCGTACTCCCAGATTTCGTATCCGTCCCGCTGAGGGTCATCGGCCCGCTCAAATACATGCACGTGCACATCGACCACCGTGGGGTCACTCATGAATTAGCCCGTGGTGGCGAACTTCACGGCCAGCTCGCGGGTCAATCGCGGCCAGACGACCGGGTCGTGTCCAGGAATGAGTGAGTAGCCGCGTTCGGATGACAGCCGCTTGAGCTTGCGAATGGCCTCTATTGATTCCTCCGGGGTGGCGTTGATCCGTCCGCCTACCGCCAGTTCATGCTCGATATTCTCAGTGAGGTCGGCAGCATCAAACGCGAAGACCAGCCCGCCGCCACCGACCGACTCGTCCAAGTCGACGATGAAGCTCTGGTGCCCCGGCGTGTGGCCTGCGGTTAAGACGGCAGTCACGCCGGGCGCGATCTCCTGATCGCCATCGGCTAACCGCCAATCGATGGACGGATCGTCGTAGTCAATCCGGAACATGGCGTGGTGCTCAGGGCCTGGATGATCAGAGAGGCCATAGTCGAGCTCCCTTTGTTGCGCGTGCACCGGCACGCGTCCGGCGAAATGGCGCAATCCTCCGGCATGATCGTTGTGGAGGTGGCTTAAACCAACCGAATAGATCTCGTCCATGTTGATCCCGGCTCCGGCCAGCGCTTCTTCCAGCGGTTCGCCCGGACCGGGCAGTATTGGCCGGAACATCGGGTCGCCGTGAAAGCGCTTTTTCAGCATTGGGTCGCGGATAAGAGCCGGATTGAAGCCGGTGTCGAGCAGGAGCCATCCACCATCGCATTGGAGCAGCACGCCTGGCACCGGCTCGCGCAAGCGCTCAGTCGGGTCGGCTCCGTGAATGGAGACCGTCTTGGGGAGGTCCTCCCAGCCCAAAGTGAGCAGCACGATCCTCCGGACGCCCGACACGTCAGACTTCCCCGGGATCGACTCGAACCCAACCCTCGGGCAATGGTGCGTTTTGACCGAGGGCCATCGCCGCGGCATCAATGTGCCAGCCACCGTGATCATTAGCTGTCGGTCGCTCTCGGATCCACTCATGGCGCACGTGGTACTGCGCACCGCCGGGCAGGGAGCCTCCCCAGATGGCCAAAGCCACATCGCCGACCCGGATGATGCGACCCCCGACTGTGTCGCCGAGAGGATATTCGGCCATGGCGGTTTCGTCGGCGGGAAGCGAAGCCATGATCCATCGCTCTTCGAATCCCGGACCTCGTTCAATCATGGTGTCGTCGAGCCGATGGACCGTTCCCTGGTCGGGATGGCCCGGGTCTCGGGGCAGTGAATCGATGTCGTGATGGAAGGTGATGGCTCCCTCGCTCACCATCACGATGCCGCTGAACGATTGGGTCTGATCCAGCACGTGCGTCGGCTTGGTACCCGGGTAGGGAGTGCGCAAGTCGCAGAAATGGCGGCCCGCCTGCACCCACAGGACTTCGCTCACCTCATGCCATGTGCTCTCGCCGATGATGCGGCCATTGCGCCGCCACGCCCCCTGGAGGTCGATCAACTCTGATGGTCGTTCAACTGCTTCACTCACGAGAACATCCTTCGACGTAAAGCGCCGTGAAAGCGGCGAATGGGCTCTTCGTGGGTTGACGCTAACGGTCCCACATTAAAATGCGGTGAGCTGGCTGCTTCCTGCATGCGCTCGCAGGCTTCGACATCTTCGGCCATGAACGATCGGATGGAGGCCACCAAGGCATCGGCATCGGCATCTTTTGTAGACCGCACGCGCAATGTGAGCCGGGTGCGGTCTGGCGCAATCGGTGTGGCGTCGTAGGTGGCGAAATAATTATCGGTGGTGACCAGCATGAGATTCGGGAAGAACAAGAAGGCACCGATATGTCCGCGCATGGTTGGGTCGATCCACTCGAAACCGCCGAGTCTCGAAGCGAGGTCCTTCAACGGTTCGAGGCTCCACCAGTTGTCATTGAGCGATTCCCAGGCGAAAGAACGATGCTCATACGCCGCGAGTGATCTCATATGCAGGTACCACAGGTGGTACACGTCGATGTGGTTCTCTACCAGGAGCTTCCAATTGCAGGATGCTTCGTACTCCACCTTGGCCACCTGCGTAATTGGGCCCGACAGGAAGTGGTCGAGTCGGGTATCCAATCCCGCCATGGCCGCTGAGAAGCCAGGTGCCTCCGGATCAGGGTTGACGAACACCATGCCGGCCCAATCGGCCACCTGTGCTGCATGGAGTCCGAGGTCGCATTTACTCAGTCCGGCGAACTGCTCTTCGTCCTGGGGTACCCGAGCGAGGTCACCATTCAGCGCGTAGCTCCACTGGTGATAAGGGCAGGTCATGAAGCGGCCTACTACGCCACTGCCCTCCAGCAAAGTGATGCCGCGATGCCGACAAATGTTGTGGAAGGCCCGCAGGGTGTTGTCCCGATCGCGAACCACCACGATCGGTGCACCAGCAATGGTGCACGTGACGAATGAACCCGCTTCATCCAGCTCCTGGGCAGAGGCCACCAGGGTCCATGAACTGGCGAAGACTCGAGTCCGCTCACGTTCGAGTACCCGAGGGTCGGTGTAGAGATCGCCGAACGTGGACGTACCCAGTTCTTGGTGCTGATCGGTCGAATACCCCAAGGGGTCGGTGGTCAGGCTGATCATGCCCGGATTCATGTGAGCGCTACTCCAGTGCCACTCGAGGATCGATAACGGCCTGCAGAATGTCAACCAGTGCGTTGATCACGACGTAGCCCGCTCCCAGGACCAATGTGACACCGGCAATGGCCGGGAAGTCGGCCTGGGGAATGCTCTGATCGGTGTAGAGGCCGATGCCGGGCCAAGCGAACACCGTCTCGACGACCACCACCCCGGCAAACATGAGCCCGACCTGTAAACCGGTCATGGATAGGGCGGCCGACATGGAGTTGCGCAGGGCATGGCGGAAGAGGATCACCCGCTCTTGCAATCCTTTGGCCCGAGCGGTCCGCACGAAGTCCGATTTCATGGCGGCTTGGAGCGAGCCGCGGAGGACTCGCCCGATGGAGACAGCCGGACCGATGGCCACGCAGAAGGCCGGCAATATGAGATGGACGATGCCGTCCCACATGGTGGCCAACTGCCCGTGGAGCAGCGAGTCGACGATGATCATGCCGGTAGGACCGGTCGGTGCATTGAGCACGCCCGTGTCACCACTGGCCGGTAACCAGTGCAGGTCCCCGTTCAAGACCAGCACACCGAGGAGGGCCAACAAAAAAGCCGGTGTCGACGCTCCACTGATCATGACAATCCGGAGGAGGCTGGCGCCGCGGAATCGACCAGCCGAAGCCAGGCCGAGTCCGGCCCCGAGCACAAGAGCCAAGGCGAGTGAGGCGAGGGTCAGCTCCAATGTGGCCGGCAGGTAGTTGCCGAGGTCGGTCGACACCGCTCGCCGAGTGCGCAGGGACCGGCCCAGATTCCCATGAAAGAGCCCGCCCACGTAGTGGAAGTACTGATCGACGACCGGCTTGTTGTAACCGAGGATGGCCGACTCTTTGGCGATGGCGGATCTCGATGCATTGGCGCCCAAGTAGGCGTGCACCGGATTGGTGTGGCTCAGCTTCTGGAGAGAGAAGATGATTGCCGTCAGTACCAGGAGGATGACCACCATGGCGCCCAACCGCTTCAGGAGAAACTTGGGCAGCTCGCTCATACGCCCAGTCCCGTGGCGTCACCGACGGCATCACCGGCCATGTTCGAAGCCAGCGCCAGCAGGAAGACGGCGATGCCCGGCATGACCGGTACCCACCATTCCTGCAAGAGGAACTGGAGGCCGCGAGCAGCCATCGCGCCGAGCTCGGGCGCGGGAGCCGGTGCCCCCAAGCCAAGAAAGGAAAGTCCGGCCAGCGTCACCACGAGGTTGCCGACATCGAGGCTGGCGGTGACGATGATGGCGGGCATGGCGCCGGGCAGGAGATGACGTAGACCACGCCGCACCGGTCCCGCGCCAGCCAGAGCGGCCGCTTCTAGGTGCGGACGAGCAGCTAGGGCGCGCACCTCTCCCCGCATGATGCGGGCGTAGAACGGCCACCAGACGATGCCCACGCTGAGGAGGACGTGGGCGTAGCTCGGTCCAAGTGCTGCTGCAATGGCAATGGCCAGTAATGGACCTGGCAGGGCGAGAAAGAGGTCGGTGATGCGCATCAGCAGCGTGTCGACCCAACCGCCCGCCACGCCGGCGATCAATCCGACGGCGCCCCCGATGATGACTCCGGAAGAGACCACAATGAGCACGCCGAGAAGGCTGGTGCGCAAGCCGTAGAGCACCCGACTGAAGATGTCGTAGCCCACCTCATCAGTGCCCATCAGGTGTCCCCCATGTAGTGGTGGAGTGAACGGGGTACCGGATGGATCGATGGGGTTGTAGGGCGCGATCAGCGGAGCGAGCAGGGCAACCAGGATCAGGAGGCCCAACAAAATCAATCCGAACTTGTCAGTCCAGGTGGCACCGCGAAAAATCTTGCGAGCTCCGGCCACCCTGGCCATGCCTCGCCGTCGGGCTGAGGAGGGGACGAATGCCTCGGCGACTGCCATCAGGCCGACACCGGCCGGGGTGGGGTGGTCCTGGCGACGAAGACCGGGCACGCCACCTGACGACCGGTGGAACCCACGCTGACGAGGGGAGCATCATCATGAGCGCATGATGGCTGGGCGATCGGGCATCGAGGATGAAACTCACAGCCACTCGGCGGATCGAGCGGACTGGCCGGCTCGCCGGAAAGCCGTACGGTGCGTCGGGCCAGGTCGGGGACGGCAGCCAGGAGGGCCTGGGTGTAGGGGTGCGAAGGAGATTCGCAGATCTCGTCTGCTGGGCCCAACTCAACAATCCGACCCAGGTACATCACGGCGATTCGATCAGCCACCACCCGCGCCGCCGCCAGGTCGTGGGTGACGAAGAGCACGGCCACCTTCAGCTCACGGCGCAGGCTTCCGATCAGGTTCAACACGGTGGCCGCCAGCGACACATCAAGCGCACTGGTGGGCTCATCGCACAACAAGACTTCCGGGGGGATGACGGTGGCTCGAGCCAGCGCCGCCCGCTGCCGCTGCCCGCCTGAGAGCTGCAGGGGCTTGGATTCGGCCACCTCGGGTGGAAGGCCCACCTGCTTAAGGGCCAGCTGGACCCGTTCGGCCCGCTCGGCCCGGCTCATGTGTTCGCCCCGGAGACGCTCACCAATGAGCTCGCCGATGGTCAGCCAGGGCGTGAGCGACGCACCGGCATCCTGAAAGACCATCTGCGGCCGAGCGCCTCGACCGAAATCGATAGATCCGCTGTCGATGGTTTGCAGGCCGGCAATCGAGCGCAGGAGGGTGGACTTGCCGCAACCGCTTTCGCCCACCAGGGCCACCGATTCGCCCTTAGTGACCTCGAGGGTGACGCCGCGGAGTGCCTTGAGAGACTGCTTCTTCAAAGTGGACCCAATCGGGAAGGCCTTGACCACGTCCTTGATCACTACGGCGGGGGGCGGTCCGCCGGTCAGCCCGAGGTCGACGGCCTCCCACGGTTCGGCGCGGGTCTGTTCCACCGCCTCACGGGCTGGGTCGTTCCAACGGATGCAGGCGGCGAAGCGCGGTGTGGCGCCTTCAGTCGGTATCGATTCAAGTTCGGGGAGTTGCGCGTCACACTCCAACGCGTGGAACTGGCAGCGAGGCCCGAAAGGGCAACCCGGAGGGTGGGCCCTCGGGTCGGGCGGCTCACCTGGAAGGGTGATGATAGGACGGCTGCGGTCGCACTCGAGCATCAAGCGGGAGCGGAGCAGGGCGCTGGTGTAGGGGTGTACCGGGTTCTGCAGCACGCCCTCGGCGTCGCCGATCTCGGCTAAGCGGGATCCGTAAAGAACGGCAATGCGATCGGCTACTTGAGCGGCTACCCCGAGGTCGTGTGTGACCAGTATGAAGCTGGTGCCGAATTCGTCTCGCAGTGACACCAGCAGCTGCAGGATCTGGGCCTGCACCGTCACATCGAGGGCGGTAGTGGGTTCGTCGGCAATGACCAGGGACGGCGAGCCGGCAATGGCCATGGCGATCATGACCCGCTGACGCAAACCGCCCGACAGTTCATGGGGATAGGCACGCATGCGCCGCTTGGCTTCGGGGACCCCCACGGCGTCCAGCAATCGAAATGCTTCGGCGCTGGTACCAGCGGCCTCCGTCACCTGTTGACCGACCCGCATGGTCGGATTGAGTGACGTCATTGGGTCCTGGAAGACAGCGCCCAGGTGCTCCTTGCGGACCAGTCGACCCTCTTCGGCGTTGGCACTGACCATGTCGGTGCCGCACACCATGGCGCGCCCCGAAATGGTCGGGCGTGGTCGATTCGGCAGCAATCCGAGGAGTGTCAGTCCGAGAACACTTTTCCCGGAGCCGGACTCCCCGACGAGTCCCACAATCTCTCCGGGCATGACTTCCAGCGACACGCCGCGCAACGCATGCACGGCACTTCCACCACGGACAAACGACACGTGGAGATCCGATACCGACACCACGGGACTCACGGGCTTGGAGGCGGCCGTCGGTTCGCTCTCGACTCTGGCCACGCTCACCAATCCATTACCCAGGTGAACGGTGCGAGGTGGCGATCGTCAATGCCGAACATGCGTTCGGGATGCCACTGCACGCCCAATATGCCCGGCCCTTCAACGGCCTCAATGACACCATCGGGACTCCACGCCGTGGCTCGAAGCGTCTGTCCCGGGTCAGCAATGGCCTGGTGATGAATGGAATTGACCTCACTCAGGTTGCCCAGCACCCCGGCCGCTATCGAGTCGTGGTCGGCGTGGATGCCATGTACCGGCTCGTACTGGCGGACTTCGTTCCAATGACCCTCAATGCCCTTGGCCGGCAGATCCAGAATGAGGGTGCCGCCGCCCATGACGGCCAGCAACTGGGCCCCGCGGCAGACACCCAGCACGCGCTTACCCTGCTCGAGCGCTGCGTTGACCACGCAGACTTCTGTCGTGTCACGGGCCGGATCGACTTCCATCAGTGTCCCACCGGATTGTTCGGCCGAGCCTCCGTATCGTTGAGGATCGATATCGCCCCCTCCCGTGACGATGACGGCCCGGCAAAAGTCGACCGCGGCTGCGACCGCTTCGGGATCGACATCGGGACCTGAAGGGAGAAGAACAGGAATACCGCCTGCCGCGGTGACCGATGCCACGTAGCCCCTATGCGTCGAATAGCGCTCTTCGGGGGAGCGCCCACACAGGATCCCGACGACCGACGACGTGCTCAAGTGGCCTTCACCCGTTCCGGACGGCCCGCCAGTGGAGGTACTTCAGTCCGGCCCCGGTTCACCGCGTCAGACATGGTGCCGACCACCATGTCCAGCAGTCGTTGACCCAATTCGTGGGTGGCCAACGAAGGGGATCCGGTTACTCCGTTCAACGAGAGGTTGGGAGCGGTGTAGCGGAACACGAGGCCTTCCGTCCGGTCGGGGTCGTCGGCGAACGGCAACTGGTCATGGCGCACCATGTCCGGTGCGAGCGCCATCATGAGGGCTGTCTCCGCTCGGTTGGCGTGGATGTCCTCGCCGTCGGCCAAGGTCTCTTCCGTCACTTCGGGTGTCAGGGTCCACCAGTTCAGGACGCCAAATCGGAATTCTGGGTGCTGGCGGCGCAAATGGTCACCGGCAATCGAGAGCGACGCCTGATTGCCGAAGTGGCCATTTACGGCCAAGACGCGCGTCACGCCTGAGGCGCCAACCCACTCGACGATGTCTCGCACCATGTCGGCCAGGCGTTCCGGAGTGGCCGAGAGTGTGCCGGGAAGCGCCGTGCCGTGGCCGAAACTGCAGCCGAGGTTCACCGCAGGGAGCACAATGGCCCCTGTTCGCCGTGAGACCGCCCGGGAGAGTTCGGTGGCGATGATGGTGTCAGTTCCGGTGGGCAGGTGCGGCCCATGCTGCTCCGTGGCACCGACGGGCAGGAGCGCGATCTCGTTGGGCTGGGCTTCCACCAGCGCTTCGATCTCGCACCAGGTGAGCTGTTCCCAGTTCACTGCCTCTGCCCGTAGTGAGGAATGCATCTAGAACATCGTCAGGTAGGTCTCACGTTCCCATTCGGAAACTTGGGCGTGGTACGTCTCCCACTCCTCGACCTTCATGGATGTATAGGCCGTCACGAATTCGGGGTGGAACACCTGAGCCGAGAGGGGATCGGTGGCGAATGCCTCAATGGCCTCCAGCAGGTTGCGAGGCAAGCGCTGGGCGTGCACATCGCCGCTCTGGGGACCCGTCTTGGTCCAGTCGTAGGTCAACTCTTCAATGGGATCGCCCGGATCGAGCCCTTCGGCCACTCCCTCCAGACCGGCGGCCAACAAGAAGGCCGCCGCGAGGTAGGGATTGGCTGCTGAATCAACCGCCCTGTTCTCAATGGCGGGCCGGTTCCGGGGAAGCCGAAGCATGCAAGAGCGATTGTTGTCCCCGTAGGCGGCCCAGGTCGGGGCCCACGACACCGTGCCGTCGGACAGCCGGGGCTGGAGTCGCTTGTAGGAGTTAACCGTTGGTGTGCAGATGGCGGCCAACGCGGGAGCGTGGCGCATGATGCCGGCGGTGAATCCGTAGGCCGTCTTACTCCAGCCCCTGCCTCGGCCATCCTCAGGATCGCGGAACAGATTGGCCCCGCTCTCAATGTCGGTAAGGCTCATGTTGAAATGAGCCCCGGAACCCCATGCATCTGTGTACGGCTTGGGCATGAAGGTGACCATGAGGCCTACCTGCTTGGCGATCTGCTTGGTCATCAGCCTGAGCAGGGTGATCCGATCGGCCGACAGCAGCGCTGGGGCGAACTCGAAGTCGAACTCGACCTGTCCGTCACCGCCTTCGTGGTCGAAGCTGAAAGCACCGAATCCGCATTCCTTCATCGCCTTGACCGTGGGGTCCAGGAAATCCATCACATCGAGTGTGGATTCCACGTCATAGGCGGGAGTCGGACGCAGACGACCCGACGGCTTGAAGGGCGCCAGGACCTCTTGCTCCTCCCTCGGCCGGGATCCCACGAAGGGTTGCACCACGTAGAGCTCGGTCTCAATACCGAGCTGCATCACAAATCCCGCCGACGCGGCGGCGTCAATCTGCTTCTTCAAAATGGATCGAGTGCAGTGGGCGAACGGCTCAGCGCCACCGAAGAGTAGGTCGGCCGTCATATGGGCAAAACGTCGGTCCCAGGGCAGGATGGTCAAGGTGGCGGGGTCCGGCATGGCCACGCACTCGTCCTCGGTCGGTGTCATTTTGCCCAGGTTGCCTAGGCCTCTCGGGGTATAGCGCTCGTGACCGGCCATGAGGTCGGGCAGATGCTCTACCGGGACGCATTTGGACTTAGCCCGACCGGTGATGTCAATGAAGGAGGCAAAGACGTACTCGACGCCCTGCGCCGCTAAATCCTCTGACAACTTGGTGTTGGACTGGTCAACTTCGAAAACGGTATCCATATATTCGCTCCCATAAATGGAGAGAGCCCGGTTGGTCGTAACCTCCCGGGCTTTTATCCCTCCGTGTCGTGCGGTGATTGCTGCACGTTCACCTCTCGGTCCAGACCATCCCCGAATGGATGCGGAACCCTAGGTGCGGCTCTATTTGTTGAGGTGGTGCGGTGTCGATGTGCTCGTTCGGCTCGTTTCTCTCTGGATCCTGGAAACTGGTCGTGATCAGCCTGGGTACAGGCCGGCGAAGTTCACGAAGTACGGGTACGGCACCAGGTGGCTCTGCGATATGCCCTTGAGCCAGCTCTGGGCCACCATGGCGTCATCCTTTTCGGACACGTTGAGCCAGCATCCGCTCTTCACCGCATTCTCGATCGCCTTGTTGTAGTCAGCGTTCGAACCGGAAGCAACGGCGGTGGAGTCGAGACTCGCCTCGTTGGCCACGTTGCAGCTCAGGTACTGAAGGCCGCCTGTGGGGTCAAAGCTGATGTGGGTCCACATGTACGGGTTGTCCGCATCAGGCCAGAAATACTGGACCAGTAGGTTGGGGGTGGCATTCGACGCTGCGGTTGAAGTGGATCCGACCCAGCCGAAGATCGACGAAGTCTGATAACCCACCACCTTGGTGTTGAGTCCGTCAGCGTGGAGTGCCGCACCGATCTGCTCGGCGATGAGCTGATCGTCCGGGGCCCCGGTGTCGTAGCCGACGATGAAACTCTTCTGTGACGAAGAGAGTTTGGCGACGTAGGCCTTCAGCTTGGAGGGGTCGTAGGGGAAGGTCTGCTTGCCGTAGGCCGCCGGAAGGATGTGGGCCGGTGCGGCTTGGGTCGGTACCGATCCATCACCCGGGAACACGCCGGCCGTGATGTTCTTGATATTGATCGCATCAAGTACATCGGTCCGAGCCGTTTGAGACTCCAGGATGCCCTTGTTCTCGTTGAGATACGCCGTCTCTGACTGGAGTGAGGGGAGGCTGTATTCGGTGATGCCCGCCTTCGTCTTGTACTGGTTCACCGCCGAGGTGGTCAGGTCATGGAGAATGGCGGCCATCTGGCCGTCGTTGAACTCGATCTCCTCAGTCGAAAGATTGTCGATGACCGGGAAGTTGATGGTGGTGTAGTACGGCTTCTTGCCCCAATAGCCGGGGTAGGACTTCAACTGGTACACCACCCCGACCTTGGCCTCGGTGAGCTCGTAGGGCCCGGTACCGACGTCGTGGGTCTGCAAGTAGGTCTGGTCGTTGTCAGTGCCCTTGTTGGCGGCCAAGGCGGTCGGGCTCATCATGGCTGGTCCGTAGGCGGAGGCCAGGTAGTCCAGGAAGGCCGTGTTGGGTGCATCGAGCGTGATGACCGACCGTATATGGCCCTGGGGTCGCCACTGACTTGACGCCCTCCACCATGTAGGCCGGCCCTCCGTTGACGGCCAGTCGACGGGCGAAGTCGGGGGCAATGGCCGACGAGTTGAATGGAGTGCCGTCGTGGAACGTCACACCCTGTCGAAGCTGGAAGGTGTAGGTGAGACCGCTCCTGCGAGATGGTCCAACTGGTGGCCAGTTCGGGCTCAATGACGCGGTTGGCGGTCCCTGGCTTGTAGGTCAAGAGCCCTTCGTACATATTGCGGGTGAGCTCAATGCCCTCACCGGCGTAGTACACGTCAGGGTCTGGTGGTTGACCCGGGTCTTCAAGGAAGCTCAAATTGAGAGTGTGGCTCTTGGGGAATGAGGCCGCTCCAGCTGACGTCGACGACGCGAAACTGGCGATCGGCACGGCGACCATGGACAGCAATGCTGCCGATCCAACTACATGAAGGGCTCGCCGTTTCAACGCTGAGCGCATACCCGTGGCCGACCCTTGAGTTCTCCCAATCATGCTGCTCCTCTTTCCACTGTTGCGATCTTGTTTGGCTCGGTCAATGCAGCGAATCGCTGAGTACTTCTTCGGTCGTCCGGCAGGCGCCGTGCTGGAGGTACTCCATGGCACTGAGCGAGGCCTCATGCCGGGCATCAGAGGATCCGATCACGCAGTCACTCACCACCCGCATGAAGTAGTCGTGCTGGTGCCCGTCAGCGAACGTGTAATGGACACAGACATCGGTCAATCCGCCGATGAGGATGAGCGTCGACGCGTCGTAATCCCTTCAGCAGGATTTCCAGGTCGGTACCGAAGAAGCATGAGTAACGGCGCTTGGCGATGGAGTACTCGCCGTCGCCGGGTACCAGGGTTGGCCACAGTTCGGTGCCGGCATCGCCCTCGACACAGTGGACGCCTTCATTGCCGTCGAGCTCGCGCCCGAAGTCCACTCCGTCTCGACGGTGTGACTCTTGGAAGAACACAATCGGAATGCCAGCAGCCCGAGCGCCCGCCACGAGTCGCTCGGCCTTGCTGATCATTTCCGCTTGGCCGCCCATCAGTTCGATGCCCATCTCTTCGGCCGTCATCCCATAGCCACGTTGAATGTCGATGACCACCAGTACCGGTTGGCCAGAAATCATTGGGAGCGTTGGCACGGGATCACCTCCTCGTTTCGGTATCAGCAGTGCGCGGTATTCCGCGTGTGCACTCGACCCACTTCCACGTTGGATTCAAACCCTCTTCTGTTTCGGATCAAGTACGAGAAAGTTTCCGGAGGATGAACAGCGTTGTGTAATGCGAAAATTGTGTGGCGTACATCACGACGCTTCCAAGTTCTGCCACGTTTTGGCCGCCCGTCGAAGCTGAGCTTCGGATGCCCCACATGTTCGAAGTGCTGCATCAGCCATCAAAGTTGGTGTCTGCGTGTGTCTTCTGACGCGTGGTCGTGCGGTAATCACGCTCTCCACCAGCCCGAAGACAAGGTCAGGCGTCTCCGCTGACATCAGCACGCGGCAGCACACCCGATGCAATGCCTCGCCGAATGTGATCCTCGTACACCTTGAAGAGCTGTCGCCTTCGGCGCCAAAACCAGCTGAATTGCGGATCTCGTGCTTCGGGAAGGAGTTGCAGCGCACCGAGGTTGTACGGCCCCTGACAAAGGTTGGCCACATCGGCCTCGACGAGTAACCACAATGCCGTGTCCGCCTCATAATCGTCGAGTCCGATTCGATCACTCAACTCAAGCGCAGGGCGAAGGGTCCGGTCCAACAATTCACTAAGAATGTCCTGCTTACGGGCGAAATAGTGAAAAAGCGAGGCTTGTCGAAGACCAACTTCCACGGCGATGGCCCGGGTCGAAGTTGCGGTGTAGCCGTAGGTTTCGAACAACCCAGCCGCCACAGCCAGGATCTCCTCGCTGACGCTGTTGGAGAGTTCACGGGGATCAGCTCTGGGCCGGCCAACCGGCCGCGTGGACAGTGACTCGATGGAGTGTTTCGCCATGTTAACGACGCGTGAAGGTGTCGTACATCGTCTGGATTTCTATCACTTGATAGATAATCATATGACCTACGGCGTGACGCGTTGATGGAAGGTTGGACATGACGGGGCCGATAATCGGCGAGACGGCAACGACGACGGGTGCGCGCGCCCATGCCCGAGGACAGGCCAACACGGTGGTGCCACATATGCCTATCGTGCCGGCCAATCGTTTTGAGCCGCTGCCCGATGGAGTGGCTCCTGCGCAGATGCGGTGGGCTGAGCGGGTGGCGCCGGGTGGCTACGCGCACCGAGTCCTTGCCCCGGGCTCCACCCTTCGTCTCGGTGACGTGGACGCCGATGCCTGCGCCCATGTGCTCCTGTTTCGGGCGGATCAGCCGTGGGAGCGACTCTGTGTCGCCGACACGGTGAAGGTGCAGTGGCAGGCCTACTCCGGCGCCGGGCAGTTATTGCTGTCCGATCAGGGGCGTGTCCTGGCCAGTGTGGTGACCGACACCTCCGGCGCCCACGACAGCATTTGTGGCACGACAACCCTGCTGGGCAACTTCGAGCGCTACGGCTCAGGTTCTCCTGAGGGTCCTTCCCCGGCTGGACGGGAACTCTTCGTATTGGCGGCGGCCAAACACGGCCTTGGTTCCAGGGATCTTCCACCCAGCATGTCGTTCTTCAAGGGAGTCCGGGTAAACCCGACGAGCGGTGCGCTCGAGTGGAAGGGCGGCACCGGGACGCCTTCGGTGGTGGAGTTGCGAGCCGAAATGCCCCTCCTGATCCTGATTGCCAATACGACGCATCCCATTGATCCTCGGGACACCTGGCAATGCTCAACCCTGGAGGTGGTGGCCTGGGCGGGTTCGCCCACGGGAGCGCACGATGCACTCTGGACGTCGACTCCGGAACGAGCACGGGCATTCGAGAACACGGCCGAGGAAATGGCGTCCTACGGAGCGCCTCTTGAGCGGATGGAGCCCAGTGGCGCTCATTGACGATGTCGTGGCGGCTCGGGCACCGTGGTCCGGGGTCGTGCCGGCCGGCGGCACTTTGCAGATCGTTGACACCGGGGGCAATCAGGCGGTCGACTGCCTGTTCTACGTGGTTGGGGACACGGCCGAGCGGTACAGCGCTCCCGACACGGTGGCCGCCCAAGGGTCCATTTTCCTGACCACCGGGAGCGTGCTCCGGTCGAATCTCGGACGTCCACTTTTGACCGTCATCGCCGACGAGGTGGGCCGCCACGACACCCTGGGCGGAGCCTGCTCCAAGGAATCGAACACGCTGCGGTACGGCCATCACACCAAGGCTCAGCATGCCTGCGTTGAGAATTTCCTGATCGAAGGGGCCAAGTGGGGCTTGGGGAAGCGCGACGTCGTGAGCAATATCAACTGGTACATGAACGTGCCCGTTGAGTCGGATGGCGCCTTGGGCATCGTCGACGGACTTTCGGCTCCTGGACTCTCGTTGACGCTTCGAGCCCACGTCGACGTCCTGACCCTGGTGTCGAACTGCCCTCAGATCAACAACCCATGCAACGGATTCGATCCCACGCCGGTTCGCATCGTTGTCGAGGAAGCCTGACTATGGAGTCGCTGCTGGTCGCCAACCGCGGCGAAATCGCGGTCCGCATCATCTCGACGGCAGCCAGACTTGGTATTTCCACCGTGGCCGTGTTCTCGGATGCCGATCGGGGAGCGCCGCATGTGCGCTTGGCTGACCAGGCCGTTCGTATCGGTCCCACTCCGGCCCGGGAGAGCTATTTGCGGGCGGAGGCCATCGTCGAGGCCGCCTTGGCCACCGGAGCCCAGGCCATCCATCCTGGCTATGGGTTCCTGTCGGAGCACGCTGACTTCGCCCGGATGGTGGAGGTCGGCTGGGCTCTTGTTCGTAGGACCGACTGCCGCAGCAGATGGAGTTGTTCGGCGTGAAGCATGCGGCCAGGGATGCGGCCGCGGCGGCCGGGGTGCCGTTGGTGCCCGGCAGTGGCCTGTTGTCATCAGTCGACGAGGCCATGGAGGCAGCGATCCAGCATTGGCTACCCGTTGATGGTCAAGGCCACCGGTGGTGGGGGCGGTATCGGTATTCAGCCGTGCGACGGTCCCGAGGACCTGGCCGAGGCGTACACCCGCGTCTCCCGTCTGGCGGAGGCGAATTTCGGCAATGGGGCCGTGTTCTTGGAGCGCCGGGTCCTGCGGGCCCGTCACATCGAAGTACAGGTCCTCGGTGACGGATTGGGCGACGTGGTCACGTTGGGCGACCGCGACTGCAGCCTGCAGCGGCGCAATCAGAAAGTGGTGGAGGAGGCGCCGGCGCCGAACATTCCGGACGGGGTGCGTGAGGTGATCGCCCGGACGAGCGCCGAGCTTTGCCGATCGGTCCAGTACCGGTCAGCCGGAACCGTCGAATTCGTCTACGACGTCGAGCGTGCCGAGGCCATGTTCCTGGAGGTGAACACCCGCCTGCAGGTGGAGCATCCGGTCACCGAGCAGGTCTGGGGCGTCGATCTGGTTGAACTGATGCTTCGAGTTGCCGATGGGGATTCGACGCGCGCTGGACATGGCTCGAGATGCTCGCAGTCAAGGTTCCTCCATTGAGGCTCGGGTCTATGCCGAGGATGTCACTCGCGACTACCAACCCAGTCCTGGTCTCATCACCCAGGTGACGTGGGCCCCCGGGACCCGAGTCGACGGTTGGATCGAGAACGGCACCGAAGTGTCTGCCGCCTATGACCCGCTGCTGGCCAAGGTGATAGCCACGGGCGAGGACCGGGAAGCGGCTCGCGACGACCCTTCAGGCCGCGTTGGCGACGAGCGCCATCGACGGGATTGAGACCAACCTCGCGTTCGTCGCGGCCGCCATTGAACTGCCTGATTTCGTCGCCTGTACCCACACCACCGCCACGCTGGCCGAGTTCAGGTTCTCATCGCCCCGCCTCGAGGTCGTCCGACCTGGCACCCAGACGACGGTCCAGGCCTGGCCCGGTCGCCAGGGGTTCTGGGATGTCGGCGTCCCCCCATCAGGGCCGATGGATGACCGATCCTTTCGCTGGGGGAACCGAGCCCTGGGCAACGATGAGGGCGCTCCAGGCATTGAAGCCACGCTGGTAGGACCGTCCATCCTGTGCACCGCCGACACGTGGGTCTGCGTGACCGGTGCACCGACGGTGGTCACGGTCGATGGTGAACCTGTTCCCATGTGGGCCCCGGTGCAGGTGCCGCGCCGGGTCCGTGCTCGATGTTGGGGCCATCGGTGCCCCGGGCATTCGGGCCTACATCGCCTTTAGCCGGTGGATTGCAGGTGCCGGAATTCTTAGGCAGTGCCACCACGTTCACCTTGGGCGGCCTGGGTGGGCTCGGGGGACGGACTCTCCGGGCTGGCGACGTCCTGCGGACCGATCCCCCGGCCATCGATCCGGAATTAGTCGGACGCGCCGACGGAGCCGCTGCCAGCACTTTCAGTGGATTGGAAGGTCGACGTGATGCCGGGCCCTCACGCCGCCCCGGAATTCTTTACCGAGCAGGATTTGGACGTCTTCTACGCCACTGATTGGGAGGTCCATTTCAACTCTGCCCGCACGGGCGTCCGGTTGGTTGGACCCAGACCGAAATGGGCCCGTTCCGACGGGGGCGACGCCGGTCTTCATCCGTCCAACATTCATGACACGCCCTATTCGGTCGGGGCCGTCAACTTCACGGGTGATGTTCCCATTCTCTTAGGCCCGGACGGCCCGAGCCTTGGTGGTTTCGTCTGCCCCGCCACGGTGCTGCTGGACGAGCGGTGGAAGCTCGGGCAATTGCGGCCCGGCGATCGGGTCCGTTTCGTGCCGCGGCAGGCGGTGGGAGCTCCGAACCTCTTGCTGAGGGACGGCGCCCCTGACTTGACCGGGGTGATGGCTCGCCGACTCCAGGGAGCGACTCCGGCTGTGACGTATCGAGCCAACGGCGACGACAACCTGCTCGTGGAGTACGGCGCCATGGAACTCGACATTTCCATGCGGGCCCGCATCCACGTCTTGGCCGAGGAGATAAGGAAAGCGGGTCTGGAGGGGATCATCGACCTCACTCCGGGGGTGCGAACGCTTCAGGTCCATTTCGATCCTCGGGTCGCCAACTTGGACCAGGTCTTGGATGCCGTCGGCGCGCTGGAAGACACGCTGCCTCCGTCGGATCAACTTGAGGTGCCCAGTCGCGAGATCTTCCTCCCGTTGTCGTGGGATGACCCGGCCATCCATGAAGCCACGTCGCGCTACATGGCTGGTGTGCGCGACGACGCGCCGTGGTGCCCCTGGAACATTGAATTCATTCGCCGGATCAATGGGTTGAACGATGTGGACGAGGTGCGTCGCATTGTTTTTGACGCCTCCTACTTGGTGCTCGGTCTGGGCGACGTCTACCTGGGCGCACCGCTGGCCACGCCGATCGACCCCCGTCACCGCCTGGTGACGACGAAGTACAACCCGGCTCGTACCTGGACCGCGGAGAACTCGGTCGGCATCGGCGGGGCCTATCTCTGTATTTATGGCATGGAGAGTCCGGGCGGTTATCAGCTGGTGGGTCGGACCGTGCAGATCTGGCGAACGCACCAGCAGTACCCTCCTTTTGAACCCGGCACGCCGTGGCTCCTGCGGTTCTTCGACCGCATCAACTGGTTTCCTGTTTCGGCGGAGGAATTGCTCGACGCCCGCGCCGATTTCGCCGTCGGACGATATGAGGTGCGGGTCGAAGAGGGTGTCTTCCGCCTGGGAGATTACGAACAGATGCTGGTCGACGAGGCCGATTCGATTGCGGCCTTCCGCACTCGCCAGTCGGCCTCGTTCAATGCTGAGCGAGCCGCCTGGGCCGCAGCCGGCGAGTTCGAACCTCGGGAGGATCCGATACCAGTACCGGTCGGTGAATTCGAAGTGCCGGAGAACGGGACGCTGGTCGAGGCACCCATGACGTCAAGTGTGTGGAAGGTGGTGGCGCAACCAGGTGACACGGTGGTCGCTGGTCAAGCCCTCATCATCCTCGAAGCCATGAAGACAGAGACCTCTGTGCTCTCACCGTGCGATGGCGTGGTGCTCAGCATTGTGGTGTCGCCCGGCACCCAGGTCCACACCGGATCCCCGTTGGTCGTGGTTGGGACCACCTGATGCGGGGGTCAAGGTGGGCGTAGCCACGGAAGCGGCTGAGCGCTCCTTGGCCGCGGTCGCCGAAGCGGAACGTCCCGAGGTATGGATCAGTCGCTTCAGTGAGAGCCACATCCGCGACACGGCTGCCCGGATTGACGAAGATGTCGCTGCCGGCGCGGACCTTCCATTGGCCGGTCTGACGTTTGCGGTCAAAGACAACATCGACGTGGCCGGTCTGGCGACCACGGCCGCATGTCCGGACTTTTCCTATCAACCCGACGTGGATGCCCCGGCTGTGCAGGCGCTGCGACAGGCTGGTGCGATCTGCATCGGTAAGACGAACCTCGACCAATTCGCCACCGGGCTCGTGGGCACCCGCAGTCCCTACGGTGCCGTCCGCAATGCGTGGCATCCGGAACGAATTTCGGGCGGGAGCAGTAGTGGATCCGCAGTAGCGGTTGCCCTTGGTCTGGTTGATGTCGCCCTGGGGACGGATACGGCAGGATCCGGTCGCGTGCCGGCCGCGCTCAACGGCATCGTCGGCTTCAAAGCCACCTACGGCCTGGTGTCCACTCAGGGCGTGGTGCCGGCCTGCTACTCGTTCGACTGCGTCACCGTCTTCGCTGCCGATGTCACTCTGGCCAGTCGGGCGATGGCGGTCATGGCTGGGCCGGGCGGTATCGCACCTGATCGACGCCAGTTCCCCCCTCACGCACCACTGGGTTCGAACGATCCGCCCATCGTCGCCCGTCCATCACTTGCTCAACTGCCCGAACTCTCGGCCAGCCGACTGGCAGCCTACGAAGCCGCGCTCGAGCATCTCCATCAGATGGGTTGCACGCTCGTCGATATTGACCTGGCCCCATTTTTGGAGGCGGGCCAACTCCTCTATCAAGGGGCGTTCGTGGCCGAGCGCTACGAAGCGGTCGGGGAGTGGATGTCGTCGCATCCCGGCCACCTCGACCCAACGGTGAGCAGCATCATTCTGGGAGCTGCGTCACTTCCGGCCCATCGCCTGGCGGCCGACATTCGTCGTCTGGCTGGCCTGAAGGCCAAGGTCATGGCGGAATGGCGCCGGGTGGGCGCTGATTCGCTCGTCCTGCCCACGGTACCGATCCACCCGACCTTGGCCGAGGTCGCCGCCGACCCGATCGGCACCAATACCGCCCTCGGGCGCTACACCACGTTCCTCAATCTGCTCGATCTGTGTGCAGTTGCCGTACCGTTCGGCACCTGTGACGGCCTGCCCCACGGGGTGAGTTGCATCGGTCCAGCCTTCAGTGACTCGGTGCAGATGCAGATGGCCCAAAAGTTCGAATCATCGGGTGCCGATCCATCAACTGGCGGCCACAAACCTGGACTGGGCACCCAGGCCGTCCGGTTGGCCGTGGTCGGGGCCCATCTGTCGGGCCAGCCGCTCAATCATCAATTGACGCAACGGGGCGGCCGCCTGGTCGGACCGGCGGCCACGTCGGCCACCTATCGCCTCTTCGCCCTCGACACCCAGCCTCCCAAACCTGGATTGATTCGAGTCAGTGACGGTGGCGCGTCCATCGCCCTTGAGGTGTGGGAGTTGCCTCCGAGCGGCTTTGCCGATTTCGTGGACAGTCTCCCCTCACCGATGGCCATCGGCACGCTCGATCTTTCCGATGGATCACAAGTGACCGGCTTCCTGTGTGAGCCAATTGCCATCGAGGGGGCGCGAGATATCAGCGAATTCGGTGGCTGGCGGAACTATCTCGCTTCTCGTTGACCTCTCACACGGTGTGGAGCGGCTGATCGAAGTAGAGCTGCGGCCGTCGTTCGTCTTCGAGGAGGGCGGAAATGCCCTCCCTCTGGAGGGCCAGAGGGAGATCGATCCGGTGCACCAGTAACTCGGGGGCGTGCGTGGAACCCGGCGCCGCCCGCCGCGCTTCGGCCACCACGGTGCCGGTGGGAGCCACAATCCGGCTCGCGCCGAGCAAGGTCGAGGTGCTGTGAGCCCCGCACTGGTTGGCCTGCACCCACCACTGGCTATTGGCCAGGGCCATGGCCGGATAGAAGAGGTCCCAGGCGATGGCGGCCTCGACCTCATAGGCCGAAGGGGCCAAGACCAGGTGGGCACCCCGCAGGGCCAGAGTGCGGGCCACTTCGGGGAAGTCGCCGTCGAAACAAATGACCAGGCCCACCACGCCCAGTGACGGGTCCTCAAAGGTGGTCAGGCAGTCACCCGGCGTGAAGACCGACAATTCCCCCGTCGGCGAATAGAGGTGGGCCTTGCGATGCCAGGCGGCCAGCTTCCCGTTGGGGTCGAACACCAGCATGGTGTTGTAGATCTCACCGTGCTCACCCAGTTCCGGCACACTGCCCGCCGCCAGCCACATGTGGGCGTCACGAGCGGCCTGAGCCAGGCGTTCGCTCCGGGGACCTTCTCGTGGTTCGGCCGATTGGCGGACATCGTTGGGCATGGTGACCGGGTCGTACCCGCAGGGCCAAAGCTCAGGGAGGAGGAGCAGTTCGACGCCGCGCGATACCGCCAGGTCCACCATGCCCAACGCGACCTGCATGTTGCGTTGTGGTTCGCCGGGAATGGCCAGAAATTGCGCCACCCCTACTTGAAGATCTCGCTTCATTTCGGCACCCGATTCACCGATTCCCCGTCTTCCTGTGCCGCTGAGGGCAACTTAGGACGGGATCGTTCTCAGCTGGTTTCCACTACATGAATGGACTGTTACAAGCTCCTGGTTTCGTTCGGTTGATGCCGGCTCGTCCGTAATCTCGGTGGGATCGGCCGACGATGGGAGCACTGGTGACACCAGGTCCGGGACGCATGGATATGCCCTTCGTGGGAATTCCGTCATTTCTCCGTTCGCCGGTACTCGGGCCTGAAGACCAGGTCGACGCTGACCTGGTCATCTTGGGAGCGCCCACCGATGAGGGCTCTCCATTCATGCCGGGTTCCCGCTTCGGCCCCCGGTCGATTCGGGAACACTCCCTCCGGTTCGTGACCGATGAGCCGGGTTTCTTCGACCCGGCCGACGGTCGCCGGTATTTGGCCCATGAAGTGACCCACCGCCGCATCGTCGACTTGGGCGATGCCGACATCATCCCGACCAATGTGGCCGGGACCTTTGACAACATCACCGAACTCACCGCCCGGGCCCTCAGCCGAGGCGGGACCCCGATCATCCTCGGGGGCGATCACGCCATCTCGTTTCCGGTGGTGCGGGCGTTCACCGAACCGCTCTACGTGATCCACTTCGATGCCCATCTGGACTACATGCCATTCGTGCATGGCGCCTCCATGACCAATGCACACGCCTTCCGCCATGTGGCCCATATGCCGCACGTCCTCGGCCTCATACAGGTGGGTATCCGGAGTCTTCGGAGCACCGAGGTGATGTGGCGGGACACGCTGGAGGACGGCAACCAGGTGGTGACCATGACCGAGTTCCGCCAGCGCGGCCCCGAAGCGCTGGCGGCCATGGTGCCCAAGGGGGCCCATTGCTACATCAGCCTCGACATGGACGTGCTGGACATGTCGCTGGTGCCGGGCTGCGTCTCGGGCGAACCGAACGGCATGCTTTACGACCAACTACGTGACGCACTCATTGCGTTGACGAATCGAGCCCGTATCGTCGGCCTCGACCTGGTTGAGGTCAATCCCCAGCTCGATGTTGGTACCGGCGCCACGTCGTACCTGGCCGCCCACACCATTGTTGAGTTCCTGGGCCATCTCTGCGACAGCGCCCATTGGAAGGAACTGCGGGTCAGGCCTCCAGGTCCATCGACATCAGGGTGACCAGGTCGTAGAGCACGTGGGCGGCCGCAATGGCCGTGATCTCGGCGTGGTCATAGGCCGGCGCCACTTCCACCACGTCGCCTCCCACCAACGAAAGAGGAGCCAGGCCGCGCAGCATGGCCAGGAGTTCGCGACTGGTCATGCCGCCGGCCTCGGGCGTACCGGTCCCGGGCGCGTGCGCCGGATCGAGGACGTCGATGTCCACCGAGACGTAGAGGGGGGCGTCGCCCACCCGGCGAATGAGCTGCTCAATGAGGGCATCCGTGCCCTGGGTGGCCACGTCGTTGCTCGAGATCTGGAAGAACCCCATATCGGTGTCGTCGGAGAGGTCGTCCTTCGAATAGAGGGGTCCCCGCAGCCCAACGTGGGCGCTGTGGTCCTTGAGGAGCAGCCCTTCTTCCCAGGCCCGGCGAAATGGCGTGCCGTGGGTGTAGCGAGCGCCGAAGTAGGTGTCCCACGTGTCGAGATGGGCGTCAAAGTGGATCAGTGCGACTGGGCCGTGCCGCTTCACGGTGGAACGGAGCAGAGGGTGGGCAATGGTGTGGTCGCCACCGATGGCCACCAGGCGACCGCCATGGGCCAGCAGTGCGTCCGCTCCCGCTTCGATTTGGGCCACTGCCGCTTCGTTGTCGAAAGGGGAGCAGCTGATGTCACCGGCATCGACCACCTGTCCCCGTTCGAACGGGAGTGTGTCCAGCTCCGGGTGATAGGGCCGGAGCAATCGAGATCCCTGACGTACCGCGCTGGGGCCGAAGCGGGCGCCGGGTCGATAGGTCGTCCCGCCGTCGAACGGAATGCCAACGACCGCAATGTCCCAATGGGACACCTGGTCGATGGTGGGCAGCCGGGCGAAGGTGGAGATTCCAGCAAACCGGGGCACCACCGTGGCGTTAGCCGGTCCGATCGGCGGCTGGTCAGTCATCGATGGCCTGGTACACCAGCGCCCTCAGTTGCGATCGGAACGGATAGGCGATGGACGGGAACAGTTGGGTCATGAAGACCACGAAGAGATCCTCGACCGGGTCGACCCAAAAGGCCGTACTGGCCGCGCCGCCCCAGTAGTAGTCCCCGGCCGAACCGGCCATGGCCGTGGCGGCGGGACCTAAGCCCACTGCAAAGCCCAAGCCGAACCCGACGCCTTCGAAGCCAGCCTCGCCGAATCCGCCAATGGCCATATCCATCAGGGTGGCGCCGCCGGGTAAGTGGTTTTGGGTCATCAGTTCGATGGTCTTGCGGCCGATGATCCGACGCCCGTGGAGTTGACCGCCATTGGCCAGCATCTGGCAGAAGGCGACGTAGTCGTGCGTGGTCGAAACCAGCCCGCCGGCGCCGGAGAGGTAGGAGCGCGGCCGGAGGTACCGGCTCGTCTCGGCATCATCCATCAACGCCGGTGAGTTGGCCGGCCGGTAGCGGTAGCCGGAGGCCAAGCGATGCCGTGATTGCTCGGGGACGTAGAACCCCGTGTCCACCATGCCCAGCGGTTCAAAGATGTATTGCTGCAGGTAGGCATCGAGCGTCAGGCCGGAGAAGATCTCGACCAGTCGCCCGACGATGTCGGTCGAAAGCCCGTAATTCCAATGCGTTCCGGGTTGGAACTTCAGGGGATGCTCGGCCAGCAGTGAGGTGATGCCCTCGAGCGTCATCCCACCCTTCGCCGCCGACCGGGCCTCGGCGAACTTCTGATCGATTGGATTGTCGGGCATGAGGGCGCCGGGCAATCCGGTGGTGTGCATGAGGACATCACGGATGTTCATTGGCCGGTCGGGCTTGACCAGCCGAATCGATTGATCCGCCTGTACGTCGCCGACTTGGAGTGTCCGCCATTCGGGGATGTACCGATGGACCGGGTCCAAGAGCTGAAACTTGCCCCGCTCGTAGAGCTGCATAAGGGCCAAGGAGGCGATGGGCTTGGTCATGGAAAAGATCCGGAAGATGGTGTCGTCGTCCATCGGCAGTGACCGCTCGCGGTCCCGCAGGCCGAATGAACGTTGATAGGCCACATGTCCGCCGCGGCAGACGGCGATTTGGCAGCCGGCGATCTTTCCCGTGTCGATAAACTGCGTAGTGAAGTGCTCGGTGATGCGCTCCAGCCGGGCGCCATCCATTCCTGCCGCCTCTGGCTCCACCTTCGTGCTGTCTGACACGGGGCTGCTCCGATCTTCTCCAGGCCGGCCAGCAAGCCGAACGTGCAGTCAGACAGTAACCACCCCGGTGGTACCGGCGACAGAAGGTTCAGCCACCAGCTGCTTTCTTCTCAGCCTGCTGGCGCATGTACGACGCCGTGCCCTCCAGGAACTTGCCGACGTCCTGAGCCTTGCTGGCTGCGATGTCCTTGAAATACTCGGGGACGTACACCTGTGCGGCGCCGCTTTCGAGGCCAGCCAATATGGCATCGACCGCCACCGACACCGGTTCCGCCGGCACCGGCAAATCAGGGATGTCATTGTCCGGCAGGCTGAACAACGGGGTATCGATCACGCCGGGGTACACCACCATGACCTTGACGCCGGTCTCCCATAGGTCCACCGCCATGGCTTCCGAAAACGCGGTGAGGGCCGCCTTGCTGGCGTCGTAGGCCGATTCGCCCGGAGCACTCAGCGTGGCGGCAATGGATGAAATGTTGACGATCGTTCCCGACCCGCGAGCCAGCATTTGCGGCAGAAGCTCCATGGTCAACCGCATGGGCGAGAGGTAGTTGATATGCATGACCTGCGTGATGATGTCAATGTCGAGCGCGGTCACGTGCCGTCGCTTCGGAATGCCGGCGTTGTTGATCAGGAGATCGACACCACCAAAGGCGTCCAGTACGTCCACCGCCAGCCGGTCCACTTCGTCGTTCACCGACAAGTCGACCACCCACATTCGGCTGTCGGGTGAATGGACCATGCACCGGTCCACTACTTCTCTGAGTTGGTCGCTACGACGAGCGCAGATCCCGACGATGGCGCCCCGCTCGGCCAACGCTTCGGCCAGTCCGGCACCGATTCCAGATGATCCACCCGTCAACAGCACCCGACAGCCCACTAAGTCCAGTCCCATGCCCACCCCTTCCGACCCTGCACACTAATGACGTTGCCTTCGGTCACGTCGAAGGAGCGTCAACCACCAGTTCGTAGCCAATCCCCGGGATGGTCCGCAACATCCGCCCTTCGTCGTCCCCCAATTTCTTGCGTAGGCGATGGGCATAGACCCGTATGTAGTTGGATTCGGCTCCATAGCCCGGACCCCATACGTCCTTCAAGATCATGTGATGGGTACAGACCTTGCCGGCGTGGCGGGCCAAATAGGCCAATAGGTCGAACTCACGGCTGGTCAGTGAGAGGTCGGCTCCGTCCAATGTGGCCATGTGGTGGACGAGATCGATCCCGATTGGACCGACTTCGAGGGTGGGCGAACCATCAGTTCCGGAACCGGCATTGGTGGAGCCGTGTCGGATGGCCACGCGCAGTCGAGCTTCCAGTTCCGCCATGCCGAACGGCTTCGTGATGAAGTCGTCGGCCCCGCCGTCCAGTGCCTCCACCTTGCGCCGCTCGTCGCCGTAGGCCGAGAGCACGACGATTGGCACGTCGGAGAACTCCCGGATCCGGCGACAGACTTCCAAGCCGTCGATATCAGGCAGGCCCAAATCCAAAATGACCAGATCGGGATGCACGAGCGCCACCTGCGTCACGGCACCGGCACCCGTACTGGCGGTGGTCACTTCGTCACCGCGGGCGGATAATCCGATCCGCAGTGCTTTTACCAACGAGGGATCGTCGTCAACGACCAGGATCCTCGTCACGTCCGGGCGTCCGACTTACACATTGAGGGCAACGCTGTTGACGATGGGAAGTGTGAAGACGAAGCGTGCTCCGGGCGTGGCACTGGGGTCGATCCAGATCGAACCGCCATGAGCCTCGACAAATGCCTTGGCGATAGCCAGACCCAAGCCGGCTCGCCCACCGCCGCTGTGGTGACTGAACATCTTGAATATCTGCTCTCGTTCGCCTGCCGCGACGCCTGGCCCGTGATCGGTGACCGACACTTCCATGAGGGCATCTTCGCCCGCGCCGACCACACGGGCAGCCACGGTAATGACGCTCTGCTCCGGGGAAAGCCGGGCTGCGTTCTCCAGGAGGTTGGCCAAGACCTGTCCTACCAATACATGGTCGATCTGCAGGAGCGGCAGGTCGGGCTCATGATCCACCACCACCCGCTCCGGATTCACCAACCCACCAATGGAGATCAGCGCCTCAGCCACGAGATCTTCAAAGGCAATGGCCGAGGTCCGAACCTCCAATGCCCCCGAATCGATCCGGGTCATGTCCAACAGATTGGTCACCAGGCGAGCGAGGCGATCTGACTGCAACTCAATGAGCTCCAGCAACTCAGAAGCGTCGCTGGGAGTGATCGCATCCCCGCTCTCGCGCAGACCCGAAACGGCTGCCTTTATCGAAGCGAGTGGCGTCCGCAGGTCGTGGGAGACGGCGCCCATCATGGCGCCGCGCCAACGGTCAACCTCCTCCAGCAGCAAAGTGCGAAGCGCTCGATCCTGCAGCTGCGCCCGCTCGACGGCCAGGGCGGCCTGATTGGCGAAGGTGCCCAACAGGGCACGATCCTGCCGGGCGAACGCAACCTCGTGCAGTACCAGCAGTCCAACCGGTCGGTTGCTGGCCACTAGGGCAACCGCGACCCGGGCCTTCGTGTGTTCGTCTGACAGCCCGAGCGAACGAATCTGACCCTCGCTCTCGGTCAATGACTCATTTTCGGCGGGAGTAAGTTCGCGTCCCGCCCGCGCGGCCACGGCCAAGGTGGCCCCTTCGAGAACGCCGTCTCCGTGTTGATCGGGCAACACCATCGCTGTCCACTGGGGAGTGAACATTGTTTGCACGGTGGCGACAATGTGATTGAGCAGCTGATCCAGTGTGAGGTCGCCGATCAGTGCCTGCGAAAGCTCATAAAGACGAGTGGCTTCCAGTTCCCGTCGGCGCCCCTCTTCGCGTGCCGTTTTCAGATTGGTGACCACTCGAGCCATGACGAGTGCCACCGCCAGGTACACCAGGAGGGCCGTCCAGTTTTGGGGAGCCTGGACGGCGACTCGACCATAGGGCGGGAGGAAGAAGACGTCGTAGAACACGAAACCGGCGAGCGAGACCAGGACGCCAGGCCCGAATCCACCGAACATGACGGCGACCACCACTGGGATGACGAAGACGAGGGCCGGTGTCGCCGTGCTCAGGTGAGAGCGGAAGGGCAGCATGCACAGGGCCAAAGCCACCTGCGCGGTCAGGGCTAATCCCCAGCCAATGACTGCTCTATTGGTTGCTCCCCGAAAGAACGGTGTCACTGGCATGGCCTCAAGGTTGAGTGTACCGATCGTCCAGGTCAGCGACCCAAAAGACGCATCCTCACCATCCCAGGTGGCCCAGATTGCCCTACGTTGAAGGGGCCATGGGCGAAATCTGCTGGAATGCCTGAACTGTGGACCTAGGCCTACGACTGACGAGTCACTTCGACGAGCATCCGGAACAGCGGTTCGCGCTCCTGGTGCCCGTCGCCGTTGTCCTCACCGCGTGGGCCATTTGGCGCATGACGGCACTTTTTGCCCTGCCCGAAGTGGACTCGGTGTCCCACATCATCGGAGCCGTGTTGATCGGAGTGCTGGTCCTGGGTTTCGGAAGTTCGGTCTTGCTCAGGGCACCGACGAACTGGCGGCGGAGTGCCTTTCTCTCACTGGCCATCCTGGCCGCCATTGCGGTGGTCCCCGCGTTCGGCCATTCTGCGCCATCAACCGTGTGGGCTGACGCCGCCGTGCTTGGCCTTGGCTTTTGGGGGTCGTTCGGTCTCTTGTTATTGATGACGGGGATACGGACGAAGTCGTGGCAGGGCAACGGCCCATGGTTCGCCCGCACCGATGTGGGGGATCCGGCGATCAAGCTCTGCGGGGCCACCTTTCGGATCATCGCTACCGGGTACGCCCCCGGCGAGGTCGATCAATTCCTGGCCGAGACCCGGCAAAGTTTGGAAAGCGGTGAGCCCCTTTCCAAAGAGGAGATCGACGCCGCCACGTTCAGTGTCATTGCCAATGGCTACAGCGTTCGGGCCGTCGACACCTTGCTCGAAGATCTGTCGTCTTCCCTTTAGCTTGTATCAGCCGGCGGCGACGAGGTCGCCAATAGCAGCCTCGGCGGCCGTTGCCGCGGCCAGCTCCATCATGCGGTTCAGATGGGCCAAGGCCTTCACCCTTCGTGGGTCTCGAGCCACATACTTGGCTACTGCGGCCATGTCGGCTGACCCGTCCGGCTTACTGAGTGCGAAGACGGCCTGATCGACAATGTGCTCGTCCGGTCGATCGCTGATACCTCGGTAGATCGACCACGCGACACCCGCCGAGTCACAGACTTCGGCCACGGCGGAAGCTTCCATGTCGACGGCGCCGAATCCGCTCTCCCATATGGGGCGCCATATGGACTCTTCCGAGAACAATCCGTCGGTCGTCATGAGTCCGCCCTCAGCCACTCGAGGCGGCAGCGGGCGACTGAAAAACTCTGGCCCATCGGGATGGAGCCGGACCCGACTGGGAACCATGAGCGAACCGATCGTCAGGACCGGATCGAGCCCACCGGCGATCCCGACCACCATGACATGGTCAAAGGCCCCTTGCTGGAGCATTCGTTCGGTGGCCGCCCGAGCCAACGTGGGACCAATACCAATGAGACCGGCGGAAATCGTCCACTTCCCGGCCCTGCCGTGGTGGGAGAACACACCATTCCCGGACGATCGCTCCAATTGCCCAGCTTTGACGATCGCCTTCAACTCGGGTCGCATTGGAGCCAGCATTGCCACCCGTCGATCCTCGGACACTCCATCATCATGGCCGACTGATCGATAGCGTGGGGGCACGGTCGATGGAGACCGGCTGAACATCGAATGGGAGACGAACATGCCGAGTCCCGAACAGGTCGTACGCGATTTTTGTGTTGCGGTCAGCGATCGCGATCCTGAAGCGTTACGTAAGTTCTTCTCCGACGATGTCGTCTATCACAACATCCCCATGGATCCGGCGGAAGGGATTGAAGCCACCATGGGTGTACTCAACATGTTCGTCGGTATTTGCGAGGGACTCGAATTCGAAGTCCACCATTTGGCGAGCGATGGTTCGACAATTCTCACCGAACGAACCGATCGCTTCACCATCAATGGCAAGAGCTTCCCGCTGCCCGTCATGGGTGCCTTTCACGTCGTGGACGGAAAGATCACCGCATGGCGGGACTATTTCGATATGGCTCAGGTAACCGCCATATTCAGTGGGGGCTGATTTACAAACCGCAGGCAAAGCGCGAGCTCCACGGGTGGAACCCGTAGAGCGAGTACAACTCGAGCGCCAAGTGGTCTTGCACGGCCGGTGCCGCTTGATAAGGCCATCCGGAATATCCGAAGGCGTGCCAGGTGCTGTCCAGAATGCCGTAGGCACCTGAAGGCTTGCTCGCTTCGTTGTACTCATTGCCCGATTCATGGATGCGAATGCACATCCAGTCGCCGGTGTTGGGACTATTGGCGTCGCTCACCACGACTGGCGGTGCCGGTACCGGTAGTGGAGTGGGTGCGGTGGAACTCAAGCCCACGACCCCAATCGGATAGCCGTTCAGTTCAACCGCCGGACCACTTGCCGTGTTCACCGTTACCGGTGCGGCGAATGAAGCCAGGGTTGATGATGCCAGTTGTGTGACCTGATGAACCGCAGTCGTCGGTTCTTCGGTGGTGCTCTTGGCTGAAGCAGCCGGTGAGCCATTTAAAAGTGTCATGAATGCTGCTGTAGTGATGCTGACGGCGGTTGCCGTCGATAGTGCAATGCGGATCCGCACGGCACCTCCCTTCGTCGGGCACGCGTAGGCGCCAGGCTCTGCTCGGTGGGGGCGGGCTCCGGCCATTGCATACAGGCCCCGAACGGAGAGCGGGAAGGCATCGTCCGTTCTGGCTATGCGCCGCAGGGTGTGCGGCCGGTTTTTGTGAAGGCCCGGGGGTTGTCCTCGGCGTGTCCTCGCTTTGTCGTCTTCTGGTCAGCCCGAACTGCGGACATGACGAGACCCCGACTGGTCTGGGTGGTCCGAACCGTTTGCCACTTCCTGATTGCGATGGGTTATCCCACCGCTCCACCTAACAGAAAGCCCGGATCGGTTTTGCGAAAGGCACCTTAGCAGCAGGGGTTACAAAAGTGACGGATTCGTGACAAAAGTGCTCCTGAACTGGAGTTTTATATCGTGAGCTTGTGAAGTGAATCACATTTCGCCGGAATTGAGGGTTGTATTTGACTCAATGAACGGTCCCCATTTGACCTGGTATTTCACGAAATAAATGCCTGTGACCTGGTGCGTAGCAAACCAGAGTGGGATGGATCATGCAGAAGGGCGGCATCGATGTCTAGGGTCCCACTGCACATTCGGGCCTCTGGCCCGGCGTCCCTGAGGAGCTTTTATATGACCGCCACGACTGAATCTGGGGTGTACCACGAGGAATTCACCGTGGCGGGGCTCATTCGGCGCCTGGCGGTGGCACAACCCGATCACGAGATGTTGGTGTCGGGCGACCTTCGGCGCACCTGGGGCGAAGAGTATGCCCGGGCCTCCATGGTGGCCCAGGCCTGCCAGCGGGACGGCGTGGGCGTGGGTGATCGACTGGCCTTTCTCGACCGCAACGGTGCGGCCTATTTTGATGTCCTCTTCGGAGGCTCTTTTATCGGCGCGGTCAACGTCGCCGTGAACTGGCGGTTGGCTCCCGCTGAAATGGCCGGCATCATCAACGACGCCAAGGCACGCATCCTGTTCGTGCACACCGACTATCTCGACGCGCTCTCACACATGGCGAGTCCATTGTCGACGGTCGAGCGCATTGTCGTGCTGTCAGAGGTAGGCGATGCCGATGCGGTGTGTGCTGATGCTCGCGCCGTCTCATTTGACGAGTGGGTTGAGGGCTGTGTTCCGGTTGACCCGGGACATGTGGGTGGTCCCGATGAAGTGAGCATGCAGCTCTACACATCGGGTACTACCGGATTGCCCAAGGGCGTCATGTTGACCAATGCGAACTTGGCCACGGCGATTTCAGAAGCCGGCGTCACCTTCCACATCGGTGAGGACACGGTGAGCTTGGTGGCCATGCCGTTGTTCCACATTGGTGGTTCGGGTTGGGCCCTCTGTGCCATGTCACGCGGTGGCCTCTCCATCATCGTGCGTGACGTCGACCCGGTGCTGTTGCTGCAGCTCATTGAGACCGAGCGCATCACCGAAATGTTCGTGGTACCCGCCGTATTGATGTTCCTTTTGGCCACGCCGACCTTGTCGTCCACTGATCTGTCCAGTTTGCGGTTGATCTTCTACGGGGCGTCGCCCATTTCCGAGGACGTCCTGGTCAAGTGCATGACCACCTTCGGCTGCGACTTCTGTCAGGTCTATGGCATGACTGAGACCACCGGTGCCATCACCGCGCTCAGTCCCGAAGATCACGATCCCGATGGCCCACGCCGAGGGTTGCTCCGCTCGGCCGGCAAGCCCCATTCCTCGGTTGAGCTGCGGGTGGTTGATCCCGACAGCGGCGAGGACGCTGAAATCGGGCGCGGTCGGAGAGGTGTGGACCCGGTCGCCCTACAACATGGCCGGCTACTGGGGTCAACCGGAGGAAACCAACAAGACGGTCAACGACGACGGTTGGCTGCACACGGGAGACGCCGGCTACGTCAATGAAGAGGGCTATCTCTTCTTGCACGATCGGATGAAGGACATGATCGTCAGCGGCGGCGAGAACATTTACCCGGCCGAGGTGGAGAACGTCCTCTTGGCCCACCCGACCATCGTCGATGCGGCCGTGATCGGCATTCCGGATGATCGCTGGGGAGAAACCGTCAAGGCCATTGTGGTCCTGGCTCCCGACGCCACGTTGGACGAGGCAGCGATCATCGCCCATTGTCGACAGCAGCTGGCGCACTACAAGTGCCCAACCTCGGTGGACGCCACTGACCTGTTGCCGCGCAATCCGTCGGGGAAGATCCTCAAGCGCGAACTGCGGGCGCCTTATTGGGTCGGTCGGTCCCGCAGCATCAATTAGCCGAACGTGAAGTCGTAGGCCTCAACACCCGGGGTGAACTGAATGTCCAGCAGTCCGCTCCCAAAGGTGCCGGCCGAATACAGGGTGTAGAGCTTCGGAATACCACTGATGGCCACTGTCTTTATGTGGTGTCCATTGAGGGACACGTTTACCGTGCCGGTGCCGCCAATGACCAGGTACACGTCGTTGGCCGTGAAGTTCATCTCAATGCTGGCGTTTGATCCGGCCGTGGCGAACTGGCTGTGATCATTCCAGACACCATTGAACGAGAAGCTGTCGGACGGCACGCTCGAAGGTGCGTGGTAGGTGATGGCCTTGTTGTGCACAATGGCGGTGCCCACCTGGTACTGCTCCTCGTCGTAGCCCACGTAACTCTCCGGTGAGCCGGCCTGCGTCGGCGTCTTGTTGGGCACGTCGGTGGCGGGCGGGAGATGTTGCACGCCCTTGGCCGTCAGCAGTGATCGGATGTTGTTCTCCATCTTCGAGTAGCTGCCCTCACCGAAGTCGTAGGCCCGGACCTGCCCGCTCGGGTCGATGAGGTACTCGGCCGGCCAGTACTCGTTGTTGTAGGCGTCCCATGTCTTGTAGTTGTTGTCGATGGCCACCGGATAGTCCACACCCAGCGATGTGGCGGCACTGGCCACATTGGACACGACATGTTCGAAGGCGAATTCAGGCGTGCTGACGCCGACCACGACGAACCCGTCCTTCTTGTAGTCGTTGTACCAACCTTCGACATGGGGCAGTGCTCGCTGGCAATTGATGCAGGAGTAGGTCCAGAAGTCGATCAACACCACCTTCCCTTTGAGTTGCTTGGTCAGGCTCAAGGGAGCGTTGCCAGGGGTATGCAGCCACGAGATGATGCCGGTGAAGTTGGGGGCTCGGCCCAGATCGGGCAGGGATGACTTCTTAACGGCCGGACCGGTCGCCGTGGAACCGGCGGCGACATTGGTCGAATGCGTGCTGCCCGAACCGGTGCAGCTGAGTTTTTTTCCTTCGAGTTGATCCTGCTTGGCCACGTACTGATTGACCTTTTCGCCACTGAGGCCCGGCAGTTGGCTGCAGACGGTGCCGTTTTCGATGTTGTCTTCGAGCGCAGTGGTGTACCCCGGAATGTGGGTCTGCAGGTAGTTGAAGCCACCGAGGGCGATGACAAGAGTGGTGGCGGCCAGCACCCCACCGGCCACCTTGCGAACGGTCGGTAGGTGGCTTCGCATGGCGGACCACTCGGTGGTGGCCCGTTGGGCCAGCACGGCCAGGACCAGCAACGGGATGGCGGCACCAGCGGCGTAGAACAGCGTGACGAACAACGAGGACGCGTTGATGTGATGGTTGGCTGACGCGGCAGAAATAGCGCCCAACACCGGTCCGGCACAAGGGACGAACACCAGACCGAGGCTGAGGCCGAGGACGAAGCCGCCACCGCGCTTGGCATAGCGGGTGCCGCCCAGTCGGCTGAAGGGCTTCTCAATCCATACACCGATGATGGGAATCAACAGGCTGGCGGCCAGCAGGAACAAGAATCCGATACCCAACCAGCGCAGCAGGCTCAACGGGAGACCGAGCGCGCTCAGCACAATGGTGCCGAGCAGCACGGTAAGGCTGAAACTGACCACCAGGCCGCCGATGATGAGATACGGCCGCGAGCGACTCGTGCTGGTGGCGCCCCCAGCCAAAATGACCGGCAGCACCGGCACGATGCACGGGGACAAGCTGGTAATCACGCCGCCCAGGAAGGCGACCGCAAGCAGCTCAATCACGTGTGGCCGCCGAGTTCACATCGAGGTAGTGCATTTTGGGCCTCCGATTGCCCCCCGAGAGATGAAGTTAGTAGTGGCCCTATCGAAAAAAACGTCGCCTGGCGCCACCGGTGACGTCAAGGCACCAGAATGTCGCCGGTGATCAGCGTCAATTTCGTTTTCCTCGGTGCGGCCATTGGTGCCGCTGGCACCGGGTTCTACCTGCGCGACACCTTGCGGGGGACGACCCAGCCGAATCGGGTCACGTGGTTGTTGTGGGCCATTGCGCCGTTGCTGGCCGCCGCGGTGGAATTTCGATCGGGCGTCGGCTTGCGCACGTTGACCACCTTCATGATCGGCTTCATGCCGTTGCTGGTGCTGATTGCGTCGTTCCACAACCCGAAGGCACTCTGGAAGATCAAGAAGATCGACTACGTGTGCGGCGCCTTGTCCGTGGTGGCCACCATCGCCTGGCTGCTGACGCAAAACAGCATCGTTGGCATCACCGGCGCCATCGCGGCCGACTTCCTGGCCGGCATCCCCACGGTGATCAAGAGCTGGACGCATCCTGAGTCCGAGACGGCGACGTCCTACGTCGGTGCCGTGATCAACACCACCATTTTGCTGTTGACGGTGACGCATTGGACGACCGCGGTGACCGCCTTTCCGATCTTCATTTTGGGCATGGCCTCCATCCAGACGGCGCTGGTCGGCGGCAAATTGGGTCCGCGGTGGCGTGAGTTTCGGGCGCAACGAGCTTTAGCCTGCTAATACATCCCGGCGACACATCGCCATCATTTCAGGGGAGATCACCATGCCACTCGCGCACGTCAACGGAATCGACATCGCCTACACCACCCACGGCGACCCGACCGATCCCGCCCTGTTGCTGGTCATGGGGCTCGGCACGCAGCTGACCGGCTGGCCCGACGCCTTCGTGGACACGCTGGTGGCCCACGGGTACTTCGTGGTCCGTTACGACAACCGTGACTGCGGGTTGTCGACCAAGTTCGAGGGCCTGCCTGACCTGGCCGGGCTCTTGGGGGGCGATCCCAGCTCGGCGGTCTACACCATCGAAGACATGGCCGATGATGGCGTTGCCCTCTTAGACGAGTTGGGCATCGCCCGCGCCCATGTGGCCGGCGCATCCATGGGCGGGATGATCACCCAGGCCATGGTGATCCACCACGCCGACCGGTTCATCACCGCCTGTTCCGTCATGTCGACCACGGGCGACCGCAATGTGGGACAGCCGACCGGCGAGGCGATGGCGGCGCTGCTGCGACCACCGGCCACCAACCGGGACGAGGCCATTGCCGGGTCGGTCATGGGCGCCAGCATCATCGGTTCGCCGGCCTACCCGACCGATCCCGAGATCGTGGCCAAGCGAGCCGGCGAGGCCTACGACCGGGCGTACTACCCCGAGGGCACGGCCCGTCAGCTGGCCGCCATTTTGGGCTCGCCCGACCGCACTGATGCCTTGGCCAAGGTGGAAATGCCGTTCCTGGTCATCCACGGCGAAGCCGATCCGCTGGTCCAGATCAGCGGCGGCGAAGCCACCGCGGCGGCGGTGCCGAATTCGGTCTTCCTCACCATCCCGGGCATGGGGCATGACCTGCCCGAGGCGCTCTACGGCCAGATTGCCGATGCCATCGTGGCCAACGCCCAGCTGGCCACCGTCTGATCATGTGGTCGGCCTGATTCAGTCAGGCAGTGCGTTGGCCGCCGCCACCGATGAGAGCCAGGCGGCACTCGGCTTGGCCGAACGGGCGAACGTGGCCCGGTCGACGTTAGCGATGCCGAAGCGCGGCTTGTAGCCGAGGGCCCATTCGAAATTGTCCAGGAGCGACCAGTAGGTGTAGCCGCCCACGTCGACCCCATCGGCCAGGGCACTGAGCACGCCTTCGAGGGCCTGGCGCACGTAGTCGATGCGTTGCTCGTCGTCGGTGGTGCCGATCCCGTTTTCGGTGACCAGCAGCGGGAGCGCACCCTTGGTGTAGTCCCAGGCCCGGCGCAGGCAGTTGCCGAGGGAGGCCGGGTAGAACTCGTAGCCCATATCGAGCACGGGCACACCCTCTTCGCCGCCTGCCCACCCCTTGGGACCGATCCGCATCCGGCTGTAGACCTGCACGCCCAGGAAGTCGTCGCCGCCGACGGCATCCAAGAAGACGTCCTCGGAATGATGGCGGATGCTCTCGAGTTGCTTCTCGCCGCCTTCGAGTAACTGGTAGTCGGTCATCGACAACGTGAGCCCGACCGGTACGCCCGGGGCGGCGGCCCGAATGGTGTCGACCGCCACCCGGTGGGCCTTGACGAGATTGTCGGCCACCTGCCGGGAGAGGCGTTTGTTGGTTTTGCCGGGCGGGAACATCCCCGCGTGCCACCCCATGGTGGCCACGATGTTGGGCTCGTTGATGGTGCAGGCTCGAGACATCACGCCGCTCAGCGCCTCGGCCACCACGGTGCAGAAGCGCCCGAAGCGCTCAATGGCCAGCTCGCTCTCCCACCCACCCTGCGCGGTCAGCCAGCGGGGAGTGGTGAAGTGATGAAACGTGACGACCGGGTCGATGCCACGTTGACGCAGACCCTCGCATTGGCGCACGTAGTGCTGCAGGGCGGCCTGAGAGAACTCGCCCTCGGACGGCTCAATCCGGCTCCATTCGACCGAGAAGCGGTAGTTGTCGAGGCCCAGGGAGGCGACCAGGTCGGCATCTTGCTCCCAGCGCAACCACGAGTCGCAGGCGTCGCCCGATGACTCCGTGCAGCCCGAACCTGGGGTGTGCTCGAAGGCCCACCAGTCGTTGTTGGTGTTCCCACCCTCAATCTGATGGGCGGCGGTGGCCGTACCCCAGGTGAAACCTTCCGGAAAGGCTCGTCCACTCTGTCCAGCCATTGCGCCCCCTGGTGTCCTCGAAAGTCAGTCGTTCGCCGTCACGGTATCGTTACCTGACAATGACGTCATACTCCTCGCCTGGTTCTGACGCGCCCAATTCCGGGTCGCAGATCATCAGCGAATCGCGCCCGGAGTCCGGTGGTCGGGCCGGTGAAGGGCCGATGGTGGAGGCCCACGGGCTGACCAAGCGGTTCGGTGACTTCGTGGCCGTCGACGGCGTCGACTTCACCATCGCCCGGGGCGAGTCGTTCGGCTTCCTGGGGCCGAACGGGGCCGGCAAGACCTCGACCATGCGGATGATCTCGTGCATCAGCCCCTTCAGCGAGGGCACGCTGCGAGTGCTGGGCAAGGACCCGAGGACCGAGGGGGCGATCATCCGCTCGCGGATGGGACTGGTCCCCCAGGAGGATTCACTGGACCTTGAGCTCACGGTCATGGACAACCTCATGATCTACGGCCGCTACTTCGATCTGCCGCGCAAGGTGATCCGGGAGCGGGCGGAGCAGCTCTTGGACTTTGCCCAGTTGACCGAGCGGGCCAACGATCGGGTGGACCCGCTCTCGGGCGGGATGAAGCGACGGCTCACCATCGCCCGGGCCCTGATTTCGGACCCCGACCTGCTGATTCTCGATGAGCCCACCACCGGCCTGGACCCCCAGGCTCGTCACTTGCTTTGGGATCGCCTCTACCGCCTCAAGCTGGATGGGGTGACGCTGGTCATCACCACCCACTACATGGACGAGGCCGAGCAGCTCTGTGACCGCCTGGTCGTGATGGACAAGGGTCGCTTCGCCGCCGAAGGCAGCCCGCGCCAGCTCATTGAGCAGCACTCGACCAAGGAAGTGGTGGAGCTGCGATTCCTGCCCGGGCAGCACGAGGAAATGGCCCCGCTGGTGGCCGACCTGGCCGAGCGCCACGAGGTGCTGCCGGACCGGATTCTGCTCTACACCGACGACGGCGATGCCGCCCTGGACGAGGTCAACGGCAAGGGTCTGCGGCCGCAGAGCGCCTTGGTGCGCCGGTCGACGCTGGAGGATGTCTTCCTGCGGCTCACCGGCCGCACCCTGGTCGACTGATCGACCGAGACCGACCCATGTCCACCACCGAACGTTCCAGCGCCATCGACCTGGCCGTGCTGGACCGACCGCGCCGGTTCACCACCCCGATGTGGGTACGGGCGGCGTCGTACTGGGGCTACCAGTACAAGCGGACGTGGCGCAGCTCCGTGGTCACCAGTTTCCTCATCCCGCTGCTGTACCTGACCTCCATGGGCGTCGCCCTGGGTTCACTGATCGACAAGCACTCCCACCATGTCGGCGGCGTGACCTACGTGGCCTTCCTGGCTCCCGGACTGCTGGCCGGCACCTGCATGCAGATCGGCACCAACGACACCATGTGGCCGGTGACGGGGGCCATCCGGTGGACCCGGTCCTACCTGGCCCAGCTGGCCGGGCCGATGACAGTCTACGACGTGCTGCTGGGCCACCTGGCCTGGGTGGCCGCCCGCATCTCCATTGTGGTGACCATCTACCTGGGGGTCATGGCCGCCTTCGGTGTCATCTACTCACCCTGGGCCATCTTGGTGCTGCCGATCGGCGTCTTCACCGGCATGGCCTTCGCCACCCCGATGGCTGCCTTTGCCGCCACGCAGGAGCAAGACGCCAACTTCTCCACCATTTACCGCTTCGTGGTGACGCCGCTGTTCTTGTTCTCGGGAACGTTCTTCCCCATTTCGCAATTGCCCCGGGCGCTCCAGTTCGTGGCCTACTTCACGCCGCTCTTCCACGGGGTGGCGCTCTGTCGGGACCTGACGCTGGGGCAGATCCACAGCTGGGTGGACCTCGGGCATGGCGCCTATCTGGGCCTGTGGATCGTGGCCGGCTACCTGGTAGGGCGGCGCACGTTCCGGAAGCGGCTGGTGGTGTGACGACCGAGACCCCGACCTCAACCCAACGGATGTCGCCCTCGGTGGCGCTGCGCATCACCCCGTTCGCCCTCCTCGGGGGGCGCCACGCCGTGCGGGTGCTGGAGCGCAACCTCTTGGTCTACCGGCGCTCGTGGATCTTCATCATTTCCGGCTTCTTCGAACCGCTCTTCTACCTGCTGTCCATCGGCATCGGGCCTCAGCCACCTGGTAGGCCCCATCCCGGTGAGCGGCCGGTTGGTGGCCTACACGGCCTTCGTGGCGCCGGGACTGCTGGCCTCCTCGGCCATGAACGGCGCCATGATCGACTCGACCTTCCTGGTCTTCATGAAACTCAAGGTGTCCAAGACCTATGACGCCATGCTGGCCACGCCGCTCGGCGTGGGGGACGTGGCCCTGGGGGAGCTGAGCTGGTGCGTGCTGCGGGGGTCGCTGTACTCGGCGTCCTTCCTGGTCATCATGTCGATCCTGGGCTACGTGGTGTCGCCCTGGGCCATCCTGTGCTGGCCCTGTGCCGTCATGATCAGCATCGCCTTCGCCTCGGCCGGTATGGCCGGCACCACCTACATGCGCTCCTGGCAGGACTTCGACATGGTGTCGTTGGCCTTCATCCCGCTCTTCCTTTTTTCCGCCACCTTCTACCCACTCACCGTGTTCCCGGGCTGGCTACAGGCGGTCGTGCGCTGCACCCCGCTCTACCAAGGGGTGGCGCTGGTCCGGGCCACTGACTTGGGCCTTTTCTACTGGGCCCTGTTGGGTCACCTGGCCTATTTGGCCGTCATGGCGATCGGTGGCACCATCATCACCCGACGCCGCCTAGGGCGGCTCCTGCTCCCTTGATCATGGGTGGGAGCGGGCCAGTACCCTACGAGCCGGAGGTCGCGACGACATGAACATTGTGGTGAGCAATATCAAGGGCGGGGTGGGCAAGACGACCACCGCCATGTACCTGGCCGGCGTGGCCGGGCTCCGGTCCAAGACGCCCGTCTACCTGGTCGATTCCGATCCCCAGGGCTCGACGGCCGAGTGGTTCGACACCGATCCCATTGAGAACGTCGAGCTCATTGAGGGCCCCTCGGTGCGCACGGTGTCCAAAGCCATGGACCGGTCCGACGGCATGGTCGTGGTGGACACGGCTGCCGGGGACAGCCCCATTGTGCGGGCTGCGCTGGCCCGGGCCGATGTGGTGGTCATCCCCACCCGAGCCGGTGGGGTGGAGCCGAACCGGGTGGTGTCGACGCTGGAAATGACCCCGTCGAACGTGCCGGCCGGGGTGGTCATCTGTTCCGCTCGACTGGGCACCAATGACCTGGAAGCCACCGTGGAGTGGTGGACCGAGCTTGAGGTGCCCATTTGGGGGATCATTCCCGAGCGGGTAGCCATAGCCGCCGGACCCTCGGGCCGGCTCTCCTCGGAAGGTCTCGACCTCTACGGCAAGATCTACAAGAAGGCCACGGCCAAGGGTCGCTGATCGGGGCTTACTTGATCGGGGGGCGCTCCATCGCTTCGGCAGAGAAACGGCTCTCCGACCAGGATGTGGCGCTTTTGCCGTGCAGTTGGCCGATGAGTTCGGACAGGAACCACCGGCGTACGGCCACGCTGGTCGTGGTGGCCGGCAGGGACAGCAGATGGGTCGAGAGGCCGAATTCGTCGGCCTCGTCCAGCATGGCGTCGTAGAACTCGCAGGCCAGGACGGCCGTCTGGGGCAGCTCGAGCCGCCAGTCGTAGGTGGATCGGCCCCGATCGACCGCGTCCTGCCACTCCTCCTCCATCCCGGGCCCGAATCCGGCGAATCGGTTGCCGATTTCGGCGAGCAGCACCGACAGGCGTTCGGGGAGGGGGGACGGGAGATTGCCGGTGGCTTCGGCATGTTCCTTCATGAGCCGCATCTCGCGGAACAGTCCCTCGTATTCCTCGCTGGCCTTTTGCAACAGTTCGACCGGTATCCCGATGAGGTTGACCACCACGATCGGTGCATCCTCCACCGGGGCGTGGAGTTCGGGCTGCACGAAGCGGGTGAGATCGAAGCGGAAGTTGCCGTCCGAGACCTCATCGGGCACCACCGAGTAGTCCACCGGCAGCTCGAACCAGACGATTTTGCCGCCGGCCACCAACTGCACACCCCACTCGGAGGCCAGGGTGTCGAAGAGCGTGAGGCCCCGACCGGTGGCCGCATCGGCTCCGTAATCCTTGACGCCGGGGCAGCGATGGATTGCCATCAGCCACATCGACCCTGATGCGGTCGAACATCATGTGGAGGGTCACGCTGAGGGGGGTGCCGGCATGCAGCACGGCATTGGTCACCAGTTCCGACGTCAACAGGGCGGCACAGTCGGCCACTTCGGCCGGGACGTCGCGGAGATGGGCTTTTATCCAGTGTCGGGCCATGGGGGTACTGGCCACCACCGGTTCGAGCCGCAAGATCGACATTCCGTCTCGTCTCTTACCCAGCGGAGGACGATTCTGTACCGTCCGCCTCAATGCCGGCGTAGCTGAGGGCCAGCACGACGACATCGTCGGCTGACTCATCCTCACTCAACGCATTGGCCAACGCCGCCGCCGGCTGGCCCGGCCACCCCTGTTTGGCTACGGCCATCGCCTCCTGGGTCAGACGTTCCATGCCGACGGAGATGAGTTCGCCACGCCGCTCAATCAGGCCGTCGGAATACATGACCAGGGTGTCACCAGGGCTCAAGGTGATGTCGAGGGCCGGGCGGGGTGGACTGCCCAGGCCGGCGGCGATGAGCAGAGAGCTCCGGGCGGTGCAATAGGACGTCGATCCGTCGGCCGCCACAATCAGGGGCGGCGGGTGGCCGGCGTTGGCCAGCTGGATTGAACCCGTCTTCGGATTGATGACGCCGACCACCACGGTGACCACCCGGTCCTCGACCAGGGAATCGAACAGGCGGTCGAGCGAGGTCAGGATTTCGGACGGATGTTGTTGCGTCACCGCGTAGGCCCGGATGGCGCTGCGCACCTGACCCATGAGCGCGGCCGCCGGGGCACCCTTGCCCATGACGTCGCCCACGCTGAAGATGACGTGTTCGGCATCGAGCTGGAAGACGTCGTACCAGTCGCCGCCGACGTAGGTCCCGGCCGCGCCGGCCCGGTATTCGGCATCGAAACGGAGGCCTTCGACCGTGGGCAGGAAGTCGGGCAGCACTGCCCGCTGGAGCACCTCGGCCACCACGTGTTCGCGCTGGAACCGGGTGGCGTTGGAGAGGGCCACGCCGGTGCGGCTGGCCACTTCGGTGGCCAGCGAGACATCGTCGGTCTCGAACTGCCGTCCCGGTCCGTCGACGAAGGTCATGACGCCGATGACCTCGCCGTTGGCCAGCAGCGGGATGGCGAGAGCGGTGGCATCGCGTCGCCCGACGACGTCGAAGTGGGTGGATGAGGTCGGCGCCAGTTGGGCCCGGCCGGTCCGGTAGGCGATGGCGGCCGGGCGTGTCGCTGTCGAACGGGGTCTCGTCCGGCCCAATGAGTTCGAACGAGTCGATCTCGTCCAGATTCCCGGCCACCTGGACATCGAGCCGTTGCAGGCCGTTCTCGCCGGGTACCTGCACCATGCAGGCGTCGGCCAACCGACCGACCACCAGGGACATGGTGCGCTCGATCACCATGCTCGGGTCGAGGCTTGAGCCCAGCAGCGTCGTGACCTCAGACAGCAGCGACAACCGCTCGCGACTCGACTCGGCGTCGCGCAGGGCCTGGCGTTCCTGCTCGAACAACTGGGCCCGCTCCAGCGCTTGCGCCGTGAGGCCGGCCAAGGTGGAGAGGAAGCGCAGCTCGACCTCGGCCGGCTCGGGCTGCGACATGAAGGCCAGGACCAGCACCCCGAGTGGCCCGACGCTGCCGTTCAAGGGCTCGGCAATGATGGTGACCGGTTGGTCGAGATCGCCCACGACTCTCGGCACCACCTCATAGGAGAGGTCATCGTCGACGAACTCGGCGGCGCCCAACGTGGTGGTGACCGTTCGGCCCTGGGCGAAGGCGGCCCCCGATGGCGTGCGCTCAACCGGTACTTCGCCCCTGGCCAGCAGCGGAGGATGGCCACTGCTGGCCAGGCAGAGCAGCGTGCGCTCACCAACCACGGGCACCCGGAAAGCGGCCGATTGGGCACCGAGGGCACGACGGCTGCTGGCGATGGCGGCCCGAGCCACATCGCCGGGAGTGGTGGCCGCCGCCAGGGCCGAGCTGAGGTGATGCAGGTGTTGCATGCGTTCGAGGTTGTTGAACTCAATCAAGGTCAGGCGGGCACGCTCGATGGCCTGGGCGGCCGCTCCGGCAATGGTGAAGAGGAAGCTCTTGTCGGCTTTCGACACCGAACGTGGCTTGACCCAATGGACGACGAGGGCGCCCACGGCCCGATCCGAGACGACCAGCGGGATCACGGCCAGGGCATTGAATCGGTCCGAATCCAGGGCCTCGGCCATGGCCGGCCAGTCGCGCCGGAGCTCGGTGATCGATTGGGCGAACAGCGCGACGTGTTGGCGCAGGACATCGCCAATGGCACCATCGGGATCCATGGCAAACAGGACGCCATCGTCGGGTTCGTCGGCGTCGTAGCCGAACCGGGTGTGCACGGTGAGGACGCCCCGGTCATTGGTGGTGGCGAAGGTGGCGGCATCGACATGGAGTTCGTCGCGCAGGGCGCTGAAGACGGCCTCGGCCACCTGGCCCGGGTCGGCCGCCGTGGTCAGGGCGCGGGCCATGGCCTGCATCCGCTGGGCCGTCTCGGCGGCGACCCGCCGCCGGCGCTCGTCCCGGGTCTCGGTGCGGGCGGACACCAGTTGTCGGCTGCGCTGCGTCCGTAGATGCGCCATCCAAATGGCCACACCCGGAACTCACCACCAGGGTCAGGACGCGCAGGATGTGATTGAGCTGGCCGTAGGCGCGCGGTGGTGTGCTGAGGATGAGGGCGAACACGGTGGCGTACAGGCCGACCATGGCCGTGCGCCGAGATCCCGAGAAGCCGGCGACGATGAATGGGCCAACGGCCAGCAACCCAATCAGGCCGAACTTGCCCCCGAAGATGGCATCGATCACGGCCACGACTGACACCCAGAGCACGCCGAACCAGGTGGCCCACGTCTCGCTGCGGTCGCGGGGCACGACAGGATCGATCGGGGTGGCGTCCATGTCGGATTCGGGCAAGTCGATTTCCCTCCACCCGACCTTGCGGTCGGGGATGTCGGTCCCGGTCCAGGCTATTGCGTTGCAGGACGTCACGCCAATGGAGCTCAGCGCATCGGGGTTTCACCACGGATGTTTAGATTCCTAAGAATGGGCAATAGGTGCTAGGCCAATGCCGATTGCAGGTCGGAGGCGCACCAGCGCGGGATAACCAGAGAGACGGGGAATCGTGGAGCAGGCTTTTTCCATTGAGAAACGAATCGAAAACGGCACGCCGGTCGTTACCGTTGAAGGCGAGATCGACGTGGCGACGGCGCCCCAGTTACGCGAGTGCCTCCATGAGGTGATCGCCGAGGGCAATGCCACGGTGATTCTGGACCTCTTGCCGGTCACCTTCCTTGATTCGACCGCACTGGGCGTCCTGGTGGGCGCCCTCAAGCGTTGCCGCGAACTCGGGGGCGAACTCCACGTCGTCGTGTCCGATCCCCGCATCATGAAGATCTTCGAAATCACCGGGTCTGACCAATGTGTTCCCCATCGTCGACTCTCTGACTCGGTTGGGGTCCAGTGAGCGCCGAATTCGTCAGTGCTCGAGGTCCTGGAGGCGGGCGACCGTGTCCAGTTGGTGTTCCCGGCCCGCGGCGACCTGGTCGTCTTGGCCCGTCTGGTCACGTCGGCCATTTCTGCTCGGGCCGGATTCGACATCGAAGATCTGGAGGACCTGCGATTGGCCGTCGGGCGAGCTGTGCCTCCTGGCCATTCAGGGCAGCGACGCCAAGCACGGTGACCTCAGTCTTGATTTCGTGGTCTCGCCCGATGCCATCGACATCTCGTGCTCACTGGTCGGTGCTGCCCCGGCCGCTTCGAACGAGTCGGCCGAGGGGGTCGAGGCGGATCAATTGAGCGAGCAGATTTTGGCCGCCCTGGTTGATGAACACGGGCGCACTCAGGCAGGACGGGTCAGCACGGCCTGGCTCCGCAAGCGGCGAAAGGGGCCCTTGGCGTGACGGGGCGCGGGGAAGACGCACCCGCGCTGATGTCGGACTTGGCCGAGGAGGACGTGGACGTGAGCGTCCGCACTCCTCTCACCGGTGCGGCGCGGGACGCCATGATCACGGACAATCTCGGTCTGGCCCATCAGCTCGCCCGACGATTCCAGCACCGCGGGGAGACACTGGACGACCTGGTGCAGGTCGCCTCGGTCGCCTTGGTCAAGTCGGTCGACCGTTTTGACCCCGAGCGCGGGGTGGAATTCGCCGCCTTCGCCACCCGCACCATCATCGGTGAGCTCAAGCGCCATTTTCGTGACAAGGGTTGGGCCGTCAGGGCCAGCCGCCGAGTGCAGGAGCTGTACCTCGAACTTGGGCACGCCACCTCCACGCTGGTGCAGGAGTTGGGCCGGAGCCCCACCGTGGCCGAGTTGGCGCGGGCAACCGGGGCCAGTGAGGAATCGGTGCTCGAGGCCATCGAAGCCGGACAGGGTTACCGGGCTTCGTCCATTGATGCGGCCGACGACGAGGATCATCCCCTGTCGTCGCGGCTGGGCGAAATGGATCGCCACTTCGATTCGGTCGAGGACCGCGCGCTGTTGGCGCCGGCCTTTGAGTCGCTGGCTCCCCGCGAGCGCGCCATCCTGCGGATGCGCTTCATTGAGGGCCTCACCCAATCCGAGATCGCGGTGGCGGTCGGGGTCAGCCAAATGCACGTGTCCCGCCTGCTGGCGTCCAGCCTGGAGCAACTTCGTCGGCAGATTGAGGTGCCGGTCATCCGAATAACGAATTCCTGCTCGCGCAGGGCTCGGTCACGCTCTATCACGTCGATTTTCATCGTCAGTTAACTGGATTCGGTGGTGATCTCGAAGATTGGTGAGGCAAATTCGACGTCAGTTCGATATGGTGCCCGCCAAGCACCGGCCGAAAGGATCGTCATGGCGGATCTGGCTGTTCCCGTTACGGATGCACCCGTAGGAGAAAAGGGGCTCAAGGACTGGCGCCCTCGGACTCATCTCGTCGGTGGTGGTCGGCGTGGCCTCAACGGCGCCGGCCTACAGCCTGGCGGCGACCCTGGGTTTTGTCGTCATCGCCATCAACGGGCTCCAGGCCCCGATCATCACGATTTTGGCCTTCGTCCCCATGCTGTTCATCTCCTACGGGTACAAGGAAATGAACTACGCCGACCCGGACTGCGGCACCACCTTCACCTGGGCCACCAGGGCCTTCGGACCCAAGACCGGTTGGATGGGCGGCTGGGGCATCGTGGCGGCCGACCTCTTGGTCATGGCCAGCCTGGCCCAGGTGGCCGGCCAGTACGTCTTCCTCCTCTTCAACACCAACGGCATCGGCGGGAACTCGAGCAGCGGCTGGGTGCTGCTGGTCGGGGTGGCTCTGGATCGTCGTGATGACGGCCATCTGTTACGTGGGCATTGAGATCTCGGCCAACTTCCAGAAGGCCCTGCTCGGGATTGAGTTGACCATGCTGCTGGTCCTGTCGATCTGGGCCTTGGTCAAGGTGGGCAACGGCACGGCTCCCGATCGGCCACCTCACGCCCAGCCGTCCTGGTTCAATCCGTTCCATCATTTCTCGCCACTCGGGTTCATGGCCGGGTTCACCTTCATGCTCTTCATCTATCTGGGGTTGGGATACCGCCGTGTCGGTCAACGAGGAGACGAAGGACTCCTGCCCGCCAACCGGAACCGCGCCAACGCCTCGTAATGCGGCCGCGCCTGGTCGGCGATCCGCAGGTCGTCGGTCAGGGGCGGCGCGGGCCCGCGCGCCGGCGCCGCGAAGCCGGTGGAGCGCTCCACGGCCTCGTACCAGGCCGGCGCCCAGACGCCGTCGCTGGCGCGCGGGCCGGCGGGCCAGGCCAGCATCTCGTCGCGGAACGGGATGCCCAGCGCGGCGCACAGCGCGCTCAGCGTCGCCGCGCGGATCGGCGAGCACGTCGGCGCCGTCGATCACCGGCGGCGCGTGGCCCAGGCGGTCGGCCTCGCGATCGAACAGCTCGCGCTGGCGCACGACGCCGATGTCGTCCAGCGTCACCTCGGCGCGCTTCTGCGACGTAGGAGGCCAGCACCTCGTCCGGGGCGCGGATCAGGAAGGCGTTGCGGCAGGCGCGCCATCCAGTCGAGGCCGAAGTCCGGCAGCATGTGGTGGGTCATGTGCTTCTGGTAGAAGACCGGCGCGGCCGTCCGGCACCGGGCCCAGGATGCTCGCGCCACCGTCGCGCCAGTCCGTGCGGCTGCGAGGCCAGCACCTCGTCGCGCATCGGATGATCGAGGCCGGTCGCGGCCAGATAGGCGGCGTAGAACGGCTCGTCGACCACGGCGCGTGTCGGGCCGGTTCTCGAACGACGCGCATCATCGCCGTGGAGATGTTGCGCGGCCCCGACCACATGGCGATGCGCGACGGGCTCGGTCACGCCATGCGCCGCGCGTCGGCGTCCTTCAGCGCCTCGTAGAGCGCCCGCAGCCGCGTGCGTCACCGGCCCCGGCAGGGCGGCCGGCAGGACGTGGCCGTCGATCTCGCGCACCGGCGTCAGGCCGCCGAAGGTGCCGGTGACGAAGGCCTCGTCGGCGCGCGTGCAGCGTCGTCCAGCGGGAAGTCGCCCAGCTCGATCGGGATGCCGTTGGCCGCGGCAGAGCGCGATGACATTGGCCGCGGGTGACGCCGTTGAAGCAGAACTCGCCGGTGGAGGTGCGCACCCGCCCGTCCCTGCACCCAGAAGAAGTTGGTGGCGTTGCAGCTGGAGACGTGGCCGTGCGGGTCGAGCATCAGCGCCTCGTCGGCGCCGGCCTCGATCGCCTCCAGCAGGGCGCGTGATCAGGTTCAGCCGGCTGTGCGAGTTCAGCCGCATGTCGAACATCTCCGCCGGCGTGCAGCGGATCGACGACGGTGGCGAGCGACAGGCCGCTGCGTGACGATGTCCGGCGGCGGCGTCCTTGTACTCGGCGGTGATCACGATGGTCGGCTTGCCCAGCGCAGTTGCGCGGGTCCTGGTTGGCCGCCGTCTTCTCGCCGCGGGTGACCATCAGGCGCAGGTGGGCGCCGTCGCTCCATGCCGTTGGCGCGCCAGCGGTGCGCCGGAGCTCCGCGGTCAGCGCCTCGCGCGTCAGGCCGATGTCGAGCTCGATCTGGCCAGCGCCCGCGATAGAGCCGGTCCAGATGCGTCGTCCAGGAACAGCAGCGCGCCCTTGTGCAGGCGCAGGCCCTCCCAGACGCCGTCGCCCAGCACGAAGCCGGCGTCGAAGACCGACACCTTGGCCTCGGCGCGCGGCACCAGGGCGCCGTTCAGATAGATCAGCAGGTCCGCGTTGCGCGGATCGGCGGCGAAATCCTGGCTTCCGGCCATGGGGCGTTCTAAGGGCGGAAGGCCCCGGCGCTAGCTCCGCCGGCTCCTTGAGCTAGCCCGGACGCCCAGGGCAGAACGGGCGCCGATGAGCATCAAGGACGCAGCCCTCCGCGACGCGCTGAAGGGCGCTTGACCAATGACCGAGCAGATCGGCGGATCGACGGCGGAAGCCGAACTCGCGGTCGCTCGAGCCCTGGCCCAACCCGGCCCGCCGCCATCACCGCCGCCGAGCGGGCCGAGCGCATGGCCCGCGCCCAGGCGCTGATGGGCGAGCATCGGCGCCGACGCCATGATCATCGGGGCCGGGCCGTCGCTGCGCTACTTCACCGGCGTCGGCTGGAACGCCACCGAGCGGCTGGTGGCGATGATCCTGCCGCGCGAGGGCGGGCCGGTCATGGTCTGCCCGCGCTTCGAGCTGGGCTCGCTGGAGGCCTCGCTCGGCATCGAGGCGCCGATCGTGCTCTGGGAGGAGCACGAGAGCCCCTATGCGCTGGCCGCCGGCGTCCTGGCCGAGCTCGGCGTCAAGACGCTGGCCATCGACCCGGCCCTGCCTTCTTCGCCTTCGACGGTCTGCGCCTGGCCGCGCCCGATGTCGCGACCGTCAACGGCGCGCCCGGTCATCGACGGCTGCCGGATGATCAAGTCGCCGGCCGAACTCGCCCTGATGAGCCAGGCCAAGGCCATGACGCTGGAGGTCCACCGCCGCGCCGCGCGCATCCTGGCCCCGGGATCACCACCACCGCCGTCCGCCGCTTCATCGACCAGGCGCACCGGGCGCTGGGCGCCGACGACGGCTCGTCCTTCTGCGCGGTGCAGTTCGGGGTCGCGTCGGCCTATCCGCACGGCCTGCCCGGCGAGCAGCGGCTGGCGG
>CAVSTF010000004.1:0-7707 GCA_963730785.1 uncultured Acidimicrobiaceae bacterium
GTGTTATGTCTGGGCGCCTGAGGACCAGGTACCGTATTGCTCCCGGCCGATGACAACAAGCGCTGCGCGTCATAGGCGCTGATGGGTGCCTCGGCGCAGAGTTGCCAGACGGCGCGCTCTGGGTCTTGATCCAACGTGAACTCAGCCGACAACGCCGGTGCATCTCCATTCTCGGCCAGCAGGCCCCGGGTTCGCCGCAAGCACTGCTCGGCCTGGTGCAATAGCTGCGGAGCGATCACCGCTTCGACCGGACCGGGCAAGGCTCGCACGGTCGCCATCGGATAGGGCGCATCCGGGAGCCATTCCTCGATCCCGATCGGTGCCTCGCCTTCGGCCAACATCAACCAGCGCCCATCCTCCAGCTCCTGCGCGTGCCTGATGCGCACCACCGTCCCGATGGTGGCCCGTTGATCGCCACCACCGGTTTCAATTCCCCGCTCAATCAGCACGATCCCGAACCGCCCGTCGTCGGCCAGGCAGTCCTTGGTGAGGGCTCGATACCGCTCCTCGAAAATGTGCAGCGGAATCACCGTGCCCGGAAAGAGCACCGTCGAAAGCGGGAACATCGGGAGGGGCCGTGGTCTCAACCGCTGTCATGTCTGCACACTTTCACGATCCCAGACGCGAGAGGGACCGGCCCATTGGCCGGTCCGCAACTCGCACTAGTTCAAATGTGCACAACCCTGGGCTCCAGCCTTCGACGTCGTTGATGCGGGGGCCGCCTTGTCGGCCGGCCGGCACGCGCACCGGCTCGAACACGGCCACTGGACGTACGCCGGGCCTCTTGCCTCAGAGTTGCTCTGATGCGCCACCGATACCGACATCGGTGACGCGGGCTCAGTTCGGTGGATCGCCTTCCTCGTTCGAGCATGTCGACGGCATCGGCAGCTCCTTTCTGGTTTGGCAACCACGGCACCTCTCGTGCCGCTGTCCTTCCACTATCTACCTAACGCGACGCGATGTGAACCCCACGCGAACAGGTCATTCGCGAATGCCCAGGTGAGTGCGGTGCCCGCAACACAATCTTCATGTCGATCCTTCGACACCTACTCTGTGCCCATGGCACTCCCCTCCCCCAAGGAAAACACCACGGCACTGGTCACCGGATCTTCTTCCGGCATCGGGGCCGATATCGCCCGTGAACTGGCCAAGCGCGGCCATGGCCTCACGTTGGTGGCGCGTCGTGAGGATCGCCTGAAGGCACTGGCCGAGGAACTGTCCGCCGCCCACCACGTCCGCTGCGAAGTGATCGCAGCCGACCTCACCGACGCTGATTCGCGTGGTGCCTTGCCAGCCGAACTGGAAAACCGCGGCCTCACCGTTGACATTTTGGTGAACAACGCCGGCTTCACCACCATGGGCGCCGTGCACAAGGGCGACCGCACGGCCGAGCTCTCCATGGTGCGCACCAATGTCGAAGCAGTCGTCGACCTGTGCACCCTCTTCGTCGGCTGGCATGGTGACCCGACACCGAGGCGCCATTCTCAACACGGCCTCTACCGCGGCGTTCCAACCGTTGCCCGGTCAGGCCGTCTACGGCGCCTCCAAGTCGTTCGTGCTCTCGTACGGCCGAGCGCTGGGTGCTGAACTCAAGAGGCACCGGCGTCACGGTGACCACGTTGTGCCCCGGGCCGGTGGAGACCGGCTTCGCCGCTGCGTCGGGCCTTTCCGACGAAGAGGCCAGCGACACATTGCCGAAGTTCATGTGGGTCCCGGCGCCTGAAGTGGCGCGGGCCGCCGTTGCCGCGCTCGATGCGGGCCATGCCGTCATCATCCCCGGGCGGATCAACCGGGTCGCCGCCCATTTCGCCAACGTGATCCCCAAGTCGTGGCTGTTGCCCACACTGGCCAAGCAACATCCGGCTCTCAAGGCCGATGGGCTCAAGAAGTAGCCTGTCGGTCAAGGGGGTATCCATGTCCGCCACATTGGCCAGCGACCTCGAGCTGCCGTACCTCAACACCATCGGGTTGGACCGGCTCGATGCGTTGCACGCCATTGAGGGCGCTCGCGCCCAACACTGGTTAGCCCGCACCGACATGGGCTTCAGCGTCACCCGCCTCGAAGACGTCACCGCCATCCTGCGTGACAAACGCTTCCACTCGGCGCTCTCGATCCTGCCGCAGATGCGGGAAAACGGTGGCCCTGGCGCCGACGACACGAGCCCTAAGGGCGAGCGCCGCCAGTCCATCTTGTTCATGGAAGGCGACGACCACGCCCGCCTGCGCCGTTTGGTCGCCCCGGCCTTCACGCCGGCATCGGCCAACCGTTTGCGACCCACCATGCAGCGGGTGGTCAACGAACTGGTCGACCAGGTGGCCAGTACCGGATCGTGCGAGCTGGTGGCCGACGTGTGCGAGCCCTATCCCATCCCGATCATTTGCGAACTCTGGGTGCCCCACCCGAAGACTGGAAGCTGTTCTCCAACTGGGCCACCGATATCTTCCGCATCTTCAATGGGGCCCTGGAAGAAGACCTTCCCTTCATTGAGCGGGCCCGGGCGGAGCTGGAGACCTACATCGAGGAGATGGTCCACGACCGTCGAGTCAATCCCCGGGACGACCTGCTCAGTGATCTCATCGCCATAGAGGAAGAGGGCGACCGACTCTCCACCGAGGAGATGACGATGCTGGCTCAGGCCGTCCTCATGGCCGGCACCGACACCACCCGCAATCAACTCGCCTGCAGCGTCGCCCTTTTCGCCGAGCACCCGGACCAATGGGCCATGTTGGCCGAGCAGCCCGACTTGGCGCCGCGAGCGGTCGAAGAATCAATGCGTTATTTGGGGGCCGTGCGCGGCACGGTGCGCTTCGCGTCCGAGGACATCGTCTATCGCGATGTCCTGTTCCCCAAGGGCACCTTCGTGTCGACGTCGCTGGGTGGCGCCAATCGTGATCCCGAAGTATGGGAGGCGGCCAACGACTTCGACATCACCACGGATCGTTCCACGGCGCACCTGACCTTCGGATCCGGCATCCACTTCTGCATGGGTGCGGCACTGGCCCGAGCCGAGCTCCAAGAAGCCCTTCCGCTCTTGGCCCGCCGCCTGCCCAATCTGTCCCTGGCTGGACCGATCGAATGGAAGCCTGCCAACTTCGGCATATGGGGACCGGCCAGCCTTCCCCTCAACTTCGATCCGACCTAATCAGGAGCGGACCGATGGTCCCGCCGCATTGCCGAGCCACGAACCATGAGTGCTGACATCACCACGAAAGACAGCCAGTGGCCGGTTGACGAGACCGTGGATCGCCTGACGGACCTGATGTCGCAGCGGGGCATGACGATCTTTGCCACCATCGACCAGCGGGCCGCCGCGCACCGCGTGGGGCAGGAACTCCGCGAGACAGTCCTCATCGTTTTCGGCAACCCGGCGGGCGGCACCCCGGTCATGAACGCCGAGCCGTTGGCCGCGCTTGATCTTCCATTGAAGGTGCTGGTGTGGGATGACAACGGCCACACTCGGGTGTCCTATCTGAGTCCGGCGGCTTTGGCGGCCCGCTACGACCTGCCCGAGGCGCTGGCGGCCCCGCTGGCCGGGATCGACCAGCTGACCGATACTGCGCTGTCCCCCAACCCCTAAGGAACGTACATGCCCTCACGCGACGAGACCGAGCGCAATCGCGCCACCATGACTGCCGCCTTCGAGGCCTGGCGCGACGGCAGCGCACCGATCTCCGAGACCTTTGCCCGCGACATGACGTGGGAGATCGTGGGCCACTCGGCCGCCTCACGCCGCTACGCCACCACCAACGAGTTCATTGACGAAGTGCTCACGCCCTTCGCCCAGCGCTTCTCGACCACCGATCCCTTCCGCCCGTTCAACATCCGGGGCGTGTTCGCCGATGGCGACACCGTGATCGTCCTGTGGGACGGCCGCGGCACCACCATCAACGACACCACCTACGAGAACACGTATGCCTGGTGTATGCAGCTCCGTGACGGCAAGGTCATTGACGGCACCGCCTTCTACGACAGCATCTCGTTCAACCAACTCTGGGCCGACGTGACGCCGGTAAACCCGGCGTAACCCGCCCTACGCCGACCGTCGGCGTAGCCACCACAGGCTGAACCCGACCAGGACGAGCGCTGCGCCGACGAAGATCCCGCACTCAATAAATTGGAAGGGCCAATAGTGGCTCAGGGGTTGGTAGGTCACGACGTCACGAAGCCTGTAGTGATGCGAGCAGGCCACCACAATCTTGTTCATCTTTTCGGCCACGGAACCGCTCGGTGGCTGTCCGGCTTGCAGGTTCACCGCCGATTTTGCGGCTGCTGCGGAACCCCTGCCGGTCTGCAGCGCAATGCTGGGCGCCTTGCCCTGACAGGTGCCAATCCCCCGCAAGGTGACCGTGCCACTGTTGGAGACAGCGACCTCACCGGATTTTGGACCGATGTCACCGTTCTGGGAAATGACTCGACCAGCTCCGTTGATCGTCTGTTGCGACACGATTTGGGCAGATGATGGCAAACCGTTCGGACCACCAACGGCGAGCCCGGGATTGAGCGGGTTGAAGGTGGTCGTGTCTTTAAGTGGTGTCAGAAAATGGGGGCGCAGATAGTCCTCCACCACATAGCGCAAGCCGATAAAGCCGAACAGCGTCACGACCATGGCCGGCAGCGTGCGACGCAAGAGCAGACCGGCGGTCGCTCCCAAGGCAAAGGCAAACAATCCATACGCCACGGGCACCAGATCGCGCCGATCAAAGGTCGATGGCGTCAGCGAGTTGTTGCGAGAAGGCATCAATCGGACTGAACCACCACGTCGTCATCAGACTCAGAAGGCCAACGGTCACCATGGATACCAGCGCGCCAAGGCCGAGCTTGGCAGCCAACCAGTGCACCCGCGACACGCTCTGCGTCCAGACAAAGCGGAAAGAGTTGTTCTCGAACTCCCGTGCCACTAGGGGGGCGCCCCAGAACATCCCGACCAACGCGGGGGCGATCAGCAGCAGCAGGCTGACTGATTGCAGGAAGCGGTCCTTGGTTTGGAAATTGCCCACGCCGCCGCAGTTGGCTTTGGCCTCACATGGCTTCACGACCGTGTCATAGATATGGACCAGGTTCGGACCAGTAAGGGCCAACGCGATGCCGACCGCCACCAGCACGGCCGCCACCACGAGTACCTGACTCCGCATTTGTCGCCACGCCAGCCAAATCACTTGACCAATCCGATCTTCGGACGGGATTGGCGAGCATTGCTGGCGGCCTGCCCCATGTAGGCCAACACAAGATCCTCCAAGCCGACCTCCTCCACGGTCCACGACGGATCCAGAATCGGGTCGTCGGTGTGCACGGTGAAGGTGCTCTGGCGCTCGGTGTGACTGGACTCAATCACGAGCTGATTACCCGGCATCGTCCCCGGATCCCGCCTCGGCCCGATCAGCCGCCGATGTGAGGCCAGGAGTTCATCGACCGGGCCGGCCAGCTGCACCCGGGAGGCGACCAACACCACCAGGTAGTCGCAGACCCGTTCCAGGTCGGCCATCAGGTGACTGGACAGCACGACACTGACCTCGTCTTCGGCCACGGTCTCCATCAGCACCTGCAGGAACTCCCGCCGGGCCAACGGGTCAAGGCTGGCGACCGGCTCGTCGAGCAGAAGGAGTTCGGGTCGCTTGGCTACCGCCATGGTCAGGGCCAGCTGCGCCCGCTGGCCACCTGAGAGCTTGCCCGCCTTCTGCTTCGGGTCCAAACCCAACTGGGAGATACGACCCTCGGCCACTTGCCGGTCCCAGCCGGGATTCGTCAGGGCCCCCATCTTGAGGTGGTCGGCCACACTCAGCGAGGAGTAGGTCGGCGTGTCCTGGGCCACGAAGCCCACCCGGCCCAACTGGGTCGCCGCATCGGTGGGTCGACTGCCCAGCACTTCGATCCCGCCTGCGGTGGGCTGCAAGAGTCCGACGGCCAGGTTGAGCAGTGTCGACTTTCCGGCCCCATTAGGGCCGACGAGTCCGACGACATGGCCCGAAGGGATGCTCACCGAGCAATCGGAGAGCGCCCACTTGCGGCCGTAGCGCTTGCCGAGACCCTGGGCTTCGAGGACCGCGCTCACGCTATGCCCCTCTCCAGGGTGGTCCGAAAGCAATCTCGGAAAAGATCCTCGATGCTCTCGTCATCCAGACCCGCCAAACGGGCCTTGGTGAGCCAGCGCTGGAGGTCCTGGCGCAGGGGACCATGGGCGGAGAGCGATTGGTCGCTCAAGGTCCGGGTGACAAAGGTCCCGACGCCGGGACGAGCCGACACCAGGCCGTCGTGCTCCAACTCCCGATAGGCCTTGAGCACCGTGTTGGGATTGATGGCCACCAGCGCCACCACCTCCTTGACCGTCGGCAATTGGTCTCCCTCATGCAGCAGGCCAAGCCGGAGCGCTCGGCGCACCTGCTGCACGATCTGCAGATAGGGGGCCACGCCTGAATGCGTGTCCAGATGGAACTCGATCATCACACCTCTATTTAGCTAGGAACCTAGTTAAATATGATCATGCTGAAGGCCTTTGTCAAGACCAAGTGGCGAAAGAGTGCCCTGAGCTGCTGTCCGGCTATTTCGGGAGCATGGTGGCCAAGCCATCGAGCACTCGCTCGAGTCCCTGGTCAAAGCTGTGTTCCAGGCGATCAGGATCGTGTGGCGCGCGAGCGTCGAGTACGACGCGGGTCAGCAGCGGGAATTGGCCACTGTCGATCAGGCTTTGGATGTACGGGTACTGGACTTCCATCCACGCCTCCTGGTCCAGGCCGGAGCGGCGGGCGGACTCCTGCTCTGAGAGCTCATCCATCGCCCGACCACGGATGAAGGCGTCGATGGTCTCCACCATCACCAACATCTCGTCGATCTCGAGGCCGAGACCATCAATCGCACCCAGCATCTGCTCGTAGCGTCGAGCGGTGTTTGGCCCCAGCGTCCGTCGACCGGCGCCGTGGACCGCCACCCACGGGTGCTGCAGGGTCATCGCTCGCATGCCCTGGGCGAACGAGCGGAGATCACTACGCCAGTCCCCCACGAGCTCGAACTTCAGGTCGTCACCCATCACGGCGTCGAACATCAGGTCGATCAGCTCGTCCTTGCGGTCGACATAGCGGTAGAGCGAGGCCGCGCCCACGCCGAGCTGCACGAGCCAGAGTTCTCATCGAGACCGCATCAATCCCCTGCGTGTCAGCCAGGGCGACGGCGGCGGCGGTGATCTCCTCGCGAGTCAGCGAAGGAGCAGGGCCACGAGTGGCCCGCTCGGGGCGATCCCAGATCACTCCATGATTCGCACTCATTGCGAACAGTGTACTCAGTCTGCTACGGTAACTACTGCGAACGACGTACTCAGTAAGGAGCCAGCATGGAAACACGAACAGAAACAGCAACTGAGGCCGAAGGGCTGGCCACGCCTCTGGGCGGCCTCGCCGAGTCGGTGATCCGCAATCCGCTGCGCTGGTTCGTCTTCGCGGTCGTGATCGCCGCCAACATCATGGATCTCATGGACGCCACCATCGTCAATGTTGCCGGCCCTTCCATCCGGGCGGCGCTCGGCGGCAGCGCCTCCACCCTGCAGTGGCTGCCGGCTGGTTACACGCTGGCCTTCGCCGTGTTCCTGATAACGGGGGCCCGACTGGGCGACATGTTCGGCCGCCGACGCCTGTTCCTGATCGGCTCTGCCGGCTTCACGCTGATGTCAGCGGCCTGCGCGCTCGCTCCCTCACCGGCCGTCCTGATCGCTTTCCGGG
>CAVSTF010000005.1:0-13684 GCA_963730785.1 uncultured Acidimicrobiaceae bacterium
GGGTTAGAACGTGACCGTGGCCGCAACGGCAGCCGAAAGACCCATTGGTCACCCGCCTCATAGACGAACGAGTCGAGTCCGCCGAAGCCGGCGGCCGAGAGTGGGTGGTTCGCCCATCGCCGCGTTGAGCCCGCTGAGCGTGCCATGGCCAGGGTTGCTGACGATGCCGAAGTTCGGGTGGGCACCCGCGGGGGACGTGCATGGCAACTTGATGTTGGCGGCGCGCCCGCCGATGGCGGCGTCCCGAGACACTGGAGCAAACCGGGTCCAGTGGAGCGAACACAAAGACGGCCCCATCGCCGCCGTTGTCCTGGCGTGCCCCGGCGATCAGCGTCTGACCATCGTCGGCAAGCGCCAGCTGTACCCAAACTCGCCGGTGTCAGTCTCTCCGGAACCGTTCAGCCTCGAGCCGATCGGAATCCGGTTCGTCCCGACGGGTGAACTCCACAACCACCCCGACATCTTGCATGGCGGGTGATCCGCCGACAGCATTCGATGCGCCGCGGCGCGACGCTCCATCGCTGGACAGCGCAACGCTCGAGCCCAAAGCCCAGGGCATCGGTCAGGCCGTTGGGGGTCAGTTTGGCCTGCTCGTTCCACGTTGCCCCGAGCCACGTACACCCATGCAGCTCCTTCACCGCCGGCGTTCTGGTCACCGCCGATCAGGGCCGTGGTCCCGTTACGGGCAAGGTCAACCGAGAAACCAAAAGCAGCAGCGGCAGGGGCGTTCGAGCCCGGGGTTGGATCCTCGTCACCGGGAATGATCTTGGTCTGCTGTGTCCACGTCTCCCACGCTCGGTGGTGTGAATACCCAAGCCGCACCCGTGGTGCTGTTGTCGAAGCTTCCGCCGATGAGTGCGGTATTGCCATCACCCGAGAGGGAAACGGCCTGACCGAACGACGACATGCCGAGGTTGTTGTTCGGGATGAGCCTCCCACCCTGCTGGGTCCACACGCCATTCGCTGTACGCGTGAACACATACGCCGCCCCGATGAAGCTGTCGTCCGACGCAGCACCGATCAGGGCCGTGTTGCCGTCGGTTGACAGCGCAGCGCTCGAGCCGAAGTGGCCCCCCGGGTCCTCGCCGGTGGCGACGAGGATCGGCCCTTGTTGCGACCAGGTCGATCCAGAGCGCGTAAAGACCCACGCCCCACCGTCTTGGTTCCCGTCGTGGTTGCTGTCGTTGATGTCGGCGCCGATCAATGCCGTATTCCCGTCGCCCGACAGCGCAACGCTGGTCCCGAAGTCAGCCGAATTCCCGGTGTGACCAGTCGGCAACAGCCTGGGGCCCTGCTGCCTCCAGACCCCACCAGACCGCACGAAGACCCACGCCACCCCCAGGTCGTTCGTATTCCCGTCTCCCAGATCCCCAGGACCGCCGATGAGAGCGGTGTTGCCATCTTGCGAGACTGCGACGGCGCCACCGAACTGGGAGTCGCCGTTGGGATCGGTCGGGGTCAGCTTCGAGCCTTGCTGCACGAGCGGGTCAATCGTGATCGGGTAACGCGCCCCGCGGTCGTTGACCGCGATGAGCACGCGCCCGTGGCTCACGCTCAGCCCGCTCGGCAAGCGCCGGCCGGTCGCGTCAACTGCGGTCAAACCGCCGTAGCGGGCGGCAACCCCGCCCCGCGCGTTCATGAAGTTCACATCGGATCCTGCGGCCTGAGCGCGCAGGGATCCGCCAACCGCGAGCGCGAGGGTCAGCCCCTGCACGGTCGCGCGCGCCGGACGGTGGGCCAGGGTGAACCCCTGCTCGACGCCGAGCGGGCCCGCGGCGTACCACTCGCGGATCCCGGGGCGGGTGAGCGTGACGCGGTTGCCGTGCCCGCTCACCGCTGAGACCGGAGCGCCGCTGAGAGACAACGAAAGGGTGTTGCCACCCGCCAGGCTCAGCGGGGCTCAGCCGCCGCGGAAGTCCGCGCGCACCCCGCCGCCGCTCAGCCCCCATCCGGACCCGGTGCGCCGCGCGGCGAAGGCGCGGCTGTGGCGGCGATGGTCGATGAAATGACCGCTGCGCCTGGAGCGGAAGTCGCGGAGCCAGCTGAGGCCGGGTGCTGCAGGGGGCATTCGGTGCGCTGATGATCCCCCAGGGATTCGGGATGCTCAAAGAAGTCTTTGAAGAGGACGAGATGACCAAGGTGTTCGGCGCCTTCGGCCCCATGATGGGCCTCTCGATCCTCGCCGCGCCGATATTGGCCGGCGCACTGGTGGAGGCCAACCTGTGGGGGATTGGGTGGCGCCTGGTGTTCCTCATCAACGTCCCCATCGGCGTCGTCGCTTTCGCTGGAGCCCTCCGGGTCCTGCCTCGGACAGTCGCCCATCCTGGGATCCGGCTCGACGTGGTCGGGATGGCGCTTATCGGCCTGGCGCTGACGGCGATCATCTATCCACTCATTCAGGGCCGGGCCGACGGATGGCCGGTGTGGACGTATGTCTCACTCGGCACCGGAGCGATGCTGCTCGGCGCCTTCATGCTGTGGGAGCGCCACCGACGCACCGATCCGCTTATTGAGCCCAAGTTGCTGGCCAATAGCACCTACACCAGCGGCATCCTCGTCGCCCTCGCCTTTTTCGGCGCCTTCGGCGGCCTGCTGCTGTGCGTCTCCCTCTTCGCTCAACTCGGCGAACACTTCTCACCGGTCCACGCTGGACTGACCCTGATGGCAATGGTCCTCGGCATGATCGCCGGCATGGGAGCCGGATTCGCGCTGGTCGGACGACTCGGCCGCCACCTGCTCCACCTCGGTGTGGGCATCGTCGTGGTCGGCACGGTCGTGTTGGCCTTGACCGTGACGGGTGCCAGCTCAGCCTCGACGCTGGACCTTGCCCCCGGTCTCTTCCTGATCGGACTCGGCGCTGGCTCCAGTATCGGTCAGCTCTTCGACTTCATCCTGGCCGGCGTCGGCATGGATGAAGTTGGATCCGCGTCCGGTGTGCTCGAGGCCGTCCAGCAACTCTCCAGCGCATTGGGTGTCGCCGTGTTGGGCACAATCTTCTTCTCGGCCTTCGACGGCCATCCCCCCACCCACGCCTTGGCCATCACGGCTTGGGCATGTCTGGTACCGCTGGCCGCCACTTTCTTGTTGCTGTTCAAGCTTCCAATGCACGCCCGCGAGCCCCAGGCCTGAACCGGCCTGGAGGCTGCGGCGCGCGCAGATGTTCAGATCAGCCGACGACCGCGGTCGCTTCCCCGACGACCTTGTCTTCGCCGTCACCGTTGGACAGCGTCACCGACAAGTCGACCAGCTTCTTGCCGCCGTCTTCGCGCTTGCCTGTCACCACAATCTTTGACGACAGCACCTCGTCGGGCCAGGTCTGCCTGGTGAAGCGGACCTGGTAACGCTGCACGTTGCCCACGCCCACGTAGTCCGTCAGTGCCGATCCCAGAATGCCCATGGAGAACATCCCGTGTCCGAAGACACTGGGCAGTCCGGCGGCCTGTGCGGCTACCTCGTCATGGTGCATCGGGTTGAAGTCGCCGGATGCACCGGCGTACTTGACCAGGTCGGTCCGACCCAGCTTGTGCGAAATCACGGGAGCCTCGTCGCCCACGTTCACCGCATCGAAACTCAATTTCTGCTCACCCATTTGTTTCAACCTCCAGTCGAATGTTGTGTCATCTCACGCGCCCACGTCGTTGACCGCGTGCTCGATATGTGTCTTGGCTATGACCGATGGATCAGCGTGAACGTGGCGGTGACCACGGGCTCACCGGTCTTCTCATCGCTCCAGTCGGTGGAGCTGCAGATGAAGGTCATCGTCTTGCCCTTCGATTCCTTCTGGTAGGCGTCGGTGATCTTGCCGTCGCTGACCAAGACATCGCCCACCACAATCGGCCGGTGATAGATGAACTCCTGCTCACCGTGAAGGATGAGGCCACCCTTGGCGATCAGCGGTCCCACGGCGGTCATCAATGGGTTACCGGTGGGCGCATCAGCGGGCTGAAGCTCCTCGTACTTCCCGGCGAACTCCATGGCGAAGGGCCACGTGGGTGGGGCCGGAATGTTGTCGAAGCCAGCGGCCTTGGCTGCCTCGGGGTTGTGATAGATCGGATTCGTGCTCAGCACGGCATCGGCAAAATGCTGCACCGTGCTGCGCTCAACGATGACCTTGGCCTTGCCGGTTGGCTGTCCAATGATCCCCTTGAGCACTTCTTCATGCGATTCGGCGCCGTCGGCCACCGTCGTCCTCCTTGTCCCCCTCCGCCCCTGAAATTGATCCACTCATAGCTGGCGGGCACCGAGCGGTTGCCGGTGCAGCGGTAAAAGTAGCGGCTCGGTCGGGACAGACCCAATCCGAGGTCCAAACGGACAGCAGGACCTGCGCTCTGTACCATCACGTCCCATGAGTGGCCTCGGATGTTGGAGCTAGCTCGTGCCTGAATTCTTCGAGGTGGTCACCACCCAGCGGGCGGCCCGCACCTTCCTGCCCGACGAGGTGGACGACGCCGATCTCACGCGGATCCTCACCGCGGCGACCCACGCCCCGAGCGCCGAAAACAGCCAGCCCTTCGTGTTCATCGTCGTGCGGGACCCGGAAATCCGGGCCGCCATCGGGAAGATCACCGCCCGCATTTGGGAAGGCGGGGCCAAGGCAATGGAAGCCGATCGGCTCTCCCCCGCCTTCCTACGCGAGGTGGATGAGGGCGCCATGGGTGGCGTGGCCAGCGCACCGGTGTTGGTGGTCGTGTGCGGCGACACCCGATTGACCCTGGCCGGGGGTCTGGATTCGTCGCTCTTTCCCGCCGTGCAGAACCTCCTGCTGGCGGCCCACGCCCTTGGCCTGGGGTCGACCTTGACCACACTCCCGGTCTTCGGCGGACCCGAGTTCTCCAACCTGCTCGGCGTGCCGCCCGAAGTGGTGCCGGTCGCCGTGATCCCTCTCGGCCATCTCCCGAAGCCTCTCGGTCCTCCCCGGCGCCAGCCGCTCTCCCAGAAGGCACACCTCAATCGCTACGGCACTCCGTTCGGCTGACCTCGCCGTCTAGTCCGAGGAGCGTTGAGGTGCCACCTTGTAGGTCATCCAGCCCTCGGCCACCACTTCGTTGTCGACCGTTCGCCGCACTTCAGCTTGGGCGAACGTCACCGACTTCCCTCGGCGAGTCACCCACCCCTCTCCGATCAGGTCAGTTTCCGTGGCCGCGCTCAGGTAACGGATCTGTAGATCGAGCGTGACCATGAATGGCAGCTCTTCGTAGGCGCTGGCCAACGCCGGAACGACCACGGTGTCGATGAGCGTGGCGATGGCACCGCCGTGCACCACGCCAGCCGGCTGTCGGAGTTCAGGCCGGTAGGGCAGGCGCATGCGGGCGTAGTCCAGACGTACTTCTTCCAGCTCGAGACCGACCACGTTGAAGAAGTACTGCTCCTTCCACTTTCCGAACCTGGCCCACTGCGCGGCCGGCTTGCCGGTCAGGGTCGCAAACGAAGCAGCTCTCTCAGAGGGATATATGTCGACCATGCCAGGCGACGCTAACTGTCCCCGGAAGCACCCGGATGGAACCTGACACGAGAGTCAGGTCCGGGGATATGGTGACCTCGTGCAGGAGCACCACTACCACGTCGATATTGAGGCCACGCCGGAAGAGCTCTGGAAATTGTTCTGGTTTCGGGCCCCGCGCTCAGAGTCAGGCGACGTCACCATTGAGATCCTGCACCGCGGCGATGAGATCGGGAACGGGCTCGTGCGCCATTGCACCTTCCGGGTACCCCGCTACCTCATGTCGGGTGGCCAGGGGCAGTCATGGGAATGGTTGACCGAGGTCACGCCGACAGAATCTTGGAAGTACAACGCCGTCGGACGTCCACTCTGGTCACAGGCCGAAGGCCGGACTCGGCTCGAAGACTTAGGCAATGGCCAGACTCGTGTCCACTTCTCCGAGACGTATCACGCCTTCAATCCGATCATGCGGGTCTTGTTCGAGAAGCGAGTCCACAAGTTCATTTCCAAGGACAACGACACGTTGATCAAGAGTTCACTGACCGACGGCGTCACCATGTTGCGGGCGGCTCGGGCCAAGAAGGCGGCGGGCTAAGCGCTCTGGTGTGCTTTCAATGCATCGGCCAGCGCACGGAACGCTCGGCCTCGATGCGAGATCTCGTGCTTCTCGTGCGGCGACATTTCGGCGAACGTCACGCCTCGACCTCCGTCGGGCATGAAGACGGGGTCATAGCCAAAGCCGGCGTCACCCTTCACTTCCAGAGTGATGGAGCCTTCGACCACTCCCTCGGCCCACACTTCGTGACCGCCGGGAAAGGCCGTTAAGGCCACCGTTCGAAAGCGAGCACTCCGCTTATCAGGATCGGTCACCTCGGAGAGTTCCCGCAGGAGCTTCGCCACGTTGTCGGCGTAGGTGACGTTCTCGCCGGCGTAGCGAGCGGAATAGACCCCGGGGGCACCGTCAAGGGCGTCCACTTCGAGTCCCGTGTCGTCCGCCACGGCAGCCATGCCGGTGGCGGCAACCAGCGCCCGTGCCTTGAGGCGCGCGTTGTCCAGCAACGTGTCGCCGTCCTCCACCACGTCGGGGACAAAGGGCGGACGGGGCAGGAGCTCGACCTCAAGCGCCGCCTGTCAGGATGTCCGCTATTTCCCTCGCCTTGTCCCGGTTCGCCGAGGCCATGACGAGCTGCAACGGTTCAACCCGGCTCATCGGGCCGGTGGCGCCTCGGCCAGCACGGCGGCCTGTCGAGCCGAGAGATCCTTGATGCCGTTCTCGGCCAGTCCGAGCAGGCTGTCCAACTCTGAGCGGCTGAACGCCATGCCCTCGGCGGTGCCCTGCACCTCGACGAATCGACCGGCGCCGGTCATCACCACGTTCATGTCGACCTCGGCCCTTGAGTCCTCGACGTAGGGCAGGTCAAGCATGGGCACGCCGTCGATGATGCCGACGGAGATGGCCGCCACCGAATCGGTCAGGGGGTGGTCCCGGAGGACGCCCTTCTGCTGCATGCGGGTGAAGGCATCGTGCAGGGCCACGTAGGCCCCGCAGATCGAAGCGGTGCGCGTGCCGCCGTCGGCTTGCAGGACGTCACAGTCGACGGTGACCTGCACCTCACCGAGCACCACCAGGTCGCACACCGCTCGCAATGAGCGAGCGATGAGCCGCTGGATTTCCTGGGTCCGACCCGATTGCTTTCCCTTGGCGGCTTCACGCGAGGCGCGCTCGGGCGTCGAACCGGGCAGCATTGAATACTCGGCCGTGACCCAGCCCTTGCCGCTGCCCCGCATCCACGGTGGTACTCGGTCTTCGACCGAGGCCGTGCAGAGGACCTTGGTCTGGCCAAATGTCACCAGCACCGATCCGGGCGCCATGACCGTGTAGTCGCGTACGAAACTGACCGGTCGCAGTTCGTCGAGGGATCGCCCATCACTTCGGGCCACGCGCGCCCCGTCTGCCTTGTTGTCTGCCACGTCATTCCTTTCGATACTCACCAGTCGAAGACATCGCCCAATGAGGCCTGTGAGACTTCTCGCCCGAACGCCAGTTCGGCCTCGCGGCGTACCGCGTCGGCCGACACCGTAGGCCACCGGTGAGTCAGGATCAGTCGCCCCACGTTGGCTGCCTGGGCCATTGCGCCGGCCTGCCGTCCGCTGAGGTGCTGGAAGGTGCCCTCTCGCTCCTGGGTGAACGTTGCTTCACACAGGAAGGTTCCGACGGCGTCATCCAATTCGGCCACCGTCCATCCTGGCCCCGAATCAGCCGAATAGGCCAGGGATGCACCCTCGTGGACCAACAGGACGGCCAAGGTGGGCGGCCCGTGATCAGTGGCGACAAACCGCGCCTGTATCTCGCCCACTGTGATGACCATCGATGGACTGAGTTCGTGCCATTCCAGCCAACTCGCATCCGACAGGTGGGACCATTGGCGCAGACCGGGTGGTGCGTACACCGCCAACGGCCGGGCGCCCGCATCGGCGAAACGAGCCCGACCAGGTCCGTACCCGGCCCATACCCCGAACGATTCCAGATCGGTCCAATGGTCCGGGTGCTCGTGCGTCAGGATGACCGCATCAATGACGGCGGGATCGCCCCACCGTTGGAGGTTGGCGAAGGTCCCGGGACCAGCATCGAGCAGGATGCTCGTCGTTCCAGCTCGCACAAGGTAACCGCTCCCCGCCCCTCCCGGTCCGGGCCAGCTCCCGTCGCAGCCCAGAACCGTCAGTGTGCGTGGCGGTGTCAGTTCCCGTGCTCCGCCGCGGTTGGGTACGAGTGGGTCGACATCTCCAGTGCGGTCACCACATCGACATACGTCTTGAACTCAATCACGTTGCCACTCGGATCGGCGATCTTCGTCTTGGTCTGCTCAATGTCGGTGCCGGCATCGTCGGTCGTCACCGGGACCAGCCAGTTGACTTCGGCGGAGGTCAGACGATCAATCACTTCGTCGAAGTCATCACGCTGCAGCGTGACACCGAAGTGGCGCACGCCCCCTTGGGCCAGCGGCACGACCTCGTCCGGGCGATCCTGCAACGTGATCTGCATCCCATAGAACCAGACGTCCTGATAGCCCTCCCGAGCCCGAGCGGCCTGGCAGCCCAGGGTGCCAACGTAAAAGGTGCTCGCTTCGGACAGATCTCGGACCGGAATGGACAGATGCAAAATCGGTTGCATTGGCCTCAGCCTAAGCAGTAGCTACTTCGCCTGCTTGGTGTTTTGCAGCACGCACCGCGCCATGGCCAGCGGCCTGTGATGTGGCCCAGTTCCTAAGTTGTCCTTGCGACAGAAAATCAGCGACGTATTGGTCACGGCTGGCGACCGAAGTCCACCCGGGGTCAGCTTCCACACCCAGGCCGAATCGACCATTTTGGGGAGTGACCCGATGGCGGCGGCCATGAATCCAGAGGCGTAGACAGGATCCCGACTCACGCCGTCGACTACGACCTCGGAGACGTGCCACGTCCGTAGCGCAACCCGGACCGCGGCATATTGCCGTGCGTCACCATTCACTTGATCGGTGCCAAGGACGCTCAAGTCGTACAGAATTCGTCGCGCTGATCCGGGGGCACCCTGATTGACCGGACCACCATTGGCGTCAGGTGTCTTCAACCCGCCACCGGCCAGCCGAAAATGCATCCCATCTACTGACTGCCAGAGCATGGCCTCGGTCGAGCCGGAGACGGCAAATGGCACCGTCAGCACCACTGATTGATCGGGCAGCCGAGGCGCGTCGACGGTGACCCATGTGGGGATATTCGTCGGTCGCACGGTGAACGGCATGTCAAAGGTGATGAACACCGGCACCAATGCGCCGACACCAACCACAACGGTCAGGATGCCAGCCAGCCAACTCGTCTGCGTCGTGGACAGTCGCTCCCGGTCTCGAAACCACTGAAACGATGCGTTGAGACCGAGGGCAACGAGGATGGCGAGGAAGAGTGCGATGAATGGCGCGAACTGGTCGGGGAGTATTTCCTTAAACACGGGCACGTTGTAGAACCAACGCCAGGGCAGCCAGATGTGTCGGATCCACTCGGGGCCAGTGACGATGTAGGCGCCGAGTTCCAGCCAGGCCGTGACGAAGGCCAGCAGGACCAGCAGCCACGCCACCGCACGACGGGCCACCAGGACTGACAGCACCGAGATGGCTCCGAGACCCCAACCGACATAGTTGGCCGGAGGACCAATCCGGCCGAAGTAGCCCCCAAATCGAACGTACGCACTGGCGAATGTGCCGTACATCCCAGGCGAGAAGAAGCCACTTGGCGGCACGCCCGCCACTGGAGCGAAGGCAAACAGGACCCCGGATACCGATTCGGGACCGTTCAACCCATACCAACTGGGGTAGGCGATGAGCACGACCGCAATTCCGCCACCCATGAGTCAGCGCGCGAACCGCCTGCGGCGCTCGCTCCTTCACGTGCCGCCATCCCGCCGCCATGGCGACCACGATGCCGATGGCCGACAGGAAGATGGTCATCACCAGCATTTCGGGAGAAATGAGAAATTGGGCGACCATCAAAGCGGCAAGCAGCCCGCCATTGCGCCAGGGCGACCTGTGTTGGGTCACCAAAATCTCATAGAGCACAGCGAGAATGAGTGGAGGCAGGACAAGCAGCGCCACTGACACATGTCCGAATATCAGCGATCCCACAATGGCCGCCGAGTAGCCGAAAATGAAGCCGGCCGGGATGGCAGCCGGCTTCCAAGCCAGGTGGTCGCGCAGTGCGAGCCAGAGCCCCCATGCGCTCAGACCGGGCGCCAGGGTCAGGGCGACGTTGGTGGCCACCACTGGTCCCCACAGCCACGTCACCGGGCTCAGGACCACTCCAACCAGCGTCCCCGACGTGTTGGACAACAGATTGGCCCCGAAGGGCACGTTGACCCGACTGGAAAAGAACAGGTTGGAGAAGTGCGACAGAGCCCAGGCCGGCCAGGCGATGAACCACACCTCCTGAGCAGGATCGCCGCACGTGCACGTCAAGGTGGACGATGGGTGACCACTCCATACGTGCCACCACAGGATGACGGCCGGTACTGAAAAGAGGAGGATCCACCCGGCATGCCGGACAATGAGCAACAGCACGCTGCGGCAACGTTCGAGCCAAACCGGCCGATCCGAAGCCCGTGCGTGGCTGGTCACCTCGGGGAGCGTACTGCCGCCCCTCCTGCAGCCGAGAGATTTCAGACCTCTCTACACTCATCGACATGCCTGACCGTGATGACACGCTGAAGTCATCGCACTACGAGTGCATCGTCGTTGGGGCCGGACTCCTCGGATTGGCCACCGCCTGGGCGCTCTCGCGTCGTGGGCATGACGTCCTGGTGCTCGATGTGGCCGAACCCGGCCATCCCCTGGCTGGCTCCAAGGGGTCAGCGCGCATTTTCAGGTTGAGCTATCCAGACCCTCTCTACGTGACCATGGCCACCCAGGCGTTGGATCTGTGGCATGCGTTGGAAGAGGACAGCGGCCTCACCCTGTTGCAGCATGCGCCTCTCCTCAATATCGGCCAGGGCCTAGATGAACTGGCCGATGCCATGGACGCGGTGGGAGCGCCCTACTCGCAGGTGCCGCCGGAGGCGGCCTGCCAGCTGTTCCCCGCCCTCGCCTTTGGGGGCCCCGGACTGGCCGAAGCGTCCAGCGGCGTACTCATCGCCGACGCCTGCCTGGGGGCCTTGCGCGACACAGGTGGATTCGATGTCCACCCGGGTCATTCGGTGCAACAGATTTCCGATGAGCCATCAGGGGCGACGGTGACCACGCATGACGGACTCACGCTCTCGGCTGAAGTGGTGATCAATTGTGCTGGCCCGGAGACTCTCGCGCTCTTTGACCACAGCGTCGTTCCCACCGCCGCACCACCCTCGCTGCAACAAGTGGTCTACCTGGAGCCGCTCCAGCATGGCGAAACGATCCCACTCTTCATTGAATGGGGCGAGAACACGGTGTACGGACTACCGGTGGTCGGCCAATCGCTCCTCAAGTTGTCGCATCACACTGCCGGTCCCGCCTACTCGCCGGCGTCGTCGATGGACGAAGACGATCCCGAACTCCTACAGCTCCTGCACGAGGCCGCCGTCCGCCTACTGCCTTCATTCTCACCCACGCCGGTGGCGACCGAACGGTGTCTTTACGACAACACGACGGACACCGACTTCATCCTTGATCGGGTCGGTCATGTGGTCATCGGATGCGGTACCAGCGGGCATGGATTCAAATTTGGAGTGCTCTTGGGAGAGATCCTGGCGGACCTGGCTACTGATGCGGCACCGCGGTTCGACCTGCGGCGCTTCGCCCTGCACCGTTCATTTCTTCGACTCCTCACCAACCCGTAGGTTGGAGACATGGCCACCTACGTCGCACTGCTCCGGAGCGTCAATGTGGCGGGGCACGGCCGTCTGGCCATGGCAGACCTCAAGGAAAGTTTTCGCGCCCTCGGGTACAAGGACGTCGCCACCTTCATTCAGACCGGCAATGTGATCTTCAGCACCACCAAGAAGTCCCCCGCCAAACTGATCGCTGAAATTGAGCAGCAGTTGGTCAACGATTTCGGCAGTAGCCCAGCCGTCATTCTCCGCACGCCCGCTGAATTGCAATCAGTACTGGACAAGAGCCCATATCCGGCCCAGGGAGCCGATCCGGCCCGTCACCACGTCACCTTCATGGCGACGGACCCCGATCCCAAAAAGCTGGCCGAGTTCTCACCCCCAGCCAGCGGTCACGACGAGCTTGTCATTGTTGGCCGCGAGATCTACGTGCACACCCCGGACGGCTATCACCAGACGAAATTGACCGGCACCATGCTCGAACGCCGTCTCGGCGTGGTCACCACCACCCGCAACTGGAACACGGTGTCCAAGCTCTGTGCTCTTCTCGCCGGCTGAACTCGGCCATGGACCATGTGGTCGTGGACTGGTCGGGCGCTCAAGTTGGCGCAGCACAACGGATATGGCTGGCCCACGTACGGGCGGGTCGCCTCATCGCTCTAGGGAATGGTCGCACCAGAGAACAGGTCATCGATCACCTTCTGAACTTGCGAAGCCGAATGCCCGGCGGGCCTCATGGTCGGGCTCGATTTCTCCTTTTCGTTCCCCTTGTGGTTTCTGGAATCCCACGGGTACACGGATATCTCGGCCGTCTGGGATGGGGTCGCGAATCGAAGGTCCGCAGTGGCTCGCTCGTTGCGAGCCTCCATTTTGGGGTCGACCTGGACGACCGAAGCCATCGCTGCCCGAACATCTGCGCGGCGCGGAGAAACGAGTGGCGGCCCAAGGCGTCAATCCCAAGAGCGTGTTTCAAATCGGCGGTGCCGGCACGGTCGGCACCGGGTCCATCCGAGGCATTCCGTTGCTCCGGCAATTGCGGGCGGGCGGCTTTGGCATCTGGCCGTTCGATCCGCCGTCGGCCTTCCAGGTGGTCGAGCTCTATCCCCGGCTGATGACCGGACCGGTGCACAAACGCAACGCCACGGCCCGAGCCGACTACCTCGACGCATGTCGGTGGCCACTGCAACCCGCGCACGCCCAGTCAATGCGTCACTCCGAGGACGCCTTCGACGCCGGCATTTCGGCCCTGGCGCTGGCTGAATGGCAACCAGAAGCCCCTCACTTGGCGCAATGGACTGACCGGCAGATCCTGCTGGAGGGAGACATTTGGCCTCCCTCTAACATCGATCCGTGACCGAGAACCCGGAAGAACCGACAACCGAGGACTCGACGGCCAAGAAGCGGCCGACCCTCAACTCGGCGGTGGTTCGACGGCGGGCTGACCAGGCTTTCTATCTCCGTCTGCGCGATGCCATCACACAGAATCACCGAGCCCTCGAGAGGCTCGGCCGATGAACGTGGACTACCTCGAGTTGGCCGACTTCTTACTCATTGCTGAAGCCGTGTTGCAGACGCCGGCCAAGAAGATCGCCGAGGAATCGAATCTCAATCTGGCCGACTCTGCGCTCCACGCGCCGGTGGCCACCTTCGACGGGAAGGAGTTCTACCCCGACTTCCCAACCAAGGCCGCCGTCCTTTGCGCTCACCTGGTGAAGAACCACCCCCTCAAGGACGGCAACGCGCAGGTGGCGCTCATCGCGACCATTGAATTCTGCCGTCGCAATGGCTTCCACTGGAATCCGCCACCCGGCGATGAGGACGGTGAGGCGACGGCCACCACCCTGTTCGACGTGGCCGCCGCACCATTGAGCGAGTCACTGATCAGTGACCTCTCCTCCTGGGTGGCGCACCGTATTGAT
>CAVSTF010000006.1:0-283534 GCA_963730785.1 uncultured Acidimicrobiaceae bacterium
TGAAGCTGCAATTTTTGAACAAATATAAAAATTTATTCTAATCTAATGAATACGCAAAACGCAGGCTTGATTGTTAAGTGTAATAAATAAAAATGATAAAATTAGGTGATGTAGATAAATTGATATTACAGCATAGTACACGTATAAAATTTCTACAAAAGAACGTACACAATATTTAAGGCTATCAGACTAACGGCACTTTGACCTTGTGCGGATGTGCATATCGCCCAGGTCCAGTTGTTGGCGCGACAAGCCAGCTGACCAATACCAGTGACTCCAGTTACGTTGGCGATGCAACTGTAGTAAAGCTGATCATCGTAGGTAAACGGAAAAGTGCAAATAGGATTTAACGCTGTGGGATTAGCAGTTGTCGTTTCAGATTTCTCAGATGTGACGCTCATTGTGGACTTATTACAGCCATCTGAAACATTAAATTGACAGTAGTTCTAGCCTACTAACATCATACCAATATGAAGCACTTGCTCGTTTGATCTTTTCAGTATGTTGGTAATAATTGAATGACGAAAGCCTATCAAGGACTTAATTTATTTTGGTTTGACTATACAATGGGATTACAATTGACTTACAAACTAAAAAAGAATTGATATACGCTGCAAGATAGTGCACACATCAAAACATTCAAGCAAAACTGCTTCGCTGGACTGAATGTAACGTTTCTGTCGGTAAAATATAATTGAAAATCAGTGGCATCACTGCAACTAAATTTGTATTCAAGAGTCATCCATATATTACGTTACGCGCCGGGTGGGTCTGGACCTGTGCTACACTTTGTTCTAGACCAGTGTTACCTAACACCCATCATCGTTCAAATATTAGTATATATTGTTCCCAAAGATTGTGCAAAGGACATCCATTTACGTAATGCTTATAAGAGGAATTAACTTGGTGAGAAATATTGTTGTAATTGTTAGTTTTGAGGAGGCGGGGGGGGGGGGAGTTGTCTCAGGCAAGTGTTATAAAACACATCAATTTAAATTGCATTGCATAAAAAAGATCTGGCTACAAAAATTAATTGCGAAATCGTATTCCAAGCGGCACCGGGGTGGGGGTCTACGGGGACACCACTACGTAATAAAAGGAAAGGTGTCGGCCAAGTGTTGATTTGACTTTGTTACAGAGGGGGGGGGGGGGAGAGGGTTAAAATCACCAACAAACGTTGCGTAATATATGGATGTTCCCTTATTGATACAATTTATTTAGGTTTTTAAATAACATAACCCTTAATTACAACTGGCACTTATTTTATTATTTTATTTTGAGTTCTTGAGCAGTTTTCTGCATTTTCCGGTTCAAAGGCGCCATGTTAGACCGGACGTGGAATAGTGCCAATCATAGAACGAGAATAAGAATTTGAGCTGAGGAGTGAGCCTATCAGGGCTGGATCGTTATAGCATACGGCATAAGTGTAATGGACGTCATTTAACTTTAAGCTGGAATTAACATATAGAATGAGTTTTAAATTTAAAATACACATGCAAAAAGAAGCTCGAATACGCGTTAACTAAAAACACATCCTTTATAATAATAATTCAAGTCACTGGCTGAAGACCATTTCATCGAATCTTGTTGAAATAAATACACCAACAAACGCCTAAAACTTGTGAAAACGGTGCTTCAAATACCCGGTATAGCGCGATAGTTCGTATGGGATGAATTGTTGAACCCTCCATCGGCAAACAGCTGACAGCGTCCAGTGTCCGTCCAGCTGTTGAAATAAGCGCAGTTTTCAGTCTTGCTGCACGCCCAGCCGCACTGCGCAGCGAGCAGGACGCACGCTCCTCCAGCCGCGGGCTGAGCAGCAAACTCGGCCAGCCAATAACCGACGGCGCACAACGATGTTCCGCCCGTTGACGTCACTGGTCTGAGACGATGACGTCGGGCTTTGAGGCGCTTGAGTTGAAAATACGCATTTCTCAAAGAAACTCAGTAAGAATGCTACTAGCGTCGCTTGGTATCTCATTCTTATTGCGTGAACGCCGGATTATAAAATGATGTCGTTAAGTAGCTATTCAATGCAAGATAGTGTCAGCTGTTTCAGGGCGCTGTAAGGGAAATAAGCGTAGACAGGCCTGAGCTGATTACGAGTAAATACAATAATAAGCCTCTTTAGTATGGATCGCTTTGCATACGTCACGTTCAAGGTAGTCACGTTGAAAAGTATTAGCGCTCCAAGTTCAAGAACTGAACTGTAGACAGCTCGAGGCTGTTAACTGGATTCGATGGTGATCTCAAGATTCGTGAGGCAAATTCGACGTCAGTTCGATATGGTGCCCCCAACGCACCGGCCGAAAGGATCGTCATGGCGGATCTGGCTGTTCCCGTTACGGATGCACCCGTAGGAGAAAAGGGGCTCAAGGGCGGGGCGCTCGGGCTCATCTCGTCGGTCGTGGTCGGCGTGGCCTCGACCGCACCGGCCTACAGCCTGGCGGCGACCTTGGGCTTCGTAGTCATCGCCATCAACGGGCTGCAGGCCCCGATCATCACCATCCTGGCCTTCGTCCCCATGCTGTTCATCTCCTATGGCTACAAGGAGATGAACTACGCCGACCCCGACTGCGGCACCACCTTCACCTGGGCCACCCGGGCCTTCGGTCCCAAGACCGGCTGGATGGGCGGCTGGGGCATCGTGGCGGCCGACCTCCTGGTCATGGCCAGCCTGGCCCAGGTGGCCGGCCAGTACGTCTTCCTCCTCTTCAACGCCAACGGGATCGGCGGGAATCGAGCAGCGGCTGGGTCCTGCTGGTCGGGGTGCTCTGGATCGTCGTGATGACCGCCATCTGTTACGTGGGCATTGAGATCTCGGCCAACTTCCAGAAGGCCCTGCTCGGCATTGAGTTGACCATGCTGCTGGTCCTTTCGATCTGGGCCTTGGTCAAGGTGGGCAACGGGACGGCTCCGGTCGGTCACCTCACGCCCAGCCCTCCTGGTTCAATCCGTTCGATCATTTCTCGGCCACCGGGTTCATGGCCGGGTTCACCTTCATGCTCTTCATCTATTGGGGTTGGGATACCGCCGTGTCGGTCAACGAGGAGACGTCGGACTCCCATCGGACCCCGGGCCGGGCGGCCGTGCTGTCGACGCTCGTCCTGCTGGCCACCTATGCCCTGGTCGTGCTGGCCACCCAGTCCTACGCCGGCATCGGCACCCACGGCGTCGGACTGCAGAACTGGGCCAACTCAGGGCGACGTGCTCAACAGTCTGGGCGCCTCGATCTTCGGCGCCTCCGGCTTCGGCAACGGTCATGGTCCACCTGCTCATCTTCATGGTGCTCACCTCGGCGGCCGCCTCCACGCAGACCACGATCCTGCCGACGGCCCGCACCACCCTCTCCATGGCCGTCTACAAGGCCATCCCGTCGGTCTTCGGCCGCATCCACAAGCGGTTCCTCACCCCGACCGTGTCCACCGTGGCCATGGGCGGCGTCTCGATCGTGCTCTACGTCGCCATGAACTACCTCACCTCGGGCGGAGCCGTGATCGTCGACTCGGTGTCGGCGTTGGGCGCCATGATCGCCTATCTACTACGGCCTCACTGGCTTCGCCTGTGCCTGGTATTACCGGGCCACCTTGCCGAGAGCGCCCGCAGCCTCTGGATCCGGGGCGTCCTGCCCGCACTGGGTGGCCTCATCCTGTTCGGTCTGCATGATCTGCAACTTCTGGTACTACTGGAATGCCGGTCAACAGCGACACCAGCGTGGACAATTCCCTTCTCACCGCATTGGCAGATCGGCGGCGTGTTCATGCTCGATGCCGGCGTGCTGATTGCTCGGGATCGTGTTGATGTTCACCTACAAGGCCATACGACCGGCCTACTTCCGGGGCGAGGTCCTGAACCGGGACACGCCGACCCGGGTGCCCGAGGACATCGGCACCCCGGTTGGTCTGTTCGGCATCGACCCCTTCGAGGACGGCGCCACCGAGTAGTCCTGCTAGACCAGAGCGGTGGTCGAGCGACGGCCGACTCGCTCTGGGATGGAGGACGCATGACGCAGGTACTGGCCGGGACGGCCGCCATGGTGACGGGCGCATCGAGCGGCATCGGCGAGGCCACCGCAGTGGCCCTGGCCGAGCAAGGGGCTCGGGTGTCGCTGGTGGCCCGGCGCAAGGACCGATTGGAGGCGTTGGCCGAGCGGATCGGGGGCGATGCCCTGGTCATTGAGGCCGACATCACCGATCAGGAGCAGGCCCAAGCATGCGGTGGCGACGACAGTGGCCGAGTTCGGGCGGCTCGACACGTTGGTCAACAACGCCGGCGTCATGCTGCTGGGTCCGATCGTCGATGCGCCGATCGAAGAGTGGCAGCGCATGGTCCATCTCAATGTCCTCGGACTGCTCTATTGCACCCACGCCGCCCTGCCCCATCTGCTCTCGGCGGCCGAAGGTGAGCCCCGGTCGGTGTCCGACGTGGTCAACATCTCATCCACCGCCGGTCGTAATGCTCGGCTGAACAGCGGCGTCTACAACGCCACCAAGTTCGGTGTCGGCGCCTTCAGCGAATCGTTGCGCCAGGAGGTGACGGCGAGGCACGTTCGGGTCACGTTGATCGAACCCGGGGCGACGGCCACTGAGTTGGCGTTCCACAACCGGCCGGTGATCCTGGAGGAAATGGCCAAGACCTTCGGCGGGATCGAAATACTCAAGGCGGAGGACATTGCCAACGGTGTGCTCTACGCCGTGACCCAGCCCCGTCATGTCGCCGTCAACGAAGTGCTGATCCGCCCGACCGAGCAGGAGCGCTGAACAGTTCAGCGCATCTGCCGTCATTGGCAGCCCGGGATCCGGGAAGACCACGCTCGGGACGTGCCTTGGCCGAGGCGCTGGACGTTCCGTTCGTCGAACTCGACGGCATGTTCCATCAGCCGGTTGGACCCGACTGCCGGCGGAGCGAATTCGAGCGGCGGGTGGCCGCCGTCGCCGAAGGCCCGGCCTGGGTCATTGACGGCAACTATTCGTCGAGTGCGCCATGAAGGTATGGTCCCGGGCCGACACGGTGGTCTATCTGGATGTGACCATGGCCAAAATGCTGTGGCGGCTGGTGCCCCGCACCGTGCATCGTTCGCTGCGGCACACCGAGTTGTGGAACGGCAACCGGGAGCAGTTTCGCAGCATGATCACGCGCAACCCCGAGGAGAACATCATCCTGTGGTCGGTCATGCACTTCTCGCGCCATCGCCGGATGTACGCCGCCGCCATGGCTGACCCGGAGTGGTCTGACCTGAAGATCATCCGCCTGTGCTCGTCGACCCAGGTGGAGATCTTCTTGAAGAATGTGAAAGAAACCGCGGGGCGAGGGAGAGTGGGCTGATGGATCTGGAACTGCAGCAGAAGGTGGTGGCCATCACCGGTGGCACCGACGGTCTCGGCCTGGCCCTGGCCCACCGCCTGGTGGCCGAGGGAGCTGCCGTGGCCGTGTGCGGTCGGGATACCGGCCGGTTGGCCGTCGGCCGAGTCGTCGTTGATGGCGGCCGGCGGTGACGTGCTGGCGCTGCCGGCCGACGTGTCGCAGGCCAGGGACATCGAGCGGTTCATTGGTGCGGCGATCGATCGCTGGCACCGACTGGATGGCATCGTCCACAACGCCGGCAAGTCGGCGGCCGGGCTGGTCGAGTCGTCGACCGATGCCACCTGGGAGGCGGACCTGCAGTTGAAGCTGATGGGGGCCGTGCGACTGGCCCGGCTGGCCACGCCGCACCTACGCGAGTCCAAGGGTTCGGTGCTGTTCACCCTGGCCCTGGCGGCCAAGGCGCCCGGGTGCGGGCAGCACCCCGAGCTCGGTATCGCGGGCCGCCGGCATGGCCCTCATGAAGGCGCTGTCCAAGGAGCTGGCCCCCGACGGTATCCGGGTCAACGCCATCCTCATCGGGCTGATTGAAAGCGGGCAGTGGGTGCGGATGGCGGAGGCCGGCGGCGTGGAGCTGGCCGATTTCTACGAGCAGATGGCCAGGAACTCGTCCATCCCGCTAGGCCGGGTGGGCAGGGCCGACGAATTCGCCGACCTGGCCGTCCTATCTCCTGTCGGACCGGGCGTCTTACGTGACCGGCACCGCCATCAACCTCGACGGTGGGATGTCGCCGGCCGTCTGAGTTGTTGTAGCCCTCCATCTCCATGACGTCCCCGGTGCCTCCGGGGGTCAGCGTGACGGCGAAGCCGTCGATCATGTCGACCCGGGTCAATGCGTCCACGTGGCAGCGGCCGCCACCGCCCCACTTCTTCTTGGCGGCCTGGCGGGCCACGAGGGCATCTTCGGCCACCACAAAGACGATCTCATGGTCCTCGCCCATGCGGGTCCCGCTCAATTCACCACCCAGGAACGCGGCGTAGAGGTGCACGCGGCGAGCGTAGCGAGTACGAAAGGGAGTATGAGTCCCGAGCAGCATCTCCGGCAGCAAGGTGGTGGTGACCGGTGTCACCGGTCAGGTCGCCCGCCCATTGGCCTTGGCCCTCGCCCGTGACAACGAGGTCTACGGCGCGGCGCGCTTCACCGATTCGGCGGCGCGTGGCCGCTTGGAAGCGGCGGGCGTCCACTGCGTGCCGGTGGATTTGGTGGCCGGCGACGTGTCCGGGATTGCCGGCCGACGCCGACTACGTGCTTGCACTTCGCCGTGGCCAAGACCAACAACTGGGAGGTCGACCTGGCGGCCAACAGTGGGGGCCTGGCCTCACTTGATGGAGCATCACCAACACGCCCGGGCATTCCTGCACTGCTCCACCACGGGCGTCTACAAGCCCGAGGGCCATCGTGAGTTCGCCGAGGACGGCCCGCTGGGCGACAACCACGGCGTCTGGCCCTTCCTGCGGACCTACAGCATCTGCAAAATCGCGGCCGAGGGCACGGCTCGCTGGGCGGCCGAGCGATTCGAATTACCCACCACCATCGCCCGCCTGTCGGTGCCCTACGGCGACGGTGGTGGCTGGCCGGCTATCCACCTGCACATGATGTTGTACGGGCCACGCCGTGCCGGTGCACATCGACGCGCCGAGCGTGTACCACCCATGCACCAGGACGACATCCTGGCCATGGTGCCCAAGTTGCTGGGTGTGGCGGGCGTCCCGGCCACCACCGTCAACTGGGGCGGCAGCGAGGCAGTCAGCATTGAGGAGTGGTGCGCCTACCTGGCCGACCTCACCGGCATCGAAGCCCGCTTTGATCCCACCCCCAACACGATCGACAGCGTGCAGATCGATACCACCCGCATGCACGAGTTGGTCGGCCGGACCACCGTGCACTGGAAAGACGGGATGCGGCGCATGGTCGAATCGCTGCACCCCGACAAGGTGCGATGAACGGAGCTGCGCTTCGAAGCCGTGTGATCCCGAAGCGCGCACCGGCGACCAATTGCTGGCCGAAATGCGGGACGAGCTCAACGAGGTGTACGGCGCGTTCGATCGCCTCGACAACCCGAAGTTGGAGCCGGACGAATTGCGACCGCCCTCGGGTGGCTACCTGGTGGGCTGGGTGGGCGGCGAGGCGGTGGCCGGTGGCGGGGTGCGTTTCCTGGCCGAGGGTCTGGGCGAAATCAAGCGGATGTTCGTCCGGCCGGGCGCTCGCTCACAGGGCACGGCCCGCCAGTTGCTGGCGGCGCTCGAAGACCTGGCCGTGTCGCTCGGCTACGGCGCCGTGCGCCTCGATACCGGTCCCAAGCAACCACATGCCATGACGCTGTATCGGCAGACCGGCTACGTGGACATCGCCGCTACAACGAGAATCCCTTCGCCTGCTTCTGGGGCGAGAAGGAACTCCAGCCGAGCTAGCTCTTGGGTTCCGGCTTGGCCTGCAGGGCAGCCCAGATCATCGGGATCTGCAGGGGCAGGCGAGCCCAGGCGGCGGCGGGCTTATCGGCGATGCCGGGATTGCGGCCGGTGCCGGCGTCGAGCGTCATTTGGACATTGGCCGGGAACACGCCGACCAGTAGGGCCGCGCTGGCAGTGGCGCCCCACGGTCGTCCGCTTGAGGAGCCCGTAGGCGCAGGCCAGCTCGGCCAGGCCGCTGGCGTAAATCAGGTTCTTGTGGTGTTGCTCGGGGATCAGGCGCGGCATGCCGCTCATGAAGACATCGGGCTTGACCAGGTGGATGATGCCGCTGGTGATGAAGGCGGCCGCCAGCACCTGAGGGGCTCGTCGCCGAATTTTGCTCACGGCCCGGACTGTACTGTGGCCAGGTCCAAGATCTCACCGCGGCCCGAACCCGTAGTCCGCCGAGGGCTGGCTCCCAGCGCTTCACATTCTTGGTCAGTCTTCACAAAATTGGTCAATGCTCCAAGAAAGAAGTATCGGGGTTGGACCGCGTCGCCCGCCAACCCGCCACCCAGGAAACACCGAATGATCCGGAGCCGGGTCCAGGAGGAATTGTGGTCACACTCATCGGATCGCTGGCGGCCACCGTCACCACGGCCTGTTGGCTCCCACAGATTGATCAAGACATTTCGGCTCGGCACGGCCGATGACTTTGCCTGGCCGTACCTCGGCATGCTGATGTTCGGGTTGTTGGCCTGGGCCGTCTACGGACTTCTTCCGCCACGACCCACCCCTCTATGTGTGCAACATCATCACGGCGATCCTGGTCGCCGGGGTGGTGGTCATCAAGGTGCGTTCAGAGCAGGCTCGCCGTCACCTGGCCGACGAAGTGGCGGCCATCGTGTCCGACCTGGAGGCCTGACCATGTAAGGCGGAGGCGTCGTAGACTGACACTCATGTCAGAGAATGCGGAGGGCGCGGCATGAGCACCCAGGTCACGATCATCGGCGGGGGCAGCTATCAATGGGGGCCCGAATTGATGGCTGACCTGTTCGGCACCCCCTCCCTCAAGGGCATGCACCTCGTGCTAGCAGGACATCAACCCGGCCCGCTGCCCAAAATGGAAGCGCTAGCTCACAAGCTCAATGAGGCGCTGGCGTCCCAGGCCACCATCGCCACCACCACCGACCAGCGGGCCTCGCTGGAGGGCGCCGACTTTGTGATCGTTTGCATTTCCACCGGCGCCTTCCGCTCCATGGCGGTCGACCTCGTCGGTGCCGGCGCGAATTCGGGATCACCCAGACGGTGGGCGACACGGTGGGTCCTGGCGGGATCAACCGCGCACTGCGCAACATCCCGGTGCTCGTCGGGATTGGCCAGAACATGGAGGAGATCTGCCCCGATGCCTGGTTGTTAAACATCACCAATCCGATGACCGTCTTGACTCGGTCCATTTGCCGGGAGACCAGCATCAAGACGGTCGGCCTGTGCCACGAGGTGGGCAACTTCTGCATGGATCTGGCCATTGCCCTCGGTAGGCCGATGGAGGCGGTGGTGCCCTCGGTCACCGGGATCAACCATTTTCCGGTACTGACCGAGTTCCTGGTCGACGGCAAGAACGGTTTCGACGTCATCCGCGATCTGGTCGAGGAGGTGGGCGGGTTGGAGTCGCTCACGCCGTACCCGGGTCGTCCCGAAGCGACGATGTTCTCCAAGCGCGACTTCGCCGAGCGCCACGTGCTGAAACTGACCATGCTGGACCGCTGGGGCACCTTCCCGGCCGCCGGTGATCGGCACATCGCCGAGTTCGTGCCATTCGCGCTTACGGAGGAGTCCGAATGGGGGGCGACGTACAACATCGAACTCAGCCCGATCTCCAAGCGGGAGCGGATCGCCGCCGAGGACATCGCCAACGTGGACGCCTGGTTGGACGGATCCAAGACGTTGCAGACCTGGCAGTCCGGTGAGCTGCCCTCGCCCATTATTGAAGCCATGCTGACCAACGTGCCTTTCGAGGCGCCGGTCAATATCCCCAACACGGGGCAGGCACCCAACCTGCCCAAAGATGTGGTGCTCGAGTCGATCTGCGTGATCGATGGGGACGGCATCCGGGGTCGGGATGTGGCGATCCTGCCCGCCCCCTTCGACGAAATCGTTCGCCGCCACACCGCCACCCAGGAGCTGACGGTGGAAGCGGCCATTCGGGGCGACCGCTCACTGGCCGCGCAGGCCTTCGAGTTGGATCCGCTGGCCGGTCGGGGCGATCTCCGGGTGACCGAAAAAATGATTGATGCCTTGCTGGCCGGCACGGCGGAGTGGCTGCCGCAGTTCGCGTAGCGTCACTGGATCAGGTTCCAGTGCGGGACCAGAACCTTGTACACCCGGAAGGTGTGACCATGCGTATTGGATTCGTCGGCCTCGGCGCCATGGGATTGCCAATGACCGGGCACTTGGTGGCGGCCGGTCACGAGGTGACGGTGGCCTCCCGTAGCCGTGGCCCCATCGACGCCGCCGTGGCGTTGGGCGCCCGATGACGGGGGTTCGCCTCGCGGCGTGGCCGAGGCAGCCGACGTCATCCTGCTCTGCGTACCAAACTCGCCCCAGGTGGTCGAGGTGGTGGACGACATGTTGCCCGCCCTCGGCAGTGGGCAGACGGTGGTGGACTGCTCGACCATCGACCCCGACGTCGAGCGGGCGCAGCACAGCCAGGGTGAGCGACACCGGCGCCCGCTATCTCGATGCGCCGCTCTCTGGCGGTTCGGCTGGCGCGCAAAGTGGCACCCTCACCCTGATGGTGGGCGGGGACGAGTCGACACTGGCCGACACCGAGCCAGCCCTGACCCCTTTTCCGGTCTCATCGTCCACGTCGGCGGCCCCGGTATGGGCCAGGTGGTCAAGCTCTGCAACAACCTGATCTACGCCGCCCAGATGACCGCCACCGCCGAGGCCACCGCACTCGCCGTTAAGTCGGGTGTCGATATGCGCAAGCTCTATCGAAGTGGTCACGCACTCGTCCGGTGATTGCGTGGCGGTGCGCACTCGTCTGCCGGTGGCAGGCGTGGTGGCCGACAGTCCGGCCTCCAACGGATGGCAGCCCGGCTTCATGACCGACCTCATGGCCAAGGACCTCGACCTGGCGCTGGCCTACGGCGCTGCCGCCGGCGTGCCCATGGCGACCACGGCCACGGCCCGCCAAATGCTGACGGCGGCCAGCAGTGCCGGCTACGGCCGCGAGGACTTCTCCGCCGTGGCCAAGGTCGTGCTGTCGTTATCCGGCGCCGAATGACCAAGCCGAGTGGGCTGGTCACTCCGGCCTTGATTTTGGCGGCCGACCATCGGGCCCGGGGCGTGATCACCATGGAGGACTACGCGTCGTACCGCGGCGCGTTGGCCAAGGCCTTCCAGCCTGCGATGGCATTCTGGCCACGGCGCAACCGCTGGGCGATTTGGCCGATGGGGGCCACCTCAACCGTGCGCAGCGCACCTATCTCTCGCTCAACCGCACCGGATTGGCTGGGTCTGCCTTCGAACTCGATGATCGCTTGATCGCCAGCGTGGCCCGGGCGGCCGCCGATGGTTGGACCGGTATGAAACACATGACCCGGATTGACCTCAGCGATCCGCTGACGTCACCGGCCCTTGAGCTCTTGGGTCAGGTGCTCGAAGCGTCGAAGGCCGCCGGGCTGGAGGCACTCATTGAGCCGCTGGTCTGGCGGGACGGCAACGTGGCGCACGATGCCGATTCCATTGTCTACGCCGCCATCGTGGCCCACGACATGGGCGCGCCGTTGATCAAGGTGCCGGTGCCGATGGCCGAGCCCGGAGTCGAACGTGTGCGTGCGGTGGCCCGGGTGGTGGCCAGTGTCGGCGTGCCCGTGCTCTTTCTCGGCGGACCGAGAGGCGATTCGGGTCGCCAGCCGGTGCTCAGTCGAGGTGCATGACGTCATGGCCGGCGGCGGCGGCGGCATGGCCATCGGGCGCACCATCTATCAGGATCCCGATCCGGCGGAAATGTCCGTCCTCGTGGCGGAGGCCATACATCAATGATGATCTTGACCATCGACTTCGGCACCACGGTGACCAAGGTGGGGCTGTGGGGCGACGACGGGCTCGTCGCTCTGGCCCGCTCCGAAGTCCCGACGACCACGCCCCAAGTGGGCTGGGCCGAGCAGGACCCGCTGCGCTGGTGGACCTCGCTGGTCATCGCCTGTGCCGAGGCCCGAACCTTGGCGCCCGTGGCCTTCGGGCAGGTCGACGTGGTGGCGTGCTCGGGGGCACGCCAGACCTTCGTCCCGGTCACCCGTAGCGGTGGGCCCATCGGGAAAGGCCTGTTGTGGTCGGACCGCCGGGGCGTGGCCGAAATCGGCGCGCTGACCGAGGCCATGGGGGGAGAGGCCATCAATCGGGCCCGGACCGGCATCCCGCTCGACGGTGGGTCCGTGGCCTCGAAGCTGGCCTGGCTGGCCCTTCACGAGCCGGCCCGCCTGGAGGCCTGCGATGCCGTGCTGTCGCCGCGCGACCTGATTATTTTGCGGTTGACCGACGAACTGGTGACCGACTCCACTCTCGCGTCGCGCAGTGGTCTCTACGACTTCGACGGCAACGTGGTGCGCGAGCTGGCGGGTCCGGTGCTCGGGAAGCTGCCCAGTGTGGTGCCCTCGGACACCGTGGTCGGACAACTAAAGACCGTCCCGGGAGCTGAGTTGGGTCTGAAGCCGGGCATTCCCGTGGTCATCGGCGCCGGCGATCGTCAATGTGAAGTCCTTGGATCCGGCGCATCAGAAGACCGACCCATGGTGAGCTGGGGCACGACGGCCAACGTGTCGGTCCCGGTGCATGAACGCCCGGTCCCCTCTCCGGCCGGCGCCGTGGTGACTCGCGCCGCCACCGGCGATTGGCTGTTGGAAGGCGGCTTGTCCGCCGCCGGTTCATTTTTGGCTTGGCTGAGTCGCTTGTTGGGACGCCCCGTCGACGAATTGGCGGCGGGAGCGACACTGAGCCCAGCCGGCGCTCGCGGTGTCATTGCCGTGCCGTGGCTCGACGGGGCTCGAGCACCCTGGTGGCGGGACGACGCCCGGGCCGGCTTCTTTGGATTGGGTGCGGCCCACGGCGCCGACGACATGTCGCGGGCCGTCATTGAGGCGGTGGCGTGGGACGTGCTGCGCTGCATGGAAGTGATCACCGCCGGGCGGCTTGGAGGTAGCCCGGCGCATCAGATCACGCTCGGTGGCGCCGGTACCGGACTCCCATTGTGGGTCGAAGTTCTCACGTCGGTGCTGGGTGTGCCGGCCACCCGCCACCGCTCCGGTGAGGCGGCATCGGCCGGCGCAGCCTTGCTGGCCGGGCGTGCACTGGGACTCGAACTGACCTTGGACCAACTGGATCCTGTGGTGGCCCTAATCGAACCCGATCCGGAAGCAGTGGAGATCTATCGCGCCATGCGGCCTCAGGTGGAACACGTCGCCACCTCTGTCCTGGCCGCGACCGAGACGCTTCCCCGTCCCTCCGAGTAGTCAAAAGGGGCATCGTGCAGGTCCGGATCGCCTACGGCACTGAGGGCCGGCTGCTCAATGTGCCCGAGAGTGCCTCGGTCATCTTGCCCAACGAACTGCCGGGTCTCGATGACGAGGCCGGTGCGGTGTCGGCCGCCGTGCGTGGAGCGGGAGTCGGTGCGCTGGTCGATGCGAGCTCATCGGTCGTCATCGTGTTTCCGGACTTGACCCGACCGATGCCGAACCGCACCGTGTTGCCGCCCTTGCTCGCCTCCCTTGAAGAATTCGGCGTGCCCGATCACCACATCACGCTGCTCTGCGCCACCGGCACGCATCGTCAGGCCACCCGGGTCGAAATGGAGGAGTTGGTGGGGGCCGACATCGTGAATCGCTACGTCATCGTCGACCATCAATCCGACAGCGATGCCCATGTCACGGTCGGTGCGGTCGACGGCGTACCCGTGCGGTTGCAGCGTGAGTACGTCGAGGCCGACGTCCGGATCATCACCGGGTTCGTCGAACCACACTTTTTCGCCGGCTTCAGCGGCGGTCCCAAGGCGGTCTGCCCGGGGTTGGCTGCCACGGAGACGATCCTCGAGGCACATCATCCCCGGCGCATTGCCGACGCTCGATCCACGTTCGTGCGCCGACACGGCAACCCGGTGCACGACTTCGTGCGCCAAGCGGTTGCGCTGTGTCCGCCCCAGTTGTCGGTGGACGTCACCATCAATCGGAAGCGTCAGATCACCGCCGTCTTTGCCGGCGAGCTCGTGGTCACTCACGACGCCGCCTGCGCCTTCGCCGAGGCGTCGGCCGTCCAGCAGGTCGATGCCCCATTCGATGTCGTGGTCTCGACCAACGGTGGGTACCCACTGGACCGCAACCTCTACCAGGCGGTCAAGGGCATGGCCGCGGCCGAGCGCATTGTCCGTCCAGGCGGGATCATCATCATGGCGGCGGCCTGTCTTGACGGCGTGCCTGGTGATGGCGCGTTCGCCCAGATGCTTTCGGCAGCCCGCTCCGCGTCCGATCTCGTGGCGGCCGACGGCGGACCAGAACTGGATCGCTGGCAGGCCCAGGTACTCGGACGGGTTCTGCGGACGGCCCAGGTCTGGCTCTACAGCGAAGGACTGTCGGACGACACGACCGAAGATGCCCTGCTTCAACCGGTGCGACGACCTCTCGCGGGCGGTTACCGATGCGCTGGCCAAGGTGGGTGGGGGCCGAGTCGCCGTGCTTCCTGAGGGTCCGTTGACGGTGGCGACCGTTTCTCCGTCTTCGGGGTCCCCAACGCTCGTTATGTGACACTCGTGTCAGGGATAGAGTGACGCCCCAGTGAGTGACGAGCCGCTGTTCGACTTCGCCGTTCCGGACGACTTGCTCAAAGAGGTCGTAGCCAAGAGCCGCGATCCGGAGACCGTGGCCGAAGTCGAACTGATGCCCGGCACCGGCGACGGCAAGCCGCCGTCCCTCGTGGCCATCTTGCGCCAGGCCAAATTCGCCCCCTTGGTCCTCCTCACCGGTGCGGCCATGGTGCCGGGGACCCTGGGCTACGGCATCAACCTGGTGGGTAACAACATCCAGCATTCGTTCCATCTCTCCAACGCTGGGCTGGGCGCGGTTGCGTTCGTGGCTCAGGCGGCGCAGCTGCTGTGGGCAGTGCCACTGGCGCTGTGGGCCGACCGGGGCAGCCGCAAAATGGTCTCGATCGTCTCACTGGTGATCGTGGCTGCCTTCGCACCACTCATGGGACTGTCGCCCAATGTGTGGTGGTTCGTACTGCTCTACCTCATCGCCTCCATCGGTTTCGGGGTGAACAACACCGCCCACAACTCGTTCCTTTCTGACGCCTATCCCACCGAAGCCCGAGGACGAATTTTCAGCTGGCATAACTTGTCAGATCCCCTGTCGGGCACCATCGGCCTACTGCTCTTCGGCCTGGTCGTGTCGATCTCGCACACCTGGCGGGCCGGACTGTTGTTGGGTCTCATCGGGTTCCCAATGGCGCTCGCCATGACCAAGCTGCGTGAGCCGGCCAAGGGCGCCAATGAAGCCAGCCACATCCTTTCCTCGTCGGGCATGGACTTGCAGTCCCAGCAGGAGAAGGCCCCCCGAGTGCTCCTCGGTTCGGCCATCACCCGTCTCCTTCGCATCCGCTCGCTCTATTTCCAGCTGGTGGCCGTGGCCATCCTCGGATTTGCCGGCACCGGCGCCCCACTGTTTGGCAACCTCTTCTTTCATGACAAGTTCCATTTAGGTACGGCGGCCCGCAGCGAAGTCGAGACCATCATTGGGGTGGCCGGCTTCCTTGGTTTGCCGTTGGCCTACGTGATCGGTGATCACTTCTTTCGCCGCGCCCCGCAAAAGCCATTGGCCATCGCGGGGATCTGCATCTCGACCTACGGCGTCCTTTTCGTCACCTCGCTCTATGTACCGCAGCTCTGGCTCTGTGTGACCCTGCAGTTCCTGGGTCAGTCGGCCGTGGCCCCGCTCAGCATCTGCATCTTCTTGACGTTGGCCGCCACGGCACCACCCGAGATGCGCACCATCTGTTTTGCCATGTTCGGGGTCTATTCACTGGTCTTCGGCGGCTTCGCCGGCAGCATTGTGCTTGGCGCCGTGTCCGATGCCATCGGCGGGCTGCACGGGATCATTGCCGCACTGACCATCATTGCGCCGGTCTGCGTGGTCGGTGGGATCCTCCTCCTGATCGGCTCACGTTTTGTGCGGCGGGATATCACCCTGGTCATTGAGGACGTGTTGGAGCGTTTCGCCGAGGGCAAGCGGCGCCAGACCGGCGCGGCCATTCCGGCGCTCCAGGTGCACAATCTCGACTTTTTCTACGGCACCAACCAGGTGCTCTTCGACATGAACCTCGAAGTGGCGCAGGGCGAGATGGTGGCGCTCCTGGGCACCAACGGGGCAGGCAAGTCGACCCTGTTGCGCGCCGTGTCGGGGTTGTCGCATCCCCACCGTGGCGTGGTGCGGATCTTCGGCGTCAACACGACGTACCTGGAGCCCGAACAGATCATCGATCAGGATGTGGCGCTCCTGGTGGGTGGAAAGATGGCGTTCCCGGGCTTGTCGGTGCGCGACAACCTCCGCATTGGTGGTCATACCTTCCGAAAGGATCGGGCCCGCTCGGTCAAGGCCATGCAGGAAGCCATGGAGGCTTTCCCCGAACTCAAGGCTCGTATCGATCAACCGGCGGGCACGCTGTCGGGTGGTGAGCAACAGATGCTGGCCCTGGCCCGGGTAATGATGACCAAGCCCAAGCTGTTGCTGATTGACGAGCTGGCCCTCGGCCTGGCACCCATGACCGTCGAGCGGTTGATGGGAATGGTGCGCCGCATCAACCAGGAGGGCACCACGGTGATCCTGGTCGAGCAGAGCGTGAACCGGGCCATGAGCCTGGCCGAACGTTGTTTCTTCATCGAGCGCGGGGAGATCCGATTTGACGGCCCGACGGCTGAGTTGATGCAGCGGGACGATCTGCTCCGACCGGTCTTCCTCGGTACCGCCTCGACGAGCCTGGCGTAGCCGATCCGCATGATCCTCGCCTTCACCGCTCCCAACTTCATCCTGTTGCAGGGTCTGGTCATCGGCCTGAGCTATGGATTGCTGGCGGTAGGTCTGGTGCTGATCTACCGCACCAATCGCGTCCTCAACTTCGCCCAGGGTCAGGTCGGCGTTATTGCGGCTGTCTTCTTGGTGAAGCTGACGGCCGACTTCAAATTCAACTACTGGTTCGCCCTCATTCTTTCCATCACGTTGGCGGCCGGTTGTCGGCGCGCTCTCGGAGCTGGTGCTGCGCCGGCTCTTCAACCGGCCCCGCGTCTTGATCATGGTGGCCACCATCGGACTCAGCCAGGTCCTCCTGGCACTGACCGCGCTGCCGTTTATCCGACCCAAGAATCTCTACAAGCCGGTGCCGGTGCCCTTCGATGTCTCCTTCACCGTCGGCGGCGTCATCATTCCGCCCAGCGCCGTCCTCACCCTGATCGTGGCCCCCATTGTCACCATCGCCTTGGCGGTGGCCGTGCGCTACTCCTCATGGGGACTGAACATGCGGGCCATGTCGGAGAATGCCGATTCGGCCCGACTCTCGGGCGTGTGGATTCGGCGCACGTCCACCCTGACCTGGACGGTGGCCGGCGCGTTGTCGGCCTTCACGGCCATTCTCAATGCGCCGGGACAGACCAGCGCATTGACCCAGGTACTCAGCCCTGATCTGTTGCTGTTCGCCCTCACGGCCGCACTGGTAGGCGCCATGATCAACCTCACGGTGGCCTTCATTGCCGGCGTCGGGGTGGGGATGATCTACGAGTTGCTGCAGTGGAACATCTCCACCACCGCCAACCAAGAACTGGTTCTGTTCGCCCTCGTGTTGGCCGTGCTGTTGATTCGGGTGCGGGCGTTGCGCAAGGGCAGCCGAACCGGAGAGAGATCGAACTGGCAGTACGGCGCTGCCACCACGGTGCGGGCGACAGCCGACGTGCTACGCCGCCGAGTGTCGCGGACCGGCATCGGCTTCACCTTGCTGGTGGCCGTGCTCTTGCCCCAACTGTTGAACGTCGGCAACGACTTTCTTTTCAGTCAGGTCTGCATTTTTGCCGTCATCGCGCTCTCGCTGACCATATTGACCGGGTGGGCCGGTCAGGTGTCACTGGGACAATTCGGACTGGTGGCGGTGGGCACGTTGGTGGCCACGCACCTGGGTGCATCGGTGCCGCTGCCGCTGGTCCTGCTCTACGCCGGCGCAATCACGGCGGTTGTGGCCATTTTGGTCGGGCTCCCGGCGCTGCGAATGCCCGGACTGTTCTTGGCCGTCACGACCCTGGGGTTCGCCATCTTCATGCAGGAGTCGGTACTCGGGACGTCCTGCTTCACGTTGCCCGGACTCCACCGCAATTTGTGCGTCGGATTGCCCAATCCGGCCTCGACGCTCATCGGTCGACCTTCGCTCTTCGGTATTGGATTGCACTCGGAGAAGGCGTTCGCCTGGTTCTCATTGGGCGTGCTCCTGCTGTCGATTTTTGCCGTGCGCATGTGGAGAGATAAGGGCATTGCTCGTCGCCTAGTGGCCGTGCGCGACAACGAACTCGGTGCGGGGGCGATGGGCATCCCGGTGTTGCGGACCAAACTATTGGCCTTCGGCCTCTCCGGTTTCATGGCCGGCTACGCCGGTGCGTGTTACGCCTTCGCCACCGAGCGTTTCAGCACCACGACCTTCGATCCCACCATTTCGTTCATCATCATCTCCATGGTGGTCATCGGCGGATTGGGTTCCATTTCGGGAGCCGTCCTCGGCGCGCTGTACCTCGAAGGCCTGCCGGCCATCTTCGGATCCAACTCGACGATCCAATTCCTGACCAGCGGCATCGGCCTGATCGCCTTCATTCTCTATTTGCCTGGTGGTCTGGGCGACTTGCTACAACGCTTTGGCGATGTGGTGACGCTCGGGGTGCGATCTCTCCTTGATCGACGGTCCTCCGGCGGCGCGGCGGACGAACCGACGGAACTGGCGCCCCTGCTCATGCCACCGGTGGAGGCATGAGTATGTCCGGCGGTCCGGCCCGCCTGGAGGTTGACGACGTCAGCGTCAGTTTCGGTGGTGTGCATGCCGTGGTGGACGTGAGTTTCGTGGCCGAGCCGGGCTCCATCGTTGGACTGATCGGCGCCAACGGTTCGGGGAAGACCACCACCCTTGACGTCATTTCGGGATTGACGACGCCGAAAAAAGGGTCGGTTCGACTCGACGGTGTCGACCTGGGGGAGTACTACCCGGAGGAACGCCAGCGGATCGGTCTGGTGCGTTCATTCCAGGATTGCCGTCTGTATCCGGAACTCTCCGTGCTCGATGTCCTCCTGCTCTGCGAAGACGTCAAGCGAGAAGTCGGGCGTGCTCTCGACCACCTTCCAGCTGCCGTGGGCTCGCCGCATCGAACGCGAAAAGCTCCACGCGGTCAATGACGTCATCGGCGCATTCGGCCTGGAGCGGTTCCGACACCACCGGACGGCTGAATTGTCCACCGGGACGCGCCGAGTGGTCGACCTGGCGTCAATGGTGCTGGCCTCACCTCGCCTGCTCCTCTTGGACGAACCCACGGCGGGTATCGCCCAGCGAGAGGCCGAGGCGTTCATTCCGTTGCTGCAGCGCTTGCACCAGGTGGTCGATACCACCATCATTTTGGTGGAGCACGATGTCCCGCTGGTCTTCGAGCTCTGCTCTACCGTGGTGGTGATGGAGTTGGGCCGGGTGGTCGTCTCCGGTCCACCCGAGGTCATCAAGTCTGATCCCAAGGCCTTGACGGCCTACCTGGGAGCCAGTGATGAGGCAATCTTCATATCTGGTCCGCGGGCGACCAGCACCGAGACATCCTGATGGCGAAGGGAAATTGATCATGTCACCAGCATCCGGTTCCATGCGTCTCCCCAATCCGCTGGCCCCTATTGGCCGGTCATGGCGGCGACTGCGCCGCCGCCCGATGGCCATGCAGTTGCGCACGTTGCTCATCGTCGTGGCCGTGGTGGTGGGTCTGGTGTTGTGGTTGGCCATGGCACCGGTGGGAACGCCGGGTTCGCCCACCGGCGCCGGCGCGTCGGAGGTTCCGGTCGCCGCCGCCTTCAAGCCCACCCCGGTCACTCAGGCCAGTACCAGCACGCGGGGGGTGACCAAGACCGCCATCAACGTCGTCTTCCCAGTGGTCTCGCTCAACAGCCTGGCTGGCCGAGAGGGCTTCTCCGCCGATGCGGAATACGGGCAGCAGGCCACCGCCATTCATGTGTACGTCAACCAGATCAACCAGGCGGGTGGCATCAACGGGCGCAAGATCAACGCCATCATTGTCCCGTTCGATCCAACTGATGATGCCTCCATGCGGGCGTTGTGCCAGCAGTGGACCCAAGGATCCCCGCCCGTGTTCGCCGTCTTGGACGGAGTGGGCACCTGGGAGGACGACAATCAACTGTGCGTCACCCAGGAGGGTCATACGCCATTGTTGAGCGCTTGGAGCACGGTCACGGACTGGACCCAGCTCGGTTCGCCCTACCTGTGGTGGACGGGTGTCGACGACGCACCGTTGCTCAAGGCCCTCGTGAACTGGGGCCTGACCTCGGGGCGGCTGAGCAAGGGCAAGACGGTGGGCATTGCCGTCACCGACCTGGCCAGTGACCAGGCCGCCCTGAACCAGTATCTGTTGCCGTACCTGAAGCAGTTGGGCATCAAGGCAATGGTGCAAACCGTCACCGACGACAGCGGCGAGACGGCCAGCACCAACACCGACGCGCAGCTGGCGGTTGAGCGCTTTAAGGCGGCCGGCGTCACGTCGATCATCCCGTTGCTACGCGAAGACGCCTTCTTTCCCTACATCGGAGCCGAAAACGCGCAGAAGTACTTTCCCAAGTTGTTGCTGAGCGACTACCAGTCCACCATCACGATCGCGCTGGGGTTGATCCCGGCGCCCTATGAGGACGCGTTGAACGGCCAGGAGGGCGTGACCACGGAGACGTTGGGTGGAGAGGACGATCCGTTACCGGAGGCCAAGGGGGGATACGACCCGGGTGTGCGGTCCTGTTACGCAGAATGGCACAAGGTGCACCCCAAGCCGTACAAGGGAGCGTCCAATCCCTACATTGAGGAACAGGGCCCGATCCAAGCCTGGTGTGGCGTCATCCGGCTCTTCTCGCAGGCCGCCACGGACGCGGGAAAGAACCTCAACCGGCGTTCCTTCGTTGAGGCCATGTCCAAGATCAAGAACATTTCGGGCACCTTGTCGCCGATTTGGAGCTACGGCCCGAACAAGATGTATGGTCCCACCGAATATCAGGTGGTTGAAGTCCATAACAACGTTCCTCCGTCTTCACAGTGTGTGCCCCAGGCCAATGGCAAGCCCCAAGGCACCTGCTGGGTGGTGAAGCAGAAATGGACCCCGCTACCAACCTGAGACAGTCCAATGCACCTCGAGCTAATGGGAGAGCCGATGTCGAAGCGAATGAACGTGAAGTTGATGGCCGGAATTGCCGCTGGAGCCTTTTCGCTCGGCGCGGTGGCGCTGCCATCGGTGGCCTCGGCCAGTATCGCCAAGGCCAAGGGATTCCCCTGCATCGCTCAGAGCGCCGTGGAATTCGCCACCGGCAACACCACCTACGGCGCACCGAAGGCGGGCCCGGGCTACGTGGCTACCGCCGGCACCTGCACGTACTCGTCAGCTACCACCAAGTCGTTTGTGATCGCCCGCGCCCCATTGGGCAAGAGCAAGTTCGCCGCTGACGTCAAGCTGGGCACGAAGGGCGACAAGTTGAAGTCCGTGTCTGGAATCGGCAAGGCCGCCACCTACGGGACCGGCAAGTCCGACATCTTCTTCGTCAGCCAGGGCGGCAACGTCTACGAGTTCCTGGACAACTCCGGGAAAGCCACGTTGAAGCAGCTTGAGGCCGTGGCCAAGGTCGTCCTTCCGAAGTGAGGCGAAGCCGGACCTCATGGTCCGGCTGAAGTTGGAGGTTCAGATCGTTCCGGCTCTGAGCAGGACGAGCACGCCGATGACGCAATAGAGCACCGGGGCTGCGAAAACACCCACTCGGGTCGCCACGTCGCGGACGCGCTGATGTTGACCGATCCGAAGGACACCCAGCGTGAGGATCGCTTCACCCAGCGCGAACACGACCACGATCGAGACAATGTTGGTGGTCCCGGCTACGCGGAACAATGGGATGTAGACCGCCAAGTTGTCGCCCCCGGCTCCGACGGTGATGAGGGCCGATGAAATGACGCCGGCCCCGACGGCACGGGCTGAGAGCTGGCGTCGGCGTTCCGGATGGCGCACCATGATCAGGCCGCGGACTCCCTGCAGCAGGGGGACCAGACCGAGCAGGCCGACCAATTTGGGGGAGATCTCGAACAAGGCGATGGCAGTGGCGCCGGCGGCCGCAACCACCACGACGAAGCCAATGATCTGTCCGGCCACAATGCGGCGTGCTCGTTCTGGCGGCGCGGCAGCCACCATGGCCAAGGTCACGAGCGCATTGTCGATGTTGGTGCCGACGAAGGCCGTGGCGGCCACGGCCAAGTCGGCCGGCAGGCCGGCCAGTAGCAAGGTGTCCGTTCAGCCGTCGGCGCGTAGGGGCATCGATGGCCCGTAGGGCCGGTCGCCGCGCAGGGTCACGCGGTGGGCGTAGCGGGGAGCGTCGCCGTAATCGTCCAGTGCGTAGTGCATGGTGGCTCGATTGTCCCAGAACGCGACCGAACCGGCTTTCCAGCGGAATCGGCAGGTGAATTCGGGCTGCACACAGTGCCGGTAGAGCATCTCAAGAATGGCGTTGCTCTCATTCTTTGACAGCCCGAGCAGCGACTGCGTGAACTGACCATTGACGAAGAGTCCGTTGCGCCCATTTTCCGGATGGGTGCGGACGACCGGATGCAACGCCGGCAGGAGCTTCTCTCTCCAAATGCCGTCCCATTCGTAGCCGCCCCGGTCATCGACGTCGGCGGCGAACCAGGGATCATGGTGGATGGCGATGAGGCTGTCGCACAGGGTCTGCACGCTGGGCGCCAAGCCGTCATAGGCATCCTGCAGGCTGGCCCACATGGTGTCGCCCCCCACTTCGGGCACCTCCAGCATGTACAGGATGGACCCGAAGGCCGGTGTCTCCAAGAACGTGACGTCGGTGTGCCACCAACTGGCCCGGTCCACCTTGCCATCGATGGCCAAGACTTCTTTGCTTTCGTCGATCGAAGGCAAGACGGGGTGGGCTTCGGTGACCTCGCCGAATTGCCGAGCGAAGTTGGCCTGCTCATCCGGACTCAGTGACTGGTCCCGAAAGAAGATGACGTGATGGGTGTTGAGGGCGTCTCGCACCGCCGCCGTGACCTCGGGTCCGAGCGGTACCGAAAGATCAATATCGAGGATCTCGGCCCCAATGGTCGGAGAAACGGGCGCAATGTTCAGGCGGGTGACGAGGCTCACGACGGAATTGTGCCCGACAACTGGTGACGACTCAATACGGGACACCTACATTGAGTGCGGGCACCACCACTGGGCAGGAAAGGAACGTCGATGAGCAGCGGCGAGCAGGGACTGGTCTTCACGCCACCGGAGCGGAATTACTCGCCTTGGTACCAGTGGGTTTCTCGACTGGGGGCGATCCAACACGAGGATCCGTTGCCTGAGAAAGACCTCGCTGACCTGCCGCGCTGGCTCGAGGGTCGACGAGCCCGACTGCTCCAACTGCTCGGGCCACTCCCCGAGACGGTGCCCCTCAACCTGGCCACCCTGGAATCGGTGCAATGTGACGGCTACCGACGCCAGAAGATCGTCTTCGACACCGAGTACGACATGTCGGTGCCGGCCTACCTCCTCATTCCGGACGATCGGACCCAACCCGGCGCCGGCATCCTGGCGTGTCACGGACACGGACCGGGCAAGTCACAGGCCGTCGGCTTGGAGTTCACCAACGCACCCAACAGTGATTACGCGCTCCAGTTGGTTCGTCAGGGCTATGTGGTGCTGGCGCCGGATCTCCGCTGTTTCGGTGAGCGGGTGGATTGGCAGCCGGAAGATCACTACGCCTGCGATACCAACTTGGTGCATGCCGCCATGGCCGGCGTCAATCCGCTGACCCAGAACGTCTGGGACTTGGCTCGCTCTCTTGATGTGCTGAGCGAACATCCACTGGTTGATCCGGCCCGCATCGGCATGGTGGGTCTTTCGTACGGCGGCACGGTCACCCTCTTTACGGCGGCCTTCGATGATCGGGTTGCGGTGACCGTGGTCAGTGGCTTCTTCTCCTCGTGGAAAGAGAGCCACAAAATGCCGTGGAACATGTGTGGCTCGCAGATCGTCCACGGCATGTTGGGCCACCTTGAACACGAAGACCTGGGAGCCCTCATCGCACCTCGTCCACTCATGATCGAGTCGGGGACGGAGGACTATCTCTTCCCGTCGTCGGTCGCTGCGGAATCAGTACGACGCACTCGGCTGGTCTATGAGCACGACGGGGTCAGCGAGCGTTTGGCGCACGACATCTTCGAAGGAGAACACCAGTGGCACGGTGTCGCCTCGGTTGACTTCCTCAATCAGTGGCTGGAGCACACTCCACTACCGGCCTGATGCGCCGCTGCTACTCGCGCCAGGTCACAGAATAGGCCCGAGTGGATTCCGCCATACCTTTCAACGTCAGCTCACCCAAGTCATCGAAACGGAGCGATTTTCCAAGACACAGCTCACGGACGGCGACAGAGACGGCGATTTCGCCGGAATCCGCAGCCGCACACAAGCGGGCGGCAAGTTGAACAGCCGCACCGAATAGGTCGTCATGCTCGTCGGTGACGGGTTCGCCCGCACTAATGCCGATGCTCACTGCGAACGGAATCTCGGCGACCTGATTGCGTGCATCAAGCTGCCGCTGTACATCAATAGCGAAGGCAACAGCTGAAACAACTGAGGTGAAGGCGGCCATGATGCCGTCGCCGGTGTGCTTGACCTCTCGACCGTCATGGGTGACCAGTGCGGTTCGAACAATGCGATTGTGCTCATTGAGGAGTTGCATATGGCCGTCATCGCCAAGTTCCTGCGTTTGCGCGACAGAACCACACACATCAGTGAAGACGATCGCTCGCAACGCGGGCGCCGTGTACGCGGTGCCAGTCGGATGATGTGGCAGTTGTCCGAAGAACTGATTTAACGGTACGAATCCGTCAAGCTCCAATATGGTGCTCGCCAGCAGGCCGTGTGCTTCTCGGTGGACGGTCTCTATGGCCTGCTTGCTCGGCCCCTCAGCAAGACAGAACACGGAGCCGTTTTCAGGTTCAAACCAGTACGTGTGATAGCGCACTCCATGTTCTTCTTGGATTGCCACATCAAGTTGGTGTGCATTGGCCAAGTCCTCGGGCGTCGCGCCGGGGACATCGTGGCGATCAATGAACATTGGCACGTCGCGAAACGTACACCCCCGTTGATGGCAGATCCGAAACTGATGTACACCTGTGGGCAGGCCGATAGAAGCCTGAGTTGGTGCGGTGCTGAGTGGTTCAGCCCTCGCGTTGTTGGCGCACGGCCCGGATCCGATGGATGAATCCGGCAATCACCACCACGATGACGATGGCGGCAATGACGTAGCCGGCGTCGCTGAAGTCCTTCAACACGTGGTGGTAGCTGCTCCCCAGGCTGTAGCCCAAACCGGTGAGGGCGGCACACCAGATGGTGCAGCCGATCACGGTGAAGAGAATGAACTTCCCCAGTGCCATTTCGGCCAACCCGGCCGCCAGCGAGACGAAGCTCCGCAAGAGGGGCACGAATCGACCGAGGAGCACGATCGGGTCGCCTCGACGGGCAAACCACGATTCCGCTCGATCCAAGTCCTTATGGGTGAGCAAGATGTATTTGCCCACCTTGTCGACCAGCGGGCGACCGCCGTAGTTACCGATGGCGTAGCCCGCGATGGAGCCCAGGACCTCGGCCGCGGCGGCCACCAGGATCACCGCCACCACGTTGAGCGGGTGGTGCTCACCCGGCACCTGGCCACTGGCCAGCACACCGCCATAAATGATGGCGACCTCGGCCCCCACGGGGAGGGCCATGGCTGAAATGAAACTCAGGACAAAGACGGCAAGGTAGCCCCAGTGCTCCAGAAAATGCTCCACGAACCCGCCTCACCCTTCAATTGCCAGTGTTTGAGACGCACAACCTAAACCAACCCTGCGGGCCATGACTTCATCCCTAGGGATGATTCGACCCTGGACTCCGGCCAGGATGGCGAGATGGCGGTCGTGGGTGATCCCCCCGGAGACATTTCCCGGTTGTGTGCCCTGGCACCCGAGCCAATCTCGTTAGGCCTAAATAGGAGCCTTCGTCAGCGCGGAGACAGGTCCACATCGGCCGGGGGATAGCTGGCCCGTTGCCGCGATCGGTCGGGTCCACCCAGGATCCACCGCAGTCGGGTGCGCAGGACGATGGCGACGAATGAAACAGTCAATGTGATGGTGGTCACCAACAGGAGGGGCACCTCGACCTCCCAGGAGATGTGATTGGTTAGGCCGATGTGCTTGATAAAGGCTCGCATCATGGTGAGAAAAATGGTGTGGGCAAAGAAAAAGCCGCCTGTGATGCCCGCGCCGTAGGCGACCAAACGCCCCGAGCTCCTGGTCGATGTGGCGTTCCTGCGTTGGACGCGACGATCCCATAGGAAGCTCAACGCGAAGAGCCCGGCGATGGCGGCGAAGCACCACACCGTGGCTTGTGGTTCATAGTCGTCTGACGCCCGACCCACATTGCCGCCTCCGGCTACTTGCAGGCCGTACCAGGAAATCATGAGGACGCCAATGCCGACCGTCGAGGCCAGAATGCCGCGGTAGTAGCGCGAGACGAACGTGAGCACCTGGTCGATGTGGAGCGCGACCAACATGCCGGCAATGAAGAAAGCTTGGTACGTGAAAATGTCTCTTCCCCACGGCAGGTACCGATTCAGCCAAACGGTGAAGTGCGTGAGCGTCGGGAACCAGGAGTGGTAGTGGAGATCGAAGCCCAGAAGGGCGGCAAAACTCAGACTGAGCCCCATCACCACGAAGGGTCGATTGAACTTCTGCAATCCTCTGAAGAGGTACGGAAACACCAAGTAGAACTGGAAGATCACAAAGACGGCATACAGCTGTGAGTAACCCAGAATCAGATTGTGGCGCAGGAAGATACCGACTTCATCCCACGACACGCTGACGGTAATGACAGAAAAGACGAGGTAGATGGCCGTCCAGGCCAGGTAGGGGACGCCGAGCTCGACATAGCGCCGCTTCCAAAAGGCCTTCTGTGTACGTGGGTGAACGATCTGGGAGTAACAGACGACCAACCCGGTCAGAAAGAAGAATGCATTCCGGCTGAGATGCAACATGGCGATGAACCCGCTCCCGATCACGTTCGTGGTCATGCCGGTCCAAATGAACGAGTGCTGGCTCACCACCGCCAAACAGGCCAGGATGCGGAAGAGGTTCAGCATCTCGAGATACCGATTGTCGGCACGAATCAGAGAAGTAGTGGTGTCAGTTCCCGCAGAATTCTGAACGAGGGCGACAGCCATTCCCCGCATTGTGTCGAAGTGTTCTGAATGGGACGTCAAAGGATGCTGTGAGAACCATGAGTCTCACGGGATCTCTATCAGCGGACTCTCAGGCGTTCGCATGCCAGTTCTCGTATGGTGACCTCATGCACGACTCAGTGACAGTTCGTATGGCCGCCACTCCGGAGAAAATTTGGGAGCTGGTGAGTGATGTCACCAAAATCGGTCGCTACAGCCCGGAGACCTTTGAAGCCGAATGGGTCGATGGCGCCACGGGTCCGGCTGTTGGCGCCAAATTCAGGGGACATGTGAAGCGCAATGGCAAAGGCCCCATCTATTGGACGACGTGCACGGTGACCGAATGCGTGCCTGGCCAATCCTTCGCCTTTGGCGTTGGACCCACCGGCAAGCCACTCAACGTGTGGAGTTACACGCTGCAGCCCTCCGCCGATGGAACGGTTGTCACCGAGTCATTCACGCTGTCGCCGACTGCCATGTTGCGCTTTTACTGGGCCGTGCTCGGCTGGGCTCGGGGTAAGACGAACCGCAAAGGCATGCAGACCACACTTGAGCGCATCAAGGCAGAAGTCGAGTAGCTCCAACGATCCGACCGGGCCTCGTGCACCGATGGTTGAGCGGTTAGGCGACGGTGGTAGGCGCCTCGGTGCGAGCAGTCGCGTCCGCGGCGGGGACGTGCTTGGCCTCGTCGAGACCCTTGGCGAACTCGTTCTTGGCTGAGCCAAGGTTACGGGCCAACTTCGGAATGGCGGCGCCACCGAACAGCAGGGCCAGCACAACGATCAGCACAATGATCCCATCGACACCAAAAATTTCACCCAGCATGTGATTCTCCTCAGACTTGGTTGTGGTGGCGAGTCGAATTCGTCACTCGTACGGATTCGACCACCGGCCCCAACGATTTGTTTGGACAACGCTTGTTCGGAGTCGTGGCCGGTTTGGATGTCGACTCTTTAAAAAGAGAGGAATCGTGGCTGGTGGCATCTGTTCGTCGACGCAGATCCGAATACGCCGCACTATGCGACTTTCTTTGCATCCTCCGCGTCTGGACGTGCCGACATGCTGAACTTGGATCCCGGCAAATTGTTGGTGATTGCCGTGGTGGCCATCATCATTCTTGGTCCGGACAAGCTGCCGCATTTTGCCCGGCAAGTGGGTGGCGCCTGGAAATCGTTCAATGAGTTCCGCCATCGCATGGAGACTGAGGTGAGGAGCAATATTCCTGATCTGCCCTCCACTTCTGAGATTGCCCGCATTGCTCGCAATCCCAATGCGCTGTTGAGTCACCTGGGGAACATGTCATCGGGCAATGAAGCTGTCCAGGGGGAGTCCCTCGCTGAGGCAGTCGAGCCTGTCGTGGTGTCGGCACCAGCTGAAGCGCCAATGAGCTGGGTTACCAGGGACTACGCCCTCGATGCCTATCAATCGCCCGAACAGAGTTCGGCCGAGCCCCCCATTGCGACCCCGGTCTTCTCCGGTGACGCCACTCTCAACTAACGAGGACCCTTCGTGACCATACTGCTGGGAAACAGAACGAAAGAGACGAAAGAAAAGCCATCGCCCGATGCGATGTCGATCAATGAGCACTTGGGGGAGCTGCGACGCCGAGTCATCGTGTGCGTGCTGGCCTTCACGGCGGCCGCCATCGCCGCCGCGGTGCTGTATGAGCCAATCCTGCACTTCCTGATTCGTCCCCTGTGTGAGGTCGATGCGACCTCGGTACACCATGGCGCCAGCTCCTTGCCGGGCGACGGTGGGAGCTGCAATCTCTATGTGACATCACCGCTAGATGGCCTCTCGCTGCGAGTCAAGATCGCCATGTTCGGCGGACTGGTCCTGGCGTCCCCCGTGATCCTCTTCCAGGTCTGGCAGTTCATCACCCCCGGCCTGATGTCCAGGGAACGGAAGTACGCCGCCCCATTCGTGGGCGCCACCTCAGCTCTGTTCGCGCTGGGCGCGGCGACCGCCTACTTCACGCTTCCGCACGCACTCGGCTTCCTCAAGTCGGTGGGAGGCCCCAACCTGCAGTCCATTTACGATCCGATCCCATATTTGGGGCTGATTCTGTTGATGATGGTCCTCTTTGGACTCACGTTCCAGTTCCCCGTGATCCTCGTATCGCTGGAACTGGCCCGAGTGGTGACGTCGGCCAAGCTCCTGAAATCCTGGCGTTGGGCCATCATCCTCATCACCTTGGTTTCTGGCGTGGCCACGCCGAGCTCCGATCCGTTTTCGATGCTGGCGCTGGCCGTACCGCTGATCGTGTTCTATTTCGCCTCCATCGGCATCGGGAAGCTCTTCGGTCGCTAAGCAAGTCTTTAGTTCGCTGCATCCGGATAGGGCCCAGGATCCGAATAGGGGTCACTATGCGAACCACGATTGATTCATACAAGGAACGGGTCGGCCGATTGAACCTTGAAGGGATCAATTTTGACGACTTCAAAGCACACCCGCTGTCACCGGACGTGTTGCGCACGCTGCGCTACATGCACGATGTCGAGCACCACACCGTGTGCTACTTGCGGGACTTGCTCCTCACGCCGGCCCACCAGGACCCGGAGATCACCTCCTTCCTCTCGTGCTGGGTCTTCGAGGAAATGTGGCACGGCGAGGCCATCGGCCAGGTGCTCGAGGCGCACGGCGAACTTGCCGGCGCGCCCCGTATCGCGGCGTTGCGCACGGGGCGCCGGCGCAAGCAGGCCATGTCGGCGCTCAGCACCATCTTCTCGGCTGCCTTCGCCGGCAAGGCCTTCATCGCCTTGCACATGACATGGGGCGCCGTGAATGAGTGGACCACCCAGGCCGGCTATGCCCGATTGTCGGAGAAGGCAGATCACCCCACGCTCCGTGAGCTCCTCAAGCGCATCATGAAGCAAGAAGGTGGCCACATCGACTTCTATGCCTCTGAGGCTGGTCGTCGACTGTCCGAGAGTCCGAAGGCGCAATGGCTCACTCGTTTTGCGCTCAAGCATTTCTGGCGTCCGGTTGGCTCCGGCGTCATGCCCAAGGAAGAAGTTGGCTTCTTGGTCAAGTACCTCTTTGAGGGTCAAGCGGGAGCCAATGTGGCGGCCCGCATCGATCGTCGGGTTGATCGCCTCCCAGGTCAGGACAACCTTCATCTGCTGGATAGTGCCGTGGCGCGCCAGTCTCGTCTCGAACTTGCCGCCTAACCGCAACATTTCCCACATCCGACTCTCACCGCACTCCGAATACCCCGTGAACCCACCCAATCAGGAGGTCAGAATGACCGCAGATCCGAGAGCGCTCGCCGAGTTGCTCGAAGAGTCCCAAGACTTGCATGCAGATGGCATGCGGCCTACCCATGAGGTACTCAATGAGCTCACCGAGCTTCACCATGAGTCCTCCGAGCACGATCTGGCCGAGAGCCTGAGCTTTCACGAGGAGCACAAAGCTGCTCTTCGCACAAGCTTCGGTGCGACCACGATCCTTGGAGCAGCTGGCGGACTTGCTCTCGTCGGTGCGCTCGCATCCGCAGCTGGTGCGTCGTCTTCCAAAGACGTCCAGATTCTGCAGACCGCAGCCTCCATTGAGAACCTGGCTGTGGCCACCTACAAGACAGCGCTGACACTGCCGTACATCGGCGGTTCATCGGCTGACGCGGTTGTCACTGCCTTCTGCAAGACGACCATGGCCCAGCACGCCCAGCACGCCGACGCCTTCAATGGTGCGGCCAAGGGTATGGGTGGCAAGGCGCAGACCAAGCCCGACCCGGCCTTTGTCCCGGTCGTCAATAAGGCAGTCAAGAGTCTGGGTGGCGCTACCGCCGCTCAGGGTGCCCTCGGCGTGGTTGGCCTGGCGCTGGAGCTCGAGAACATTGCTGCTGAGACCTACATCAAGGACACCGTGTTGGCCAAGAAGACCTCGAACAAGGCCCTCTTCGCCTCCATCATGGGCATCGAAGCTCAGCACGTGAGCGTCTTGCTGGCCGTGCAGGCCCTTCTGAAGGCCGGCGCACCCCAGCTGATCTCATTGGCACCTGGCACCGGAGCGGCCTTGCCGGCCGTGGCCGGAAGCGTCGGCTTCCCCAATGCCTTCTACAAGACCAACATGGCCGCCCCGGCCAAGCAAGGAGCCGTCAAGTGAGTACCACCCAAGAACCAGTCTTCGAAGGCACCGAGCACGAACTGATCTCGATGACCAACGACCTGGACGCGCTGCACAATGATGTCGGCATGCCCGCCATGCGGGCCGGCATTGCGGAGATGATCGACAACATGAAGGGCGGGATCGGCTCAACCAGCCGACGTACGTTCCTCATGGGTGCCGGTGCCATCGCCGCCGGTGGCGCTGCCATCATGACGGTTGGTGCTCCGGCCATGGCCGGTGCGTCGACTCGTAAGGTTGCCTCGGTCAAGGGACTGAATGCCGCGGCCTTCCCGCCGGCCGGCCTCAAGGGTGACCTCGCGGTCGCCGCCGTTGCCGCCAGCTTGGAAAACCTGGCTGTGTTTGCCTACTCGGCCGGCCTCGCCGCCGCCACCGCTGGCAAGCTCGGCGCCGTGCCCCCGGCCGTCGCCACCTTTGCCACCACGGCCAAGGCGCAGCACACCCAGCACGCTGCGGCGTGGAACGGCGTGCTGTCATCCAATGGCAAGGCCAAGGTCACCGTCACCAACCCGACGCTGACCCCAACCGTGCAGGCTGACTTCGCCAAGGTGACTGACATCGTCGGTCTGGCCGAGCTGGCCATCACGCTGGAGACCATTGCGGCTCAGACCTACCAGGCTGAGACGTCAATGCTCAAGAGCTCGGCGGCCATTGGCCTGTCCTCATCCATCATGCCGGTCGAGATGCAGCACATTGCGATTCTCTACTACGTGTTGGGTAAGTACCCAGGTGCGCAGTCGGCTTCCGGCACTCCGGTGGCCTTCAACCCGACCAGCATGGCGCTCTAGAGCATGAGCATTCGGAAAGGGGCGGGCGTCCTGCTGATTGCAGGCGCCCTGCCCCTGGCCGGTTACGTAGGACTGGGTTCGGCTCAAGCCGGCGCAGCGGTTCATTCGGTGGACAAAGCCAAGGCCAAAGTGGCGCAGGTGACCATCAAGAGCTTCATGTTTAGTCCCATGAAGCTCGTGGTGACTCCCGGCGAGACCATCAAGGTGACCAACAAGGACTCGGCCACGCACACATTGACTGCCACTAACGGCAAGTTCAATACCGGCAACGTGACCCAGAACCACACCAAGTCCTTCAAAGCACCCACGAAGCGTGGCACCTACCACTACATCTGCAATATCCACCAGTACATGATGGGTACCATCACGGTGAAGTAGGCAGCTCCCCTACGACTGGGGGAGCAAGCGGGCCGATGCCGGCTCAAGATGGATTGACGCATGACTGATGGTGCGTAGGGCAGAGGCCGGACACGACGTGGAGATAGGGCCCGTCAGTGCAGCCAATACCGGCTCTGCCTTACGTGCTTCAGGCACAATGGCGAAGACCTCGCTGGCTCGCAAGAGCGCCGGGATCGTCACCGTGATGGCGTGCGTTGGTACGGCCGCCATATCCGGGAAGTGTCCCTCATTGACCTGCTGTTGACGGCACGCTCGGTCGAGCTCCACCACCTTGACATCGAGCGGGTCATGGAAGTCAGCCACCGGTGGGTCATTGAAGGCCAAGTGGCCGTTCTCGCCGATACCAAGGCAACACAGGTCGAGCGGGTGTTCGGCCAGGAGTTTCGAGTAGCGGACACATTCCGCCTCCGGGTCGCCTAAGCCCTCGACGTAGTACGCCGCTCGTGGCGAGGTGCGCTCCACGATGCGCTCCCTGATCCAGCGTTGAAAACCGGCCGGGTGATCGGGGCCCACGCCGACATATTCGTCCATGTGGAAGATCACCGTGTCGGCCCATGGGACATCGTCGGTGAGTTCGACCAACCTGTCGATGAAGGCCAACTGGGAGTTGCCGGTGGCAAACATCACGTGGGCCACTCCTCGCTCGGCCACCGCCGCCCGCATGATCGCGCCGGTGTGATCGGCCACCGATCGCGCCATGGCCTTGACGTCCGGGTGGACACAGACCTTGGCTTGGCCGAACTCCAAGTGTGACATTTCGGACATGCCGTCAGCATGCCAGCTGGGAAGCGGTCAAACTACGGAGGTGCGCGCCGTACTCCCTCCGACGGCTCTGCAAATGGATGCGGCATGGGAAGTGGTGCGGGCCCACCTGGCCATCACCCCCGTGGTCATGGCCCCTCAACTGGGAGCCGACATCGGATTGAAGATCGAAACCGTGCAACCCACGGGATCGTTCAAGGTTCGCGGCGGCTTGGCCGCCGTCGCCGCCACCATGGCCACCGATCCCGGCCGAGCCGTGGTGGCCTCCTCAGCTGGCAACCACGGGCTGGGGGTGGCCTTTGCCGCTTCCCGGCTCGGGGCTGATGTCACCGTGGTGGTGCCCCAACAGGCCTCGGCCGCCAAAGTGTCGGCCTTGCAACAATTCGACGTGCGGCTCGTCCTTCACGGGGACGGCTACAGCGAGGCCGAAGCCAAAGCATTGGAGATCATGGCCGCCGACGGCAGTCGCTATGTCTCGCCGTATAACGATCCGGACGTGATCGCCGGCCAGGGCACGATTGCCCGCGAATTGCTGGAGCAGGTGCCCAACTTGGGCACGGTGGTGGTGCCCTGTGGCGGCGGGGGACTGTTGGCCGGCGTGGCGCTCGGCCTGGCCGGGAGCGGTGTCCGGGTGGTCGGAGTGGAATCGGAAGCGTCGCCGGCTGTGTCCACGGCGCTGTCGGCCGGTGGCGTGGCGCCCATCACCGTCGAGCCCACCTTGGCCGACGGACTGGCCGGCAACCTCGAAGCTGGAGCCGTCACCGTCGACATCGCCTTGGCCCACCAGGTCGAAGTGGTGACGGTCAGTGAAGCCGACATTCGGTCCGCCATTTCGTACGCCGCCCTCAAAATGGGACTGGTGTTGGAGGGTGCCGGTGCCGTCGGGGTGGCCGCCAGTCGCGCCGGGCTGATTGACCAGGCGCCTAACGGAGGGATCACCATCGTGTTGTTGACCGGCCGCAATATTTCGCCCGCCCTGTTCGAGGAGGTGCTGCATGCCTGACGTCGAACTGGGTGACGTGACCCTCAACTACGAAGTGAACGGGGACGGGACGCCGCTGTTACTCATCGCCGGGTGTGGGCAGCCGGCCATCGCCTGGCATCTCGAACTGGTGCCGGCCCTCGTCGCCGCCGGGTATCGAGTGGCCACCTACGACAACCGGGGCGTGGAGCCGTCCAGTTCGCCGCCCGGTCCGTACTCGGTGGCGCAGATGACGGACGACGCCGTCCACCTCTTGGATCACCTGGGTTGGCACGAGCCCCTGCTGGTGGCCGGCCACTCACTCGGCGGTTGGATTGCCGAAACCTTGGTGCTCGACCATCCGGAGCGGGTCAAGGCTGCGGCCTTGATGGGCAGCGCCAACCAGCCCACCGCATGGGAGGTGGCCATCACGACGGTCGAACGCGACCTGGCCCGCCTCGACTACGACCTGCCGCCCCTGTTCTACGCCACCGAGACGCTGCGCTATCTCCCGATCGCCGACATTCAGAATGACGACGTGGTCAGCACCTGGCTCTCGTTCACCGCCGATATCCCGCCCTGGCCCAACCCAGGACGGTTGGGGCAGTACGAGGCCGCACTGGCCTGGTCGACCGATCCGGTTCGGACGGTTCGCTGGCCCGACATCACCACGCCCTGTTTGGTGCTGGCCTTCGAGCACGATGTTGACTCGCCCCCCGACAAGGCCCGCCACGCCGCGTCAGTGATTCCGGGCTGCGAGTTTCGAGAAGTGATGGGCTCGGGCCACATCGGGATCATCACCCATGCACAGGAGGTGGTGACGCACCTCATCGACTTCTTCGACCGTCAGTAGTCAATCAGCCGAGCTGCTTTACCACTCCGCCCAACCGGCGGGCGAAATAGCGCCCGTCAAGGTTCGAGGGTCCACCGAGCTACCGATTTCGGAGGCCTTGTAGACGGCGAAGCAGAGCTGGAGCACCTTGATGGCCGACTCCGGTGACATGTCGGCCGGCGTGCCGTTGATCAACGAGTCGATGAAGTGCTGCGAAGAACGGACGAAGCCAGCGCCCCAATTGGCGTCCACGTCGTTGAACTCGGTCGTCTTGATTTCCTTCTCGGTGCCGGTGAAGAGCATGACCGGAGGCAGGTCGAGCATTTCTCCGGTGGCCCGGGTCACCCAAATCTGCCCCTCGTCGCCGGTGATCTCGAAGAACTCGTCGGCGCCGTAGTAGCTCGAGCGCATGTAGAACTTCGGTGAGTACTGCACCTCCATGGAGCCGAGCACATCCGGGTCCTCGTATTCGAAGATGGCGGCACACGGTTCGAAGAAGATGTCGCGGCTGCGCACAATGGCCTGGACCGACGTGATGTCGAGGTCGAGCAGCCACAGGGCCATGGCGTACTTGTGCACGTTGTCGTCGAACAGGTGACCACCCGTGCTGCGCTTGTCCAGCCGCCACCCGTAGCCCTCCGGGCGCAGCGCGGCCTGGAAGGGTGAGGTGGTCTGCCCGACCAGGGTGCGGATACGCAGCCCGGTCGGCTTGCCAATGGCGCCGTCGGCCACCAGCTTCTTGGCCAGCTCCAGCGGCGGGTAGTGCACGAAGCACTCGCTGATGCGGAGCGTCCGATCGGCCTGTTCGGCGGCCGCCTGCATGGCCCGACCCTCGTCAATACTGTTGGCCACCGGCTTCTGGATCGACACGTGCTTGCCAGCTTCGAGGGCGGCAATGGCGTGCTCACAATGTAGGTGCGTCGGGGTGAGGATTTCGAGCGCATCAATGGAATCGTCGGCCAGGAGCTCGTCCAGGTCGCGTACGTAGTCGGCGCCCCAATCGGCTGCCGCTTTCCGTCCGATTTCCTCGTTCACATCGCAGACAACGGCGACGTCACAACGAGGATCCTCGAGGTAGCCCTTGACGTTGGTGGCGGCGATGTTGCCGGCCCCGAGAACGCCCAATCGCACCCTGTCCATTAATTGCTCCCCATCATCTCGTGGGCCTAGCCCTCGGTGCCGAACGCACCAGACTCCTGGGCGGCGGCGATCTGCGCATCATTCCATCCCAACACCGAGCGCAGCACATCGTCGGTGTGCTGGCCGACCGTCGGGGCCTTGCTCGGGGTGGGCAGCTCTTCATCAATGAAGTGCAGCGGCGTGAAGATCTGTTCCGCCCCCATGTCCTCGGCTGAGAGGAGCGGAAAGCGATCAGCGAACTGAGGATCCGCCAGCAATGTCTTGGGGGTGTTGACCGGTGCCATGGGCGTGTTGACCCGTCCGCCGAACTCGAGCCACTCCTCCTTGGTCTTGGTGCGGAAAATGTCACGCAGTTCGCCTTGGAGTTCACGATTGCCGCGGGCGTGGTCGGCGTACTTGGAACCGGGCCAACGCTCGAAGAGATCCATGCGGTCGAGCGCCTCACAGAAGTTCTTCCAGAAGGCCTGTTCGGAGGCCATGAAGAGGATGTGCTGATCGTCGGCGGTCTCATAGACCTGGTAGCGAACGCCCTCAATCATGCCGGCCGTGCCCGGAGCCCGGCGCTCGTAGTTGTCCGCCTTGTTGCCGGTCACTTCGGACTCGGGTCGCTGGTAGGCGAGATACGTCTCGCTGCGTAGCCAGTCCATGGCGGCCGCCGCATCGGATTGGGCCAACTCGACATAGGAACCCTCACCGGTTTCACGGGCCCGGATGACGGCGGCCAGAATGCCCAATGCACCGAACAGCGGCCCGGCGTGGATGCCGATGGACGCGTGCTCGGGAATGTAGGTGAACCCCTCCTCGTCCTTGGCCACGTTGACGATGCCGGCCCAGGTGTCATAGGCCACCCCGTGGCTCGGGTAGTCGCGGTAGGGGCCGGTCATCCCGTAACCCGAAATGGTGCAAAAGACGATCTTGGGATTGATGAGCTTGAGGTCATCGAAGCCCACGCCCCGGCGGGCCAACGATCCGGGTCGCATGGCTTCGACTACGGCGTCCGCCGTGAGGACCAGCTCCTTCAATATGGCCACCCCCGCCTCCGTCCGCAGATCCAGCACCAGCGAACGCTTGCCCCGATTGAGATGGAGGTGCATCAACGAGACGCCCTCGACAATCGGCCATGTCATCTCACGGATGTAGTCGCCCGCCGGCGGTTCGATCTTGATGACGTCCGCGCCCAGGTCGGCCAGCGGTGTGGTGATCTGCGCCGGCCCCAGGGCCGAACATTCAATGATTCGCAATCCATGTAGTGGCGGTTGATTCGCCATCTGCCCTCCCGAAGTTGACCGCCGGATCGTAGCGGCCGGGGCGCAGGGTGCTCGAGGCCGTCGACCGACATACTGGGCCTATGGAGACCGATCCGCTCAGCGCGGCCCTGCAGAGCTTCAGTGGCACCGGGCCGGTGTACTCCGATCACGGTCTGTCGAATCACGGCCCGATGGTGGTCGAAGTGCTGGACCACCTGGGTCGGGCCGACGCCATCGCTCCCTGGGTGGCGCACTACCGGAGCCGACTCGACCCGGCTCCGCCCCCCGCTCAGAAGCCACTCAACGAGGCCGAATGGCCCGATGCGCTCGGCATCAGCGACCAGTATCCCGAGTGGCTCATGCTCTTCGAGACCGAAATGGCCGATCGTCCGGCCGCCGCCGTGGTGGGCGAATGGGTGCCCCGACTATTACCGGGAGCCGTGGCGGCGGCCGCCCATGGCCTCATCCGAACCGCCCATGCGTTGCGTGGCTTGCAGGGGGCCAACACGCCGGCCCGCCAACTCGAGGTGGCCACCGGATTGGCCTATTGGGCCTCGGTGTATCAAGAACTGCCCGGCCCACCGCTCCTGATCGGTCACCAGGATGTGCCGGCGGCGTTGGCCGATCTGCCCTACCTGCCCGAGGACACGCCCGAGGAGTTCAACATTTCGGCCCGGGTGGCGCACGTCACTGACATTGCCGACGAATTTGAACAAGCGGTGGCGTCCCTCGGCCATTCCGGCGACGCCCTCTCCTTCATAGATGCGTTGGCTCTCGGCGGTGCCCGGGCCTACCTGCGCAACGTCGACGGCGGCCAGGCCATTGCGTTGATCCACGCCATCACCGCCCCGATGGCGCTCGAGCTGGTGTTGCCCTGGTTAGCGCCCGAAGATCGGGATGCCGCGCTGGGTTACGTCTGGCAGGCCGTGGCTTCCATCCATGTGGCCTACGACATCGACCGGCATCACACCCCCGAGCACGACGCTCCCGAGCACACGGACCCCCTTCCCTCACCGGACGAGCTCATCAAACGAGCCTTGCTCTCAGGCGATGCGCATGCCCTGAAGCTGACCGAGGCGGTACTCCGCTCCTACGGTCGAAGCGGCGAACCCGACTTGCTCTGGGCTGCCGCTGATGCCGTCACCCGCCTGAAGGACTGATCAAGCCCGGGACGGGGCGCCTGAGCCGAGCGAAGGTCCTGTGGCTACCATGCCGCGTATGGAATATCGCATACTCGGTCGTACTGGCGTCAAGGTAAGTCCCCTGTGCTTGGGGGCGATGATGTTCGGCGCCTGGGGTACGCCCGACCACGATGAATCAATCGGCATCATCCACCGTGCCTTCGATGCCGGCATCAACTTCATCGACACCGCCGACATGTACTCCTTCGGGGAATCTGAGGAGATCGTGGGCAAGGCACTGGCCCAGGTCAAGCGCGAGAAAATCGTGCTGGCCACCAAGGTGCACGGTGCCATGGGCCGCGATCCCAACGCCCAGGGCAATTCACGTCGTTGGATCATCACCGAGTGCGAGAACAGCTTGCGCCGCCTGGGCACCGACTACATCGACCTGTACCAAATCCACCGGCCGTCGCCCGAGACCGACATCGACGAGACCCTAAGTGCACTGACCGACTTGGTGCGGGCCGGCAAAATCCGGTACTTCGGTAGTTCCACGTTTCCCGCCCACGAAATCGTGCAAGCGCAATGGGTATCCGACCGACGTGCTCGCGAACGGTTCGTCACCGAGCAGCCCCCGTATTCGATTCTGGTCCGGTCCATTGAGAAGGACGTCCTGCCGATGTGCCAGACCTACGGCATGGGAGTCCTGTCGTGGAGTCCGTTGGCTGGCGGTTGGTTGTCTGGTGCCTTCGGTGCGGGCAAGGAGAACACCAGTCGGCGGTCGGCCATGCTGCCGGCTCACTACGACATGACCATCCCGGGCAACCAGCAGAAGCTGGACGCCGTGAACGCGTTGGCCACGCTGGCCGACGAGGCCGGGCTCACCATGATTCAAATGGCGCTGGCCTTTGTGTTGGAGCATCCGGCCGTGACATCACCCATCATCGGTCCGCGCACCATGGAACACCTCGAGTCGCAACTGACGGCCATGGAATTGCGCCTGTCGCCGGACGTGTTGGATCGGATTGACGAGATCGTGCCTCCGGGCACCGACCTCAATGCCACCGATGTGGGCTGGGTCCCGGCGGCCATTGCCGACGCTTCGCTGCGTCGTCGCCCCCGCTGATCACATTGCCGGGGAGAAACTGATGGCCGGCGACGCCAAGGTTGTCCTCCTCACCGGTGCATCGGCTGGTCTCGGGCGAGCCTGTGCCGAACGGCTGGACGCCGCTGGCTGGTTGGTGATTGGGGCCAGCCGCCGCGGCAGCGCCGACGGCCGCGGTGAGAGCCTGCTCATGGATGTTGATGACGACGCCTCCGTCCACGACGGCGTGACCGGAGTGATCGAACGACACGGCCGAATCGACGCCTTGGTGGCCGCCGCCGGTTGGGGCCTGGCCGGGGCGGTCGAAGAGACAACCATCGAGGAGGCCAAGGCCCAACTCGAGACCAATTTCTGGGGAGCCGTACGAGTGGTGCAACAGGTACTGCCCATCATGAGGGCGCAGGGCCACGGACGGATCGTGCTCATGAGTTCCATTGGCGGGGTCATCAGCATCCCGTTCCAGGCCTTCTATAGCGCCAGCAAATTCGCGCTCGAAGGGCTCGGCGAAGCGTTGGCCTACGAGGTTGCTCCATTTGGTATATCGGTCACGCTGGTCGAGCCCGGCAACTTCGCCACCGACTTCACTGCCAGTCGTCGCATGAGCACTGGACCGACCGATGATGGGGCGTATCAGGCTGCCGTGGACAAGGCGATCAAGCTCATGGAGCATGATGAAATGAACGGGGCCGCGCCGGCCGATGTGGCGTCAGCCGTGGTGAAGATCCTTGGCTCGCGCCGCCCGCCCCGCCGGGTGTCGGTTGGCAAGTCCGGTGAACGCGTCGGCCTGATCGCCAAGCGACTGCTGCCCTTTCGGGTCTTTCAGGCCGCCGCCAAGAGCAGCCTCGGAGTCGACTGAAGATTTTCTTTGCGCCCGGGCGGTAAGCGACCAAGTACAAGTATGGACTTCGACTCGGACGACCGGGAGCTCATCCACTGGTTGAACGCTGATCCGGCGGCGTTTGAAATGTTCTACCGACGTCACGTAGATCGGGTGGTGCAGTTCACGGCGCGACGAGTGCGCAACCCCGCCGACGTCGCCGACGTAGTGGCCAACACCTTCGTGGCCGTACTCACCTCGGCGCAGTCCTACGACCCCGAACGCGGAGAACCCGTGGCGTGGGTGATTGGCATTGCCGCCCGGCTCATCGCCAACCACGCCCGCCGATCCGCCCGCGAAGTCGCGCTGGCCAGCCGCATCGCCGGACGACGCTTGCTCAATACCAATGACATTGAACGCCTGGAAGACCAGATTGAGGCGGACCGCGCCGCCGTGGCCGTCATTGAGGCGGTCGACCAACTCAAGCCCAGGGCCAAAGAGGCGCTCTTGTTGGTTGGCGTCGATGGCTTGACGCCCACCGAGGCGTCGCGGGTGCTCGGCATCAGTGCGGCCAACTTCCGAATGCGACTCGAGCGCGGCCCGCCGCGCCCTGGCCAAGAGCCTGCACGCCGCCGGCTCCGACTCCTATTTCGACTCCCCACCACGCCCACCTTCCACCCACACCATTTTGAGAGAGGTCACGCTATGAACACCGTCATTCCTGACAACGAGCGATTCGAGGACCGCCTTCTGGCGGCCATCCTGGACGATTTCGAGCACTTGACTGCGGACGCACATTCCACTCAGGGCAACGTTCGTCCCATCGGGCAGGCCTCACGGGCTCGCCGTGCCGTGCCGGCGGCGGTGGTCGGGGTCGCTGCCGCCGCACTGATTGCGACCGGCGTGGTTGCTCTCGGATCTGGTACTCCGAAGAGCGGGACACCGACCGCCACTGGCCACGTGACGCATGCGCACTTGGTGCTCTATCAATTGGCCTCGGCCTCAGCTGCTGTGCCGTCGTTGCCCGGGCGTTACGTCGTGCTGGCCGAGACTGACACCGAAACGGACGAGGCCGGCCAGAGCCAGCGCACCAGTGTCATTGACACCCAGACCGGAGCTTCGACCACCTACCAAGTGCCGTATGCGGACTCGGATGCGCCAACTGATATCACTGAGGGGCCTGACCCCACTTCGACCGAGGCCTGGTTCACCGCTCTCCCCACTGATCCCACTGCTCTCCGAGCCCGGCTGCTCGCCATCTCCAAGCAGCAGGCCGCACAAGCAGCCGAAGAGTTTCAACAGCAGGCGGCCACATTGGGCAAGGCAGTGCCGAAGTCGATTGATGTGCAACCCACCCTCACCGACGACGACTACGTCTACCAAGAGGCCGATGACTTGCTCTGGAGCCCGCTGGTGCAGCCAGCTCTTCGCTCGGCGCTCTACAAAGTCCTTGCCGGTACGAGCGGTTTCACCATCAATCCGAACGCCACTGATCCTGATGGTCGACCGGCCATCGCCATGACACGGCAATACAGCGGCGTGGCGTCGACGTCGGTCACCTATGAGGACCCAACGACCGGGGCTGTGCTCGCCCAGGTGTGGACGTCGGGTACGGCGCCGAACGTGGACACCATCACGGCTGTCTACCAGCCGGTGACCAGTACCGACACTGTGCCGGCGAACCCCTACGGCAACTAAAAGAGGGTTTGAGGTTCTACCCGGTCGATCAGCTGGCGATCGTCGTTGCGGACGTTGCCGATTCGCTGGTCGACCGGGTGATGCGACATGGTGCCATCGGGGGCAGCTCGTAAGAGTGCGGTGAGTTCACTGGTCTCTTCTATGTCGGGATCGAGCCAGACATCGAAGGTGTCGGGGTTGAGGATGACGGGCATGCGGTCGTGGATGCCGTCCATGTCCGGCCCGGCCTCGGTGGTGATGATGGTGCACGATATGAGCGGCGGTGCATCGGGTGCTTCCTTGTCCCACCAACGCTCGTAGAGACCGGCGAAGGCAAAGGGTTCGCCGTCGGTGCGGGTGAAGTAGTGCGGTTGTTTGCTGCCGTCGCCGTGCCGATCCCATTCGTAGAAGCCGTCGGCTGGGACGATGAGGCGCCGGGCCTGGAAGGCACTGCGGAAGGACGGCTTGCTCGACACTGTCTCGCTCCGGGCATTAAAGAGTCGATTGCCTGATGTGGTGTCCTTAGCCCAGTACGGCACCAGCCCCCATCTGTACTCATTGATGGTGCGGGTGAGGTTGTCGCTACCCCCGGTGCGGTGAGCGCCGACGCCGAGCACCGTCGTGGTCGGCGCCACGTTCCAGCTGGGCACCCGTTCCGGATCGACGCTGTTCTCCAGAGTGGCTTGGAAATACTTGGCCATCCGGACCGGGGGCGTGAAGAGCGCAAAGCGACCGCACATACCTGCATTGTGGCGCAGGCGGAACGTTGTCTGAGATCGGTACGTAGTGACCACTACTACGACCCAGCAACCGACCAGTTCTGCAGTGCACCGGCCCAACTGTCGCTGCGCTCCTGCTGATCCAGCCCTATTAAGGTTGACGCGGTCGCTACTTGAGACCACACGGCCGATTGCGCTCGCCCCAAAGGATTACTTCTCCTCTTCGCTTGGATCACGGCTCGCTTGTCATAAAAACCAGCCCATAGTCAGGCGGAGAAGACGTCGATGACGAAAACCATGCCCGACCAGGTCAGCCCCGCTGCCGCGCCAGAGAAGGCCCGGGTCCGCGATCCCAAACTCGGGCGATTGTGGATCTGTGTGTTCGTTCTCGTTGCCATTGTCATTCAGCTGTCTCAACCGGCTGGTGCCAGTCAGAACGCGAGCAGGAAGTACTACCTGATCATGGGCGATTCGATTGCCTATGGATTCGAGGCAACTTCTCCGGCCGAGTCTTATGCCGGAATTCTCTACGAACATGAACTGAAGAGATATCCAGGTCTCTACCCAGTCTCCTATGCATGCGGCGGCGCAACGACAGGGTCAGTGGTTCGTGGACCTGCTTGCGATTCCACTACAGGGTCACAGTTGGAGCAGGCAGAATCCTTTCTGAAATCTCACCGTGGAAGCGTGGCGATGTTGACGATTGATGTCGGGATTAACGATGTCGACAATTGCATGACGACTGTCGTCAATCGACCAGTCGTGTGTCCTAGCGGGTGAAAAAGAAGTATCTCGATTCCTTCCCAAGATCCTGATTGCCCTGCACAAGTCAGATCCAAGCGTGCAAATACTCGGCATGAACTACTACGACCCGTATTTGGCGGCGTGGCTTTCTGGACCATCGGGAGAGAAGGTTGCTTATCACTCCCTAAGCGTTCTGACGGGTCTCAATGACGAACTTCAGGGGATCTATCGAAAATACGGTGCAAGCACCGCCAACGTAGCGAAGCAGTTCGCGTCGTCAGATTTTGACACGGTGGAATACGACAATAGGCTATTGCCACAAAACGTGGCCACCATCTGTGCCGATACGTCTATGTGTTCACGGGACGATCTCCACCCAACGGATCTTGGTTATGCCGCAATTGCCAAGTCATTCGAACGACTTCTCCCAACGGTTTCTGGGCAAGCTTCTGCTTCGAGATCATCAAGCTGGATTGTGGTCACTAGCGGTGCGGCAGGGTTGGTTGCGGTACTTGTTGGTGGGGCGATGATGTGGCGATCAAGGGCCCGTGCTCGTGGGCGCCAGAGAATCACAGATGGCTCGGATTTCTAGACCGGGTACGACACTTCTCAGTCGATTTGATGTTCCGGGGTCTGAAGTGAGGAGGACCTCCACCCAGGGTCACTAGCGCTGACCTGGTGAATTTCGGCCCTGGGCAGAGGCAACAACCTCTCGTTAGAGTACGAACATATGTTCGCTTTTCGTTCTGATGCCGAGAGTCCACGGCGCCCTCGGGAACTGCCGGTGGGTCTGGCGGCCCGGGTGCGACCGACCACGCCGGTGGCGGGCCGCACCCTGCCGGTGCCCCGGGCTCTCCGGCCGCTCTTTCCTGACGGCGTCTTGCGACGGGGATCCACCACTACGGTGACCGGCCTCCCGGGACAAGGGGCCACCACGCTGGCCCTGACCTTGTTGAGTGCCGCCTCGGCCACCGGGAGTTGGTCGGCCGCAGTCGGTTTGCCTGATCCGGGGGTAGTAGCCGTGGCCGAACTCGGGGTTGATCTGCGGCGGGTGGTTTTCGTCCCTCATCCGGGCGGCGGGTGGGCCGAAGCGGCGGGTGACCTGTTGCCCGGAGTGGACATGGTGTTGGTCCGCCCCCCTGGTCGGGCTCGACCGACCGTGGCGCGCCATCTCAGTGCCCGAGCCCGTGAGCGCCAGACCGCCCTGGTGGTCTTGGTCGATCACGTCAACGACTGGCCCGAGGGAGGCGATCTCGCCCTGTCGGTGGGAGCGATGGAGTGGGAAGGCGTTGGTCAAGGGCACGGGTACCTGCAGGGTCGACGGGCCCAGGTGCGGGTGACCGGTCGACGCTCGGCCGGCCGGCCGGTGGAGTGCTCGCTCTGGCTGCCGGCGGCCTCGGGCGAAGTCGCAGCGGTGGAGAAGAAGAAGAAGGAAGGGCCGGGTCGTCCCGGTCCTGGGAGTGGGCCGGAGGCGGCCTGAGGTGAACACGCGATGGACATGGAACGGTTGGTTGTCGTCTGGTGTCCCGGACTTCAAGAAGAAGGACCTCGGGGCGAGGAAGCCCGGCGCTTCGTGCAGGTGGTGGCCGGCGCCGGAGCACTGTGTCCCTGGGTGCATCCCGTCCGGCTCGGCGTCTGCGCCCTGCCCGCGCGTGGGCCAGCCCGCTTTTTCGGCGGAGAAGAAATGGTTATGCAGCGCCTGGTCGAGGCCGTGGATGAGGACGCCTTCGTCGGGGTGGCCGACGGGCTCTTCGCCGCGGTTCTGGCCGCCCGCGCCCAGCTAATCATTCCGCCGGGAGGCACGGCGGAATTCCTGGCTCCCCGGTCGGTGGCCACCCTGGCTCGGCCCGAACTGGCCGTCACCTTGCAACGTCTGGGCATCACCACGTTGGGACGTTTTGCCGACCTGCCGCACGCCCATGTCTCGGATCGCTTCGGCGCCGATGCGGCGGCCTGCCACAAGGTGGCCCGGGGGGAGAGCGGTGAGCTGGTCGGCTTGCGTGATCGGGCCATTGAGCGTCGGCTGCGGGTGGCCCGCGGTGAAGATCCCGACGTCGGGGCCGAGCCCCCGCCCTACCAACCGGGATTCTTCGGCGGGGCATCGGCTGCCGATGCCCGGGCCGCGCTGTCGTTCGCCCGGGTGCAGGAGCGCCTGGGTGTCGATGCGGTGTTGGTCGGTCGGGTGCAGGGCGGACGGGATCCGGCGGATCAGTCGACCTTGGTGCCATGGGGGAGTCCGGCCGCGGCCGCTATCAATGGCGGTGCGCCGTGGCCGGGGCGGCTACCGCCACCCTCGCCCACCCATGTGCTGCGGGTCCCCCGACCGGTCGAGGTGGTCGATACGACCGGCGCCGCCTGCGGGGTGAGTGGCCGAGGCATGCTCAATGGGGAGCCCAGCCGGCTCTCCATTGCTGGTGGGCCGTGGGAGCCCATTACGGCCTGGGCCGGGCCGTGGCCGGTGCACGAGCGCTGGTGGTCGGTGCGCCGGCGCCGGGCTCGCTTTCAGGTGGTGACGGCCGACGGGGCGGCTCGGCTGCTGTGCACCGAACGAGCGCAGTGGTGGGTGGAAGCGCTCTATGACTGATGGTCCGGCCTATGCCGAACTCCATGCCCATTCTGACTTCAGCTTCCTCGATGGCAGCAGCGACCCCGAGGAACTGGTGGCCGAGGCCCACCGGCTCGGCCTGACCGCGCTGGCCCTGACCGATCACCACGGGTTCTACGGGGCGGTGCGGTTTGCCGAGTCGGCTCGGACATTCGGGCTGCCCACTGTCTTCGGGAGCGAGGTGACACTGTCGCCGGCCGGCCCGCGGACCGGCGAGCCGGACCCGACCGGCACCCACCTGGTGGTGCTGGCCCGCGACCCTGAGGGGTACGCCCGACTCTCGAGCGTGCTGGCCGAGGCTCACCTGGAAGGCGGCGAGAAGGGGCGACCGATCTTCACCCTCGACGCGCTGGCCGCCGGGGCGGGTCAGCACTGGCTGGTCCTGACCGGTTGTCGGAAGGGGGCGGTGGCCGCCGCGTTGATGGAGGCGGGACCCCGGGCGGCCTCCCGGGAGTTGGGGCAGCTGGTCGACGCCTTCGGGCGCGACAACGTGGCCGTCGAATTGTGGGATCACGGGGATCCGTTGGACACGGCGCGCAACGACGCTCTGGCTCTCTTGGCCGTCGAGTGGGGGGTGGACGCCGTGGCCACCAACAACGTGCACTACGCCACCCCGGCCGGGTTCCGACTGGCCACCACCATGGCGGCCATCCGGGCCCGGCGACCACTGGCCGAGTTGGAAGGTTGGCTGCCGTCGGCCCCAGCGGCGTGTCTGCGCGGGGCGGCGGAACAGTATCGACGATTCGCCCGTTGGCCGGGGGTGGTCGAACGGGCGGCCGAACTCGGCCTGGCCTGTGCCTTCGACCTGCGGTTGGTGGCTCCCCGCCTGCCCGACTTCCCGACGCCGGACGGCATGGACGAACAGAGCTTTCTGCGCCAGCTGGTCACCGAGGGAGCGATCACCCGCTACGGCCCACCGCACGACGAGCTGGTGCCCGGTGCCTGGGCCCAGATTGAGCATGAGCTCGAGGTCATCGGTGGGCTGGGCTTCGCCGGTTACTTCCTGGTCGTGTGGGACATCGCCCAGGTGTGCGACCGGCTCAATATCTATTGCCAGGGGCGTGGCTCGGCGGCCAACTCGGCTGTCTGTTACGCCCTCGGCGTCACCAACGTCGATGCCGTCAAGCTCGGTCTCCTCTTCGAGCGTTTCCTGTCGCCGGCCCGCGACGGCCCGCCGGACATCGATATCGACATTGAGTCGGGGCGGCGTGAAGAGGTGATCCAGTACGTGTACGAGCGCTACGGCCGCCGGCACGCGGCCCAGGTGGCCAACGTCATCACCTATCGACCCCGCTCGGCTGTCCGAGACGTCGGGAAGGCCTTCGGCTTCACCCCCGAGCAGGTCGACGGTTGGGCCTCGGGCATCGACCGGGGTGGCCATGGCGCCGAGGCGGCGGCCTCAGTGGCGGCTGCTGGCTCGGATGGCATGCCGGCCTTGGTGGGCGAGCTGGCGGCGGAGTTGCTGGACCGGCCGCGCCACTTGGGCATCCATTCGGCCGGCATGGTGCTGTGCGACCGACCGGTCACCCATGTGGTCCCGGTGGAGTGGGGCCGCATGCCCGGGCGCAGCGTCCTGCAGTGGGACAAGGACGACTGTGCCGCCATCGGGCTGGTGAAGTTCGACCTGTTGGGGCTGGGCATGTTGGAAGCGCTGCACCGCATGGTCGACCTGGTGCACGACTTTCACGGGGATCCCATCGACCTGGCCACCTTGCCGCAAGAGGATGCGGTCTACGACCTGTTGTGTCGGGCCGACACGGTCGGGGTGTTCCAGGTGGAGAGCCGGGCCCAAATGGCCACCTTGCCCCGGGTCCAGCCCCGGGAGTTCTATGACCTGGCTATTGAAGTAGCGCTCATTCGACCGGGCCCCATTCAGGGCAACGCGGTCAACCCCTACATCCGACGCCGCCGGGGCGATGAGGAACCGACCTACCTGCACCCGTTGCTGGAGCCCATTTTGAAGCGGACGCTCGGGGTGCCGTTGTTCCAGGAGCAACTGATGGAGATGGCGGTGGCCATTGCCGACTTCAGCCGCGGCGGACGCCGACGAGTTGCGCCAAGCCATGGCGGCCAAGCGCTCGGCGGCCCGCATGGAGAAGATGCGGCTACGGCTCTATGAAGGCATGGCGACCAAAGGGGTGGTGGGCGACGTGGCCGACCAGATTTTCGCCGCGCTGGCCGCCTTCGCCAACTTCGGGTTCCCCGAGTCGCACTCCGTCTCGTTCGCCCATCTGGTGTACTGCAGCAGTTGGATCAAGTTGCACTACCCGGCGGCCTTTACGGCCGGCCTGCTCAACTCGCAGCCCATGGGGTTCTGGTCACCGCAGTCACTGGTGGCGGACGCCCGCCGCCATGGCGTGGAGGTGCGGCGACCGCATGTGAACCGGTCCGAGGTGGGGGCCTCGTTGGAGGTCGGGGCGTCGGGCCGTCGGGAGGACGCCGTGTTGCGCCTGGGGCTGGCCTCGGTGCGCGGGGTGGGGACGGCGCCGGCCGAGCGCATGGTGGCCGGCCGACCGTGGGCGGGGGGAGAGGACCTGGTCCGGCGGGCGGGCATCACCCGGGCGCAGCTCGAGACGTTGGCGGCGGCGGGCGCGCTCGATGCTGATGAGCGGGGTACGGCAGCCTCACGCCGGCGGTTGCTGTGGGCGGCTGGTGCGGCCGCCCAGGGGACGCCCGACCGTCTGCCCGGCATAGTGACGGGGGTGGACGCGCCGCCGTTACCCGAACCCACCTTGTACGAATCGGTGGGGGACGATCTGTGGGCCCTCGGGCTGGCTCCCGAGCGCACGGCCATGCACCTGGCTCGGGAGCGGTTGGAGGCACAAGGAGTGCTGGTGGCCAGCGATCTGCTGGGCCGCACCGACGGTGAGCGGGTCCTGGTGGCCGGCGTGGTCACCCATCGCCAACACCCCGAGACGGCTCGTGGGGCGGTGTTCGTCAACCTGGAGGACGAGACCGGGCACGTCAATGTGGTGTTCTCCCGTGGGGCCTGGGCTCGCTGGAAGCCGGTGGCCCTCCATGCCCCGGTGCTGTTGATCCGGGGGCGGTTGCAGCTGGGTGAGGGCACGGTGAGCCTGATGGCCGAACGGGTGGAGGCCTTAGTGGTCGGTACCTCGGTGCCGGCCAGTCGGGACTTTCGCTGACCCGAATTCCCGGCTTGGTCGAGCGGGCGGCGTACGATCGCTCCGCCTGATGCCGGAAGGGAGGAGAAGCGCACTGTCGGACAACCCGCTGCACAACTCGCGCTACCCGCTCTCGAATACCTATGACCCCGAGTGGGTGTTCGAGAACCTGATGGGGCCGCACGCTCTGTGGCTCATGGAGAGCCTGACCGAGATACTGCCTATTGAGCCCGGCATGCGCGTGCTCGACCTGGGATGTGGCACCGCCATGTCGTCCATCTTCTTGGCCAAGGAGTTTGGCGCGCAGGTGTGGGCGGCCGACCTGTGGATCCCTGCCGAGCAGAACGAGGAGCGGATTGCCGCCGCCGGCATGAGCGACATGGTCACCGCCGTGCACGCCGAGGCGCACAACCTCCGCTTCGAGGAAGAATTCTTCGATGCCATCGTGAGTGTCGATGCGTACCACTACTTCGGCACGGCGGACCTCTACATCGGGTACATCACCGCCTATCTCAACGAGGGCGGGAAGATCGGCATGGTCGTCCCGTCCTTGCGGGAAGAGCTTGGTGATGCCGTGCCCGACATTTTGCGACCGTTCTGGCACTGGGACTTCTGTTCGTTCCATTCGCCGGCCTGGTGGCGTCACCACTGGGAGAAGACAGGGCGCGTGCGTGTCGGCGCGGCTGGAGAGGTCGAACATGGTTGGGAAGACTGGCTGTGGTTCGACGAGGTGGTGGCTGAGCACACCGAAGGCTGGCGGCACGACGGTGCCCTCCATGAAGCGGCCATGCTGCGGGCCGATGGCGGGGAGAACTTTTGCTTTACCCGGATGATGGGGACGAAGCGCTAACGCGCTAGGTGACGACCAGTCCGCGACCCGTAATAAGTGGCAAGTCCAACGCGGTCACCAACCCGGGGGCCGCCGCCACCACGGCCGGCACGGCATTGACCAAGCGCATGGCCGTGGCCTTGAGGCCGGCCGTGTTGTGGTCGCCGTCGGTGCCCATGAGTTGGAGATCGAGTGTGTAGTTGGGCTCGCCGGTGACTTGCACCCGGTAGCAGCCGTGTCCAGCTGGTTGGGGCCACGACGCACCGAGGTCATCTCGCAGGCGGGTCACGTGTTCGAGCACGACCACCGCCTTATCGCCCACCATGCCCCGAACCTCAAAATGCAGTGCCGCCGCCGTGCCCTTGGGCACCGGTCCGGCATCGACATCGAAGTCCTCCGGTGCGGGCTCACGTTCAAACCACTCGGTCACCTCAGTGAGGGTGACCCCGAGTCCGGCGGCAATCTGCCGCACCACGCTGCCCCAGGCCATCGTCAGCACGCCGGGAGAGAGCAGCAACGGGATGTCATCGAGCGGGCGGGCGAAGCCCATGATGTCGAACAACACCATGGGCTGGTTGTAGGTGTTGTAGTTGAGGACTTCGGAACAGCGGACCTCTTCGATGCGCTCGCTGATGCCGGTGAGCACCAACGGCAACGCATCGTTGGCGAACCCGGGGTCGACGCCGTTGACGAAGAGGGAGACGCCCGCCTGGGTGGCCGCGGCAATGAGTGGGGTCGCCATGGGGTCGTCGTCGGCCGGGAACTGCAAGAACACGGGACTCGACGAGACCACGTTGATGCCGGCGGTCAGGAAGCGCTGCAAATCGGCCAGGGCATCGAACATGCGGTCATCGGCCATGGCCGTATGGACAATGCAGTCCGGCTTGAGAGCCAACAGCGCATCGATGTCGCTGGTGCCGACCACACCCAGCTGCTTGCCCAGTCCGGCCAACTCACCGGCGTCCCGGCCGACCTTGTCCGGGTTGGACACAAACAGGCCGACCAACTCCAGCTCCGGATGGGCCGCAATGCCGGCCAACGAATGGCGACCGACGTTGCCCGTGCTCCACTGCACCACGCGATAACTCATGTCTGAAATTCCTCCCCCAACGACAGTATTTATGAAAACGACAGTGCTGATGTAAAGGTCAGTGCTGATTTAAAGGTCGGGCAATCCGAACTCGAGGTTGGCCGACTGCAGCCCACCGTCGACTTCGAGGATCTTCCCCGTGATGAACGAACCGGCCGGTGAGGCCAGGAACAACACGGCCGCCGCGATCTCATTGGGATCGCCGATGCGCCGGAGCGGCGTGGCCTCTTCCATGGTGGTGCGGAGTTCGTCGCTGGCCATCACGATGTCGAGGGCCGAGGTGGCGGTGGATCCGACCGCCACGGCGTTGACCCGAATGCGGGGCGACAGATCACGGGCGGCCAGGCGGGTGTACTGCTCGAGCGCACCTTTGACGGTGCCGTAGGCCAAGTAGCCGCGTGCTCCGACATGGCCCATGACCGACGAGATGTTGACGATGGATCCGCCGGGGTGATCGCCTTCCAACATGAGCGGCACGGCGGCCCGCACCAGCGCATGACCGGCGCCGACGTTGAAGTGGAAAGCCTCCTCGAGGGCGTGGGTCGACGTATCGAGCAGGGGACGGGGCATGGTGCCGCCCAAATTGTTGACCACAATGTCCAGGCGACCGAACTCACTTAGGGCGGTGGCGGCCAACGACCGCATCACGTCGTTATCGGTCAGGTCACCCGGCACCACGATGGCCCGCCGACCCACGGCCTCAATCTGCGCCGCCACCTCACGGAGCTGCTCTTCGGTTCGGGCCGACAGCACAATGTCCGCTCCCGCCTCGGCGAGGGCCAGCGCCGAGGCCGCGCCGATGCCGCGACCGCTGCCGGTGACGACGGCGACCTGGTCGGTGACGTGGAATCGATCAAGGATCATGGCCGGGGACCCTACTGGTTGTCGCCACCTTGGCGGCGGGTGATGAGCCAGCAATGCGACGGTTTAGGGTGGTCCGCCATGGGGCGCACCCTCTCCAATGTCGACCCGGCGCTTCGCCGTTGCTGGCACCCGATCGCTCGTCCGGCCGAGGTGACCGACCAGCCGAAGCAGTTCCTCCTCCTGGGCCAGCCGTGGGTGCTCTACCGAGCCAACAAGTCCATCGTGGCCTTCGAGGACCGCTGCCCCCATCGCCGCTCACCCCTCTCGCTCGGGACCTGCGACCGTGAAGTGCTGCAGTGCGCCTATCACGGGTGGCGTTTCGACTCGAGCGGCCAGTGCGTGGAGATCCCGGCCTTGGGGGCCGACGCGAACCTGCCTCCGGCGGCCAAGCTCTCGCCGCCGGCCGGCCTGGTTGAGCGCCACGGCATGATCTTCCTGGCTCCCGAGGAGCCCATCGCCCCACTGGGCCACATGCCAGAGGACGATGACCCGACATTTGCCGTGGGCGAACTCCCTACCATCGAGACCCGGGGCTCGGCCGGATCTGCTGGCCGACAACTTCCTGGACGTCGCCCATTTTCCCTTTGTGCATGCCGGCACGTTCGGGGCCGACGAAGCGGCGGAGGTCCCGCACTACACGGTGGCTCGGGACGACTGGGCGTTCGACATGACCTACGAGCATGCCTTCGCCAATCGTGAAGACCCCGCCGTGGCGGCCGGCGCCCGACCACTGGTGCAGACCAGACGCTTGGCCTATCGATTGAGTGCCCCCTTCCATCTGCGCTTGCGGATCGACTTCGTCGAAGCCGGTGGGAGCAACGTCATCGGATTTTTCATTCAGCCCCAGACCGCCGATACCTGCCGGCTCTTCACCACCATTTGGCGCGACGACCTTGACCACGACGAGCAGCGGATGGCCGAAGCGGTGCAGTTCGAAGTTGACGTGCTGCAAGAAGACCTGCGCATCCAACAGGCCTTCTTCGACCTGGAGCTGCCGCTGGCCCCCACCGATGAGGTGCACACCCGGGCTGATCGGACGACTCTCGAACTCCGGCGCGTGCTGGCCGACCTGGTGGCGGCGGCCGCCAGTCCGGAGTCCGATGAAGAACCGTTCTACCTGGTCTGAGAAGCTGCCTTCCATGGGGACCCAAGTGGTGGTGGTTGATCATCCGGTGTTGGCCCACCGCATTTCGGTGTTGCGCGATGAACGGACCGATCGCGATGCCTTCCGCCAGCTGGTGTCGGAGATTTCGCGCTACCTGGCCTACGAAGCCGTGCGTGACCTCCGGGTGGTCGACGTCGCCGTCAACACGCCGGTCACGCCCGGGGCCTTGACCCAGCGGGTGGAGGAGAACGTCTTGGTGGTACCGGTGCTGCGGGCCGGCCTGGGCATGGTCCAAGCCATCCAGGAGGTGGTGCCGCTGACCGAGGTGGCCCACGTCGGGTTGCGACGCAATGAGGAGACGTTCCTCTCCGACATTTACCTCAACCGGCTGCCCAGGGACCTGACCGGACGTCGGGTGCTGGTCTGCGACCCCATGCTGGCTACCGGTGGATCGTTGGCCCAGGTGTGCCAACTGGTGCGTGATGCCGGCGCCACCGACGTGACGGCGCTTTGCATCATCGCCTCGGCGCCCGGGGTGGCGGCCTTCACGGCCGCCCAGCCCGACGTTCGCCTGTACTGCGCCGTGGTCGATCCTGCACTCAACGAAGTGGGCTACATCGTGCCCGGACTGGGCGACGCCGGGGATCGACTCTTCGGGCCACCCGACTAGCGGCGCATTTGCGGAGACCTGCGACGGCGGCGAGAGTCATGCCATGACGTCTGATCGCACGTACTCGACCATGGTGGGCAGCCAATCAGTGGAGCTCCCTCTGGTTCCGCTCTCCGATCAGCTCACCATCGCCCTGCTCATCTGCGTCGATCATGGCGTCGCCTTTGCCGAGACCGCGGGAAGGGAACTGGCCGAACTCATGGCGCCGGCCAAGCCCGACATCATCGTCTCGGTGGCCACCATGGGTATTCCGTTGGCCATCGAGGCCAGCCGAGCGCTCGGACTCGATGATTATGTGATCCTCCACAAGACGCCCAAGATTCACCTGGGTGACCAGTGGGCCGAGCCGGTGAACTCCATTACGACCGACAAGCCGCAGAAGCTCCGCCTGGACCCGGCCCGGGTCGAGGCCGTCCGTGGTCGCCGGGTGGCGGTGGTCGACGACATCATCTCCACCGGCGCCTCCACCCTGGCGGCCTTGCGGCTGGTGCGTCGCATCGGCGCCGAGCCCGTGATCATCGGGACCCTTATGACCGAGGGATCGGGGTGGCGGGAAGCCCTGGGGCCGGACGCCGACAACGTCCGGGCCCTGGGTTCCATGCCGTTATTCCGGCCCGCCCCCGATGGCAGTGGCGAGCTGGTCGAAGACTGGGGTTAGGCCGCCACTCCGAGGAGCCCGTCCTGGGCTGCCTTCTGCTTGCGCACGCTGCTGTTGGCGAGCACGAAGTAGAGCAGTCCACCCACGCCCACCCCGAGGAAGACACTGAAGTCGGCGCCGTAACCGAACGAGTCACGGGTATGGAAAGTGATCTCGTTGAGCCAGTGGGGCAGCGTGAAGGTGGCCGACAGACCCTCGATGGCGGCCAACATGCCCACCAGCTGAGCGATGATGGCCGGCCAGAAGACTCCGCCGCTGTGCCAGTACATGCTGTCCTTGCCCGTCTTCTGCAGCTCGCCCGGTACGTAGCGTTGCCCTCGCATCAGCCAATCGACCAGGAAGATGGCCATCCACGGGGCGATCCACACGATCACCACATCGACGAAGTCGCTGAGGTAGGTCGAGAAGGACGAGTTGAAAACGGCATACATGGTCACGCCCAGGGCGATGATGCAGTCGACGATGACGGCCTGCCAACGCTTGATCGGAATTCCCATGGCCTGCAGGGTCACGCCGGAGGAGTACATGTCCAGGCTGTTGATGCAGAAGAGCTGCAGGGCGACGAACACCATGAAGACCACGACGAACCAGGCCGGAAGGATGCTCTGGTGGGCCAAGGGAAGGAAGCCACCGGTACCTTGCCCGATGCCCTTGATCGACGTGGCCACCACCGCACCGAGAGTCATCACCAGGATCTCGGGTACCGCCGTGCCCAGGAATACCCAGCCGACGATGCCCTTTTTCGAGGTGTCGGCCGGGCAGTAGCGGGTGTAGTCGTTGCCGCACTCGGTCCAGCCCAGTCCGCTGAGGGCGAAGGTGAAGGCCAGGCCCTCCAGGCAGGTCTGCCAGTCGGCGCTATGGGCCCCACTGAAGTGAGCGTGCCCGGCGGTGAAACCCAGGACGATGGCAAAGAGCACCACGAAGGGGATGGCCAATGAGCGCAGGGTCTTGACGATGGTGGCGTGGCCCAGGAAGGGCATCACGCCTTGAATCAAGACGGCGCCGATAACCAAGATCACCTTGGCCGGGTCTCCGAAGCCGAAGCCGGCCTTGGTGATGAGTACCAATCCAGCCCCGACAATGAGGATCAGGCCCTCGACCTCGAAGCCGATCTGAGTGATCCAGTTGAAGAAGGAAATGGGGCGACCCCCGTTCGGGCCGTAGGCGGCCCGATTGATGGCGAAGACCGTCGTTCCTGTTTGTGGTCCCTGCAAAGAGGCCACTCCCAACAGGAAGTAGGAAAGGTTGCCAACGACGATGAGCACGACCGCCTGGAAGAAGGTGAGTCCGAAGCTCATCAGGATGCAGCCGTAAATGAAGTACTCGATCTGCACGCTGGCGCCGGCCCACATACCGAAAATGTGCCTGGGCGTGGCCCAGCGCTCGCTTTCGGGGATGAAGTCCACCCCGTGCTGTTCTACGTGGCCGACCTGCTCACTCAGTGGGTCATGAATGACCGCCAAATCTTCTGTAACCGCCACCGCTTCCTCCTCGTAGTCGCCTCAATGTGCACCCGGAACCGGGCCACATGTTTCGCCTCTCCCATTCGGTGCGCTCCCCTGGCAACCGCGACCGAAGCTTGTCAGCCCTCACCTTGTTGGGCGCGGGGGCGCACGTCAAGTACCTGCGATGAACAGCAGGTGAATGGCGTCCGAAGTAGAACTGGGCATGGTCTATGTCCTGTCGGTGGCGGCCGCCTTGTGCAGCGCCATCGCCGGGATCCTGCAGCGCATCGGGATTGAGACCGCCCCCGCCGGTGACGCCATGCACCTGCGACTCCTCACCCACGGGCTCAAACGGGGGATATGGGTCCTGGGTTTCGTGCTCCTCCTGGGCACGTTCGGGCTGCAGGCCACCGCACTGCGCTTCGGCGACCTGGCGGTGGTGCAACCGGTCCTCACGGCCGAGATCCTCTTCCTCATCACCATCCTGGCCGTGGTGTTCCACCGGCATATCGGTTGGCGTGAAGTCTTCGGCGGGGTGGCCATCGTGGCCGGCCTCAGCAGCTTCATTGCCGCCGCCGATCCGGCCAACGTGAAGGTCATTCCGGGGACCCATGCCTGGGCTGTGGTGACCATCGTGGTCGTCGTCGGTGCGGTGCTGCTGTCTGTCGCGGCCCAGCGCGGTCCCAGATGGTGGCGAGCCACCGCCTTCGGAGCCGCTGCCGGCGCGCTCTTCGCCTACAACGCCGCCCTCACCAAGGCCACCACCACGCTGATCACCGGCGGCTGGCGTCATGTCTTCGGGCATTGGGAGCCCTACGCCATCGCCGTCACGGGCGCCCTCGGATTTTTCCTGCTGCAGAACGCCCTCCATGCCGGTCCCATTGCCGCTTCCCGGTCCACCATGCTCATGATGAACCCGGTGGCCAGCGTCGTCATTGGTGCCTTCGTCTTTCGAGAGCACCTGCGCAGTGGAGCTGGTTTCGTCACGATTGAGGTTTTCGGTCTTGGACTCATGCTGACCGGGGCCTACGTCCTGACCCAATCACCGATGGTGGCCGGTGCTGCCTTGGAAGGCGGACAGGGCGAGCTGCTCGGTCGGATGGCCGTGGTCCATGGGTAGTCGCCGGCAAGGAGCCCTGATGGTGTGCGGCACCACCTCCGATGCCGGCAAGTCCACCCTGGTGGTCGGCCTCTGCCGCCTGCTGGCTCGCCAAGGCATCAGCGTCGCTCCCTTCAAGGGGCAGAACATGTCGCTCAACTCCATGGTCACGAGCGAAGGAGCGGAGATCGGTCGGGCCCAGTGGATCCAGGCCGTGGCGGCTCGAGCAGAACCCGAAGCGGCCATGAACCCGGTGCTGCTCAAGCCCACCAGCGAACGCTCGTCGCAGGTCATTCTCATGGGTCGCCCGCTGAGTACCCAGTCGGCCGCGCCCTACCAGCGCAGCAAGGGAGAGCTTCTGCCCGTGGTCGACGGCGCCTTGGAGGATCTCCGTTCCCGCTTCGATGTCGTGATCTGCGAAGGGGCCGGCAGCCCGGCCGAGATCAACCTCATGGAGAACGACATCGTCAACCTCGGCCTGGCCCAGCGAGCCGGCATCCCGGCGGTGCTGGTGGGGGACATTCACCGCGGCGGCGTCTTCGCCCACCTATTCGGCACGGTGGCGGTGCTGCCCGATGACCTGCGACCACTCATTAAGGCCTTCATCATCAACATGTTCCGGGGCGATCCGGCGCTCCTGGGTGACGGCATGGACCAGCTCGAAGCCAAGTGTGGCGTCCCCACCCTGGGTGTCCTGCCCTACCTGCCCGGTCTGGTGCTCGATGCCGAAGACTCCCTCCACCGCATGCTCGCCGCCCTCACCAACGACGCCGACGACACGGGCGAACAGTTGGACGTGGCCGTGATCCGCCTACCCCGGCTTTCCAACTTCACCGACTTTGACCCGCTGTTGGTGGAGCACGGCGTGGCCGTTCGTTTCATCGAGCACAGGTCGGCCCTCGGTGATCCGGACCTGATTGTGCTGCCGGGCACCAAGTCGACGGTGGCCGACCTGGCCTGGCTCCGTTCCAGTGGCCTACTGGAAGCCATTGAGCAGCGACGTCGCCGGGCCAACCCCCCGGTCGTCCTCGGCATCTGCGGCGGGTTCCAAATGTTGGGGGAGCGCATCGTCGATCCTGACGGAGTCGAGTCCGACGTCGTCGACACGTCAGCGTTGGGGTGGCTCCCGCTGCAAACGTGCTTCCACCCCGACAAGACCACGCGGCTCCGCAGCGGCATGGATGCCGCCGGTCATGAGATCTCCGGCTACGAAATCCGGCACGGCCGCACCATCCCCGAGACCGGCTGGCAGCAATGGCTCCTCATCGACGACTCTGATCCCGACGAGGTTGAGAGCGGGCAGAGTGGCGACGGTTTGGTCTTCGGCACCAGCCTGCACGGGTTGTTCGAATCCGATGCATTTCGATCAGCCTTCTTGGATCAGGTGGCCCAGGTTCGCCGGCGGGGCTGGCGCCCGACCGGCACGTCGTTCTCGGCGGCTCGGGAACGACAGATCGATGCCGTGGCCGACGCCTGCGAGGAGCATCTCGACCTCGAAGCCCTGTGGCGGCTCGTAGAAATGGGGGCTCGAACCAATTCCTAGCTGAATCTGCGCAAGATCCATTGCAGGGATAGGTTCTTGATTGGTGGTGCGGGGCGGAGGCGGGAAGAAGAGATCCCTATGGCGACACCCGAGGTTATTGGGTGCACTGGCCATCGTCGCCTGCGTGCTCCTGGCCGCCAGCCAAACCTCTCGCTCGACCGCAACGACACCGAACGCTGAAGCTGGGCCGCCAACAGCTCGCCTGGTCGCCCTTCAGGTGCGGACGGTGCACACCACGACTTTCCCCACTTCGGCCACCGTGCTGGATGCGGACTTCCGTCACCCCGACCTTGCCGTGACCGCGACACCTTCCGTCTTCTTCAATGCGCCCGCCGATCAAAGTCGGCGGTCCGTGACAACGGAGCCAGCCCCACCGGCCACCGTGCCACCGGCCACCGTGCCACCGGCGACCGTATTAGCGACTGCTCCCACCGCCGCTCCGGCGCCGGCCGCCAGCCCAGTTCCCGCCACTGTTTCCGCCGTTCAGTCCACTCCGACTCCCAATCCAGTCACGACGGTCTTATCGGTGGTGAACGCCCTGCCGCTGCGAGGCCAGGCCACCTTGTGGGGCTGCGTCGCCGCGCTGGCCTATCTCACGGCCTACGCCGCACCGGGATTCGATCTCGAGTGTCCGGCCAATGCGCAGGGTCACCAGGCCACGACCACCTGCATCAGTGAGCACGCGCGCTGCGACTCAGGCCGTTACATCGAGATCGCCGACCCGTGTCCGGCTGCCTACATGAACGAAGCGTCCAACTCCTGGTTGGTGCTGGGACTATCCGACGCCCCGATCGATCCCTACGGTTACTGCCACTAGTCCAGTGAGGTCCGCATGAAGGCAACCGACTTCTCCTGAATTTCGCGTGCCTGCGCCTCAATGAAGCGTTCCACTACGGGCCCGATGCCGAAGATCTTGACCTTGGCTTCGAGCATGAACGTCTCGGTCGTCACGTCGCCTTCTTGAGAGAGCGCGATGGCCCCTTCGATATGCGTCTTGTCGGCCATGGTGCCCGGCGTGAGTTCGAACGTGGTCATCTGCGTCGACGGATTGAACGTACTGACCTCGGTAGAGACGATTTCCTCACCGAAAATTTTGCGGACTGGTCCCGGCATGTTGGGCCGCTGGCTGTAGCGCAGCGTCCGTGTCAGGCCCGATGTGAGGTCGCCATCCTGCGACAGGACTTCGGCCGACAGTGATCCCAATCCCTGCAGATGGAGTCGGACGACAAATTCGGGATCGAAGTACAACTCCCAGAACGCGGCCGGCGGGCACGACCAGTCGTAGGTGAGGTTGAGCTTCATAGGTTGATCAACATGTGGTGTCCGAGGTCGCCCATGAGCTCAATGATGATGTGCACCGAGCTGAAGCGCCACTGCTCCTGGACCTTCTCGTACCCGTTGCGGTATCGACCGGCGATGATCGGTTGCAAAGTCAGCTCTCCTGGCACCGCTTGCAGCACGGTGAAGTAGGACCGACTGGTGGCGGAGAGGCCATCGTCGGCCACCTCCACCATGACGTTGGTGATGACGTGCTTGGTGTTCGGAGTTCCATTCTCGTAGCGGCGGGTGGTCCGGTGATAGAGGGCGGTGATCGCCTCCGCACCCGTGATGGCCTCACCGAAGCCTTCGAAGGTCATGGTGGCGTGCTTGAAGTGCTCGCCAATGCCTTCAAAATCACCGTCATCGATGCGCTGGGCGTACGTAAAGAGGAGTGTGCTGATCGCCTCGTACGGGCTCGGTTCCATGGGGCCGATCATGGCACCTGAGCCCCAGGGCGGTCGGGTTACTGGCCGAGCAGCCGATTCATGCCCTTGGCCAACCTGCTCTCCGTGCCTTTCTTCTCTTCTGACCGATCCCCCAATGTCATGGCCCAGAGGCCGGCATTCACACCCAACCAGCGCAGCGGCTCGGGTTCCCAGCGGGGCGATCGGTGGTTCACCCAGGGCAAGCGGGTGAGGTCGGTGTCGCGGCCGATGATCAGATCGGCCAGGGTGCGGCCGGCCAGGTTGGTCGTGGCGACACCGTCACCCACGTAGCCGCCGGCCCAGGCCAGCCCGGACGCACGGTCCAATCCGACCGACGAATGCCAATCCCGTGGAATACCCAACGGGCCACCCCAGGCGTGGGTGAAGCGTGCGTCGTGCAACGCAGGGAAGAGTTCGGTGAGCGTTGCCCGCAGGAGTGCATGCACCGATTCGTCGCGATCGAATTGCTGTTGCACCGAGGAGCCGAAGTGGTACGGGGCACCCCGGCCACCGAAGGCGATGCGGTTGTCAGCCGTGCGCTGCCCGTAAATGATCATGTGCCGGTAGTCGGCGAAGGTCTGTCGATCGGGCAAGCCAGCCGAGGCCCAGAACGAATCGCTCAAGGGTTCGGTGGCCACCATGAGCGAATAGACGGGAACCAGCGAGCGTCGTTGACCCGGCAACGTGGCCGTCCAGGCCTCCACGGCGCGTACGACGACCTCGGCCCGGATGGTGCCATGCGTCGTATGAGCGAGCGGTCCGGTGCCGGTCCGGCCAGGAATGATGTCGGTGACGGCGGTGTGCTCGAAGACCATGACGCCGCGGCGCTCTACCGCCTCGGCCAACCCACGAGCCAGCAGGGCCGGCTGAATGGCGGCGCAATGGGGCGTGTACGTGGCGCCCACTATGCCGTCCATGCCCACCATGGCCCGTGCCTCGGCTTGATCGAGCCAACGCAGGTCGTCCTCTCCGAACCCGTGCCGACGCGCCTCATCGACTTCGGCCAGCCCGCGGGCGCGCTGGGCCTCGGTGCGGGCGGCATCCACCGTGCCGCCCTTGGCGAAATGGCAATCGATGCCTTCGGTCCCGGCCGTGGCGCCGATCTGATCGATGGTCTGTTCCATGGCGCGCCGCATACTCACCATGGCTTCATGGCCGTACTTGCGGACCAGGGCACCATCGGAGACGGCGAACAGGGCCGAACACCAGCCACCATTGCGACCCGAGGCACCGAAGCCGGCCACCTCCCGTTCGACCACGGCGATGCGCAGGGTGGGATCAGCCACGATCAGCGAATAGGCCGTCCACAAACCGGTAAAGCCGGCGCCGACGATGCAGACGTCGACCTGCAGATCGCTCGGCAGTCCGGGTCGATGTTGTAGGGGGGTGGGAATGGCGTCCCACCAGAGGGAGAGATCAGGCCGCGCTCCCTCTGGACTCATCACATCCGGCGCGACGCCTCGCCCAAGACCTCGCGCAGCGTCGAGACCATGAAGTCGATCTCTTCGGTGCCACAGATCAGCGGAGGTGAAAGCTGCACCACGGGATCACCGCGGTCGTCCGCCCGGCAGATGAGGCCAGCTTCGAACAATGCGCCAGAGAGGAAGCCGCGCAGCAGTCGCTCGGATTCCTCATCGTTGAACGACAAGCGGGTGTCCTTGTCCTTGACCAATTCGATGCCATAGAAGAATCCGGCACCCCGCACGTTGCCCACGATCGGCAGGTCGTAGAGCGACTCCAGCCCGGAGCGGAACTCCTGCTCGGTAGCTAGAACGTGTTGGAGGATTTGTTCCCCCTCGAACACATCAAGATTGGCCAGGGCCACCGCACAACTCACGGGGTGACCGGCAAAGGTGAATCCGTGCAGGAAGGACACGCCGTCCTTCAAGAAGGGCTCCATCAACCGGTCGGAGGCAATCATGGCGCCCAATGGGGCATATCCCGAAGTGAGTCCCTTGGCCACGGTGATGATGTCGGGTTGGTACTCGTAGCGAAGCGACCCGAACCAGTGACCCAATCGACCAAAGGCGCAGATCACTTCGTCCGAGACCAGGAGGACGCCGTGACGGTCGCAAATTTCGCGGACCCGTTGGAAGTAACCGGGAGGCGGCGGGAAACAGCCACCCGCGTTCTGCACGGGCTCCAGGTAGACGGCCGCCACCGTGTTCGCGCCCTCGCGGATGATGGCCCGCTCAATTTCGTCGGCTGCCCAACGACCGAAGGCCACCTCGTCGTCCTGGTAGATGTCGGCCCGGTACCAGTTGGTGTTGGGCACCTTGATGGCGCCGGGCACCAGCGGTTCGAACGGCGTCTTGAGATCGGGGATGCCGGTAATGGAGAGCGCACCCATGGTGGTCCCGTGATAGGCGATGTTGCGACTGATCACCTTGGTCCGTTGCGGCTGCCCGGTCAGGCGGAAGTACTGGCGGGCCATCTTCCAGGCCGACTCAACCGCTTCGGACCCACCGGAAGTGAAGAAGACGCGGTTCAGATCACCAGGGGCATAGCCGGCAATTCGCTCGGCCAGCTCAATCGCCTTGGGGTGGGCGTAGGTCCACAACGGAAAGTAGGCCAGGGTGCCGGCCTGCTTGGCGCCGGCCTCGGCCAGTTCTTGACGGCCGTGCCCGATCTGGGAGGTGAAGAGGCCGGCCAGGCCGTCCAGGTACTTCTTGCCGTGCTGATCCCATACGTAGGCACCTTCGCCACGCACCATCACCGGGATCTCGTTCGTCTCGTAGGCCCCCATGCGGCTGAAGTGCATCCACAGGTGGCGCCGGGCCTGCTCGCTGAGTTCGGAATTTTCTGGACTGGTACTGCTCATGATGCCTCCACTCGGGTGGGGAGGTGACGGGATTCCGTCTACCTGGTTCCCCACGTGTACGTCTGTTTGGCCAACTTCAAATACAAAAAGGATTCGGTCGCTCGCACGCCCGGGATGGAGCGGATGGAGTCGTTCAGCACCTGCAGCAGGCGCTCGTCGTCTTCGCAGACCACCTCAACCAAAATGTCGAAGGATCCGGCACACATGACGACGTAATCCACTTCGGCCAAGGCGGAGACCTTTTCGGCCACCAGGCGCACATCGCCCTCGACCGAAATGCCCACCATGGCCTGGCGGGTGAAGCCGACCTGAAGTGGGTCGGTGACGGCCACGATCTGCATGACGCCGGCTTCACGCAGGCGTTGCACCCGGCGCCGAACGGCGGCCTCGGAGAGTCCGACCGCCTCGGCGATGGCGCCGTAGGGCTGGCGACCGTCCTTTTGCAGGGCCTCAATGATGGCCCGGTTGGCCGCGTCCAGGATGGTGCCGCCGGCGTCGGCATCCTGGTTTGTGATCTGTACGGGCTCGTCCTTGGCGGACATGCCATTCCTCGTTTCCAATGGACTGATCGCCTGTGACCTTCTCAGGTCATTTGCGAATTGTGTCACGAAATCACCTCTAGTCAAGCAGAATTAGTCGTCATTCTTTACAATTGTTGCGGAATCGCTTGTCCAGGCCGTCCCACCGTGTGATTGTGTAGGTACGAACAGCCTCAAGAGGAGCGAGACGTGCGGAGACTGCAGAACTTCATCGGCGGGTCCTATTGCGATGCCGAAGACGGCCCGCTGGCTCCCCTGATCAACCCCAGCACCGGGGAGGTCTTTGCCGAAGCCCCGGTTTCAGGCGCCGCCGATGTCGATCGGGCGCTCCGGGTGGCCAAGGAGGCCTTCGACTCCTGGAAGCGGACCACCCCGTCCGAGCGGGCGCTGGCCCTGATCCGCATCGCCGATGCCATGGCGGACCGAGCAGAAGATTTGGTGCGGGCCGAATGCGAGAACACCGGCAAGCCGTTCCAGCTCACCATGGATGAAGAGATCCCGCCCAGCGTCGATCAGATTCGGTTCTTCGCCGGAGCCGCCCGGCATCTCCAAGGGGTGGCGGCGGCCGAATACATGGCGGGCCACACGTCGTTCATTCGTCGCGAGCCCATTGGGGTGTGCGGGGCGGTCACGCCGTGGAACTACCCGATGATGATGGCCATTTGGAAGTTCGCCCCGGCCTTGGCCGCCGGCAACACCATGGTCCTGAAGCCCTCGGACACCACGCCGGTGTCGACCTTGCTGATGGCCGAGATCATGGCCGAACACCTGCCGCCCGGCGTCTTCAACGTGGTGTGTGGTGACCGTGAAACCGGGCGGGCGCTGGTGGTGCACGACACCCCGTCCATGGTGTCGATCACCGGCTCGGTCCGGGCTGGCATGGAAGTTGCCGCCGCCGCCGCACCGACCCTCAAGCGAGTGCACCTCGAATTGGGCGGCAAGGCCCCAGTGATTGTGTTTGACGATGCCGACGCCGCCACGGCCGCCGAAGGCATCGCCGGTGCCGGCTACTTCAATGCCGGTCAGGACTGCACTGCCGCCACTCGGGTGCTGGCCGGACCACGGGTGCATGACGAGTTCCTGGCCGCGCTGGTCGAAGCGGCGGAAGGCACCACGGTCGGCGGGACGGACAACGAGGACGCCGACTTCGGCCCCGTGAACAACGCCAACCAGCTGGCGCGCATCAGCGGGTTCTTGGATCGAACACCCGACCACGCTCAGGTCATGACCGGCGGCTCGGCGGTCGGCGAGCGGGGCTATTGCTTCGCGCCGACGGTGGTGGCGGGTCTGCGTCAGGACGACGAAATGATTCAGTCCGAGATATTCGGTCCGGTCATCACGGTGCAGAAATTTGCCGACGAAGCGGAGGCGCTGCAGTGGGCCAACGGGGTGGAGTACGGGCTGGCCTCCTCGGTGTGGACCCGTGATCACGGGCGGGCCATGCGGATGGCGCGTGACCTCGACTTCGGATGCGTGTGGATCAACACCCACATCCCGCTGGTGGCCGAAATGCCCCATGGTGGTTTCAAGCGGTCCGGCTACGGCAAGGACCTCTCCTCTTATGGCTTCGAGGACTACACGCGCGTCAAGCACGTGATGAGCAATATCGAGGAGTAGTCATGATCGTCGGCATCCCTAAAGAAGTGAAGACGGACGAGTACCGGGTGGCGATCACGCCGGCCGGGGTGAGGGAGCTGACATCGGCCGGTCACACCGTCTATATCGAGGCCGGGGCGGGCGAAGGTTCGTCCATGCCGGACGAGGAGTTCGTCCGCACCGGGGCCGAAATCATCAAGGCCGCCGACGATGTATGGGCCGCAGCGGACCTGGTCTGCAAGGTCAAGGAGCCGGTGCCCGAGGAGTACCACCGCCTCGGCGCGCGGGCCGGTCAGACGCTCTTCACCTACCTCCACCTGGCCGCGTCGAAGGAATGCACCGACGCCCTGATCGCCGGCGGCAATGTGGGCATCGCCTACGAGACGGTGCGCCAGCCCGACAACTCGCTGCCACTGTTGGCCCCCATGAGTGAGGTGGCCGGACGCATGGCTCCGTTGATGGGCTCGCATCACCTGATGCGGCCCGGAGGGGGCCGGGGCGTGCTGGTCTGTGGCGTGCCCGGTGTGCGGGCGGCTCGGGTGGTCATCCTCGGGGCCGGCGTGGTCGGTATGGCCGCCGCCACCATGGCCGTGGGTATGCACTCGGAAGTCTTCGTGCTGGACCGGAATCTTGAACGCCTACGCCAGTTTGATCATCACTTCCGCGGTGCCTTGGAAACCATCGCCTCCTCCCAGCACGCCATTGAGGAGATCTGCCTTGAGGCCGACATCGTGATCGGCGCCGTCTTGGTCGTCGGTGCCCGAGCGCCGATGTTGGTGTCCGACGACCTGGTGGGACGGATGCGGACCGGCTCGGTCCTGGTTGATATTTCGGTCGATCAAGGCGGGTGCTTCGAGTCCACTCGTCCCACCACCCACACCGATCCGACCTACGAGGTGCGGGGCTCGATCTTCTACTGCGTGGCCAATATGCCGGGAGCGGTGCCCCACACATCGACACACGCGCTGGCCAACGCCACGCTGCCCTACATGTTGCAGATCGCCGCCCACGGTTGGAAGGGTGCAGCTCGGGCCGACCACGCACTGGCCGAAGGCGTCAATGTGGCCGACGGACAGGTGGTGTACCAGCCGGTGGCCGAAGCCCATGGATTGCCCTACACACCGTTGGAGCAGTTGGTCGCCTAACGGCCAGCGGCACTCACGGCGTCACGTACGTCGGCCAAGGAAATCTGCGAGGTGTGTTGGGTGGTGCACTGCCGGCAGTCGCCGGTGTGACGCCAGGACCGGATCATGCGTGATCCCTCAGCGTTGAGTACCACGGTGAAGGCTTCGGAGTCCTGATCCATCAGGACCCGATCGTACGTACGCCACCCGGTAGTGACGGGCTGATCGGAGACGGCAATCCCCTTGAGGATTCGTCGGAACCGCATCGCTTCCTCGTCGAATACCCAGATGCTGTGGCATGACTCCAAGGTGGTTGTCCTCATGCCTTCACAGTGACGGACCCGACTTGCAGTGGACTTGGAAGCTCCTGGCAACTTCCTTGGAATCAGGTTGCTGGTTTGGTCACCCTGATTGCACGACCGGAGTGCTGCCCGAGAATGAGACCTGGCGCAGGTAGAACTCGCGACTGTGTGGGTAGCCAACGGAACCGGGCAACCAGGCGGCGAATCCCATCCACAGATTTCCGGAGGCATCCACGAAAATGGTCGCCCCGCCGGGACCCGACATGCTGGGTCCGGTACGCAGGATCGGCGTGCTCAGTGTGTTGCAGGGCCCCAGGGGCCCGCTACAGAGCGCCACCCCGACGGCATAGGTGGCACTGTCCCAGTTGTTGCCGGAGAAGAAGAGGTAGTACCGGCCGTTGGCCTGCACAAGATCAGGGTGCCTCGACGATGCCGGCCTCCCAGCCGGCATTGGCCGTCATGAGTTCGGTTGCGGTGGTGCCAGGAGCAAAGCCCGTGCCGGCCGCGTTGAGTTGTTCTGACCACAAGGCGGCGGGCTGGCCGCCTCCTGCGTTGGATTTCCATTGCAAATATGAGATGCCACTTGCTGCCGTGAACGGTGACGGGTCAATTGATCCGGCCCACTGGGACTGGCACTCCAACGGGGAAGCCGAATCGTCAACGAATGGTCCGGTCGGCGAATCCGAGGTGGCGGCGGAGATGCATTCTTCGCCACCGCCGAGACCGGCGACGACCGCTGAGTAATACAACACAAAGGTCCCACCGACCTGGAGTACCGAGGGTGCCCAGGTCCCGCCAGTTGCGGCCCACGGGGGCAGGTGCGGCAGTGCATTGCCCACCGCCGTCCATTGGGTGAAGTTGGTGGAGGCAATGATCTGAATGTTGCCCTCAGCCGAGTTGGTGGCGTAGCCGTAGTACGTACTGCCGAGCCGGAGCACAAAGGGATCCGGGAAGTCGAAGGGATACACAGGACCGCCGGCGCTGTCGCCATTCACACTGAGGCAGGCGGCGGACACTCCCGATATGTCGGTGGTGGCCGATGCGTTCTGGCCGGCCTTGATGTCCTGCAGCGCTGAGTTCACTCCGCCAAGGCAGGTGTGGAGCATGGCGATGTCGAGGCCCTGAATGAAGACCGATTTGTTGGCGGCGGCCAGCGACGAATCGGTACCGCCCGCCTCACTTTCCGTATTGCCTACCGCGACCTGCAGGGCCTTTAGTTTCGCGGCGGCGAGGCCATTGGCGTACTTCTCTGCGCTGACTCCGAAGCGGGCCTTAGACAACGACGACCGGGTATGGGTCAGCACCTGTTGTTCATGGGTCGACCGGGTATGGGCCCGCACGTCGGTCACGATCGCCACGGCGAGGACGGCGATGATGACCATCGGCACAGCCACTCGCCGCCCGAGCTGATGCCTAGCCATTGTCGACCACCGCACTCTGGCAACTGGCACTCACGTCATTCAGCGCAGCAATGGCCGTCGGTTGATCGCCCACCGACAGGGCATTGAGTGCCTGGGTCACACCCCCGAGGCAGAGCTGCAGCGTGCTGATGGCGGTCCCCTGGCTCGAGGCGGTTCCTTCACTCTTGGCCAGTGCCACCTCGGTGCTGAGTAGCTGGGCGAAGTCACTGGTCAGGACTGCCTTGGTCTGGACGGCCTGCCCGTTGACGACGCTGAGAGCGTGACGAAGCTGGGCCAGATCGGTTCGCACGGTACTGAGTTGCTGCTGCGTCGCCGTGAGCGACTGCCTGGTGTGATCGAGCGTGTGGTCGGTCTGCACCTCGTTGGACGCCACATAAGCGAGCGCGGCGACCACCACGAGGACGGCCATGACCGTCTTCCACGGTCGGCGCCGGCGCGACGAATCCACGGGCGGCCAGCCGGCACTCTCAGTTGGCGTGGTGTGTTCAGCGACCACAACGCCGGAAGTCATGACGCGCTGATTACCACAGGGGGAGGGGACCCAGCATCCAACCCACATTCTGGTGGGCGGGACCATCCGATGTTCGTCGGCCCACTGAGCTGCGAATTGGACGACGGTGACGGTATGGTGCCCGCTCAGTGCCGCCGCCGACCCGAAGCATCCGTGGTGAACGAACTCGTGAGGCCTTGCGGCGTGCCGCCCAGGTGCGCTTCCTGGCCCAGGGTGTCGAAGAGACCTCGGCCGAGCAGATCGCCGCCGATGCCGGCGTCTCCCTCCGCACCTTCTACCGCCACTTCGCCTCGAAGCGTGAGTTGCTCTTCGGGGACTATGACGCCAGCTTGCAGTGGTTCAGTGCCGCGCTCGAGGCGCGGCCCCTCGACGAACCCATCACGCAATCGGTGTTGGCGGCGATCCAGTCGTTCCCCTTCGAGCCCGAGAGCATGTACGAGATCGCCGCCCTGCGCGATCAAGAACTCGATCGGGCTCAGGTGGAGGAGCACATTCATCACGTGCAGGCCGAGTTCGCGGTCGAAGTCGAGCGCCATCTGCAGCGGCGAGGTTCACCCGACAGCGCCGATGCCGACTTCCTGGTTGCGGTGGCCGCCCAGTGCATTGCCGCCGCCACCTTTGCCGCCGTTGACACCTGGATGCGGGGTGAACACTCCAACCTCGACGAGCTCTCCCGCCTCACGGAGTTGTCGCTACGGATACTCGAAGTTGGATTGGCGCCGTTGGTGTCCAAGAGCCGAAGTGGCAAAATTGACAAAAGATCGGTCTCGTAGCAACCTTCGGATCAATGCCTGATTACGACGCCATCGTCATCGGCGCAGGTCACAACGGTCTGACCGCCGCGGTGGTCATGGCCCGGGGTGGCCTGCGCGTCTTGTGCCTGGAAAAGAACCACTTCATCGGCGGTATGGCCTCAAGTACCGAATTGGCGCGGGGCTATCGCTTCGAGCTGGCCGGTTCGATTCAGTTCCCTGTCCCCGACGAGATCTACAACGAACTCGAACTGGCTGACTGCCCGATTTATGAACCCGAGGTCCAATCAGCCAGCATCGGCGGCTCGGGCCAGCCGCCGATCCTCCTTTACAGCGACCCCGAGAAATTGCTGGCTCATCTGAGCGAGACCTTGGGATTCGAGGCGGTGATGGGGATGGCCGAAGTAGCCGGGTGGGCCGAAGCGCCGGCCCGGGCCATCGGACGCTTCGAGGTGCGGAAGCCACCGAAGTCGCTCGATGAGATGTGGGCCTGCGCCACCAACGAGAAGGAGCGAGAGGCGATCAGGATCGCCATGTTCGGCAGCGTCATGGATGTGGTCGATCGCTATCTGCCCGACCCGGTGGCTCACGCCCATGTCCGGAGCATGTTGAGCTTCCTGGCCGTCAACTCGACCTATCGAGGTCCCTACTCGCCGGGGAGCGCACTTTGCCTGGCCTTCGCTCTGGCCTCGCCCAATGGGGCCACGATGTCGAAGGTCAAGGGCGGCATCGGAGCCATGTCCGATCATCTGTTGGGACTCTTTGAGAAAGTGGGCGGAGAACTGCGCCGTCACACCAAGGTGGCCAAAATCCTGCTCGAGCAGGGCAAGGTGCACGGCGTCGAGCTCAACGATGGCGAGACCATCACGGCGCCGATTGTCGTCTCCAACTTGGATCCCACCGCCACCTTCACCCAACTGCTGAATCCCGACTTGTTGCCCGAACCCTTCGCACAGCGGGTGGGTGCCATTGACCACCGTGCCGCTTATTTCCAGGTCCACTTCGCCCTCAACGGATTGCCGGAATACACCGGTTCCTACGAGATGCTCAACGAAGGTGACTTACGGCAGAATGTGACGTTTTTCGGCACGGCCGAGCAGATGCAGCGCGACTTCGAAGGGTGCGTACGTGGATTGGTACCGCAGTCGCCGTCCTTCAACCTGCAGATTCCTTCCATGCGTGACCCTGACCTGGCACCCCCGGGGAAGCATGCGGCCAGCGGCTTTGCCTTCTATTTCCCCATTGGGGCCAGCCAGTCCGAGCAGGTCCGACTCCGCGACGAGATGGCCGAACGCATCATTGAAAAGATCACCACCTACGCCCCGAACTTTCCGGACCTCATTGAACGGCAGTTCAACTACCCGGCGTACACCTATGAGTTGATGTTCGGCTGCACGGGGGGCGATTTCACCCATGGTCTCCTTCAGCCGGAGTTCATGGGACCGTTCCGTCCCGGACCGAGCGGATGGCCCGACAATCCCATACCCGTCGACGGGCTCTACCTGTGTGGCGCCGGTTGCCATGGTGGTCCGGGTGTCACGTTCATCCCGGGCTACAACTGCGGCTATGCCGTACTGGAGGACACCAACTCAGCCTGAGTGGCGTGCCGTTCGTTGTAGCGAATTTGCCGCTCGACGAAGGCCAAGTAGAAGGCCATCGAAAAGGCCAAGCTGGTGAACAGACTCATGACGAAGAAGATCCATGGCACCCGCATACTGCGCCGGTATCCGTCAATGATCGACCAGATGGGCAGCAGGACCAAGTTCACCATGATGTAGTCCTGCGCGGCCGAGTCTGATGCCCAATTACTGAAGAGCGCCTTGGTGTAGCTGATGTACGTGGAGTGGTGATCCGCGTGGGTGTAGCGGACGTTGAAGTACCAACCCAACCCCAACGAGATGCAACCGAATATGTAGAACAGGCCTTCGAGCAGCGTGACCCGACCAGCGCCGCCGGCCACTACCAGTCGCTTGTTGTAGCCGAAGGCCATGGCAATGGTCACCAAGCCCAGGATCCCGAAGATGAGCAGTTGCGGCGTCATGTCCCTCCCCACGGCGGCGCTGAATCGCCACCGCCGATCATCCTAAGTGGCAATTTTGACAATTGCGGGATTGATACCCAGCGCCGACGGATCTTCCATTGTCGAGATAGCGGTTGACATGCAGCCAAACGGCTGCTTATCATTAGGTACCCAAATGGTTGCCTATTACTGGAGGTTCAAAATGCCGGACATCAGACACCGAGTGGCCATCACGGCTCCCCTCGGAAGCGTGTACGAAGCAGTGTCGACAGCGGAAGGGATCTCCGACTGGTGGACTCGCGACGGCGTCAAAGGAGAATCTCGCCCAGGATCGAGGCTCCAGTTCTTCTTTGGTCAGCCCGAGCCATCCGCCGTCATGGAAGTGACCAAGCTTGATCCCAAAGGCCAGGTGCATTGGCACTGCGTCGAGGGAGCCGAAGAATGGATCGGAACGAAGCTCTCGTTTGAGCTTCACCCACGAGGGCGGCGAGACGGTCGTCCTCTTCACCCATGCGGATTGGCGGGACCCAAGTGATTTCATGGCCCACTGCAGTGCCCGATGGGCCTATTTTCTCCTCAGCCTCAAGCACCTGCTTGAGACCGGGAAGGGCACGCCGTTCCCAGACGACTTGAGGTTCTAACGACTGGGGCGGTGGTGATCACGGTAGATGTCTTCAAGGCCCTGGCTGACCCCAGCCGTCGTCAGCTCCTTGATCGTCTGAACGCTCGCAACGGGCAGAGCCTTCGAGAGCTTTCGGAAGGTCTGCACATGGCGCGTCAGTCGGTCAGCAAGCACTTGGCCATCCTGGAGGCAGCCAATCTGGTGACCACCATTCGGCAGGGACGAGAAAAGCTGCATTACCTCAACCCGGCACCGATCAACGAGATCGGCGAGCGCTGGATCAAACGCTACGACCAAGGACGAATCCAAGCTTTGTCAGATCTCAAACGAGCACTGGAGGAACCGATGGACAATCTGCAGTTCGTCTATACGACGTATATACAGACCACCCCCGAACGCCTATGGCAGGGTCTCACCGATCCATCGTTCACCCGGCGATGGTGGCAGACGACGTTCGAAACGGATTGGCATGTCGGATCGCAAATGATTTGGGATAACCACGGCATCGTCATCACCGATCCCGAGCAGATCGTCCTCGAATCCGACCCCTACCGGCGACTGTCGTACACCTGGCACACCTTCACGCCTGAGTTCGAAGGCCGTATTGACCCCGAGGTGCTGGCCAAGCTCACGGCCGAGCGACGATCGCGAGTGGCCTTTGATATCGAACCCGCCGGGGCTTTGGTAAAGCTGACAGTGGTCCATGATGACTTTGAACCCGGCAGCACGGCGGCCACGATGGTGAGGAACGGCTGGCCGATCTTCATCTCCAGCCTCAAGACCCTCCTGGAAACTGGAGAGCCGCTTCCATCAACCCGATGACTCGCAGTGCATCAACGGATTGCTGCATGCGATTGGCCTAGCGGATTCAAGGTTACGGTCACCGTGTGTGCTTCTCCCCTGAAGGTGACCTGGCTGGCGGCCTCATCGTTACCGCAATAGGAGTTGATACTTGTCGCCACTTGCGCGGGCGTAGGGAATACCTACTTCTGGCGGTACTCCCGCTGGTGCTTGGCGTACACCTGCTCATTGAAACGCTGGTCTGGTGGCAACTACGCGGCCAGGTGCCACACGACCTCGGCCGAGTGGCGACCTGGCTTTATTTATTAATAGCCATGGTGGTGGTGCCGGCACTGGTGCCATTCGCCGTGATGATGCTCGAACCCACTCGAGCGCGGCGACTGACCATCGCACCATTTGCCCTTCTGGGGGCGGTGGTGGCGGTCATTCTTCTCGTGACGATGCTCCACGGCCCGATCACGGTCAAACTGGGCTCTTATCATTTGGCCTACAGCATCGGGCTGAAACACGGCGTCTTGGTGGTCGGTCTGTATTTGCTGGCCACCTGCGGCTCACTTCTTTTGTCGGGCTACCGCGACATCGTGATCTTCGGGATCGCCAATACCATCGCCGTCATTTTCCTGGCCCGACTGACTGCAGACGGATTCGCATCACTTTGGTGCTTCTACGCCGCCCTTTCATGCGGTGCCATATGCCTCCACATGCGTTACGGGAAACCGCATCGAGCTCATCCGTATGCGTTCGACTGAGGAACCTCGGTCTCGAAATCCAGATTGCTACGTTTCAGGTCATTACCCAGCCTCCATGAAAGCCAGCGGTGCCACATGCCTGAGTTGACCAACGACAAAGAGCTCTATCTGTTGAACCTCGGCGATGGAGAAAACCGGTTCACGCCCACGTGGATTGCCGAGGTCGGCGCTGCACTGGATGTGGTGGCGAATGCGGAAGGGCCGCGGGCACTGATCACGTCGGCCACCGGGAAGTACTGGTCGAACGGGCTGGATCTCGATTGGCTTGGTTCGCACCCCGAGGAGCTAGGTCCGTACGTGGCCTCGGTGCAAGCACTGTACGCCCGACTGCTCACCATGCCCGCGCCTTCGGTCGCCGTGCTGCAAGGACACACGTATGCCGCCGGCGCGATGTTGGCCCTCTCCCACGACGTCCGGATCATGCGGGCCGATCGGGGTTTCTTCTGCCTCCCTGAGGTGAATATTGGGATCCCGTTCAGCGCAGGAATGTCGGCCCTGATCCAAGCGCGCCTCAGTCCTGAGCGCGCCCACGAGGCGATGACCACCGGAAGGCGATACGGAGGGCAAGAGGCTGAGGCAGCGGGCATCGCCGACTCCACCCATCAGGCCGATGAGCTCCTGGAAGCGGGTCAGGCCCGGGCCCGAGACCTGGCGGCGACCGCAGGCCCAACGCTGGCCGCCATCCGCACCCAAATGTACGAGCGGGTCATCGCCCTTCTCACTCGACCTGAATCGCGGCAGGAGTACTTTCGGCGTGACTCAGCCGAGTTCAGTGCCCATCACCGAAACGAACGAGATCATTTCGCCGGGGTAGCCGCCCAAGTTATGCGTCATTGCCAAGCCACGGTCGACCGTCGAGATCTGGCGATCTTCGGGAGCTTCTCGTCGCATCTGCAGCCAGCACTCAAAGAACATGCGCAAGCCGGAGGCCCCGACCGGGTGGCCGAAGCTCTTCAGGCCACCATCGGGATTGACGGGCAGCTCACCGTGCAAGCTGAACGTGCCATCCAAAACTTCTTTCCAGGCCGTGCCGCGGGCAGCGAAGCCGAGATCCTCCATCAATACCAACTCGGTGGGCGTGAAGCAGTCATGCACTTCTGCCATGGCCAGCTGTGAGCGGGGATCGGTGATGCCGGCCTGTGCGTACGCATCCAACGCGGCCGCCTCGCATTCAGGCAAGTGGGTGTAGTCGTAGTCGGGGTCGATCAAGCCTGATCCACTGCCGGCGGCGAAGGACAGGGCCTTTATATACAACGGTTTGTCGGTGTACTTCAGGGCGTCCTCGGCTCGGACCACGATCGCCGCCGCAGCACCGTCAGCGACCCCGGCGCAGTCGAACACGCCGAGGGTGCCGGCCAGGCGAGGGGACTTCAACGCCGTCTCTTTGGTGATCTCTTTCTTGAACTGGGCCCTCGGATTGCGGGCGCCGTTGTAATGGTTCTTGACCGCAATGGTGGCCAGCACGTCAGCCATGGTTTCGGCGTCGACGCCGTACTTCTCGCCGTAGGCCGGGACCAACATGGAGTACATGGCGGCGGCCGTGAGCGTGCGGGCCGTGCCGTCATTGGGGGCGTTCATGGCGTTCAGTCCCTGGTAGCCACCGTCCTTGACCTTTTCGGCTCCGACTGCCATGGCGACGTCATAGGCGCCAGAGGCCACTGCATAGGCGGCGGCCCGCAGTGCCTCCGAACCCGTGGTGCAGTAGTTCTCGACCCGCGACACCGGCTTGTTCTTCAGCTGCAGCGGCCGAGCCAGGGTGATCCCGCTCATGCCGCTCTGGGCCGTACCGAACCAGTAGGCGTCGACATCGTCCTTCGTCACGCCGGCCGAATCGAAGGTGTCGGTACAGGCATCGACAATCAGGTCATCGAGCCCCTTGTCCCAGTGTTCGGCAAATTTGGTACAGCCCATGCCGACAATGGCGACCTTGTCGCGAATTCCGTGCGAACCCATCAGGCTGCTCCTCCCTGGCGCACGGGGCGCCCCTTCCAGAAATAGTCGTGAATACCGTCGGCACTGAAGAGTCGACGGAAGGTCATCTCCACCCGACCGCCGACTTTGACTTCGCTGGCATCGACGTCGGTCAGTTCCACCGGGAACCGACCGCCGCCGTCGAAGTCGACAATGGCGAAGACCACGGGAGGGCTCGGGGAATAGACCATGCGGTCAATGGTGAAGGTGACGACCGTCCCGATGGCATCGGCCATGGCCAATGGTTCCATGTCGTCGACTGCACCGCCCTCCATGGAGACGCGTGACGGAGGCAGGTGGATTGCTCCAGACGATCGATCCTTCGAACCAACGAAGCCGAACTTCCAATCTTCATTCCGATGGGCTGCCGTGCTCGACACGCGTGCGGGCTCCGGTCGCCGCGGTGGCTCCGGGGAAAGTTGTCCCCGCCACGTCAGGAACTTGGAATACGGAATATCGGTCGCGCTGGCTATCTGATCCGATATGGGACGAACGGGCGCATACTCAGCCAGCGCACCGGTCGTCCGCAGCACGACTACGTCCGCCCCATCAGCCAGGTGCACCACGACAATGTGTTTTCCCGCCCCGACCTTCTCGGCGGCCAGCGATTCCAGTACGGCTGCCAAGGCCAGCAACGGGTGGGCCGATCCAGTTTGGCCAACCGTCAGCGAGAGTTCGTCCACCAGAGCGCTTTCCGACACACCAAGCTTTTTTCCGACCACGGAAACTGCTCGACCGTGCATCCCGGTGACCACCACCCGGTCCACATCCTCCGGGCCGATGCCCGCCAGCTTCAGTGCTCGGGCGAACGCCTCTGCGCCGAGCGCCACGTAGCGGGTCTCGCCGAACCGCTCTTCCCATAGTTTGGAGGTTCGATCGCCAGGGGCACGCCAGCGTTCAGTGAACTCGTCGGAGGCCGAAGCAACCGCGGCCAATTCGGCAATCACTGCGGGACCTTCCCCGACGACCAGCGCAGCACCGCCGTCGCCACCAGTCGACTCGTCGGCACTCGTTGGGAGACCGTCACGGATGTCGGCGGCCACCACCAAAGTGGTGCCCGATCCCCCCAGCGCGGTGGCCAGGCAACCGATGCCAGAACGAAGCGCGCCACCGAAGTCGTAGGCGGCGACGTCATGGCCTAGCCGCAACGCCGCTGCCACTCCGGTGGCATTGGTCTTGTCGAGATAGGCCGGCGTCGAGGTCGCGAACCAGACGGCGTCAGGCGTAACCCCAGGGGCGCCTCGTAGCGCGAAACGCGCCGCCTCCACACCCAGGGTCGTGGTGTCCTGATCATGGGAAGCCACTGACCGGTAGCCCTTACCGCCACCGCTGCCCATGAAGGCCGAGATGTCGGATCGGGAGAGTCGTCGGTAGGGCACGTAGCCCGCCGCGCTGATGATGCCTCGCACGGAACGGGAGCCTAATGGCCCTTCCCGGAGGCATCTGACGGTGCGTCAGATACGCACGGGGTATGCAATGAACTCGGGAAGCGGTCAAACTGCAGGCATGGCGGATTCGTACGAACCGGATCGATTGCCCGTTCCGCCGGCCGACGATGGGCCGATGGCGCAGCGGGTCGCCGACGCCGATCGCGACCGAACAGTCACGCTGCTCCGGGAGCACGTGGTCGACGGTCGAATCACGCTCGATGAGTTCTCGGACCGGGTTGGTCTGGCCCTCCAGGCCCGCACCCGGGGCGATCTCCAAGGAGTGATGTCGAATCTGCCTGACCTGGCCGTTCCGGTCGAGGAGACGCGGCGACGCAAGGCCCGTCGCTGGTTCATCGGAGTCATGAGCGGTGCCGGGGCGAAAGGCCGGTGGCGCATTAGCGGGAAGACCACTGCCATTGCCGTCATGGGGGGCTGCGATATCGATCTGCGACACGCCGAAATCGACGGGCCCGAAATCGTCATCACGGCGATCGCCATCATGGGCGGCATCAACATCATTGTGCCTGAGGGCTTCGATGTTGAGCTCAACGTGATCCCATTTATGGGTGGTCGGGAGCTCAAACTCCGGAACGTGCCGCTCGTTCCAGGCTCACCGAGGATCGTCATCAACGGATTGGCCCTTATGGGTGGCGTTGACGTTCGCAGTAAGCCGTCGAGAACAGGCAAAGAACTAGGGCAAACCATCGTCGATCACGTGTTGGGTGCAGTGGGCAATATGCCGAGCCTCAGCGGAGGTCCTGGGCCAATCGACCTCGATGCATTGAAGAAGGACATCAAGAATCAGATCCGGGCCACTCGCCGTTCCGCCGCACGGCAAGGACTGAATTGGAATGATGCCGATGTCCCCGTGGCTCCTCCAGTACCACCACCTATGGCGGCACCCAACATGGACGCCGGGGCACCCGCGGCCAAAGAGGAGGCGCCACGCCAACCGAGCGAAGGGACGGTGACCATCCTCTTCATCGACATGGTCGGCTACTCGGGCATGACGGAAGAACTGGGCGACCACGTCTCGCGCGAGATACTGCGTGAACTTCACTCAACGGTTCGACGGCTCCTGGGCGAGCACGGCGGTCGTGAGGTGAAGGTCCAGGGGGACGGGTTCATGGTGGCCTTCGGCTCGGTGGCGAGAGCCTTGCGTTGCGCCGGGGAAATGCAGCGATCGTTCACGTCCTATTCGCAGGAGCACGAGGAAAGGCCCATCAGGGTCCATGTGGGCGTGCACACCGGCGAAGCCATGCAAGAAGATGACGACGTCCTGGGTCACACGGTTATCGTGGCCAGCCGGCTGGCCGATGCTGCTCAGCCTGGAGAAGTGCTCGTCTCCGCTTTGTCAGCGCAAATGGTGGAACGCACCGAGGAATTCCATTTTGTGAACTACCGGCAGGAGCTCCTCAAAGGACTCACCCGACCTCAGCAGGTCGCCACCTTGCTGTGGTCCGACTGACACCCACTTCGTAGATGCTCAGCGGTGATGTGGCAGTGCGTATCCAAGCACGAGGCCCAGCACACCCAAGAGGACGATCACTGCGCAGAGGGCCATCAGATAGAGCCGAGCGCCTCGTGTTCTCATTGAGCTGCGGCCGTCAAACCAGACCGGGTGCCTTTGGAGAATGAGGCCGGCTCCTCCGAACAGGACGGTTACCACATACCCTTGGACTAAACCGCCTGTCGAGGACACCACGGTGACATTCTGACCCACCGGATAGGCCTTTTGTCCCATGGTCTCTACTTCACTGGGCTGTCACACTCGTAGTCAGCCGCCATAGGCCGCAGAGGGCGAAGCAGACTCCGGGGGGAGCATGGGGGAGGTATCCGTAGGCGCACCACGGTGGAATACCCTCGACGGTGTACGAGCGATGGCCGTCGCCTTGGTGATGGCGACTCATTTTGGACTTCATGCTCCGCAGGGCCAAATTGGCGTCGACGTGTTCTTCGTGCTCTCGGGGTTTCTCATTACCTCGTTGTTGCTCGGAGAACGGGACCGCACCAACCAGGTGGCACTGGTGAATTTCTGGAAACGGCGAGCCCTTCGCCTTTTTCCGGCCCTCGGGTGCGCCATTGTGCTGGCATTGGCGGTGTCGTTGGTTTCCACATCCACTCTGCGGCACTCGACGGTGGCCGGGCTTCCCTACGTGCTGACGTACATCGGGAACTGGGGGCTCCTTTTCGGAGCGGCGCACCCAGGTGGGCTACTGGCGCATACGTGGTCGCTGGCGGTCGAAGAGCAGTTTTATCTCCTTTGGCCGTTGGTCGGCGTTGCGTGGTTGTGCCGAACTGCGAATCGCCGTCGTGCTGCTCAGGCGATCGGCGTCATCGCTGGGTTTGACGCCCTTTACTTCTTGATTGCGCTGACCCGGTGGCCACCCGGTCGCGCCATCTTCGGGACAGACACCCATTCGTTCGGTCTCTTAGCGGGCTCTGCCCTCGCACTCTGGGTATTTCGCAATGGCGGCGTAGCCGACATAAAGCGTCAGTCGACGCGATGGCTGCAGTCTGCGGGGGCGATGGCGGTCATGCTCATCGTGTACTTCGCCTGCTTCGTGCACCAGAACACGATCGTGCCCCTGGCGACCTTGGCGTCGGTGGTTCTCATCGCCCGCCTCGTGCTGGTGCCGACCGGGAGACTGGCCGACGTTTTCGCCTGGAAACCCTTGCAATGGATAGGCCGCCGCTCCTATGGGATCTACCTGTACCACTATCCGTTTGCGGCTGCCTTCGTCGAAGGTAAGCAGCTCCACGGCCTTCACCAGGTAGTCGTCGTGACTGCGTGCATCGTGGCCTCGATACTGCTCGCGGCGGCGTCGTTCCGATGGGTGGAGACCCCATTCTTACGACGCAAGAACCGCCTGGCGGCGAACGTCACGCCGGCCGTTCAAGTCGAACTCGTTGACGTCCGGGCCGCAACCTCGTAGGAGATGTAGTCGATCAGCACTAAGAGAAAACCTGACTCTCGCCAGAGCTCAATCTCGGCCAAATGAGTCCGACCCAGCCCCTCTGAGGTGGCGGCATATATGGGTCCTGAGCTGGTGAAACTCTTCAATCCTCCCCTTGACCGATTCAGCTAAGCTGACGGGTCGTCAGATTCTGTGAAGACCGGAATTCGCCGGTCTCACTCTTCCGGAGGTCACCGCATGGACTTTGAGTTCTCCGACGAGCAGATCGCGTTCGTCAAAGAGGTGGAGAGCTTTCTTAACGCCAACGATGACCCGGACGTCTTTGACGTCACCCGGGAAAACATGGCCCAGATCGTGGATACGCCGAAGCGCCGCAAGTTCATGGCCTCGTTGGGGGCACAGGGTTGGCTGGGCATGACCTGGCCGTCCGAATACGGGGGCAAGGAGGGCGAGGGTGTCTACGAGTACCTCCTGAACGAGCAGCTGGCCGGTCGCGGTGGCCCACAAATCGGCAAAGGCGTGGGCATCATTGGCAAGACCCTGATTCGTCACGGCAACGAGACCCTGAAGGAGGAGTTCCTTCCAAAGATCCTGCGCAACGAGGTTGAGTTCGCCGTCGGATACTCAGAGCCCAATGCGGGATCCGATGCGGCTTCCATGCAGCTCAAAGCCACCAAGGTCGATGGTGGATGGAATCTCAACGGTCAGAAGACGTGGACCACCTCGGCCCACTTTGCCGAGTGGTATTGGGTGGGCGCTCGCACGGACACGACGGTGGCCAAGCATGCCGGCATCACTCTCTTCCTGGTGCCCATCGATCAGCCCAACATCACGGTCAATGCCATTTGGACTATGGGCGACGAGCGGACCAATGAGGTATTCCTCAATGACGTCTTCGTTCCGGACGAGTTCGTGGTGGGCGAAGTAAACCGGGGCTTTCAATACATTTCCGAGGCCCTCGATCTCGAGCGCTTCACCATGTTCACCTTCTCGCCCATCGCCCAACGCTTCGACCTATTGGTGGAGTACGTGAAAACGACGAAGCGGGACGGCAAGCTCCTCAAGGACGATCCGGTGATCCGCCAGCGGCTGGCTCAACTGGCCACCCAGCTCGAGGTGGCGCGGGTCATGGGTCTCAAGTTCGTATTCGAAGCAGGCAAGGGCGGGGCCGCACCCACCGCCGAAGCCTCTGAGTACAAGCTCTTTGCCACCGAACTCTCGAGGCGCCTGGCTAACGCAGCGATGGATATTGCCGGTCCCGGAAGCCAGCTGAGGGTCAAGACTCCGGAAGCACCGATGGCCGGTCGTTCGGAGTCGACCTATCGCTACACGGTGATCGACACCATTGGTGGCGGGGCGTCCGAAATACAAAAGAACATCATCGCTCGGCGCAAGCTCGGGCTGCCCAAGAACTTCTAAATCCTTGGCCGCTGCATCCACCCCAACAGGCCCGCTTCGGGGGGTCACCGTGCTCGACCTTTCAACGGTTGGCCCTGCCGCTCGATGTGCGCGCCTATTGGCCGACTACGGCGCTCGCGTCATAAAGATCGGGCCCGTTCCGACGGCAGATGCGGCACCGATCACCCCTTCTTTTTTCGCCTACAGCGGAAACCGCGGCATGGGGCGCGTGCTCCTTGATCTCAAAGATGGGGACGGCAGGGAGGCATTTCTTGCCCTCGCCTCGGCGGCTGACGTCGTGATCGAGAGTTTTCGACCCGGCGTCGTCGATAAGTTGGGTATTGGCTACGAAGCCGTCAAAGCGCGGAACTCCGGAATCATCTACTGCTCGACCAGCGGGTATGGACAGAGTGGCCCACGCTCGAATGCCGCTGGTCACGACATCAACTACCTAGCCGTGGGGGGATTCCTGGGGATGAGCACACCCGGCGAGGGCGGGGCACCACCACTGCCGGGTGCCACCGTGGCTGACGCGGCGGCGGGTGGCATGCACGCGGCTCTGGCCATCACGGCCGCCTTAGCTGGGCGGGCCGCCACCGGAGAAGGCACCTATCTCGACACGTCGGTGGCCGATGGCGTTCTTTGGCTCATGTCGCTTCCGGTTGATGAGAACCTGGCCCTTGGTCATGACATCGAGCCAGGCCACGACATTCTCTCGGGCAAGTTCGCTTGCTACGGCACCTACAGAGCGAGCGATGGCAAGTGGCTGGCCGTGGGAGCCATTGAAGCCAAGTTTTTTGCCAACCTTTGCCGAGCTCTGGGCCATGAGGACCTCATCACTCTGCAGCTTGATGATGCGGCACAACCGGCAATTCGGGCGGCCTTGGCGGCGTCGTTCGCCACCAAGTCCAGGGACGAGTGGGTGGCCCTTCTGGGCGATGCCGATACATGTGTGTCGCCCGTACTGTCCATTGACGAAGTGAAGGGCGACCCGCAATTTGTCGCCCGCCATGTCGTCACCGCCGCCGAACATCCGGCCAAGGGTTCCTTCGCCCAACTGGCCCCCCTGCTGGCCGGCATGGACAAGTCGGGTCAGCCCTACGTGCTTCCAGATCCGGAGGCGACCGACACCGAACATCTCCTCAAGGAATCAGGTGTCGATGGCGAAACTATTGCCGGTTGGTTCTCCCGAAAGGTCGTGGCATGACTGATACCGAGCTACTGGAGCAGTCCCTGCTCACCATTGGGAAGGAGCAGTATCCCGAAGTTGGCGAGTTTCCGGTCGAACGGGGCTACATCTGGACGTCATGCTCATCAGTGGAGAACGGCAATCCTCTGTACTGGGATGACGAAGTGGCCGCCGAACTCACCGGGGGTCCAATCGCTCCGCCGACCATGGTGTCGGTCTGGTTCCGTCCCCACAACTGGGCGCCCGGTCGCACGGAAGTTGCGCTCCCGCTTCAGGTGCATTTCGACCTCAAGAAGCACTTCGATCTTCCTGAGGCCGTCATGACTGACAACACCATTGAATTTCACACCCCGGTACGCATCGGCGACGTGCTCCGCACTCATCAAGTCCTGCGGTCGGTCAGCGAGGAAAAGACCACGAAGCTTGGTACCGGGCGATTCTGGGTCATCGATGTCGTGTACCAAAATCAGAAGGACGAGTTGGTCGCCGTGGAGTCCTACACCGGCTTCGGTTACCGACGAGACAGCGCTTCAGGTGCGCAGTCATGACAAAGCCCGCCATTCTCCTCGGGGACATCTCGGTTGGCGATGTCCTGCCCGCACTGGAATATGAAGTATCGGCTACCACGGTGGTGCTGGGCGCATTGGCTACCCGTGATTGGCGACCGATGCATCACGACAAGGATTTTGCGGTCAATCGCAATGGGACACAGGACATCTTCTTGAACACCCCAAATCAGGCGGCGTGGTTCGAGCGCTATCTGACGGATTGGACTGGACCGCATGGTCGGATGGGTCGAGTGACATTTCGCATGAAGGGCTCGGTATTTCCGGGCGACACGATGTCACTCAACGGAGTGGTGGAGGAGACCGAAATCGACAGCACGGGGTGTGGCTTCGCCACCGTGGCGGTGTCGCTGACGGTGGATGGCGACGTGAAGACCACCTGCACCGCTCGGATGGCGCTGCCGACATCTGCCGAAGACAATCCCTGGGCGCGCAGTGGCGACCAGTGGAAACCCTCACCACTCTCGTGATGATCACGGACCCGATTCGATCGCATACCCGGAGGTAAGACATGTTGGACCTTGATTTCTCTCAAGAGCAAGAAATGCTCCGCCAGACGGTTCGTGACCTGCTGGAGAAGCACTGCCCGCTGGATGTGGTGCGAGACATGGAGGACAACCCGACGGGCTATCCGCTGTCGCTCTGGACCCAACTCGGCGAACTCGATCTCATCGGCATCCTGCTGCCCGAAGAGCACGGAGGCTCCGGCATGTCGCTGGTCGAGGGGGTGGCTCTCTACGAGGAGCTTGGCCGCGCCTTGGCACCGACTCCCCATTTCGTCAGCGCTGTCATGTCCGGCGGGGTCATTGCCGCCGCTGGGAGCGAAGCTCAAAAGTCAGAATGGCTGGGCGGCATTGCTTCGGGGGAGCGAATTGTCACGGCCGCCTGGCTTGAACCGGAAAATGGGTTTTCACCTCTGGGCGTGGAGGTACGGGCAGTCGCCAAGGGGGACGGCACTTTCCGACTGAGCGGGATCAAACGGCACGTCACGTTTGCGGCGGCGGCTGATCGGCTTCTCGTCCTGGCACGAACGGGCGACGGAGCCGAGGAAATCGACTGCTTCCTGGTGGACCCCACCTCAGTGGGCGTCCAGCTTCGTCAGCAGTTCAGTATCTCGTCAGATACTCAATATGAGGTGACCTTCGACGATGTACTGCTCAGCGAGAACGACCGCATCGGTGCGGCTGGCACCGGTTGGGCGACATGGCAAGAAGTGCTCGAGGGTGGACTAGTCCTGCTGGCGGCTCAAGCCGTTGGCGGCGCTCGCTATGCCCTTGAGATCACCACTCAGTACGCCAAGGACCGTCACCAATTCGATAAGCCACTCGGTGCCTTCCAAGCTCTGGCTCACTATTTGGCCGACGCCGTCACCAATCTCGATGGAGCGGAGCAGCTCGTGCACGAGGCGGCTTGGGCGGGCGCAACTGGGCGCCCCCTGACGTCGTTGGCCCCGATGGCCAAGCACGCCGCCTGCAGTACCTTCCGGGACATCACGGCAATGGCTCAGCAAATCTTCGGTGGCATTGGCTTCACGCTCGACTTCGACATTCAGCTCTACTTCCGTCGGGCCAAACAGCAGCAAATGATGTGGTCAAACGACCGGGCTCTCGAAGAACTCATTGCCGCCGCCCTCCTTGACTGACAGATCACTTCCGCCAGAGGATCGTCATCGATCGGCGCCAGAACTTCCACTTGAAGTGGTAGAGAATCATTTCGTCGTGGTAGTTCACTCCCATTGACGAAGTGCCCTCACCGGTGTCCGGTTCGCCTATCAAATGGACGATGGCGTAGGTGTCCATAACGGCATGATCGGAGCCATCCACATGGTCGATGAGGGGTTCACCAATCATGTGCATACTGCCCGGATGTGAGCGGGGGGCCTGCATGGCCACAATCCACTGATTGAGGGTTTGGGAACCGCGGGCCCCCGTGATCTCAGCGTCCGGGTGAAAGAGCGACTTCAGTGTCGCGATGTCACGAGTGTCAGCGGCGCGGGCGTAGCGCTGGAGCATCATTCGAAACTGTTCGTGGGTGCTCACTGTCCCGCCAAGGGCCCCTGCATCTGAAAATCATGCGGCGCCAATGAGCCCATGGCAAGACGATATCGCCGGTCCCCACCTGAGGGCCTGTCCGATGGCCTGCCGCCGGCTGTATCTGGGGGTGATTTTTCTGATGGGTGATAATTTGGTCTTTTGGGTTCCGCATCGGACCTCCGGAAGGGGAGAGCGATGACAACGGGATCAGAGCAGTACTACCGGGAGCGGGCTCAGGAATACGACCTGGTCTATGCCAAACCGGAACGTCAATTGGATCTACAGAACATGCGGTCGTGGTTGCCCGTACGCATGCAGGAGCGCCAGGTGCTCGAAATCGCCACCGGTACCGGGTACTGGACCGATGTCTATGGCGATGAGGCCACGAGCGTTGTGGCCACCGACGTCAATGAGGAGACGCTTGAAGTAGCACGAGCACGCCGGAAGTGGCCTCCCTCGACTTCGTTTGTGGTAGCCGATGCATTCGATCTTGAGTCAGTAATGGGTGAATTTGATGCCGCCTTTGTCGGTTTCTTCTGGTCCCATGTTTCACTGGGCGATCTCGACCGAGTCCTAAATGGGATTCGGAGCCGGCTCGGACCGGGTGGCCTGGGAGTATTCATCGACAATCGCTATGTCGATGGCAGCAATCATTTGGTAACCAGGACCGACGTCGAGGGCAACACCTATCAAGCGCGAGCGCTGGCGGATGGCACCCAGTGGGAGGTGCGCAAGAACTTTCCGACCTCGGCCGATGTGTGCTCGAAGCTGAACAGGCTCGCCACCAGGATCGAGATCCATGAGTGGACCTACTACTGGGCGGCCACCTGCACTTTCGATTGATTAAGACTCCGTGGCAGTAGGTTCCCAGTGATGTCGAATACCGCCACGGTGTTGTCGGCCGAAGAAGCCCGACGGGTGGCCCTCTTCGCGCAAGGTCTGTCCGGGCCTCGGGCTGTTGGTGACCCGGCGGCCATGTTGCGCCGACTGGGTGCGGTGCAGCTGGACACCATTTCGGTCTTGGCCCGTTCGCATGAGCTCGTGGCGTACGCCCGGTATGGAGCCATTGCTCGAAAGCGCATTGAACAGGCCTATTGGGGTTCGAAGAGTCAGACGTTCGAATACTGGTCCCACGCCGCCTGTGTGTTGCCGTTGGAGGATTGGCCTCGCTATGCGTTCAGGCGGCGAGCCTTCATCGCCAAGGGCAAGCGCTGGCACCTCCTGGAGGACATGGCCAAGAGCTGTGGAGACGTCATCACCAAAATTCGCTCCGAAGGCCCGCTGACCGCGCGTGAGCTTGGCGGAGCCAAAAAGGGCGGGGTCTGGTGGGACTGGTCGGAGATCAAGATCGCCGCCGAATGGCTGCTCGACATTGGTGAGTTGGTCTGCCGGGAACGTCGCGGCTTTCAACGGGTGTATGACCTGGCGGAACGGGCCATTCCGACTGAACTGCAAGGCATTGAGTTTTCGGACGAAGAGTGTGCTGTGCGTCTGGTCAACGCAGCGGGTGGCGCGATGGGCGTGGCGACCGTGGCTGACCTGGCGGCCTACCACGGCCTGCCGCAGGCCCTCGTGCGAAGTGTCATGGACCAATCTGAATTTGGAGCCAACCGGAGTCGAAGGCTGGAAACAGACAGCCTTTGTTGGTCCAGGTGCGCTCGATGTGCTCAGCCGTCGGGTCACCGGGAGGACAATGCTCCTTTCGCCTTTTGACTCGTTGATCTGGTTTCGGCCGAGAGCAGAACGACTCTTCGGGATCCGCCATCGGCTCGAGGCCTATACGCCGAGCCACAAGCGCCGTTTCGGTTACTTCGCCATGCCCATTCTGGCCGGTACCAAATTCGTTGGATTGGTTGATCCCGGCCGAGATGCCTCAACCTTTCTGGCCAAGCAAGTGACCATGGAGCAGCCCGGTGCGGTTCGCCACGCGGCGAAGGCCATCGTCGAAGCAGCGTCGTGGGTGGGCAGCGAACGGATCGAAGTCGGGCGAGTTGAGCCCGAGTCAGTGCGATCCGAACTTGAGTCGCACTTGACTTCATCTGACTGAGGAAAATTCAAACGGATTCGATTGCGTAGTGCGCAGCGATTTCCTCGAATGCTTTGACTGACCCTCCGTAGGGACCAGTCTGGGCCGGATGATGCACGACCAGTTGATCGAATCCCAAATCAAGGTAGGGCGCCGCCAATTCCTGAAATTGATTGAGTGACGAGATGGTGCTCTCGGTTGGGGTCCACAGCAGGACCTTGGACAGGCTGGAAACTTCGCGCCCAACTTCTACACAGGCCTCATTGAGCAGTTCGCACTGTTGGCGCACCGCGTCGAGAATCGTCTCGGGAGTCCGCGGTCCGGTACCGGCGATACCGATGGTGACCCATTGAGCGCCCAGGGAGGCAGCCAAGCCGAGCCCCTTCCGTCCACCAGCCGCCACGGTCAAAGGGAAGGGGGACTGCAACGCTGCCGGGAGTGCTCGGCGCACCATCGGCGCGGTAGAACCGACCTGAAAAATCGGTGCGGGTGTCGGCATCTCCGTTGAGGATGGTCCGGAGAAGACTAAGGAACTCGGCGAACCGGTCCATACGCTCGGCTGGATCCCAGGGAACGTTGCCGAGGGCGGTGGCATCAGGACCCTGGCTCCCTGGTCCGATCCCGAGGTCGAAGCGGCCGTTGCTCAGGTCGTCGAGCGCGAGTACGTCGCGGGCCAACGTGACCGGGTGCCGGAAGTTCGGGGTCGCCACGAGCGTGCCGAGTCTGATGCGCTGGGTCACCACCGCCGCGGCAGCCAAGACCGGAACGGCGGCGTGCCAGGGACCGTTGGGCATGCCGCTCCAGCGGACGTGGTCGTAGGTCCAGGCGGTGCCAAACCCGACGTCGTCGGCCCATTCCCATTGTCGACGAGCTTCGGGCCACCGATCGGTGGGAAGGATGACCAGACCCACGCGCACATGGAAACGCTAATGGCAATCCGATCATCAAGTTGCTGATTGCCAGTGCATCCAGTTGCCATGTTCTTGGACGTAAGCCAGAAGTTCGGCCCGGCGCTCGCCCTTGTCAAAAATGACTGCGCCCAGGATGTCGGACGCCGAATGTTCGTGGCCAGCGGTTGCTTCAGCGGCAAAGTCCTCAACCGTGGCTGCACCTTCGGCGCTCAACCAGGCGATCGGTCGTTGGTGGGAGCCATCAATCAGAATCTGAATGAATCGCTGGCGATCCTCAAGGGAGAAGTACGCAAAGGCCCACGTGGTCATCACCACGGCGGCGCAACCGTTCGCCAGTTCGTTGAGCATCTGCGGGAGCACGTCGTTGCCGTCTCCGGCGATGACTCTGGGTGGATTGGATTGAGCCACCTTGATGGAGGCGGCCACACGTTCGGTGCGACCGCTATCGGGCCATACACAAGCCAAGAGCCACTTGGCATCGCTTGGATTTGTCAGATCGATCGGGGATCGGTCAATACCCATGCGATCGATCAGGGTCGGCAGGTGAGTGGCGATGGGGGGTGAACCGCTCAATACCTCACACGTCACATGTACCGATGAGTCAGATGGCCCGGTCGTGCCGTGCGCACCGTAGTCCAGCAGGTAGTTATCGCAGAGCAGGTTAATCCCGGCACTGGCGCCGACGTCGATGAGCGCCATGGGTTGTGGCAACCGTTTGGCCAGCCACGTCAAACCCGGTCCGATCAAGGCACTGCGGCCGCAGTCGTTGGTTTGGATCTGACGACTGGAGAGCAAGGCCATGAGTTCGGAGCGATGGGTTCGGCATAACTCCACAAAGGGAGGGCCAGGATCGGCATCCACTCTTCCGGCGTAGATATCGACCAGCGGGCTGTCAACGCCGTCAAGGACCAGATAGTGCACGGCAGCCAACAGAGAGGTGGGGAGATGCGCCGCCGGCGGTGCGGAGCGCACGAAGTCCAGCAGCTCCTGGTCTTCGGCCACCGCACTGCAGACGCGCTGATAGAGCGGAGAGGTGGCCTCACAGTGGGTCGCAAACCACGACCAGAGCTGGACGAAGTCGTCATTCGGATCACTCATGCCGAAAAGTCTCACACAGGAGAAGGGACCATTCCCGGCGGAATCTCTACTAGGAAATAGTCGATTCTCAGAAGAATTGATCCGACAAGTTTGACCTGTTCAGTTAGACGACAGCCCCCATGGGACTGCCCACCCGTTTGTGATACTCCTAGTGCGTGGCCGGATACAGCGGAACGCCCCTCTTGCAAAAGCTCGGTGTTAAGGATCCCTCGACACTGTTGTTGTATGCGGCATCCCCCGGCGTGTTTCCCGACTTGCCCTCCGGCGTGCAGGTAAAAAGCCAGGCTCGCGGGAAGGTGGACGTAGCGGTGGCGTTTTTCACGGAGCGGCGCCAGTTGGAGCGTCGAATCGAAACGCTCGAGAAGGTCATCTTCCCCAATGGCGGCCTGTGGATCGCCTGGCCCAAAAAGGCATCCGGGTTCACGACTGACATCACCGATGACGTGGTGCGAGCGGTGGCGTTGCCGCGAGGGTTGGTGGACAACAAGGTATGTGCCATTGACGACACCTGGACCGGTTTGCGCCTGGTTTGGCGCGTCGAACGTCGCTAAATCGAGAATGAACTAGAAGAGTTTGAATCGACTGAGGGGCCAGAAGCGGACATCGACTTTGCCAACGATGGTTGATGTCTTGATGGGACCCCAGTACCGACTATCGCAGGACTCAGTCCGGTTGTCGCCCATGACGAACACTTCGTTGGCGGGCACGCGGTACGGCTTGTTCAGTCCATAAGGAGCCCCGCTTGGAATTGGATACGTCTGGTGGCGTACCGCCGCCGGTAGCCATGGCTGCGCCAGCAGTTTGGAATCGATGTACACCTGGCCGTCCGACAGGGTGATGGTCTGTCCCGCCAGTCCGATGACACGCTTGACCAGATCATTGACCGGCGGACCCGCACAGTGCTCGTCCTTGGGGGTCGTAAAGACCACCACATCACCGGTATGCACCGAATGGAAGTGGTAGGCGAGTTTGTCGACCAGGATGCGGTCGTTCACGTTCAACGTCGGTTCCATCGAACCCGAGGGAATCGAATAGGTTCCGACCACAAAGGTCCTGAGCAGGACGGCCACGACAATGGCCACGGCGATGATCACCGCGCCCTCGACCAGCCAGCGAGAGCGCTTGGGCTTGGCGTCCTCCGCCGGAGGCGTGCTGGCCGTGTCCACCTGTTCGATTGTTCCTTCGCTCATGGCGCCAAGCAGTATTACCGCTCGGGCCCGTCTGTCCTGTTCACGCACTTCGAGGCGTCAAACTGGGGGAATGACGGGCGCAGTCATCTTCGACTTCTACGGCACCTTGGCTCGCTGGCAGGATCGGCATGACGCCAATTACCCGGCCGTCTTTGCCGCCCACGGCTACCAGCTGAGCGACGACATCCTGACCGCCTATTTCGACCGCTATGACGGCGTCGCCCACGCTGAACACTCAGTTGACGCCACTACCTATGAAGCCTGGGTGCGCAGCCGGCTGAATGACCTCGCCACCGCGTGTGAAGTGGCGGAAGGCGACCGGGACCGCATCGTTGAGGCGCTCCGTGTCTCGGACAGAGATGCCATGGTGGCCTACCCAGAGGCAGCGTCAACCTTGATGGCGCTTCGAGAGAGCGGCTGGTTGATCGGGGTCTGTTCGAATTGGGGTTGGGAGCTGAATTCCTTCCTGGAGCAGGTTGAACTGCTTTCCTTGGTGGATTCAGCGGTCACCTCGGCTCGGGCGGGTGCCCGTAAGCCACACCCCACCATTTTTCAGCATGCCATCGACCAGCTTGGGGTGGCGTTCGAGGAGGTGGTGTTTGTCGGGGACTCATGGCGCCCCGACGTTGAAGGCCCACGCGGATTGGGCATGACCGCGGTGCACGTCTGGCGACCCGAGGAGCGAGGAGAGTCGCAACCTCCCGAACTGATGGCAGGCGCCTATCGGGTAAGCGATCTCTCGGAAATCCCGAAGCTGCTCAGCTCGCTGTCGTTGGGGTAATGGGCGGCCGACCGTGTTCGGCGAGACCAGCAGCCAGCATGGCTCGATCGTCATCGGTGAGCACTCGATATTCGGGCTTGGACGTACCCAAGGGCCACCACCAGACCGGATCGTCACAGATCCAGGCCTCTTTTCGGAGTTCGACCTTGGTCACCTTGCCGGTGCCGGTCTGAGGGAGTGAATCCGAGAGCCGGACAAACCGAGGGATCCACTTGAGGCCGAGGTCCGGTTGTGAGGTCAGCCACTCGGCAAAGGACGCCGGGTCGAACTCGACATGCGGCGCCAGCTCCATGGCCAGCATTACTTGGTCGCCGGCGCCAGATCCCGTGTCCGGCACCGGATAGATGGCTGCCACGGCGATGTCGGGATTGCGAGAGAGCACAGCCTCCACGGGGCCGGCAGCGAAGTTTTCGGAATCCACTCGGAGCCAGTCGCCGGATCGTCCGGCGAAGTAAATGAACCCGTCCTCGTCGACGTAGGCCAGGTCGCCGGTCCAGTACCAGCCATTGCGCAGTCGGTCCTGTTCGGCGCTCTCATGGTTGTAGTAGCCCTCGAACTTGCCGCGACCGCTTCGATTGACCAATTCGCCGGTGGCCTCAGAGGCGTTGAGGAGCCGCTTGTCCGCGTCGAACTGTGCTGGTGGACATTGTTCGAGCGTTTCTGCATTGAGCACCGCCAAGTCGACGCCGTCGACGGCTTTGCCGAGAGCGCCGGCTGGCATGCCCATAACCGGATTGATGGCTGCTCCACCTTCACTCTGTCCGTAGCCTTCTATGAGGTAGCAACCGAACCGCTTGCGAAACCGGCTGCGATCACGCACCGACGCCTCAGTGCCGAACGCGCTTTGCAATGTGTTCTCGGCGTCGTCTGGTCGCTCCGGTGTGGCCAGGATGTACGCAATGGCCTTGCCGACATAGCTGAACTTGGTGGCTCCGAACCGACGGACGTCTTCCATGAACTCTGAGGCGCTGAAGCGGGGTCGGACCGCGATGGCGGCGCCGACCATCACCGCCGGACCCCACAGGGCCATAAGGGCGTTGCCGTGGAAGAGGGGCATGGGGCAATAGCACACGTCGTCGGGTGTGTAGCCGTAGCCAGGTGCGGCGACTTCGGCGATGCCGGCCAACCTCCCCTGGGTGCACCGAACGGCCTTGGGGTTGCCGGTGGTGCCGGAGGTGAAGATCAATTGAAAGAGCGACGTCATCTTCGACCTGATCGGCATTGGCAATGAGTGCCCGAGCGGGCGCGCCGGGGTCGGTGGCATCGAAGGCAGAGAGCTGTGATTGGAAGTCGGCCGAGTCGATATTGAGGATGTGGCCGGCATCGAAGCCGAGGTCGAGTCCTTCGATGAGCTCCACCCCCTCATCGTCGGTCACGATCATGTAGCAGTCGGTGGCACGGATGTCGGCTGCCAGGGCGTCGCCCTTTCGGGTCGGATTGACGCCGACAATGGCGATGCCGGCCAAGGCGGCGCCATTGAGCCAGAACAGGTACTCCGGCCCATTGGGAAGGAGAACGCCGACATGGAGCGGGCCGCTCTGGTGCAGCGATAGGGCCAAGGCACCTCGGGCCGCCCCTTCATTGACCGCTTGGCGCCAAGTCCATTGGCCCATCGCCGACAGCACGCCGGGACGATCGTCTTCGGCCCTCGCTGCCACCAAGGTCGCAACTGATGTCATATCTTTCCTTTTTACTTCGACCGTTCGGGGCTGCGTCGAACCAATGAGCGGTCGATGTCAGCAATGGTGGCGGAGCCGCACAGCGCCATGGAGCGCCGCAGTTCGGATTGATACCACTCCAGCAGGCCCGAGATGCCATCGGCACCGCCGACCGCCAGGGCCCACAGCGATGGTCGCCCCACCAACACGGCCCGGGCGCCCAACGCGAGGGCCTTGACCACGTCAGGTGATCGTCGTACGCCGCCGTCGACGTAGACCTCGGCTCGACCGGCCACGGCATCGACGATTTCGGCCAGGATGTCGGCCGTTGCCGGCGCGTCGGCCAACTGACGGGCGCCATGATTCGACACCACAATTCCTTTGGCACCGGCTTCCACGCAGCGAACGGCATCGTCAGCCCGCTGTACGCCCTTGGCGACGACGGGCAGATCGGAGAGTGCGGCCAGCCAGCCAATGTCATCCGGCGTCAGCGCGGGCTCGAACTCCTTGGTGACGACGGCCATGAACCCGCCCTCACGTGCACTCTCGGTGCTGCCCCCGGCCAGGTTGGGTAGCGCCAGGTCGTCGGGGAGATGGACTCCACCGCGCAGCTCCCGGAGGCGAAGTCCGGATACCGGCGCATCGACGGTGAGCACCAGTGCCCCATAGTGGTGGGCTACGGCGCGCTGCACCAGATCCTTGGTTCGACCCCGATCTCGCAAAATGTAGATCTGCATCCATCGGGGGGAGCCCGGAGCCGCGGCGTCGACGTCCTCGAGGGCGCAGGTGGCCAGGGACGAGAGGATCATGAGCGCACCGGCCTGCGCTGCTCCCTGAGCGGTCGCGGCCTCACCGTCCGCGTGGGCCAATCCTTGGATAGCGGTCGGCGCAATGACGACCGGTGAGCTGACCGGTGTGCCGAGGAGGGTGGTGGAGGTATCGACTTCGGCGATGCCGGCGAGCACCCGGGGGTGCAGCTGCCAGCGAGACCAGGCCTCAATGTTGCCGGTGAGCAGGCGTTCGTCGTCGGCGCCACCGGAGTAATACGCGTAGGCCATTTCACCGATGATGTGCCTGGCCTGCAGCTCAAGATCATCGAGGGACAGGTCCATGGCCCAGGGGTAGGCGGACGGCAATGTCCTCGCCGTGGGCAAGTTGTGACCGGGGCCTTCGGTGCTGGCAGGATGAGCGGGCACGAGCCGCATAGTAAGCGGGGACTGCGAATTCTTCCTATCTGGTCTCTGTTGGGGGTGACATGCGCTTCTCGTATGCCGAGTCGATGACTGATCCGTCGTTTTACCTGCCGCTGGCGCAAGCAGCGGAGGCGGCGGGCTTCGACTCCATGGTGGTGCCGGACAGTATTTGCTATCCGGAGGAATCGGATACCCGTTATCCCTTCAATCCGGATGGCACCCGGGAGTTTCTCGAGGACAAGCCCTTCCTTGAGCCGTTCTCGGTCATTCCCGCCATGGGCGCCGTGACCAAGAACCTCCGCTTCGTCACCTTCGTGGTCAAGCTACCCATACGGCAGCCGGTGCTGGTGGCCAAGCAGGTGACGTCCACCGCCGTCCTGACCAATAACCGGCTTCTGCTGGGCATCGGCACCAGCCCTTGGCCCGAGGACTACACGGTGTGCGGAGTGCCTTGGGAGGGCCGCGGTAAGCGCATGGACGAGCAGGTCGAGGTCATTCGTGGCCTCATGGCCGGTGGCTTCTTCGAGTTCCATGGCGAGGTGTACGACCTCCCCTCCGTGAAAATGAGCCCCACGCCGACCGTGCCCGTCCCGATCTTGATCGGTGGCCACCATGAAGCGGCGTTGCGTCGAGCCGCCATCAGTGGCGACGGTTGGTTGCACGGTGGTGGTGATCCGGCTGACCTGCCGGGGTTGCTGGTGCGCCTCGCTGAACTCCGCAAGGAACACGGCACCGAGGACAAGCCATTCGAGGTCCATGTGATCTCGTTGGACGCCTACAGCCCGAGCGGCGTGCGTCGGCTGGAGGATCTTGGAGTTACGGACGTGATCGTGGGATTCCGTTGGCCCTACGTCAAGGAGCAGGACACCGAGACACTGCAGACCAAAATTGATGCACTGCAGCAATTCGCCGACAACGTGATTGCCAAGACTCGCTGATGAGCGACGACACGTTGAGCGTACGGGAACTGGCCATTCGATCCCGGGCGGCGGTGCATGCTGGGGACAAGGATTCGTGGTTGGCCTTGTTCGCCGACGACGCGTTCGTGCAGGATCCCATCGGACCGTCGGCCTTCGACCCGGAAGGGAAGGGCCATCACGGCAAGGAGGCCATCGGGGCGTTCTACGACACGGTGATCGCCTCCGCCGAAGCCATCTCCTTCGAGATTCAGCAGTCGTACATGTGTGGTGACGAAGTGGCCGACGTCGGCATAATTCGGACCACCTTGGCTGGCGGCACCCACCAGGCCATGGTCCACGGCGTCTACACCTACAAGTCCAATGGGGCCGGGAAGTTGGCCTGGTTGCGAGCCTTCTGGGAGATGGACGCCCTCGAGTTGGTGGAGCTTCCTCAGTAGAGCGGGGAGACTTAGGTGGCGGCTGAAAGGTAGATTTCCGTACGTGTTCGGCAAGCGCAAGCTGTTGGCGGAGGGAGCGCAGGCGCAGGCCATCGTGACGTGGTCCGGGAATCCCGGAGCGCCACCGGGCTCAGCGCCTTTTCAATACCACGTCGAGTTGAGCGTCCAATTCCCCGATGGCTCGACGGTGGACATTCGGCGTCGTGTGTTTGGGGCCTTCATTGATACCGGCCAGGTTGTGCCGGTTCGCTACGACCCCACGGACCACTCGAAGATCGAGATCGACCACGACGCCATACTGGCCGCTCAGTTGGCTCGGATAGATGCCGGCAAGCAAAGGACGTTGGACACCGCTGAGGCTGAACGCAATCGGGCCAACCTCGTGCGCGACATCCAGTCCAGAACCACGCCACCGACCGATGCCGAGTTGCAGGGGATCTTCGACCGGGAGCAGGAGGCACGAGAACAATCTTTGGCGTCGATTCGGCGCCGAGCGGGGTCCACGCCATCCGACGAACAACTGAGCGAGAGCGCCCGTCTGACCGAAGCCCTGCTCGATGCTCGGGCCGAGCTGGCGGCCCTCCAGGCTCTGCGGCCCGACTGGTCGCCCGTCGGTCCTCATGCCACCTGAGGAGGTCTTGACCTACATTGACCGCTGTGCGAGTCATGGTGAAAGAAGGGCTGTTCAGCGACGGCGCCACACCGGTTCTCCTCGGTAGCCAGTGCCAGGAGTGCGGGTCGCACCATTTCCCCCGCCACGACACCTGCCCCTATTGCTCAGCCGAGGATCCAACCCCCGTCAACCTCTCGTCGGCCGGCACACTGTGGGCCTGGACAGCCGTGACGGCGCCTCCTCCGGGCTATTTGGGGGAGACGCCCTTCGGCATCGGAGTGGTGGAGCTGCCCGAGGGCATCCGGGTGATCTCTCGTTTGACTGAGAGCGACCCTTCGGTGTTGCAATCGGGCCAGTCGATGGAGCTGCAGGTCGTGGTGCTCAATGCCGACGAAGAGGGCAACGACGTCATCACCTACGCCTTCTCCCCGGTGGCCTCATGAACGTGGTCATCAGCGGGGTGGGCATGCACCCCTTCGGTCGATTCGACGGGGTCTCGACGACCGACATGGGCGTCATAGCGGTGCGAGCCGCCCTCAAAGAAGCCGGTATCGGCAAAGGTGGCTTTCAGGCCGCCTTCTGCGGCACGGCCTACGGGGGAGTGGCCACCGGCCACAAGGTGCTCAGTCGCCTCGGCATGACGGGCATGCCCATCGTGGACGTCGAAGCCGGTTGTGCCAGTGGTGGCGCCGCCCTCATGCTGGCCGCCGGTGCCATCCGGGCCGGTCAATACGACACCGTGCTGGTCTTCGGCACCGAGAAAATGCCCAAGGGCATCATTCGATCCTCCTTCTTCGAGCCGTGGCAGGAAGAGGCCGGACTGGCGGCCACGCCAGCCTTCTTCGGATTGCGGGCTCAGCGCCTGGCCATGACGTCGGGCGTGACCAAAGAACACTTGGCCCAGGTGGTGGTCAAGAACCGCAAACACGGTGTGCTGAACCCTGACGCCATGTATCAAAAGGAAGTCACGGCGGAAGCCGTGCTGGCCTCCCGGGTGGTCTGCGAGCCACTGCACCTCTTCATGCTGTGTTCCCCCAATGAAGGGGCGGCCGCCGTGGTGCTGACCAGGTCCGACCTGTCGGTCTCAGGCGCCAAGCCGGTGACGTTGGCCGGAGCTGTGTTGCGGTCGCATCTCCCGGGCGCCGTGCTCAGTGAGTCCACGCCGCTGTCGGGTCTCACTGATGACACCGTGCCGTCACCCACCACCTTGGCCGCCACGGCCGCCTTCGAGGAGGCGGGACTCGGTCCCAACGATCTGCACGTCGTCGAATGCCAGGACACCGACGCCGCCAGGGAACTCCTCTCCTATGAAGAGTTGGGACTGTGCGAACGCGGCGGATCGGGCGAGTTTCTGGCCAGTGGCGCCACCACCTTGGGCGGTCGCTTGCCGGTCAACACCAGTGGTGGCCTGTTGTCCAAGGGTGAGCCGTTGGGTGCGTCGGCGCTGGGTCAAGTGGTCGAACTGGTGCGTCAACTCCGGGGTGAGTGCGGGGCCCGACAGGTGGAAGGGGCTGGAGCGGCCCTGTCGCACACCGTCGGGCGTGGTGCCAATGCCGGCGTGGTCGTCCTGACTGCCTAATGGACGAGGTGCCGATCGGCGAGTGGCTCCAGTCGTTGGCGGCCCGGACTCCGACTCCAGGCGGTGGTGCCGTGGCTGCGGTGGCCGCAGCCTCAGCGGCTGCACTCATCGGCATGGTCTCGATCTACACCACCGGTGGCAAGTGGGCCGACCGGGAATCGCGGATGCTCGAGCTCAATGCCTTGGCGGAACAGTGGCGTATCCAGGCATTGGCTTTGGCCGACGAGGACGAGGTGGCCTTTGCCGCGGTCGGTGCGGCCTACGCCCTTCCGAAAGGAACCGAGGAAGAGGTACGTGAGCCGGCGCAGGGCCATTCAGGCCGCGCTGATTGGAGCGGCCGTGCCACCGATTCGGACGGCCCAGCTGGCCGCGCTGATCGTTGGGGCGGCGTCAGAGTTGGTGGATACCGCCAATCCCAACGTCTTGTCCGATGTCGGCGTGGCGTCGGCCATGGCGGAGGCCGCTCTCTCGTCGGCCTCCCTCAACATCGCCATAAACGCAGCAAATATCTCCGATGAGCACGAGCGGGCGCGATTGTCCAAGGCCCTGGAAGTGGCGGCGGCCGACGTGGTGCAGGCCCGACTGGTCACCGAGCGGGTGATGGCGGCCGTACATCAGTGACCGACATTTTGGGCGGCAAGGAGCTGGCGGCTGCCATCCGTCAGGAGGTGGCGTTCTCGGCGGAGCGACTTCGGGCCGCTGGCATCGTGCCCAAGGTCGCCATCGTCGTGGCCACCAGCGACCAGGCCACCCACTCCTACGTGAGGTCGATCGTCACCGCGGCCGAGAAGACCGGTATGGCGACCCAGGTGGTGGAGCTTCCGGATGCCTCGAGCGCCGACGATGTCGCCGCTGCCCTGAAGGCGGTGGGTGCCGACCCGCAAGTGCATGGCGTGTTGTTACAGACGCCTCTCCCGGCGGGCGTGGATGCGGCCGAGGTCAGCCTTCAGATTCCGGTCGCCAAGGACATCGACGGCGCCAATCCCGAGAGTTTGGGTCGATTGGCCATGGGGCTGAATTCGTATGCCCCGGCCACCGCTCAGGCGGTCATGGAACTGTTGGCCTTCCACCTGGTGCCGTTGTCCGGCCGTTCGGTGGCGGTGGTCGGTCGCAGCACGGTGGTCGGAAAGCCGCTGGCCTTGCTCCTCCTGGCCGCCGATGCCACTGTCACCGTCTGTCATTCCAAGACGGCCGACCTGGCCCAGGTGACCAAGCGGTGCGACGTGGTGGTGGCCGCGGTGGGTCGAGCCCACTTGCTGGGTGCCGACCACATTGTTGCCGGGGCCGTGGTCCTCGATGTTGGAACCAACGTTGATACCGACGGCAAACTGGTGGGAGACGTTGACGGAATCGCCATCGACGATGTGGCGAGCGCGCGATCCCCGGTGCCGGGCGGTGTCGGTCCGGTGACCACTGCGGTACTTCTGCGCCATTTGGTGCGCTCAGCGCAGGGTGTGGCGTAACGACATTGAGGGTGGCCTTTTAGTATCCGATGCATGACCATTCAAGGTGACTACGAACCGAGTCCGTCCGATTGGGTGAGCCAGCAGGTTGAGGCGTACGAGCGCTCCGGCGGCGCCGAAGCCAACACGCTGTTGGACACCGGCCTACCGATCATCATCTTCACCACTTTGGGCAACAAGACGGGCAAGGTTCGCAAGACCCCGGTCATGCGGGTCGAGCACGACGGCGAGTATGCCCTCGTGGCCTCCAAAGGTGGCGCACCAGAGCACCCGGTTTGGTACCACAACCTCAAGGCGTTTCCCGACGATGTCGTCCTGCAGGATGGGCCTGCTCCCTTCCCGGTCACCGTGCGTGAGATCGACGGCGACGAGCGAGCCGAGTGGTGGGAGCGCGCCGTGGCCGCCTACCCGCCCTATGCCGAGTACCAGACCAAGACCGATCGTCGTATCCCGGTACTCGTGGCGACACCCAAGGAATAACGGTCATGGCCGATTTGCCGAGCGACCTTCGGGATTTGATCGCCTCGGGTCCCATGGTGCACTTGAGCACCATCAACGCCGATGGAAGTCCGCAGGTCACTGTCATTTGGCTTGGTCTCGACGACGGGGGCCTCGTCAGCGGGCACATGGCGCATCGAGTGAAACTGCAGAACATCGAGCGGGACCCGCGGGTGGCGCTGTCGTTCGACGCCCCCCGGGAGCCCGGCGTGTTCCTGAACGAGTACGCCGTCATCCGAGCGCGGGCAACCGTTGAGCCGAGCGACGATGCGTGGGATCTGCTCAACCGCCTGGCAAAAATCTACGTGTCGCCTACAACTGAGTTCCCTGGAGCGAAGGCACCTGGCTACATCGTCCGGTACGACATCGAGCGCATTACCGGGGTTGGTTCCTGGACCTCAACTTCGGACTGAAGGCGGTGGATTGAGCAGCATGCTCATACAGGTGCTGTGCGGATTGTCGGTGTAGTCGCCGAATGGTGCACAGACGGTGAATCCGACGGACAGATAGAGATTCCTGGCCGGGGCGAAGGCGTCCATGGTGCCGGTCTCCAATCCGAGCCAGGTGTAGTGGCGATCAGTGGCCACCGACAGCAGGTGCTGCACCATGGCCCGTCCCACGCCCTCGCCACGGGCCGATCGTTGGGTGTGCATCGACTTGAGTTCGGCTCGGTCGCGGATCGAGCTCCCTGATGGCGCCCATGCCCATAAGGGTTGATTCCCGCCGGGCGGTGAAGAAGGTCACGGCAGGATCCAAGAGGCGATCGACATCGAGTGCGTGCACGTGCTCGGCCGGACTGGTCTCTCGGGAGAAGGCGAGATGTGCCGTAAGGAGCGCCGTCACGTCCTCGGTTCGAGGATCCTCGGTGGCGAACACCAGTCCTGTCATGACGCGGTTCGGCTGGCGCAGTCAATGCAGGTTGGCGTCTCGGGTCGAGCGGCCAGCCGTGGCGGAGCGATCTCACCCTGACAGTTGGTGCAGGTGCCATACGTGCCATTGACCACCCGAGCGAGAGCGTCCTCAATGCGGTCGAGGTGGAGGCGGGTCTCCTGCAGCAGGCTGATCGTCCGGGCCCGCTCGAAGGCGACGGTGGCGCCTTCGGGGTCGTGTTCGTCGTCGCCGTTTTGTTCTCCGGCGGAAATGATCTCGTTCAGCTCGTGTTCCAAGGACCTCATTCGAGTCACGGTGGTTGCCCGCTCGTGATCCAGACTGCTCAGTACGTCATGGTCCATGCTGCATTGTGACGCGTCGAGTGGTCAGTCGAGCGCCGTTCTGATTGGATCGGTGCGTGGGATTCACCAAGGCAAACCTTCCGATTCACACTGAGCGCTTGACGCTCCGGGCGTTGCAGAAGAGCGATGCCGACTCGGTCTACGCCATGTACAGCAATCCCGACATGGTTCGCTACCTGTATATGGAGCAGATGCAACCGGGAGCCATTGGCGCCGCTATGAAGCGCCGTCTAAAGCGGAACAAGCTGGAGACAGAAGGGGACATCTGCGAAATCGCAGTGGAGCTGACGGCCACCGGAGAGTTCGTCGGGGCCCTCACCTTCTTCTATCGCAGCGAGGTCCATCGCCGTGGGGAGATTGGCTACGCCACATTGCCCGAGTTCACCGGTCGGGGCTACGCCACCGAAGGGGCTCGTGCCTTGTTGAGTATTGGATTTGACCTACTCGGATTGCACCGGGTTGAGGCCCAGTGCGATGCCCGGAATGAGGCCTCGGCTCGAGTGATGGCCGGGTTGGGCATGCGCCGAGAGGCACACATGCGAGAAAACGAGTTCGTAAAAGGCGAGTGGACCGATGAGATCCTCTACGCCATGTTGGCCGAGGAGTGGGCCCAGCTCAAAAGGGCCTGACTGAATTGGTCAGCTACGACCTTGCCGAATTTCTTGCCCGTACTGAAACGCTCGTAGGCGGTGGCCGCCTCGGCCAGCGGGAAGGTGTCGCAGACCGGTACTCGGAGCCGACCGGCTTCGAGCAGGGGCAGCACATGGCGGGTCACGGCCTCGGCCACGTTGGCCTTCTCGGTACGGGTGCGAGCCCGCAGCGTGGCTCCGCCGATCCTGATGCGGGGCATCATCAGTTGGAAGAGGTCGAGATCCAAATTCGATCCGGCGCCGACACCGATCACCACGGCTCGACCTTCGGTGGCCATATGGGGCAGCGCGCTGGTCGAGGCTGGGCGCCCCAACCAGTTCAAGGACCACGTCATAGGGACCATGGTCGGCCACGGCATCGGGTTCGATGACGATGGTGGCTCCCAAGTTCGGCCACGTCGGCGTGACGGGCCTGATCACGCACGGTGGCCACCACGGTGGCGCCGGCCGCCGAGGCGAGTTGTACCGCGGCCGTTCCGACGCCGCCGGCCGCACCACTGATCAGGACCCGCTCGCCCATGGTCAGCTCCCCCGGGTGAAAATGGCATCGAAGGCGGTGGAGAAGGCCTCGGCAAACCCGCCGGCTTCCGGCCACGGCATCGATGGCGGGACGACCAGGGCATGGGCTTCGTCAATGACGGCCAGCGTGGCCTGGGCGCCCGCCACCGACCACACCCATCACACGATCCCCCGGGGCAAAGCGGGTGACCTGGCTGCCGATGGCGACCACTTCGCCGGCCAACTCCATGCCCGGGATGTCCTTAGGCGATCCGGGAGGGGCGGGGTAGAAACCGAGCTCGCTGGACCAGGTCGGCTGCATTGATGCCGGCGGCGTGTACCGCCACCAAGAGTTCAGTGCTGCCCGGAGCAGGGTCATCTCGAGTCTCGATGTGCAGTTCGGCGTCTCGGATGACCACGGCTTCCATGGCCTTCACCGATAGGCATCCGGGGCTGGCGGAGCGGTGGACCGGGTTGACCGTTATCCTCAGCGACATGGCTCTTTACGACATTCCCGTCCATACCCTCCAAGGCGAAGACTCCTCGCTCGGCGCGTTCTCCGGCAAGACCCTGCTGGTGGTCAACGTCGCTTCCAAGTGCGGCCTGACGCCGCAGTACGAGGGTCTGGAGCGCCTGCAGAAGACCTACGCCGACAAGGGATTCTCGGTCGTCGGCTTCCCCTGCAACCAGTTCATGGGGCAGGAGCCGGGTACCTCGGAGGAGATCCAGGAGTTCTGTTCGACCACCTACGGCGTGAGCTTCCCCCTGATGGAGAAGATCGACGTCAACGGTGAGGATCGTCACCCCATTTACGCCGAGCTGACCGAAAAGGAAGACGCCGATGGCACGGCCGGGGACATCACCTGGAACTTCGAGAAGTTCCTCGTGTCGGGCTCCGGCGAGGTCGTGGCCCGCTTTCGCCCGCAGGTCGAGCCCGAGAGCACCGAGGTGGTCAGCGCCATTGAGGCGTCGCTGAACGCTTGAGCGGCCCCGCGGGGTTTGCCGCGTCCATCTTCGACATGGACGGCCTCCTCATCAATTCCGAAATCCTCTGGCATGAGGCCGAAATCGACATCCTGGGCGGCCTCGGCGTCCCGTTGGAGGCCGATGGGTGTCGCAGCACCAAGGGCATGTTCGTCAATGAAGTCACGGCCTACTGGCACGAGAAGTACCCGTGGTCGGGCCTGACGACAGACGAGGTGGCGGTGTCGATCGTGGACCGGGTGATCGCCCTGCTGCTGGCCAAGGGCGAGCTGAAGCCGGGGGCTGAACATGCGATCGGCATGTGCGCCGACCGGGGGTTACCTCTGGCGGTGGCCTCCTCCTCGCAGTACCGCTTGATTGAGGCCGCCCTGGGCCACTTCGATCTGCGCCGGCATTTCAATCTGGTTCACTCGGCCGAGGACGAGCCCTTCGGCAAGCCCCACCCGGCGGTATTCATATCGGCCGCCCAAAAACTCGGAGCGCCTCCTCGCCGCTGTCTGGTGTGGGAAGACGCTCCGGCTGGCGTACTGGCCGCCAAGGCAGCGTCCATGGCCTGCGTGGCCGTGCCCGAATCAGGTGAAGGTCATCATCCGGCCTTCGGATTGGCTGACGTCGTGCTCGACTCTTTGTTGGCGATGAATGATGACGTGTGGGCCGCCGTCGAGCAGCGGCACTTACATCCGTTGGGCGTCTAGCGAATTATTCGCCGGTCACCCCGTCGATGGCCTCGCGTAGGAAGTCGGCGTGACCAGCGTGTCGGGCCGTCTCCTCAATCAGGTGCAGCAACACCCAGCGGAGCTTGAAGTGAATCCCGTCCCGGTTGGCCGCCACCGAAAGTTGATCGGGACCGCTGGCGTTGGCCACCACTTGTCGACTCCGCTCGCAGGCCTCCTCGTAGCGCTGTCGGAGCTGGTCCGGGGTCAGGTCGGCCGACGTGCGGAACTCCCAGGTTGGATCGGCGTCCCAATCGATACCGATCCACGGAGGCCGCTCCGGTAGGCCGGCAAAGCGAACCTCGAGCCAGGACTCTTCGACCAGGGCCAGGTGGTAGAGCAACCCGCCTAACGACAGCTCGGAGCTGGCGATGGACTTGGTGGCCATCTGTTCGGCCGTGAGGCCTTCGGTCTTGAGCACCACGGTGGCCCGCTGGAAGTCGAGATATTGCTCAATCGACTCGAGTTCGGGTGCGTGTCGGTCCGGATCAATGCGCATCCCGCCATGGTGTCACCCGGTTGTGACCTGGGACAGGCTCCACAGCCTCTATCCTTTGCGTGAAGCCCGGGGGTCCCAGCACACCTGGTCGGACCCCAAAAAACTGTGTTTACTCCCGTACCCCCCGACACCGACTTTGTCGCCCTCGAAGAGGGCGAGCTGGCCCGTTGGGCCAAGCACCGGGTGTTCGAGCGCTCCATTGAACAGCGTCAGGATGCCAAGCCGTGGATCTTCTATGAGGGTCCTCCCACCGCGAATGGCATGCCGGGCCTGCACCACGTCTGGGCTCGCGCCTACAAAGACCTTTTCTGCCGCTTCCACGCCATGGACGGCTCTTACGTGGCCCGCCGGGGAGGCTGGGACACCCACGGCCTCCCGGTTGAGGTCGAGGTGGAGAAACGCCTGGGCATCACAGGCAAGAAGCAAATCGAAGACGAAGTGGGCATCGCCGAGTTCATCCGGCTCTGCCGCGAATCGGTCTACTCCTACGTCGATGAGTTCGAGCGCCTGACCAGCCGTATCGGTTATTGGCTCGATATGGACGATGCCTACTGGACGCTGAGTCCCTCCTACGTGCAGTCCGTCTGGTGGCACCTCAAGCAGCTCTTCGACCAGGAGCTGCTCTACGAAGACGTCAAGGTGGTGCCCTACTGCCCGCGGTGCGGGACCGCCCTCTCCAGTCACGAGCTGGGCCAGCCGGGCGTGTACACCGACGAAGAGGATGAGTCGGCCTACGTGCGCTTCCCGCTGGTCGATGGCGATGGAATGGTCGGGTTGGCCCTGGCGGTGTGGACCACGACCCCGTGGACACTCCCGTCGAACACCGGCGTGGCCGTCAATCCCGAGCTCACCTACGCCGCGGTCGACGGATTGGTCATTGCCGAGGACTTGGTCGACGCCGTGCTCGGCGAAGGCGCCAAGGATCGGATTTCTGCTCGGTTCACTGGTGCGACCCTGGTCGGCTTGCACTACCAACGACCCTTCGATGACCTGGTTGCTCCGCCCGGGAGCGACGGATGGAGAGTCGTACCGGCCGGGTACGTCACCACCGAAGAAGGCACTGGCCTAGTGCACCTGGCTCCAGCCTTCGGTGAGATCGACCGCCAGATCGGTCGGGAAAATGGGCTGCCGGTGCTGAATCCGGTCGGACCTGACGGACGCTTCACCGAGGACATCGGTTGGTTGGAAGGCCAGGACGTCCGGGCCAGCAACACCATGATCAACGATCGGTTGGATGCGGACGGCCTCCTGATCCGCCGCTACCCCTACGTGCACTCGTACCCGCACTGCTGGCGTTGCCGCACGCCGTTGATCTACTGGGGCAAACCCAGCTGGTACATCGCGACCTCCACGCGCAAGGACGACCTGCTGGCGGCCAACCAGGGCATCGACTGGCATCCCGCCCACATCAAGGACGGTCGCTTCGGCGAATGGCTTGAGAACAACGTGGACTGGGCCCTTTCCCGCGATCGCTATTGGGGTACCCCATTGCCGATCTGGCGCTGTGGGCGAGGCCACCTCACGTGCATCGGTTCCTTGGCTGAACTTTCTGACCTTTGTGGCCGCGACGTCACGGGCATCGACCCCCATCGCCCTGTCATCGATGAGGTGACGTTTGACTGCCCGACCTGCCTAGAAGAGGGCCACTCAGGCGAGGAATTGCTGGCGGTGCGGGTCACCCCGGTGATTGACGCGTGGTTCGACTCGGGATCCATGCCAGCGGCGCAGATCGGGTACCCGCATGCGCCGGGCTCGGTGGAAGCATTCCGTTTTCCAGCTGATTTCATTTCCGAGGCCATCGACCAGACGCGGGGCTGGTTCTATTCGCTCTTGGCGGTCAACACGTTGGTCTTCGGCCAAAGTCCCTACAAGCACGTCGTCTGCCTGGGTCACATCATCGATACCGATGGTCGCAAAATGTCCAAGTCGTTGGGCAACATCATCGACCCCTGGTCGATCCTTGACACCCGGGGCGCCGACGCCATGCGGTGGTGGATGTTCAGCCAGGGTTCACCCTGGACACCGACCCGGGCCAGCCTGGCGGCCATCGACACGGCCATGCGCGACACGTTGCTCACGCTGTGGAACACCTACAGCTTCTTCACCACCTACGCCTCGCTGAACGAGTTCGATCCGGCTGACCCGGCGATCCCGGTCGAGTCCGAGCGCGGGCCATTGGACCGATGGATCCTGTCGCGGCTGGCCAACACGGTGGCAACCGTCACCACCGGCTTGGAGGGCTACGAACCACTCGAGGCCGCTTCGGCCGTGGCGTCCCTGGTCGATGACCTGTCCAACTGGTACGTCCGCCGGAGTCGTCGACGTTTCTGGCGCACCGATGCCGATGCGCCCGAGGGCGACACACTGGCCGCCCAGGCCACCCTCCACGAGGTGCTGCGGACACTGGCGCTCTTGCTCGCCCCCTTCTGCCCGTTCGTCGCCGACACCATGTGGCGTGCCCTGGTCGGTGCCGATGACGAATCGTCGGTGCACCTGGAGGACTGGCCGGTCCAGGTGGCCGGTCGGCTCAATGCGGACCTTGAGGCCCAAATGGAGTTGGCCCGGCGCTTGACCTCGCTGGGTCGGGCCGCTCGAAGTGAGGCCGGCGTCAAGGTGCGTCAGCCGTTGGCCCGAGCCCTGGTCTTCCTGCCGTCCACTGCACCGGACATCCTGCGCGAGATCGTGTCGGACGAGCTGAATGTGGATGCCATTGACGAGGCCGAAGAGTTGGGCGATGTCCTCGAGTTCGAACTGGTGCCCAACTTCAAGACCCTCGGCCCCCGTTTGGGCGAGCAGGTCAAGCACCTCAAGCCGGCCCTGGCCAAACTCAATGGGGTCGACGCCGCGGCCACCCTCGAATCCGGGGCCTCCATCAGTCTCGAGCTGCCCGACGGGGTGGTCGAGCTCAGCCCGGACGACGTGCAACTCCGTGTCCGCGGCCAGCAGGGCTTTGCGGTATCGCGTGAGGGCGGCGAAGTGGTGGCCCTGGATCTGACCTTGGATGACAGGCTGCGCCATCGCGGCACGGCCCGTGAAGTGGTTCGCCTGGTGCAGGACCTGCGCAAGACCAGCGGTCTCAATGTGTCGGACCGGATCCACCTGTGGCTCGACGGCCTCGACTCCATTGCCGATTACTTCGACTACATCGCCAACGAGGTACTGGCCGTCGACGTGACGTCGGGGACGGGTGAGGGCGAGGGCACGGTGCTCGACCTCGATGCCGAGAGCGATTTGTCCGCCCACGCGTGGCTGCGCAAGGCCGACGAGCAGCCCTAACGGCCTCGCCTCAGGAGCCGCTGGCCGACGCCGTCGCCTTGGACGTGTGTTTCAGGTCTGATCGCCTTCGCCACCAACGGCGCCACGCCGGGACGGCGAAGCAGAGCCAGAGCAACGTCCAAATGAGGGCGAAGATGCCGAGGATCGATGTGAAGAATGAACCGACGCCCGTACCGTTTCCATTCTTGACATCCGAAGCCAGGTAGTCGACCGCCGGATTGGATGGGTCCACCACCAGCGTCGTTTTTTGCGGAGTGGCCACCGCGCTCCCGACGCCCAGAATCGTCTCCTGCTCCACATTGCCGTTGAGGTAGAAGGTGGCGTTGCACGTCGTGCTGTCGGTGTTCGACCCGGTGCTGTTGTCGTGGAAGGTCTCAGTCGGGCAATCGGTGATCACCGCCGGCACGGTGACACCGTTGGTGCGCAGGTTGCCGTATTGGTCAGCTCGATTGGCAATGACGGCTATTTGCCCGCCGGCCAGGGCAACGGTCGGCACGAGGCCGATCAACGACCAGATCACGAGCGACTTCGTTTTGAGGCGGGCCCTGCGTAAGCCCTTGTCCCCGCTGATCACCGCAAAAGGGTATGCCGCAACTGGAGCTGCGCCAAGCACTGCGAGTTGGTTCGCTGCACTCGATCCCGAGTCCTGCTAGCTCGTCAGGCGCAACCCTGATTGAGGAGCTTGGTCAGCACCACGGTCAGTAGGGAGCGATCGGATTCGGAGAGCGGCTCGATCAGATGACGGTCGATGCCCTTGATGTGTTCGCCGACGGCTCGACCCAGGGTTTCATGTCCGGCCGGGGTCAGCACCACGTGGACGCTGCGCCGATCACTCGGGCAATTCTCGCGGGCCACCAGACCGGCCTCCGTCATACGGTCGACCAATCGGGTGATGCCGCCGGTGGTGAGGGCCACATTGGCACTGAGCCTGGACATGGTCATCCGGCCATCAGGTGCGCCGCCGACGTGGATCAGCACATCGAACCAGACCAGGGGAATGCCGACTGCCTGCTCGAGCTCCTGACCGAGTTGCTCGGTCACGCGGCGATGGGAGCGCATGAAGAGGCCCATGAGCTGGAGCCGCTCGTCATCAATCTGCGCCAGCACTCCGCAAGGGGACGACGGCGCTTCAACCTTTTCGAAGATGGCCTCGGTAGTCATATTGCTCCCTCAATCTGATCCAAATATATCAGGAACTTGTGGTTATCTGATTTAAAAGTATCTGCTTGACAAGTATCTGTATAGTCAGATACTATCATGTAAGAGATCGCAACAACCAAGCAATGACAAAGGAGAAAAACCATGAGCACCGTTACCCTTCCCACACCCGGCGTTTACACCGTGGACGCAGCCCACAGCGAGATCGGGTTCGTCGCCCGTCACCTGGTCGGGACCAAGGTTCGCGGCCGCTTCGGTGAGTTCTCCGGCACCTTCACGGTGGCCGAAGACCCCGAGAAGTCCACCGTGCAGGCCGAGGTCAAGACGGCCACCATCCACACCAACCAGTCGATGCGTGACGACCACCTGCGCACCAACGACTTCTTGGACGCCGATAACTTCCCCACCCTGACCCTCAAGAGCACGGGTCTGAAGAAGGTCACTGACACCGAGTGGACGCTGACGACCGACCTGACCATCCGGGGTGTCACCAAGTCAGTGGACTTCGATCTGGAGTACCTGGGCCAGGGCGACGCCATGGCCGAGGGCAAGAAGGTCGTGGCCTTCTCCGCCCAGGGTGAGATCGACCGCCGTGACTTCGGCGTGGTCTTCAACCACTCGCTGCTCGACGGCAGCGTGGTAGTCGGCAACCGGGTGAAGCTCGAGCTGGAGATTGAAGCCGCACTGGCCGAGTAGAGCAGCGAAGGCAGGGTTCGCAGGGTCGGACGCCGTGGGCAGGATTACGCTCCTCCGGGATGCGCCATCCCACCGCTCCGACCCTGCGTGCCGTGTCGCCGACGGCGCTTCGTGAACTGACCGACGCCAAGCCCGAGGACACCTATGTGCTGGCCGTCGACCTCGGCACCGGCGGCCCGAAGGTGGCAGTCATTTCGGCCACTGGTCGGATCGCCGCCCATGCCTTTGAATCGGTGGGCATGCAGCTCACCGACGACGGGGGAGCCGAACAACGACCGGACGACTGGTGGAATGCCGTGGTCCGCTCGGCCCGCCAGGCCATTAGTGACAGCGGGATTGATCCCGAGCGCATCGTTGGCGTGGGTTGCACCGCTCAATGGTCGGGCACCGTGCCCATCGCCGCCGATGGCGTCGCCCTTGGTCCGTCCATCATCTGGCTCGATTCTCGAGGTGCCAGTTCCGTCAAGGAAGCCGTCCGAGGCGCCTTGACCGTGCAGGGATACTCACCGTCGAAAGCGGCCCGTTGGGTGCGCAAGACGGGCGGGATCCCGAGCCTGTCGGGTAAAGACCCGGTGGGGCACATCCATTTTCTCCGCGAGCAACGGCCCGATGTCTACGCCGCCACCGCCGTGTTCCTTGAGCCGGTGGACTATCTCAACTTGCGACTGACCGGATTAGCTCGGGCCTCACACGACACCATCACCCTCCACTGGGTCACGGACAACCGCGACATCAATCACGTGACCTACGACGAAAGTCTTTTCGAGCTGGCCGGCTTGGACCCGGCCATGCTGCCCGAGTTGGCCCCGACCGCGTCGGTCATCGGGGGACTGCAGGGCACGGCGGCCACCGAACTCGGCCTGCTCGAGGGCACCCCAGTGGTCACCGGCACCGGTGACCTACACTCGGCCGCCGTCGGCTCTGGGGCGGTCAACGACTTTGATGCCCATCTCTACATCGGCACCTCCAGCTGGATCAGCTGTCACGTGCCGTTCAAGAAGACCGACGCCCTCACCAACGTGGCCTCCTTTCCCTCCGCCCTACCCGGGCGGTACCTGGTGGCCGATGAACACGAGACCGGTGGCGCCTGCCTGACCTGGCTCCGCGACAACATGCTCTTCCCCGAGGATCCACTTACCCCCGGCACGTCAGCGCCCAATGATTTCTTTGGCCGCTTGAACGACATCGTGGCCGGCGTGCCAGTGGGGGCGCACGGCGTCATGTTCACGCCGTGGCTCAACGGCGAGCGCACTCCGGTGGACGACCACACAATCAGAGGGGGATTCCACAACATCTCGCTCTTCTCGAACCGCTCCGACATGGTGCGGGCGGTGTTCGAAGGGGTGGCCCTCAATTCGGCCTGGCTACTCGGAGCGGTCGAAAAGTTCTGCAAGAAGCGGTTCGACTCCATGGCATTCGTGGGCGGTGGCGCCAACTCCGACATCTGGTCGCAGATCCATGCCGACGCCACCGGTCGCACCATTCGTCAGATCGCCGACCCGGTGCTGGCCAACGTTCGTGGGGCCGGGCTGATCACCCACTTCGCCTTGGGGCATCTGACGTTGGCCGACATTCCCAAGTCGGTGAAGGTCAAGGCCGAGTACACCCCCGACCCCGAAGCCAGCGCCATTTACAAGGAACGCCTCAAAGAGTTCATCAACCTCTACAAAGAGACCAAGGCCATCCACAAGCGCCTCAACGGCTCCAAGGTCAGCGGCGAGCACGCTGACTAGGTCAACCTCCTGAGGGGACCTAAATCCGCTCGAAGTTCCGAGCCAGCTCCCAGTCCGAGACGTGGCGGTTGGACGACTCCCACTCCTGCTGGGCCGTGTTGAGCAGGTGGTGATGCACCTCGGGCCCGAAGGCCTCAGCGGCCACTTCAGAGGTGCGGAGTTCGTCGACGGCCTCGACCAAGGTCGACGGAATGCGAGTCACATCGGTGGCTTCGTAGGCGTTGCGGGGGTAGGGGTCGCCCAACTCGAGCTCGTGGTCGATGCCGTAGAGCCCGGCCGCGATGCAGGCCGCCACCACCAAGTAGGGGTTGACGTCGGCACCCGGAACTCGGGACTCAACGCGCCGCCCGGCGCCGTGGCCCACCACCCGGAAGCCGCAGGTGCGGTTGTCCTCACCCCAGACCACGGCCGTGGGCGCCCAGCTGCCCGGGACATAGCGTCGATACGAGTTGAGCGTCGGCGCCGCCAGCCAGGCCAGTTGCCGGGCCGCGTGTAGCTGTCCAGCCAGGAAGCGCCGTCCCACGGTCGACAGCCCGCTTGCATGCGACGCGTCAGCCATGAGCGGCTCACCGGACTTGAGGTCCCACAGGCTGTTGTGCACGTGGCACGACGATCCGACGTCGTCCATGGTCCACTTGGCCATGAAGGTGGCGGCCCGGCCCTCTTGCGCCGCGATCTCCTTGATCCCGTTCTTGAAGAGCAGGTGCCGGTCGGCCGTGGTCAGCGCGTCGGTGTAGGTGACATTGACCTCGTGCTGACCCCGCCCCGCCTCGCCCTTGGAGAATTCAACCGGCACGTTGGCGGCGCACATCTCATGGCGGATGCGGCTGAGGATGTACTCCTCGCGCGCCGTCTGCAGCAGCTGGTAGTCCTCAATGGTGGAGGAGTGCGGCGTCAATCCCTTCCAGTACTGCTGCTGCGCCTCTTCGTAGGTTTCGCTTGAACAGGAAGAACTCCAACTCGGTCGCACTCTGCACCGTCAGGCCCCGGTCGGCCGCCCGGGCGATCTGCTGGCGCAGGATCTGCCGGGGTGACACCTCAATGGGTAGGCCTTCGTACGTCACTCAGGTCGCAGATGATGAAGGCCGAGCCGGGCAGCCAGGGAATGAGACGGGCCGTGTCGAAGTCGGGCGTGGCCACCATGTCGCCGTAGCCCAGGTCCCAGTTGGCGAAGTGGTAGCCCGGCAGCGGGTTCATATCGACGTCCACGGCCAGCAAGTAGTCGCAGACCTCAATGCCATGGTCCGCTACGTGTTCGGCGAAGAAGTGCGGAGTGACCCGCTTGCCCACCGGGCGACCGTGCATATCGGGGAAGGCCAACACCACGGTGTCGATCGATCCGTCGGCAATCCCTGCAGTCTATCAACTCACGTCCGGTCATGACGCATGATGGCGGAACGACGAGCTCAGCGTCCAACCCTTTGTACGCTGGGCCTGGCCTGACCACCCCCCTCATCGGCATCTCCACCTACGTGGCCGACACGGCCTGGGGCAACTGGGAGCGACGCTCGGCGGTCCTGCCCGAGTCCTATTACGAACTGGTGGCCTCGGCCGGTGGACGGCCGCTGCTCCTGCCGCCACCTCACACGTCGCCCACCGGTCCGGGATCCGGAGCGGCCGAAGTGATCGAGGCGCTTGACGGCCTGATCCTCACCGGCGGCGGCGACGTCGACCCTGAGGCCTACGGCGAAGCCCCCGATCCGACCGTCGGTGGGGTCAATCCGGTGCGCGACGAAAGCGAGCGGGCCCTGCTGGCCGCCGCCCTGGCGGTCGATCTGCCGGTGCTGGCCATCTGCCGGGGCCTTCAGGTGCTGAACGTGGAATTGGGGGGCACGCTCCACCAGAACCTGCCTGACGTCATTGGCGGCAGCCTGACCCATCGGGCCGCCCCCCTGGTCTTTGGCGAGGTGGCGGTGTCAACCGACCCGGACACTCGGGCCAATGCGGTGTTCGGGGCCAACCCGACTGTCCTGTGCTCGCACCACCAGTCCATTGACCAGCTCGGACGCGGCCTGTTGGCCACGGCCCGGGCGGCCGACGGGGTCATTGAAGCGGTGGAGCTTCCCTCCGCCCGCTTCGTGCTCGGCGTGCAGTGGCATCCAGAAGAGGGGCGTGACCAACGCCCGTTCGCCGCGCTCGTAGCGGCCGCCACCACCTACCGCGAGAACCGAGCAACCGGGGCCAGGTAGTGTCTCCGCCCATGCCGAAGACCGGGGGCCGAAAAGTCGTAAAGCCGGTGGCAGCTGCCGTCGGGATCGTGGGCACCATGGCCAGCATCTGGTGGTTTGCCCTCAAGCCTCGCCGTAAGGCCAAGGCCGAGAAGTCCGCTTAACCAGCTCCGAACAACTCACGGCAGGGCTCAAGGCCCTCGATCGAGATATCGCTTCGGCGCCGCCGCGTGCCGCTCCCCTCAATGACCGGGAGTCACTAAGACGGGCAAGACGTCGCTGATGGAGCCCAGCACCACCACGTCGGCTAGATCATCGAGCTCGGTCGGTCCGCCATTGACGATCACCACCCTCGCGCCGGCCCGTCGAGCCGTCGGGACCAGCGCGGCCGCCGGGTAGACGCCCAAGGTCGATCCGACGGCCAACAACAGATCGCACGAGGCGGCCGCCGACTCGGCCCGCATCAGGTCCTCGGCCACCAGGCTCTGACCGAAGCTGATGGTGGCGGACTTCAAGATCCCACCGCAGATTGAACCGTCATGGAGGGTGATCAGGCAGTGAGGGTCGAGGTCGCCACCGCGTACCCGCTCGTGGACGGGCTCGGCCGGCTCCCGGTGTCCGCAGCGCAGGCACATGACCTCCAACGAGGTCCCATGTATCTCGATGATCCGGGCCGGGTCATGCCCGGCCTTCCGGTGCAGCCCGTCGATGTTCTGCGTCACCAAGGTGTCCAGCCGACCCGACCGTTCCAGCTCGATCAGGGCCAGGTGCCCCGCATTGGGTTGCGCCTCCCACATGGGCGAGGTCAGTCGGTTTTGCCAGTTCCGCTTTCGCAGTTCCGCATCCGCCACGTAGAAGTCGATGGTGGAGGCCTTCTCGGCCTCGGGGTCTTTGGTCCACACGCCATTAGGGCCTCGGAAATCGGGGATGCCCGAATCGGTGGAGATGCCGGCTCCCGTCAGCACGGTCACCCGGCGGGCGCCTTGGAGCAGCTCGGTGGCCTCGGCAATTTTGGGATCGGTCATCGATGGCCATGGTGCCATGCCGGCCAGTCAGTCAACGGACCGGCCAGCTCGTAGATGTTGATCGGTACGCTGCCAGAGTGTCCGGGAACGCCACCATCGAGATGCTGACGGCCGAGGTGGCCGAAGTGGCCCAACGCAAGGCGGCCGGCGCGCTGCTGGCCCGGGGGTGCCAACGGGGCGATCGGGTCGCCTTCAGCCTGGGGTCCTCGGCCGATCTGATCTGCGCCGTCCTCGGCGCGGCCCGGGTCGGCCTGATCCCCGTCCTCCTCAACGCCACCCTGACCGACGCCGAACGCGACCTCCTGGTCGCCGACGCCACCCCGACGGTCCAGGTCTTCGACCGAGCCACCCTCTCCGCCCTTATGGAGGGGCCGGAGACGGAGCTGTCGCCCTATCCGCTCACCCGGCCCATGCATTTCACCTCGGGCACCACCGGGCGCCCCAAGGGCGTGACCACCGGCATTTGGGACGAGGACACGGCGAAGGCGGTCTTCGAAGACGAGGCGTCCGTCTGGCAGTTCGGCCCCAGCGACCTTCACATGGTGTGCTCGCCGATGTACCACACGGTGTCGGTCCGCTTCTGCAGCGGCACCCTGCTGTCGGGTGGATCCTTAGCGATCCTCACCCGCTTCGACGCCGGGCTCGCGCTGAGTGCGCTGCGCCACATCCGCCCCACCACCGCCTTCCTGGTCCCGACCCATCTGCAGCGCCTTTTGCAGTTGCCCGAGCTCGGGGTGGATGAGCAGTTCGATTCGTTGCGCTTTCTGGCGCACGCCGGCGCCCCCTGCCCGCCGTCGGTGAAACGGGCCATCATGGAACGGGTGCACCCGGGCCAGGTGTGGGAGTTCTACGGATCGACCGAGGCGCAGTTCACTGTCTGTGGGCCGGATGAATGGCTGGCCCATCCCGGCACCGTCGGTCGAGCTCGACCCGGTCGCACGCTCTCGATCGTGCCGGTGGGCGACGCCGATGCCGCCAGTGACGCCGACGACGACGGCTCGGGCACGATCTGGTGCGACATGCCGTCATTCGCCCGCTTCAGTTACTGGGGCGATGAGAAGGCGACGGCCAAGGCGTGGCGCGGCTCGGCGTGCTCGGTGGGGGACTTGGGTTGGCTCAGCGACGACGGCTATCTGTACCTCTCGGGCCGTCGGCACGATCTGATCATCAGCGGTGGCGTCAACGTCTACCCGGCCGAGGTCGAGGGCGTGCTGGCCGCCGTGCCCGGTGCCGACCAAGTGGCGGTGTTCGGCGTTCCTGACGACCAGTGGGGCCAACGAGTCTGCGTGGCCTACGTGGGCGACGTCGCTGAGGACACCCTGCGGGCCGCCGCCTCGGCGCACCTCGCCCCCTACAAGCGGCCCAAGTCGTATTTCGCCACCCAGGATCTTCCGCACACGGCCACCGGAAAGCTCCTGCGTCGTTCGTTGCCCGACCACCTGGGCCTCAGTTCCGAAGTGCCGTCGAGTCAGGAGTAGAAAGCCCCATGCCGTTCGTCACCATTAACCCCACCACCGGTGAAACCGAAAAAACCTTTGAGGCGCACACGCCGGAGCAGGTGGAAGAGATCCTGCAAAAAGCCCACGATGCCTTCTTGACCTACCGGCACTCGACGTTCGCTGAGCGCTCGCGCCATCTGATCACCGCCGCCGAGCTCTTCGAGGGCGAACTTCCCGACATCGCCAAGATGCTGACCACCGAAATGGGCAAGACCTTCGCCGCCGCCAAGGGTGAGGTGGCCAAGTGCGCCATGGCGCTGCGCTGGTTCGCCGAGCACTCGGAAGCGTTGCTGGCCGACGAGGTGATCACCACCAGCGCCACCACGTCCTACGTGCACTACCAACCGCTCGGCCCGGTCTTGGCCATCATGCCGTGGAACTTCCCGCTCTGGCAGGTGATTCGCTTCATTGGACCCGCCCTCATGGTGGGGAACGTCGGCCTGCTCAAGCATGCGCCCAACGTGCCCCAGACGGCTTGGTTCCTCGAGGACGTCTTCCGCCGGGCGGGGTTGCCGGACGGCTGCTTCACCAACTTGTTCGTCGAGACCGAAGACATCGCCGCCATCATCGAAGACCCGCGCGTGGTGGCCGTGACCCTGACCGGCAGTGAGCGGGCCGGCGTGTCGGTGGCGGCCACGGCGGGGCACTCGCTCAAGAAGAGTGTCCTGGAACTCGGTGGTTCCGATCCGTTTATCGTGCTCGAGTCGGCCGACTTGGACAAGGCCGTCTCCACCGCCGTGACGGCTCGGGTGCAGAACAACGGACAGTCCTGCATCGCCGCCAAGCGCTTCATTGTGGTGGAGCCGATAGCCGATGAGTTCATCGCCCGGTTCACCGAGGCCATGGCCGCCCTCGTGGTGGGTGACCCGTTCGACCCGGCCACCAATGTCGGCCCCATTGTCTCCGAGGCCCAGCGCGAGCAGTTGGTGCGCCAGGTTGATGCGGCCAAGTTGCAGGGCGCCACCGTGCACGGCGGTGGGACCTACCCCGACCGCCCCGGCTGGTTCTTCGAGCCCACGGTGCTGACCGACGTGACCAAGGACATGGCCGTGGCCCAGCAGGAACTCTTCGGCCCCGTCGCCATCGTTGAGCGGGTGGCCGATCTGACCGAGGCCATTGAGGTGGCCAACTCCACCACCTTCGGACTGGGTTCGAGCATCTGGACCAATGACGAGGTCGAACAGCGTCGCTGCATTGAGGAAATTGAAGCCGGTGCCGTCTTCGTCAATGCCATGGTGGCCTCCAACCCCGAGCTGCCCTTCGGCGGCATCAAGCGCTCGGGGATCGGGCGCGAGCTCTCCGAGGTCGGCCTCAAGGAATTCTGCAACGTGAAGTCGGTGTGGATTGCCTGACCTGTCGGGCCTGACCACCTATTTGGATCACGCCGCGACCACGCCGCTGCGCCCTGAAGTAGCGCAGGCCATGGCCGACGCGCGAGCGCGAGCCACTGGGGAATCCGACCGGCAGCCATCGACCAGCCCAGCACGCCCGCCGGTTGCTGGAGGAGTCGCGTGATGTGGTGGCCGACTTCCTGGGGCGACCACCTCGGGACATCGTCTTCACTTCGGGCGGTACCGAGTCGGCCAACCTGGCTGTCTTCGGGCTGTTGTCCGAAGGCATCAACGAAGGCCGCTCCCAGTCAGTGGTGTGCAGTGCCATTGAGCACCCGGCCGTCCTCGAATCGTGTCGAGCCGTGGCCCGGTCGGGTGTGGAAGTTATCGAGCTGCCGGTTGATGCAGCTGGTGTCGTCCAACTCGGTTCGCTCGAGAAGGCCATGGAGCAGCAGCCCGTCTTCGTGGCCGTCATGACCGCCAACAATGAGACCGGGGTGGTGCAGCCCCTGGCCGAAGTAGGCGAGATGGTGCGGGCGGCCAATGACCGTACGTGCGTCTTCACCGACGCCGTGCAGGCTGCGCCTTTTTTGGACCTCGCCGACGTGACCGCCACGGCGGATCTCATGGCGCTGAGCGCGCACAAGGTGGGCGGACCGGTGGGGGTGGGCGTCCTGGCCGTCGGCCCGCGGGCGGCCCTGCGACCCCTGCACTACGGCGGTGGGCAGGAGCAAGAGCGGCGGAGCGGCACCCAGAATGTGGTCGGCGCCGTTGGCCTGGCCACGGCGCTTCGCCTCGTTCACCAAGAACGTGAGGTGGCGACAAGCCAGGTGGCCGACCTCCGCGACCGCTTGGCCGACGGGCTGCTGGGCGCCATCACTGGCGCGCATCGAACGGTGCCCACGGGTGTCCCTCTTCTGCCTGGGCATCTGCATCTCTGTCTGCCCGGGATCGAACGGGAGGAACTCCTGGTGGCGCTGGGCCAGCGTGGGGTCTGCGCCTCCGGGGGATCCTCCTGCGCCAGTGGGGCCCTGCAGCCGAGTCATGTCCTGATGGCCATGGGGCTCGATGAGGGGCTGTCCGAGGGCGCCATCCGGTTCACCCTGGGCCGGAGTACCACGCAGGCCGATATTGATCGCGCCCTCGCCATAGTGCCTGAGGTCGTGGGGCAGCTCCGTCACCAGCCCTGAGCACGGGTGGCACACTGGTCGGATGCGTGTGATGGTTGCCATGTCGGGAGGAGTGGACTCCTCGGTCGCGGCTGCCCTCCTGGTCGAGCAGGGTCACGAGGTCGTGGGCGCCACCCTGAAACTGTGGGGCGGCCCCTCTGATTCTGGCTGCTGTTCGGTGGCCGACGTGGATGACGCCCGACGCGTGGCCCAGCAGTTGGGTATCGATCATCATGTGTTCAATCTCACCGAGGAGTTCGACCAGCATGTGGTGGCGCCCTACGTGGCGTCGCACCAGCGGGGCCACACCCCTAACCCCTGCATCGAGTGCAATCGCTCCATCAAGTTCGATCGTCTGTTGGAGCGGGCCGAGCGACTCGGTTTCGATGTGCTGGCCACCGGCCACCACGCCCGGGTGACCCGTGACGACGCCTTCCAACTCCGACGCGGTGCCGATGCCGACAAGGACCAGTCCTACGTGCTGTCCATGCTCGGCCAGGGCGAGCTGGCCCGGGTCACCTTCCCGGTCGGGGAGATGACCAAGGCCGAGGTCCGGGTGCACGCCACTCGGCTGGGTCTGCGCACGGCTGACAAGCCCGACAGTCAGGATGTGTGCTTCATCAACAGCACCGAAGGCCGCGAGGGGTTCCTCTCGCGCCAGCTCGAGTTTCACGCCGCCGAAGTCGTGAACACCGACGGCGAGTCCGTCGGAGAAGTCGAGGCCATCGAACTGGTGACGGTGGGGCAGCGCCGGGGCATGGGTCACGGCACCGACGGCCAGCGCCGCTACGTGGTGGCGGTCGACATGCCGACCCGCCGGGTCACCGTCGGGAGTGCGGCCGAAGCACTGACATCGGCCGTCACGCTGTCCGACGCCACCATGACGTGGGTCGACGAACCACTGCCCGACGGAGCTCGTGCGGTGGCCCAGGTCAGCGCCCACGGCCGGCCGGCGCCCTGCTCGGTGCGCGTGGCGGATGAGGGATTGGTGGTGGAGTTCGACGTGCCTCAGCGCCCAGTCGCCGCGGGCCAGACCATTGCGCTCTACAACGTCGCCGAACCCGACTCGGTGGTCGGCGCCGGCATCGCCGCGTAGCCGTGACCGGCGACAGTGATTCGGTTCGGGCCGCTGAGCTACGCGACCTCATCAGCTACCACAACGAGCGATACCACACGCTCGATGAGCCGGAAATCCCCGACGCCGAGTTCGATCTACTGGTGCGCGAACTTCGCGCGCTTGAGGCGGCCCACCCCGAATTAGTGACGGAGGATTCGCCCACCCAGACGGTGGGCGGTGCTCCGTCGGGGCTCTTCAAAGCGGTGCGCCATCGGGTGCCGATGATGAGCCTGGACAATTCCTTCAGCGAGGCCGACTTGTTGGCGTGGGCTGAGCGACTGAAGCGCCAGGTTCCTGACCTCAATACCCAGACGGTCCCTTTCTCCTGCGAACCCAAGGTCGATGGCGTGGCCATGTCGCTCACCTACGAGCACGGAAAGTTGGTGGGAGCGGCCACCCGGGGCGATGGGGTGACGGGTGAGGACGTCACGGCCAACGTCATGACGGTGAAGGTGGTGCCCCATGAGCTCAAGCCGGCTGCCGGGCCCTACCCGGCTGTCCTGGAAATCCGGGGCGAGATCTACATGCCGGTGGCCGACTTCGAGGCCATGAACGAGCGACAGCTCGCAGCAGGGGAGAGGACGTTCGTCAATCCCCGGAACTCAGCCGCCGGTTCGCTGCGCCAGAAGGATCCGGCCGCCACGGCCAAGCGACCACTGTCGTTCTGGGCCTATCAAGTGGGCCTGATTGAGGGTGCTCCAGCCAAAAGCGCCTGGCCCGCCGCCACGCAATCGGCCACGCTGACCCTCCTCAAAAAGGCGGGCTTTCCAGTCAGTCCCGATGCCCGGCTGGTGAAGGGCATCGATGCGGTGATCGATCGTTGTCGCCAACTCGAGCATGATCGCCATGCCTTGCCCTACGAGATCGATGGTGTGGTGACCAAGGTCGATGATCTCGCGCTGCACCAGCAACTCGGGGCCACGTCCCGGGCACCTCGGTGGGCCATCGCCTTCAAATTCCCGCCCGAAGAGCGCACCACCAAGTTGCTGGGCATTGAGATCTCTATTGGGCGCACCGGTCGGGCCACTCCTTTCGCCCGACTGGAGCCGGTCTTCGTCAGCGGATCGACCGTCAGCATGGCCACCCTGCACAACGAGGACCAGGTGCGAGTCAAGGATGTGCGCCCCGGTGATCTGGTGGTGGTGCGTAAGGCGGGTGACGTCATTCCCGAAGTGGTGGGTCCGGTGTTGAAGGGCCCAGGTGTGCCGAAGCGGCGCTCGCCCGAGTGGACGTTTCCATTGGCGTGCCCGTCGTGCGCCGAACCATTGGTGCGCCTTCCCGGCGAGAGCGACACCTATTGCACCAACATCGACTGTCCGGCCCAGCGGGTGCAGCGCATCGCGCACTACGCCTCACGCTCCGCCCTCGATATTGAGGGGTTGGGCGAAGAGCGTGTCGTGCAGCTGGTGCAGGCCGGTCTCATTGCTGACCCGGCCGACCTCTACGGATTGACCACCGAGCAGCTGGCGGGCCTGGAGCGATTCGCCGCCATTTCCGCCACGAATTTGGTGCGCAGCATTGAGGCCTCGACCACCCAGCCGCTCAGCCGCCTCTTGGTCGGCCTGGGCATTCGCCATTTGGGTCCCACCGGGGCCCGTGCGGTGGCTCGGGCCATGGGCACCATGGAAGCCATTACGTCGGCCGGCGCAGCCGAGTTGTCCGCCATTGAGGGTATTGGCCCCGTCATCGGGGCCAGCGTGGCCGAGTTCGTCACCGCGCCCACCAACCAAGTCGTGATTCAGCGCCTCCGCCAGGCCGGCGTCCAGATGGAGGAACCCGGTGGACGGATCGGCCGGCGCAGCCGAGAATGGCGCAACAGGTGTAGACCAGACGCTGGAGGGTAAAACAGTGGTGGTGACTGGCGCGGTGCCTGGTTTCACGCGGGAAGAGGCGGAAGAGGCGATCATGGCCCGGGGTGGCAAGTCACCCGGCAGTGTGTCCAAAAAGACCTTCGCCCTGGTGGTCGGTGATGCTCCCGGAGCCAGCAAGTTGAAGAAGGCCGAGGAACTCGAGATCCCGATTATTCCTGCTGATGGATTCGTTTTGTTGCTCGAATCGGGCCAACTTCCAAATTGATCCGTTGGGTGTCCACCGAAGTGGCCCTATTGATCAGTAGCCTACGGATGCCCCGATGCCCTTAATTTCTGATTCCATCGGCCGGGTCCTTGGGAAGCGCTACCGGCTGCTCTCCGCTCTGGGCACTGGCGCTTCAGCCCACGTCTTTCTGGCGGAGGACGTGTCCTTGCAGCGCCATGTCGCCGTCAAGGTGCTGCAACCAGGACTGGCCAGCGACGAAGCCTTCCTGAAGCGATTCGGCGCCGAAGCCCGCTCGGTCGCCTCGCTCAATCACCCCCATGTGTTGCGCGTCTTTGACTGGGGCGAGGACACCGACGGGCCCTATCTGGTCCTTGAATACTTGGGCGGGGGATCGCTGCGCGACCTCTTGGACCGGGGCGTGCGGCTCAGTCATTCGCAGGCGGCCAACCTGGGTACCGAGGTGGCCCAGGGTCTGGCCTATGCCCATGCCCGGGGGCTGGTGCACCGGGATATCAAGCCGGCGAACCTGTTGTTCGATGAGGAAGGCCGAGTACGGGTGGCCGACTTCGGCGTGGCCCGCGCGCTGGCCGAAGCGGCCTGGACCGAACCGGTCGGCTCCATGGTGGGCACCGCTCGCTACATCTCACCCGAGGCGGCCGAAGGAAAACAGGTCGATGGACGGGCCGACGTGTATTCGTTGGCCCTGGTGTTATACGAAGCGGTTTCCGGTGAGGTCCCGTTCACGGCCGAGACGACGCTGGGCACCGTGATGGCCCGGGTGGGCGCGCCATTGCCGCCCCATGCCAGCCTCGGACCGTTGGACGATGTGTTGGCTCGTGCCGCCGCACCCGACCCGGGCTCCCGGCTCGATGCGGCCGGACTGGCCGCCCGGCTGGGCGCGCTGGCCAGTGCCCTGCCGGCGCCCGAGCCGCTCCCGCTGGTGCCGCCGAACCACCCGGCCGTGTCGCCCATTGCCGGGTTCCGAGCTCCCGCCGTCTCCGAACTCACCGAGGTCGGTACGCCCACGGCCAAGGCGCCGGTGGGAACCAAGGCCGGACCGGGTGAACTTTTCGACGCTGAACCGGGTGGCCGCGACGGGGCCACCATCGTCGGCGTGTTGGGTGATGGGCCCCCGATCTCAACCGTGCGGCCCAATCGCAAGAAACTGATCGGTGTCGTGATCGCCTGCCGCGCTGGCCGCCATTTTGATCGCGGCGGCGGTGCTGGTCTTTGGGACCAACACGTTCACCCCGTCGCACCCGACGCCGAACTTCGTGCAGCAGACGATCGGCCAGGCCAAGGCGACGGCGGCCAAGGATCATTTCACCCTGCACATTGAGCCAGGGGTGAAGTCGATCACGCTCGGGCACCGGTGTGGTCGTGTCCCAGACGCCCGCTCCCGGCAAGGTACTCAAACAGGGATCGACCATCGACGTGGTGCCGTCGATCGGTAAGCCGGACGTCGCGGTGCCGTCGCTGACCGGCATGAACTGCACCCAGGCGGCGGCGGCGCTCACGCCGGTGCACCTGGTGGCCCACTGCGTCCCGCCGCAGTACAACGACAACGTGGCTAACACCATCATCATCTCGTGGTCGCAGGGCAACGTGCAGGAGCCCACCAAAGCTCCCTACGGCAGCACCATCACCATCGTTCCGTCCGAAGGCCACACGCCGGTCGCAGGTGCCCGACATCCCGGGGTCCTATACGTTCGGCGAAGCGCAGGCGGCACTGCAGGTGGCCAACTTCACCGCCGTGCAGGCCACGGCCAGCTCGAACACGGTGGCGGCCGGCGACGTGATCTCGACCTCACCGGCCAGCGGAACCATGGCGCCCTACGGCTCTCAGGTGACCGTGACCATTTCCAGTGGGCCACCGACGGTGCAGGTACCCAATGTGTTCGACGACACCGTGGCGCAAGCTGACTCGGCTTTGACCGCAGCCGGCCTGGTCGTCTCGGGCGTGAGTGGCAATCCCACCCGGCTGGTGACCGGCACGACGCCACCGCAGGGAGCCACGGTCCAGGTTGGTTCGTCTGTCCAGATTTCCACCCGCTGATGGCACTGCCCTACGACCCCAAGTGCGATCTGTGCGAGGCGGCCAAACTCTCAGAGTGGCATCACGAGGACGACATTTGCTGGGTCGCTGACTGCGAAGTGTGCGGTGTGCCCATGGTGGTGTGGAAACACCACGGACCGGTCCCACCCGACGACGAGATCGAGCACATGATGACGCAGTTGTCCCTGGTCGGGGACGCTCGCTTCGGGGCCGGCGAATGGTCAATCGATCGGATCATGCGCCAAATCCCGAACCACTTCCACGCCCACGGGCGCAATCCGAACTGGTGGTTCAACCGCTTCAAATAGCGGCTCCTGCGGTAAGTCACCGGGAGAGCCTGATCGGCCACCCCGGTATGGTCTCCCGGGTGGAGGATGGGGACGCAGGGAGAGCTGAGCGCACGGCGCCCGACCGGCCGGAGGCACTGCTTGACCCGCTGACCGACCCCGGCGGAGTGCTGTTGGGCGCCAGCGGCGCCGAGGCCTCGGTGGAGTTGCGGTGGCCGGCGCTGTTGTCGCAGCGGGTCTCGGCCCGAGCGGCTCGTAGCCCGCGCTACCGCTGGTGGTCGCTGACCGCGCTGTTGGCCGGCCTCTTGTCGCTCAACATCACCTTCACCGTCTTCGTGGTGGCCCTCCCCACGGTCAAGAACGACTTCCACACCAACTTCTCGGTCTTGACGTGGGCCTCCACCGGTCCTTTGTTGGCCTTCGGCATCGCCGCTCCGTTCTTTGGGAAGGCCGGTGATCTCTTCGGGCACCGCCGGCTCTACCTGTTCGGACTGGGCGGCGCCATGGTCAGTGCTGTCCTGACGGCCACCGCTCCTGACGTGGGCATGTTGCTCTTTGCCCGCGCCCTCGATGGAGTGCAGGGCGCCGCCACCGGCACGGCCTCCATGGCCCTGATCCTCCAGCTGTTCGAACCGGGGGAACGGGTGAAAGCGCTGGGGTGGTGGTCGCTCGTCGGAGCTGGTGGACCGGTGCTCGGCGTGACCTTGGGCTCGCCGGTCATTCAGTACTTCGGCTGGCGGACCCTGTTCTGGGGCCAGTTGGTCTTGTTCTGATTGCGGCCGTGGTGGTGACGCTGATCCTGCCCTCGCGTAAGCGGGCGCATCGAGGTCCGGCGGTTGAGCCGGGGCCGAGTGGGAGCATGAGCCCGGGCGTGGCTCCGACGGGCATGGACTGGGTGGGCAGTTGGAGCTTGGCCGGTGCCGTGACGGCGGCGATGCTGGTGCTGAGTATCGGGCCCATCGTGGGCTGGACGTCGATCGGCGTGATCGTCTCGGCGTGTGAGCGCCGTCGTGCTGTTGGGAGTCTTCGCCCGACGGGAGATGACGTTCGCCACACCGCTCATTCCGACCAAGTATCTGCGCCGACGAAACTTCATGTTTCCCATGGGCATGCGGGCCTTTTCGAACTTCGCCTACTTCGGTGGCTTCTTCCTCTTTCCCCTCCTGATGGAGCAGGTGTACGGCTACAGCGTGTCCAAGGTGGGATTCGTCTCCATCGCCCGACCATTGCTCTTTGCCATCAGCTCGCCCATCGCCGGCTACATGACCGTCCGGACCGGTGAGCGCTTCGCCACCGTGACCGGGGCGGTATTCGGTGTTCGCGTCAATGGTGTTGTTTGCCACCCTGGACCCGTCATCGGGCCTTGGAATCATTCTGGTGGCGTTGGCCCTGTCCGGGGTGGGCATGGGTGTCGCGCTGCCGGCCACTTCCTCGACCATGGCCAACGAGGTGGCCGCCTCGGAATACGGGGTGATGAGTGCGGCGCAATTGATGGCGACGCAGGTGGGCGAGGTCGCTGGCATCCAGGTCGTGCTGACGCTGCAGGAATCCATCTCCCGACACGCCGGGTTGGCCAACGTCCATCACAGCACGGCCTTGCTGCACAGCTTCCAGGTTGGCTTCTGGGTCGCCGGCGCAATGGCGGCGTTGGGGTCGTGTGTGCGTTCTTCATGCGACCGCTGCCGCGCCATCTGCGCGGGCAGGACGTCCCCGAAACCGCAGTGATGTAGGAGACCCCGGCCCAGGCGACGAGACCTGAGCCGGGGATCGACTGAGTGCTATTCGGTGATGTCCTTGAGCCGGGCGGCCATTTCGGCGGCGCTGCTGTCGCCGGCCGGAGGGGCGGACTGAAAGCGCCATCAGCTTGGCCATGTCGCCCTCGACCTTGACCTTGCCGGCCATGAAGGCCTGCATGCCGGCCTGGGGGTTGCCCTCAATGAGAATGGCCTTGGCGGTGACGTAGTCGACCGTGACCTTGAGGTCCTGGGTCTCGAGGTGTCCGGTGTCGAGCTCGAGCTCGCCCGAAGTGGTGTCCATGTGGGCGTCAATGGTTCCTTCGCCGAATGGCACACCGGTGATGACCAGGTTCATGCGGACGACGTGGGGGACCGGGGGTGTCTTGCCGGCGAATTCGGCACGGATCTTGCGTGCTTCTTCCAACCACTCGTCACTCAAGAACGGGTACGCCATTGCGATACTCCTCTGTTGTCGGCTTGTTGTACGGCCCGGGACCACCGAGATGCGACCTGGAGCCCCCTGGCCGCCGGAACGATAGTCGCCTCGCCGGTAGCATGCCGGGTTGTGACTGCCCCCATTTTGCAAGGTGCTGAGCCGTATTCCGCCACAGGTGACGCACGTGGCGCCCTCGTCCTGCACGGCTTTACCGGAAACCCCCAGTCGATGCGCGGCTTGGCCGTGGCCCTGGCCGACGCCGGTTTTACGGTCGAGATGCCATTGCTGCCCGGACACGGCACCGCCATCGAGGACATGCTGCCCACTCGCTGGGAAGACTGGTCGTCGGCCGCCGAATCGGCGTACGTCGACCTGGCGGCGCGGTGCGAAGCCGTCGTGGTCGTCGGGCTGTCCATGGGCGGCACGCTTTCGGTCTGGCTGGGGGAGCACCACCCCGAGATCGCCGGACTGATTCTGGTCAATCCCCTGGTTGTCCCGCCTGGACCCGAAATGGTCGAGGGCATCAAAGCCATGCTCGACGCGGGCGAAGAGACGATTCCGGGCATCGGTTCCGACATCGCCCTCGAGGGTTCGGTCGAGTCGGCCTACGCCGAGGTGCCGCTACGGTCCGCCGAGTCACTGTTTGGTGCCGCCGCCGAGGTAGAAGCTCACCTGGAGTCAGTCGTCTCCCCGGTGCTCCTCTTCACCAGCACGCAGGATCACGTGGTGGATCCCGTCTCGAGCGATCGGCTGGCCGAGAAGGTCAAGGGCCCGGTGGAGCGCATCGTGTTGGAGCGCAGTTTCCATGTGGCCACGCTGGACTATGACAAGGACGAGATCGAGGCGCGGACCGTGGCCTTCGCCACTGAGCTGTTGCCGGCGACGGGAGCATGAGCGGCTCGGACGAGCCGGGTGGTCTCAGCCGGGACGATGTCTTGTATGTCGCCACCCTGGCGCGACTCGAACTCACCGAGCGCGAAGTCGAACTCTTCGCCGCCCAGCTGAGCAGCGTGCTGGCGCATGCCGCCGATGTGGCGGCGTTGGACCTGTCGCACCTGGAGCCTTCCTCGCACCCGATCCCCGTGGAAAACGTGTTGCGTCCAGACGTCCCTCGACCAAGTCTCGACAGGGCTGAGGTCCTGGCTGCCGCGCCATCGGTCGAAGATGACCGATTCCGGGTGCCCCGTATCGGCGGAGAAGCGACATGAGCAGTGCTCGAGAGACCGCCGCCGCGGTCCGTAGTGGTGCCCGCTCGGCCCGCGAGGTCACCGAGGCCGCGTTGGCCGAGGTGGCCGCCCGGGACGACAGCATTCACGCCTTCCTCACCGTGTTGCGCGACGAGGCGCTGGCCAGCGCCGACGCCGTCGATGCCACGGTGGCCGCCGGGGGTGACCCCGGGCCACTGGCCGGTGTGCCGATCGGCCTCAAGGACAACATGTGCACCCGGGGGATCGAGACCACCTGCGGGTCGAAGATCCTTGAGGGCTGGCGACCGCCGTACGACGCCACGGTCGTGCAGCTGTTGCACGCCGCCGGCGGGATCATGTTGGGCAAGACCAACATGGACGAATTCGCCATGGGCAGTTCGACCGAGAACTCGGCGTTCGGACCCACCCGCAACCCGCACGACATCACCAAGGTGCCGGGTGGCAGTAGTGGCGGCTCGGCCGCAGCGGTGGCAGCCGGGTTCGTGCCCCTGTCGTTGGGCTCCGACACCGGAGGGTCCATTCGCCAGCCGGCGGCCCTGTGCGGCGTGGTGGGCATGAAGCCGACCTATGGCCGAGTCTCTCGCTACGGACTGGTGGCCTTCGCCAGTTCACTGGATCAGATTGGCCCGTTTGCCCAGACGGTCGAAGATGCCGCATTGCTCTACGACGTGCTGGCCGGGAACGACCCACTGGACAGCACGTCACTGCCGGTGGCGGCACCCTCGACCTTGGAGGGACTGGAACACGGCGTCGAAGGCGTACGGGTCGGAGTCTGCGGTGACCTCATTGACGGTTGCGCACCCGACGTCCGGGCCCGGGTGCAGCAAGCGGCCGATGCCTTGTCGGCGGCCGGGGCCAAGGTGGAAGAGGTCTCGGTGCCCGAGTTCGCCTTCGGCCTCTCGGCCTACTACCTGATTGCGCCGGCTGAAGCGTCGTCCAACCTGGCTCGTTATGACGGCGTGCGGTATGGGTTGCGCATTGACGCCGAAGATGCCGCCACCATGAACACGGCCACCCGCACCGCCGGGTTTGGTGCCGAAGTGAAGCGCCGCATCATGTTGGGCACCTATGCCCTCTCGGCCGGGTACTACGACGCCTACTACGCCCAGGCGCAACGAGTGCGCACCATGGTGATGCAAGCCTTCGACCGGGCCTACGCCTCCTTCGATGTGCTGCTGGGTGCCACCGCGCCCTCGACCGCCTTTGGCATCGGCGAGTTGGTCGATGACCCGATGGCGATGTACATGAACGACATCTGCACCATCCCCTCGAATCTGGCGGGCCACCCGGCCGTGTCGGTGCCCTTCGGATCCGGCGATGATGGGATGCCGGTAGGGGTGCAGGTGCTGGCGCCTGCGCTCGGTGAAGCACTCCTATTTCGAGTGGCACGGGCGCTTGAAGTGGCGGCGCCCATTGGAGGATCCAAATGAGCACCGAATGGGAAACAGTCATCGGGCTCGAGGTGCACTGCGAGCTGGCCACCGTGACCAAGCTGTTCTGTGGTTGCCGCAATGCCTTCGGCGACGAGCCCAACACCAACATTTGCCCGGTCTGCTTGGGGTTGCCGGGCTCGCTACCCGTCATTAATGGGCAAGCGGTGGAACTGGCCATGCGCATCGGCACGGCCCTGCACTGCCAAATTCTGCCGTCGACCTTCTCGCGGAAGAACTACTTCTATCCCGACCAGGCCAAGGATTATCAGATCAGCCAATACGACAAGCCGATCAACCTGAACGGCTGGCTGGACCTACCCGACGGTTTCCGCGTCGGCGTGACGCGGGCCCACATGGAAGAGGACACCGGCAAGTTGACCCATGTCGGCCAGGGCGGGCGCATCAACTCCGCTCATCACGCCTTGGTTGACTACAACCGTTCGGGCGTGCCGCTGGTCGAGATCGTGAGCGAACCCGACATTCGATCGGCTGCCCATGCCCGGGCCTATGCCGCCGAGCTGCGTGGCATCTTGATCGCCACCGGCGCCTCGGACGGCCGAATGGAAGAAGGCTCCATGCGGATCGACGCCAACGTGTCGGTGCGGCCCCAGGGGACCGAGGAGTTCGGCACCCGTTGCGAAATCAAGAACCTGAACTCACTGCGGTCCCTTGGTCGAGCCATTGACTACGAAGTGGCCCGTCAGATCGCCCTCATTGAGAGTGGCGGGAAGGTGTCGCAGGAGACGAGGCACTGGGACGAGGCGGGAGGCCGCACCGATTCCATGCGCTCCAAGGAAGAGGCCAACGACTACCGCTACTTCCCCGAGCCCGACTTGGTGCCGTTGGTGCCCGACGAAGCATGGCAGGAGCGGGTGCGCGCCGCCATGGGTCCGATGCCGGCCGATCGCCGAAGTGGCCTGGTCGAGGTATTGGGCGGGACGGCCACCGAGGCCGAGGCGGATCAAGTGCGCGCCGTCGTCGACCTGGGGCTCGATGCCTTGGTGACCGCCGCGGCCGCAGCTGGGGCGCCGGCTGGCTTGGCCTTGGCTCGAGCGGCCAACGAGGTCGCATCAGGCGGGGACGCCGGTCAGGCGCTGAGTCCGGAGTCCTTCGCCACCCTGATCGGGATGGAGGCCAAGGGAACGCTCTCGGCCACCCAAAGCAAGGCCGTGTTGAGCGAACTGCTCGCGTCCGGGGGCGGCGATCCCGTGACCGTGGCCAAGGACATGGGCTTTGAAGCCCTTGGCGCCGACACGCTGTCGGCCGTGGTGGGAGAAGTGGTGGAGGCCCATCCTGATGAGTGGGGCCGCTACGTCGAGGGCGACGACAAGTTGACCGGCTTCTTCACCGGCGAGGTCATGAAGGCCACCAAAGGTCAGGCCAACGGCAAAGAAGTGGCGGCCGAGCTGCGCAAGCGCCGGGGTTAACCGAGCTCCTTGCGGTAGCGATCCAAGGTCGGTCCGACCCAGTCGCCAATTTCGGCCGGCGTTGCCGTTGAGATGGGCGGCACGCGCAGGATGTAGCGCGTGAAGGCCAAGCCCATGAGTTGAGTGGCAACCAGTGCATTGCGCCGTTGCCAGGCGCCCTCATCCTCACCATCCAACCGAGGGTTGTTGCTCCAGACGCGATCAGCCACGAACTCACGCATGGCGTCGGCTACCTCAGGCGATGCGGCCATGCCGGCCGCGCAGGAGGCGAATGACGAACCGGTCTTTTCGGCCAGGTCCCACATGGTGAGAAATCCCTCGACAATGCGTCCGCCGGAGAACTCAGTCGGCTGCGCTGATTGGTTCGCCTGCTTGACCGCCCGGGGATCGAAGGGGAGCGACATGGCCGCCACGAAGAGGTTGGCCTTGCCATCGAAGTAGTGATGGACCAGTGCGGCATCGACGCCGGCTTCGCGGGCGATGGCTCTGAGGCTGGCCTTGTCATAGCCGCTGGCGGCGAAGACCTTCTTGGCGGCCTCAATGATCTCGCTCTTGGTGTCGGCATGGCCAGGGCGACGCCCGCCCGGACTCATGACGCGACCAGAGCGATGTGCCTGATGCTCAAAGAATCGAAAAAAACATATTCACCATTGGTGAATTCTATGGTACAACTCATCAATGGTGAATAGTACGTGTTCCGAGAGCTGGTTGGCATGACGCTGGACATCGAGACGAGGAGCGACTCGCCCCAGGGTGTTTCTTCCACGACGGCGCTGGGGCGCCTGGCTGCTCGCTGCTACGACCGACGCCGCACCGTGCTCGTGGCCTGGGTCCTGCTCCTGATCGGGATGACCGTGCTGGCCCAGGTGGTCGGAACCCGCTTTGAAAACAAATTCACGGCAGGCAACACCCCCTCGCAACAGGCCACCAACATTTTGCTGGCCCGCTTCCCGGCCAAGGCGGGCGACACGGCCGATGTGGTCTTCCACACCTCGACGCCGATCACCGATGGGGCAAACCGGGCCGCCATCGCCCAGGTGATCAGCACCCTCACGCCGCTGGCCCATGTGCAATCGGTGACCAGCCCGTTCGCCTCGGCGGCCACGCACCAGATCTCAGCCGACGGCACCATTGCCTACGCGGTCGTTCAGTTCAATGAGGTCACGGCCGACCTGCCCACGGCCGCGGTCAAGACCGTCATCACCACGGCCCAAGCGGCGCGACCACTCCGGCTTTCAGGTCGCGCTCGGTGGCAATCCGATCTCGGCGGCCGTGACAGCCGCTCCGGGTCCGAGCGAGGGCATCGGCATCACGGCGGCCATGCTCATCATGCTGCTGGCCTTCGGTTCGGTGGTGGCTATGGGACTCCCGATCATCACCGCCCTGTTCGGCTTGGGTATCGGCGTGGCGCTCCTCGAGTTGGTTACCCACTTCCTGGTGGTGCCGACGTTCGCCCCCGAAATGGCAGCCATGATCGGCATCGGAGTGGGGGTCGACTACGCCCTCTTCATTGCCACCCGATACCGACAGGGCCTCTTTGAAGGACGCGACCCGCGCGATGCGGTCATCGTGGCCCTCATGACCTCCGGTCGATCGGTCCTGTTCGCCGGCAGCACAGTGGTCATCTCTTTGTTCGGACTGTTCCTGATCGGCCAGGCGTACATGATCGGGCTCGCCACCGCCTGCATCGCCGCCGTGCTCATGGTGCTGTTGGCTGCGTTGACGCTCTTGCCGGCTCTATTGGGATTCGCGGGCCACGCCATCGACAAGTTGCACCTTCCCGGGCTCCTGCAGAACGGCGGCCCGCCGGCCGAGGGCGGTTTCTGGCATCGCTGGAGCCGCTTCATCCAGCGGCGGGCGTGGGTCACTGGTGGCCTGGCTGCCCTCGCCCTCATTGTCGTGGCCATCCCCATCTTCAGCATGCGTCTGGCCTTTACCGACGCCGGGAACGACCCGACCTCCCTGACCACCCGCCAGGCCTACGACCTCTTGGCCCAGGGGTTTGGACCAGGCTTCAACGGTCCGTTGGTGGTGGCCGCCTCCCTGCCTGGTCCGAACGCGGCGTTGACGGTGAGCGAACTCGGTGCGGCCATCTCTCACGAGCCTGGTGTGGCCTATGTGGTGCCGCCCCAGTACAACGCCAACAAGACCGGCGCCGTGATGATTGTGTATCCGACCACGTCGCCCCAGTCGGTGCAGACCGAGTCACTGGTACGCGACCTACGAACCAACGTGATTGCGCCGATTGTGCATAACAGCGGGATTGATGTCCAAGTCGGCGGTGAAACCGCCAGCAGTATTGATGCCGCCTCATTTTTGGGTGGTCGACTCTTCTTGGTGATTGCTGCCGTCCTCGTGCTGTCCTTCCTGCTCCTCTTGACCGTGTTTCGTTCCATCGTGCTGCCACTGAAGGCGGTGATCATGAACCTGCTCAGCGTTGGGGCGGCCTACGGAGTAATGGTGGCGGTCTTCGAGTGGGGCTGGCTCGGCAGCGTCATCGGCATCGGCCATACGGGACCGATCGATCCATGGATCCCGGTCACGCTGTTCACCATCTTGTTCGGTCTTTCCATGGACTACGAGGTCTTCTTGCTCTCCCGCATTCGGGAGGAGTGGTTGCGCACCGGCGACAACTCACTGGCCGTGGCCGATGGTTTGGCCATCACCGGTCGCATCATCACGGCTGCTGCGGCGATCATGTTCTGCGTCTTCGCGTCCTTCATCATCAAGGACCCGCTCCACATCCTCAAGGTGTTCGGCCTGGGGCTGGCCACTGCGGTGGCGGTCGACGTCACGCTGGTCCGCATGGTCCTGGTGCCCTCATTGATGGAGATTCTCGGTCCCCGCAACTGGTGGATGCCCCGCTGGCTCGACCGTCGCGTGCCCACATTGGGGGTAGAGGTGACGCCGCTCCCGTTACCGAACCCGGCCTGAATCCGGAACGGCCCGGCCAAAGGGGCGATCCGGTGCCATTAGTTTGTAGCCGTGCCAAACGAATCAGAGCCGACATCCACGTTTGTGTCCTTGAATCCGGGACGCGACGTACAGAGAGTCGGTACGGCGAATTTTCTCGGTGAAGACGTCCAGAAGATCCATGACCCGGTGTGGGCGGTCATCGGGAACTTGGGTGACAGCCAGTGCTACCTGGGCGTCCCCCAGAAGGTGCAGGCGATCCAGGCGTGCCTGTCCCGTCGCATCGCCCAGGACGACTTGGCGGTGCGGCTGATTCCTCCGGTCTTCACCTTGGGTGTCTCGGACGGCCAGCTCAATGGCACGCCGCAGATGCGGTTCTCCCTCATCGGTCGAGAAATCGTCCACGATGTGGCCGACGTGCACCTGGCCGCCAACGGCGTGGCCGGCCTGGTGGCGGTGGTGGCGTGCGATAAGCCGCCGGTGGGCACCGTCGCCGCCGTGCTTGAGAACAACACGCCCTCGGTAATCCTGTCCGACGGTCCGATCCGGCCCGGCATCGACCCGGCCACAGGCGGACCGATCGACCTGGTGTCGGCCTTCCAAATGGCCGACCAGCCGGACGACGTGCGCGCCCGTTACGCCTTGCACGCCTGTCCGGGACAGGGCAGTTGTGGCGGCATGTTCACCTACAACACCATGCAGACGTTTATCGCCGTGCTGGGTCTCGAACCGCTGCACATGGTGGCGCCGCCGTCAGACGATCCCCGCCGGCTCAATGAGTTCCCCGACCAGATCGTCGACTGCCTCCTGACCATGACCGAGAAGGGCATCCGGCCCCGCGACATCGTCACCCCAGCCTCGCTGCGCAATGCCCTGACGGTGGCGACCGCCATGGGTGGTTCCACCAACGTGCTGCTGCACAGTGTTGAGATTGCCCGCGCCGCCGGCATCGACTTGTGGAAGGACGTCATCAGCCAGGACGAGTTCAATGAACTGGCTCGACGTTTGCCGGTGTTGGTCAACATGCGCCCCTTTGGCGAATTCTCCATGGTCGATGTTGACGCCAAGGGTGGACTCCAGGTGATCGTGGCCGAACTGCTGAAGGCCGGATTCATCGACGGCGACACGCTCACCTGCACGGGCGAGACCCTGGCCGAGCAACTGCAGCGGCTGGCCCCGCCGGTCCCGGATCAGGACGTGATCTACCCGGTCGAGAAGCCCTACAAGGACACCGGTGGGCTGCGGCTGCTGAGCGGCAACTTGGCGCCCGATGGTGGGGCCATTCTCAAGGTGGCCGGCGTCGAGGGCGGCGTGAAGGACGGCATCTTCACCGGGCGAGCCCGTGTCTTTGGAGGCGAGCGTCCACTGATCGATGCGCTCGACGGCGATCCCGACAGCTTCCAGGACAACGACATGGTGGTCATTCGCTACGAGGGTCCCCGTGGTGCGCCCGGCATGCCGGAACTGCTTGACCCGACATCGCGGATCACGGCCCTGTGCCGTCAACGGCACATCACCATCGCACTGATGACCGATGCCCGATTCTCGGGTGGATCGGTTGGATTGGTAATCGGTCATGTGGCACCTGAGGCCTACCTCGGCGGGCCGATCGCGTTGGTGGAAGACGGCGACACCATTGAGGTCAATCTCAATACCGATCGTCTCGATTGTGTGGAACTGACCGATGCTGCGGTGTTCGAGCGTCGGGCCGCCGCCTGGCGCGCCGCCGCCGAGGCCAATGGGGGCGTGCACCCTGATGTGGTTACCGTGACCGACCGGGTGTTGGCCCGGATGCGAGCGACTGCCCTCCCCGCCCTTCTGGGCGCGGGCATGGCGGCACCGTTGCCGGCGTAGTCGCTTAGGAACCGACGGTGGTGCTCCGGCCTGCGTCAGGGCATCGGCGCGAGTTCCACGAGCCCCAGTTTTTCGTTAGCCGCAGTGCTCGACTTCGGTGAGGTACCACCCGGGCGTGGCCGCCGGCGCCACCGTGAAGACGGCCTCACCGGGCGGGTAACCCTCGGGGTTGGGGTAGGTGGTCCCAGTCACGTTGGGGGCGATGTCGTGCATGAAGTAACACGTGTAGTCGCCGGCCGGATTGAGGGTGCAGGACTTGAACTGCAGATTCACCATCTGGGCGGCCATCGAATTCATTTGGTCTCGGCCCGCTGGGTCCGTCACGTAATCGATCTCCTGGACGTTGCCCGTGTTCCACGCCGTGGCGAGGTAGTTCATGGCGGCGCCGGGAGTGGAAAAGTGGGGCGTTCCCGTAGAGGAGCACACCGAGCCCACAGGTAGGGTCCCGGTGGAGCCCAATGCACCGCTCAGCGAACACGCGGTGGTTGTGGTGGCCGAACCCTTCGACTGCGAGGAAGAAGAATGACCAGCCAGGGCTCGGCCGCTTGGAGTGCTGTTGCCACAACTGGCCAGCACGACGGCCGTCACCAGCACGGCGCTGCCGAGAAACGCCATCCTCAGAAACGATCGGGGGCGAATCACGTTGCTGTCGGGTCATTCGGCATGCCGGACCTCCTCAAGACGCCGTTCTAGTGCCCCCCGAATAGCCAATCAAGCAGGGAGGGTGTCTCCCAGGCCGATAGGGGTTGTGAAGGCCGATCCGACGTGCCACAATATGCGGACCATGAAGGCGACCCGAAGCATCCAGCCCGAGATTCTGGTACTCGTATCGTAAGCGCGCGGCCACATTGCAGCGCGCTTGATGACCTCCCAAACCGGGGGGTTTTTTCATTTTCTGGGACGAATTCAACAACGAGAGACAGAGGAAGCAACGATGGAACTCACAGGAGCACAGGCACTCATCAAGAGTCTTGAGATGCAGGGCGTCGACGTCATGTTCGGCCTGCCCGGTGGCGCCATCCTGCCGGTATACGACCCCATCATTGACTCGTCGATCCGCCACATCCTGGTTCGACACGAACAGGGTGCCGGCCACATGGCCGAGGGCTACGCCATGGTGACGGGCAAGCCCGGCGTGGCCATGGTGACCAGCGGCCCCGGAGCAACCAACATCGTCACGCCGCTGGCCAACGCCTACATGGACTCGACCCCGCTGGTGGTGATTTCAGGCCAGGTGGCCACCGGTTCCATCGGCACCGATGCTTTCCAAGAGTGCGACATCACCGGCGTCACCATGGGGATCACCAAGCACAACTGGCTGATCAAGGACGTCCGGGACATCCCGCGCGTGGTGGCGGCCGCCTTCCATGTGGCCACCACCGGACGTCCCGGTCCCGTCCTGGTCGACCTGCCCAAGGACATCGCCAACGCCACCATGGAGTGGTACTGGCCCACCTCGGTCGACGATCTCGACCTGCCTGGCTACCACCCGCTCAAAGAGGGTGACCCCGAGTTGGTCCAACAGGCCGTTGACCTCATCCGTGCCGCCCACCGGCCGGTGCTCTACGTCGGTGGCGGCGTCCTGAAGGCACACGCGTCCCAAGCGCTGCGTGCGCTGGCCGAGAAGACGGGCATTCCGGTGGTCACCACCCTCATGGCCCGTGGCGCGTTCCCTGACTCGCACCCCCAGATGTTGGGCATGCCCGGCATGCACGGGCACTACACCGCGGTGACCGCGCTCCAGCGCAGTGACCTGCTCATCAGCTTGGGCGCCCGCTTCGACGACCGGGTGACCGGCAAGATCAGCGCCTTTGCTCCCGAGGCCAAGATCATTCACGTTGACATCGACCGAGCCGAACTGGGCAAGGTCCGTCGGGCTGACGTCGGCATCGCCGGTGATAGCCGCTTGGTGATCGAAGAGATGCTCACCGCCATCAATGCGGGTGGCGACGCACCGGTCACGCCGGACCTGACGCCCTGGTGGCACCAGATCCACCAGTGGCAAGAGCAGTTCCCGCTCTACTACGACCACGCTGAGGGTGGCGCGATCAAGCCGCAGATGGTGATCGAACAGCTCAGCGAGGCGGCGCCGGAAGACACCATCGTCGCTTCAGGCGTGGGTCAGCACCAAATGTGGGCATCGCAGTACTGGAAGTTCGAGCACCCGAACACGTGGGTTAACTCCGGTGGTGCCGGCACCATGGGATTCGCGGTCCCGGCCTCCATCGGCGCCAAGGTTGGTCGCCCCGACAAGATGGTGTGGGCCATTGACGGTGACGGCTGCTTCCAAATGACCGCACAGGAATTGGTGACGGCGACCTCGGAACAGATTCCAGTGAAGATCGCCATTTTGAACAACGCCTACCTCGGCATGGTTCGCCAATGGCAGGAGATGTTCTACGAGGAGCGTTACTCCGAGGTGTACCTGTCGCCCGATCTGCCTGACTACGTCAAGTGGGCCGAGGCCATGGGTTGTGTCGGCATCCGGGCCGAGACGCCCGAAGACGTGGGACCGGCCATTGAAAAGGCCAACTCCATCGATGACCGCCCGGTGGTGGTGGACTTCAGGACCGACGCCCGCGAGAAAGTCTTTCCAATGGTGGCCGCCGGTCAGTCGAACGACGACATCGTGGTGCACCCCGACCAAGGAGTGCCGACCCGATGACACCCGCACAGCTCACGGCATTGCCCGGTGGCAAGACCGGTTCACCACGCCACCACATTCTGTCGGTGTTGGTGGAGAACAAGGCCGGGGTTCTCTCCCGAGTGGCTGGTTTGTTCACCCGACGGGGCTTCAATATTTATTCGCTGGCGGTTGCCCCGACCGACGCGGACGAGCACTTCAGCCGCATCACCATTGTGGTGGACGTCGAATCGGCACCCCTCGAGCAAGTCATCATGCAGCTGGACAAGCTGGTCAACGTCGTCTCCATTGATGAATTGTCGCCGTCCCAGGCCGTTGAACGGGAGTTACTTCTGGTGACGGTGGCCGTTGGACCGACCGAGCGTTCACAGGTGATTCAACTGGTGGGCGTCTTCGGAGGAGAGGTGGTGAGCGTCGGCAGTGACCGTCTCACCGTCATGCTGGCTGGTCGGCCCGAGAAGATCGATGACTTCGAAGGGCTGCTGCAGCAGTACACCGTGGTGGAGCTCCAGCGAACAGGGCGCGTCGCCTTGCCTAAGCTGGATCGCCACTGATCTCGCCGTATCCAAATTTCTGCACCGAACTGACAAGAGAAAGAGCACATCATGGCCACCCTGTTTTATGAATCCGATGCTGACCCCAGCCTGATCGCCGGCCGCAAGGTCGCCATCTTGGGCTACGGCTCCCAGGGGCACGCCCACGCCCTCAACCTGCTGGAGTCAGGCGTGGACGTACGGGTGGCGCTGCGTGACGGATCGAGCAGCAAGCGCAAGGCGGAGGAGGCTGGCCTTCGGGTGACCTCGCTGGCCGATGCCGCCGCCGAAGCCGACGTGATCATGATCCTTCTGCCCGATACCGAGCAGAAGGCTGCCTACGACGAGCACATCGCCCCTCACCTCAATGAAGGCGACTGCCTCATGTTCGCCCATGGCTTCAACATTCGGTTCGGCCTCATTGTGCCGCCGGCCGGTGTCGACGTGACGATGGTGGCACCTAAGGGCCCAGGTCACCTGGTGCGCCGTACCTACACCGAAGGCGGTGGCGTGCCCTCGCTGATCGCCGTGCACCAGGACGCCACTGGCAAGGCTCGTGAACTTGCCCTGTCCTACGCCCACGCCATCGGCGCCACCCGGGCCGGCGTGCTGGACACCACCTTCACCGAAGAGACCGAGACGGACCTGTTCGGCGAGCAGGTGGTCCTGTGCGGTGGTGTCACGGCACTGGTGACCGCTGGCTTCGAGACGCTGGTCGAGGCTGGTTACCAGCCTGAGTCGGCCTACTTCGAATGCCTGCACGAGCTCAAGCTGATTGTTGACCTCATGTACGAGCAGGGGATCGCCGGCATGCGCTATTCCATCTCCGACACGGCCGAGTACGGCGACGTCACCCGTGGACCACGAGTGATCAACCAGGCCGTGCGCGACGAGATGAAGAAGATCCTCGGAGAGATTCAAAGTGGCGCCTTTGCCGAAGAGTGGATCGCCGAGAACAACGCCGGTCGGGCCAAGTTCGACGCCCTGCGCAAGGAAGGCCAGGCCCACCAGATTGAGGAGATCGGCCAGGAGCTGCGGGCCATGATGCCCTTCATCTCGGCCGGGAAGTCCCGCGTCCAGGACGCATCCGGAGGCTGATTTCTTCGGAAATTCTGCCGCAGTCGTGAGGTACTCCATCGCCGCGCGCAACCGTCGTTGACGGCGAACGTCATTGACGCTGCGGCGGCGTGAGGCTATTCAGTGCGAAAAATGGGTGCGGCTGGGTGGCGCGTGAGGTCGCTTGACAAGGGGTTCCTAAGAGCAGAAACTGCTGCTCTCATATAAATCTCAGCTTCGGGGGGCGGGCAGGAGCCCACGTCAAAGGCGCCTCCCCGGAGCCGAGCCATTTGAAAAGACAGGTGGGTATGAGGACGGGCTGACCCGGGTGGCGGTCCGTCATCACTCGAGAGGAACCTGCTCACCATGAAGTGGACCATCAGCAAGATCACCATCGTCATGTCTCTGTTTATGGCGCTGGGGGGATCACTCTTTGCCGTGACATCGGCATCAGCGGCCGCTCCGGTGACCAACGTCACCACCATCGCCCCCAACGGCACTGCCCTGACGGGCAGCACTTGGGCCTTCACCGAGGATGACACGCCGGTCACCGGTGCCCTCAACTCGGTGGTCAACGACCCGATCAATCAAGACGGTTCGTTGGAACTGGCCACACCGGATACGGCGTCACATGTCGTGATTCAAACGGCGGCCACCGGAGCATTGAGCTCCTTGTCCAACGTGAGTTATCAGACCTTCTTGGTTCAAACGGGCGGCGTGGCGAGCGTTTCGCTGCAGGTGGGCATCGACTGCGTGGCCCCGGTCGGGTCAACGCCAGGATCGGGCTTTACCACCTTCGTGTACGAGCCATACGAGCAAACCCAGCCGGTGGTGCCCGGTGAGTGGCAAACCTGGGACGCTTCGGCAACTGGTGGTATCTGGTGGTCGACGCACGACTTCTCGGCCACTGCTGGCGGTGGCGTCGGATCGGGCGATGCCTTGGGCGGACAGAGCCGCACCGAAACGTTCTCCAATTTGATTTCTGATTTTGACAATGCGTGCCCGGCAGCGGGCCTGCTCGACTTTGGCGTCGGCATGGGTTCTTCGAACCCCGGCACGCAAGCCTGGACCGACAACTTGATGTACACAACCTCGGGGGGTTCCGAGAACTGGAACTTCAAGGCACCCGTCACGGCGACTCCCAGCACCGCTACCAACGTGAACACCGTCGCCCCTTTCGGCACCGCGCTGACGGGCAGCACTTGGGCCTTCACCGAGGATGACACGCCGGTCACCGGTGCCCTCAACTCGGTGGTCAACGACCCGATCAATCAAGACGGTTCGTTGGAACTGGCCACACCGCAAACGGCGTCACATGTCGTGATTCAAACGGCGGCCACCGGAGCATTGAGCTCCTTGTCCAACGTGAGTTATCAAACCTTCTTGGTCCAAACCGGTGGCGTGGCGAGCGTCTCGCTACAGGTGGGCATCGACTGCGTGGCCCCGGTTGGGTCAACACCAGGTTCAGGCTTCACCACCTTCGTGTTCGAGCCATACGAACAAACTCAAACGGTGGTGCCCGGTGAGTGGCAGACCTGGGACGCTTCGGCGTCGGGTGGTGTCTGGTGGTCGACGCACGACTTCTCGCCCACTGCTGGCGGGGGCGTCGGTTCAGGCGCAGGCGACACCTTGGGCGGACAGGCCCGCACGGAGACGTTCTCCAACCTGGTGTCTGACTTCGACAATGCCTGCCCGGCAGCGGGCCTGCTCGACTTTGGCGTCGGCATGGGTTCTTCGAACCCCGGCACGCAAGCTTGGACCGACAACCTGATGTATTCCACCTCGGCCGGTTCGGAGAACTGGAACTTCGTTGGTGCCAATACGGTCCCCGGTGCGCCAACCATTGGTCTCGCCGTTCCAGGAGACGGCAGTGCCTCCGTAGCCTTCACTGCGCCGGTAAACAGTGGTGGGTCAACCATTACTGGCTACACCGTCACCGCTATCGACCTGACGAACGCCCTTCGAGGCGGCGAGACGGCCACCGGAACGGGTAGTCCCATCGTGATCTCCGGCCTCACCGACGGCGATACCTATGAGTTCAAGGTCTCGGCCACCAACGAGACCGGTACAAGTCTCCAAAGTGCGCCGTCTAACGCTGTAGTCCCGAGCACCACTTCCAGTGGTGGCGGCGGAGGCACCGGTGGCACCGGCGGCACGGGCACTGGTGGCACCGGCACTGGTGGCACAGGAACTTCACCGAGTGGGACCGGGGCTTATGACCTGGTTGGCTCAGACGGTGGTGTCTTTGTCTTCGGGCAACCCGGTACCGGCTTCTATGGCTCACTGCCCGGGATGAAAATCAACGTGCACAACATCGTGGGCATCGTGCCCACGACCGACGGCAAGGGTTACTTCCTGGTCGGATCCGACGGCGGCGTGTTCGCCTTCGGTGATGCGCCCTTTGAGAACTCACTGCCCGGCGAACACGTCAGCGTCAATGACATCGTCGGCATCGTGCCCACCAAAGATGACAAGGGTTACTTCCTGGTCGGTCGTGACGGTGGTGTCTTCGCCTTCGGTGATGCGCCATTCGAGAACTCACTGCCTGGTCAAGGCACCCACGTCAACAACATCGTGGGTATTGCCGCCACACCGGACGACGGTGGGTACTGGGTCGTTGCCTCCAGTGGTCAGGTCTACGCCTTGGGTGATGCCAAGACCTACGGCAGTGCCACTGGTGGACCCGTGGTTGCCATCACGGCCACGCCTGACGGCGGCGGTTACTGGTTGACCACCGCCAACGGGGGTGTTGACACCTTCGGTGACGCGGGCTTCTACAAGTCATTGCCCGGCATCAACGTCAATGTCTCGAACATTGTCTCCTTGGTCCCGAGCACTGACGGCCAGGGTTACCTGTTGGTCGGCGCCGACGGCGGACTCTTCGCCTTCGGTGACGCCACCTTCCCGGGTTCTTTGCCCGGCCTCGGCATCCACGTCACCAACATCGTGGGAGCAGTGCCGGTCGCCTAGAGGTTCATTGCCCTTCCGCTTCTTTGCGGTGCGTGCCTGTGTCACACGGAGTTCGTCTTCGTGGGACACAGGCATTGCGCTTGTAAGGGGCTCGATTCTCCTCCCGCCCTAAACGAAACGAATCGACTGGCGAAGCGTGAGATACCAGTTGCCTGGGTATGGACTGGGTGCGGGTAGCACCGCGAGCAAACCAGTGCGTCCACGCAATGACCTTTCCGAGGCGATGTGCGACGACTTGGGCTTTAGACAAAGGCCAACGACGGCCAGTTTGGGAGGACGTTCACGTGCGTAGAAAATTCTTAAGGTTGAGTGTGGGTGTGCCTGTTGTCATGATGGCAGCGCTCGCACTAGTTGGCACAGGTGGTGCCGCACCAGCAGGCGCTGCCACATTGCAGCCGGCTGTCGTACCTCTCAGTTCGGGTGGCCCAGTTCTCTACGACAGCTCCACCACTCCACTGCTTGGTAATTTGCCGAGCGAAGCCTTCGAGGCCACTCAGCAGCACAGCGATTTCGGTAACGAGATCACGTTGGCTGGCACTGCCCCGTTCACCTTGAACAACGTGCAGGTCACGCTGGACAGCTGGGGATGCCAAACAGGCGGAGGCGCAACCTGCGCCACCACGGCTGGCTCCACCTTTACTTGGCCCGTTACTCTCGACGTGTACAACGTCGGTCCGTCGAATACCGTCGGGTCTTTGATCACGTCCGACACGCAATCCTTTGCCATTCCGTACCGTCCGTCAGCGGATCCCACCAATTGCGCATCGTCGCCCACCGAGTGGTTCGATGCCACCGATGCCAAGTGCTACAACGGGCTGGCTGCCAATGTCGACTTCGCGTTGCCGACCAATGTCACGTTGCCGACGTCGGGGAACATTATTTATGGCATCAGTTACAATACGTCGGACTACGGACCGCACCCGATTGGGTCACCCTGTGTCGCCAACACGAACTGTGCGTATGACTCGCTGAATGTTGGACTGACCACGGCGACTGCACCAAAGGTCGGGACCGATCCGGTTCCTGGAACGGTCTTCCAGAGTTCACTCACGGCCGGTCAGTGGTGTGACAGCACTGGACCCACACCCCTCGGCACGTTTGCGATTGACTCGCCCGGCTCAGCAGCGACTGATGCGTGCTGGACCCCGAATGCATCGGGCACCGGATCTCCGTATTACATCCCGGCCGTGGTCTTCAATGGCGTAACCGCGCCGGCCGCCCCGACGATCGGAACAGCGACTGCGGGCAACGGGTCGGCGACAGTGACGTTCACTGCCCCAACCAATACCGGTGGGCAACCCATCACGAGCTACACCGTCACCGCCATTGATTCGACGACGCCGTCACACGGCGGCGAGACGGCAACCGGGACAGGTAGCCCGATCACGGTCACTGGACTGACCAACGGTGACTCGTACACATTTACCGTCACGGCAACCAATGACGTTGGTACGGGACCGGCCAGCGGGCCTTCCAACGCCATCACGCCGTCCACTACCGCGACCGGCGGCACGGGCACTGGTGGCACCGGCACTGGTGGCACAGGAACTTCACCGAGTGGGACCGGGGCTTATGACCTGGTTGGCTCAGACGGTGGTGTCTTTGTCTTCGGGCAACCCGGTACCGGCTTCTATGGCTCACTGCCCGGGATGAAAATCAACGTGCACAACATCGTGGGCATCGTGCCCACGACCGACGGCAAGGGTTACTTCCTGGTCGGATCCGACGGCGGCGTGTTCGCCTTCGGTGATGCGCCCTTTGAGAACTCACTGCCCGGCGAACACGTCAGCGTCAATGACATCGTCGGCATCGTGCCCACCAAAGATGACAAGGGTTACTTCCTGGTCGGTCGTGACGGTGGTGTCTTCGCCTTCGGTGATGCGCCATTCGAGAACTCACTGCCTGGTCAAGGCACCCACGTCAACAACATCGTGGGTATTGCCGCCACACCGGACGACGGTGGGTACTGGGTCGTTGCCTCCAGTGGTCAGGTCTACGCCTTGGGTGATGCCAAGACCTACGGCAGTGCCACTGGTGGACCCGTGGTTGCCATCACGGCCACGCCTGACGGCGGCGGTTACTGGTTGACCACCGCCAACGGGGGTGTTGACACCTTCGGTGACGCGGGCTTCTACAAGTCATTGCCCGGCATCAACGTCAATGTCTCGAACATTGTCTCCTTGGTCCCGAGCACTGACGGCCAGGGTTACCTGTTGGTCGGCGCCGACGGCGGACTCTTCGCCTTCGGTGACGCCACCTTCCCGGGTTCTTTGCCCGGCCTCGGCATCCACGTCACCAACATCGTGGGAGCAGTGCCGGTCGCCTAGAGGCTGGGTTGCAGGAATTACTCACCGGCCACCAGGCTGCGGCGTTCGCGTCGTAGCCTGGTGGCCATGTGTCGCAATATCACCACCCTTCGAGGCCTCGAGCCCGAAGCGACCGCCGAAGAGATTGAGGCGGCCGCTCGTCAATATGTCCGCAAAATCAGCGGAGTGCAGTCGACGTCAGCCAAGACAGCCGAGGCCTTCGAGAAGGCAGTTCGCCTGATCACGGCGGCGTCCGAGGAGCTCTTGGCCACCTTGCCGCCTCGTCAGCAGCCCCCGCCCACCTTGCCGCCACTGCGGCGTATCGCCGCCCGCGGGGTGAGTGGGGTAGTTACATCTCTATGACTTGACAGTTATATAGCTAATCAGTCATATTACAGGCATGGCATCGACGTTCGAGGTCCTGGCCGAGCCCAATCGGCGGCTGATCCTTGACCTCTTACGCGAGGCCGAACAACCAGTGAGCGATCTGGTCGAGCTGATGGACGTCACCCAGCCGGCGGTGTCCAAGCACCTCAAGGTGTTGCGTGAGGCCGGACTGGTGGAGTCACGAGTGGCCGCCCAGCGGCGGATGTACCGCCTACGGCCCGAACCGTTGGCCGACATCGATGCCTGGCTGAGCCCATTCCGCCAACTATGGGACTCGAGTCTTGACGCCCTAGAGCAGCACCTCAACACCATGGATGACGAACCAGGAGCGTGAGTGATGGCTGACCTTGACTACGGAGAATTTCACCAGACCGGGGATCAGGCGACCCTGGTATTCCAGCGCCGCCTGAACCACTCAGTAGCCAAAGTCTGGCGAGCACTGACCGAGTCTGAACACCTGGAGGCGTGGTTCCCGTGCTCCATTGAAGGCGAGCGCATCGCCGGCTCGGCCTTACAGTTCTCGTTCAAGGAGATGCCGGGCCTGAAGCTGGACGGCGAAGTGCTGGCTTGGGACCCACCGCGGCTTTTCGAGTTCAAGTGGGGCCCCGATCTTCTGCGCTTCGAGCTGGTGTCTGACGGCGACGGATGCATCTTCACCCTCACCGACGTCTTCGACGAGATTGGCAAGGGGGCCCGTGATGCGGCCGGTTGGCATGTCTGTCTGGAGAGCCTGGTCGACTCCCTGGACGGTCGGGAACCAAGTGCGGAGCGGTCAAGCGCGAACTACTGGCGCACCATCAACGCCCGCTATCAGGAGCTGTTCGGTCCAGAGGCCTCGTCGGTGAGCCCACCGACTGAGTGGGAGGAGTCACACGGCTCGGTGGAGTAAGAACTGCACATGAGCATGCAGGGCAAGGTCGTGGTGATTACTGGCAGCAACATCGGTATCGGGTTGGAGACGGCCGTCGGGGTGGCCAAGGAAGGCGCCACCACGGTCCTGGCCTGTCGCAATCAGGAGAAGGCCACGGCAGCCGCCACCGACATTCGGCAGCGGTCGGGCAATGACGACGTGCAGCTGGTCGCCCTGGATCTCTCGGACCTGAACTCAGTCAAAGCAGCTGCGGCCGACATCCTCACCCGGTGGGATCGCCTCGATGTGCTGATCAATAACGCCGGCGGTACCTGGTCGGAACGGCAGACCACGGCTCAGGGATTTGAGCAGACCTTCGGCGTCAATCACCTCGGGCCGTTCTACTTCACTGGCTTGCTGCTGGATCGATTGAAGGCGAGCGCGCCGTCGCGCATCATCAACCTTTCCTCGGTTGGCCATCACTTCGCCATGGGTGGCGTCCGCTTCGACGACCTGCAGAGCGAGAAGCGCTACGTCGGCATGGATGCGTACACGCGATCGAAGCTGGCCAATGTGTTGTTCACGCGCTCCCTGGCTAAGAGGTTGGAAGGTACGGGAGTGACAGCGAACGCCGTACATCCGGGGGCCGTGCGCAGCGGCTTCGGCATGGACGGCGACCTGAAGGGTGTACTGGCCATCGGCAACCACCTCATCCGACCCTTCGAAGTGAGCCCGGCCACCGGGGCCAAGACGTCGATCTACCTAGCCACCTCGCCCAAGGCCGACGGCAAGACCGGCGGGTACTGGGTCCGGAGCAAGCCGGGCCATATGAGCGCGCACGCCCGCAATGATGCCGATGCCGAACGGCTGTGGAACGAGAGTGAGCAACTGCTCACCTCGGCTGGCTTCGCGCTGCCCTAAGGGAGCAACAACAGCAACGTGTGGGCGATTAGGCCAGTGCGCCGACCACGTGGTTGATGCAGGCGCACAGCGAGGCAATGTCATCCGGGTCGATGGCCGGGAACATGGCAATCCGGAGTTGGTTGCGGCCGAGCTTGCGGTAAGGCTCGGTGTCGACAATGCCGTTGGCCCGCAACACGGCGGCGATCTGTGCGGCATCAATGGCATCGACAAAGTCGATGGTGGCCACCACGTGACTGCGGTCCTCGGGCTTCTCGACGAAGGGCCGGGCGAAGCCGGATTGCTCAGCCCAGGTGTAGAGGGTTTCGGCCGACTTGTCGCAGCGACCGGCGGTGAACTCGAGACCGCCGTTGGAGTTCATCCAGTCCAGTTGCTCAGCCAGCAAGAAGATGGTGGCCAGGGCAGGCGTGTTGTAGGTCTGGTCCAACTTGGAGTTGTCCACCGCGGTCTTGAGATCGAAGAAGGCGGGGATCCAACGGCCGGAGGCGGCAATCTTTTCGACCCGCTCGAGGGCGGCCGGCGACATGAGGGCGATCCAGAGACCGCCGTCACCGGCGAAGCACTTTTGCGGCGCCAGGTAGTAGGTATCGAATTCATTGGCATCGACCCGTAAGCCTCCGGCACCAGAGGTGGCATCCACGGCCACCAGGCCACCGCCATCGGCGGGCAACGCCGCACCCTCGGGACGGCGGATGGACATCGAGACGCCGGTGGAGGTCTCGTTGTGGGTCAAGGCATAGAGGTCGACCTCGGCATCGGCCACCGGCAGCGGGTGGGTCCCGACGGGCGACTCAATGATCTGCGGGTCCTTGAGGTGGGGTGCGGCGGCGGCGCACTGGCCGAATTTGGACGAGAACTCGCCGAAGCTGAGGTGCTGGCTCTGGGCCTCAATCAGCCCGAAGGTGGCGGCGTCCCAGAAGCACGTGGTGCCCCCGTTGCCCAGCACCACTTCGTAGCCCTCGGGCAACGAGAACAATTCCGAGAAGCCCTGACGGACCCGACCGACCTGCGACTTGACCGTCTTTTGGCGGTGGCTGGTGCCCAGGTACGTGGTCGCCACCTCGGACAATGCGGCAATTGACTCGGGTCGGACCTTCGAAGGCCCGGAGCCGAAGCGGCCGTCGGCGGGCAACAAATTGGACGGAATGGTGATGTCGGGAGTGTCTGGCACGTATGTAAGCATGTCATCCGTGACGACCTCCCCGGCTACGGCCAGCGCGCTTCGCCGCGTATCGAGGCGGGCAGCCGCGGTTGCGCCCTCGGCCACCCTGGCGGTCGATGCCACCTACAAGGCCCTGCAGGCGGCCGGAGAACACGTCATCGGATTCGGGGCCGGCGAACCCGATTTCCCGACCCCGGTCCACATTGTCGAAGCGGCCGTGGTGGCCTGCAAGGACCCGGCCAACCACCGCTATTCGCCCACGGGCGGGCTGCCGGCGCTGCGCGAAGCCATCGCGGCCAAGACGTTGCGGGACTCCGGACTCTCGGTGGGCGCGTCGCAGGTGCTGGTGACCAACGGAGGCAAGCAGGCCATCGCCAATGCGTTCGCCGTGCTGTGCGATCCCGGCGACGAGGTGCTGGTCCTGGCCCCGTTCTGGACCACCTACCCCGAAGCCATCGCCCTGGCTGGCGGCGTGCCGGTCATTGTTGCGTCCGACGAGCGGTCCGGCTTCCGCTCGACCGTTGAGGAGCTGGAGGCGGCGTGTTCGCCACGGACCAAGGTGCTGCTGTTCGTCTCGCCCTCCAACCCGACCGGTGCCGTGTATGCCCGGGCGGAGATTGAGGCAATCGGGCGCTGGGCCGTGGCGCGCGGTCTGTGGGTATTGACCGACGAGATCTACGAGCACCTGGTCTATGGCGATGTGGAGCAACACTCGATGCCGGTAGTGGTGCCCGAGTTGGCCGATCGCTGCATTGTGGTCAACGGCGTGGCCAAGACGTACGCCATGACCGGTTGGCGGGTCGGGTGGCTCATCGGGCCGGCGGATGTCGTGACGGCGGCGACCAATATCCAGAGTCACGAGACGTCCAATGTGTCGAATGTGGCCCAGCGGGCTGCCCTGGCGGCGGTGTCGGGTGGTTTGGCCGACGTGGCCATGATGCGGGCGGCGTTCGACCGGCGTCGGCTGACCATCTTTCGCATGCTGAACGAGATTCCCGGGGTCGAGTGCCTGGAGCCTGAAGGCGCCTTCTATGCCTTTCCTTCGGTCAAGGGTCTGCTGGGCAAGCAGATCCGCGGCGTGCGGGTGACCACCAGCGCCGAGCTGGCCGAGCTGGCCATTCATGAAGCCAAGGTGGCGGTGGTGCAGGGAGAGGCGTTCGGGGCGCCTGGGTTCTTCCGCATGTCCTACGCCCTGGGCGACGACGATCTGGTCGAAGGGGTGACCCGTTTGGCTTCGCTGTTCGCCGAAGCACAAGACTGAATCCGAATCTGAATCTGTATCTGATTTCCGCAGTTCCACAAACAGCGGGGGAGTGAAGGAGACCACTGAGGTGGCACGAGTACTGGTAACCGAGAAAATTGCACAGAGCGGCCTGGACCTGCTGACGGCAGCCGGCCACGAGGTCGACGTCCAGGAGGGACTGAGCCCCGAGGAGCTGCTGGGCGCCATTGTGGGCGCCCACGCACTGATCATCCGCTCGTCCACCCAGGTGGTGGCCGAAGTACTGGAGGCCGGCACCTCACTGCAGGTGGTGGGACGGGCCGGCGTGGGCCTGGACAACGTGGACGTGAAGGCCGCCACCGAGCGGGGCGTCATGGTCGTCAATGCCCCGACCTCGAACATCTTGTCGGTGGCCGAGCAGGCCATGGCCCTGTTGCTGGCCCAGGCTCGGAACATCCCCCAAGCGCACTCGGCGTTGGTGGCCGGACGCTGGGAGCGTTCCAAGTGGGAAGGCGTTGAACTGCACGGCAAGGTGCTGGGTGTGGTCGGGCTGGGCCGGGCTGGTTCGCTGGTGGCCCAACGGGCGCACGCCTTCGGCATGGAACTGATCGGGTACGACCCCTTCGTGTCCCCCGAGCGGGCCAAGGCCATGGGTATCCGCATGGTGACCATTGACGAGCTGGTGGGCGAGGCCGACTTCGTCACCATCCACACGCCGAAGACCCCAGAGACCTTGGGGTTGTTCGGTCGTGAGCTGCTGGCCAAGGCCAAGCCGGGCATCCGGATCATCAACACCGCCCGGGGCGGGATTGTCGATGAGGAGGCACTGGCCGAAGCCATCCAGAGCGGGATTGTGGCCGGCGCTGGGCTCGATGTGTTCGCCAAGGAGCCCTGCACGGACTCGCCCCTGTTCGCCCTGCCCCAGGTTGTGGTGTCGCCGCACCTGGGTGCGTCGACCGAAGAAGCCCAGGACAAGGCCGGTGTCACTATTGCCGAGCAGGTGCTGCTGTCCTTGGCCGGCGACTTTGTGCCCTATGCGGTCAACGTGGCCGCCACCGACGTCTCCGACGTGGTTCGACCCTTTATGCCGCTGGCCGAGCAGCTGGGTCGCTTCTTTTCCTGCCTGCACGATGGCCTGCCCGACGGGTTGGAGATCGAGTGCCAGGGCGAGCTGGCCGGAGTCAGCACGGGCATCTTGACCCTGTCCGCCTTGAAAGGCATCTTCGGTGGTTCGTCCGAGGAGCCCGTCTCCTACGTCAACGCACCGCAGATGGCCGAAGAACGGGGCCTGGAAGTACGCGAGGTCTCGACGGCCACCTCCCGGGACTACAAGTCACTGATCACTCTGCGCTCCAAGTCGCACTCAGTGGCCGGGACCCTCAGCACGGCTGGGCTGCACACCGAGCCCCGGGTCGTCATGGTGGACGATCACGTGGTTGAGGTCTCGCCGTCGGCGCACATGCTGGTGGTGCGCAACGACGACCGTCCCGGCATGATCGGCATGGTGGGCACAGCGTTGGGCGCGGCCGGGGTCTCAATCTCGTCCATGGCCGTGGGCCCGAGCCCCGAAGCGGCGACCGCCATGATGGTCATTTCGACCACGGTGTCCACGCCCGACGAAGTGATCGCTCAGCTGCGAGGGGATCAGGGGATCTTCGACCTACACCGGGTCAGCCTCTAAGGGCTCTGTTCGGCTGGGTTAGGCGGCTGGGCGGCGCGGGACGGTGGGCCACGTGTCGAGGCTGCCGATAACTGGCATCCCGTCGCCCACCTCCTGGTTCGACGAGCGGTCCAAGAGCAGCTCTCGCACAATGACGGCGATGGCTGCCAACAAGATGAGAGTCAGCACTCGGCGCATGAGGAAAAGTTAGCCTGCTCCTGGTGTGAAACTCGGGCGCCATGACCAGAATTGTGAAGCCCCGCTCAAAATGTGATGTGCGTTTTGAGCCTGTATCGGGAGGTTGCTGTGCCTTTTTTGAGCGTCGCCCCCATCCTGCCCACGGCTGACATGGAGCGGATGCAGGCCCACTATGAGGCCCTGGGGTTCACGGTCAAGGTCCACCACGGTGGGTACGGCACGGCGGCTCGAGACGGCTTCAATGTCCATTTCGGGCTCCGAGAGCAGGTGACCGAGCCCGGGGCCCTCTACTTCTCGGTCAGCGACGTCGATGCCCTCCAGGCCGAATGGGTGGCGGCCGGCGTGGGAGAAACCGGGGAGGTCTTCGACCCCGGATTTGGCGTGCGGGAAGCGGCCCACACCGATCCCGACGGCAACATCATCCGCTTCGGGTCCAAGCCGGGCCAGGGCTAACACAGCGGCCAGGCTCGGCCATGCCCTTGACGCTGACCCGGGCTGCTGCGAAACTCTTTGCACAATGTTGAACGGCACCTTGATCAACCTGCTGCTTACCTGACGGCGAACGCCACATAGCGTTCGCTCGCAACCTCCTGCGCCACTTTGGCCAGGAGGTTTTTTGTTGGGCCGGTACAGGTCGATCAGTCGCCCTCATCCAGACGAAAGGAACACAGACAATGACAACGACACAGGGAGGAAGTGGTCACGACATGGAGCGGGGTCGACTGTCCCTGCCCTGTGACGTGTCGCCGATGCCGTTCGACAAGTACCGGTCCCACGTGCCGCTGGTGCTGGGCGACCGCACCTGGCCCGACCACCAGTTCACCAAGGCCCCCCGTTGGGCCAGCGTCGACCTGCGGGACGGCAACCAAGCCCTCATCGATCCCATGGACTCGGAGCGCAAGCTGGCCTTATTCCAGACCCTGGTCAACGTGGGCTTCAAGGAGATTGAGGTCGGCTTCCCGTCGGCCTCGCAGACGGACTACGACTTCCAGCGCCTCATTATTGATGAGGGTCTGGTGCCCGACGACGTCGAAATCCAGGTGCTGGTCCAGTGCCGGGAAGAGCTCATTGAGCGGACCTTCGAGTCGTTGGTCGGCGCCAAGAGCGCGGTGGTCCACTTCTACAACTCGGTGTCCGAGTTGCAGCGGCGGGTGGTGTTCGGTCTGGACAAGGCGGGCATCATCGACATCGCCGTCAATGCCGCCATCCTGTGCAAGAAGTTCGAGCAGACCGTGCCCGATACTCGGATTCGTTACGAGTACTCACCGGAAAGCTTTACCGGCACCGAGCCCGAGTTCGCGGTCGAGATCTGCGAAGCCGTGATGGATGTCATTGAACCCACGCCCGACCGTCCCATCATTTTGAACCTGCCGGCCACGGTGGAGATGTACAGCCCCAACGTCTACGCCGACGTCATTGAGTGGTTCGGCCGCACCATCAAGAATCGGGACTCCGTCATCCTCAGCCTGCACCCGCATAATGACCGGGGCACCGCGGTGGCGGCCGCCGAGTTGGCCGTGTTGGCCGGCGCCGACCGGGTGGAAGGCACCCTGTTTGGCAACGGCGAGCGCACCGGCAACGTGGACGTGGTGACGCTGGCCATGAACCTGTTTTCACAGGGAATTGACCCGGCGCTCGACTTCGGCGACATTGAGAAGGTGAGACGAGTGGCCGAATACGCCACCCGCATGCCGGTGCATCCTCGCCACCCTTACGCCGGCGACCTGGTGTACACCGCCTTTTCGGGCTCGCACCAGGACGCCATCAAGAAGGGCATGGCCGCCATCGGGAGCGACTACCCCGAGTGGGAAGTGCCGTATCTGCCCATCGACCCCAAGCACACGGGGCGAACGTATGAGGCCATCATTCAGGTCAACAGCCAGTCCGGTAAGGGCGGGGTGGCCTATCTGATGGATACGGAGTTCGGTCTGGATCTGCCCCGCCGACTGCAGATGGAGTTCTCCAAGACCGTCCAGGCCATCACGGAGAAGAGCGGCACCGTGATCGGGACCGGTCAGATGTGGGAGGCCTTCTCCGAGACGTACCTGGCCGATGACGCCGGCCTCCGGCTGGTCGGAAGTGAAGTAGCAACCGGAGGAGGTCGCACATCAGTGACGGCGCAACTGCTGGTCGATGGTCAGCACCGCACCATCTCGGGCCAAGGCAACGGACCCATTGACGCCCTGGTCGCCGGGCTCAAGGCCGAACTGGGCATTGAGCTGGAGGTCAAGGATTACTCGGAGCATGCCCTGACCGAGGGCGCCGGCGCCTCGGCCGTGGCCTACGTCGAATGTGCCGGACCCAACGGGGATACCTGGTGGGGCGTCGGTCGTGACTCGTCCATTCTCGATGCGTCGCTGGGCGCCGTCGTTTCCGCCGCCAACCGGGCTCGCGGCCGATGATTCGACCGGCGGTCGAGGGCGACCTCAGCGAACTGATGGCCATGATTCTGGAATTGGCCGAGTTCGAAAACCTGAGCGATCAGGTGGAGTGCACCGAGGAAGATCTACAGCGTGTGCTGTTCGGTCCCGATGCCTTCGTCAAGGACGTCGTGGTGGAGGCCGACGATGGGTCGATTGCCGGTCATGCCCTCTACTACCGGTCCTTCTCCACCTTCCTCGGCCAGCCGGGCATTTGGCTGGAGGACATTTACGTGCGACCGGATCACCGGCGCCAAGGCCACGCCGGCGAACTCATGTCGTTCCTACGCGAGCAGTCGTCCGGTCGCCTGGAATGGGAAGTGCTGGACTGGAACCTCGGTGCCGTCAACTTCTACCAAGGGTTGGGTGCCCGCCCCATGGGCGGCTGGACCCGGTACCGCTGGTTACTTCAGCCGTAACCACCTGACGGGATGTACGGGCACGGTGGGCTCGCCATGCCGCGGACCATCACCGGCCCGTAGGGCAGGAGTTCCACGCCGGATTGGATGATCTCGCGGATGGCCCACTGCTGGGACGAGGTCATCCAGTTGACTTCAACGGTTTCGCCGGGCGGGGCCTCGGCCAGCATGGTGCGCAAGACCAGCGATGCCGATTCGTCGTTGGTGGCCCCGAGCGTGACCAACCGCTCGTCCTTGGAGATGGCGTAGCCCTGGTCACCGTGGAGCAACAGTCGGTTGCCTACTTCGGAGAGCATGGCCCGGATGTCGGCCACCCGCGATGACCGGCGCACCTGGCGATCAATGGCGGCCACGATGTCGAGGTGGGCCTCGGTGACGTCGTCGGGCTCAATGCGAGTGACATCGCCGGGTCGGGACACCGCGCCGGGGCGGATCTGGCCCCAGCCGGCCACCACCGGATGTAACTCGAATCCGAAGCTGGTGTACAACGCCATTGCCTTGGGGTCGCGCGAGCACTGGATGGTGCCGGGACTGTCGGGATCGCCATGTGACAGGGCGAGTCGGAGCAGTTCACGGCCCGAGGCCGCGACCCTGGCGGCCCGGCACGGTGCCCAGTTGTGACAGTCCCCAGTAGTCGTCGCGCACGAAGGACTGCGACATCCCGATGATGACGCCGTCGTCCTCGGCCACCCACGATCCGCCGGGATCGGTGCGCAAGAAGTGCAGGGTTCGATTCTTCCGGCGCAGCTCGTTCTGTACCGAGCTCCCGGTGATGGGCAGGCCGTAGCGGGTCATCATGGCCAGCATGCCGCTGTCGAAGGCGGCGACCGCCCCCGGTGCGTCGGCCTCGGACATGGGACGCAGTGTCAGCACGGCTCGATGATCGCACGTCGCCGGGACGGGTCCAGTTCCCCGTGTTTGACGAGGGCGGCTGCTGCGGTCACCATGCGGCATGGCCCGCCGACCGTCCTCGCCCCGTGTCCTCGCCGTGGCCCGGGGTGACGAGCCAGCCGATCTGCTCCTGCGCGGGGGTCGGGTGCTGTCGCCGTCCACCCGCGAATGGGTGGCGACCGACCTGGCCATCGCCGACGGGGTGGTCGCCGGCTGGGGTCCCCGGGACGCGATCGAGGAGATCGATCTGGCCGGCGCGGCGGTGACGGCCGGGTTCGTCGACGCCCACATGCATCTCGAATCAACCAAGCTCTGGGTGGACGAGTTCGTGCGTACCGTGCTGCCGTTGGGCACGACCGCGGTGGCGGCCGATCCACACGAGATCGCCAACGTCTTCGGCATTCCTGGCGTGGCCGCCCTCATCGCCGCCGCGGCCGGGCTGCCCTTCACCTTCGGGGTGTGTGCCAGTAGCTGCGTGCCCGCCTCTCCCTTCGAAAGCCCCGGGGCTGAGTTGTTCGCGGCCGACGTAGCCGCCCTGCTAGATGAGCATGCGGCTATCGGCGTGGCCGAGGTCATGAACTTCCCGGGCGTGATTGCGGGCGATCCCGAAATGTTGGCCCGTATCGCCACGGCGGGGAGTCGTCGGGTGGATGGTCACGCGCCCGGGGTGTCGGGCTTTCATCTCGATGCGTACTTGGCGGCCGGCGTGGAGTCCGACCACGAGTGCACCGAACTCGAGGAGGCCGAGGAGAAGCGGCGCAAGGGCATGTGGATCTTCATTCGGGAGGGCTCGGCCAGCCAGAACCTGCGGGACCTCATCCCGACCGTGCTGGCCCATGGCACCGATCACGTGGCGCTGTGCAGCGATGATCGTGAGCCGACCACCTTGTTGGAACTTGGGTCACCTCAACCACTGCGTCCGCTTGGCCATCGAGTGCGGGGTCAGTGAGATTGATGCGCTGGTCATGGCCACGTTGAACCCGGCGGAATATCACGGCTTCAATGAACTGGGCGCGCTTGGTCCGGGGTACTCGGCCGACATCTTGTGTTTTGACCACTTGAGTGGGATCCGGCCGAACCGGGTGTATCGACGGGGGCAGTTGGTTGCTGCGGATGGTCGTGTGGTGCCAGGTGCGATTCCCGACACGCCGGTGCCGGCGTTCATGCTGCAGTCGATCCACCTGCCGACACCACCGTCGGCCTCGGCCTTCGAGTTCCCGCTGGCGGCCGGGCGAGCAGGTGCGGACCATCGGCATTCACGAGGGGTCGTTGACCACGACGTCACTGATCCTCGATCCGGTGGACGGCGGCCGAGTCGGTGGCTCGGCTGGCCGTGGTGGAACGGCACCGGGAGACCGGGCGCATCGGTTTGGGTTGGGTGCAGGGCTTCGGGTTGACCCGGGGGGCGCTGGCGTCGACGGTGGGCCACGATGCGCACAACTGCATGGCGGTCGGTGCCAGCGCGGCCCACGGTCCGGCGGCCATGGCCGCCGCGGTGGCCCGGTTGGCCGAGCTCGGCGGCGGTCAGGTCGTGGTCGACGAGACCGGCCGGGTGCTGGCTGAACTGGCGCTGCCCATCGGCGGGTTGATGAGCGACCTCCCGGCCCGGGAGGTCTCGGACGGGCTGGAGGAACTGGTCAGGGCGGCCAGCTCATTGGGCACCTCGATCGGGGCGCCGTTCATGCACATGAGTTTTCTGGGCCTGTCGGTGATTCCGGAGCTTCGGCTGACCGACCAGGGCCTGGTCGACGTCGGGAAGTTCGAGCTGGTGCCGGTTAGGCAGAAGGCATGAACGCCGGTCGCCGACTCTCGTAGTCGGCAATGGCGTCAACGTGGCGCAGCGACAATCCGATGTCGTCCCACCCGTTGAGCAGACGCTCCCGGGTGAACTCGTCCATCGGGAACGTCTCGGCCAGTCCGACCGCTGGCGCCTCAATGGTGCCTGCGGCCACGTCGATGGTGATCTCGAGCGCGGGGTCGGCGGCAATGGCGGCCATGAGGGCGTGGTCGAACTCGGCGCTCACCTGCACCGGCAGCAGCCCTTGCTTGGTGCAGTTGTTGCGGAAGATGTCGGCGAAACGGGAGGACACCACGGCCTGGAAGCCGTAGTCCATCAGGGCCCACACGGCGTGCTCACGCGAAGACCCGGTACCGAAGTTGTGGCCCGCCACCAAAATGGTGGCGCCCACGTACTCGGGTTGGTTGAGCACGAAGTCGCGGTCGTCGCGCCATTCGGAGAACAGGCCGGCGCCGAAGCCGGTGCGTTCGACCCGCTTGAGCCAATCCGACGGGATGATCTGGTCGGTGTCGACGTCGGAGCGGTCCAGCGGCACGCCGCGTCCGGTCACAGTGATGACGGGTTCCATCAGTCCAAGTCCTCCGGGGTTGCGAACGTGCCGGCGACGGCGGTGGCCGCGGCCACGAGCGGTGAGACCAGGTGCGTCCGGCCGCCCCGACCCTGCCGACCTTCGAAGTTGCGGTTGGAGGTGGAGGCGCAACGCTCGCCGACGGCCAACTTGTCGGGGTTCATGGCCAGGCACATCGAGCAACCAGGCTCACGCCACTCGAAGCCCGACGCCATGAAGATCTTGTCCAGCCCCTCGGCCTCGGCTTGGGCCTTGACCCGGTGCGAACCCGGTACGACCAGGGCCCGCATGCCGGCGTGCACGGTGCGCCCGTCCAGCACGGCCGCGGCGGCCCGGAGATCTTCGATGCGCGAGTTGGTGCAGGAGCCGAGGAACACCGTGTCGACCGGCACCTCGCGCATGGGGGTGCCGGCGGTCAGGCCCATGTAGACGAGGGCCCGTTCGGCCGCTTCGCGCTCGCCGTCGTCGCTGAAGGACGCCGGGTCGGGCACGTTGCCGCTGATGGGGGTGACCTGCGCCGGGTTGGTGCCCCAGGTCACGTGCGGCGAAATGGAGGCGGCCTCAATCACCACTTCCTTATCGAAGACGGCCCCGTCGTCGGTAGGGAGTGTCTTCCAATAGGCCACGGCGGCGTCCCAGTTCTCACCGGTCGGCGCGTGGTCTCGACCCTTCAGGTACTCGAAGGTGACCTCGTCCGGCGCGACCAGGCCGGCTCGGGCCCCGCCCTCAATGCTCATGTTGCACAGGGTCAGGCGACCCTCCATGGACAGCGAGCGGATGGCGGAGCCGCGGTACTCAATCACGTGTCCGATCCCACCGCCGGTGCCGATGGCGCCGATGACGGTGAGCGCCACGTCCTTGGCGGTCACTCCCGGGGCCAGCTCGCCCTCCACGGTGACGGCCATGGTCTTGGGCTTGGTCTGTCCCAAGGTCTGGGTGGCCAGCACGTGCTCGACCTCACTGGTCCCGATGCCGAAGGCCAAGGCCCCGAAGGCGCCGTGGGTGGAGGTGTGACTGTCGCCACAGACAATGGTCATGCCGGGCTGGGTCCAACCCTGCTCGGGTCCGATGACGTGGACGATGCCCTGATTGGGATTGCCCATGGGGTAGCAGGTGACCCCGAACTCCTGGCAGTTGGCATCGAGCACCTTGAGCTGCTGGGCCGAAATCGGATCGGCCACTGGCTTATCAATGTCCGTGGTGGGGACGTTGTGGTCGGCCGTGGCCAATGTCAGGTCGGGGCGGTGCACCGGACGACCGGCCAGCCGCAGGCCGTCAAAGGCCTGGGGGGAGGTGACCTCATGGACCAGGTGGAGGTCGATGAAGATCAGGTCGGGCTCGCCAACGGCAGCGTGGACGACGTGAGCGTCCCAAATCTTGTCGCTGAGGGTGCGGGGTGCCATCAGCGGGTCACCGACACGATCTCGACCCGCAACATGCCGCCGGGGGCGGTGTATTCGACGGTGTCGCCGGCGTTCTTGCCCATCACGACCTGGCCCAGCGGGGCGCTCGGGGAGAGTACGGGCAAATCGCCCTGGCGCTCTTCAATGGAGCCCACGAAAAAGGTCTGGGTGTCGTCCTCGTCATCGCCTTCGTAGCGCAGGGTGATCGTGCTGCCGGTGGTCACGCTGCCGTCGCCGGCATCCTCCTCATCGACCAGCTCGACCTCCTTGAGCAGGGCCTGCAACTGGCGAATGCGGGACTCCATCTTTCCCTGGGAGTCCTTGGCGGCGTGGTAGTCGCCGTTTTCCTTGAGGTCGCCCAGGGCTCGGGCTGCCTCAATCAACTCGGCGATCTCCACCCGGCCCCGGGTGGTCAGGTCCTCGAGTTCGGCCACCAGGCGGTCATAGGTGGCCTGGGTCAGACGAGTCTGCTCAATGTCGTTTGCTGCTGGGTTGGTCACGAGAAATCCTTCGGGTGAGAGGTCGCCGCGGGCGTCCAGCGCCGGCACGGCCTCAAACAGGCTAATCGGGTCCAACAAGGTGGTCGTCAAGCTCATGAGGCCAGGATGCGCCCTACGGCATCTATTTGCAAAGTGATTTTTACTAGCCATGACATAAGCTGAACGAATGGCTCGTCCGGAATGGCTCCGCACCTTCGTGGCCGTCTACCGCAGTGGCTCCGTCACCGACGGGGCCCGGGTGAGGGCGCTGTCGCAACCGGCAGCCAGCCAGCAGTTGGCCGGCCTGGAGCGCAGCATCGGGGCCCCGCTCTTCCGACGAACGGCCGAAGGAGTGGCGCCGACCGAGCGGGGTCGCTCCCTGTACGCCGAAGTGGCCTCCGCGCTCGATCAGCTGGAGGTGGTCCTCTCCGGTCTCGATGCCGGCCGGGTTCCCGACGCGCATCCAGTCCTGCGGGTGGGCTCATCGGCCGAGTTCTTCTCGGCCTACGTGGTGCCGAGGATGGCCGAGGGTGCACTGTCGATGGTGGCCCACTTCGGCGACGACCTCGATCTGATGGCGCGGGTGGAGGCGGGCGAGCTCGATGTGGCCGTAACCAGCAGCACGCCACCCCGTCGATCGCTGGCGGCCGTGGCCATCGGGCAGAAGCGCTTCGTGCTGGTGACGGCCGCCGGGACCAGCGAGGAATGCGGATCCCTGGGCGAGCTGGGGGACCGGCTTTCCGGGCGGGACTGGGTGGCCTACAGCCTGGAGCTGCCCATCACCCGACGTTTCTGGCAGGCCCACCTCGGTCGGCCCTTCTCGGCCTCACTTCGTCTGGCCGCACCCGACCTGCGGGCGGTACTGGGCGCGGTCGAGCGGGGCATGGGGTGCAGCATCCTGCCCGAGTTCGTCTGTGCCGAATCGATGCGGGAGGGGCGGACGGTGGAGGTGTACCCGGTCGCCGATCTCATCGCCCCCGAACCTTGGTATGCCTGCGTTCGCTCGGGGGAGACGGCCCGGCCGGCCATTGCCCAGCTGCTGCAGTCGTTTGCCGAGGCTCCGGCGTGAGAGGGGTGTGGTTGACGGAGCCGATGTGCCGCGAGAGAATGACACTGCTATGTACCGCTCCGGAACGTCTGTAGGCATTATTCACTAGGCGCGCTTTCACCCTGCGCGCCTTTTGACCGTCCACCATGTGGGCGGTTTTTCAATTTCCGGGGTAGCCCCACCTGATCGACACCGATACGACCAACGAAGGAAGCACGTGAGCACATCAACACCGAATAAGCGAGTGGCCGTCATCGGCGGCGACGGCATTGGTCCCGAAGTGTGTGCCGAGGCACTCAAAGTGGTGCGTGCCGCCGGCGTCGAACTCGACACCACGGACTTCGATCTGGGAGCGGCCCGCTACCTCCGGGACGGTGTGGTGCTGCCCGACGAGCTGCTCGAAGAGCTGCGGGGCTACGACGCCATTTTGCTGGGCGCCATCGGCCCGCCGGTGGGTGACACCTCAGTGCCGCCCGGCACGCTTGAGCGTGGCCTCCTGCTGAAGATCCGCTTCGAGCTCGACCTGTTCATCAACCTGCGACCCTTCCACGGGGTGCCCGGATCGATTGCCGCCGGATCGGATTTCGTGGTCATTCGCGAGAACACCGAGGGCACCTATGCCGGCGAGGGCGGCGCGCTGCGCAAAGGCACCCCGTTCGAGGTGGCGACCCAGGGCTCGGTCAACACCCGCATGGGGGTCGAGCGCTGCGTGCGGTACGCCTTCGACCTGGCCCTGAGCCGCCCGGCCCATCACCTGACCCTGGTCCACAAGACCAACGTGCTGACCTTCTCGGGCGATCTGTGGCAGCGCACGGTGACCGAGGTCGCCCGCGAGTATCCCGACGTGTCGTGGGACTACAACCACGTCGACGCCGCCTGCATCTACATGGTCGAGAACCCCGGTCGTTACGACGTCATCGTGACCGACAACCTGTTCGGCGACATCCTGACCGACTTGGCCGGCGCCGTCGCCGGTGGCATCGGATTCGCGGCGTCAGCCAATCTGAACCCGGCCCGCACCGGTCCGTCGCTGTTCGAACCGGTACATGGCGCCGCCCATGACATCGCCGGTAAGGGCATCGCCAACCCCTTGGCCGCCATCCACTCGGCCGCCCTCATGCTCGACTTTTTGGGCGAGGCCGATGCCGCACAACGCATGCTCAAGGCATTGGCGGCCGAATCCGACGCCATGTCCGACCCATCTCTTTCCACTCAACCTCTGTCCACGACCGCCGTGGGCGACGCCATCTCAGAAAGGCTTTAGATCCATGCCCATCACACCCACCGACAAGATCTGGATGGACGGCGAACTGGTTGACTGGGCCGACGCCACCGTGCACGTGCTCACCCACACCATGCACTACGGATCGGGCGTGTTCGAGGGCATTCGCGCCTACCCGACCGCCAACGGCGTGGCCGTGTTCCGGTTGGGCGACCACATTCGTCGTCTGTTCGCCTCGGCCAAGGTCTTCATGATCGACGTGCCGTGGACGGTCGATCAGATTATTGAAGCCACTCGCAGCGTGGTGAAGGTGAACGGCCTGGAAAACGGCTGCTACCTGCGTCCGCTGGTCTATCTCGGCTACGGCGAAATGGGGCTGAATCCACTGCCGTCGCCGGTCAATGTGTCCATCGCCGCCTGGCCCTGGGGCAGCTACCTGGGTGACGACGGCGTGGCCAACGGAGTGTCGGTCAAGATCAGTTCGTGGCGCCGTCACGACCCCAATGCCGTGCCGACGGCGGCCAAGGGCACCGGCATGTACGTCAACTCATCGCTGGCCAAGGTCGAGGCGCTCAAGGGCGGCTACGACGAGGCCATCCTGCTGGCCCCCAACGGGACGGTCAGCGAGTGCACCGGGGAGAACATCTTCATTGTGCGCGACGGCGTGCTGGTCACCCCGCCTTCGTCCGACGCCGGCGCCTTGGCCGGCATCACGCAGCACTCGATTGAGACCATCGCCCGCGACCTGGGCTACGAGGTGCGGCACGAAGCGATCATCCGCACCGACCTCTACCTGGCCGACGAGGCCTTCATGACGGGCACGGCGGCCGAGGTGGTGCCAATCCGGGCCGTCGACGACCGCATCGTCGGTCCCGGTCACCCGGGTCCCATCACCAAGGACATCCAGCAGACCTACTTCGCCACCGTGCGCGGTGAGGTGGACCAGTACAAGGACTGGCTCGATCATGTCGAGTGAGCCGCACGCCACGACGGGGTGCCGCACACGCACGCCGACGGGCAGATCCACCACGCTCACGACTACGTGGTCCCCGATCTGCCCGAGTCGGTCGACATCTTCGACACCATTCTGCGCGACGGCAGCCAGCAGGAGGGCCTCTCGCTGACCGTGGACGACAAGCTGCGGGTGGCCGAGCAGCTGGACCACCTGGGCGTCACCTTCATTGAGGGTGGCTGGCCGGGGGCCAACCCCAAGGACGTCGAGTTCTTCGCCCGCGCGGCCAAGGAACTACAACTGCACACGGCCACGCTGGTGGCCTTCGGGTCCACCCGCCGGGCCGGCGTGAAGCCCCAGGACGACGAGGTGCTGGCCAACCTGATCGGCGCCGGTGCGCCGGTGGCCTGCATTGTGGCCAAGACCTGGGACCGTCACGTGGCCGAGGCCCTGCGCACGTCGCTGGACGAAGCGGTGGCCATGGTGCAGCGAATCGGTGACCTATCTGCGTGAGCACGACTTCCGCGTCTTCCTCGATGCCGAGCACTTCTTCGACGGCTACAAGCGCAACCCCGAGTTCGCCCTGTCCGTCTTGGTGGCGGCCGAGGAGGCCGGGGCCGAGGCACTGGTGCTGTGCGACACCAACGGCGGCTCATTGCCCGATGACATCGGTCGGGCCGTATCGGACGTGCGACGGCTGACCAGCGCGCAGTTGGGCATCCACTGCCATAACGACGCCGGCTGCGCGGTGGCCAACTCGCTGGTGGCCGTACAGGCCGGGGTGACCCAGGTGCAGGGCTGCATCAACGGGTACGGCGAGCGGTCCGGCAACACCGACCTCTCGGCCGCCATCCCCAACCTGTCGCTGAAGCTCAACATCCGCACCATCCCGGCCGACCGCCTGGAGCGACTGACGCCGGTGGCTCACCACATCGCCGAGCTGGTCAACATCGCGCCGAATCCACAACAGCCCTACGTCGGCCATTCGGTGTTTGCCCACAAGGGTGGTCTGCACGCCAGTGCGGTGGCCCGCAGTGCCGACCTGTATGAGCACATCTCGCCCAACCTGGTCGGCAACGGCACCCGGGTCGTGGTCTCAGAGATGGCCGGCCGTTCCACGCTGGCCATGAAGGCCGACGAGCTCGGACTGCAGCTCGATGGTGAAGTGCTCGGTCGGGTGCTGGACGAACTCAAGCGGCTGGAGCACGAGGGCTACCACTTCGAGGTGGCGGACGGCTCACTGGAGTTGTTGCTGCGCCGGGCCACCGGCTGGACGTCCGACTACTTCACTGGTCGAGTCGTTCCGGGTCATCACCGACCACGGGGCCAACGCCGACGGCGGCACCAGCTCGCCGTTGGGCGTCACCACCGAGGCCACGGTCAAGGTCCACGTCGGTGACCGATCGGATTGTGGCCACGGCCGAGGGCAACGGCCCGGTCAACGCCCTCGACGCCGCGCTGCGCGGGCGCCATCGGGGCCAAGTTCCCGGTGCTGGACACCATCCACCTCACCGACTACCGGGTCCGCGTCCTCGATACGGGGCAGGGCACCGGTGCGGTCACCCGTGTGCTGATCGACACGCACCGACGGGAAGCGGACCTGGACCACCATCGGGGTGTCGGAGAACATCATCGAGGCCAGCTGGCAAGCTCTGTACGACGCCGTCGTGTTCGGGCTCCTCCACGGGGGCTGAAGGTCAGCGTGAGCACCTAAATAGAGGGGGACACCATGACATTGCCGAGCCGAATTGCCGGGCGCGCTGGCCAAGTTGCCGCCGGCGCACACCTTCGACGTGTCGGTCGAGCGTGACCTGGTGGCGAAAATGCCCGACGGGGCCGAGCTGCTGGCCGACCGCTGGTATCCGACCAACGTCGGCGCCGGCCTGCCGCCGACGGTGCTGCTGCGCTCGCCCTATGGCCGGCGTCAGCTGGGCATGTTCGGTCGCCTGTTCGCCGAGCGGGGCTACCAGGTCGTGATCCAGAGTTGCCGGGGCACCTTCGGCTCGGGCGGCGACTGGGAGCCGTTCCGCAACGAGGAGCGTGACGGTAAGGCCACCCACGACTGGGTGGCCTCGCAGCCCTGGTTCGACGGCCAGCCTGGCCACCTTCGGGCCGAGCTACCTGGGCCTGACCCAGTGGTTCGTGGCCCAGGACCCGCCCGAGTACCTCAAGGCCATGGCCCTGACGGTGACGGCCTCGAGGGTCACGGACTGCCATCATCTACCCGGGCGGGTCGCTTGGGCTGGAGTCCCTGCTGACCTGGATCAACACGGTGGACATCCAGGAGCATGGTCTCCTGGCCCTGGCCAAGACCCAGCGCCAAACGCCCAAGGCGGTGGCCGCAGCGGCCAACGTGCTCCCGCTGGCGAAGGGCGACACCGCTATGGTCGGCCATCCGGTCCCTTCTTCCAGGACTGGATCAGCCACAACGAGCCGGGCGATGAATGGTGGGACCTGGTCGACCACTCGAAAGATCGCACCAAGATTCCGCCGGCCACCTTGGTCGGCGGATGGTACGACCTGTTCCTCGTTGGCCAGGTGGCCGACTACGAGGCGTTGGTGGCGGCCGGCCGTTCGGCTCGCCTGACCGTCGGGCCCTGGACCCACGCCAGCCCAGGCAATATGGGGACGTCCATCGCGCGATGCCCTTGCCTTCTTCGATGAGCAGCTCAAGGGGCGCAAGGCAGAACCCGACCCGGTCCGCCTGTTCGTCATGGGCGCCAAGGAATGGCGCAGCTTCTCCCAGTGGCCACCGAAGGCGGACCAGCAGAAGTGGTTCCTGGGGAGGGCGGCACACTGAGCCCCGACGGCGTGGTCTCCGGTCCGGCAGACCGATACCGCTACGACCCCTCCGACCCGACGCCGAGCGTCGGCGGGCCCTCGCTGTTGGGTAAGGCGGCCGGTGCGAAGGATCAGAAGCCGACGGGAGCACGGAACGACGTGGTGACGTACACCAGCGCCCTCATGCGTAGTGACCTCACCGTGGTCGGCCCGCTGACGGCCACCCTGCATCTCAAGTCCTCTCTGGAGCACACCGACTTCTTCGTTCGTCTGTGCGACGTCGATGCCCAAGGGCAAGTCGACCAACCTGGCGACGGGATCAAGCGGCTGACGCCGGGAGCAGTGACCAAGGCCGAGGACGGCACGTTCGAGCTGGCAGGTGTCCATGTGGCCGACGGCGAACACGTTCAGAGCCGGGCACCGGGTGCGCCTCCAGGTCTCGAGCGGCGCCCATCCCCTGTTTGTCCGCAACCCCGGCAGCGGGGAACCGCTGGCCACGGCCACCACGCTGGTACCGGCTGAGCAGGAGATCTGGCACGACGAGACCCACGAGTCCTTCATCACGCTGCCCGTGGTGGGGTCCAGGCAAATAGGGGTCGGGTCGGTCGGCTGGACTAATCTCCCGCGCATGACCCAGCCGACGTTCGTCCCCATCAGTGAGGCTGACCAGGTTCGGCCGGCACGCCACCTGCACGTTCCCGGGGCCTGGACCACGTCGCGGGTGGCTGAGCTGTCGACGCCCACCGCCCTCCAGGGTCGCAGCGTTGGCACCCCCGGGCCCGATGCCGGGTTCGCCCTCCGTCTGGCCCGCCGATTCGAGCACGATCTCAAGCTGGGCGAGGGCGAGACCGAGCACGATGCGCTCTTTGGCTGCGCGCTGATCGCCGCCCGTCGGGCGGCCCTCTTCGGCCGGGCCCCCTGCATTTACGACCTGCAGTTCGCCTTGGCCGCCTGGAGCTTTCTGGTCGACGCCGCGGCACCGGTGCAGGCCACTCGCCGCAAGATGTTCTCCTCGGTCTCGCACGACTATGTCGCCCAGCGGGCCCTGGTCGACTCACTGTCGGACGAGACCCTTCGCTTGGCGCCAGGAGAGGCCTTGGGTGCCGCTGCCGCATAGGCAGCGGGGTGCGCATGGGGGCTGAGGTGACTCCAGGGTGATCGAGCGACTGGAGATCCACGCCAACAAAATGAGATTCACCGCTCGGGCGGCCGGTCCCGAGAACGGGCGACAGGTCCTTCTGCTGCACGGCTTCCCGCAGACATCGAGCTGTTGGCGCTCGGTCCTGACCGCCTTGGGCGACGAGGGCTACCGAGCGGTGGCGCCCGACCAGCGGGGCTATTCCACCGATGCCCGGCCGGTGATGGTGGAGGACTACGCCATTGCGCACCTCGAGAGCGATGTGATGGCCGTGGCCAACGCCATGGAAATGCACACCTTCGACTTGGTCGGCCACGACTGGGGTGGTCTGTTGGCCTGGTTGGTGGCGACCCGGAACCCCGAGCGGGTTCGCTCGTTGACGGCCGTCTCGACGCCCCATCCGCTGGCGCTGCGTGAGGTATTGCTTGGGCGGGGCGAAGCCGAACCGATCGCAAGGTGCCGGGCTACATGGACATCTTCCGGGAGTTGGCTGTGCCCGAGCGCCTGCTGCTGGGCGAGGACGGGTCGGGTCGGGCCTGCTCAAGCTGCTGGCCGAGGTTGGCCTGGAGGGCCCAGCCGCCCAGGAGTATGTCGAGGCCATGGCCGAGCCCGGTGCGCTGACGGCCGCCCTGAACTGGTACCGAGCCATGGACGGCGACGTGCTCGATGATCTGCTGCCGGTGGCCGTGCCGACCCTTTTCGTCTGGTCGATAACGATGCGGCTCTGGGCCGCACGGCGGCCGAGCTGACGGCCGACTGGGTGATCGGGCTCTACAACTTCGAAGTGCTCGAAGGGGTCAACCACTGGATCCCCGAGACGGCGCCGGCCGAGCTGTCCGAACGGATCATGGCGCACCTGCGGGTGACCTGACCCGAGTCTGAGGCACCCCTGTTGCTCTGCGACAATGGTGGGGTGGAGACTCAAATTTTGCCCTGACCGACGAGCAGCGCCAGTTCCAAGCGACCATGCGGCAGTTCGCCGAAGAGCGGGTGGCCCCCCACGCCGCTCAGGTTGACCGGGACGCCGAGTACCCGTGGGAATCCTTTAAGGCCTGCGTTGAGCTGGAGCTGCCGTCGCTGGGTATCCCGGTCGCCTACGGCGGCGCCGGGGCCGACATGGTCACCCAGGCCATCGTGGCCGAAGAGCTGGCTCGGGTCTGTGCCTCAACCTCGCTGACCATCCTGATCTCCAAGCTGGGCATGTTGCCGGTCATGAACTGGGGCAGCGAGGAGCTCAAGCAGCAGTACCTCCCCCGGATCGCCACCGGGGAGATCCAGGCCAGCTACTGCCTGTCCGAGGCCGATGCCGGGAGCGACGTGGCCGCCATGCGCACGCGGGCCGTCCGCGACGGCGACGACTACATCATCACCGGGTCGAAGTACTGGATCACCAACGCCGGCATCTCCGACGTCTACATCGTCTTCGCCAAGACCAATCCCGAAGCCGGCGGCCGGGGTATTTCCTGCTTTTTGGTCGAGAAGGAGTGGGGCATCACCATCGCCAAGCACGAGGACAAGCTCGGTATGCGGGGGAGTCCGACCGGTGAAGTGGTTCTCGACGGCGTGCGGGTACCGGCTTCCCACCGCATCGGTGAGGAGGGGCAGGGCTTCACCATCGCCATGCACACCCTCGACCGCAGCCGCCCGACCATCGGTGCCCAGGCCGTCGGCATCGCCCAGGGGGCCATCGACTATCTCGGCCTCCTACATGAAGCAGCGTCACGCCTTCGGCGGTCCGATCGCCGACATGCAGGGCCTCCGCTTCATTTTGGCCGACATGGCCATGCGCAATGAGGCGGCTCGGGCCCTCGTCTACCGGGCCTGTGCCCTGGTGGACCATGACCCAGCCGGCGAGCTGACCATCTTCGGTGCCATGGCCAAGGCCTTCGCCTCGGACACCTCCATGCACATCACCATCGACGCGGTCCAGCTCCTGGGTGGCTACGGCTACACCAAGGATTTCCCGGTCGAACGCTTCCTGCGCGACGCCAAGGTGACCCAGATTTACGAAGGCACCAACCAGGTGCAGAAGGTGGTCATCTCCCGGGAGCTGCTGAAGAACGCGTAGGAGTCTGCGATGGATGTTCGTTCAGCTCGCGATGTTGCCCCCGTTATAGAGCATGCCGGGACCGTCCCCGTCTGGTGGCTTATCCCGCCGGGTGAGATGGAGGGCTCGACCAAGGGTGGATTCCTTGAGCTGGTGAGCGAATGGGAGGTGGCTGGCGGCGGGCTCGTCGACCCGCACTCACATCCCACCCATGAGTTTTATTACATCATCTCGGGTCGCGGCATCATGAAGATCGCCGATGAGGAGCGCGAGGTTGGCCAGGGTGACCTGATCCGAATTCCGCCGGACACGGTGCACAGCATTTGGCCGGTCACCGAGAATTCCTCACTGCGCGGCCTGGCCTTCGCCATCGGTATCGACGGGGCGGGTCCGGTCGACTACACCAGCTGAGCCCAGCCAAGGGCATTTAGTCCAGTGGTACCGTTAGAACAGGTTCTATATTTCAGCCCACAGGGGGCACCTGGCCGGGTCGCCGGACAGGCAGTAGAAGGGACGTCTCTCATGGCGCAGCCGGTCATTGTCGAAGCAGTTCGCACCCCCATTGGCAAGCGCAACGGGTGGCTTGTCTGGACTGCGGGCCCCCGACATTCTGGGCGCCGCCCAGGTCGAGGTGGTCAAGCGCTCCGGCATCGATCCCAGCCTGGTCGAGCAGGTCGTGGGCGGCTGTGTGACCCAGGCCGGCGAGCAGGGCTTCAACGTCACCCGCACCGCTTGGTTGCTCAATGGCCTGCCCTACGAAGTGGCGGCCACCACCATCGACTGCCAGTGCGGCTCCTCGCAGCAGGCCAACCACATGGTCGAACAACCTCATCGCCGCCGGCGCCATCGACGTCGGCATCGCCTGCGGTGTCGAGGCCATGTCACGCGTGCCGCTGGGGGCCAACGCAGCGGCCGGCGTCGGTCGGGCCATTCCCGAAGACCTGCCCTACGACATGCCCGACCAGTTCACCGCCGCCGAGCGAATCGCCGAGAAGTACGGCATCAGCCGGGCCGATGTCGACTGGCTCGGACTCGAGTCGCAGAAGAAGGCCGCCGTGGCTGTGGCCGAGGACCGGTTCGCTCGCGAGCTGCTGTCGATCGAGGCTCCCATCGTCGGCGAAGAAGGACCGAGGGGCGAGCACACCGGCGAGAAGATCGTCGTCAGCAAGGACCAGGGTCCCCGTGAAACCACGGCCGAAGGCCTGGCCAAGCTGAAGCCGGTGCTGCCGGACGGCATGCACCACGCCGGCAACTCGTCGCAGATCTCCGACGGTGCGGCCGCGGTGCTGTGGATGTCCGAAGAGAAGGCCAAGGCCGAAGGCTTCCGCCCCCGGGCCCGCATGGTGGCGCAGGTGCTCGTCGGCTCGGACCCCTACTACCACCTCGACGGTCCGATTGCGGCCACGACCAAGGTGCTGGAGAAGGCCGGCATGACCATGGCCGACATCGACCTGTTCGAGGTCAACGAGGCCTTCGCCTCGGTGGTCATGAGCTGGGCCAAGGTGCACAACGCCGACATGGACAAGGTCAACGTCAACGGCGGGGCCATCGCGCTGGGTCACCCGGTCGGCGCCACCGGGCAGCCGCCTGATCACGACGATCCTGCACGAGCTCGAGCGCCGCGACGCCACCTACGGGCTGGTCTCGATGTGCTGCGGTGGCGCGCTGGCCACCGGCACCATCATCGAGCGCCTCTAAGCACACCGCTGCACTGATACTACCGGAGGGGAATGTGGAACTAACTGAGAACCTGACGTTCGAACGCGACGGCAGCACGGCCATCGTGATCATGAACCGGCCCGAGGCCAAGAACGCGCTGAGCGTGCCCATGCTGGTCGGGATGGTCGACGCCTGGGACGAGATCGACAACAACGACGAAATCCGTTGCGCCATCCTGACCGGGGCCGGGGGTACCTTCTGCTCGGGTATGGATCTCAAGTCAGTGGGCGCACCCATGGACGAGAAGTACTCATCCCGCATGGCGGCCGACCCGGACCTGCACTGGAAGGCGTTGCTGCGGCACTACAGCGTCAAGAAGCCGCTGATCGCTGCCGTCGAGGGCTATGCCGTCGCCGGCGGTACCGAAATCCTGCAGGCCACCGACATCCGCGTGGCCGGGGAGAGCGCCGTCTTCGGTGTCTTCGAGGCTCGCCGTGGCTTGTTCCCGCTGGGCGGCTCGACGGTGCGGCTGCGTCGTCAGATCCCGCTACACCGTGGCCATGGAGTTGCTGCTGACCGGTCGGGCGGTGGAGGCCGAGGAGGCGCTGCGCATCGGACTGATCGGCCACGTCGTCCCCGACGGCACCGCGCTGGACAAGGCCCTGGAGATCGCCGACCGTGATCGGGCAGAACGGCCCGTTGGCCGTCGAGGCGATCAAGCGGTCGGTCATCGAGACCGAAGGCATGTCCGAAGTTGATGGCTTGGCCCGAGAGCTGGAGTTGGGTTGGCCGATCTTCGCCACCAACGATGCCAAGGAAGGACCGAAGGCGTTCGCCGAAAAGCGTCCGGCCAACTTCACTCGTACGTGAGCGACGCCCTGTTAGATGACGAGGGGGCGCGGGAGGAACTCGCCCATGAGATGCGTCGGATCACCTCGGTATCGACCGGTCGCCCGCTCAGCGACGACACCCTGCGAGACGCGGCCGCCGTGCTCCGCCAGGTGGCCGACCGGTTCGAGAGTGAAGCGCCACAACTGAAGCGACCTCGGCGCCAGCCGAGTGTGGCCTACGCACCCCGGGACTTCTTCCCCACGAGTCCCGTCATCGGGCGCTCGAACCCGGTGGCACCGCCGGCCGAGGTTTGGACCGTCGAAGGCGAAAACGGTGTGTCGGAAATACGCGGCAAAGTCACCTTTGGCTACCAGTACGAAGGACCTCCGACGTGCGTGCACGGTGGGGTGATCGCCGAGCTCTTCGACGAAATGCTCGGCGCGTCCACCATCGTCTCCGAACATCCGGGAATGACCGGCACCCTGACCGTGCGCTACCGGAACCCGACACCCCTGCTGACCGAGTTGACCTTCGAGGCCCGATGCACCGGAACCGAACGCCGCAAGATTTTCGCCTGGGGTGGTCTCTACCACCAGGACGTCTTGGTAGCCGAGGCCGAAGGCATCTTCATTTCGGTGCAACCCGGCCAAATGCTCAACATCGTGACGACCAACGCCGCCGACTCCTCGTCTCCCGTGGTCGACGCCGAATTCATTGAGCTGGTGGCTGAGGCCACCAAGGAATAGGGCCTGGTCCAGCGCCTAGGAAGGTGGGGTGCACGTTTCGCCTCACCACGCGCCGGGTAGTTCATCCTTGACGGGTTGGCCCACTCTGAGGAGAAGTCTGTGACCGCAAAGCTTCGATTGATCGTCGCGACCATTTCATCGCTGGCGGGACTCATGATTTTTCTCTCTAGTCCTGCGACAGCAAGTACGACCAGTACGACGAGCCAAACCACGTCGCATGCGACGTCCACCTGCAACGGCGGCGCAGTACTCCTTGACCACAGTGATGGTGCCGTGTCGGTGGAAGCGCCTTCAGGATGCACCACTCCGGCCTTCGCCGGCTCCATGGCGGGCAAGCACCTCAACGCACCCATCGTGGGCATGGCCACCTTCCCGGGCGGCGGGTACTGGCTGGTTGCGGCTGACGGCGGCATATTCACGTTCGGCGCCGCCACGTTTCACGGATCAACCGGAGGCATGAAGCTCAACGCGCCGATCGTCGGGATGGCCAGCACTCCCGACGGGGGCGGCTACTGGCTCTTGGCATCAGACGGTGGGGTGTTCGCGTTCGGTGACGCTGTATTCCAAGGTTCGATGGGCAATAAGCATCTGAACCAGCCCATGGTTGGCATCGCGGCCGACGGGTCCACAGGCGGTTACTGGTTGGTGGCCTCCGATGGCGGTGTGTTTGCCTTCAACGCCCCGTTCCTTGGATCCATGGGAGGCAAGCAGCTCAACTCACCGATCAAGTTCATCACCGGTACGCCTGATTTTGGCGGGTACCGCATGGTGGGGGCTGACGGGGGAGTGTTCAACTTCGGTGACGCAAAGTTCTATGGCTCGGCGGCGAACACACCTGGGACAGTGTGGGAGGCCTTGGCCTCGTCGTCAGACGGGAACGGCTACTGGTTGTTCTCCAATTCTCACGGCAGCACGGTCACCATCAATGCCTACGGTGACGCAGCAACGAACCTGAGCCCGAGCGGAGGCGATACCGACATTTCGCCACTTGTCGGCGCAGCCTCTTATGTCGGTGGCGCGCCCGTGGTGACAACCAACCCAGCTAGCCAATCTGTTGTTCCGGGATCGTCAGTGACCTTCTCTGCGGCGGCATCGGGTTCGCCCAGCGTGCAGTGGGAGCAATCAGTCGATGGTGGCGCGACGTTCACCGCAATTTCAGGGGCGACATCGCCAACTCTGACGTTCACGGCGAGCCAGTCCGAGAGCGGCTACCAATATCGCGCTCTGTTCACGAACGGATCGGGCTCAACCCTGAGCACCGCAGCGACCCTCACCGTGTCGGCATCCGGCAATATCGTGCCCTCGTCCGCTGGTGGTTATTTCACGAGTATCTCGTGCCCTACCACGAGCGAATGCGTAACAGTGGGTGAAACGGCTGGCAATACCGCCCTGGTTGAGGTCTCAGCCAATGGTGGCAGTACCTTCAGCGTCGCTCCCGTCCCGGCGACGGCACCTGCGCTGGTGTCGGTCGACTGCAACGATGCAGCGCACTGCGTCGCCGTCGGCACCTCAAGCGCCCTGGTGTCAAACAATGGTGGGCAGACCTGGACACTCGATGCCACACCACTCGCAGGAGGGGCGCCTACCGTGGCCCTCTCGGGCGTGGCCTGCGAGAGCGACACTTTGTGCACCGCGGTCGGTGCCCCGGGCCAGACCACCACGTATATCTATTCCACTGACGGAGGTGTGACCTGGCTAAAGAGCGCCCCTCCTGCCGGTGGGGTGACCATGGGTGCCGTCACGTGTTTTGCAACCGCCTGCGTCGCGGTTGGCGAAGGCGCTGCAGTCAGCACTGATGGGGGTGCCACGTGGACGTACGAGGGGACTGGAACAAATCAACTTATCTCTGTGTCGTGCGGCACCGCAGGGGCTGCGTGTCTGGCCGTTGGGCCAAATCCCCTCGGCGTTAGTCAGCCCACCGCCACCGGCATCTTGGATATTTCGACCAATGGGGGTGCCACGTGGACCCAGGAGAACTCCAATTTGCCGGCTTCGACTCCCACCATTCAGGGCGTTTCTTGTGTGGGGTCCACCGACTGCATGGTGGTGGGAGAGTCTCCTCAAGGACCGACCGGAACACTGGTAATCGCCAGGACTACTGATGGCGGAGCGACTTGGACTGCCGAGACCGGACCAACCGGATTTGGAAACCTTCCCGCGAACATCTTGCCGCAGGGTTTCCCAGCCATCTCTTGTTCGAGCGGCACCTCCTGCGTTGTCGCCGGCGGCAACTCGTCCGGCCCATTGATCTCAGTGACGGCAAACGGCGGCCAGACCTGGACGTCCGCAACAATTCAGTAGAGGTGGTTCAGCCGCGACTTACCTCTTGGAGAGTGGTGGTGTCTTGACGCCACTCAAGCGTGGTCTGACATTGCACGTCGAAATTGACGAATGCGCACTGCTTACAGGGCCCGCTGCACGCCTTCCCAGTAGGGATCGCGGAGCTTGCGCTTGTAGAGCTTGCCGTTCGGATCCCGCGGCATCTCGTTGGTGAAGTCGATGGTCTTCGGGGTCTTGAACTTGGCCAACTTGTCGGCGCAGTAGGCCATAATTTCGGCGGCTAGCTCGTCGTTGCCTTCGATGCCTTCGGCCGGCTCAATCACGGCCTTGACCTCTTCGCCCCAGTCGTCATTGGGGATGCCGAATGCCGCAGCATCGCCGACCTTGGGGTGCGAGAGCAAGACGTTCTCGATCTCGGCCGGGTAGATGTTGGCCCCGCCCGAAATGATCATGTCGATCTTGCGGTCGCGCAGGAATAGGTAGCCGTCCTCGTCGAGCACGCCGACGTCGCCCACAGTGAAGAAGTTCCCGATGCGGTTCTTCTGTGTCTTCTCTTTGTCGCCGTGGTATTCGAAGCTGGCCGATTGCATGGCCATGTAGACGGTGCCGATGACGTTGGGCTCCATGATGCGGTTGCCTTCGTCGTCGAAGATGCCGATCTCCGAAATGGGCCATGGCTTCCCAACCGTGCCCGGCTTCTGGAGCCATTCCTCCGCGGTGACCAACGTGCCGCCACCTTCGCTGGCGGCGTAGTACTCGTCGACCGCGTTGCCCCACCAGGCGATCATCTTGTGCTTCACGTCGATCGGACACGGTGCGGCGGCGTGGATCATGTGGCGCAGCGACGACACGTCGTACTTGTTGCGCGTCTCTTCGGGGAGGGCCAGGAGACGGTGGAACTGGGTGGGCACCATGTGCGAGGTGGTGACCTTGTGTTGCTCAATAAGTCGCAGCATGTCCTCCGGCGTCCACTTGTCCATCAACACCACGGTGTGGCCCAAGTGCAGCGATGCACTCCCGAATCGCAAGACGGCCGTGTGGTACAGCGGCGAGCCGATGATGTGGACGTTGTCGTCCTGGGGCTGGATGGAGAAGAGGAACAAGATGCCGGACAGTCCCAGTGCGCCTTCTTCGGGCGTGATCCCCAGCAGCTTGCGGAAGATGCCCTTCGGGTTCCCGGTGGTGCCCGACGTGTAGTTCATGACGTCGCCGAGGGTGCGCTCGCCCGGCAATGTCGATGGGTGGGAGTCCCTGGTGGCTTCGTAGGAGGAGAAGCCATCGATGTGGCCCACGGCCAAGCGGGCCACTGGTTCGAGTCCCACTTCGTCGGCGGCGGCGATGGAGGCATCGGCAAAGCGCTCATGGGCGATAAAGACCTTGGCTCCCGAGTCCTTGAGGATGAAGGCAATCTCCGGAGCGACCAGGTGATGGTTGATGGGCACCAGGTACATGCCGGCCTGGAGGGCGGCCAGGTAGACCTCAATCGCTTCGGGGCCGTTGGGCAGGACGGTGGCCACCACGTCGCCTACGCCGACTCCCTGCGCCCTTAGGGCGTGGACCAGCTGATTGGTGTGGCCGAGGAGCTCCCCTGAGCTCGACTTCCTGGCCGCCTGGGGTAATCAGGGCCAGGTAATCAGGATCTTCTTGGGCCAGTGCCCAGAATCCGAGGTCCCCCATGATGATGTTCTCCTTGTTGGTTCGATCGGAGCCGGCCCAAATGGCAACGCCGGACGTTGGCAAGCTAGAACATGTTCTAGGAAGCGGCAACTGAGTGGCCCTCTTGGCTGCTGGTTTGGCCCCGAACTATCTAGGAGATCGACAATGGCAGCATTTCTGGCGGGCAAGGTTGTCGCGGTCACTGGCGGCGGCGGGGGCATCGGCCGCGCGGTGGCCATCGCTGCCGCAGCCGAGGGGGCCAAGGTCATTGTGGCCGACTACGGCGTGGGTATGGCCGGCGAGGACCCGAGTTCAGAAGTGGCCGATGCGGTCGTGGCCGAGATCGTGGCCGCCGGTGGCGAGGCCATCGCCCTGGCCGACGACATCACGAAGATGGAATCCGGGCAGCGCCTGGTGGCCACTGCGGTCGAGAAGTGGGGCCGGATCGACGGCGTCGTGGCCGTGGCCGGCATTTTGCGCGAGCGCATGCTCTTCAACATGTCCGAGGACGAGTGGGATGCCGTCATCGCCACCCACCTTAAGGGTCACTTCACTGTCTTCCGGGCCGCCGCCGAGGTCATGCGTAAGCAGGAAGGCGGAGGGGCCCTGATCGGCTTCACCTCTGGCGCCTTTGCCGGCAGTGTGGCTCAGGCCAACTACGCGTCGGCCAAGGGAGGCATCGTGTCCTTGGTGCGTTCGGCGGCCGCCGGATTGCACCGCTACGGCATCACCTCAAATGCCATCGCACCGGTGGCCCGCACCCGGATGTCGGCCAACGTGCCGATGGAGCTGGCCGAAATGGGCGACGCCGAGGACATTGCGCCCATGGTGATCTACCTGCTGAGCGACCAGGCCAAGCACGTGACCGGGCAGGTCTACACCGTGGTGGGCTCCAAGATCGCCGTGTGGAATCAACCTGAAGAGGTTCGCTCCATGTACGCCGATGGCCGCTGGACTCCCGAGCAGATTGCGTCCCGGCTGGACAGCAGCATTGGCCAGGAGAAGATGGGCCTCATCGAGCGCTTGGAGCAGATGCGGGCGGCCGCGGCTTCGGGGGAGAAGCCCAACTCGTAGGAGCTGGTCATATCGTCGGAAAGCTCGGCTGCCACTTGCCGCCGCCATTGAAGGTCATCAACAGCTGGCCGTTGTCGATGGCGACGCCCTGTTCGGGTGTGGTGAAGCCGATGTACTGCCAATCCGACGTCGTCAGACCTCCATTCACATCGGTCCACGATTGACCGGCATCGAACGAGGCCATGAGTTCATCGCTCTGGTTGTCGCCGAACACCAGCACACCAACTGACGGGCTGGCAATCGGCCCCGAAGCGGTTGCTGAGAATGGGATGGTTCTCGACCGGAAGGTGATGCCGCCGTCGTCCGAGGTGTCCAGGCTCACGCCGGGGGTGCCGCCCCAGAGTCCTGCTTGGCAGTAGGCGGCCAAATGCAGCGGATCGCTTGCCGTTAACCAGATCGGGCCTTCGGCCTGCGCACAGGGTAGCGTCCAGGGTTGCCACGAACCGTTGACCAGGCGAGCCCCACCGACAACGGTGCGGTCCACTTCAACTATCCATCCGGCATGTCCCTGCAGAACGATCTGCTCGCTGGGCACTGGACCGGCGCCGACCGGAATCGTTGTGGCCGAGAGTGTCCAGGCATCCTGTCCGATCGGGCTCGACATGATCCTCACCGGGCTGGCGTTCACGGTGGCGTAGACCACGCCTTCGGCCGCCTCCACGTCCGAGAGATAGCCCTGCCGGGGTGAGATGGGAAGCGTGGGCTGATGCCAATGCAACCCACCATCGTGGGTGGACCACAATCCGTCCGGACCGCTGTTTTGATCCCACGCCCAGCCATCGTCGGCATCAGCGAAGCGGACCTGGTTCACCGTGAGGTCGGGAGGCATGGTGACCGGTAGCCACGAGAGGCCGACGTTGTCGGTGCGTAGCAACACCGGCGCGGCAGACCACGGCGGTTGGTAGGCAACTGACCGTCCCAAGGACCCATCCCATCTCGGTCGAGACAAACGTCACCGATTCGGCTCGCACGGGCTGGGCTAGTTCCGCGGTCGGAGGAACGGTGGTGGGGGGAAGGGAGGGGGCCGGGACGGTGGTCGTCTCTTTGACGGTGGTGCTTGTCCGGAGTGAGTGGCCTGGATTTTTAAGTGGTGCGCTCCCGCTACAACCAGTCAGCACAAGAGCGGTGAGTCCGACCAATCCCAAACCCAGAATGCGTGTCTTCATGCATCTCTCACGCCGGAGCCCGTCATTGCGTTGCCACGAGGGCCGAATTACTTCTTGAAGGTCAGGCCCTTCTCCTTCAGTGCGTCCCTGAGTGTGTTGATGGCCTTGGGGCCCATGCCGTGCAGTTCGGCCAGAGCCGCCTCGGTCAGCTTGGCCAGATCCTTGAAGGTCTCATGACCAGCGCTGGCCAGGGCTCGTCGAGCCGGTGCTGACATTCCCTTGAGGTTGTCCCAGTCGCTCACGGCGATTCCTTTCCGATCAGGTGGGTGTGGTCAGGACCGGTTCGGCCGGGTGGGGCGAGTTGGTGGACAACCAGGCCCGCCATTGACCTCGAGCCCGCAACAGAAGGAACGATCCACTGACGACCAGGGCCACCCCGGCGATCTGCACCAGCAGCGAGCCCAAATGGCCGTCCTCGCCGAGCCACAGGTGCTCATCGAGCGCCCGCTCAATGCCCCAGAGGATCATTCCGGTCGAGATGACGACGCCGGCGGGATAAGCCGGAACGGCGCGTACCGTCGGGCCATTTGTTCAGCCGGCGCTCAATCAAGATCAGGATGAGGAAGACCGAGAGGTCCTCAAGGGATTGGAAGATGGGTACGGGTAAGCGACGGCCGGTTTGACCGGAGTAGTACATGCCGAACCACTGATGAGTGGGGTGTCCGCCACCGTCCACCATGAGCTGGGGACCGAGCAGGCGGCCCATGGACCAGGCCGCCATGAGTACGGGTGCAATGAGGTCCAGGGCACGGGAGATGGGGAGCTCGGGACAGCGGGCCCGAGTGAGCAGGATGCCGGTGGGCACGGCGAAGATGAGGCCCCCGAATGACGACAGACCACCGTGCCAAATCGCGAAGACCTGGATCGGATGGTGGTCGTAGTAACTGAGCATCGACACCACATGGAACACCCGGGCACCCACCACGGCCGAGAAGATGATCCAGAGGAAGACGGAGGTGAACCAGTCGCTGGGGTAGCCGGCGCGCCGAAGGCGGCGCTCGAAATAGGTGAAGCCAAACCAGAAGGTGAGGGCCAGCCCGATGCCGTAGGTGTGGACCTGCAGCGGGCCAATGTGGAAGACAACGGGGATGGGTCTCATGGCGCTCCGAGCCCCAGGTTACGACGCTGAGCTAAAGGTGGCGGCGCGGTGAAAGCTAGGGACGACCGGCGCCGACGAAGCCGCCGCTGAGCCGGAGGCCCGTGATGTGTACCGTCTCGCCGGTCTCGGGAGCTTCGATCATGGTGCCAGGGCCGACGTACATGGCCACATGATCGGAACCACCGGGACCGTAGAAGAGAAGGTCGCCCGGCTGCAGATCGGAGAGAGGTACCGGTGTCGTGTCCGACATTTGTCCGCCCGAGTAGTGAGGAAGACCCACGCCGACTTGGCCCCACGCCCAGGCAGTCAGGCCGGAGCAGTCGAATCCGGGCCGAGATGAACCCTTAGGTGACTCGGCACCCCAGACGTAAGGAACGCCGATTTGGCTCTCGGCGGCTTGTACGGCACCCGCTCCACCAGCTGCGGTGGGCGGTGGTGCGGCATTGCTGAGCGAGACGTAGCTGGCGGTGTGGAGGCGAACGGTGGTTTGGCGGGCGGCAGCTGCGGCAGACGCACGTTGGGCTGCCTGCACCAGGCTGGCGATTTCGCCGTTCTCCTGACCAAGTGCAGCCTTCTGGGCGTTGATGGCTTGCTGGTTCGCATTTACGGCGGCCTGCTCGGCGCTCACTGCTTGCTGCGCCGATGCCTGCTGACCTTGCAGGTGTGCCTCTTGCACACTCAAGGTGTTCTGCGCCGTGTGCAACGTTGAGACGGCTTCGGTGAGGTCACCCTCTGCAATTTCGTTGTATTCGTTGGCGGCGCCGGAAGTCTTGTTGTTGTTGCCGAAAATCGGGTTAGTGCCGGCTGCCGCTCCGTCGGAGACGTAGTTGTCGATGGCCGCCTTGGACAGCGTCTTGCGATCGGCGGCTACCTGAAGGAGGTCGGCGGCGATGCTTGCCTTGGTCGACGCGATGCTCCCGTTGATCGATTGCAGGTGGGCGGCTGCGGCGTCGTACTGCTGGCTCAGGGCCGACATGCGATTCTGCGCAGCAGTGAGTTCAGACTCGATGGCGGCGGCCTTCGCCTTGGCACTGGTGATGGACTCACCGGCGGCTGGGCGCGAAACGAGAACCACAGTGCTTGAACACACTGTGACGAGGGCCATAACGGGCAGTGATGCCCGCCGGAGCAGCCGAGCGCCCCGAGCTGACCACGGCGTGGAGTGGCTTTGTTGCCGCTCTACGTCAGTCACGATGGTCGACATTCTTACTGCCCAACGCCACCAGATTCAAACACCATCACGTGGATTTCACGTTGATTGGTCGTACCTTTGGTAGCAATTCCCAGGTGAGGAGGTGACATTACAAAGTCGCAACTTTTTGTCAGATTTGCGACCTTCCCCCTCAACCAGGCAGGGACTACGTTCCGAGGATGGGTCAAATGATCGAATTTCCAAGTAATGGCACCGGCGCCGTGGGTTACCTGGCGTCGCCTGAGGATGGTTCCGGACCAGGGGTAATTGTGATCCAGGAGTGGTGGGGCCTGGTTGATCACATCAAAGACGTGTGCGACCGCTTCGCCGCCGCTGGCTTTTTCGCCCTTGCTCCCGACCTCTACCACGGGGTCACGGTGGCCGAGCCGGACGAAGCGGGCAAGGCGATGATGGCGCTACAGATGGACCGGGCCGCCCGGGACATGAGTGGTGCGGTGGATGAGTTGGTGCGTCGGTCCGGGCATGAACACATCGGCGTCATCGGTTTTTGCATGGGTGGAGGTCTGGCCATTGTGTTGGCCACCCAGCGGCCAGACGCGGTGGCGGCCGTAGTGCCGTGTTACGGCGTGATCCCTTGGCCCGATGCCCAGCCCGACTACTCGGCCATGTCGGCTGCCCTGTTGGGTCACTACGCCGGCAAGGACGACTTCTTCACGCCCGAAGCGGCGCAGGAGTTGGGTGAGAAGTTGCGCGGCCTCGGCAAGGAGGCCGAGATCATCGTGTACCCCGAAGCCGACCACGCCTTCTTTAATGACACCCGGCCCGAGGTCTACGCCCCCGAAGACGCCGCGCAGTTGTGGGAGCGCTCCTTGGCCTTCTTCGCCTCGCACCTTTCATAGGGTCAGCGCCCGAAAGGGCGATCTTTGGGGTTTGTTACCATCGGCCCATGTCTGCACGCTCCCGTGACCTGCCCCGTCGTTCCTGCCTTTCCACGCCGGGTTCCAATGAGAAGTTCCTGGCCAAGGCCCCCACGGTCGCGGCCGACATGACCTTCCTCGACCTCGAGGATGCCGTGGCCCCCCTGGAAAAGGTCGGGGCCCGGGCCAAGGTGGTCGACGCCATCAAGAACCTGCCCTGGGACGAGCGGGTGCTGTGTGTCCGGGTCAACGCCTGGGACACCGAGTGGACCTACGGCGACGTCATTGAGGTGGTCGGCAACGCCGGCGAGCGTCTGGACGAGATCATGCTGCCCAAGGTGCAGTCGGCGGCCGAAGTCATCGCCATGGATTTGTTGCTCACTCAGGTTGAGAAGAATTCCGGCCTGCCCATCGGGCACATCGGCATTGAGGCTCAGATCGAGACGGCTCGGGGTCTGATCAATGTCGATGAGATCTGCGCCGCCTCACCGAGGTTGGAGACCATCATCTTCGGCCCCGCCGACTTTGCGGCCAGTATCGAGATGCCGGTGCTGACCGGAGGGATCGAGATTCCCGAGTACCCGGGTGACCACTTCCACTATGTGTTCAGCCGCATCCTCATGGCCGGACGGGCCAATGGCCTCCAGGTCATTGACGGCCCGTTCCTCAAGGTACGTGAGCTCGATTCGTTACGGCAGTACGCCCTGCGCACCCGCATGCTCGGTTACGACGGCAAGTGGGCGCTCACGCCCGACCAGGCCGTCGTGCTCAACGAGGTGTACTCGCCCACGCAGGAGCAGTTCGACAAGGCCTACGACATCCTCGAGGCGTACAAGCAGGCGACCGAGGTCGATCGTAAGGGTGCTGTCATGCTGGGCGACGAAATGATCGACGAAGCCTCACGAAAGATGGCCATCAAGTTCGTCAGTCGGGGCGAGCGGGCTGGGCTGTCCCGCAGCGCCGGCTAACGCGAACCCAATCAATGGGATCTGGAGTGGGAAGCGCACCCAGGTCAGTACTTGCGTGAGCACGTCGTGCCCCTGTTGCGCGGTGATGGCTTCTTGCAGATTGGCCGGCCACACCAGTAGGAGCAGTAGGGCAGCCGCCAGTCCGGCCCAACGCTGACGGCGCCACAGCCCGTAGGCGCAGACCAATTCGGCTGCGCCGCTCAGGTAGACCAGCGTTCGGTGGGCGGGGAGTGCGTGCGGAACGATGCCGGTGAAGGTGGCCGGATGGATCAGGTGGATGACGCCGCTGATGCTGAAGGCGACGGCGACAATGAAGGGTAGATAAGGGCGGGCCCGGCTCAACCGATACGTCGGATCAACCGATGAGGCGGCGGGCGATCACCTTGAGGGCCAGCGTCTCGTCGGCACCTTCGAAGATCGACAACACCCGCGCATCGACGAAGTAGCGGCTCACTGGAAACTCCTCGGCGTAGCCCATCCCGCCATGAATCTGCATGGCCTCGCGAGTGACCCACTCGGCGGCCCGGCACACGTAGGCCTTGACCATGGAGGCTTCCAGAGCGCCTTCGCCCTGGGCCATCAATCGGGCCACGTGGTACGAGGACTGACGGGTGGCCTGAATGATGACGGCCATCCGGCCCAACTTGGCCTGCGTCAATTGGTAGTCACCGATGGGCGAACCGAAGACGACGCGGTTGGCCGCGTAGTCCTGCGCCGCCTCGTAGGCCGCCTGCATGACGCCGAGGGCTCGAGCCGCTGTCTGCAGTCGGCCGTTCTCGAAGCCCTGCATCTGGAGATAGAAGCCCTTGCCCAATCCTTCTTCGCCACCAACCAGGTTGGCGTCGGGGACGAACCAGTTCTCGAAGGCCAGCTCGTAGGAGTGCATGCCTCGGTAGCCCAGGGTGTCGATGGGTCGACCCTCGAGCTTGCCGGGCCCAATGTCGGCCGGCCGGCCGTCCTCTTCCTGGGTGAACACGAACCCGTGGCCGTCGCCCCGTGGCTTTTCAACCACGAACATCGAGATGCCGCGGTGGGTCAGCGATCGGTCGGGGTCGGTGCGGGCCAGCAGCATGAGCACATCGGCTCGGGCGGCGAAGGTGCACCAGGTCTTGACCCCGTTGATGAGCCAACCGCCCTCGGTGCGGGTGGCGGCGGTGACGATGCCGGCGACATCGGAGCCGTAGTCAGGCTCGGTGACGGCCACGGCGGCCAGGACCTCGGCCGAGGCCAGCTTGGGCAGCCAGTGCTTCTTCTGCTCTTCGGTGCCGCCGTAGACCAGGGCCCGGGTGAGGATTTCGGGGCGGGTAATGAGCGAACCGCCCACGCCGAGTGAGCCCCAGCTCAATTCCTCGGTGGCGACCACCATGCCCATGTAGTCGCTCTCGCCACCGGTGGCGAAGCCGTCGTATTCCTCGGGAACCGAGAGGCCGAAGCCACCCAGCTCGGCCAGGCCACTGATGACCTCTTCGGGGATGTCGCCGTTGGTGCGGTGCACGTGCTCGGCGTGCGGGCGCACCTTCTCTTCGGCGAAGCGGTGAAAGGTCTCACGCACCAGTTCGAAGTCCTCACCCAGGTGGCGGGGTCCCTGCTCGTGAGCCAGGCCGGCCAACACGGCGGGGTCGCGCCAGGTGGCCATGAACTCGGCCACCGGTTCGTTCCAACCGACCTTGGTGCCCCAGGCGGTCTCTCGTCCGGACACCTTGCCGCCCAGGTCGGCCATGACGTCGGCCACGAAGGCGTTGGTGAGCTTGGCCTCGGTGTCGCCGAGTGCGCCGTATTCGAGGGTGGCCCGTGCGGTGGCTACCGCAGCGGCCGCGTGGGCGACGTCGTAGGCCACCACCTGATTGGCGTCGATCCCGCCGTTGTCGCGTACGGCGGCGCAGGCCTGGTCGACCAGATGTTGAGCCAGTTCGACTGCCTCGGCGGCCGCTGATAATTCGGAGGAAATCGGCTCAGTCATGGGTCGCGACCCTACTGGGGCGGGCGGCGGCCGATGACCGTCACCAGCGGGGGCAGCACGACGGGGTCGTCGCCCGGGTCGACGCCGGTGAGCGATTCCAGATACTCGGCCACCGGTCCAGGCCCCACGCCGGCCGGGGCTTCGGCCCAGGCATCGGTGACGAGGAGGCCGGCATCGCGCAGGAGGGCTGGAGTGCGGGCGCCGATGTCGGGGTGCCGCGCACTGGGCATGGACATGGGGATGCCATCAATACGACCGGCGGAGGTGATCGGTTCCTGCACCACCACCCAGGATCCGGGCTTGACCACCCGGACCATGCGGCGCACCACGACGGCTGGGTCCTCGACGTGCATGAGGAGGAAGCGGCAGAAGGCCAGATCGACCGGCTCGGGGAGGACCAGATCCTCGCCGGCCTGGGTCAGGGCGATCACCTGGGCGGCTGCCGCCGCGGCCGCCGCATGGGCCACTTCGTCTCGAGCTTTGGGGTCGCTGTCGACGGCGTAGATGCGGCCGTCCTGCCCGACCATTTCGGCCAGAGCGACGGACACGTCGCCCCCGCCGGCGCCGACATCGACACAGCGCCACCCTTCGGAGAGTCCGAGCCGGCTGAGCGCAGTGGCCAACGGGCGCCGGTAGACGTCGTCTCGAAGACCTTTCAATTCGCTCATGGCACCACCCTATTGGCCCCGCTGATTCGGGCCCATGGTGCGACCGATATCCTTCGCCGGGTGAAGGTGACCATGTTGCTCTGCGATGCCGCACAGGTATCGGACGGAAAGCTCTACATCCTTGGCGGCGGATGGAGCATGACGGGTCCCGACCCGGTTCCCTCGGCCGTTGCCCTCAAGATCGATGTCGACTGGCACGAGGCTGAGGCATCCCACCACTGGGAGCTCTTCCTGGAGGACGCCGACGGTCGCCCGGTGCTGATGGAGACGCCCGATGGCACACAGCCGGTGGAAGTGCGGGGCGAGTTCACCGTGAGCCAGCCCCCTGGCATCCCCGAGGGCTCGCCCATCGATGTGGCGCTGGCCGTCAATCTCGGTCCCATCCCCCTCGCTCCCGGCACCCGTTTCGCCTGGCGACTCACCATTGACGGTGAGTCGCTCCCCGGCGCCTCGCTCGGCTTCACCACCCGTCCGCGGCCGGTGCCCGGCGCATGACCGTCTACGACCGGCCCTTCGGCCGCTACCTGGAGGACTTCGTCCCGGGGGACATCTACCAACATTGGCCCGGCAAGACCATCACCGAGGCCGACGACCATCTGTTCTGCATGATGACCATGAATCACCATCCACTGCACACCAATGCCTGGTTCGCCGAGCACGAGACGGTGCAGGGCAAGAACGTGGTGGTGGGCAACCTGGTCTATTCATTGGTGTTGGGCATGAGCGTGCCCGACGTCAGCGGAAGCTGTATCGCCAACCTTGAGGTCGAGTCGCTACTCCACCGCTTTCCCACCTTCCACGGCGACACCATCTATGCCGAGACCCGGGTGCTGGCGGCGGAGCCGTCGAAGTCCAAGGACGACCGTGGCATCGTGACGGTGGAGACCAAGGGCTTCAACCAGGATGGCAAAGAGGTCTGTTACTTCCGGCGCAAGCTCATGGTCTGGAAGACGGCCAACGCACCGAAGCGCCGCCGCCCCTACGACGACGACGTCTGGGACTGAGGTTTCGACCGCCCGGATCAAGCGATTCCGGGATCGGCTCCTCGGCTGGGGAGAGGCCAACCGACGGTCGTTTCCATGGCGCAGCACTCGTGATCCATGGAGTGTGCTGGTCAGCGAGGTGATGTTGCAGCAGACCCAAGCCGACCGGGTCGTGCCGTATTACCTCTCGTTTCTTGAACGTTTTCCCACGCCAGCGGTGTGTGCGGCAGCACCGGCTTCGGATGTCATCCGGCTTTGGTCGGGTCTCGGGTACAACCGCCGGGCGCTCAATCTGCATCGAGCCGCTCAGCAGATTGCGGCTGAATTCGATGGGATGCTCCCGATGGACGAACTGCTGCTGCGATCGCTCCCTGGGATCGGGCCGTACACGGCGCGTGCGGTGCTGTCGTTCGGCTTCGAGGTGGACGTGGCCCCCGTCGACACCAATGTGGTGCGGGTGCTGAGCCGTTGCGTGACCGGCGCTCCGTTGCCACTGACCGAAGCCCAGGTGTTGGCCGATCGCCTGCTGCCGTCCGGGCGCTCCTGGGAGTTCAACCAGACCATGTTCGACGTGGGAGCAACGCTCTGCGTCGGAACGAACCCGCGCTGCGAGGACTGCCCGTTGCGGGGTATGTGCGTGTGGCGGCGGTCCGGACTGGTCGACCCAGATCCCTGGCGGGCCAGTCCGTCGGTTCGTCCGCAATCCAAGTTCGCCGGGTCGGATCGACAGGGGCGGGGCCGGTTGCTCGACGCCCTGCGCTTCGGTCCGGTGCCTGAAAAGGTGGTGGCCGACGCGTGTGGCTGGCCGGACGAGGCCGATCGGGCGGCCCGCATTGCCCATGCGTTGGTCGCCGAGGGCTTTGCCGAGTGGGTTGGGTCGCGGCCGCTGATGCTGCGACTGCGCTGAATCTCATTACGCAATCTCTGTCGCCTCGCCAGCCGTATCCCTTACCGATGCGGGGACCGAAGAGGAGAGTGCGTATGCCCAATCGAGTGTCAATAGTGCGCAACAGAGTGTCGCGGCGGCTCGTGCCGATTGCGATTGCGGCCATTCTGGGCGTGGCGGTGGCGGCTTGTGGCTCCAGCGGCGGCGCGTCCAGCGGTGGACAATCGAACACACCAACGTCTACCTCATCGGGCGGCTCGGGTGGCGGTTCGGGCGGAAGCGGCGGCGCCGGCTTCTAGTCCAGTCTGGAAGCGCCTATTTCTTGAGGAAATCGAGGATCAGGCGGTTCACCTCGGCCGGCTGCTCCAGCTGGAGGAAGTGGCCTGCGTGGTCGACGATCGACACTTCGGAGCCCTCGGCCAGGAAGTCGAGCGGGTTGCCGATGGAGCTGAGCAACATGCAGCCGTCGTCGCGCCCGTGCAGATACAGCGTGGGCTTGGGGGTTGGCAGCAGCGACGAGTTCTGCTCGTCGGCGTACTCCTCCACTTGGAGCTCGGGGTTGTAGAGGGCCCGGTAGTACCCAATGGCGGCGGCAATGTGGGCCGAGTCACCAATGGATTCCTTTACCTGGGCGATATCCCATGAACCGTCGAAGCCGGGAGACCAGTAGTCCCACAATCCATCAATGAAGGCGAAGTCATCCAAAGGAAGGGCCAGTTCGGCCAGCGGCGACAAGAAAAAGAACATGTACCAACTGGCGCGCAACTGGTCGAAGTTGAAGAGCGACATGCCGATGGACCCGGTGGGCGGCACGGCGGCGGTGACCACCCGGCGCCAGCGGTCGGGCTGATGGGCCACGGCGGCGTAGGTGCACATCGCCCCCCAGTCGTGGCCGATGATGACGGCGTCATCGCTGGCCCCGAGCGTGTCGTGCAGTGCGTTGGCGTCTCGGGCCAGGGCGCCGATTTGGTAGTGGCCGTCGGCCGGAATTTCGGTCGGGCCGTAGCCGCGTAGGAAAGGGGCCACCGCGTGATAGCCGGCTGCGGCAAGTTCGGGCAGGAGGTGGCGCCAGGTGTGCGCCGTGTCCGGGAACCCGTGAAGGCAGAGCGCCAGGGGACCGTCGGCGGGTCCATCTTCCAGGTAGGCGAACTCCACTCCGTTGGCATTGACCGATCGGGTATCCATGGCGACCAAACGTATCTCCCGAGCCGGAGGTAACGTCTATGGAGTGAACGTCACCTTTTATGGCGTCCGGGGGTCATGTCCGTGTTCGGGGGATCGCTACCGGCGGTATGGGGGTAATACCTCCTGTCTGGTCGTCAACGTCGATGACGACGACCCGTTAATCATTGACCTGGGCACCGGGCTGCGGGCGTTGGGCGACGTGCTGCACAAGGAAGTGCGGGCCCTCGGGACCCCGCTGCACGCCACGGCGCTGCTGAGCCACCTGCACTTCGACCACATTCTGGGGCTGCCCTTCTTCGCCCCGCTGCATGATCCGGGTGCCCGCCTGACCATTCACGGGCCGGCGCAACCCAAGGGCAGCCTGAAGGACGCCCTACATGCCGCCGTGCAGCCGCCCGTGTTTCCGATCCACATGGAGCAGTTCCGGGGGGAACTCATCAGCGTGGACACCCGGGATGAGGATTTCTCTATCGGGTCGGTCAAGGTGATGGCCCGCACCATTCCCCATGCTGGCGCCACGCTCGGTTTCCGTATTGAGGCCGAGGGCCGGACCATGGCCTACATGTCTGATCACCAGGCGCCCCTGGACCGACGGACCATTCCGGACGCCGTGCTCGAGTTGTGCAACGGCGTGGACCTGTTGGTGCATGACGGCCAGTACACCGACGACGAGTTCTCGGCCAAGGCCGACTGGGGCCACTCCACTGCTGCCTTCGCCGTGCACGTGGCGGCCGAAGCCGGGGTGAAGCGGCTCATGCTGTCGCACCACGACCCTTCGCACAACGACCGCGAACTTGATCGGATCCTGACGCAGGCCCGGCGTCTGCCCGAGGCCAAGGGCATCGAGGACATTTCCTCGGCTCACGAGTCGCAAAACATCGACCTCGGTAAGGCGTAAATGTCGGGCCTCGACCAGGCCCGGTTCCGCGAGGTGCTCGGACACTTTGCCACCGGCGTCACCATCGTCACGGCCAGTGAGGAGGCAGGCCCGGTCGGCTTCTCCTGCCAGTCGTTTGCCGCCCTGTCGTTGGATCCACCCATGGTGATCCTGGCCCCGGCCAAGACCTCGACCAGTTGGCCCCGCATTGCCCAGGCCGGTTCGTTCTGCGTCAACATCCTGAGCGACGAGCAGGTTGACGTGTGTCGCGCCTTTGCCGTATCGGGCGGCGACAAGTTCGTCGGGGTGGAGTGGACGCCGGGCGTGACCGGAGCCCCGAGGATCACCGGATCGCTGGCCATGATTGAGTGCACGCTGGGCACCATTCACGATGGCGGTGACCACGAGCTGGTGACGGGTCACGTGGTGGCGCTTGAGACTGGTTCGGGCTCCCCGCTGCTCTTCTACCGCTCCGGTTTCGGCCACTTCGTCGCCTGAGGCCGCCACTGCTACCGTTCCGCAGATGCCGGAACTGATCCCCTCGTCCATCATCGACGATGTGCTGTTGGTGCGACCCGACGTGCACGGCGACGACCGTGGGCGATTCGTCGAAACGTACCGACGCAGCTGGCTGCCGCTGGGGCGGGAAATGGTCCAGGGCAACCGTTCCGAGAAGCAGGCCGGTGCTGTGGTGGGCCTGCACTACCACCTGCACCAGGCTGACTACTGGTACTTGTTACGCGGCAAGGCCCGGGTCGTGCTGCACGACCTGCGGCAGGGTTCGCCCACCGACGGGGCGACCGAAATGATCGATTTGGACGGCGACATCGATCAGGGCTTGTTCATTCCGCCCGGCGTGGCCCATGGCTTCGCCGCCCTGACCGACCTGCTGCTCTGGTACCTGGTCGACAGCTACTACAACGCCTCCGACGAGTTGGGGCTGGCGTGGGACGACCCGGTACTCAAGGCCGACTGGGGGCTGAGCGACCCCATTCTCTCCAACCGGGACCAGACCAATCCGCGGCGGGCCGATATTGAAGACGGCCTGCGGCCCCGGATGGTCATGCGCACCTAATGCGATTCGGCATCTTCTACGAGCATCAGCTGCCCCGACCGTGGGAGCCCGGTGCCGAGCACAAGTTGCTGAAAGACGCCCTGGACCAGATCGAACTGGCCGACCGTCTGGGCTTTGACTACGTCTGGGAAGTGGAGCACCACTACCTTGAGGAGTACTCGCATTCCTCGGCGCCCGAGGTATTCCTGGCTGCCGCGACCCAACGCACCTCGCGTATCCGGATCGGGCACGGCATTGTGCAGCTGCCGTTCGGCTTCAATCACCCAGCTCGCATTGCCGAACGCATCGGTACCCTTGACCTGATCTCCGACGGCCGGGTCGACTTCGGCACCGGCGAGGCCAGTTCCGAAATGGAACTGGGTGGATTTGGCGTCGAGCGGGCGACCAAGCGGGCGGAGTGGACCGAAGCGCTCGATGTGGTCACCCGCCTCATGGTGGAGGAACCCTTCGCCGGTCACGACAGCCCAACGTTGTCGATTCCGCCGCGCAACCTGGTGCCCAAGCCTTTCCAAAAGCCGCACCCGCCATTGTGGGTGGCCTGCTCGCGACGCGAGACCATTCACTTGGCGGCGACGAAGGGCATCGGGGCCTTGTCGTTTTCGTTCATTGAGCCCGAAGAGGCCCGGGGTTGGGTGGACGACTACTACGCCACCCTCGACTCCGAAGATTGCGTGCCGGGCGGCTTCGCCGTCAACGCCAACGTGGCCTGCGTGCTGCCGTTCATGTGCCATGAAGATGAGGGCACGGCCATTGCCCGAGGGCTCGATGGTGGCCATTTCTTCGGCTACTCGCTGGCGCACTATTACGCCTTCGGCACCCATGTGTTGGGGCAGACGAACGTGTGGGATGAGTTTCAGGAGAACCGTTCCCGCTTCGGCTTCGATCGCCAGGTGGCGGCCCAGCAAGGTCAGGTACTGGGCGCCAAGCTCCTGGAGCAGGGGATGGGAGCGCTCCGGGGCGCCATCGGGACACCGGACCAGATCAGAGATCTCATCCGGCGCTACGAAGCGGCCGGCATCGACCAGCTCATCTTCGTCAGCCAAGCCGGGCGCAACCGCCATGAGGACATTTGCGAGAGCATGGAGCTGTTCGCTCGGGAGGTCCTGCCCGAATTCGCCGAGCGGGCCGACGAGGTCGATGCGGAGAAGGACACCCGACTGGCCGATGCGAAGGCAGCCGCACTCGCTCGACGGGCGCCAGCGCGGACACTGAGCGAGCCATATGCAGTGCCTGCACTCCCGTCCGCCTAGCCGCGGTTTCTCTTACCTCTCGCGTCCTGTTGAATAAGGGGCGATGCTCGCCCTCCTGATCCCCGCCGCCGTGGTGGTCGTCGTCGTGGTGGCGGTGTTGCTGTCTCGCCGATTGACCCGGGACGACGAGCACTCGGTCGCCGGGTACCACAAGCAGCTGCTGACCCTCGAACAGATCAAGGCGCACACCCTTCCCGGTGGTGCGGACGCCGACGACGCCCGCGAGGCCAACGAGGCGAGTGCCGCTGGGGGCAGCGGCCCGGCGAAGCCGTCGTATCCCGAAAGCGCCGTCCGGGTCTCCGGCTCGCCCTACGTGCGAGTAACGGACGGCCCGAACCCCACCCCGGTCCCACCAGTACCCCCGCCGCCGGTGGCCGGCGCCGATGGGTTGGTGACCTTCGATGACGCCGGTCCAGTAGTGGTCCCATCGGGTCGGTCAGCCGGGGGGACGGAGACCTTCGCCTTCGGTCGCAAGGACCGGGCCATGGATTCAATGAACCGCCGACCACGCCGTTTGGGCGGGCCGATCGTGGCGGTGTCCGTGGTGGCGGTGGTGATCGTCGTGCTGGTCATCGCCGGCTCGCACAAGAACCCACCGGCCAAGCACCACCTGTCGACCACGGCGACGACGGGTACCGCCTCGCGGTCGCATAAGGCCAAAACCCATCACAAGAAGACCGTGAGCACGACCACCACGACGCAGCTGCCACTGGTGTCGCTGCCTTCGGCGACCTCCGTGCACGATGCCACCTACACCACTCGGTTGACCGACTACTCGCTGGTCGTGTCGGCCACCACCAGCGAGTGCTACGTCCAGGTGGACAACGTGAGCACGGGCACCGCCATGTTCGCCGCCGTCATGACGGCGGGCGAGCAGCGAACGATTCCCGTCACCGGTCCGATCACCATCGACGTCGGTGCGCCATCGGCGTTTGCCGCCACGGTCAATGGCACTTCGTTGGTCCTGCCCTACGGCTACCAGACACCGTTCAACTTGCATCTGGCGCCGGCTGGCCCTGCTGGTTCGAGCGGAACCACCACGACCACGACGTCCACGACGTCGGGCTGAGCTACTCCTTCTAGGTGAGCAGGCCCAAGGCATTGAGGAGGAAGGCGAACACCATCGCCTCCTCCTTCCAGGCGTCATAGCGGCCCGAGGGTCCGCCGTGGCCGGCGCCCATTTCGGTCTTGAGCAGCACGCGGGTGTTGGGCGAGATCACCCGCAGCTTGGCTGTCCACTTGGCCGGCTCCCAGTAGCTGACCCGAGGATCGTTCAACCCACCGGTGATCAGCAGATCGGGGTAGGTCTGGTCAGTCACGTTGTCGTAGGGCGAGTAGGACAGCATGCGGTCGTAGGCATCTTGGTTGGCCAGCGGGTTGCCCCACTCCTCCCATTCGCCCACGGTCAGTGGGAGTTGGTCGTCCAGCATGGTGGTCAGGCAGTCGACGAATGGAACCTGGGCCACCAAGGCCCGGAAGAGATCGGGGGCTTGGTTGGCGACCGCCCCGATGAGCAGCCCGCCGGCTGAGGCGCCTCGCCCGGCCAGCCGCTCGGGGTCGGCAATACCGGCCTGCGACCAGATAGCGGCCGCAGGCGATGAAGTCATCGAAGGTGTGCTGCTTTTCCTCCATGCGCCCGTGCTCGTACCAGGCCCGACCCATCTCACCCCCGCCGCGCACGTGGGCCACGGCGTAGACGAAGCCGCGATCGAGCAGCGAAAGTCGGTGATGCGAAAACGCAGGATCGATGGAGTGCTCGTAGGCCCCGTAGCCGTAGAGGAGGGTCGGGGCCGGCAAGGTGGTGGCAGCGGCCTGCACCAGTGAGATGGGGATCTGGGTGCCGTCGGCCGCCGGTGGCCCAAAGACGCGAGGTGACGTAGCGGGACGGATCGAAATCGCCGAGGACGGGTTCTTGCTTGAGCACGATCTCGGTGCGGTCGGCCAACGAAATCTGCAGCACGCTCGATGGCGTGACCATGGAGGTACGGCCGACCCGTAGGCTGCTGACGTCGGGTTCGGCATTGGCGCCCAGCCAGGTCGACGACGGGCTCTCGGTCGACGGCACGGTCCAACCGCCGGCCATGAGGTCGGAGGAAAATGGCGTAGGCCCGGGCGTGAAGGGCAGCACCCGTACGAGGGTCTCGGCTGCCGTGCGCTCACTGAGGACCAGGACGTTGGTGAAGGCATCGACATCCTCAATGCGCACGCTGGGCCGGTGGGCCACCAGTTCCTGCCAGTCATCGGCACCTGGCCCCTGGTCGGGTGCGGCCACCACCTTGAAGTCGAGGGCGTCCTCATTGGTCAGCACCACGAACCAACCGGGATCGCCGGCCAAATGGTCGATGGCGTATTCGTGTCCTTCCCGACGGGGGATGACGATTCGGGGCTCGCTCAGCGGCGCATCGGCTGGAATGGCCAACCACTCGGCCGTATTGGTGCTGTGCAGCGACACCATGACGTAGGCCCCGTCCCGGGTGAGGCCGGTGCCGAGGGAGAACCGGCGGTCGGCCTCCTCGTAAATGAGGTGGTCGTCGGCGGGGTCGGCTCCCAACTCGTGCCGCCACAATTGATGGGGCCGCAGCGCATCGTCGAAGCGCACGTAGAAGACGATGGTGGAGTCGGCCGACCAGGCCAAGCCGTAGCCGGTGTCGGCCACCACCTCGTCGGCGGTGGCCAGGGAGGCCTCGTTCAGGTTGCGGAAGCGCAGCTCGTAGCTCTCGTCGCCCTCAGTGTCGGTGGCATAGGCCAACCAGGCATGGTCGGGGCTGATGGCGGCCGATCCGACGGCGAAGTAGTCGTGGCCCTCGGCCAGCACGTTCTCATTGAGCAGGATCTGCTCGTCGGCCCCGGGTTCGCCGGCCGGCGGGAGCTCGTCCCGCTGGCCGGGCCGGGCGGCGGCAGTGGATGCCGTAATTCTTGACCCTCCTCGGAACGGCCGTAGTACCACCAGGGGCCACGGCGGGTCGGCACCGACATGTCGGTTTCGAGGATCCGGGCCTTCATTTCTTCGAAAAGGGTGTTCCGGAGGCCGTCGAGGGGAGCCAGGACCTCCTCGGTGTACGCATTCTCGGCCTCCAGGTAGGCCAGGACTTCGGGGTCTTCCCGGTCCCGGAGCCAGTACCAGGGGTCGACACGGCTGTGTCCGTGGGAGGTGAGGGTCTGTGGGCGTTGGGGAGCCAGGGGAGCGGATGCCATCCGGCGAGCCTGCCACGTCGGTGACCGTTCCAGCAGGCCCGATGGGTTGTTACTATCTGTATAGGAGAAATCTTCTCCGCCGACCTCAGGAGCGATATGGCGACAACCGATCTCGATCTTGGGCGCTACCAGCTCGGATGGAGCGACGCCGAGGACTACGTCTTCAAGCCCAAGAAGGGCTTGAACGAGTCCATCGTCCGCGAGATGTCCGAAATGAAGAACGAGCCCGAGTGGATGCGGGACTTCCGGCTCAAGGCGCTCAAGCACTTCGAGCGCAAGCCCATGGCGCCCTGGTTCGCGCAGCGCATGCCGAAGCTGGACTTCGACGACATCTACTACTACATCAAGCCGACCGGCGGTCAGGTCGACGACTGGAACGACCTGCCGGACGCCATCAAGAACACCTACGAGAAGTTGGGCATCCCGGAGGCGGAGCGCAAGTACCTGTCCGGTGTCACCGCCCAGTACGAGAGCGAAGTTGTCTTTCACCGCAACCGGGAAGACCTCGAGCAGCAGGGCGTGCTGTTCTGCGACATGGACACCGCCGTGCGCGAATACCCCGAGCTCGTCCGCAAGTGGTTCGGCAAGCTCATCCCGCCGGCCGACAACAAGTTCGCCGCCCTGAACTCGGCCGTGTGGTCGGGTGGGTCGTTCATTTACGTGCCGCCGGGCGTCAAGGTCGACATGCCGTTGCAGGCCTACTTCCGTATCAACGCCGAGAACATGGGCCAGTTCGAGCGCACGCTGATCATCGCTGACGAGGGATCGCAAGTGCACTACATCGAGGGCTGCTCGGCTCCGGTGTACTCGACCGACTCACTGCACTCGGCCGTGGTGGAGCTGGTGGCCCTGCAGGGTGCCCGCATCACGTACACGACCATTCAGAACTGGTCGACCAACGTCTACAACCTGGTGACCAAGCGGGCCCGGGCCGAGGCCGAGGCGCACGTCGAGTGGATCGACGGCAACATCGGCTCCCGCCTGACCATGAAGTACCCATCGGTCTACCTGATGGGTCCCAAGGCCTCGGGTGAGGTGCTGTCGGTGGCCTACGCCGGAGCCGGCCAGCATCAGGACGCCGGCGCCAAGATGTACCACATCGCCCCCGAGACGACCTCGACCATCGTGTCCAAGTCGATCTCGAAGGATGGTGGGATCACGACGTATCGAGGCAAGGTGCATGTCGACCCGGGCGCCACTGGGGCCAAGTCGTTCGTGCGCTGCGATGCCTTGTTGCTGGACGACGAGTCGATTTCGGAGACCAAGCCCTACATGGAAGTGGGCGAGCGTGACGCCCGCATCGGCCATGAGGCCACCATCTCCAAGGTCGGCGAGGAGCAGCTCTTCTACCTGATGAGCCGTGGGCTCTCCGAGACCCAGGCCATGGGCATGATCGTGAACGGCTTCATTGAGCCGATCACCCGCACATTGCCCATGGAATACGCCGTGGAGTGGAGCCGTCTGATCGAACTGCAAATGGAGGGTTCGGTCGGCTGACCGGCGGCCTTTCGGTCGGCGTGCCACCATGGTGGCGTGCCGATGCGTGAGGAATGCACCCACTTTCAGAGCCGCACCTACGCCTCGGGCGAGGCAGCTCGGTTCTGCCGGCTCGACTTAGCTCCTGAGGCGCCCTGGCGTTGCCCAGCCGACTGCCCCTCCTACCGTCGTCGCCTGGCTGACGTGGGTTGGGTGCACGGCTCGCTGGTTGAGCCCGCGCTCGAGGAGGAGCCGTTGGGCGATGGCGCCGATATCGCCGCGCTGCTGTCCTCGGCTGAAGAGGCCGTGAACGAGGTGGCCAACGAAGTCTTGGCCGATGTGCTGCGTGAAGAGGCCAAGCGCGACAAGTCGGCCAAGCGGTTCTGGAAGAAGAAGCGGTAGCGGCTAGCGGCTAGCGGCCGGTGAAGTTGGCCGGCCGGCGCTCCATGAAGGCGGTCATGGCTTCGACCAGGTCGTCCGAGGCGAGGTGGCCGGCGTTCCACGTGGCCACATATTCGAGACCCTCGGCCACGGTGCGTCCGTCGTTGGCGGCCAGCACGGCCTTGGTCCCCTGAACGGCAATGGGTGAATTGGCGGCGATTTCGAGGGCGAGATCGTGGGCGGCCTTGTAGAGCGCGCTCTGGTCCGGCGACACATCGTTGATGAGGCCGATTTCCCGGGCGCGGTCGGCGTTGATGTCCTTGCCAGTGAAGGCCAACTCGGCCAGGTGCCCGGCATTGATGATGCGAGGCAGGCGCTGCAGGCTGCCTAGGTCGGCCACAATGGCGACCTTGGCCTCCCGTACGGAGAAGATGGCATCCGACGAGGCCAACCGGATGTCGCAGGCGGCGATGAGGTCGACGCCGCCCCCGATGCAATACCCGTGCACGGCGGCGATGGTGGGCTTGGCGCAGTGCTCCACGGCGGTCACCGAGTCCTGGAGGTGCAGCACTGACTTGCGGGTGCCTCGGGCCTTGGCCGCGGCGGAGGTGGGGCCGGATTCGCCAGCGCCCGTGAGCAGGCTGCCCATGGCTTTGAGGTCGAGCCCGACGGTGAAGTGGGGCCCCTTGGCCGCGATGATCACGACCCTGATGTCGTTGTCGTCCTCGAGGGCGGCCATGGCGAGGGGCAGGTCCCGCCACAGGTCGGTGCCCATGGCATTGCGGGCCTCGGGCCGATCGAGCCACAGGGTGGCGACATGGCCATCGGTCTCAATACTCAGGACTGGTGATTCGAAGGTGGCGATTTCTCCCATGGTTGGAGGCTAACGCAGCGATCATCGGAGATCACAGGCCGATTTGGCTACTCTGAGCGTCCCTCGGCTGGTGGCCCTCTCTTCGAAAAGGCGGGAATTGTGTTCGGCAAGTGGTGTGGACGGGTCATCGTCGGCGGTTCGGTGCTGGCCGGCGGCCTGTTCGGATCGATCGGACTGGCATCCTGGGCGAATGGTGCCGGAGCGTCCATCGAGGCCGGCAAGGTGATCAACCTGGGCAACAACATCGAGGTCACCGTGGCCAAGGGTTGGACGGCCGGCCAGGTGGTCGGGGGCAAGGTCGCGCTTTCCAATGAGGCGAACCACGCGGTGCTCGAGATCATCACCGGAGCCAGCACGGCCACGGCGGTGACGAGCACCCTGCTGACCAACTTCACCCAGTTCGAAGCGGGTTTCCAGCTCACCCACGCCAAGATCACCAATCGACAGACGGGCCAGGTTTCCGGGCCGGTGTTCAACGAACTGGCCAGTTTCGCCTACACCGCGATTTTCAAGAAGCAGAAGTTGGGTGGGGTGGCCATCGAATACCAGAGCACGACCACCAAGGTCGGTGCCTTTGCCATCGTGCTGGCCAAGCAGGCATACGTGAGCAAGATCAAGCCGGCGGCGGGCCAGATGCTGAAATCGCTGGTCACCAACCCCTAGGCGGCGCGGTTCCAGCCCTGGTTGGGGGCGAAAAGGGCCGCCGCGAGGGCCAGTAGAGTGCATCGGCCGTACTTGCATGGAAAGAGGTTCACCCTGTCCACCTTCAACGCCGAGAGCGCTGCCGCTCTGGTGGGTCCCCAATGGCTATTGGATCGTCGCGTCGCAGGCCACCAGGCCTTCGAGGGCTCCGCCATGCCTTCAGAGAGCGAAGAGGTCTGGCGCTACACCCCCATCAATGACTTCAGGCTCGATGCGTTCTCACCCGAGCTGGCTGGGGCGGCCGGTTCGCCCGCGGCCGGCCAGGCGTTGCTGGCCTCGGTGGTCTCCTCCATCGGTCCAGTGTCGGGCACGGTACTGGTGCACAACGGCCACCCTGGGACGTTCGAGGGTGGGGGTTGCGTTCGCGTTCGGTGGCACGGCTTCGGTCGATGGCGCCTCAAGTGTGCTCGGTGGCGTCTTGGAGGGGGGCGACTCGTTCGTCCGCCTGAACGATGCATTCATGTCCGATGCGGTGATCATCGACGTGCCAGCCGGCATTGAGGTGCCACACCCCATTGTGGTCGTGCATTGGTGCGACGGCGGCTCGGACGGCACGGCGTTCTTCCCCCGTCTCAGTGTGCGGGTGGGCCGGTCGGCTCAGGCGTCGGTGATCGAACTGTTCGCCGGCCCGGCCGATGGTGGTCGGGTGTTGGTGGTGCCGGTGACCGAGCTCGACGCCGCCGACAATGCGCATCTGTCCTACGTCTCGATGCAGACCATGTCCGAGTCGGTATGGTCGATCGCTCGGCTAGCCGGTCGTGGTGCCGCCGACAGCACGGTGCGCACCTTCACCGTCGGGCTAGGCGGGGACTATGACCGGGTGCGGACCGACGTCACCGCGGTCGGGAAGGGGGCGCACAGCAACATCTTGTCGGCGTATCTCGGCAACGACACCCAGGTGCACGACGTTCGCACCCTGCAAGAACACGTGGCACCGCGGACCACGAGCGAACTGTTGTGCAAGGGCGCCGTGGCTGGCTCATCACGCTCGGTCTACAGCGGCCTGATCCGGGTCCACCGCGGCGCCATTCGCACCGAGGCGCAACAGACCAATCACAACCTCGTCCTGGACGAGTCGGCCCACGCTGATTCCGTGCCCAATCTGGACATTTTGGAGAACGACGTGAAGTGCTCGCATGCGTCGACGGTGGGGCCGATCGATGAAGACCAGCGTTATTACATTGAGTCCCGGGGCGTGTCGCCCGAGGTGGCCGAGGGCCTCATTGTGGGCGGTTTCTTTGATGACATTCTCAATCGCAGCCCCATTCCGGCCGTGACGCCTTTGCTGATCAGCGAGGTCCACACCCGCCTGCAGCAGATCTTCAGCCATCGACGGGAGACCGCCGGTGTCTGAGACGATTCGTTTGTGTGCCGTGGGCGACCTGGAGTCGGGTCAGGCCCGGCGCTACGACGTGGGCGGCTATCGCATCGCGTTGGTGCGGACGGACGACGAGTTCCACGCCGTGGCCGACCGGTGCAGCCATGAGGACTTCTCACTGGCCGAGGGCGAGGTCTTTGTGACCGAGCGCGAAATCGAATGCGACCGGCATGGGAGCACGTTCGATTTGCTGACGGGCAATCCATGCTCGCTGCCGGCCACCCAGCCGGTGGCCGTGTACGAAGTCGTGATTGCGAACGATGACGTCTGCGTGGTGCTGCCATGACGCAGCATGTCTTCGAGGTCGCGGGGTTGCATGCGATGGCCGGTGGGCGAGAGGTGCTGCACGGCATCGATCTCACGGTCCGCAGCGGCGAGGTGCACGTGATCATGGGCCCCAACGGCTCGGGCAAGAGCACGCTGTCGCATGCCTTGATGGGTCGGCCCGGCACGACGGTGACGGCGGGCAGCATTCGCATGGACGGGCAGGAATTGGTTGACGCTCCTTCATGGAAGCGGGCCCGGGCCGGGATGTTCTTGGCGCTGCAGCATCCGATTGAGGTGCCCGGGGTCGGCTTGCGGGCCCTGCTCGATGCGGCCGTGGACGGCGTGGGTGCTGCCACGCTCGAGGCTCGGCTCGACGGCCGAGGCGGATGCGGTGGGGCTGGATCGGGGCTTGTTGTCCCGGGCCGCTGAACGTGGACCTGTCCGGTGGCGAGGCCAAGCGGGCCGAAATGGTGCAACTGGGCGTGCTGCAACCGGCCCTGTGCATTCTGGACGAGGTCGACTCGGGCCTCGATGTGGACGCCCTGGGCCAGGTGGCCCGACGCCTGCAGAAGGCCACCACCGAGTGGGACTGCGGCATTCTGGCCGTGACCCACTTTCATCGCTTCTTGGAGGAGCTGGAGGCCGATGTGGTGCACGTGATGATCGACGGTCGCATTGTGGCCACCGGCGATGCCGCCCTGGCGCTGGAGCTCGAGACCACCGGCTATGCCGGCTACGGCGCTCAACCCCCATTGGTATGACGCCAATGGGCCAAGGCGCGTTGGTACCGTAAACGCCCATGGCGAACGGTCGTCCCAGGGACGGAGATCTCGTCGCTCCTCCCGCAGGCAGGAGCCAACGACTTGCTAATGCGGGAGGCTTGGAGGCCCTGGGTAAGCAGGTCGGGGGCGGAGCCAGATCATTAGGCGACTCGGGGCCAACGCCCGGTGGCCAACGAACGTGGCCTGCGCCAGCTCGGCGACCGGATCGATGCCGGTGGACGGGGCGGGCGTGGCCGTCGCGGCGGCGGTGGCGTCGGCGGCGGAGCCGGCGGGCTCGATGGGCTGGACGGGGGCCGCAAGAAGTGGAGCCGGCGGCGCAAGGTGGTGACCGTGCTGTCGTCGCTGTTGGCCTTTGTCGTCGCTGGTGGCCGCGGCGGGGTACGGCTATTACAAGTACGAGTTCGGCCAGATCAAGACGGCGGCCTGCTGCCAGTTGCGCCACCGCCGCCAACGGGGCGCCCTACAACGTGCTTGCTGATCGGCTCGGACACCCGGGTCCGGCGAGACGGCGGCCGAGGCCAAGCAGTTCGGTGACTCGGCCGATGCCGGGCGGGCAGCGCAGTGACACCATCAAGATCATCCATGTCGACCCCCAAACGGGCACGGCCAGCACGTTGTCCATCCCCCGGGACACCTTCGTGACGCTGTCCGGCGTCCCATCGTCATCAGGGGTGTCGAATCCCGAACAAGATCAACTCGGCCTTCGCCAGCGGTCCGAACGACAAGGACCCGAACGGCACCGGGCGCCAACGGTCTGGTCCGGACCATTGAGAACACGTTCGGCATCCCGATCAGCCACTGGATCGTCATCAACTTCTTCGGCCTGATGGACGCCGTCAATGCCTTGCACGGCATCAACATGGACGTGCCCGATCCCATCCGCGACTACGGCGACTGCAACGCCAACGGCGTGTTGGAGAACTGCACCGGTCTCGACATCACCACATACCGGATGCCAGACCTTGTCGCGGCACGAGGCGCTCGAGCTGTCCCGCTCGCGTCACTACGAGTACTACATGGACGGGCGAGTGGGTGAGCGACCTGTCCTCGGACATCGGTCGCATCGAGCGGCAGAACCTGATCATTGAGGCCACCATCGACAAGGCCAAGTCGACCTACAACCCGCTGCGGATCGCCGGCTTCATCTCGTCGCTGACCCATGACGTGACGCTGGACAACAAGCTCATCTGCCGGCACCTTGTTCGACCTGGCCGAGCGCTACCACGCCCTGTCCGGCTCGTCGGTGAAGGCCTACACGTTGCCGACCCTCGGTGAGAGCTACGCCCCCTACGGGGGCGAGGACGTCGAGGTGGTGCAGGAGCCGCAGGCGGCGCAGTTGATCACCCAGTTCCTGGGACAGCCCGGTCAATGTCACCACGCCGCCGCTGGACCAGTACGGCAATCCGCGAGAACGGTGAGCGCCAGCGAACTGACCACGACGACGGTGGCGCCGGCCACGCCGCGCCGACCGCGAAGTCCGGTTCGACGTCGGGTGGCGGTACCGCGGCACCGACCGACAACATTCCGTCTTACGACCCGCGACCCTGTGTCGAGAGGTTGACCACGTGACCGTCATCAAGATCAACGCCATCACCGTGCCGGAGGATGCCGGCGATGAGCTGGCTCGGCGGTTTGCCGCCCGGGCCGGTGCGGTCGACAACCAGGAGGGCTTCGAGGGCTTCGAGTTGCTGCGTCCCACCGATGATCGACGTCAGTGGTTGGTGGTCACCCGCTGGCGCGACGAAGCATCGTTCACGGCCTGGGTCAGCTCACCGGCCTTCGCCCATGGGCATGCCGGCGCCGACCGGCCCAATCCTCACAGCGGCGGTCCGGTGTCGGTCTCGTCGGAGTTGTGGTCCTACGAGGTCGCGGTCACCGACTAGGAGACTGTTGAATAAATCGGCCTTTGGTGCTCGCGATTTTGCCGCCAATCGTCGAGAATTGGTAGGTGCAAGGACATAGCGATCCCAACCGGGAGCTGCTCGATGCCGCAGCTCTGTGTCGCCAGCTGGTGCCCCCAGGCAGCGTCGAAGCATTCCTGGCTGATCACCGCCACGATCTGTTCCCCGATGAGATGTTCGAGGACCTATTCCTGTCAGGTCGAGGTCGACCGTCGATTCCGGCCGATGTGGTGGCTTCGGTCATGGTCCTCCAAGCTCTCGAAGGACTCTCTGACCGAGATGCCGCTCGGGCTCTTCGAGACCGGATTAGCTGGAAAGTGGCCTGCGGTCTCGCGCTCGATGACGAGGGTTTTGACTTCTCGGTGCTGACCTATTGGCGGACGAGGTTGCGTAAGTCGGCACGTCCTGAGCGAATCTTCGATGCCGTGCGCTCGGTGATCGATGCCACTGGAGTGCTCAAGGGCAAGACCCGCCGAGCGCTCGACTCAACCCTGCTCGATGATGCCGTCGCCACCCAAGACACCGTGACTCAGCTGATCGCCGCCATCCGCCGAGTGCGCCGGATCGTCCCCGGTGCCCTCGGAGTAGTGCTGAGCGCCCATGACTACGAATCGGTGGGCAAGCCACTAATCGCTTGGGACGATCCGATCGCCAAGGCCCAACTCGTCGACGGTTTGGTCCGAGATGCCCTGACGCTGTTGGCTGCATTCGAGGGCGAGCACGAAGAACCCGAGGCCGCCTCGGCTCTTGGGTTGCTGGCCCTGGTGGCCGGCCAAGACGTCGAACAAGACGTCGACGGCACGTGGAAGATCGCCCAGCAGGTGGCCAAGGATCGGATCATCTCCGTGATCGATCCCGAAGCCCGCCACATGCACAAGTCCCGCTCTGAATACCGTGACGGCTACAAGGCCCACATCGCCGTCGAGCCCGAGACCGGCCTGGTGACCGCCACCGCACTCACACCGGCCAATACGCCAGATGGCTCGACCGCAGTTGAACTCTTGACTGGCGAAGCACCCGGTCTCCCCATCAATCTCCGGCGGATGGTCAACCTCGGACTCGAGCACGACGGAGAGTGGCGGCTCAGGCCCAGCTGACCCCGTACGCGCAAGTCCGGGTCGTCAAAAATGGGACCTCACCTCGGGCACTGCCCATCCAGGGTGGCCGGCTCCAACCCATTTTCACGCCGGCGCTTCGGTGCGGACATATCCCGGACTTGCTGAATCGAAGATACGCCTCGAAAGGCGATTGTTCAACAGTCTCCTAGGTAGTTAGGCCACTGCGGCCTGGGGCGCCACCGGCCCGGCGTGGGCCCGCAACTGCTCAGGCTTGGCCCGGCGTGGTTGCGGCTGATTGGGCTGCGGCGCCTGGGACGGCGTGGGCAGGCTGAGCCGGAGAATCGTCCGCAGCGTCTGCCCATACTGCCGGTAGAGCGGACCGATGGTGTACGGCACCTTGTACTTGTCGCACAGGGCCTGCACCCGTTCGGCGATCTCGGGATAGCGGTTGCACGGCAGGTCGGGGAAGAGGTGGTGCTCGATCTGGTAGCCCAGGCTGCCCGCCATGACCTGTAGGAAGCGGCCGCCGGCGAAGTTGGCCGAGCCGAGCAACTGGCGCAGGTACCACTCCGCCTTGGTTTCGTCTTCGAGTTCGGCCTCGTCGAACTTCTCGGCCCCATCGGGGAAGTGGCCGCAGAAGATGATCATGTAGGACCACAGGTTGCGCACCAGGTTGGCCGTCACGTTGGCGGTGAGCGTGGTGACGAAATTCGGACCCGACAGCGCCGGGAAGACGATGTAGTCCTTGGTGACCTGGCGGCGGATCTTGCGCCAGATGCCCTTCAGCTGGCGCTTCATTTCGACCGGGTCCTTCTCCCGCTTGCGGATGGCCTCGATGTCGAGGTCGTGCAGCGCCACGCCCCATTCGAAGAGCAGGGCCAGCAGGGCGTTGTAGACCGGCTGGCCCAGGTTGACCGGGTGCCACTTCTGGTCGCTGGTCACCCGCAGGATGCCGTAGCCGACGTCGTTGTCCTTGCCGATCACGTTGGTGAAGGTGTGGTGCACGAAGTTGTGCGAGTGCTTCCACTGTTCGGCCGGGCAGGTGTTGTCCCACTCCCAGGTGCCGGAGTGGATTTCGGGATCGTTCATCCAGTCCCATTGGCCGTGCATCACGTTGTGGCCGATCTCCATGTTCTCCAGGATCTTGCCGGCCGAGAGCAGCGCCGTACCGGCCACCCAGGCCGGCGGGAAGGAGCTGGCGAACAGGGTGACCCGCCCGGCCACCATGAGCCGGCGCTGGATCTCAATGATGCGCCGGATGTAGGCCGCGTCATCGGCTCCCCGGGACTCTTCGATGTCACGGCGGATGTGGTCGAGCTCTTGTCCGAAGGCTTCCACCTCGTTTTCGCTCAAGTGGGTGAATGCAGCAACGTCAGCGATTGCCATGTTTGATTCCCTTCCCTAAATGGCCAGGCTGCAATCGCCGGCCGCGGCCGTGATGCAGGTCTGGACTCCGGCGTTCTCGGTGTATTCCGCTCCATTGCGCAGGTCCTTGACCACGCCCTTTTTCAGCGGAACGATGCAGGTGTGGCAGATGCCCATGCGGCAGCCGAACGGCATTTGAATGCCGGCCGCCTCGCCCGCTTCGAGCAATGTGGTGGCCCCGTCAACGTCAGCCTCTTTGCCAGAGACGGAGAAGGTGACGTGTCCTCCCTCGGCCGAGGTGGTCAGTACGGCGGAGAAGCGCTCCAGGTGCAGCTGTTTGGAGAGTCGGGCTCGACCCCACTCCTCTTCAGCGGCCGCCATCATCGGCGCCGGGCCGCAGACCCAGGCCTGACGGCTGCGCCAGTCGGGACAGACCTCGGTCAGCCGGCGGACATCGAGGAGGCCGTGCTGGTCGTCGAAGTTCTCAATGAGGGTGAGCGACGGGTGACGTTCGGCCAAGTCGAGTCGTTCCTGGCGAAAGATGGCGGCGTCGGCCGTCGGGGCCGAGTGCACGTGCACGACATCGGGCATGGTGCCGCGGCGGTCCATGGTGCGCAGCATCGACATGACGGGCGTGATGCCGCTGCCGCCGGTCCAGAAGAGGATCTTGGCCGGCGGGGGATCGGGGAGGACGAACTCGCCCTGGGGCAGGGCCAGCCGCACAATGGTGCCGGGCTCCAGGCCGCGCACCAGGTGCTCGGAGAGGAATCCTTCGGGCATGGCTTTCACGGTGATGGTGAGTTTGCGGGCTCGTCGACCGGTCGGGGCGTCGGTCGGCGTGGACGAAATGGAGTACGAGCGCCAGTGGAACTTTCCGCCCACTTCGACGCCGATGCCGACGTATTGGCCGGCCTGGTAGGTCGGGGCCCAACCCCAGCCGGGCTGAATGACCAGGGTGGCGGCGTCGTCGGTTTCGGGAATGACCTCCACGACCTTGCCTCGCAGCTCGCGGGCCGACCACAGCGGGTTCAGCATGTTGAGGTAGTCGTCCGGCAAGAGGGGGGTGGTCATGCGGGCGGCCAGCTGGCGGACGGTATCGACGCGGCTCACGTGGGCTCCAAGGTCGGGTTCGGTAGTTGTATGTTACTACCCGTAACAGATACATTACAAACATGAAGGAGACGACGTCAACCGGATCTTCGCGGCGCGATGGGCGGAGCGATCGTTGGCGGGCCCATCGAGAGGTGCGGCGGGCCGAATTGATTGAGGCGGCGATTGCGGCCGTGGTCGAGCGGGGGGCCGACATCGGGATGGATGACATTTCCCGGGCCTCGGGCATCGCCAAACCCGTCTTCTACCGCTATTTCTCCGACAAGGCGGACTTGTTTGTGGCCGTGGGACGCACCGTGGGTCAGATGGTGGTCGATGAGACGACGGCGGCCATTGATGCGGCGGACTCGCCCCGGGCCAAGCTGGCGGCCGGCATTGAGGCCTACCTCATCGGGATTGAGTCACGCCCCGAGCTCTATCGCTTCGCCGTGCAGCACCGGGACCTGGACGACTACGCCTCGGTGGTCGGGCTGCACGCCACCGGCGTGATCGGTGAGTTCATGCGCCAGGCCGGGATGGACTCAGGCGCCGCCGAGTTGTGGGGCTTTGGCATCGTCGGGTTGGCACGGGCGGCGGCCGACCGGTGGTTGGAACAGAAGACGATGAGTCGGGAGGCGGTCGTGACCTACCTGACCGATCTGTTGTGGCCGGGGTTGTCTCGGCCACAGGTCCGTCGCTAGGCGTTAGGAGCTGGGGACGCCGGTCGCCACTTCTTCCAGGCCCTGGGAGAGGGCGTTCCAGGAGAGGGTGGCGCACTTGATGCGGACGGGGAACTTCACCACGCCCTGCAGCGCGGCCAGCTCGCCCAGGTTGTCGAGGTTGATTTCCTCGGGCTCCTCGACGTTGCCGTCCTTGTCGAGCATGGCTTCGTGGATCGACATCATGCCCTTGAAGGTGTGGATGAGCTGATGGACCTCGTCGACCGTCTTGCCCTTGACGGCCGACGACATGAGCGAGGCCGAGGACTGGCTGATGGAGCAGCCGGAGCCGCCGATCTTCAGGTCGGCCAGCTTGCCGTCTTCGACGATGAGGCTGATCACCACTTCGTCGCCGCAGAGCGGGTTGAAGCCTTCGACCCGGTGGGCCGGTGGTGATTCGAGTTCGCCCCTGTTTCGAGGTGAGCGATAGTGGTCGAGGATGATCTCGCGGTAGAGCTCTTCCAGGTCGGCCATCACCCGAACAATCTACCGGCTTCCACTAATCCTTCGATCAGTACTTCGATGTCGTGTTCGTCGCTGAACAGGGACAATGAGGCGCGGGCCGTGGCCTGCACGCCGAGCTTGCGCATGAGGGGCTTGGCGCAGTGGTGGCCTGGGCGTACGCAGACGCCGTATTGGTCCAGCACCTGGGCCAGGTCGTGGGCGTGCACATCGCGGTAGGCCAACGACAGCACGCCGCCCCGATCGGGGCCGGCCGGAGGGCCGAAGATACGAATGTCCTGGCCTAGCTTCTCCTGCAGGCGGGCAATGGCGTGGTTGGTCAGGGTCAGCTCATGCTCGCGGATGCGGTCCATGCCGATACCGTTCAGATAGGTGATGGCGGCCGTCAGCCCGACCGCTTCGGCGATGGGCGGGGTGCCGGCCTCGAACTTGGCGGGGGCGGGAGCGGAGCGGAAGGAGTCCAGCTTCACATCGAGGATCATGCCGCCGCCACCGAGGAACGGAGGCATGGCGTCGAGCAACTCACCTCGGGCCCACAGCACGCCGATGCCGGTCGGACCCATGGTCTTGTGGGCCGAGAAGGCCAGGAAGTCGGCGCCGAGGTCGACCACGTTGACCGGCAGGTGGGGCACCGACTGGGCGCCGTCCACCAGCACCACGGCGCCGGCCTTGTGGGCCGCGGCGGCGACGACGGCGACCGGGTTGATGGTGCCCAGCACGTTGGACATGGCCGAGACGCCGACGAACTTCACGCCGTCGACCAGGGTGTCCAGGTCGGTCAGATCGAGGTAACCCTCTCCGTCGACGGGGAGGTACCGCACCTCGAGGCCCACCTCTTCGGCCAACATGAGCCAGGGCACGATGTTGGCGTGGTGCTCCATCTCGGTGAGCAGGATGGCGTCGCCGGCTGTGAGGTTGGCCCGGCCCCAGGTGTGGGCCACCAGGTTGATGCCCTCGGTGGTGTTCTTGGTGAAGACGATCTCATGCGCCGGGTTGGGGGCGCCGATGAAGCGGCCGGCCACGGTGCGGGTGTGCTCGTACAGATGGGTCGACTCTTCGGCCGTGGCGTACACGCCTCGATGCACGTTGGCGTGCGTCGTCTCGTAGTACTTGGCCATGGCGTTGATGACCGATTGCGGCTGCAGGGCCGACGACGCCGAGTCCAGGTAGACGATCGGGCGGTCGTGCACCGTCTGGGTCAGCAGCGGGAAGTCCTTGCGCAGCGCTTCGGTGTTGAGCGTCATCGCAGCGCCTCGTAGCCCTCGACCTCGACCCGGGCGGCCAGTTCGGGGCCGCCGCTTTCCACGATGCGTCCGTCGACCAGCAGGTGTACGTGGCTGGGCTTCAGCTCGTGCAGCAGGCGCTGATAGTGCGTGATGGCCAGCACGCCGAGTTCGGGGCGCTCCTGGCGGACGGCGTGGACGCCGCTGGCGACGACGCGGAGGGCGTCGATGTCGAGGCCGGAGTCGGTTTCGTCCAGGACGGCCACCCGGGGCTTGAGCAGGGCCATTTGCAGGATCTCGTTGCGCTTCTTCTCGCCACCGCTGAAGCCCTGGTTGAGGTGGCGGCTGGCGAAGGACTTGTCCATGCCGAGACGCTCCATCCACTCGGTCATGAGGACCCGGACTTCGAGCACGGAGACGTCGTCGTCGGTGCGGGCGGCCATGGCCTGGCGCAGGAACTGGGTGACCGAGACGCCGTCGATGGACTCGGGGTATTGGAAGGCCAGGAACAGGCCGGCCTTGGAGCGCACGTCGGTGGCCCAGGCGGTGACGTCCTCGCCGTCCAAGAGGATGGCGCCCTGGGTGACGTCATAGGCGGGGTGACCCATGAGGGAGCCGGCCAGGGTTGATTTGCCCGCCCCGTTGGGACCCATGAGGGCGTGGACCTCGCCGGCGCCCACCGAGAGGTTGACCCCGCGCAGGATCTCCTTGCCTTCGGTGGCGACGTGAAGGTCTCGGATTTCGAGCACGGGAGTGGTGGTCATTACCTAAACCTTACCGTTTTAGTCGGGTTTTTACTACAGGCGGATGCCGTTACCAACCTCGGTCGACCCATTCCTGCAGGTGGGGGGATTCATTGCCGACCGTGGTGGCGTTGCCGTGGCCGGGGAGCACGAGGGTGTCGGCGTCGAATTTGGCGAAAATGCGGCGGTCCAGGGACTTGATAATCGTCTCGAAGTCCCCGCCCTCGAGCGATGTGTTGCCGGGTCCGCCCGGGAAGAGGGTGTCGCCCGTGAAGAGCAGGTTGGTGCCCTCCACGGCGAAGCAGATGGATCCGGCGGTGTGGCCGGGCGTGGTCAGGGTACGAATGCGCAGGTCACCGACCGTAAGGACCTCGTCGTCGTCGAGAATGAGGTCGTAACTGGGCAGCATGCCGGCGTCGGCCTGGGTCACGGCCACGGAAATGCCGGCGTCGCGGATGGCCGGTACGGCCTGAATATGGTCCCAATGCCCGTGTGTTTCCACCACCTGGGTCACGCCCAGGTCCCGGCAGATCTCAAGCAGGGCATCGTGCTCGTTGGCGGCGTCAATCAACATGGCGTCGCCGGTCCGGCGGCAGCGGACCACGTACACGTTGTTTTCCATCGGCCCCACCACAATTTGGTGCACCTCGGCGCGGGCGTCGTCCCAGATCTTTTCCAGCTGTCCCATGCCCTCCAGGCTCCCACATGCCTGAGACCTTCTGGTCGCCGGCGTCCTGATTCTGGTAAACAGCCAGCATGAACTTCGCTTTCAGTGACGAGCAGGAAGAGCTGCGGACGGGCGTTCGCCGGTTCCTGGCCGAGAAGTCCCCCGAGACCGAGGTGCGCCGCCTCATGGAAACCACCGATGGGTACGACCCCGCCGTGTGGAGCCAGATGGCCGACCAACTGGGTCTGCAGTCGCTGACCATCCCCGAGGAGTTCGGTGGCTCGGGCTTCTCCTATGTCGAGCTGGTCGTGGTGCTCGAGGAGATGGGTGCTGCCTTGTTGTGCGCGCCGTTCTTCTCGACCGTGGCGTTGGCGGCCAATGCGCTGTTGACGTCGGGTGACGACGAGGCCAAGAAGTCGTACCTGCCCGGCATCGCCTCGGGTGAGACCATCGCCACCTTGGCCATCACCGAGGACAACGGCAAGTGGGACTTCTCCGGCATTGAGTTGGCCGCCGAGAAGTCAGGTGACGGTTGGTCGTTGAACGGCCACAAGATGTTCGTCATCGACGGCCACATCGCCAGCCTCATCGTGGTGGCCGCTCGCACGGCGGCCGGTGTGTCGTTATTCGCCGTTGACGGTGACGCCGCCGGCTTGGTGCGCACGCCACTGCCGACCATGGACCAAACCCGCAAGCAGGCCCGCTTGGAGTTCTCCAATACGCCGGCGGTCTTGATCGGCGTCGACGGTGGCGCCGAGGCCGGCTTGTCCAAGACTCTGGACCTGGCCGCCGTGGCCCTGGCGGCCGAGCAGGTCGGTGGCGCCCAGCACGTGTTGGACGCGTCGGTCGAGTACGCCAAAACCCGTATCCAGTTCGGTCGCCCCATCGGCAGCTTCCAAGCCATCAAGCACAAGTGCGCCGACATGCTGCTCGAAGTCGAGTCGGCCAAGTCCGCCGCCTACTACGCCGCCTGGGCCGCCGCCGAAGACTCCGACGAGCTGCCCGTGGTGGCCTCGTTGTCCAAGTCCTACTGCTCGGAGGCCTACTTCCACTCGGCCGCTGAGAACATCCAGATTCACGGTGGCATCGGCTTCACCTGGGAGCACCCGGCTCACCTGTACTTCAAGCGGGCCAAGTCCTCGGAGCTCTTGCTGGGCGACCCGTCCTACCACCGAGAGCTGCTGGCTCAGCGCATCGGCATTTGAGGTGACGGGGCCTTTCCGGCTCCTCCCCGGTCCCGTCGGGGACTTCTGGGCCTACGCCAGTGCATCCCGCTCGTCGGCGGGCCACGTGGTGCTCTGCCATGACTTGCCGCGCGCCTCGGGCTCGGCCCGAGATGTGGGTCAGACGTATCCGGCGCTGGCCGACCGCCTGACCCGTGAGACGTCATTCCGGGTGGTGGCCGGCACCTTCCGGGGCGCCGGCGCCTCGGCGGGCGACTTCTCGGCCCAGGGCTGGGTCGACGACCTCGAGTTTCTGGTCGTCGACCGAAGTGCCCGAGGACGCACCCCGGTGGTTGGTCGGCTTCGGCTTCGGTGGGGTGTTGGCCTTGCACATGGCGGCCAACGATCCGCTGGTGGCCGGTGTGGCCTGCCTGGGGACGCCCGCCAACATGGATGGACTCATCGGCGACCCGGCGGCGCTGGTCGAACGTTGCGTGCGATCGGGCGTCATCAGCACGCCGGGCTATCCGAGTGCGCCGGAGACCTGGGCCAAGGAACTGTCGCTCCTCAATCCGGCCAAGGATGCGGAGCTGTTGCGGGGCCGACCGCTGTTGGTCATTCATGGGTCGGAGGATCCGGACATCACGTCGGAAGACGCCCGGACCTTGGCCGACGCGGCCACCGGGCCGGCTGATCTGCGTGTCGTCTACGGCGCCGGCCACTGGTTGCGGGCCGATCCGCGGGTTATCGCGATTCTGGTGGGTTGGCTGGAGCGGCGTCGCTGATCGCTGCGCTCAACTCGGTCGCCGCTCGCTCGGGATCCCTTGATTCGGTGAGGTAGCGGACGACGACGAAATGGCGGGCGCCGGCGGCGGCCAGTTCGGGAATGCGTTCGGGGGTCACGCCGCCGGTGACGAAGACCGGCACCGTGGACTCGTTGGTGGCCTGGGTCAAATAGGCCAGCCCGGTGCCCGGCCGTCCCGGTTTGGTTGGCGTGGCTTCGACCGGTCCGGCCGAGAGGTAGGTGACGTCCTGGTCGAGTGCGCCCTTTAGGTCGTCGGGGCCATGGGTGGACAGCCCGATAATGGCGTCGGGCCCGAGAATGGTGCGGGCCAACGAGACCGGGGCGTCGTCCTGCCCGACATGGACGCCGTCGGCCCCCACTTCGAGGGCGAGGTCGGGCCGGTCATTGAGGATGAACGGCACGCCGTGCTGGTGGCAGAGCTCATTGAGTTGGTGGGCCGCGTGCAGCAGCGGCTTGGCGTCCAGCACCTTGTCGCGGAGTTGCACGATGTCGACGCCACCGCGGATGCAGGCGGCCACGAAGTCGAGCAGGTCGGGGCGATCAGGTGTGCAGAGGTAGAGCCGGCACTCGCCGATGGGACGAGGCGACGTCACTTTTTGGCGGCAGCCGCCTTGGCCTTCGCCTTCATCTGCTGCTTGTGGGTCCGCACGAGGGCGAATGTCTCTGGACTGGTGATGTCAGCCACCGAGATATGCGAATCCTCGGCCCCGAACGGAGCCGTGGCGGCCCGCCAGCCATCGGGCTGCACGCCCAGCTGCTTGCCGAGGAGGGCGGCGAAAATGCGCGACTTCTGGTCGCCGAAACCGGGGAGCGCATTGAGCCGCTTGATCAGCGTGGCGCCGTCCGGCAGCTTCTTCCAGATCCCGTCGGCCTTGCCGGCGTACTCATCGCACACGATTTGGCAGACGGCCTGCACCCGGCCGGCCATGGAACCCGGGAATCGGTGCAGCGCGGGCTTCTCCGCAAAGATGGCGGCGAACTTCTCGGGGTTGTAGGCGGCGATCTCGGCCGGGTTGAGCGGGCCGCCCAGGCGACGGGACAGTTCGAACGGAGCCCAGAAGGCCTTTTCCATGGTGATCTGCTGATCGAGGACCATGCCCAACAGCAGGGCGAGCGGGTCCTTGCTCAGGAGCGCATCGGCTTCCTCGTTGCCGGACAGATGGATCGCCGTTTTCGCCATAAGCGAATACTGGCAGAATCGCGCCATGCACATTCCGGCCAAGGTTGATTACGGCCTGCGGGCACTGCTGACCTTGGCCGCTTCGGGCGCCCCCCAGACGGCGGAGTATTTGGCCGGCGAGCAGGCACTGCCACCCCGATTCCTGGGCGCCATCCTGGCCGACCTGCGCCGGGCCGGCATCGTGGCCAGTCAGCGGGGGGCCGAGGGCGGTTACCGCTTGGCTCGTGAGGCCAAGGAGATCACGATGGCTGACGTCATCCGGGCCCTCGACGGCCCGCTGGCCGAAGTGCGGGGCTACCGGCCCGAGCTCACCAACTACGACGGCGCGGCCGAAAACCTGCAGCAGGTGTGGGTGGCGGTGCGGGCCAGCCTGCGTTCGGTGCTGGAGAAAGTCACCCTGGCCGATGTGATCGGGGGCAACCTGCCGGCGCACGTGAAGAAGCTGACGGCCGATCCCGAGTCGTGGGTATCGCACTGAGCGACCCGTTGTTCGGCCACTTTCTTTGGTTCGCCGACCAGGCCGTCGACGCCATGGTCGACATCCTGGAAGAGCTGGGCGACGCCCGAGCCAACCGCCGACCCGACCTTGAAGGCGCCAATTCGGCCTACGCCATCGCCACCCATTGCCTGGGTGTCATGGAATTCTGGGGTGGTGCCGTGATCGCCGGCCGACCTGTTGAACGAGACCGGAAGGCCGAGTTCAGCGCCGCCGGGCCGGTGGCGGAGTTGGTGGCCAGGATGCAGGCGGCCAAGGTGCAACTGGCGAGTGACATCAAGGGCATGGACCCGGCCGCTGAGGTACGCGACATGGGGCGCACCCGAGATGTGCCGTACTGGCAGCATCAAGGAGGGGTCCTGCTCCACCTGCTGCGCGAATTGTCGCAACACCTCGGGCACATGGAACTGGGGCGAGATGTGCTGCGGGCTGAGTCGGACAGCGGCGCCGGCGCGATCGACATTGCCTGCACGCTTGGCGCCGAGGCTTGGGTGGAGCGGATCGAGGAGTGGCGCCAATTCGTTCGGACGTCGGTGGTCGAGCGCGAGGTGTCGGCCAGGAGCGTGCGGCTCGTGCTGGGTCCCGCCGCCGGCGATGAGGATGTGTCCGCCGCCGTCTCACTGGCCCGGCGGGAAAAGGAGTGCTGCACCTTCTTCGACTTCCGGCTGGACCTCAATGCGACGGCGGGCGTCACCTTGGTCATCGGCGTCCCGGCTGAGGCCGAGCCGGTGTTAGCCAGCTTCGCCGCCATGTTGGACGGTTAGTCAGGCCAGGAACGGCGCCGCCCGCTCGGTGTCGATCCCGAGTTCGGCCACGGCGGCGGCCACCACGGCGCGGTCGACCCCACCGCCGTCGGCCAGCGCACTGAGCACGGCCACCACCAGGTGCGGCGCATCGACTTCGAAGTGGGTCCGCAGGGCGCCGCGGGCATCGGAGCGGCCGAAGCCGTCGGTGCCCAATGACGTATAGGGCCGCGTGACGAAGCGCGAGATCTGATCGGGCACCGAACGCATGTAGTCCGTGATGGCCACCACCGGTTCGGGGCCGGCTCCCAGTACCGAGGTGACATGGGGCTGGCGGAGTGCACCCGAAGGATGCAGGCGATTCCAGCGCTCGGTCTCCAGCGCATCGGTGCGCAAGGCCTGCCACGAGGTGACGGCCCAGGTATCGACGGCCACGCCCCAGCGCTCGGCCAGCATCGCTTGGGCTTCTTGGGCCACGCTCCACATGGGGCCGGAAAAGCAGATGGAGGCACTGAGCCCGGACACCGGATCGGCGGCCGGCGCCTCGGAGAAGCGGTAGATCCCCTGAATGATCCCCTCACGGGCGCCGTCGGGCATGGCCGGCATCGGGTAGTTCTCGTTGTAGAGCGTGAGGTACAGGAACTTGTCCTCGGGGTCGGCGCCGAGCATGCGGGCGATGGCGTCCTGCACGATCACCGCCACCTCGTAGGCGAACGAGGCGTCGTAGACGCGGGCGGCCGGGTTGGCGGAGGCGAGGAGGGGGGAGTGGCCATCATCGTGCTGCAGGCCTTCGCCCTGGAGCGTGGTGCGGCCCGCGGTGCAGCCGGCCAAGATGCCGCGGCCGCGCATGTCGCCCAACGCCCACGTCAGGTCGCCCACCCGCTGGAAGCCGAACATGGAATAGAAGAGGAACACGGGCAGCATGGGCTGGCCCCACGTGGCATAGGCCGTCGACAGCGCGGTGAAGGCGGCCAGGGCGCCCGCCTCGGTGATGCCTTCTTGGAGGACCTGGCCGGAGGTGGACTCGGCGTAGTGGAGGGGCAGGTCAGCATCGACGGGCGTGTAGTGCTGCCCTTCGGGGGCGTAAATCTTGGCCTCGGCGATGATCGACTCCAGCCCGAACGTGCGGGCCTCGTCCGAGACGATGGGCGCCACCAACGGCCCCATGGTGGGGTCGCGCACCAGGTTCCGCAAGAGCCGGGCGAAGGCCATCGTGGTCGAGGCCGACTGGGTGCCCGACCCGCCCAGGAACTCCTCGAACACCTTGTCGTCGGGCAGCGTCGAGCGGGCCCGGTTGACTCGGCGGCTGGGCACCGGTCCGGCCAGCACCCGACCTCGGGCCCGCAGGTACTCCATGGCGTCGGAGCCGTCGGCCGGGCGGATGTAGGGCGGGACGCCGCCCTCGAGGGCGCCGTCGGGGATGTCGTCGGTCAGGAAGAGTCGATCCCGGAGTGCGATCAGTTGCGGGCGGGTCATCTTCTTGATCTGGTGGGTGGCGTTGCGTGACTCAATGAGCGGACCGAGCGTCCACCCCTTGATGGTCTTGGCCAGGATCACGGTGGGTGCGCCGCTGCTGCTCGGTGGCCAGCTTGTAGGCGGCGTAGAGCTTGCGGTAGTCGTGGCCGCCCCGGGGCAGGTTGACGAGGTCGTCGTCGCTCAGGTCTTCCACCATGCGCCGCAGCCGGGGATCGGGACCGAAGAAGTGCTCACGGATGTAGGCGCCCGACTCGACGGCCAGCTTCTGGTACTCGCCGTCGACCGTGGTGTTCATGCGGTCCATCAGCACGCCGTCGACGTCCTTGGCCAGCAGCGCATCCCAACGGGAACCCCAAATGACCTTGATCACATTCCAGCCGGCGCCCCGGTAGACGGCCTCGAGCTCCTGGATAATCTTCCCGTTCCCCCGCACCGGCCCGTCCAACCGCTGCAGGTTGCAGTTCACCACGAAGATCAGGTTGTCGAGGTGTTCCCGGCCGGCCACGCCGAGGGCGCCGATCGACTCGGGCTCGTCCATTTCGCCGTCGCCGACGAAGCACCAGACCCGGCTGGCCGACGTATCGACGAGGTGGCGCTGATGCAGATACCGGTTCACGTGCGCCTGATAGATGGCATTGATCGGCCCCAGGCCCATCGACACCGTCGGGAACTCCCAGAACTCGGGCATGGCCCGGGGGTGCGGGTAGCTGGGCAGCCCGTTGCCGCCGACCTCGTGCCGGTAGTTGTTGAGTTGCTCCTCGGTCAGGCGCCCTTCGACAAACGCCCGGGCATAAATCCCGGGCGACGCATGCCCCTGAATGAACACCTGATCGCCGGCACCGCCATCGGACTTGCCGCGGAAGAAGTGGTTGAAGCCGACCTCGTACAAGGCGGCCGAGCTGGCGTAGGTCGAGAGGTGGCCGCCGATGCCTTCGGTGCGGGTGTTGGCCCGCACCACCATGGCTGCCGCATTCCACCGTATATAGGCCCGGATGCGGCGTTCTTGATACTCGTCGCCGGGAAACCACGGCTCGTCGTCGGCCGGGACGGTGTTGACGTACGGGGTCGACACGGTGGCCGGGAAGTCGACCTGCTTGGTGCGGGCCCGCTCGAGCAGTTTCATGAGCAGGTACCGCGCCCGGGCCCGGCCACTTGCGTCGACGATGGCATCGAACGACTCCAACCACTCCTGCGTTTCGGTCGGGTCGATGTCCGGGACTTGATGGCTCATCCCGTCGAACAACATGCCTCTACGGTATCGGTATGGATCAAGTGACCGTGTACACCGATGGCGCGTGCCGTGGCAACCCAGGGCCCGGCGGGTGGGCCTGGGCCGTGCCGGGCGGGGAATTCGCCAGCGGGGCGGCGCCACACACCACCAACCAGCGCATGGAGATCATGGCCGCGCTGGAGGCGTTGACCACGCTGGTGCCGCAGTTACCGTCCGGTATTTTGGTGGTGAGCGATTCGACCTATGTGGTCAAGTGCTTCACCGATCGCTGGTGGCAGGGCTGGCAGCGCAAGGGCTGGAAGAACTCGCAGAACAAGCCGGTGGCCAACCAGGACCTGTGGGAACCGCTGATCGAATTGGCGGTGGCTTCGGAGCCCAATGTGTCCTTTCGGTGGGTCAAGGGACACTCGGGTGACCAGTGGAACGACCGGGTCGATGAGCTGGCCACCCTGGCCGCCGACCGTGGTGTGGGCGAATCGGGGATCGCAGGCTGAACGGTAGGCTGCCGCGCATGACTGCGGCTGACCAGACTGACGAGTTCGACATCGTGGTCATTGGTGGCGGGCCCGGCGGCTACGCCACCGCACTCTACGGAGCCGCCGCGGGCCTGTCGGTGGCCATCGTGGAGCGGGACAAGGTCGGTGGCACGTGCCTGCACAGGGGATGCGTGCCGGCCAAGGAATTTCTCGAGACGGCAGCCGTGCACCGCACCATTGCCGGCGCCTGCTGAATTCGGCATGACGGTCGAAGGCTTCTCGGTCGACTTCTCGGTCAGCCAGGATCGCAAGAACAGCGTGGTCGACAAGCTCTTCAAGGGTCTGTCCGGCCTGCTCAAGGGGCGCAAGGTCACGGTGCTCTCCGGCACCGGCACGCTCGAGGCCGATCGCCGGGTGCGGGTGGCCGATGGCGACGATGCCGGCCGGGTCCTGATCGGTCGCAATGTCGTGTTGGCCGCCGGTTCGGTACCCCGCACGCTGCCCGGGCTTGAGGTCGACGGCCGCTGGGTCCTGACCTCGGATGAGTTTCTCGACTTGAAGGAAGTCCCTGCTTCGGTGGCCGTGGTCGGCGGCGGTGCCATCGGTTGCGAGTTCGCCTCGCTGCTGTCCGACCTGGGCTCCAAGGTGACGGTGCTCGAGGCCCTGCCGGCCATCCTGCCCGGGTGCGACGAGGACATCGTCCGCTTGGTGGGTCGCTCGTTCAAGAAGCGGGGCATCGAGGTGGTGACCGGCGTGCAGGTCTCTGGTCACACGCCCGACGAATCCCGGGGCGTCACCGTGGTGACGGCCGGCGATCAGACCTTCGAAGTGGCGACCATCGTCGTGTCGGTGGGCCGGCGCCCCCGCACCGAAGGTTTGCTGGCCGACGGGGTCAACCTGGGTGTCGAGCTCAATGACCGTGGCTTCGTGGTGGCCGACGAGTACATGCGCACGTCGGCCGAAGGCGTGTGGGCCGTGGGCGACGTGGTCGCCGGCACGCCGCAACTGGCGCACGTCGGCTTCGCCGAGGCCATCGTGGCCGTGAAGAGCATGTTGGGCGAGACCGCCGTGCCCGTCGAATACAGCCGGGTGCCTTGGGCCATCTACTGCCACCCCGAGGTGGCCTTCTGCGGCCTGACCGAGGCGCAGGCCAAGGAAAAGGGCATCCCGGTAGTGGTCAAGAAGGACCCGTTCGGAGGCAACAGCCGGGCGCTGATTATCGGCGACACCGAGGGCATGGTGAAGATCGTGGCCGAACAGTTGCCCGACGGCTCGGCCGGCCGGGTGTTGGGCGTGCACATGGTCGGCCCGTGGGTCACCGAGCAGCTTGGCGCCGGGTACCTGGCCGTCAACTGGGAGGCGTATCCCGAAGAGGTGGCGCATTTCATACAACCGCACCCGTCGCTGTCGGAGACATTCGGCGAAACGATGATGGCGCTAACCGGAAGGGGACTGCACCTTGGCTGACGTCACGATGCCGCAACTCGGAGAAACCGTGACCGAAGGCACGATCACCCGCTGGATGAAGTCGGTGGGCGATGCGGTCGAGCGGGACGAACCGCTCTTCGAAGTATCGACGGACAAGGTCGACTCCGAGGTGCCTTCACCGGCCGCCGGCGTGCTGACCGAAATCTTGGTGTCCGAGGGTGACACGGTCGAGGTCGGCGTGAAGCTGGCCGTGATCGGGGACTCTGCGGATGCGCCGGCTGCGGCTGCCGAGCCGCTGCGCCGCTCCGGCTCCTGCGCCCGAGCGCGCCCCGCCCCGGCTCCCGAGCCTGCTGCTGCGCCCGCACCTGCACCCGAAGCGCCGGCCCCGACAGCCGCCGACTCCGACTCCGACTCTGACGCGCTCGTGCTGTCGCCAGTGGTGCGAAAGCTGCTGTCCGAAAACGGGATCAGTGCCTCCGAGCATCACCGGCACCGGAGTCGGTGGGCGGATCACCCGAGAAGATGTGCTCAAAGTGGTGGACGCTCAGCACAGCGCGCCCGCTGCTGCTCCGGCGCCCGCTCCCGCTGCTGCACCGGCGCCGGCACCCGCAGCGGCTCCGGCCGTTCGAGCGCCACAATCGCCATCCGTCTCGATGGCCTCGTTTCGCAATGCCGGTGACCAGGTCGTTCCCTTCTCCAACATGCGCCGCCGCACGGCTGAGCACATGGTGCGTTCCAAGGCCACCTCGCCGCATGCCTTCATCGCCAACGAGGTGGACTTCGAAAACGTCGAGCGAGTGCGCAAGGTGTGGGGCGAGCGATTCAAAGCCGAAGAAGGCTTCTCGCTGACCTACCTCCCCTTCGTCGCTCGAGCCACGGTCGAGGCGCTGCGAGATTTCCCGCTGCTCAATGCATCAGTGGTCGACGACTCACTGGTCGTGCATGCCGAGGTCAACTTGGGCATCGCCGTCGATCTGTCGCATGAGGGATTGATCGTGCCGGTGATTCACCGGGCCGAGGAAGTGACGCTGCGAGGTGTGGCTCGACGGATCCGTGATTTGGCGGAACGGGCTCGAGGTCGTCAGCTCAACGCCGACGACATCGCCGGCGGCACCTTCTCCATTACCAACGACGGTCCGTTCGGTACCTACTTCACGGTGCCGATCATCAACCAGCCGCAGGTGGCGATTCTGGCCACCGACGGGATTGCTCGCCGGCCGGTCGTGGTCACCCAGGCCGACGGATCGGAATCAATCGCCATTCACTCGACCGGCATTCTGGGCGTGAGTTGGGACCACCGCGCCGTCGATGGCGCCTACGTCTCCTCGTTCCTGGCCAAGGTGTCGGACTTGTTGGGTAGTCGCGACTGGGCCGCAGAGCTCTAATGCGCGTTCGGATCCTGGGATCCGTTCCCTATCACGAGGCGTATGCACTCCAGCATGCGTTGGCCTCCAACACCGACGACAACTATCTGCTCGTGCTGCAGCATCCGCACGTCTACACGCTCGGCGTCAACGGCGATCCGGCGCACATCCTGGTTGACCCCGCGACGGTCGGCGCCACACTGGAGCGGACCGACCGCGGGGGCGATGTGACGTATCACGGGCCCGGCCAATTGGTGGCCTATCCGATCCTGACCGTCCCGGACGATCCATCAGCGGGACCGACCCACGTGCATCACCTGGAAGACATCCTCATTGCCACCTTGCGTGACCTCGGCCTGGCGAATGCGCAACGTGACCACGACTACCCCGGCGTCTGGATTGACGCCGACGGACCGAACCCTCGCAAAATCGCCGCCATTGGGATCCGAACGTTGAAAGGCGACCACGGCCGGCGCCGCACGCTGCATGGCATCGCGCTGAACGTGTCGCCCGATCTCTCGATGTTCGGACACATCGTCCCCTGCGGCATCGCTGATCGGGCCGTGACCTCACTCCAAGCCGAGGGCATCGAGTGCACCTTCGCCCAAGTCGTCGACGCCTTCGTCGCTCGGGCCGCCGAACAGTTCGGAGAGGGCGACCGCTACGACATCATCGAAGGCCCGACGGCTGACCACAGCGTCGACGAGCGGCCGTTGCTCAAGCGACTTCGCCAGGCCGGCGTGGCACCCGAAGCCGGCCTGCAGATTGAACAACGCAAACCCGAATGGTTACGGGTGCCCGTCCGCATGGGCAAGGAATATCGCTCACTGGGCCAGACCGTGCACGATCTGGGCCTGGTCACCGTCTGCGAAGAAGCCGGTTGCCCCAACATCTATGAGTGTTGGTCCGATGGCACGGCGACCTTCATGATCAACGGGGAGCGCTGCACCCGGGCCTGCGGTTTCTGCCAGGTCGACACTCGCCATCCGATGCCGTTGTCGCCCGACGAGCCGGAGCGGGTGGCCCGGGCGGTCGAGAAGATGCAGCTTGGCCATGCGGTCATCACCTGCGTGGCCCGGGACGACCTGGCCGACGGCGGCGCCGGCGCCATGGCCCAGACCATCGCCGCCATCCGCGACCGCATGCCAGCCACCACGGTCGAGGTCCTGATTTCTGATTGCCGAGGTGACGCAGCGTCGCTCCAACAGATCTTCTCTGCCCGACCGGACGTGTTGAACCACAACATAGAGACGGTGGCTCGCTTGCAGCGGGCCGTTCGCCCCTCAGCCGGTTATGCCCGCAGCCTCGGCGTGCTCTCCCGAGCGGGCGCCGCCGGCTTGGTCACCAAGTCGGGCCTGATGGTGGGTTTGGGCGAACGTGAGGACGAGGTGATTGCCACCATGGCCGATCTGCGGTCCGTCGGCGTCTCGATCATCACCATCGGTCAGTACATCCGACCGAGTCGTGAGCACCTTCCGGTTTCCAAGTACTGGGAACCCGAAGCATTCGAACGGCTCAAGCGCATCGGCGCTGAGCTCGGTGTGCCTCACGTGGAAGCGTCACCACTGACTCGTTCCAGCTACCACGCTCGAGACGCCGCGGCCGCTGTCCACTAAGTGACTAGCGCTTGGAGCGTGGCTTGAACAGCCACGCCGCCAACAGCCCGAGTACGACCGGAATGTCCTCCCGGCCCACCCTGGGCTCGATCACCCGCAGCGTGTGCACCACAACCTTCGTCCGCCGGCGATGACTCACCACGAGCAACACCGCTCCGGCAATCACCAGCACGCCGCCGATCGACGCGCCCAGGATCCAATAGAGGTCCGGATCGCCGCCCGGCGCCGGCACCGGCGCCACGGACACCTTCGCCTTAGCTTTCTTCGGCACCACCCTCAACGCCGCCAGTTGCAGCTCGGTGATCGAACGGGCTCCCGACACCGTGATGGGATGCAGATCGCTCGCCGCATTGGACGAGAAGAACGACAGGGTGGCCACCGTGGTGCCGACCTCAGCCACCACGGCCTGGCCCACACCGACCTGGGTGTTCGTGGTGGCGAAGTACGTGGTGCGGAACGCACCCTTCACACCGGGCATGGCTCCGGAGCTGACAATCTCGCCTGACTGCAGTGCGGTGCGCACCGAGGACAGGTAGGCCTCGGCCGCCGGCGCCCGGTCAAAGCGAACCAATAGGACCTGCACCTCGTTGTTCCCGCCGGCGTCCGCCCAGACCCGCTCGTAGGTCGAGATGGTCTTGTCGGCCGACAAGTCGCCCAACGCAGTCGCCGCCGCGGTCGGATTGGGCGACGACGTCGCAAAGTTCGAGGCGTTCAGCTGGCCTTGCTTAACCACCGAATAGCCCGGCCCGATAGAGGTCAGTGCCACCGCCGACACCGGAGCCGGAGCCGCCGCACCCGCCGAACCGGCCGCCGCCAAGCCCAACAGAGCCATCACCGCGAGAGCAATGGCTCGCTTCACGCGACGAAGTACTTGGCCTCTGGGTGATGGCAGATGATGGCGTCGGTCGTCTGTTCGGGGTGGAGCTGGAAGCCCTCGCTCGACGGTGACGCCGATCCGATCGCCGCCCAGCAGCTCAACCACCTTTGCGTTGTCAGTCAGATCGGGACAGGCCGGGTAACCCCAGGAATAGCGCCCACCTCTGTAGGTCTGACGGAACAACCCAGCCAGCGACGGCCCGTCCTCGTCGACAAACCCGAGTTCCTCGCGAATCCGCTTGTGCCAGTACTCGGCCGTGGCCTCAGCCATCTCCACACTGAGGCCGTGCAGGAACAAATAGTTCTGGTATTCGTTCGCCGCGAACAACTCGGCCGCCGCCGCCGACGCCCGGTCACCAATGGTGCAGAGCATGAAGCTGGCAAAGTCCTCGTCACCGGACGCCGAGGTCCGGAAGAAGTCGGCAATGCACAGCCAGGGCTCTTTGCGCTGGCGTGGGAAGTTGAAGCGCATCCATTCCGACGAACGCGACTCGTCCTTCCAGATGATGAGGTCGTTGCCCTCAGCGTTGGCGGCAAAGTGCCCGTACGCCACCTGCGGGATCAGCAGATCGGCTTCCTTGGCCTTGGCCATCTCCTGGCGCAACGTGGCCCGCACCCGGGTCTTGAACTCGGTGTCGTCCTCGCCGTTCTCGGGGCGGAAACCCCACTGGTTGCGGAACAACGCCGTGAGGTTCAAGAACTCAGCCACATCGTCCAGCGGGAGTCCCTTGGCGATCCGACTCCCCACAAACGGCGGGACGAACAGCGGATTGTCGGCCGCCACGTCGGAACGAGCCGGCTGACCTTCGACCGGCGCCGTGTCCTGAGGATCCAAGCGACTCCGCTTGGGCACGTTCTTCTCGGAAATCTCGCGACCGAACTTCGGATCGACCTCGCCCGACTTCTTCATCTCGACCAGGCGGTCCATGGTGCGCAGTCCCTCGAACGCATCGCGCCCGTAGAACAAGCGACCCTCGTAAATTTCACGCAAGTCTCGCTCGACGTAGGTACGCGTCAACGCCGCCCCACCCAAAAGGATGGGGAAGTCAGCCAGGTCGCGCTGATTCAGCTCGACCAGGTTCTCGCGCATGATCAACGTCGACTTCACCAGCAGGCCACTCATGCCGATGGCGTCGGCCTTGTGCGCCTCGGCGGCGGCGATCATCTCGTTGATACCGATTTTGATGCCGAGGTTGATCACCTCGTAGCCGTTGTTGGTCAGGATGATGTCGACCAGGTTCTTGCCGATGTCGTGCACGTCACCCTTGACGGTGGCGAGCACCACGGTGCCCTTGCCACCCTGATCGGCCTTCTCCATGTGTGGCTCCAGGAATGCGACGGCAGCCTTCATCGTCTCGGCCGACTGCAACACGAACGGCAGCTGCATCTCACCCGACGCGAAGCGCTCGCCGACGACCTTCATGCCTTCCAGCAAGATGTCGTTGACGATGGCCAACGCAGCCAGCCCGGACTCCAACGCTTCGGTGAGGTCGGCGTCGAGACCGGTGCGGTTGCCGTCAATGATCCGCTGCGACAGACGCTGGTCAACCGGCCAATCGGCGTGGTCGTCCTGGGCGCCCGTGTTGACCTTGACCCCGTCGAACAGCGCCAGCAATTCCTGGAGCGGGTCGTAGTCGTCGTTGCGACGGTTGTAGATCAGATCGAGACACAGTTCCTTGGCCCGCTCATCAATACGAGCCAGCGGCACGATCTTCGACACGTGCACAATGGCCGAGTCCAGCCCGGCCTCGACACACTCGTGCAGAAACACCGAGTTGAGCGCCTGCCGAGCCGCCGGATTGAGACCGAACGACACGTTCGACAACCCGAGAATGGTCGACACGCCCGGCAACTCGGCCTTGATGGCCCGAATCCCCTCGATGGTCTCAATCCCGTCGAGCCGACTCTCCTCCATACCGGTCGACAGCGGCAACGCCAGCGGGTCGAACAGCAGGTCCTCGGGCTCGAGCCCATAACGGTTGACAGCGATGTCCCGGATATTCCGAGCGGCGCGTAGCTTCCATTCGGCGGTGCGGGCCTGACCTTCTTCATCAATACAGGTGCAGACCACGGCAGCGCCGAATTCGCGGGCCAGTCGCAGGAACGTGTCGAGACGCGTTCCGGGCTCGTCGCCCTCTTCCAGGTTGACCGAGTTCAATATCGGCCGACCACCGATCCACTCCAGCGCGGCGCGCACGACCGGACCCTCAGTGGAGTCGACCATGAGCGGCACGCTGGCTTGCGTGGCAAAGCGGCTGGCGATCTCGTGCATGTCGGCCACACCGTCAGCACCGGTGTAGTCCACGCAGACGTCGATCAGGTGGGAGCCCTCGGTGACCTGGTCCCGAGCCATGGCGACACAGGTGTCCCAATCGGCCTCGAGCATGGCTTCGCGAAAACGCTTGGATCCGTTGGCGTTGGTGCGTTCGCCGACGGCCAAGAACGAGGTGTCCTGTTGGAACGGCACCGAGGTGTAGATCGATGCTGCGGACGGCTCCCAAATCGGGGTGCGCTTGAGCGGGACGATGCCCTTACAGGCCTCGACCACTGCGGCCAGGTGTTCCGGCGTCGTGCCACAGCAGCCGCCGACCGCCGACACGCCGAATTCGGTGGCGAAGCGGTGGAGATGCTCAGCCAACTGGTCGGGCGTGAGGTCGTAGTGCATCTTGCCGTCGACCACCGAGGGCAGCCCGGCGTTCGGCAGGCAGGAGATGGGCATGCGGCTGGCCCCGGACAGGTGCCGGAGGGCCTCGCTCATCTCGACCGGGCCCGTGGCGCAGTTCAGGCCGACCACGTCGACCTGCATGGCATCGAGCACGGTCAGGGCGGCCGCGATCTCAGTACCGGGCAGCATGCGACCCGTCAGCTCAATCGTCACCTGCACCTGAATCGGCACAATGCGGTCCAGGGCGACCATGGCCCGCCGGGCCCCGTTGATGGCGGACTTGGCCGACAAGAGGTCGAACACGGTCTCAATCAGAAGGAGATCGACGCCGCCCTCCAACAAGCCGAGCGCCTGCTCTTCGTAGGCGTCGCGCAGGTCGGCGTAGGGAATGTGGCCCAGCGTCGGGAACTTGGTGCCCGGGCCCATGCTGCCGGCGACCCACCGCGGACGTTCGGGAGTGGCGAACTCGGCCGCCACGGCCTTGGCCAGCTCGGCCCCGCGGCGGCTGAGCTCACGGGCCCGATCTTGCAGCCCGTACTCGACCAACACCACGGACGAGGTGCCGAAGGTGTCGGTTTCGACCACGTCGCAGCCGACCTCATAGAAGGAGCGGTGCACCTGAGAAATCAGGTCGGGCCGGGTATCGATCAGGATTTCGTTGCAGCCCTCGAGTTCGGGCCCACCGAAGTCTTCCGGGGTCAGTCCGAGGATCTGCAGGTTGGTGCCCATGGCGCCGTCGTAAATCAGGACCCGCTCACGCAGGGCCTGCAAGTAGGACGACTGGTCGGGGTCTAGGCGACCGAGGAGTTCAGGCGAGGTCGACATGTTCGAAACAGGATACTGGCGTCCCGGTAGCATCCCGCTCCGTGCAGCCTCGGATATATACGAAGACCGGCGATGACGGCACGACTGGGCTGTTGTTCGGGGGTCGGGTCCGGAAGGATTCGGCCCAGATCGAGACCAACGGCGCCATCGATGAGACGCAAGCGGCCATCGGATTGGCCCGAGCCCAGACGGCACCCGACTCTGACATCAACCACCGCCTGACCGTCCTGGCCAGGGATCTCTACGTCCTGGGAGCCGAAGTCTCAGCAGCCCCCGAGAACCGGCACAAGCTCAAGCCCGGCTCATCGCTGGTGACCGCCGACATGGTGGAGCGGTTGGAGCACGACATAGACGAGTTGCTCGAACGCTTCGACATGCCGAGCGACTTCACCATCCCTGGAGCCAATCCGGTGGCGGCCGGGCTGGATTACGCCCGTACCGTGGCCCGGAGAGCTGAACGGCTGGCGGTTGGGTATTCGCTCGAAGACTCCCACGTCGTGCTCTACCTCAATCGACTCTCTGACCTGCTGTGGGCCATGGCCCGGTGGCAGGAGGGTCCCGATCACACGCTTTCCAAGGCAGCCAAGGACTGAGGCGTGCGGTGATGCCAGGTCCGGTGCAGCTCCTGCGTCAGCGGATCGAGCCGTACCGCATGGTGCGCCGGTAACGCCGGCACTTCGAGTACGGATGGCCAGATGCTCGTCGTCCAGCCGCTGGGCCAGATTGAAGCGCACCAACCGATCGATGGCGCGTGGCAGCGGTGCGTGCCGTGAGTCGCCCCGACCAAGCCCCAGCGACGTCGCTAACCAGTCGAAGTCCAGCGTGAAATCCTCGGTAGCGCCGAGCAGGAACACGGCCGAGCGCCTCAGCAACCAAGTTGCGGAAGGGCCAAGTGTTGGCAACCAAAACAGCTCGGCGTAGACGGATAGTGAGTGGTGACCCGGTCCGTTGATCGGCGGGTCGCTCCAGGCGGTGATGGTGATTGGGTTCATCGGACGATGATCCATGGTCCGACTTGCACAAAACCTTGACGAAAACCTTGCTCAGGTCCGCCTGGGCCGATTTATTTTTGCCGTGGCCTTGGCGGCGGCCAATCGCCGAGCCCGAGAGATCGCCCCGGCACTGGGCGGATTGTGCGGGCGGCACCCACTTCCATTGGCCCGGTTGGCCTCGAGCTTCCACCCACCGTGGGTCTTGAGGTCGTGGTGGCTCGGGCACAAACGGGCCAAGTTGGAGAGCTCGGTCAGCCCGCCCTTGGCGAAGTCCTCAATTCGATGGTCACTCTGCAGATGCTTGGTCTGGCCGCAGCTCGGGACGGCGCATGTGCGGTCTCGGGCCACCAGCGTCATGGCTAGGCGCTGGGCGACGTGAGCGGGAGCGTCCAGTCACCGAGCAGATGGCCTTGGCGGATCGCAGCATGAACTGGGCGATCCCTCATAGAGCAGCTCAGTGGCGGCATCGACGCTGATGGGGCCGATGCCATCGATTTCACAGATCTCGCCTGTGTTGGTCGTGCCCCGTTGCAGCGCCTCGGCATCGACCAGCACGACGCACAGCGGGATCCTTTGAGCCAGCGGCTTCGCCCGCACGGAGCGCTTGCCGGCCAACAGGTCCAACAGGGCATCCATCCGATGGGCGGCCAACGTCGTCGTGGGAGTCCGAACCGGCCGCCTTCCAGCGCCGCTGGGTATCGGCCTCCAGAGGGCCGTGGACCTTGGCCCACGCCACCTCATCGCAGAGGCCCTCGAAACGGATGCCGCCGCCTTCGGCCTGCGGCCAGCGCAAGTGTCGAATGGCATGGACCCGATCCCGCCGGGCCCGCTCGGATCTCTCGGGAACGGGCGGCGGATCGTTGACGGGCCACCTCGTCACTCAGCTCCTCATTCGACGAACCGCTCGGAGCTGGTCAACAATTCGCCGGCCGACGAAGGGTCGGTGGCGGCGGCTTCGCCAAAAGCTTGATCTGCTGGGCCGAGAGTTCGCCCCCGTGCAGCGCTTCGGCCAGTTCCGGGGTGTCTGCGGCCTCGCTTGGCCGCCGGCCAAGTCGTCCTTGGCGGCACCGGTGGAGGAGCCAGTCAACGACGCCAGCCAGGATCCGGCCGAACCATGTCCTTCTTTGGTGTGGCGCCCGGTTTCGGCCACCACCGGGGAGAACAGGGCAATGCCCGAAGAGGCAGCCCGTTCGCCGTCGGCCAAGAGCGCCACGGCCCGGCGGGCCTGATCGCCGGATGCCCGTTCAGGACGGGCCTGGCGGACGAACTCTTTATCGTCCGAGCCGCCGCCGCCAGTTCGTCGAGATCGACGAGCTCGCTACGGCGGTCCGATCGCGCTCGATGAGGGTCGCCAGAACCACACGCAAATCGTACGAAATGGGTGTGACAGACAACCTCAAACGCTGACCTACCAGCGCCCCCGATGCACCCGTGCAACCGCCCGACTCCGACCGGCACCGGCCGATCCAGCGACGGCGATCGATGGTCGGCCCCGTCAGGCCGGCCCAACGCCACCGCACCGAACAGGCGCCACCCGTCCGGCACCCCCAAAGCCGAAGCCAACGCCGCCTCGCCCCGGAAGTTGCCCAACATGCAGGCGCCCAGCCCCTCATCGACCGCCGCCAGCAACGCCGACATCACGCCGAAGGCGGCATCGCCCATCCAGTACGGCACGGCCCACGCATCGGCCGACGAGCCCAACCCGAGGTCCACCGGACCGAGCGCTGCCTTGTCCGCCTCCCCGTACCGCTCCACATAGGCCTCAGCCGACGAATAGGCCAGCAGCATCACCGGCGCCCGCCGCAGGCCGGGCCAGCGGGGACTCGACGAACGCCACGCCTCATCGGTCACCGCATCCCAATACAGCGCCGTCTCGGCCGGACCCGACAGCACCACCCAGGCCGTGCCACCCGTGTTCCCCGCCGTAGGGGCCCGCAACGCCGCGCGCCACCACCCGGTCCACCACCTCCGTCTGGAGGGGGGCCGAGTCGAAGCTGCGGACCATGGCCCGGCGGCGGACGACCTCTCCGAATTCCATCGGCGGAGGCTAGAACCCGCCGCCTCAACGCCGGCCCATACCCCTTCGGGAATGTTGACCCCGCTGGTAGTGTTTTACCTCCTGGTACAGGGTACGACGAGTACCGGAACGCTGGAGGTATGGACAGACGATGGCGACACCACGAGATCTGCTGAACGAAGCCAAGGCCTCGATCAGGGAGATCGACCCGCCCGACGCCGAGAAGCTGGTCGGCCAGGTCGTCTTCTTGGACGTCCGAGAGCCCGACGAGTACGAACAGGGCGCCGTACCCAACGCCGTCCACCTGCCCCGGGGTCACCTCGAGTTCCAGGTCGAGGGCAAGCTCCCCGACAAGTCAGCACCGCTGGTCGTCTACTGCGCCGGTGGCGTCCGTTCCGCCTTCGCGGCCAAGACCCTGGGCGACCTCGGCTACACCGACGTGCAGTCGCTGATCGGCGGCTTCAATAAGTGGAAGGACGACGGCCGCCCCTGGGCCGCGCCCAAGACGCTGACCCCGGCGCAGCGCAACCGCTACCAGCGCCACCTGCTCCTCCCCGAAGTGGGCGAGGTCGGCCAGCTCAAGCTGCTGAACTCCAAGGTCCTGCTGCTCGGCGCCGGCGGCCTCGGCTCGCCCGCCGCCCTCTACCTGGCCGCGGCCGGCGTGGGCACGCTGGGCATCATCGACATGGACGTGGTCGACGAGTCCAACCTGCAGCGCCAGATCCTGCACAACATGGACCGCATCGGCGACCGCAAGGTCGACTCGGCCAAGAAGACGCTGACCGCCCTCAATCCGGACGTCAGCGTGGTGACGTACGACGTCCGGCTGGGCGCCGACAACATCCTGGACATCATCGACGGCTACGACGTGATCGTCGACGGGACGGACAACTTCCCGACCCGCTACCTGGTCAACGACGCCGCGCTCCTCAAGCGCATCCCGGTCATCCACGGTTCCATCTTCCGCTTCGAGGGTCAGGTCACCGTCTTCGATCCGTACAACGGGCCGTGCTACCGCTGCCTCATCCCGGAGCCGCCTCCGGCCGAGTTGGCTCCTTCTTGCTCGGAGGCCGGCGTCCTGGGTGTGCTGCCCGGCATCGTGGGCTCTATCCAGGCGGTCGAGGCCATCAAGATGCTGCTCAAGCTGGGTGACCCACTGGTCGGTCGCCTCTTGGCCTACGACGCCCTGGAGCAGTCGTTCCGGACCTTCAAGGTTCGGCGTGACCCGGCCTGCCCGGCCTGTGGGCCCGATGCCGGTGAGATCGTCATTGCCGAGTACGACGATCTCTGCATGCCCCACGCGCATTGACCAACCTCTTGAAGGTCAATGACGTCGAGTTGGATTGGCAGGAGTTCGGGGCCGGGGCAGGGGACACGCTGGTCCTCTGCCACGGCTACACCGGCTCGCTGATCGACTTTTCACTCCAAGCCGAGCAACTCGCCGCCGACACCAACCGTCGAGTGGTCACGCTCAGCCAACGCGGCCACGGGTACTCGACCCGCTGCGGCAATCTCGAGAGCTACTCCTTCGACATCCTGACCGACGACCTCATCGCCTTCATCGAGCACACGAATCACGGGCAACCGGTCGATCTCCTCGGCCACTCGATGGGCGGCCGGGTGGCGCTTGGCGTGGTGTTGGCCCGTCCCGACCTCATCCGGTCCCTCATCCTCATGGATACGAGTGCCTGGTCCTTCGTGCCTCCCGACCCGAACGTGCTGGCGTTTCTCACCAAGTTCCTCGACAACTTCGATCCGGCCCAGGGCATGCCTGAGACCTTCGGCATGCCCAATCCCGAAGAGGACCTCATCGCCGCCGCCACCCCCGAAGCGTGGCGAAAGGAAAAGGACGTCACCCTGCGCGGCATGGATGCCTACGCCGCCAAGGCGCTCGGCATCGACCTGCTCACCAGTACGAAAATGTCGGTGCGGGACCGGCTCCCGGACATCAAGCTGCGGACGACCGTGCTGGTGGGCGAACTGGACGGCCAACTGGCCGAGCAGGCCCCCGAACTCACGGCGGAGCTCACCAACGCCGAAGCCACCCTCACCGTCATTCCGGGCGCCTACCACTCGCCCCAGCTGACCCACCCCGACCAGTGGCGGGCCGCCATCGTGGACCACCTCGCCAACGCAAGCGCATGAGCCTCACCATCCCGCCGCTGGGCGTCGGCACCTGGGCCTGGGGCGACAAGAGCACCTGGGGCATGGGCGAGCTACGACACCGACTTCACCGAGGCCACCATCCGCGAGGCGTGGGAAGCGAGCATCAACGCCGGCGTCCTCCTCTTCGATACGGCCGAGATCTACGGCTCCGGCGAGTCCGAGCGCATCATCGGGCGCCTGCTCAAGGCCGACCCGTCCGTGCGCAGCAAGATCGTCATCGCCAGCAAGTTCATGCCGGTGCCGTGGAAGGTGTCGGTCAAGTCGCAGCTCGCCGCCTCGGCCAAGGCCTCCATCGAACGGATGGGGATTGAGAAGATCGACCTGTACCAACTCCACGCGCCGATCTCCATTCGCTCCCACAACGCGCTGGCCGACGCATTGGCCGATGCCCATCAGCAGGGACTGATCGACGCCGTCGGCGTCTCGAACTACTCGGCCAAAGAGATGACGGCGTTCGCGGCCTCGCTCAAGAAGCACGGCCTCACGCTGGCCAGCAACCAGATCGAGTACTCACTGCTGCGCACCATGCCGGACAAGGTCGGATTGCTCGACAGCCTGCCGCGAGCTCGGCGTCACGCCGCTGGCCTACTCGCCCATCGGCCAGGGCCGACTGACCGGCAAGTACTCGGTGGCCAACCCGCCGCCGGGCAAGCGCACCTTCTCCGACCACCCGATGGCCGAGGTGGACGCCATCGTGGCCATCCTGCGCAGCATCGGGGCCGGCCCACGGCGACCGCACGCCCGAGCCAGGTGGCGCTGGCCTACCTCATCGCCAAGGGAGCGGTCCCCATCCCCGGGGCCAAGAACAAGCAGCAGGCCGAGGAGAATGCGGGTGCTCTGGGCTGGGAAATGACGGCCGAGGAACTGGCTCAGCTGGATGCGGCCGCCCTCTTCGGCCAGCGCACGCTCTCCCAGCGATTTTTCCAGCACGGCTGACCCCGTTACGGTACGGGGCCGTGATCGCCCTCCTGGCCGATGCCCCCCTGCCCGCCGCTGCGGGGTAGCCAACTCTTCTCCACCCAGTTCGACTTCGTCCCGGTGGCCATGGTGCTGGTCGCCCTGGTGCCTCTACCTGTGGGGCGTCAAGCGGGTCAACGAGCGCCAGCCCCGCCACCCGTGGTCCCAGCGGCAAGACGGTCTGCCTTCATCGCCGGCCTCATCAGCGTCGGCCTGGCCATCTTCAGCTTCATCGGCGTCTACGACGGCGAGCTGTTCTGGGACCACATGGTCCAGCACCTGCTGCTGATCATGGTGGCCGCTCCGCTCTTCGCCATCGCCTCTCCCTCTGGAGCTGGCCTGGCGCGCCACCTCAGGTACACCCCACCTCGTCGTGACCGAGGCGTTGCGGTCCCGGGTGGCCAAGAGTGATCGGACACCCGGGCGTGGCCTTCGTGCTCTACGCCGTCATGATCCCGATCACCCATTTGACGGTTTGGTACAACTACACGCTCGAACACGAGTCGGTGCACAACGCCGAGCACCTGATCTTCTCTGGGCATCGGCTACCTCTTCTGGCGCCAGATCTTCGGTTCGGATCCCAACTGCAACAAGCTCCACCCGGCCATCCAGTTCGGGTTCCTCTTCATGGCCATCCCGATCGACACCTTCACCGGTCTGTCGCTCGACCAGCTGGTCAAAGAGCCCTTCCACGCCTATCTGAACATGCATCGCACCTGGGGGCCCTCGCTCCTGAGTGATCTGCATATGGGCGGCGTCATCATGTGGGTGGGCGGCGACACGTTGATGCTGTGGCCGATGATCCCGGTGGCGCTGCGGTGGATGCACCAAGAGGAGCGCAAGGCCGTCCGCATCGATCGCCAGCTCGATGCTGAAGCGGACGCCCTCGCCTCCCTCAACTGATCTCACCTCGCCGTCCTTCTTGCCCCCACGGCCGTGACCCGGGCCGCTGACACCACGCCCAGCAGCGCCAGTGCGGTGAGGTGCACGCCGGTGCACCAGAGACAGATGGCGTCCACCCGGAACAGCTCCACGTAGACCAGGTAGAGCACCATGCCGCCTCCGGCCACGGCACCGACCAGCCGCAACCGGTCCACCCAGACCGAGCGGAGTCGCCAGGCCCACGGCAGCGTCAGCGCCGCCATCCCCACGGCCCAGGCCAAGCCCCACACGGCCACTGGTACGCCGAAGAGCACTGACCACGAACTGGTCGTGACCAGGGTGCAGTTGATGACCCCGGAGTCCGGGCAGGCCAGCGCGGTCGGATCGGTGTAGTGGGTGACCGTCAGATAGCCAGCCAATCCCACCGCCAATAGTGAGAGAGCCAGCGAGCTTCGAAGCAGCCAACGTGGCATCTCAGGCCCCGCTTCGAGGTGGCGCGACACACTGGCTGGCTGATCACCCGTGATGGCGCAGATGCCGGCCGTGATCAGGTTGGCCGTGCCGTCGATGGCCTGGGCCACCACGCTGGACGGATCGTTCAGCTGCGCCGCAATCTGGCTCATGCTCAGACCCTGCAGGACGGCGGGGGTATAGCTGGCTCCGGCCAAATGAAGCGACCGCCAATATCAGGAAGGGAATGCTGCCCGGAGTCGATGAGTACGGCGACGTGTCGTAGGTGTCCAGCACCTTCTGTTCGCTGGCCGTCGGCGTCTGCAAGGCCGCATACCCGGAACCAACCACCTGGTTGGTCTCTTCCTCTACCGGCACAAAATCGAAGTACGGGCTCGAATAGGTCGAGCCGTAAAACGAAAATGTCTGCGTGTTGGGGTACACATCGCTCGTCGATGAGTGCGTGGCCGACAAGTCGCTAAAGGTCCCAAACCGGGACAGCGCCTCCACCACGCCCCAACGCTCGGCGGCGCAGAACGGGCAGTACTCGGCTCCGATGTAGAGGATCTCTGGCTTTCCGTCGGCACCCATCAACACATTCGGGGACCCCGAGACCTTGACCGGTTTGGCCAGCGAACCCGGATCGCCAACCTGGGCCAACGTGGCTGCGCTGACCGATGTGACGTCGGCTGAGTACGTCGGCAGCCAACGAGTCGTGCCGTTCCCGCTACCCGTGCCCGTTCCCGCAGCAACGGCAGACGACCGACCGGATGCGGAAGCCGAACCACCGGTGGTCTTGATGACCACCATGGTGACGAGGGCGATCATGCACCAGGCCGACCGGGATCAGTGCGGTCAGTAAGGGATGTTGCTTGCGGAACCCGACGGGCTCCGGAGCGCGGACAGGCCGCGACGATGATTGTTTCGACATAGCAGAAGTTCTCCTTGGATAGACGGGTGCAAGGGCGCGAAGCGCGCGGCACCTCAGTTCGATTGGGACAGCGGGATCGAACTAGGAGAACTGCGGGGGATGGAACAGCAAGACGGCGGTGCCTCGGGGCAAGGCGGCGACAGTCCGTCGGGCTCGACGGGAGTAGCGAGATGCCACGCCCGCTCCGGCGATGGCCAGTAGAGCGGCCACGCCAGCGATCGCCACCGTTGGTGCCGAGGGGGCAGGAGAGCCCTTGCCACAACTCGGGATGAAGCAGGGGGATGGGATCGTGACGATGCCCCCGACTACCCCTGCCGGCGCACGTAGGAAGTCGTCACCGGCCGCGGCCATGGAACTCGGGATGAAACTCCCGAGCACAGCGGTGGCCACCAGGACCACCGCGCCCCAACGCCAGCGGCGCGCCATGCCCAAAAGGTTACGAAGCCACCAGCCAGAAAACTGGTCGGCCCTTCTTTTGGTTCACTGCGTCAGAAGCGGCACACCGATATCGTCGGCATCACCCATTGAGGTCCATCAACTCCACTCGCACGCCGTCCGGATCGGTGCAGTAGACGAACTCAAGCGGCACGCCGCCAAAGTCGATGGTGGTACGGCTGACATCGACCACGGTGCCACCCAACTCGACCACCTTGGCGGCCACGGCATCTACGTCGGCCACCCGGAACGAGAGATGGGTCAGGCCCAGCTGATTGACCGCTCGGCGCAATCCGTCACCGAACGGCGTCGGCTCCCGGAACGACAGCAGCTCGATGGCAGTCGAGCCCTTGCGGATGAACTGCGACGTTACGTCGACATCGGGAAACTCCATCAGCCGTGCGAAGTCGGTACCGATCTCGTGCGACTCGGCCTTCTCGAACCCGAGGGCCTCGCAATAGAAGCGCAGTGACCGCTCTAGGTCGGTGACGCAGATGCCGAAGTGGGAAAACGTGGGCTCCATTCGCCCAGTCTGGCCGAATTGGCGCAGGCCACCACCAGCAGCGCACCAGCCGGCACCACGAAGATCCCGATCAGGAACGTCACTGTGCCTAATGCGGCTCCAGCGAGGACGGCTCCGGTGAGGTTCCAAGCGACCACAAGAGCGAGTGTCCTGCCAGTCTTGGCATGGATCAGGAGGCTGGCCGCCGCCAGGCACGAAAGCAGCAAGGGCAGTGCCACCAGCAGCAGGATGCCGTGACCGTTGATCTGCACCAGCGTCGCCCTCACCGGTTGCGTGACGTTCGGATCGGTCCCCATGTATTGCTGGAATCCGATGGGAAGATAGAGCGCACCTGGCAGCAAGAGGGCGGCCCAGGTGATGGCACCCAAGAGGGGCGCCCACACTGATCGCGTCACCTGACCGCGGCATCATGCTGAAAGTGGCGGCTGAGTTCGTTGGCATACTGCAGGCCCAGCGAATCACCGTGCCGAGCCAGCCATTCCGAAAGGGCAGTGGACCCGGTCGCTGGCCCATCGGTGTCGGCCAAGCCGTCGGCCATTGCGCGGTACTCGTCGGTGGTCAGGAGCACATCGTGCAGCGCCAAGCTGAGCACCCGCGAGAAGGCAGGGACGGACCAGCCCGGAACATGCACGAGGCGGGTCGAACTTCCCACGGCAGCACGGATTGACTCCACGAGCTCAACAAACGTCGGCCGCTCCGGACCCACGGCATCGGTAACGCTGTCCCAGGTCTCCGAACTCTTGAGCAGACACAACTGAGCCAAGTCATCAACATGGATGCCCCGGATCCGGTAGTCCCCTCGACCGCCGATGGCGAAGACGGGGAGGCGCCGAAGGAGCCAGGCGATGTTGTTAAGCAGCACCCCGTCACCACCAAAGAGAATGGCGGGCCGGAGAATGGCGTGTGACACCCCACTCTCGACCAGCGCCCGTTCGACCAATGCCTTGCCGCGGAAATAGGGGAAGGGCGACTCGAGGTGCGGATGCGTGATGCTCACGTGCACAATCCGCTGGACCCCGGCCCTCTTGGCCGCGTCGAAGAGGATCTTCGAGTTCGATACAGCCACGTCGTGATCAACCTGGCGATGAGCGAAACGCACCCAGTAGGTGTTGTACAGCGTCGTGACACCTCGTAGGGAATCAACCAGGCCGGCTGGATCATCGAAGTCCAAGCCCCGGATCTCAACGGTCGTCCCCATCGGCGCCCGATCCGGATGCCCAGTGATCGTGCGCACCTCTCGACCCGACTCGAGCAGCACTTGGGCGATGGCCGCTCCCGAGTAGCTGAAAGCGCCGGTGACGACATCGAGGCCGGTGTCGGTCATGACATCTCCGTCGGCCGCGTCGGACTCAGGGCTTGGAGGAGTCCGGCCAGATGCTTGGCGTGGGTGAACAGACCTAACGCTCGGGTGCGATCGCCTTCTAGGTGCGTCAGCATTTCGAGGCCGAGGTAGAGGGCGACGATGCCATAGGCCACGTCCTGAGTGGGTACCACCGAGGCCAATGGTGAATCGCCCAACGTTGTCTCGACCGCACGCTGCGCGAATTCGAACCACGGCCCCAAGCGAGACGAGACCTCGAGCGCCAGCCCAGGGGTGGATGACGCACCTGCGATCATCTCGACCAGCACAGTGACGTACCCGGCATCGAGATCCTCCCGGAAGATGTCCATGGCCACGTCAACCAGCTCGGTCGGCGACTCGACCCCGTCGATCGCCCTCCCGTACTGCTCCATACGCAGGGCACTCACGGCATCGAGCGCAGCCAGCAGGAGGTTGGCGACGGATCCGTAGTGGTAAAAGATCAGGCCCTGATTGAGCCCCGACGCGTTCGGCAATAGCCCGGGCACTCGTTCCGGTGAATCCATCAGCCTTGAGCGTCTCGATCGCCGCTTGGACCAACTGGTCCCGAGTCGCCGCCGACCGAGACGAGTCTCGATTGACGACCTGGCTCGAAATTCCCGATTTCGCCATCTGGCCACCTCAAGTTTGAGTAAGTGCTCAAAGTATACGCACAAACTCTGACCTCGACAACAGAAGGCTCAGCTGTTGGGCAAAACCACTTCCAGTCGGCTTCGAACCTCCGACGCATCCACGCCGAGAGCGACCAGCAGCACCGCCGCTGGATCGGGTGGTTGCAGAGCGAGGATCTGAGCCAGCACCTGCTGGGCCGTGACCTGGGACTTCCGGTGATTGGGCTTGACCGCATCCTCAAGCACCTTCTTGGCCGCCGGCGTCATACGGAGGCGATCTTTTGTCATGACGTCTCTGATTCTCGGCTTCTTTGGCACGGCGCGCATCGGCAGCGGGGGAGCGTCGGTGCCCGATCCCAGCCCCAGGGTGCCCAAGGCTTCATGATCGAGCGATTCCAGGGCCTGGCGAGCTTGCTGCAGGCTCACGCCCAACAAGACTTCTGTCGCGGGGTCCCCCAACAAGGCGAGCAAGAGGTGATCGGTGCCCGTCCGGCGATCACCTCGCCGACGAGCCTCTTCAACGGCTTGCATGTAGGTCGACCAGACGTGATGCACCTGGGGCGCAGCGGAATCTGTGGTCACGATGACTCCTTGTTGTATTTGGTGTGCACGGATTGGCGGGTAATGCCCAGAGCGTCGCCGATCTGCTGCCACGACCAGCCCTTCTCCCGAGCCGACGCTACGTAGTTGGCCTCGACCCTCTCAGCCAGGCGATGGAGTGCCAACGAGGCGCGAAGGCCAGTTGCCGGGTCATCCGACGAGAGATTCGCGCTGAGCTGCTCAATGTCCATGGCTGTCAGTTTAAACTGACGTGATCGATTTGTCAACCTAAACTGACACAGCCGTTCGCCCAACCGAAACCGCTCGAGATGGATGTCACGGACGCACGGTTCAGGCCCCCGGGCATCACCACGAACAACTACGCGGTGAAGACGCCCTCGAAGTGCTCGACCACCGGGAACGGGTCGTAGAAGTGATGCAGGAGTGAACGCCATTCCTGGTACGCCGCCGACTCCCGGAAGCCCACCAGGTGGTCGTCCAACGTGGCCCATTCCACCAACAACAAGAAGGTGTTGGGCCGCTCGATGCAGCGCTCAACCCGGAGTCCAACAAAGCCGGGACTGGCCGAGATGATCATCTTGGCCCGGGCCATCGTCTGCATGAAGTCCGATTCCTGGCCCGGGATGACTTCCAACAATGCGTGCTCGGTAATCATCGGGCCCGGGCCCCGCTCAACAACCGAGCCCGCAGTCCTGAATCAAGGGCGGCGTCAATGGCCGTCCAGGCCATGGCCACCGCGCCGTCCCGCACCGCTTGATCAGCCGACGGCGTGATGCAGGCCGCCGCGAATTCGTGCTGGTGGTTGACCGCCCCGTGCGTCTCGATGCCGATCAGCGGGTGGATGGTCGGCACGGCCAGTGAGACGTTGGCCATGTCGGTCGAGAAGGTGGGCAGGGGAGCGTCCTCGTCGTCGGCCTCGAAGGTCCGACCCAGGGCCTCGGCATTGATCCGGTAGGCGGCCACCAGCTCCGGGTCGGCCTCCATGTGCGAGTACTCCGGCGACAGCTCCTCGTAGGTCACACTGCAACCCGAGGCCAGGGCGCCGGCATCGAAACAGGCCCGGATCCGCGGCTCCAGCAGCGTGCAAGCCCTCAATGGTCTTCGAACGCGCCATGAAGCGGCCGCTGACCCGCGCCGGAATCACGTTGGCGGCCTGGCCGCCCTGGCTGATCATGCCGTGGACCTGATCGCCGGGTGGCAGCTGTTGGCGCAACAGACCCAACGAGACCTGGGCGATCGTCATGGCATCGAGCGCATTGATGCCCTGCCAGGGGGCGGCCGAGGCATGGGCTTCCCGGCCCACGAAATGCACATCGAAATGAGAGACGGCCAGGCAGGCGCCGGTCAGCCGTTCGACCGACCAGGGGTGGACCATCATGGCGGCGTGGACGCCGTCGAAGGCGCCCCGGTCGAGCATCAGGACCTTGCCCCCGCCACCTTCTTCGGCCGGCGTGCCCAGTACCCGCACGGACAACCCGACCGAGTCAGCCACGGCCGCCAGGGCTAGCCCGGCCCCCACCGCGGCGGCGGCGATGATGTTGTGCCCGCAGGCGTGGCCGACATCGGGCAGGGCGTCGTATTCGGCGCAGACGGCCACCACGAGATCCCCGGAGCCCGAACGCGGACTCGAACGCGGTCGGAATGTCGTAGACGCCCTCCTCAACCGACAATCCGCCGGCCCGCAGGGCGTCAGCCACCGCCCGGGCCGAGACCGTCTCGTTGAAGCAAAGCTCAGGAGTCGAGTGGACCGAGTGGCTCAGGGCCACCAGATCGGCCAGATGCTCTTCAATGACAGCAGCTGCGGTGTCCTTGGCTGCCGTCAGGGTGGTCATGCCCCTATTCGATCACGGCCACGACGTCACCCGCGCCGACCGAGTCGCCGGCTGCCACCCGCACTTCCTTAATCACGCCTTCCTTTTCGGCATTGACGGCGTTTTCCATCTTCATCGCCTCCAAAAGGCAGATGGTCTGACCGACCTCGACGGCGTCGCCCACGGCCACCAGCACCTTGACGATGGTGCCCTGCATGGGCACGGCCACCGTGCCCGATCCGCTCGCTGCCGCACCTGAAGCCGCCGCCCGCTTCGGGTCGAGCCGGCCCACGAGCCGCACCGGCGACCGGACCCAGGTCGGGTACCCACAACTTGACGGAGAAACGACGGCCGTCGACCTCGGCGGTGACGTCGCGCTGCACCTGCGGGAATCTCGTCCTCGCCCACCGACGCCGGCCCAGGGTCGGCCTCGACCTTGAGCTCGCTCAGGTCCAGCGTGTTCTCGACCCAGTTGGTGGAGTGGGTGCCGCCGGCAAAGTCGGGATGGCTCAGAATGATGACGTCGGCCGGAATGGTGGTGCGCACGCCGGTAATGACGGTCTCATCCAAGGCCCGCAACATGCGGCGGCGGGCCGACTCGCGGTCACCGGCCCACACGATCAGCTTGGCCACCAGGTTGTCGTAGTACTGCGAGACGGTGTCGCCGGACTCGTAACCGGCATCGAGCCGGACGCCGGGGCCGGAAGGGGCGGTGAACTTGGTGATGGTGCCCGGTGAGGGCGAGAACTTGCCGCCGCTGGGGTCCTCGGCGTTGATGCGGATCTCAATGGCGTGACCATTGCGCTGCACCTCGTCCTGGGTGAAGTCGATGGCCTCACCCGAGGCGATGCGGATCTGCCAAGCGACCAAATCGAGCCCAGTCACCAGTTCAGTGACCGGGTGCTCCACCTGCAGCCGGGTGTTCATTTCCAGGAAGTAGAACTCGCCGTCCTGGTAGAGGAATTCCACCGTGCCGGCGTTGTAGTAGCCGCAGGCCTCGGAGACCTTGACCGCCGCCGCGCCCATGGCCTGGCGGATTTCGTCGGGGAAGTTGGGCGCCGGGCTCTCCTCCACCAGCTTCTGGTGGCGGCGCTGGGCCGAGCAGTCGCGCTCGCCCAACCACAGCGTGTTGCCGTGCTGGTCGGCCAGGACCTGCATCTCGACGTGACGGGGCCAGTCCAGGTAGCGCTCGACGTAAATCTCGGGCCGGCCGAAGTAGGCCTGGGCCTCGCGGGCCGCCGACTCCATGGCCTCCGCGGCCTCGTCAGCCGCGGACTCGACCACCTTCATGCCCCGACCGCCACCGCCGTAGGCGGCCTTGATAGCCAAGCGGCCACCCGACCTCTTCACCGAAGGCGATGACCTCGTCCGGCGACGTCAAGGGCTCCGAGCGCCCGGGCACACCCTGACACGCCCAGCCGCTTCAGCGGCGATGCGCGAGCTGATCTTGTCGCCCATGACCTCAATGGCTTCCGGCGGCGGCCCGATAAACGTCACGCCCCGATCGGTAATCGCCCGGGCGAAGTCCGTGTTCTCCGAGAAGAAGCCGTAGCCCGGGTGCACGCCGTCGGCCCCGCTCTTCTCGATGGCATCGAGGATGGCCTCGGTGTTGAGGTAGCTCTCGGCGGCCGTCTCGCCACCCAGGGCGTAGGCCTCGTCGGCCATGCGCACATGGAGCGCTTCCCGGTCGAGGTTGGAGTAGACGGCCACAGTGGCGATGCCCATCTCGCGGCAGGTCCGGATGACTCGGACTGCGATTTCGCCGCGGTTGGCGATGAGGATCTTCTTCAGCACGCTGGACCTTTCGAATACCCAGTTACCAGGGGTCCTCACATTCGCACGGACCCTAGGGTGTCTGCCATGTGGGAGGTCCGGCGATTCGAGGAAATCGACTCCACCAACACCTACCTACGCACGGAGGCCCGGAATGGGGCGCCCGATGGCGTGGTGGCCGTGGCCGAGCACCAGACCGCCGGGCGGGGCCGCCTCGACCGCCGATGGGAGTCTCCGGCCGGGGCCTCACTCCTGTTCTCCGTGCTGTTGCGACCCCAACTCGACCCGGCCGAACTGCATCTCTGCACCGCCGCCGTGGCCCTGGCGGCCGCCGAGGCCTGCCGAGACAATGGCCGAACGTGAGCCCGGTCCTCAAGTGGCCCAATGACCTCCTGGTGGGGGAGTCCAAGCTGGCCGGCGTCCTGGCCGAGGCCGAATTCGAGGCCGGCAAGGTCAGCGCCGTCATCGTCGGCATCGGCCTCAACGTGGGCTGGCCCGGCCCCGAGGGCGTGGGCGGGTACCTGCCTGGACGACCTGGCCGCCACCCCGGTTGACCGGGACCAAGCTCCTCGAAGCCATCCTGAACGCCCTCACCCCACGCCGAGCCCAGCTCGACTCCCCGCCGGCCGCCGGCAGACTCGCCGCCGAGCTCCAGGAGCGCTGCGCCACCATCGGCCAGCAGGTCCGGATTGAGCTGGCCAGCGGTGACATCGTCGGCCGGGCCACCGGCATCAACGAGGCCGGGCACCTGATCGTCGAGACCCCGGACGGCACCCAGACCATCGCCGCCGGCGACGTGGTGCACCTGCCGACCGGGCGCCCGCCGAGCCCCTGAACTAAAGTTTCCCCCTTATGCGCCTTCTCGTCACCGGAGGTGCCGGATTCATCGGGTCCAACTTCGTCCGCTACTGGGTGGAGCAGCATCCCGACGACCACGTCGTGGCCTACGACGTGCTCACCTACGCCGGCAACCGACCCAACCTGGCCGATGTCGAAGACAAGATCGTCTTCGTGCAAGGGCGACATCTGCGATGGCCCCTTGGCGGAAAAGACCCTGCGTGAGCAGGAGATCGACACCATCGTCAACTTCGCCGCCGAGTCCCACAACTCCCTGGCCGTGCTCAATCCGGGCCTGTTCTTCCGGACCAACGTGATTGGCACCCAGACCCTGCTCGAAGCGGCCCGCCAGGTCGGCATCAACCGCTTCCATCACATCAGCACCTGCGAGGTCTACGGCGACCTCGCCCTCGATACCGACGAGGTCTTCACCGAGGACTCTCCCTATCGGCCCCGCACGCCCTACAACGCCTCCAAGGCCGGGTCGGACCATGCGGTGCGCGCCTACGGCGAGACCTACGAGCTGCCGATCACCATCACCAACTGCTCGAACAACTACGGCCCGTACCAGTTCCCCGAAAAGGTCATCCCGGTCTTCACCACCTTGGCCCTCGACGACAAGAACCTGACCCTGTACGCCACCACCGAAAACCGCCGGGAGTGGCTCCATGTCCGCGACCACTGCACGGCCATCGAGGCCGTCCTCCAACGGGGCAAGGTCGGCGAGACCTACCACGTGGGCAGTGGCGTCGAGGCCTCCATCATGGACATCGCCGACCTGGTGCTCAAGACCCTGGGCAAGCCCGACTCGCTCAAAGAGATCGTGCCCGATCGCCCCGGTCATGACCGCCGCTACCTGCTCGATTCGTCCAAGCTGCGCACCCAGCTCGGCTGGGCCCCCGAAATCTCATGGGAAGACGGACTGGCCGAGACGGTCGAGTGGTACGCCAACAATCGTGAATGGTGGGAGCCGTTGCGGGCCCGCGCCCCGGTCGTCGAAGGCGGCTGGGGTTCCTCGAGCTGAGCCGTACACCTATGCGCGTACTGGTGACAGGAGCCGATGGTCAGCTGGGTCGTGACCTCCAGGACTGCCTGGCCGGACGCGTCCCCGACCGGCGGGCTCCGCTGCAGCCTGTTGGCTCCCGAAGGTCCACTCGACGGCCTGACCTATGAGGTCCTGGCCACCGATATCGGCAACATGCCGGTCAACGACCGCGACGCCGTCCAATTCACCTTCCACACCTTCCGGCCCGACGTGGTGCTCCATGGCGGGGCCATCACCGCCGTCGACGCCTGCGAGACCGAAGTCGACCTGGCCTATTCGGTCAACGCCGTCGGCACCCGCAATGTGGCCGAGGCGGCACGGGCCGTCGGCGCCCACGTCCTCTACGTCTCCACCGATTACGTCTTCGACGGCACGTCACCTCGCCCCTATCTCGAATGGGACGCCCCGAATCCCCAATCGGTCTACGGCGCTTCAGCAAGCTGGCCGGCGAGCGCGAATGCCCGCCCGGATCGACCATCGTGCGCACCTCGTGGGTCTGCGGCGCCCACGGCAAGAACATGGTCAAGACGGCCCTTCGTCTGGCCGCCAGCGAGGGGCCACTCAAGTTCGTCAGTGACCAGCATGGCTCGCCGACCTTCACGGCCGACCTGGCCGCCGCCATCGTGACGCTCGGCACCGACAAGCGTCCCGGTACCTTCCACGTCACCAACGCCGGCGCCACCACCTGGTGGGGCTTCGTGCGGGCCGTGCTGGCCGAAGCCGGCGCCGACCCGGAACGGGTGCTGCCCATCACGACGGCCGACTACCCACTGCCGGCCCCTCGCCCGGCCAACTCCGTGCTCGACAACGCTGCGCTCCGCCTTAGCGGGTTACCCACCATGCCCGACTGGCAGGATGGGTTGCGCAGGTTGGTCACTGCTCTCCAACACGAAGGGTCCTGACATGACGAACCACAGGATTGCGGTCATTGGTGCCGGTTACGTGGGACTTCCCACGGCGGCCACGCTGGCCCACTTCGGCCACCGGGTGGTGCTGGCCGAGCGCGAGCCCAAGCGCCTGGCCGCGCTGCGCAGCGGTCGCATGCCCATTGTCGAGGTCGGGCTCGATGAGCTGGTGGCCGAGAGCGTGCAGACCCACCGCCTCTCCTTCACCGATTCGGCGGTCGACGCCGTCAACGGCGCTGAGTTCATCTTTCTGTGCGTACCCACTCCGCAGGGCGAGGACGGTTCGGCTGACCTGTCCTATGTCGAGGCGGCGGCCAAGGAGATCGGGGCGCATCTGGCCCAGAACGCCATCGTGATCAACAAGTCGACGGTGCCGATTGGTTCCGCTCGGATGGTCGAACGCGTCATCGGGCGTCCCGATATCTCGGTGGTGTCGAACCCTGAGTTCCTCCGCGAAGGCACGGCCGTGCAGGACAGCCTCCATCCGGACCGGCTGGTCGTCGGCGCCGATGATCCGCACGCCGCCGCCAAGGTCGGTGCCCTCTTCGCCGCCACGGGTGCGCCGCTGATCGTGACCGATGCCACGACGTCGGAGTCGATCAAGTACGCCGCCAACGCCTTCCTGGCCACCAAGCTCAGCTACGTCAATGCGCTGGCTTGCCTGTGCGAGGAACTGGGCGCCGACGTCCGAGACGTCATGCTCGGACTCGGGCTACGACAAGCGGATCGGGTTCGAGTTCCTGCACGCCCGGACCCGGGTGGGGTGGATCGTGTCTGCCCAAGGACACCCGGGCGTTGCTCCACATCTCCAAGGAGGCGGGCTACGACTTCTCCCTCCTGGCCGGGGCCATTGCCAGCAACGACGAGCAGCTGGCGCGAGTGGTGACCAAGGTCGAGACGGCCGCCGGTGGTTCGGTGCAAGGGCAAGACGGTGGCGATCTGGGGACTGACCTTCAAGGCCAACACCGACGACCGGCGGGACTCGCCCGGCCGTGGAGATCACCCAGCGACTGGTCAAGCTGGGCGGCCGACATCCGGGCCTACGACCCCACCGTCCGGCCCGAGGATCACGAGGGGGACGCGGTGGCCGACGACCTGCGCGGCATGACGCTCTGCCTCGATCCCTACGAGGCCGCGAAGGGTGCCTCGGTCGTCGTGGTGCTCACCGAATGGGACGACTTCCGCTGGCTGGACTTCGAGAAGGTTCTGGCCTCATGGCCGAGCCCTCCATCGTCGACGCCCGCAACCTGCTTGACCCGGCCGCCGTCACGGCGCATGGGCTTCGCCTACAAGCGCCATCGGACGCCCATGAGTCGGGTCGTCGTGGCCGGAGGTGCCGGGTTCCTCGGCTCGCACATGTGTGACCGACTGATCGGCCGGGGCGATTCGGTGGTCTGCCTGGACGACATGTCGACCGGCAGCGAAGCCAACGTGGCCCACCTGCTGGACCACGACGCCTTCACGCTGGTGGTCACCGATGTCAGCGAGAAGGTGGCACTGCCGACCGACGACAAGGTGGATGGCGTCCTCAACCTGGCCAGCCCGGCCTCGCCACCGGCCTACCTGGCCCGCCCGCTGGAGACCTTGGCCGTCGGGAGCGAGGGCACCCGCCGCCTCTTGGCCTTGGCCCACGAGCACGACGCCCGCTTCCTCATGGCCAGCACCAGCGAGATTTACGGCGAGCCCGAAGTGCACCCGCAGGTCGAGTCCTACCGGGGGAGCGTCGACCCGATCGGCCCGCGCAGCGTCTACGACGAGGCCAAGCGGTTCGCCGAGAGCACTGACCATGGCCACCCACCGCGTGCACGGCGTCAACGTCGGCATCGCCCGCATCTTCAATACCTACGGACCACGTCTGTCGCCGGGCGACGGCCGGGTGGTGTCCAACTTCATCGCCCAGGCGCTGCGGGGCGAGCCGCTGACCATGTACGGCGACGGTACCCAGACCCGGAGCTTCTGCTTCGTCGAAGACGAGATCGCGGGACTACTGGCCCTCTTCGATTCGTCGTGCACCGGCCCGATCAACATCGGCAATCCCGATGAGCGCACCATGCTGGAGTTGGCCGAAATCGTGCTCGAAGTCACCGGATCCTCGTCGGAGATCGTCTTCCGCCCCTTACCCAAGGACGACCCCACCCGTCGTTGTCCCGACATCACGTTGGCCAAGAAGGAACTCGGTTGGTCACCCAACATTGATCTTCGACAGGGCATCGAGCGCACGGTGCAGTTCATGGCCGAGCAAGTGGGAGCGGCATGACGATGCCCGAGACCGAAACGGAGCACCAGCTGCCCACATTCCAGACCCTCGCGTGATCATGCCCGTATTCAACGAGCGGTCGACCGTGGCCGAGATCATTCGCCGCATGCGGGCCGTCCAGTTGCCCGGGGGCATCAACCTGCAGGTGATTGTGGTCGACGACGGCTCCAGCGACGGTTCGGAGAAGGTCCTGCGGGCGCTGGAGGATTCGACCGTCCGGGTCATCACCCACAAGGAGAACAAGGGCAAGGGTGCGGCCATCCGTACCGGGTTGGCGCTGGCCACCGGCGATCTCCTCCTCATCCAAGATGCCGATCTCGAGTACGACCCGGACGACTGGCCCCGCCTGCTCGAGCCGGTACTCAAGGGCAAGGCCCGGGTGGTCTACGGCAGCCGATTCACCGGCGAGCGCAAGAACATGCTGCCGCTGCATTGGGCCGGCAATCGCTTCCTGTCGCTGGTCACCAACGTGCTGTACAGCTCGACCCTGTCGGACATGGAGACGTGCTACAAGTTGTTCGACGCCAAGGTGATCGAGGGCATGACCATTGTCTCCGATCGCTTCGACTTCGAACCCGAAATCACGGCCAAGGTGTTGCGCCGTGGCCACCGCATTTACGAAGTGCCGATCTCCTATGCCGGGCGTGAAGTCGACGAGGGCAAGAAGATCACCTGGCGTGACGGCTTCGGCGCGCTCAAGTGCACTCATCCGGTTCCGGTTCACCAAGGAGTTCTGAGCCCGGAGTGTCGGTACCTGATTGCCGCCGTCGTGGTGGATCACGACGCCGGACCATTGCTGGAAGGCTGCGTCCGCTCGCTGCTGACGCAAGGTGCTTCGCCCGTGATCGTGGTGGAGAACGGTCGGCCGGAGCAGCGCCGACCAGGCCCTGGCTTCGCTGCCGGCCGATGCGGTCATCATCGTGCGCCCGCAGAAGAACCTGGGTTTCGGGGCCGGCGTCAATCGGGGGCTGGCCGTGTTGGCCGGGCACGAGCCGGCGCCCGAGTTCGTCCTGATATCGAACCCGGATCTGGAAGTGCATCCCGGAGCCCTCGACGCGCTGGCTCGGGAACTCGAGGCTCGTCCCGCCTGGGCCATCCTCGGCCCCCGCATTTTCGACGGCGCGCAGGATGTGTACCCGTCGGTTCGTCACTTTCCCTCCTTCGTCGAGGCCGCCGGTCACGCCTTGCTGGCCCCCTTCAATCCGGAGAATCGCTTCACCAAGCGCTACAACCCGGGCACGCCGGAAGGCGACGACACCAGTCGCGGCCGGCTGGGTCTCGGGTTCGTGCTTCCTGGCTCGCCGCAGCGCCATGGAAGAGCTGGGTGGCTTCGACGAGGCCTATTTCATGTACAACGAGGACATGGACCTGTGTTGGCGGGCTCACGAAGCCGGCTGGGGCGTCGGCTTCACCGGAGCGGCCAGCGTGACGCACATTCAGGGCGTGAGCACCGCTCGCCATCCCTACAAAATGATGGTGGCCCATCACCGGTCGGCCTTGCGCTTCAGCGTGCGCACCACCAAGGGGTGGCGCCGGATCGCCCTGCCGTTGGCCGCGGTCGTCCTCGCCCTCCGTCTGGTGGTGGACAGCGCACGGCTCACGCTGACCCGCGCATGAGGCGCCTCGGCACACGCGCTGGCCTTTCTCGCCGCGCTGATCACCGGATCGCTCGCCGGATTCAGCGGACTCACCACGTCAGCAGGGGCGAGCGGAAAAATCCACGTCCAACCCATCGTCAACTTTGCCCTACCGCCCGCCACCGCCGGCTGCGGGGGCAATACCCTGTTGGCCGGTGGGGCGCAGCGACTCCCCATCACGGTGAGCACGGTGGACGGTCAGGTGGCCGAAATGATCAATGTGTGCCTGCAAGGCAGCGGGCCCTATCCCTTCATCATCGACACTGGAGCCGGCGAGTCCGTCATCGACGCCCGTCTGGCCAAGCGACTCCACCTGACCAAGGCCGGTCCCACCAGCGCCATTGAAGGTGTGGGCTGCCAAGGCAAGGCCACTCCGGTCAAGATCACCAGCTGGTCCGCCGCCGGGGCCACCCTGGACGCGCAGACGCTAACGGCGGGCACGTTGCCGGACTTCGGCGGCAAGGGCCAACCCGTCGGACTACTCGGCTCGGATGTACTGAGCCGCTTCGGTGCCGTGCGGATCGACTTCACCAGTCAGACCCTGACCCTGGGCGCCGCCGAAGGCCCGCCTGACTCGGGCAATCAAGTCACCGGACCGACCGGCCCGGCACCCGGCGCCGTCCTCACCAATGGAGAGGTGGGCAAGACCGTTCCGGCCACGTCGGTGCTGATTCCGGGTGCCGCTGCCTTGGAGGTCAACCTCCGCCTCGGCCACAACCGTTCCCACACCTTCGTGGTCGACACCGGCTCCTCACAATCCGTCGTCAGCTCAGCGTTGGCCAAGAAGGATCACCTGGCCCATACCAACCAAGCCCAACGGCAGACGACGGTGTGCTCGACCATCACGTCACCGCTCGACCAGAGCGGCCCGTGGTCGGTTCCCGGCGTCACGCTGTTTCCGCAAGACCTCGGCGTCGTGTCGTTTGGTCCCATCAGCGACAACGGCACGGCCGGGCTTCTCGGATCTGATCAGCTGCAGCGCTTCGGTTGGGTCATCTTCGACTACCGCGGCGGGCGGTTGGTGTTGGGTTAGATCGCAGCGCCCAAGGCATTGAGCAGTTCCTCGGTGCCCTCTTGGCGAGCGGCAGGATTGTCGAGCCCATCGAGAAAGACGCCTTGCTCGGTGTAGGTCAGCTTGGTGCCACTGCCGCCAGCCGTGAACTCCACTGTCGTGACCGACACCGAGATGCGGTCATCTCCGGCGTCCATGGTGTAGTGGTAGACGATGCGCTCGTTGGGCACAATGTCGCGGTACACGACATCGTAGGAATACACGAGGCCCTTCAGGTGGCCCACCCTTTGAGTGCTCTTCGCCCCCGACTTTGAAGTCGAGCGAGTAGTTCGGATCGTCGGGCATGCCGAACCAACGCAGCTTCTGCTCCTTGTTGGTCCACAAGGCAAAGACCTTCTCGGGTGCGGCGGCGTAGTCCCGCTCAATGACAAAGGTGGCGTGTGTGGCTGATCGGTTGGTCATGTCAGGTCCCTTGCTCGTCTTCGGCCAGCACTTCAGCTAGTCGATCCAGTCGCTGTTCCCAAAGCGCCCGCTGACTGGCAAACCAGGACTCGGCGGAGCGCATGGCACGTGCATCCAAGCGACAGGTCCTGGTTCGGCCCACCTTCTTGGAGCGCACCAGCCCGCACGACTCCAGCACGGAGAGGTGTTGCAGCACGGCCGGCAGGCTCATCTGCAGTGGTGCAGCTAATTCGCTGACCGAGGCCGAACCGGTGCTGAGGCGCTCCACCATCAACCGGCGAGTCGGGTCACCCAGGGCCCGGAAGACAGGATCGAGCGTGGCGCTTTGGTTAAGCATTTGCTTAAGTATTACCCAGGGGGCACGCCGATGTCAATCAGGTTCGGGGCCCGAGAGCCCGAGCATGGCGGTCACCCCATGGTCCCGACCCGCCGTATAGCCGCCATCGACTGGGAGGGCGTGGCCGGTAATGAAGGAGGCATCGTCGGACAGCAGGAAGGCGGCCACGGCCGCGATCTCCTCGGGCTGGCCCAGCCGCCGCAACTTGTGCGCCGCAATCACGTCTGCCATGACCGACTCCATGCCTGGCATACCGAAGACGGCGTCGACCAAGGGCGTGTCGATGAAGCCGGGACAGATCGCATTCACTCGGATGCCTCGACCGGCGTAGTCGATGGCCATGTTCTTGGTCAGGATCACCACGCCACCCTTCGACGCGCTGTAGACGCTGCCCCCTGCCGTGCCCTCAAGTCCCTCAATGCTGGCCATCGTGACCACAGAACCTCGCCGCCCGCCATCCGACGGCTGCCGCAACATCTGATCGATGACGTGTTTGGCGGTCAGGAAGGTGCCGGTGAGGTTGATATCGATGACTCGATTCCATTCCTCCAAGGGCAACTGGTGCACTGGTCCACCGCCCGCCACGCCGGCGGCATTGACCAAGCCGTCAATGGAGCCGCCGAACGACACCGTCTGGCGCACCAGTTCCTGCACGGATGTTTCTGAGGCCACATCGCAATGCGTAAATGACCATCGATCCGGGTCGGCCGACATCGGTGGAGCCTCAACGATGTCGGAGCCCATCACCCGTGCCCCTTCTTCCAGGAGCCGTACCGCCGTGGCCAATCCAATGCCCGATGCCGCTCCGGTCACGATGTAGGTCCGGTCAGTCAGTCCACGCATGTGCCCTCCCCATCGCCGATTGTCTAGTCGAGAGGGCTCGCGTATGGTCGGTTGTCTCAACTGACGAACGACCCAGGGGGGTAAGTTCCATGAAGTTCGCACTGTTCTATGAGATCCCGGTGCCGCGCCCGTGGGAGCCGGACAGCGAGTTGCGGGCGTACCAGCACACGTTGGAGCAAGCCATCGCCGGCGACAAGTTCGGCTGGGATGCCTTCTGGACGGTGGAGCACCATTTCTTGGAGGAGTACTCGCACTGCTCCAATCCTGAAGTGCTCTATGGCGCCATTGCCGCCCGGACCGAGAACATCCGGCTTGGTTACGGCGTGCGCCTCATGCCCAAGCCGTACAACCACCCCGTGCGCACCGCCGAATCGGTGGCGGTGCTCGACCTCATTTCCAACGGACGGGTTGACCTCGGCACGGGACGATCGGCCACCAGGGCGGAGCTCGAAGGGTTCGGCATTGATCCGGGCGAGAGCCGTCAAATGTGGGAAGAGGCCATCCGTCACGTGGTGGGTTGTTGGACCAACGAGTACTACGAGTTTGAAGGCACGCATTGGCAGATGCCGAAGCGTCGCGTGCAACCCAAGCCACTGCAGCAACCACATCCACCACTGTGGGGCGCCACCACCAGCGATGAGGGTCACGCGCAGATGGGTGATCTCGGTCTCGGACTGTGTTCATTCGCCGTCGGCCTTCCCCCATCAGAAGTGCAGCGGAAAATCGACATCTACCGCGAGGCGGTGGCGAAGTGCACAACTCCCATCGGTGCCTTTGTCAACAATCAGGCCGCCACGTTCACCATGGCGATCTGCGCACCCGATCGCGATGAAGCCATCGCCAACGCACGCGAATCGTTTGAGTGGTACCCAGTGACCGGCGCCCGTCAGATCGCCACCTTGAGCGACATGATGGCCGAGCGTAATCAGGAGCTGGGCACCTATGCCTACGCAGCCGATATGAAGCAGCACGACGATGAAGGCTTGCTGGACCTCTTGACGTTGGAGATCCTGATGGACACCAACGCCTGCGTGTTAGGTACGCCGGAAGAGTGCCTTGAAGCGTGCAAGGCCTACGAAGCGGCAGGCGTTGATTTGTTGCTGTGCCTGGTCAATCCGTTCAAGATCTCGCATGCTTCAGTCATGCAAACCATCGAACTGATGGGTACTCAGGTAATCCCAAAGTTCCGCTAAAAGGGGCATTGACGCGCCTTCCCCCAATTTTCGGGCAGGCTGTAGCTATGGGGCGGGTTCTAGTGGGATTGGTGTCTGCCGTCATGGGCGTGATGGGCGCCGTGACCTCTATCGCTGCGCCCGTGGCCACCGCCGCCAAACACGTCACCAATCCCACCCTGATCACGAAGATCCCTCATACCGCGCCGACCAGTCATGTGACCAGAGTGGCGAAGTTGGCTGAGCTCGGGCATGGCGCGTTCTGGGAGTGTTCGTCGGGCACCACGCCGCTGCTCGTTGGCATTAACCGCAACGTCTTGCATCCGGGGCAGCCGCTCAACATGAACTTCATTGTCAAGAACGATGGGACGAAGCCCTGCAACTATGTGGCTCCCTATGCCTCCGCGCCGGGCGAGACCGGTCCGGCAACCTTGGAAATAGGTCCGTGTGGTTCGTTGGGCTTCAAAATTTTGGGGGCCAAACACAAGGATGTCTGGCCTGGCGTTGTCCCGTTCAATTGTCCCGCGCTCGGTTTCGCTGAACTGCAGCCCGGCGCCTCGGTGAGCGGGCTGGGGACATGGGCGCAGACGCTCCCCGATTCCAACAAAAGAATTCCGGTGGGTTCCTACACCCTGGTCATTGGGAACAGCTTCTCGTTCCCGATCACCATTGCCGCTCACTAAACCGCATCAGGGTAAGAGTGCGATCTTGCCCACCACCCGCCGAGCCAGCAGATCATCGAGCGCACGGGCCACATCGTCTAAGGCATAGGTCGTGGGCTGGACCGGATTGATGTCGCCCTGCTCCACCATGTGCAGCAGGTCAGCCAAGAGTGCGAGTTGCTCCAGGCCGTGTTGCATTGACCACATGCCCCAATCGACGCCGATGACGGTTCGGTTGCGCAGCAGGATTTGATTGAGTGGAAGTTTCGGGATGTCGCCTGACGCGAAACCTATGACCAGGTAACGACCACCTTCACCCAACGCCCGCAGAGAAGACTCAGCGAGCGGTCCACCGATCGGATCCAGCACGATGTCGAGCCCGGTGCCGCCCGCCCATTCCCGAGCGATGCGCTTCACGTCATCGGTGGCGGTGTTCACCGTCGCCTCGGCCCCCGCCAAGGTCGCCGCCTGCAGTTTCTCCGCACTACTGGCGGCGGCCATGACGCGACACCCCAGTGCGTTGGCCACGGCGATGGCGGCCAAGCCGATGCCGCCGCCGGCCCCGAGCACCAAGACGGTGGTGCCCGGCTCGACCTTGGCCCGGTCACGCAGCGCATAAAGACAGGTGCAATAGCTCTGGGTGAAGGTGGCGGCCCGAGGTGCATCGAGGGCGTCCGGGAGGGCCACCAATGACAGTGCCGACACCGAGACCTGGCTGGCAAACCCGCCGAGGCCCGTCGTGGCCATGACCCGTTGCCCAGCGGACCAGCCCGTCACGTCGGCTCCGACGGCTCCCACCCGGCCGGCGATCTCGCTGCCCGGAGTGAAGGGGAGTGGCGGCTTGATTTGGTATTTGCCGGCAATGAAGAGGCCGTCGACGAAGTTCACGCCGGCCGCCTCGACCTCGACCACCACTGCACCCGGTGGCGGTGACAGATCCGGCCGTTCTTCGATCTGGAGCAATGACGGAGGGCCCAATTCGTTACAGATGACGACACGCACGGTCGGCCACGTTATCGGCGAGGCGTAGGGTCCAAGAATGACCGAAGTGCGTCCGGTCCGGCCCGACGAACTACCGCTCTTGCCCGAACTGGAGCGGGCGGCCGACACCATGTTCGTCTCGCTCGGCATCGGGCCGTTGCCCGGCCCGGGCACGGTGGAGGAGTTCGAGGCCGCCCTCGTCGTGTTGGTCAGTGGTGATCCGCCGGTGGGGCTGGCCCGGATCGACGCCTTGGCCGGCGGGGCCCACCTTGAACAGCTCTCGGTGCACCCGGATCACGGTCAGGTCGGCATCGGCCGAGCTCTCCTCAAAGGCGCATGCCAATGGGCCGCGGCAGCCGCCTATGACGAGATCACCCTGGCCACCTACCGGGACGTTCGCTGGAACGGGCCGTTTTATGCCTCCGAAGGATTCGTGGAAGTTGGCCTGGTCGATGATTGGTACGCCGCTCGGGGCTTGCCACCCGAAGCGCCAGTAATGACCCGTTTCGGCGCCCGGGTCATCATGGCGAAACGACTAACGAAGCCCTTGCCTGATTTGGCCGTCCAGTAGCTCGCGGCCGATCTCAAGGTGCCCGGAGTGCGCCGCCGTCTCTTCAATCATGTGCAGGATGATCTCGCGCAGGTCGCTCGGCTGATCACCGTCTGATCCGTTGTGGAGGCCCTGGGGCGGCGTCGAGAGGGACGTTCTGGCGATCACCTCGTTGGAGCGCTGACATTGAGCCCGGTAGTAGGCCACGACGTCGGCCGATGGACGCTCGCAGACCATGGCTCCGACGGGATCGTAGGGAGGACGACCCTCATCCCACGGCAGGTCTATTTCGGTCCCGACCACGACCTCTTGGAACCAATGGCGTTCGGCATCACCGAGGTGTTCGACGATCCCGGCCACCGTCCACCCGGATGGCACCACGGAAAGGTGCCATTTCTCCTCGGCCAATCCATCGACCACGGCGAGCACGGACTGGCGCTGGTAGTCCAGCGTCTCCAGTAGAGCGCCGCGCGTTCATCTTGGTTGTCATCCAACGGTTCAGCCATGGGTGCCCTGACCAACTTCACTGTGGCGGAAACAGCTCACCACGTGATCGTTCACCAGACCAGCCGCCTGAAGGTGCGAGTAACAGACGGTGGGACCGACAAAGCGGAAGTCACGAGCCCGCAAATCCTTGGAGACCTTCTCGGACAAGTCGGTGCTGGCCGGCAGCTGATCGATACGCCGCCACTTGTTCTGCAAGGGCTTGCCGCCCACGAAGTCCCAGATGTAGTGGTCGAACGAGCCGAACTCTTTCTGAATGGCCAGGAAGGCGCGCGCATTGCGAACGGTGGCCTCGACCTTGGCTCGGTTCCGGATGATCCCCGGATCCAACAGCAGCTTCTCCACCCGGGCCGGCGTGATGCGGGCCACCTTGGCGGCGTCGAAATTGGCGAAGGCCTTGCGGTAGCCGTCGCGGCGCTTGAGGATGGTCAGCCAACTCAAGCCGGCCTGCGCGCCTTCCAGGACGAGGAATTCGAAGTGGGTCCGGTCGTCGTGCACCGGCACGCCCCATTCGGTGTCGTGATACGGCACCATCCACGGCCCCGTGGCCCAATGGCAACGAGGGCGATCGTCGGCCACGAAGGCGGGTACTTCAGCAGGAGCAGCAGCGGTGTTCGGTGTCATCACTTGGGCAGAGTAGGCCCAGGCTGTATCCGGTAAAGCACGTGCGGTCGCAAGTCGCCCTCAGGGGGCACATTCGGGTGGTCGAAATCTCCGTCGAGGTCCCGGGTCATGCCGATGCGTTCCATGACCGCCTGCGAGGGCAGGTTCACCGCCGCCGTGAAGGACACGATCTCGGACAAGCCGGCCGAACCGAACCCGTAGGCCAAGGCCGCCTCCGCCGGCTTCGGTGGCATAGCCGTTACCCCAATGATCGGGATGGAGCCGCCAGCCGATCTCCACGCCGGGATAACACGGGAGGTACTCCGGCACCGCATGGAGCCCGCAAAAACCCACGAAGCTCGGACCATCCACCACCTCGAGCGCCCACAGCCCCCACCCCTCACGGTTCAGCTCTGCGGTGAAGCGCTCGACCATGGCGTCACTCTGTTCGCGAGTGGGCGACGAACCCAGCATGCGGACCACCAAAGGGTGCGCATTCAGCGCGGCGAAGGTCGCCAAATCGTCGGCCGAGAACGCCCGCAGCGCCAACCGCTCCGTGCGCAGCGTCGTCACCGGCAATCCAATCAGCCCGCCGCAGCCGCCACGGCTTGTTCAGCGGCCCACCGGTAGTCCGCCTTACCCGAGGGCGAGCGCTGGATGAGCGGTACGAAGACGACATCCTTGGGCAACTTGTAGCGAGCAATGTGCTTGGAGGCATGTTCCACGATGGACTCGGCCGTGGTGGTCTCGCCTTCGGCCAGCTGCACCACCGCCACCACTTCCTGGCCCCAGCGCTCGCTGGGCCGACCGATGACCGTGACGTCGGCCACGGCGGGATGCCCGGCAATGGCCCGCTCCACTTCCTCCACGAAGATCTTCTCGCCGCCTGAGTTCACGGTCACCGAGTCGCGGCCGAGCAGCTCCATCTGTCCGTCGGCCAAATGCCGGGCCCGGTCGCCCGGGATGGAGTAGCGGACGCCCTCAATGACCGGGAAGGTCCGCGCCGTCTTCTCGGCGTCGCCCAGGTAGCCCAACGGGATATTGCCGGTCTGGGCCAGCCAGCCCATGCCTTCGTGACCCGGCTCAAGGACGTGGGTGAGTTCGGCGTCGACCACCACCGTGCCGGGCCCGGGCTCGAAGTTGCCGGCCTTGCCCTCGTCGCTGCGCACCACGAACATCTGGGCCCCGGTCTCCGACGATCCGCCGGAGTCGGAGATCATCAGATTGGGCAGGCGAGCCAGGGCGAGTTCCCGCACGGCCGGCGTCAAGGCGGCGCCACCGTTACCCACCGCGTACAAGGACGAGAGGTCGTAGTCGGCCTTATCGAGCTGCATGACCAGGGGCCGCAACACGGCGTCGCCCACGATGGTCATCGTGTTGACCTTCTCGCGTTCGACCGTGCGCCACACGTCGTCGGGGTCGACCCGGCGGGGGTCATCGGGGAAGATCAGCGTGGCCCCCTGCGCCATCAGCATGAAGGCGGCCCACTGAGCCGCCCCATGCATCAACGGGGGAAGGATCAGCAGCTTCAGCGGGAAGCTGTCCGCCAACCGCACCTTGAGGTCCTCGTAGCTGACCACGATCTCCCAGGTGCCCACCTTCCGCCCACCCATGGCCGCCATGAAGATGTCGTGCTGGCGCCACAGCACACCCTTGGGCATGCCGGTCGTGCCGCCGGTGTAAAGGATGTACAGATCGTCGGGCGAAGGATCAACGTCCGGGCCGGCCGGGTCACCGGCGGCCAAGGCTTCCTCGTAGTCCACCGCGCCAGGCAACAACGCGTGCCCCGAGTCGTCAGCCACCTGCAGCAAGACGGCCGGTGTTTCCTTGAGCGTGGGCAGCACTTCGGACATGATCGGCGCCAGGGACGAGTGGAAAATGATGGCCTTGGGCTGGGCGTCGTTGAGGAGGTAGCGCAGTTCCTCGCCCACGTAGCGGTAGTTGACGTTGAAGGCGCCGAGCCGGGCTCGATACGACCCCAGCATCGCCTCTAGATACTCGTTCCCGTTGTACATGCGCCAAGGCGACGTGATCCTGGCCGGACTCGTGGCCGGCCAGCACGCCCTCCCGCTCTTGGTACACACCGAGACCCTGGGCGTGCAGGTAGGAGGCCAGCCGGCGAGCTCGCTCGGCGACCTGGGCATAGGTGAAGCGGCGTTCCTTCCACACGATGCATTCCCGGTCGGGCATGAACTCGACCATGGTGTCGAAGGCCTTGGACAGATTGAACTGCTCGGATGGATTGGTGACGGCTGCGGTAGGCACGGCGGGAACTCTAACGGCGCCGCCGCCCAATTACCCGGGTGGTTCCGCCGTGCAGGCCGTGCCCACTCGTTCGAATCCCAGTCGTTCGTAGACCCGGGCCACCTCGTCGGACTCAGCCGAAAGGAAACAGACCTCGACGCCCTGCTCCAGCGCGTCGGCGACCAACTGTGCCGTGACGGCGGCCGCGATACCCCGGCGTCGATACGCCGGCAGCGTGGCGATACCGGCCACCTCGGTGACACCGTGGCGCTGGTTGTGGAGCCCGCCCCCGACCGACCCCCAAACGGTCTTCAGCCACGGCCAGCGGCCAGGAGCCCCTGGGCTGACTTGGCCCGCCAGTGTCGCCAATCCCGGATCGTCGTCCCTGATGGCGGCGTCCCGCTCGGCTACTCCGGCCTCGCCGATGGCCGTGCCCCCGTGGGCGAAACCGACATCGAGCGTGGCCCTCAGGCCGGCCAACGCGTCATCGTCCGGACCGGCGATCCTGACCGTGATGCCAGCCGGATCCGCCGGCCACCTCGGCTGGCCCAACACCAGGAGCGGGTGCCGGTGCACCACCAGACCCGCCCCTTCCATCAGCGAGGTCAGCCGCGGCGAGTTCTCCTCCACCCATTCGAACGACTCGGGCACGCCGAGTGACCGCTGGCGAGCTCGCACCACCTCGACGTCGCTGACCGTGCCGGCCACCTCAGCCCCAAGACCCAAGGTCGGCCGGGCGTAATACGGATACGGGAATCCCTCAGTGGCCACGAACAGGGTGAATGGTCCGATGGATTCGGCCGTGGCCGTCGCCCGGGGGACCGTGTCGTAGTAGCGCTCCAGTCGGCTGAGCAGTTCTGACACGTCTCCATCATTTCTCGGTTGGGGCGTACCCGTTGACTTCGGCAAAGATCACGGGGTGCAGAACGACGCCTCGGTCACCGAAGTCCGCAATCCCGCCACCGGTGAGGTGTTCACTTCCGTCCCCTCGCTCAGCGAAACCGACACCGATCAGGCCATCGCCAAGGCCGCCGTCGCCTTCGAGGCGTGGCGGGCCGTGGCCCCGGGCGACCGAGCTCGGCTCCTTCGCCGCTTCGCCGCCACCGTCGATGCCCACGGCGAAGAGCTGGCCCAACTTGAGGTGGTCAACGCCGGCCACGTGATCGGCAACGCCCGCTGGGAAGCGGGCAACGTGCGCGACGTCATTGAGTACTACGGCGGCGCCCCCGAGCGGCAGAGCGGTCGCCAAATACCGGTGCCCGGTGGCATCGATATGACCTTCTACGAACCACTCGGCGTGGTCGGCATCATCGTGCCCTGGAACTTCCCGATGGCCATCGCCGGCTGGGGCTTCGCCCCCGCGTTGGCCGCCGGCAACACCGTGGTGCTGAAGCCGGCCGAACTAACCCCGCTCAGCGCCATCCGCATCGGCGAACTGGCCCTGGAAGCAGGCCTCCCGGAAGGTGTGCTGCAGATCCTGCCCGGCAAGGGCAGCGTGGTGGGCCAGCGATTCGTGACCCACCCGGCCGTGCGCAAGATCTGCTTCACCGGCTCCACCGAAGTCGGGCGCCAGATCATGGCCGGCTGCGCCGATCAGATAAAGCGGGTCACCCTCGAACTGGGCGGCAAGTCGGCCAACGTGATCTTCGCCGATGCCGACATTGAGCTGGCGGCCGCCCGGGCGCCCTACGGGGTCTTCGACAACGCCGGCCAGGACTGCTGCGCCCGCTCCCGCATTTTGGTCCAGCGTTCCGTCTACGAGAAGTTCATGACCTACCTCGAACCGGCGGTCAAAGGCGTCACGGTGGGCGACCCCACCCTGGAGTCGACCGAAATGGGTCCGCTGATTTCCGAGGCTCACCTCGCCTCGGTGGCCGACTTCGTCCCGGAGGACGCACCCGTCGCCTTCCGGGGCGATTGCCCGACCGGACCGGGCAACTGGTTCGCCCCCACGGTCCTGGCACCGGTCGACCCCAGCGCCCGAGCCGCCACCGACGAGATCTTCGGTCCCGTGGTCGTCGTCATTCCGTTCGAGGATGAGGCCGACGCCATCCGCCTGGCCAACGACACGCCTTACGGCTTGTCCGGGTCGTTGTGGACCCGCGACGTCGGCCGAGCCATCAGAGTGGCCCGAGCCATCGACACGGGCACCCTCTCGGTGAACTCCCACTCGTCAGTGCGGTACTGGACACCCTTCGGTGGTTCCAAGCAGTCGGGCATCGGGCGCGAGCTGGGTCCCGACGCCCTCGATGCGTTTTGCGATATCAAGAACGTCTTCATCAGCGCCGACTGACCCAAGTTCCGAATCCGAATGCACAAAGGAGAGCAATGAGCGACAGCACGCCCTACGCCCGTCGACTGGTGGACAAGGTGGCCGTGGTCACCGGCGGGGCCAGCGGCATTGGCAAGGCCACCTGCCAGCGCTTGGCTGATGAAGGCGCCAAGGTGGTCGTGGTCGACCTCGATACCGACGGCGGCACCACCCTGGCCGACTCGATCGGCGGCATGTTCGTCCGCACCGACGTCACCTCGGAGTCCGAGGTTGAGGCGCTCTACAACGAGGTGGCCGCCGCCTACGGCGGGATCGACATCCTGTTCAACAACGCGGGCATCAGCCCTCCCGACGACGACTCCATCCTCGATACCGGGCTCGAAGCCTGGAAGCGTGTGCAAGAGGTCAACCTCACGTCGGTCTACCTGTGCTGCAAGTACGGCATCCCGCATTTGCTGAACCGCGGCGGGGGATCGATCATCAACACGGCGTCGTTCGTGGCCATCCTCGGCGCGGCGACCAGCCAGATCAGTTACACGGCCAGCAAGGGCGGCGTGCTGGCCATGTCCCGTGAACTCGGCGTGCAGTTCGCCCGCCAGGGCATCCGGGTCAACGCACTGTGCCCCGGCCCGGTCAACACGCCACTGCTGCAGGAGCTGTTCGCCAAGGACCCTGAGCGAGCGGCGCGCCGCCTCGTCCACATTCCGATGGGCCGCTTCGGGGAGGCGACCGAGATCGCCGCCGCCGTGGCCTTCCTGGCGTCTGACGACTCCTCCTTCATGACCTCTTCGACCTTCCTGGTCGACGGGGGTATCTCTGGGGCCTACGTCACGCCGCTGTGATCTGACAATCCAGTGATCTGAAAATCCAGCAGGAGCGAGCCCGACGGTGAGGTGATGCTGCGGGTCAGTGTCAGCTGTTGCGACATGCCCTCGAAGAGCCTTCGACCATGCCCGTGCAGGCCCGGGGCGATCACCAGGCGCAACTCGTCGACCAGCCCGCTGGCCAGGAGCGACTGGGTCAGCGCAATGCTCCCGTGCAGACCGATGTCGCCCCCGGATTGCTGTTTCATCTCGACCAGCGTGTCCGTCACTCCGCCAGAGATGATGGTGGTGTGGGCCCACGTCACTTCGGGCTGCGACGAGGTGACGACATATTTTTCCACCCCGTTGATGAAGCTGGCAAAGGGCTCATTGGTGCTGGGCGGCCAGTAGCCCGCCCACTCGTCGTAGGTCCGGCGACCGAGGAGCACGGCATCCTGGGAGGCGATCACTCGGCCGAGGTTCTCCCTCATCACTTCATCGAATGTGGCGATGAAATCCGACGGCGATTCCGCCACCCCGTCGAGCGAGAGCAACTCGTAGGCAATGACCTTCCTCGTCACCTTTGGTGGCGGGTGAAGGTGAGGTGGGTCGAGCCGTTCGGGGAACTGACCGCCTCGACCTCGAAGCGCTCCTCCAGCCCCTCGAGCCCGTCCCACAGCCGTTCGCCGCGCCCGAGGACGATGGGGGCGATCACCACGTGGAGGTGATCGATCAGGTCGGCGGCCAGGAACTGGCGGACGGTGGTTGGTCCGCCCCCGATGCGCACATCGAGATCACCGGCCGCTTCTTGGGCCAGCTTCAGCGCCTCGGCCGGCGTGGCATCAATGAAATAGAAGGTCGTGCCGCCCTCCATGTGCAGCGTCGGCCGCGGATGGTGCGTCAGCACAAAGACCGGGGTGTGAAAGACGGGATTGTCACCCCACCAGCCTTTCCAGTCCTCGTCCGCCCACGGGCCGCGCTGATAGCCAAATTTGTTGCGGCCCATGATCTCGGCCCCGATGCCGGGTCCCCAGTTGCTGGCGAACGCATCGTCGACGCCATAGCTGCCGCCCGGCTCGCCGTGCATCTTGCGGAAGGTGCGGGTGCCGAGAAACCCCTCGAGGAGTTTGGATCCGGCGTGGCCGAAGGGCTGTTCAGAGGATTGACCCTCCCCGGTGCTGTAGCCGTCGAGCGAAACGCCCATGTTGTGAACTCGAACGAGTGACATTCATTGACTCCTTACGTGGTTCATTGCTGCTCTTCCGTTGCTGCCGTCTCATTCAGGAGGTCGCCCAAGCGGTCCAAGTGGGCCTCCCAGCCTCGACGTCGATCGGATATCCACTGTTCGGCGAGCGTCATGGTTCCGGGCTCAATCCGGCACATACGCGTCCTCCCGACCTTCTCGGTCCTCACCACGCCACACGCTTCGAGGACCTGCACGTGTTGGAGCACCGCGGCCAGGGACATGGCAAGGGGTTCGGCCAGATCGCTCACCGAAGCTGGTCCCAAGGTGAGTCGCTCCACCATGGAGCGCCTGCTCTGGTCGGCCAGGGCCTGAAAGGTCCGATCGAGGTCGATCGCTTGGTTAAGCATTCACTTAAGTATATCGCCCACCCTTTGATAGTCAAGCAACTTCTTAACTATCGGGTGTCCCCACTCATGTAGGGTCGGCCCAACTCCAATGAACCTCCACGCGTTTGACTCATCGCATTCGGTGGCGCAGTGGATCTTGGTGCCCAGCGTGCTGATCTGGATCGCCATGGAGGTTCGGCAGGGTTTGACCCGCCGTCCGGAGGGCACCAGATCCAAGCGGGGCAGCCCGATCTACATCCGCTTCGCTGTCATCATCGGTGTCGGGATATCCCTGCTGCTCACTCATGCTGCACCGAACACCCACATGTGGCCGGCAGCCGGCTGGATCGCCCTCGGTACGTTGGAATGCGGGATCGCCTTGCGGCTGTGGTCGTTCCAGACGTTGGGTCGCTACTTCACCTTCACCGTGCAGACCAGCACTGATCAACCGGTGATCACCGCCGGCCCCTACTCAGTCATTCGGCATCCTGGCTATGCCGGGATCATCCTGGCCTACTTCAGCGTTCTGATCATCGCCACAAACTGGTGGTTCGTCTTAGGCGTCGGCAGCACCCTCCTGGCCGCCTTGGTGTTCCGGATCATCGTTGAGGAACGTGCCCTCCTCAGCGAGCTCGGCGCGCCCTACCGGGCGTACGCCGACACGCACAAACGCTTGGTGCCGTTCGTATGGTGACCCGGCTCAGCTGATTCAGGGGATTCGACGGTCATGGACGCTGGCCGCCTGGGCCAGGTCGGCGCCGGCCGCGGTGGCCGGATCGAGTCGCGTCACGGTCGTCCAGTGCTTGCCCACCGGGCACTTCTGATAGCGGCGGCCGGCCAAGCGGACCGCCTTCAAGGATCCGAACGGGATCCAAATGGTGGTGAAGAGGTGGCCTTCTTTGCAGCGAACCGGACGGTCAAAGTTCTCGAACATACGGGCACGGTAACCCCTGCGTGGCCTTACGTCCCGGTCGCCACCGTGGTCGGCGCGGCCAGGTACGGGCCAGAAGGACCGAAGCCCAACCGGGCCATGGCCACCGGACGGGGCGGTCCGGCCACCGGGAGGGCGGAGCGGAACGGGGTGTAGAGCAACCAGATGCCTTGGGCATCGGTGAACACGGACTCTTCGCCCGGCCCCTCTCCTTGGGCATTCGAGCTCAGCAAAGGTGTGGTCGACGTATCGATGCAGGGACCGAGTGGACCGGCGCAGGGGGCGACGCCAACGGCGTAACCGGGCTGATTGAACCAGCCGCCGGAATAGAACAGGTAGTAGGACCCGCGCACCAGGACCAGATCGGGTGCCTCCACAATGTGGCCTTGCCAGGGCTCATCCGGCCCGAAAATGCGCACCGGCTGCCCCAGTAGTGAGAGCCCGTTGGCGCTCAGGCGCTGGCTGAAGACGTTTGTGTTGGCGGTACTGCCGGCGATGGAGTTCTCGTCCGACTTCCACAGCAGGTAGGTGGTGCCGTCGGCATCGACGAAGGTCCGAGGGTCGATCGATCCACCCATGGTGTTCTGGCAAATGAAGGGCACTGGCGCCGAGATGTAAGGCCCGGCCAACTTGGTGCTGATGGCGTCGCCGATGCATTCCATGAACGGGTTCGAGCCTTTGACCATGGCCGTGAAATAGAGGATGTAGTCGTGCCCAAAACGGTGGACGTCGGGAGCCCAGGTGTACCCGGGAGCAGCCCACGCCGGCAGGTCGGGCAAGGCATCGGTCAACGGACCCCATTGCCCGATTTTCTTGCCCACCAACACCGGGACATTGGCGGCGCCCTGCACCTGAGAGGTGAACAGGTAGTACCGATTGCCCTGGTCGATCATGAACGGATCGGGCTGGTCGGCGCCCGACACGATGGTGGTGCCAGGCGTGGCCGGATCGGCCACCGTGGGCGGTTCGAAGAACGGCGTGCGCAAGCCCAACGTGGCGTCGGCCGTGGCGGTGCCCAGCACGTTGATGGAGGTGATCGGCAGCAGGTTCGGGATGGCGCCACCGGACCCGCCGATCCCGGCCAGCAACAGGGCGCCCACGGCCATGACGCCAGCAGCCACGGCTCGCTTCAACATGGGGAAAAGCGGGGGATTGACGAACCCCAGGTTGGGGATGAACACACAAAAGATGGGGAGAACATCTGGATTTCGCGAATGCGTATTGACCTTGTGTGAAGGGAAGCGCAACCTGGCAACAGTTCGGAAACGAAAGCCCGCCGAACCCCGACAGCACACCGAAAGGTGGAACGGAGGGATGCCGGAAAGTGAGCCGCAAGGCGACCCGGAAGGTGGCCGAGAAGGCGCCGCAAGGTGCCATCGAGGGTCGGCTTTGAGTCCCGCAAGGGGCTCGCGGTCGAAGCGGGTGGAAGGTTCCGACAAAGGGTGGTCCGTGTTACGGGCCGGTGACTTCCCTGGAGTCGCCGGACCAGGCTCGGGCTGGGATTGTCCGACACGATCCCGGCACGACGTCGGCGGGCTGTCTCAGACGTGGCCCCGAGGAGCACGGGAGGCTTCGGCCGAACGGTTACTCGGGGTTGCGTCGCGTCCGGGGCCGGGTGCACACGTTGGTAACGCCCGATGCAGCCGCAAACGGCGGCCGCCGTTTTACAAATTTTTCAGCTGGCGAAGGTCAGCCGGCTGAGGACCACAACTTGGCCGGCCGTTCGCCTCGACCCACCTGTCGATTCAGGTCGGACTGCACCAGTTCCAGGTCGTCGGGATGGGTCACACCGATGCACCAGGCATCGGTGGGCAACACCACAAACGGTGACGAGCTGAGCGATTGGGCCACCACTTCAGGCAGCAGTACTTCGGCTTCCTCCGACGCGTGCACGGCGGCATCCATGGCCCGCTGCAATTCCTGATGGAACTCGGGGGTGAAACCCCACAGGTTCATCGACACTCGGGAGTCAGGCGCCAGCTGGGCCGGCTCCAGTCCATCCCCCGACACGAAGGTGCCGTCGCCGATGGCCGTCACGCTGCGGCGTTCGTCCACCCCGAGCAGCTGGCCTTCCGGACCAACCCGGCACACGCCACGAGTGACCGGTGACTGTCCGACCACGGCCTTGGAGAGCAGGTACCCGACCAGGGCATTGGTCGGCGCCGGACCGGAAAGATGGGAGGCCAACTGGGTGAAGGCCGCTTGCCCGTAGATGTCGTCGGCGTTGCTGACGCCGTAGGGGAGGTCGCCCACCTGGTCGGAGGCCGAGAGAACGGCATTGACCGTGCCCAGCGGCACCTCCTGCAGGGCGAAGCGCACGTCGACACTCGAAGGCCAGGTTCGCTCGACGTGGTAGCGGATGGCCGGACCGGTGTCCGGTCCGAGCACCAACACGATGGTGCCGAACCCCCCGGCCAACGCATCGCTGGCCACCAGGTCGAGGACGGCTTCACCGTGCGGGCCGACCGGCGCCAAGGGCTTGCAGCCGCCGAAGCGACGGGCCCGGCCCGCTGCCAGGATGACCAGGGAGGGACTCACGCCCAACGGAAGATGGCGCTGGCCCACGTCATGCCGCCGCCGAATCCGGTGAGCAGCAGGTTGTCGCCGGGGTGGACACGACCGTTCGAGATGGCGTCGTGCAGGGCGAGTGGGATGGAAGCGGATGAAGTGTTGCCGTAGCGGTCGATGACCACCACGGCTCGTTCGTCGGGGATACCGAGTCGTTGGCAGGCCGCCTGAATGATCCGCAGGTTGGCCTGGTGGGGGACGATCAGTGACACATCGTCGGGGCCGATGCCGGCGTCGGCCATGGCCCGTTCGGCCGACTCGACCACCACCCGCACCGCCTTGCGGAACACCTCTTTGCCGTCCATGAACAGGGTGCCGCCGTGATCGCAGTACAGAAGGTGCCGCAACGAACCGTCAGAGTTGAGATTCCAACTGACCAGGCTGCCTGGCCCCTCCACCGGCTCGACCACCACGGCGCCGGCGCCGTCGCCGACGATGATGGCGATGGAGCGGTCATCGAGGTCGGTGAACTTGGACAGCGTCTCCGAACCGATCAACAGGATCGGTCCCGAACCCGACGGCGATAAAGCCCGACGCCGTCACCAATCCGTAGACGAATCCGGAGCAGGCCGCGTTGATGTCAAAGGCCCCGCCCTTGATGCCCAACTCGTGCTGCACCTTGGGCGCGCATGGCCGGGATGACGCCGTCCGGCGTGGTGGTGGCCAGAATGACGTGGGCGATCTCGTCGGCGGTACGACCCGCCGCCTCCAGTGCGTTGCGGCCGGCCTCAATGGCCAGTCCCGAGGTGGTGCCGCCGTGGTGCCGCTGCTTGATGCCCGTGCGTTCGGTGATCCAGGCGTCACTGGTGTCGATCCGGGCCGCGAAGTCCTCGTTGGTCACGATCTTGTCGGGGACGGCGATGCCGCAGCCACTGATGCGGATCCCGTTCATGGCTGACCAGCCCGCAGGGCGTGGATGCCGACGAAGCCGGCGTCGCCTTCAATGATGCCGCCGGTGTTGACGGCCACGGCCACGCGGGCATGGGTTACCTGACGTGATCCGGCCCGGCCCCGCAGTTGATTGGCCAGTTCCACCACCTGGGCCAGGCCGGTGGCGCCCAGGGGATGCCCCCGGCCCACCAGTCCGCCGCTCGAGTTCACCACGAGTCCGGGGCTGTCGAGGCTGGTCTTCCCCGCTTCGGTAGCCGGACCGGCCTCTCCGACGCCAAAGAACCCGAGCGATTCGAGGGCGTAGAGCTCCTCGGCCGCCGTGGCGTCGTGCAGTTCGACCAGATCGAATTCATCGGGTCCGACGCCGGAGGCTTCCCAGGCGGCGTCGGCCGCCTGCGTCAAGCGATCGTGATAGTCGAGTTGTCCATATCCGGATCGGGCCACCGAGCCGATGATACGAGGAGCCGACGCGGGGGCGGCAACCGATGTCCCGCCGACCACCACGGCCGCCGCACCGTCGGTGAAGGAGCTGCACATCAATCTGGTCAGGATGCCCACCACCTGGGGTGCGTTGAGTACTTCCTCAATGGTGGTGGTCCGCTGAACTTGGGCCAGCGGGTTCCGAGCGGCGTGGGAGAAGGACTTCACGGCCGCGGCGGCGATCTGGCGCACGGTGACGCCCCGGTCCGCCATGATCCGTTGACCCCAGCCGTTGTTCAGCGCCATCAAGATGCTGCCCGCCGGATTGTCGGGTGTGTGGCGGGTCGGGTCGAGGTCGTGCCGGTAGTCCGCCGGCAGCCCGTCCTCAATGCCGGCCATGGTCTCGTCCCGATTGCCGGTCCACATCTTCTCGACCCCGAGGGCCAAGACCGGGCGATCCATGGTCTGGGCCACCATGGTGGCCAGGTGCAGCGCCGAGCTGCCGCCGGCGCAGGAGTTGTCCACGTTGATGATGGCCACTTCGCTCAGCCCGGCCTTGCGCAGCCAGGTTTGGCCCCGCACGCAGGCCTGGTCGCAGAGGCGCCCCGCCGTGGCGTTCCCGAAAATGACCAGACCCAGATCGTCCGGCTCAAGGCCGGCATCGGTCAGGGCCTCGTGGGTGGCCTGGTAGGCCATCGCCTCGGGCGTGAAGTCTCGACGGCTCATGTCGGTCATGCCCGTGCCCAGGATGGCAATGTCGGTCGCCGTCATCGCACTGCTCCGGCCATGGCGTCGTGGGTGTGGGCCATGAAGGCGGATCGTAGATACCCGAACTGCTGCACCGCATCGTTACCGGCCACCATCACCACCACGTGTTGTGCCCCGGCCGTCACGAACTTGGCCAACTCGGCCGCGCAGGCCTCGCTCGGCCCGGCCACCAGATAGCGGTCGAAGGCCTTGGCGGGCACCCCGTAGAGATTGGACAACCATTCGGCTCCTTGCTGGTGGGCTTCACCCTCGGTCCCCACCCGTACGAACACCACCACGGCGGCCTCAACCGCATCGGCTCGACGACCGGCCCCAATCGTCTCCTGGCGCAAGGCCTGCAACGCGGCGCCGTAGTCGTCAACGGCGATAAACAGCGGCACCCAGCCGTCACCCACGGTGGCGGCTCGACGCCGAGCGGCCACGCTCGATCCACCGATCCACAGCGGTACCGGATCCGAAGCCGGGTCCTGGATGTACCGGTGGTCGCCATCCGTCCAGGCCTCACGCATGGCGGCAATGCCCTCGTTCATCAAGCGGCCGCGCTGGTGGAAGTCGACGCCGGCTCGTTCGTACTCGCCGGCATGGCTCCCCACGCCCAGTCCGAGAATGAACCGGCCGCCGGAGAGCAACTGCAGCGCGGTGGCCTGCTTGGCCACTTCCACCGGGTGGCGCAGCGGCAGCTGGAGCACACAGGTGCCCAACGTGACCCGGCGGGTGCTGGTGGCGGCCACCGCCAGGGTGGTCATGCACTCGTTGATCGGGTGGGGCCAGAAGAGATGGTCGACGGCCCACAAAGAGTCGGCGCCGGTGGCTTCGGCCCGCCGACAGAGGTCAGAAAGGGCCGCTGCCGTCCCCGGGGTAGCACCAGAGGTAGCACTCGATTGGTAGGAGGATTCTTCCTGCAAGCTGGCCGGAAGTATGAATCCGAGGGAGGGACGACGAAGATCAGTTCCCACCGGCGGCACACTGTCATGTTACGCCGGACCGATACGGGTGCCTACTCGCCGGGCGGTGACTCCGGCGCGACCGCCAGGGTGCAGCGAGCCTCGCAAATGGCCCGTCCCTGATCGTCAGTCAACGAAATGCCCCAGACCTGGACCGTTCGACCAGCCCGAACCGGGGTGGCGGTGGCCGTGAGGAACCCTTCGGTCATGCCTCGGAGGTGGCTGGCGTTGATCTCAATCCCGACCACCCGCTTGCCGGGTCCGGCATTGATGGCCGCTCCGAAGCTGGCCGCCGATTCGGCCAGGAGGGCGGAGACGCCACCGTGCAGGATCCCGTAGGGCTGGTGCACCTTCCAGGTCACCGGCAGTCGCATGACGACGCGCTCGGGCGTCGCCTCGAGAATCTCGACATCGAGCAGCTTGTGCACATCGAGATGGTCCTCGGGCAAGTTTCGTGGATCGAGCGAGTTGGCCGGCGTCTCTGAGGTCACCGCGGCAGATTAACGGCGCCCCGCTACTCTCGTCGCGTGGCCGACCTGGTCGATCTGCGCAGCGACACCCTCACCCAGCCGACGCCGGCCATGCGTAAAGCCATGGCCGAGGCCGAGGTGGGCGACGACGACTATGGCGAAGACCCCACGGTCCGACGGCTGGAAGAGACGTTCGCCGAACGGGTGGGTAAGCCGGCGGCGCTCTTCGTGCCGTCGGGCACCATGGCCAACCAGATCGCCTTCCGGGTCCTGGCCATCACCGGCACCGCCGTCGTGGCCGGTCGCCGTCAACATGTCGTGGCCTACGAATACGGCGCCGCCGCCCGCAACTCCGGCATCCAGTTCCACACCCTCAACGACGACGACGGGATGCTGCAGGCCGCCGAAATCGAGGCCGCCCGCCAGGGTTCCTCGTACCATCAGCCCACCGTCTCGCTGGTCAGCCTTGAGCACAGTCACATGGCGGCGTCGGGGGCGCTCTGGAGCATGGAGCGGTTGGACGCGGCCACTGAGGCCGCCGGCGACGTACCCGTCCACCTAGATGGTGCACGCCTCTTCAACGCCGAAGCCGCCACCGGCATCAGCGCGGCGAAATGGGCGGCCAAGGTGACCACCCTCATGTGCTGTTTGTCCAAGGGGCTGTGCGCGCCGGTGGGCTCGTTGCTGGCCGGTCCATCCGATGTCATCGTCCAAGCTCGATTGGAGCGCAAGCGACTGGGCGGCGGCATGCGCCAGGCCGGTGTGCTGGCCGCCCCGGGGCTGCTGGCCCTGAACGAGATGGTGGACCGTCTCCCGGAGGACCATGTCCGGGCCTCCCGGCTGGCCGAGGCGGTGGCCCAAAAATGGCCTTCCTGCGGGCTGGACCCGGCCGCCATCAAGACCAACATCGTGATCTTCCACCATCAGGAGCCGGAGAAGTTGTTGGCCTACCTCGAACGGGAGGGCGTCCTGGCCGGCACCGTGGCGCCGAACCAGGTCCGGTTCGTCACCCATCACGACATTGACGATGCCGGATTGCAGCGGGCCCTCAAGGCCCTGAATGGAGCACCAGAGTGAAGGTTCGCATTGGTATCAGCGCCGGCGGGGAGAACCTCGGCCCCGACCAGATGATCGACCTGGGCCACGCCCTCTCGGAGCACGGCTTCGATTCGCTGTGGTTACCCGAAGTCCTGTCTCGGCCGGGGCCTGACCCCCTGGTCGGACTGGCCTGGGTATCGGGCGCCTGTCCCAAGCTCAAGATCGGCACCACCATGCTGCTGCCGGGTCGGAACCTCATCTGGTTGGCCAAGGCCGCGGCCACCCTGGACCAGTTGTCAGGCGGCCGTTTCCTCTTGACCTTCGTGCCCGGACTGGCCATCGGTGGCGAACGCCAAGCGGTCGGCGTCCCACCCTCGGAGCGGGGCAAGCTGATGGACGAGGCATTGCCGGTGCTCCGGCGCCTCTGGGCCGGCGAAGTGGTGAGCCATGACGGATTAACGGGGACATTCAACGACGTCTCGGTGTCGCCCCGACCGGCCCAGGATCCCTTCGACGTCTGGCTCGGTGGCAACGTGCCGGCCGCGCTGGAACGGTGCGGCCGTATCGGCGACGGGTGGATCCCGGCCCTCTGCACGGTCAAAGAGGCCGCAGCCGGCAAAAAGGTGATTGATGAGGTGGCCGCCCAACACGGTCGGGCCATCAGCCCCGAACACTTCGGGATCAGCCTCTCCTATGCCCCAGCCGGCTTCGACTTGAACTCCGAGAAGCTGGTGCCGCTGCTTCGCCGGGCCAAGGGCAAGCCGCTGGCTGAGGTCATTCCGGTCGGGCTCGATGGGTCTACGCACCATGCTCGAGTCGTTCTTGGCGGTCGGCTTCTCGAAGTTCATTGTGCGCCCGCTCTTTCCACCGGAGAACTGGCGGGACGAACTGGCGACACTGGCCTCGGCTGTGGGAGACCTGCAGACATGACGGCCACTGACACGTTCCGCGCCAGTGCCATTGATTTCCTGCGCCTCCACCAGGCGGATGCCACGCCCCACATGTTCGGGGACCTGTTGGCGCACCTGGAGGGCGTCGAGACCTTGGTTCGACAATGGGGCGGCGACGATCTGCTCGCGCTCGCCGCGTTGGGTCACGCCACCTACGGCACCGATGGCTTTGAGCCCCACATTCTCGAGCTCGACCAGCGCCAGGACTTGCGAGACACCATCGGTCTCGAGGCCGAGGCACTGGTCTACTTCTACGCCTCGTGCGACCGGACTCACTTTTACCCTCAGCTGACGGCGCCGGACACCGACCTGGACGACCTGCGTTTTCGGGATCGCTTCACCGGGACCGAACTGACGGCCCACCGAGGACTACGTCACCCGATTCGTCGATCTCACCTTTGCCAACGAGTGCGAATTGGCGGCGTCATCACCGGGTGGACCGGCGGAATGGACGTGGTTGGCCGAGTTCTGCCGAGAGACGCAACGCTGGGCCAGCCCCGGATTCATCAGCGGGGCCGCTGCCCTTTTGTCGGAAGGCGATTGAACTTCCCATACGCTCGACGAATGGCCGAACGACCACTCACGCTTATGGCGGTACATGCCCATCCCGATGATGAAGCGATCGGCACCGGTGGCATTTTGGCCCGCTATGCCGACGAGGGCGTGCGTACCATCCTCGTGACCTGCACCAATGGTGAACTCGGGGACGCGCCGGGTGGCCTCAAGCCGGACAATCCCGATCACGACGAGTCGATCGTGGTGCCCCTGCGGCGCCAGGAACTCCAAGCCAGCTGTGACGTGCTGGGCGTGTCGCATCTTGAATTGTTGGACTACCACGACTCAGGGATGGATGGCTGGCCCCAGAACAAGGCTCCCAACGCGTTCTGGAACACACCGGTGGCCGACGCCGCCCATCGCCTGGCCGACCTGATGCGCAAGTACGAGCCCCAGGTCGTGGTGACCTACGACGAGAACGGCTTCTACGGTCACCCGGATCACATTCAAGCCAACCGCATCACGCACGCCGCCATTGAAGAATGTGGCATCCCGCAAAAGCTCTATTACACGGCGGTCGCCCGCTCGCTCATGCAGAGCTTCGGCGAGGTGTTGGCGGAAGCGGGCATTGAAACGCCGTCCGAGGTGGAGGAAGACCCGGAGTTCGGTACGCCCGACGAACTGATCACCACCGTCATCGACTGCTCAGCCGTCACCGGCCGCAAGTTTGCGTCCCTGGCCGCTCACGCCAGTCAGAGCGACAACATCTTTTTCCTGCAGATGGGGGAAGAGCTCTTCGGCCGGGTGATGGGCACTGAGAGCTTCGTCCGGGTGATCGACCAGACCAACAGTCCCACGCCGGAGGACGACCTCTTCGCCGGACTGCGCTAGAGCGAACTGGGCCGGGCTCGCGTCCCTGCTGGGAGAAGAAGACGCAAGCCCGGCCAGCTATGCGCCCGTTGTCGAGGCGGTCGGGGTCGACCCAGCACTCGACAGGGACGCTGATCTTGCGGAGCAGAACGCTCCCGCTACCGCCAGCACGACAATGATGGCGATCTCGATGTAAAACGACTCATGGGCGTAGGCGGCCAACCAGGATTCCTTGAAGCTGAACAATCCCTTGGGGAGGGCCGTGGTGAGCAGGAACCCGGCCATGGTGGAGAGGGCGAAGCCAACGCCCGCCAGGGCGATCCACAGGCGCCGGACGACCAGAATGAGGATGCCCATGACCGCACCGCCGATCCACTGGAGCAGGAACAGCGGTCCGATGATATGGATGTGCTTGTAGCCCACGGATTGCCACAGGTGGAAGTGGATATAGGCCGACCAGAGCACGAGGGCCCCACCAGCGACAAAGGCCAGAAGGCCGGGCAGGGACTTGGTCCCTTTATTCAGGGCGGGGGGAATCACACCTCTTCTCCGGTGCGGCCACCCCGTTCGGATGTGCATTTCGTCATGTTTGGCTCCTCCCGCGAAGGTGTACGGCAATCTGCTCCTCAGGGATTGCCGGAGGGGCAATCCCGATGTGCCCCCGGGCCGTACAACCTGGGGTGAGACAATTGTCCGTGGTCGACGCAGCGCCAACCGATGAAGCCCTCCTGGCTGGCATGGCCATGGGCGACCAGGACTCGGCGGTGGCCTTCGTGCGTCGCTACCAGCGCCGGATCTTCGGCCTGGCCTATTCCATGACCAGCGACGCCTCGGTGGCCGAAGAGGTGGCCCAGGAGGCCCTGATCAGGGTGTGGCGCCACGCGCCGGTCTTCGATGCCCGCCGAGGATCGGTGACTTCGTGGGTTCTGACCATCACCCGCAACCTGACCATTGATGCCCTGCGCATGCGCCGGGCGGTGCCAACCGATCCGGATGACTTCGCCGCGTCGGCCATGATCAGCCTGGAACACAACCCCGAGGATGCCGTGCAGCGCGGCGACGTGCGAGCGGTCATGCGGCACGCGCTGTCCCAGCTGCCGGCCGAGCAGCGGCGAGCCGTGGTGCTGGCCTCGGTGTACGGCCGGACCGCGCTGGAGATCAGTGAAGAGGAAGAGATCCCGTTGGGCACGGCCAAGACCAGAATCCGCGCCGGTCTCATGCGCCTACGGGCTGCCGTCGAACACGTCAAGGATCAGGAGGTAGAGCAATGAGCGACGAACATTCAGACCTTCTGGCCGAGTTGGCGTTAGGCATATTGACCGGCCGGGAGCGAGCAGCGACGCTGGCTCACGTTGAGGTCTGCCCCCGCTGCGCCGAAGAACTCGAGCAGCTGGCCCGCGCGGCCGACGCCGTGGTGCAGGTGGCGCCCGAAATGGAACCGCCCCTCGGATTCGAGGTTCGCCTACTGGACCGAATGGGAGTTTCCGCCACGCCGGCCCGCCGTTCGGTGCCGATGCGGTGGGTACTGGCCGCGGCGGCAGCCGTGGTCCTTCTAGGCCTTGGGCTGGGTTTCGGACTGACGTCAGGTTCAACGCCGTCCAACCATCCGATTCAGTCCATTGGCAAGGGGGGCGGAAAGTTGGTCGCCGAAGCCGATCTACAGCTCAGTGGGCATCACGTCGGGCGCGTGTATACGTACGGCGGTTCGAGCCCGTGGATGTTCATGACCCTCGATGATTCGTCCGCCCGCGGCCGCGTGGTGTGTGAAGTCATCACCGCCGACGGGGTGGTGCACAAGGTGGGCAGTTTCAAGGCCGAGAAGGGGTACGGAGCCTGGGGCGCCGCCTTACCGGTGGCGCCCCAGGACGTACGAACAGCTGAAGTTGTGTCGGCTGACGGCGCCGTGGTGGCCTCCGCCTCGTTGAACTAGTAGCGGTAGGTGTCCGGCTTGTAGGGGCCTTCGACCGGCACGCCGATGTAGTCGGCCTGGTCCTGCGAGAGCACCGTGAGCTTCACGCCCAGGGCATCGAGGTGCAGACGGGCCACCTTCTCGTCCAGGTGCTTGGGGAGGACGTAGACGTCGTTCACGTACTGACCGGTCTGATTGAACAGCTCGAGCTGGGCCATCGTCTGGTTGGTGAACGAGTTCGACATCACGAAGCTGGGGTGACCGGTGGCGTTACCCAGGTTGAGCAGTCGACCCTCGGACAGGACGATGATGGCGTGGCCGTCGGGGAAGACCCACTTGTCGACCTGCGGCTTGATGTTGATCCGCTCAATACCGGGCGTGGCGATCAGGCCGGCCATGTCGATCTCATTGTCGAAGTGGCCGATGTTGCCCACGATGGCCTGGTGCTTCATGGCGGCCATGTGCGAGGCCGTGATGATGTTGAAGTTTCCAGTCGTCGTGATGATGATGTCGGCCACGGGGAGAATCTCCTCGAGCGTGGTGACCTGGAAGCCCTCCATGGCCGCCTGCAGCGCACAGATGGGGTCGACTTCAGTGACCACCACGCGGGCACCCTGGCCAGCCAACGATTGGGCACAGCCCTTGCCGACGTCGCCGTAACCGCAGACGACGGCGATCTTGCCGCCGATGAGGACGTCGGTGGCCCGGTTGATGCCGTCGATCAGGGAGTGGCGGCAGCCGTACTTGTTGTCGAACTTCGACTTGGTGACCGAGTCGTTGACGTTGATGGCCGGGAAGAGCAGCTCACCCTTCTTGGCCATCTCCACCAAACGGTGCACGCCGGTGGTGGTTTCCTCGGTGACACCCTTGATCCCATTGGCCATGGAGGTCCAGCGCTGCGAATCCTCCTTCAGGCTCCGGCCCAAGAGCGCGAGGACGTACTGGAATTCCTCGGAGTCTGCGGTGGACGGATCCGGCACGGCGCCGGCCTTCTCGAACTCGACACCCTTGTGGACGAGGAGCGTGGCGTCGCCACCATCATCGAGAATCATGTTCGGACCGGCTTCGCCCGGCCAGAGCAGCGCCTGCTCGGTGCACCACCAGTACTCCTCCAAGGTCTCGCCCTTCCAGGCAAAGACCGGGACACCCTTGGGGTTGTCGACCGTGCCCTCGGGACCGACGGCCACCGCAGCGGCAGCGTGATCCTGGGTAGAGAAAATGTTGCAGCTGGCCCAGCGGACCTGAGCACCCAGAGCGGTCAGCGTCTCAATCAGGACGGCCGTCTGGATGGTCATGTGCAGCGAGCCGGTGACCCGGGCGCCCGCCAGTGGCTTGCTCTCGCCGAACTCGGCACGCATGGCCATCAGACCGGGCATTTCGTGCTCGGCCATAACGATTTCCTTGCGGCCGTATTCGGCCTCGGAAAGGTCAGCGACCTTGAATGGCAAAGTGGCATCAGACATTTGGAGCTCCTTGAATGGTCGGAAATTCACGTGCGCGGGCGCGCAGGCCTTTTGCGGGCCATACGGCGAAAGCGCAACGCACGTGCTCCGACATCTGTCGGAGGCCGTGTACCCGGCGCAAAGAATAGCCCTCAGCGCACCCCGATTGGATCACCTGGCGGCCGGGAGCTCAACCCCACTTGCCTAGGGCAAGTCATAGGGTGGGATACTCGAAGCGAGCGAGGCAGGGTGATGGGCTTTATGGCACGCATTGATATTCCTGAAGGCGAGGGCGGCGACGCCGTGCAGATCTGGTCACTCCGTCCCGAGATGGGTTCGGCGGTGAATCGGCTGGTCCATGCCGCCTACAACCAGAGCATCCTGCCGGTGCGGGTCCGTGAGGCGGCCCGGATGCGGATTGCCCAACTGAACGACTGCACCGTATGCTCTGGCCTTTCGGGCGGACACGGTCAAGGCCCAGGGTGTGACCGAGGACTTCTACTGCCACGTCGGCACGCACGACGACGGGCAAGCCTTCAACGAGCAAGAGCGCCTGGCCATGGACTATGCCGAGCGATTCGCCCTTGACCATCTGAGCATTGATGACGACTACATGCAGCAGTTGAGGGGGGCCTTCACCGATCCGGAGATCCTCGACCTCACGATCTGTCTCAGCGCCTTCTTGGGGTTGGGACGTACCTTGCGAGTGCTCGGCATCACCGAGACGTCGCTGACCAACGTCTGAAACTAGTCAGACGAGGAATCGGCGAGGGCCAGGACGGCCGCACTGACTGAGATCGCCACCAGGCTGACGAATTGTCCTTGTCTGGTTTACGTGAGACCAACCACGATTCGACGGCAGTGAAGACGAACCCAATGACGCCGTCCAGGACCACGACCAGTTCATCGGTGTCGACATCCACGTTGAGTAGTCCGACGACCATCCATGCCCCCTCATGAATTACTCGGACCAAGGCGTTCTCCAGCAGACCACGTTCGCTGATGCGGATATTGCGAATCAAGAATGCGTAGAGATTGGGGTTCTCTTCGATGAGGGTGACGATGACGTCAATGGTGACGTGGATCGCTTCCTCGAAGGTGACCGAGGATCCGGGGGTGAACCGGCTGAAGGTCATATCCGTGACCTGCTCGGCCAACACCTCAGCGATGGCGTCCACCATGCCGTTCTTGCCGCCGAATTCGGTGTACAGGATGGGTTTGCTGACCCCGGCCACTTTGGCGATCTGGTCGATGGACACCTCCGGACCAAACTCGGAGATGGCTTCAACGGTCGCCGCGATCAAGTGGCGGCGGTGTTCCGCTCGCTGATCCTCGTTACGGGGCGGCCGACCCTGGCGGGCGGTCCCCGGCGTTTTGGCCATCCCCCACGATGTCACCTGCTGACCAACCGAGTCGCCCTACGAAAGAACTTTCTCGGCCCTGGCAGTCGTGGTCATGGCTGGGGCGAGTCGCTGCCCGCCATTCCGTGACGAGTCCGTCGGTGTCGAGATCACGAGGGTGAAAGCTCGGGTTGACGTATTTGATCAGCATGCGATTGGACTTCCGACCGACCATTTGCTGACGGACATAGTTGTGCCGAAATTGCTTCCAGGCGTTCCGATCAATAGAACGTCGATCACCAATGAGGGCTCTTACGTAGCCTCGCAGCACCACGCTGCCGAATCCCACGCCGGCAAACAGGACACCGAGTAGGCGCACGCCGTAGTTGCCGCTTACCTCGTTGAAGAGGTCGTAAGCCACATCCTTGTGTTCCAGCTCTTCCAGGGCATGCCAGGTGATGAGAAGGTCGAACGCCTCCGAAGGGAACAGGGTTGTACACGTTTGCTCGTCGCCCAAGACGTTGTGGGCGAGCACGGAGGTGAAGTGCTCGGAGGCCGAAGTAACGGCCAGTTGAATTGATTTGGGGAGCCGCTGCATCCGCTTCGATACCTTCAAGAGGTCAGCATCGAGCCGTACGGTCGGGTAGCCGAGTTCGGCCAGCCTCGAGTTAAAGGCGCGATGTTGCTGCCCGTGCACCGATTCCTGTCCGATGAACCCCTTGACCTTGCGCTTTAGTGCATCGTCGTGCTCGATGGCACCACGAAAGTTCTTAACGGAGTCGACAAAGAAATCTTCACCATTGGGAAATACGGCAGAGAGCGCAGCCAGGAAGTGACTGCCAATCGGGTCCCCAGGCACAATCCAGCGTTCGACTTCGGCATGGGCCAGGTCGACATTGGGTCGGCGAACCGGGATGCCCTCGGGGCGTTGTGTGACGGCGATGGACATGGCTGCATCCCTCCACGAGAAGTTCCCTACCATTTATATTACTAATAGTAGGAAAAGTCAATGGCTGCGGGTCATCGAAAGATCAAAACAGGTCGCAACTAGTGGTTGTCACCGTGACCATGACCGTGTTGTTTGACCGGCGGCCCCTTTTTCGGAGCAGTCGAAGGCGTAGGTGCTGGAGGGATGGCGACGGCAACCGTGACGGCACTTCCGGTCGGGACCTGCCCACTCGGAGAAACCGAGACGACGGTGCCCGGAGCAGCGGTTGATATCACCGGGACCTCGGTCGGTACGAGGCCCAATTGGGTCAAACTGGTCGATGCGGCGGCGTATGGCTGTCCTACCAGCGCGGTTGCATCGACTTCCACCTGGCCGTTTGACGTCGTCAAGACCACTTGTTGCCCAGCGGGCACCATGACTCCGAGGTCCGGGCGTTGGGATAGGACGGTCCCTGACGCCTTCGTGCTGTCGACCTGAACGATGTGCGCCCGTAGCCCGATTGTCTTGAGGCGGGCGGTTGCGGTGGAAACCGACAACCCAGTCACGCGCGGTATGCGAACGCTCAGGGGACCCGAGGGCAACAGCACCAGAATGAGGACCACGACAAGAAGAGCCAATACACCTGCATAGAGGGTCCTGCTTCTGTGCCAGGGCAGGCGAGTCCGATACACCGTCGTCCGTTGGGCCGACTTCGGGGCAGCAAGGACGGCAGTGGCGGTGGGCGATCCATCTAATTGTGTCTTGCCCATGTCAGGTTCGCTCACCAAGGTGTCGTCGAGCGCTAATGGCCCACCCGCTGCCATGGTCTCGGTTCCTCGGGAGTCATATGCCGACAGGTTGTTGCGAAGGACCTCCACCCGGATGGCGACCTCCGCGCACGAAGCCGGCCGCGCTTGCGGATCCTTCGCCAGCATCTGCATCACGAGATCTCGGACGGCCGGAGGCGCCGTCGAAGGAAGCGGCGGCACCTCCTCGTTGAGGTGCGACATCGCCACCGTCATCGGTTCGGCATGGGGGAAGGGAGTGCGCCCGGACAAGCAGAGATAGATGACCACGCCAAGGGCGTACAGATCGGACGCCCTTGTCGCAGTTTGACCCTTCAATTGTTCCGGCGCCATGTATTGAACCGTGCCCAGCATGGTGCCGGTTTGGGTGAGTGCACCGGCATCGGCCGCACGGGCAATACCGAAGTCGGTGATCTTCACCCGTCCATCGGACCGGATCAGGATGTTGGCCGGCTTGATATCCCGGTGAACTATGTCCTGGTCGTGAGCAACCTGCAGCGCCTCGGCTACCTCACCAAGTACTTGGAGCGCTTGATCAACTCCAAGTACACCAACCCGATGCAAAAGTTGATTGAGCGATTCACCGTCAATGAGCTCCATGACGATGTAGGCGAGGTACTCACCATTGGCAGCTATTTCCTCGCCGTAATCAAATACCGACGCGATGCCGGGATGGGAAAGGCCGGCGGCCGACTGAGCTTCAAGCCGAAATCGTTGTCGAAACGTCGCATCGTCACCGTACGAAGTCTTCGCGATTTTAACCGCAACCTTGCGCTTAAGTAACTGGTCTTCAGCCGACCAAACATCCCCCATCGCACCACCGGCCATGCGTTCTTGAAGACTGTACCGTCCCCCAGAAATTAGAAGTGCATCGCCACCGTGCAAGAGGGACATCGGTGACTGACTCCCACTTTTCGGTACGCGCCGACGTCATCGCTGGTCGTTCCGACTAAGAGTTGCTGTTGGCGTTGTCATACCCATAAATGCCCGCATTTCCAACGTGCACTTGCCCGGATTGAGTCGATTCGAAACGTCGATTGCGAATCCTGCCTTTTCCATTCGATCAATGGGAAAGAGGATCATTCCAGACCGGAGAATCTTTCTGACACGGAGGTTTCTCACCACAATTGTTTGGGCAATACGGATGTGGGTTGACAAGCGACCCAAAGGAGGACGAAGTCCGATGGGTATTGGTACAAGCATTGTGGTTTTTGCGGTTGGCGCAATCTCAAGTTCGCCGTCACGGTTAGCTCCACGCATTTCAACGTCAATACCATTGGCGTGATTCTGATGATCGTTGGAGCGGTGGGGTTTGTACTTTCGTTGATTTTCTGGGGCTCATGGGGTGGATTCGGTGGTGGCTACCGACGCACTCGTGACACGACGGTCGTGCAGGGAGACGGTCTCGGCGGGACGATCGCCACTCGGGATCGGGAAGTTATTTGATCGAACTGTCCAGGGGGGAGAACAGGCTCGGCGCCACGATGTGGCGCCGAGCCTGTTACCTGGCTTCGCGCCAGATGAAAGTCCGGTCCAAGCGACGATCGGACGGAGGCCGAACGGCCAACGAATGGACCATTCACCATGTCGAGGACGACTGAGATGTCGGATCCCACGATTGAGCCCGATCGCGCTTCGACTCGCTACCACATTGGTGAGCAATTGGCGCAAGATGGTCACGTTCAGATTGTGGCGGCCGATGATCGTCTCCTACACCGCAGGGTCAGCATTGCTATCTGCAATGGATCGGACGTTGAGCGCTCAACCTTCACGCGGCACGGTCAAGCAGTGGGACGTATCAGCTCGAAGTTCATTGTCAACATTTACGACAGTGGCCATCTTGGGGAGCATCCCTACGTCGTATTCGAGCGGCCAGCTTTTACCTTTGCAGACATATTCGGCTCAGCAGGCCACCAGCATCCAGCGGTCAACCTTCCAGAGGTTGCCCGCGAACTCAAAGAGGCAATCGCCTGCTTCCGGTTAGCGGGGGTCGACTATGGAGTGTTGCGACCTTCGATAATCGGAGTAACTGAAGATGGACAGCTGAGACTGAGTCCTTGGCCACTTGACGAGGCAAGTCAGGCCGACTCGTTGATGCCCCCTGCATTTGATTCGGGGAATGACGAAACACAGATTTCCGCACTGCTCGCTATGGCGAGCGGGCCGACCGCTTCAAGGTCGGGCCACACTGGAGTCTGAGTACCCTACGGTGCTGAATACGTGGGTCAACGCCGGGATGGCCGTCGGAAATGCACCGGTCGTATACGCAGACCCGGTGACGGCACAAGTGGACATTGTCCGACACCTTCATGGGCGGCGTGTGACCACCTCGGGAAGGTCTAGGTGGACGAGCCGTTCTCGGGTGGGATTGGTCGCAGGGGCTGCGGGGGTGATCGTAGTGGCAACGCTCACGCTGGTTCTCCCGAGCCTTTCTGATCGTTCCGGTGTGTTGGGACAAAAGGATCGCAACCCGGTTGCGGGCGCCGCGACCTCGGGTCGCTCGAAAGTGGCTCCGGCTACTTCGCCCACGACCAATCGAATCTCCAATCTTCCACTGGCGCCCGTTCACACGATCATCGGCGAGTCACCGAATACGCCAAACGGTTCGACGGCGACTGCCAATCAAGCTACGGCGTTGGTCACGCCAACGACGAATGCGGTGAACTCTTCGTCGACAGTGGCGACCGCAGTCGGAGCAACAACAACCACCACCACGACCTCGCCAATAAGTACGCCTCCGCCAAGTCCAACGACTACAACGACGCCAACAACAGCGCCGTCGCCCGCTCCATCCACAACCACGACCACAGCGGTCACAGACAACACACCGACGACTTCTAGCGCAACGGCAATTTCACCCAACCCTTAGCAAGGTGCGCCGAGTCTCATGCCGGCACGAGTGTGAGCTATGTGACAAATATGGATATCCAGATATCTGTGAGTCGAGTTCCGGCACCATTTCCATGAGGGCTCCCTCAACGAGATCCGAGCGAATTTCGCCCAACTTTTCCGTATTTGGGATCCAGGTTGGGAGAGTGGGCGAGTTCGATCTAACCTTTAGCTCACGCCTAAGGCGCGGACGTCCCCGCGGATGTTGACGCGGCAGTCCCGCCCCCGTAGCTCAGGGGATAGAGCATCGGTTTCCTAAACCGTGTGCGCAAGTTCGAATCTTGCCGGGGGCGCTCGCAAAGGAGCAGGTTAATAGCACTATTTGCGCTGCTTCGTTCCTCGTAACGTAGATGATGGGAATCTCTTGGGAATCCCTGATAATTTGAGACCCGATGAGGGGTCATCTGGAGGATCGGGGTAAGAACGTCTGGCGGGCAAAGGTCTATGCCGGTCGACAGAGCGACGGGCGACGTGTGTACCTAACTCGCACCATCCACGGCACAAAGCGTTTTGCCGAAGACAGGCTTGCCGAACTACTACTCGAAGCGGGTCGCAGCGACCAGGTAACGACCGATGGGACGTTGACCGATCTCGTGAATAAGTGGCGTCCGATCGCAGAGCTGAACCTCTCGCCAACAACTTGGCACGAATACGACCGTCTCCTGGAAAAGCGGATTCTGCCTCGGTTTGGCAATACCAAAGTGAGGGCGATTCGAGCCGCCGACATCGACGCCTTCTACGCGGAGTTGCAGCGTGGTGGGAAGAGCAATGGCGGCCCGCTCGGCGCCCAGAGCATTCGGCACATCCACGCCCTATTGCGCAGGCTTATGAATCAAGCAGTTCGCTGGGGATGGATTGGAACGAGTCCCGTCGTTCGAGCCACCCCGCCGCGAGTGCCTCGGCACGAGTTGACCATTCCTCAGCCGGAAGATGTGGCAAGGCTCATCGCAAAGGCAGATGAAAGCGAAAGCGATCTCGCCTGTTTCATTAGATTGGCGGTCATCACTGGCGCCCGTCGTGGCGAGGTGTGTGCGCTTCGATGGACTGACATCGATATGGAGGCTGCAAGCATCAATATTTCACGTTCCCTCGTTGGAGAGCGGATCGACGAGTTGGTTGAGAAGGACACCAAGACGCACGCCAGTCGTCGAATCTCCATTGATCCCACGACGCTCCAAAGTCTCAAATTGCAGCGTCAGAGATGTGAGGAGTTTGCTCGTATTGCCAAGACGAAGCTTCCTGCTGACGCCTTTGTCTTCTCAGACTCATCCGACGGAGGCATACCGTGGCGTCCGAACCGAGTCACACACACGTTCATGCGTCTTTGTGGCGACGTGGGACTATCGGATGTCCGGCTTCATGACTTACGCCACTTCGCTGCTACCCGTCTTTTGGCGGCTGGAGTGCCGGTCAATACGGTTGCTGGCCGTCTCGGCCACGCCAATGCCGCAACCACGCTTAATGTCTACGCCCACTTCCTCGAATCCTCGGACGTATCAGCTGCCCAAGTTCTCGGGACTTTGCTTGACATTGCACCGCTGAAGTTCGCGTAAACCAGTGAGAAATCCGAAACCCAGCAAATAGCGATGCTCAATATCGCCGCCGTCGGTAGGTATTGGACCGTCTGCGATAGTTGGCATTGTACGAACCACCTCGAGCTGATCGAGTACGCACTGGTTTTGGCTCGTGGCGGATACGAAGTTCAGCACTCCTGCCAGTGGGGGTAAGAAAGTACTCGCCTTCCTCGATGCCGATCATGCCCTTGCGGACGAGCTGCAGACCAGCAGCGACGAGGTCTTCGCGGATCTTGGGGCCAAGTTTCTGCCGGCCGATGTGCACCAGCGCCGCCCGCAGGACTTCTGCCTCACCGTGGCTTTGCCCACCACGAAGGGATTGCACTATGGCGGCCTCGTAATTGCTGACGACTTGTGCTGGTCCGACACCGGCTAGAGACAATGGCAGCGGGGTGACGGTTGATTCTTCCTCGTCTTCGAAATCCTCTTCTTGTTCGGCTAGTAGCTGCAGCCCGGCAAGTATCCGGGCAATCTCGATCTCGGGTTGGGATCGCCAATGTCGATATGGAATCCGCAGTACCCGCCAGCCAGCTCGTTCGAGGATGGCCTGTCGTTCAAGATCCTCGGTCCGCAGATTTCCGTGCTCGTCATGGTGGAAGATCTCGCCGTCACACTCGACTGCGACCCTCTCGTTGTTGAGTTCGCAGACGAGGTCGATCGAGAAGCCGCATGCGGGGTATTGATGCCGTACGTCGACGCCTCGTGCCCGCAACACATCGGCGACATTGGCTGGAACTCCGAATCCACCTTGCCGGCCCGGGCTGAGACCCGTTGACCGCCCTCGTGTTGCACTGAGGCGCAGTGGTAAAGCCAATCCTGAAGTGGTCCGGGCTGGCCGCCGGCCATCCCGAAGGATTCGATGGGTGCTGAGTGGAAGATATGGAACTCATCGCGTGCCCGAGTGAAAGCGACGTTAAGCATTCCTTGGATTTGCGGACTATCCATTTGCCTGGCTGACAACGCCGACTGGGGCATCACATCGTTGTCCCACGACAATCAGTAAAGGATGACATCACGCTCGTCGCCCTGGAATCCGTCCGGGTTAACCACGACAATGGAGTGCTCCTCCCACTCTGCCGGATCAATAGCTTCGGCCACCATTTCATTCACCAGTGAGACCTGTTCCTCGTAAAGGCACAGCACACCGATCGAGGCCCCGTCGTAGTCCGGATCATTCACCATTTGGGCCAAATGCTCGACCAGTACTTTGGC
>CAVSTF010000007.1:0-28979 GCA_963730785.1 uncultured Acidimicrobiaceae bacterium
GCATGGCCACTGCTGCGCGAGCGCCTCCGTGACCAGGCTGACCTCTTCGACCGCATGCAACGGCAGCACGGGACGGTGGACGCCGGCCAGGCGACGGTACGGGAGCTCCTGCCTGGCTGGGCGTCGTCGGCCAGGGCCGAGCTGGGCGAAGCCCTCGCATGCAGGGTCGAGCATCTCGCGGCCGCCCTGCGGTCGCACCTTGATGAAGAGGAAGCAGAGGTACTTCCGTTGGCAGCAACCCATCTGTCGCAGGCGGAGTGGGATGCGCTGGCCCAGCACGGCTTTGCGGCCGTGGCTGTGGAGCGGCGGATGATCATGCTCGGCCACATCCTTGAGCAGGCCGACGAAGAGGGCCGTGCCCTGATGCTCCGCAACGTGCCGCCACCGGCGCGCGAGGCCTTCGAATCAGTGGGTCAGCGACAGTTTGACCTCGAAGTGGCCGAGCTAAGAGCGTGAGCAGGTCCATCGCATGGCTGTGCCAGAACCCGTCATGACACCCGTCGCTTCACACAAGAAAACAGGAAGCCGCCCAGCCGTGAAAGGAGCCGGACCGATGCCAAGCCCATCAAGCCCATCGAGCCCAGGATGTGATACCCACAATATGGTCCTGGTGCACCGAGCGTTCCGGCGGGAGTTCAGACTGTTGCCCTTGGAAATCCGGGCAGTCGACTCGAGCGATCGCGCTCGTGCCGCTGTCATTGCTGCACACGGAAGCGAGATGCTCGAGATCCTCCATGACCATCATGAAGGAGAGGATCTTCTGATCTGGCCCATCCTCCGATCGAGGGGCCCCGAGGTGGCCGATGACCTTGCGGCTCAGATGGTCGAGCAACACGCTCTTGTCGCCCAGGATCTCGAGCGAGCGAGCGCCCTATGCGAGAGGTGGGTAGAAGCGCCTTCGACCCCCGTAGGAGAACAACTCGCGAGCGTGCTTGATCAGCTCTGCGTCTCGTTGTGCGACCACCTCGATCTTGAGGAGTCACGGGTCCTGCCGATCGTGGGGAATACCCTTACGGCTGAGGAGTGGGAGCAGGTTGCGGCGCGGGGGATGGCGGCGCTGCGCAAGCCTCGACTCCTGGTGTTTCTTGGCCATATTCTCGAAGACGCGTCGGAAGCTGAGCGCGCTGCATTCATGGCCGCGGTACCTCCTCCAGCACGGTTCCTCTACCGACTGATCGGCCGCCGCCGCTTTGCCCAAGAGACGGCGGCGCAGCGGCGCGATCTTTCCGCATAGGACTTCAGGGCGACCAGAGGAGTCGTCTTGCCTCTTGCCGCAACTTTCGACTGGCCACGCGCTCCGGCAGATCCGAGGACTGGCAGAGGCCGGCAGCGCACCTACACCGAGGGCAGGAGACCCCCGTCGACCCGTAGCGTCGTTCCGCTGATAGGTCCGGCCCGCGCACTGGCCAGGCCACCCAGCGCATCATCGTCTATCGGCGATGGTGATCCGATCCGAATGACTGCAGGGAAGGTCATTGTTCAAGCAGGAGGCCCTATGATCGCTGCCACCAGGTCCCGACGGCTCCTCACGCCGAGCTTGTCGAAGATCGCCTTGAGATGATCTTGGACCGTGTACTCACTGATGCTGAGTTCAAGCATCATTTGGCGAGTGGTGTGTCCCCGCAAAACGAGCTGTGCCACTCGGCGCTGTGCTGGAGTAAGTCCGTGGCTTGCCAGGAGCATCGAGGCGCGTTCGGCGCCTCCCACGGGACCGATGGCTAGGGCTGCCACAGGTCCCAGCCCGCTGGCCGACGTTCTGTGGCGACGGAGCGTCGCAGTTGCGCCAGCTGGCCGATTACTTCGACGGCTGTCTCGCGGCCTAGTTGCTGCATTCGGGACCAGCCCACCGGGCACGGCCATATAGAGAGCATCAGCCACGTTCTCGGCTCACGGGGCATAGGGGCTCCCCGCTGAGATCCGAAGAGCCGGAATAGGCCAGGAAACCCCCAACGGGACGGTATTCGAACTGGCGGGGACGGGTGGCCGACGATTTCACTGGGCTGGCTGGCCGAATCACCGACCCCAAGTTCGTTCAGATCTTGGCTTCACTTCTCACGTGATGAACCATGGAGCACTCCGTCACGAGTTTCGTTCCCAGAAGGACTCGAGGGCCTCGTGGTCAAGGTCGACGGTCCATTGGCGGTCGATCTTTCCGTCCTGGTCGAAGCGCGAAATCCAGATGGCCATGTTCTCGAAACTGTCCCCCGACACCACTTTGCCCGTCTCCTCGACCAGAGAGACGGACGTCCGATCGTCCGCGTAGACACATGTCCCTCGTTGGTTCCAGGTGTCACCAAAAAGCGGGATGAATTCCATCATCATGTTGACGTAGGCGTCCTTGCCCTCGATGTGTCGCCACTTGCCGGCCCCAGGCCCGTTGTCAAGAACCACATCGTCACGAATGTCATCGAGCGCGTGCGTATAGTCCCCGTCGTTGATTTGGTCCCACGTCGCCTGCGTCTTTGCGAAGTTTGGATGTACCGCCATATGCGCTCCTCTCTACGGTCAGAAACCGAACGGTACAACAAGCGCGGCGTTTCGTCGCTGCGTGAGTCCGGACCGCCCAGGCGGCTCTCAAGAGCCGGTGCGGTCAAGCTCACCGAGCACCCCCAACGGGATTCGAACCCGTGCTGCCGCCGTGAAAGGGCGGTGTCCTAGGCCGCTAGACGATGGGGGCCTGTCGATCGGTATCGGCGTGAACCGGTGCTGATCGCACGAAGGGAAGAGCCTATCGGGCCGGGACGGGAACCCTGTCCTGGGCCGCCGGCACCTCGGCCGGCACCTCAATCGTCTCGGGGGGATGGAAGGTGCAGATCAGGAAGCACTTCACCGCGCCGACCACCAGGATGGTCACTCCGGCCAAGTGCACCTCAACCAGCAGCGCTGGGAGATGGGTGAAGTACTGGGTGTAGCCCACGGCAGCCTGGGCCACCATGACGGCCAACAGCATTCGGCCGCCCTTTCGAACTCGCTCGGGCACGTCGACCAGGTGGAAGCCGACGACCAGGCCGATGGTCAGCCCGACCAGCAGCATGACCAAGCTGGAATGGAGCTCGGCCATGTCCCGGAGCGCGATGGGAATCCGCTTCGCCACTTGCTGTCCGGAGGCGTCGCCGGCATGGGGTCCGGCTCCCGTGGTGGCCGTGCCGGCCGCAATGACCAGCGCCAGTACGGCCAGGACGACGTAGTGCAGTTTGAGCAGGTTGCGCGGAATGATGAGCCGGGCCGAGCCCGGGTCGGTAGTCACGGCGTGACCGGTGGACGAGCACCACGGCATCGGTCAGCAACAGCATGGTGGCGAAGAAGTGGACCATGACCAGATAGGGATTGAGCTTGGTGTAGACGACGATCCCGCCCAGCACGGCCTGGGCCAGTACGCCCACCACGAGTCCACCGCTCAGGTAGATCAGATCGGTTCGGCGGGGTCGGCGGAAGATCGCCCCCAGGAACGAGGCGGCCACGGCGATGGTCAGGACCACCGTGACCAGGCGATTCCCGAATTCGACCAGGCCGTGAAACTGCAGGGCGGGCGTCAGGTGACCGACGGAGCATTCGGGCCAATCGGCGCAGCCCAGCCCGGAACCGGTCAAACGCACGGCCCCGCCGGTGATCACAATGAGCGCCACCAAGAGCCATGGCCAGGAGATTCAGGCGATGGCTGAGGGTCGGGGAGACGACGATGGGGCGGCGTGACGGCACTTGGCCCAATCGTACCGGCAGCCCTCGCTTGGTAAGAAGCGAGTGCCTGGTCGTAGGCTGGGAGGGATGTCATCCCTCGCGCCCGTCCAAACGGGTCAGAAACGCGGGTGGTCAGCCATCGGCGCCTACGTCGCGCTGACGAAGCCTCGGATCATTGAGCTTCTCCTGGTCACCACTCTGCCCACCATGGTGGTGGCGAAGCATGGCCTGCCATCGGTGTGGTTGATGCTGGCCACCCTGCTCGGAGGCACCCTGGCCGCCGGTGGGGCCAACGCCATCAACATGGTGGTGGACCGTGACATCGACAAGCTGATGAACCGGACCAAGCAGCGCCCACTGGTCACTGGGGCCATGACGCCCACGGCGGCGCTCGTCTTCGCCATCACGCTCGAGGTACTGGCCTTTGCCGAGCTCTGGCTGGCCGTCAATCTTCTGTCGGCCGTGCTGGCGGTGTCCGCCACGCTCTTCTACGTCTTCGTCTACACGCTCTGGCTCAAGCGACGCTCATCGCAGAACATCGTGATCGGTGGTGCCGCCGGTGCCGTACCGGTACTGGTCGGCTGGGCCGCGGTGACCAACAGCCTGTCGTGGGCACCGATCATTCTCTTCGCCATCATCTTCATCTGGACTCCTCCGCACTTCTGGTCGTTGGCCGTGCGGTACAAGGAGGACTATGCGGCGGCGGACGTGCCGATGTTGCCGGTGGTGGCGTCCATGAAGCGCACGACCCGGGAGATCCTGCTCTACACGGTGCTCCTGGTCGGCATCTCGCTCCTCTTCGGACCGGTGGCCCACCTCGGCCTCGTGTACATGGTGATCGCCGGCGTACTCGGTGCCGGATTCATGATCATGACCACTCGCCTCTGGAGCCTGGCTCGCCGAGGAGCTGGTGACCGGGAAAGACGCCATGCGGGTGTTCAGCTACTCCATCACGTACCTGACGGTGCTGTTCGTCGCCATGGCGGGCGACGTGTTGATCCGCAATCACATTCATTGAGTCTGTGACCACCACCTCGACCGGGGATTCTCCAGCACCGCTGGCGGCGCCGAAGCGTCGCCGGGCGTTCATCTTCATGGGGGTCCTGGCGGCGATCGTCATCGGCGTCGGCCTCTTCACCAACCTGGGCACCAAAAGCACCAAGAACGGGCCTCCTCGCACGCGGGGGATAGGTGCCTTCGTTCTCGGCCGAACGGCTGAACGGAGCCGGATCAGTCGATGTGCCGGTTTCCGGCTGGCAAGCCGGCGGTGCTGATGTTCTTCGGGAACTGGTGCACCATCTGCCACACCGAACTCCCTCCCATCGCCGCCGCAGGTGCAACAGCAAGATGCGGCCGGCGGCTCACTCTCGAACGTGAGCGTGATCGGCGTGGACAGCGAGGATGCCTTGGGTACCGCCAAATCGTTCATCCGTCGTAGTGGGGTGACCTTCCCGGTCGCCTACGACCAGAACCTGAAGATCACCAACGGCGACTTCTACTTCACCGGCGATCCCTATGCGGTGTTCGTTGACGGCAACGGCATCATCAAGAAGATCGTGGCCGGACCGATTTCAGCCGCCGTCTTCAAGGCCGACGAGCGGCAGCTCATTCCCAGCGGAAGCTGATGGCGGCGGCGGCGGGCGCCACCACCGCCCAAATGGCCAGCACGAGCCAGGACAGCGGGGGCACCGCCGATCCCGAGCCCAAGCTGGCGTGCAGCGCCGCCGAGAGCGCATCGGCCGGGAGGACCTTGGCCAACCAGGCCATCCCACCGGGCAGCTTGCCGATGGGCACGATCATGCCGCCCAGGAGGAGCAGCACCAGGTAGAAGCCGTTGGCCGCGGCCAGGTTGACCTCGGCCTTCAGGACGCCGGCCATGAAAAGGCCAATACCGGCGAAGGCCACGGTGGCCAGGAGGACGGTGCCGACGGCGGCCAGCACGCACGACGAGTTGGCGTTGGTCCCCAGACTCCAGCCGAGCAGCAGTCCGACCGGGATCAGCACGATGGCCTGAATGAGTTCAACCACCAAAATGGTGATGGTCTTGGCGGCCAGCAGTCGTGGTCGTCCGAGCGGGGTTGACCCCAGCCGCTTCAACACGCCGTAGCCGCGCTCGAAGCCGGTGGCGATGCCGAGCGACACCATGGCGGTCGACATCACGGCCAGCGCCAGAATGCCGGGCACGAAGAAATTGACCGCCTTGTGCGTCGGGGTCGACACGACATGGACGGTGGAAAAGAAGATGAGGAAGATGACGGGGATCCCGACCGTCAACAGGAGCGTCTCGCCCCGCCGCAGCGTCATGTAGACCTCGGCCTTGGTCTGGGCCAACAGGGCACTCATTGGCGCCGCCGTCCTGACCGGCGTCGTCGAGTCGGTGCATCAGGTTCAGGCGCTTGGCGGGCCGCCGGGCCGACCGCCTCGAAGTAGACGTCCTCCAGACTTCGCCCAGCGGAGAAGTCGATGAGTGCCGCATCGCGAGCGGCCAACCAGGTGGCCAAGGCAGCGGTGGCGGCTGGTCCCGATGCGCCGATGATCCGGTAGACGCCGGGCGCGGTCTCGCTGACGGTCGTGCCTTGACCGAGGGCGGCGGCGAGTGAGGTGGTGTCCAGACCTTCGGGGGCCCGAAACGTGGCCGTGTCGGAGGTGCTGTTGCCGGTCAGTTCGCTGGGGGTGCCTTCGAGCACCGCCCGCCCCGACGAGAGGATGACGATGCGGTCACCCAGCTTTTCGGCTTCATCGAGCTCATGGGTGGTGAACATCACGCAGACGCCGTTCGAACGGAGATCGGAGATGACCTGCTCTGATGGCCAGCCGACCCTCGGGGTCGACCCCGGCGGTGGGCTCATCGAGAAAGACCACCTGAGGCTTCCCGATCAAGGCCAGGGCCATCGACAGTCGCTGCTGCTCGCCGCCCGAGAGGTGACGCCAGGACGTGGCTGCCACCGCTCGAAGCGACACCAGGTCGAGTAGTTCGTCGGTGGCGATGGGATCCGGGTAGTAGCTGGCGAAGAGGTCCAGGGCCTGGCGGGGTCCCAGCATCGGATAGACGCCACCCTTTTGCAGCATCACCCCCATACGCCGGGTCAGCGCAGCGTGGTCCCGGGTCGGGTTGAGTCCGAGCACCGATACCTGACCCTCGGTGATCGGGCGGTAGCCCTCGAGCGCCTCAATGGTCGATGTCTTGCCCGCTCCGTTGGGGCCGAGCACGACCAGGACTTCGCCGGCCTGGGCCGTCAGATTGAGATGGTCGACCGCGGTGACCTCCTGATTGGCGCCGTAACGGATGGTCAGACCGATGGCGCTCACCGCAGGGTCCTGAACGGCGGGCATGGCGACGCAGGCTACTTTGAGCAGGCATGATCGATATTCGCCTCCTGCGCGACGATCCCGACGCCGTCAAGGCCGCGCTGGCTCGCCGGGGTGTGGAGAGCGCCGAGGTGGACGCCGTCATCGCCGCCGATGTGGACCACCGAGCCCTCTTGACCCGTGCCGAGGCCCTACGATCCGAGGTCAAGTCACTCTCCCGCCAAGTTGGCGAGGCGCGTAAGGCCGGCGACCAGGAGCGGGCGGACCAGGTCAGTGCCGAGAGTCGTCGACTGGGTGAGGAAGAGCGCGCCGCTTCGGCCGAGGCTGAGGTCGAGGGCGAAAAGGTCCGCCAAGGGCTGCTCTATCTGCCCAACATTCCGTCCGATGAAGTGCCCGACGGGGCCAGTGAGGCCGACAACGTCGAAATTCGCCGCTGGTGGCCGGGACAGGAGGCGGGTGCGCCTGAACCGGAGCGGCTGGCGCACCAGTCGGTGCCGCACTGGGAGATCGGTCTGTCGTTGCAACTGCTCGATATGGAACGCGGCGCCAAGCTCTCCGGCTCCATGTTCCCCCTCTACCGGGGCGCTGGCTCTCGCCTCTTGCGGGCGCTGACCAGCCTGGCGCTCGACCGGCACACCCCGACCTACGAAGAGATTCGCCCACCGACGGTGGTGCTGACGGAGACGATGGTCTCCACCGGTCATCTGCCCAAGTTCGCCGACGACGCCTACCACCTCGAGCGTGACGACCTGTGGGCCATCCCGACGGCGGAAGTGCCGTTGACCTCCATGCACCGCGGGGACATTCTCGACGAGTCGGTCCTGCCGCTGCGCTTCACGGCCGCCACGGCGTGTTACCGGCGCGAAGCCGGATCGGCGGGACGGGATACCCGGGGTCTGCTGCGGGTGCACGAGTTCGACAAGGTTGAACTCTTTGCCTACACGACGCCCGATCAGGCGCTGGAGGCTCAGGCGGACATTTTGCAGCGAGCCGAGTCGCTCCTGCAGGATCTGCAGCTGCGCTACCGCGTGCTCGATCTGTGCACCGGCGACCTCGGCGGACCCTCGGCCCGGACCTTCGACCTTGAGGTGTACTCCCCGGGCGTCGACAAGTGGCTCGAGGTCAGCTCGACCAGTTGGTATCGCGACTACCAGGCTCGCCGGGCCCAGGTCCGTTACCGGCCGAGCGGTGGCGGGTCACCGCAGCTGGTGCACACGGTGAACGGATCGGCCTTGGCCTGGCCCCGGATTTGGGCCGCCCTCATTGAGAACGGTCTGCAGGAAGACGGCACGGTTCTGCTCCCCGAGTGCCTATCGCCTTATATGCGGGGCGAGCTACTGATCAAGGCGCCGTAAGCCGGCTTCGCTCAGGTGGCGTCGGAGGCGAAGCGGTAGCCAACGCCACGCACGGTGGTGATGAGGATCGGCACCGAAGGGTCGGACTCAATCCGGGAGCGCAGCCGCTTGATGTGCACGTCGAGCGTCTTGGTATCGCCGATGTAGTCGGTGCCCCAGACCGCGGTCGATCAGGACGTCCCGGGTGAGGACCCGTCCGGAGTTCTCGATCAACAGGCGCAGGAGTTCGAATTCCTTGCGGCGTAGATGGACCTCTTCGCCGCGGACGAAGACCCGTCGTTGGTCGAAATCCATCTTGATGCTGTTCGACTCCCACATGCCCTCGGAACCGGCATCGACCGAGGTCGGCGCAATGGCATCGGGTCCGCCCGGCGCCCGGCGCATGACGGCGCGCATGCGGGCGACCAGCTCGCGCAAGCGGTAGGGCTTGGTCACGTAGTCGTCGGCACCCATTTCGAGCGCCACCACGGTGTCGATTTCAGTGCCCTTGGCGGTCACCATGATGATGGGGACCCTGGATTGGGTTCGCACGGCCCGGCAGACATCGATGCCCGACATTTTGGGCAGCATCAGGTCCAACAGGAGGATGTCCGGATCGGTTTCCTCGAACAAGCGGATGGCTTCCATACCGTCGCGGGCGACGGTGACCCGGAAGCCTTCATTGGTCAGGCCGATCATGAGCGCGTCGATGAACGATTCCTCATCTTCGGCCAGCAGGACCTTGATGGGGCCGTCGTCGGCGGCTCTGCGGTCGGACTTTTTGGTTTTGGTCATTGGATGCGTTCTGCCTGCAAGGGCAAGACGAGGCTGAAGGCAGATCCTTCGCCCTCGCGTGACTCGACATCGACCCAGCCCTGATGATTGTTGGCCACGTGGCGAACAATCGAGAGTCCAAGGCCGGTGCCGCCGGTGTCGCGACTGCGCCCATGGTCTACTCGGTAGAAGCGCTCAAAGATGCGATCGAGGTCGCGGGCCGGAATTCCGATGCCTGAGTCCTGGACGGAAAGTCGAACCGTGTCCCTGTCTTCCGTGCGCCAATTCGGCGTTGAGGTCGAAGGGTCGCTCCCGCCCAGTATTGACGGTTCACCTTCGAGTGGGGCCGTGCTGCTTGAGGCGGCGGCGTTCCAAGTGACCTCCGAAGCGGCCACCCCTGACGGGTTGCCTTCATTGTCGAACAACGTCGCGGTGGCCGCCGGATCCAATGTGGGAGCCTCGGCGGCGGACGGCTCATAGCTGGTACCGCTCTGGGTCGCGCCGGCGGCCCGGGAGACGGTGCCAGACACCACGACCTTGGAGTTGTCGTAGGAGTAGGTAATGGCATTTTCCAAGAGGGCGTGCATGGCGGAGACGAGTTGGCGGCGCTCGCCCATGACGGCGACCGGCGGCGATGGTTCGTGCAGCACGATCTCAATGCCGCGCTGATCGGCGGCGGCCCGGACCCGCTCAATGGCATCGGCCATGACCAGGTTGACCAGCACGGGCTCACGTTGCGGTGCTTCTTCGGACTCAATCCGGGACAGGTCGAGCAGGTCATCGATGATGCGGCTGACGCGGAACGCCTCGTTGTGGATCCGGCCGGCCAGGCGTTGAGCCACGTCCACATCGGGCTCGTCAATCAGGGTTTCGGCCAGGAGACCGAGGGCGCCGATGGGGGTCTTGAGCTCGTGGCTCACATTGGCCACGAAGTCGCGCCGGATCTCTTCGAGGCGCCGCCGTTCCGAGACGTCTTCAATGAGGGCGATCACCCCGAGGGGACGGCGACCATCGTCGATCTGCCGGGCCCGCACCTGCAGCGTCCGCCGGGGTGGCCCATAGAGATCCAGCGTCCGTTCGGCCGTGCCTTCGTGCCAGGCATCCTGCAGGAGCTCGGTCACGGCTTGCGCAGCCAGGGCATCGCCATGGCGGGACACCATGAGGGCGTTGGCCCGCCCGTTGCGGTAGATGACGGTGCCGTTCTCGTCGCAGAGGACGACGCCTTGGGTCAACGTATCGAGCGAGCGCCTGAGCCGGATGGCGTCCGAGCTGGACTCGGTCACGGCCTGCGCGGCGCCGCCGGTGACCTGCTCGAGGTAGGCCAGCGCGGTCTCAATATTGGTCTCATCCTCCGGTGGGTCGAGGCCCAACCGGGAACCAAGGGCGGTCAACCGCTGTGAGATGGCTCGGCGACCCGATCGGCGACCAATCCGAGCGGTCACCACGATGGTCAGGAGGTAGAAGACAGCCGCGCCGGCAATCCACTCAGTCATCCTGGAGTTGCTGAGCGCAACCAGTTCCCCGCTGCCGAGCACACACCCAATATGACAGGGCTGGGGAGTCCCGGCGAACACGAGATCAGGGGACGGCCCTGGATCAGGTGGGAATCACTGAAAGTACATGAACCGTTCTTGCCCATAGAGCGGCCCCGGAACCCCCGGAACCGCTGAATTGGACGGAGGGTTTTCATGATCTGGTTGCTGCTGGCGTCGTCCGGGTCCGACAACGAGGTCAACATGCATCCGGATCTGACCGGGCTCCCGGGCAGCAGCGAGTTGCAGACGTTGGTCAACGGCCTCGGCGCATGGGCCCTGGTGGCCGCACTGGCCGGCCTGGTCATCGGGGCGGCGGCATGGGCCCTGGGTGTGCACTCGCAGAACTTCCAGCAATCGATGGTGGGTCGGCGGGCCGTGCTCGTCTCCGGTCTGGCCGCCCTCCTCATCGGGGCCGCACCCCACATCGTCAACTTCTTCTTCAGCGCCGGCAACACGGTCAACTGACCGCCGGTGCTGCCCATGCTCCATGTCGTGACCTTGGCCTCGGCTGCCGAGAGTTGCCCCGGGATCAAGGTCATCGATCCGGCCTGCCAGATTCTCTCGCTGAGCGGTTCGGTCGCCTCGGACGGGGTGAACGCCGTCCTGAGCGGGTTGAGCCAATGGGTGGCCAGCGGCGCCGAATGGTTGCTGGCCCAAATCGGTGACGTCCTGGTCAGTACCACCACGGTGAATGTGGGAGCCGGCTGGTTCACCCAGCACTACCAGGAGATGGCGGCGTTGTCGGGAGTGGTGTTGTTGCCCTTGCTCCTCGTATCGACGATGCAGGCCATCTACAAGCAGAGCGCATCGCATCTGCTGCGGGTCTTCTTTGTCCAGCTGCCGTTGGCGCTGCTGCTGGGGGTGGTGGGCATTCAGGTGGTGCGCATGTGTCTGGCCGTCACCGACGCCATGTCGAATGCCGTGGCCGGAGGGGCCGGCTCCGACCTCAAGACGTTGCTGACCGGCCTGGCCAAGGGACTGGTGCTTTCGGTCGCCGATCCGGACATGGCCACCTTCGTCGTGTTACTGGTCGGCTTGTTGGTCGCCATCGGTGCCTTTGTCTTATGGCTGGAACTCCTGATTCGGGCCGCCGCCGTCTACGCCGCCGTCCTCTTCCTCCCCTTGGCGCTGGCCACCCTGGTGTGGCCGGCCGTCTCGCACATGTGCCGGCGTCTGGTGGAAACGCTGGCCGCGTTGATCCTGTCGAAGTTCGTGATTGTGGCCACGCTCAGCTTGGCGGCCGGTGCCATCTCGTCGGGCACGGCGGGGACGGGCGATGCCGGCTCCGGGTTCGCCGGCGTGTTGGCCGGAGGCGCACTGCTGGTGCTGGCCACCTTTGTCCCCTTCTCCATTCTTCGGCTCATTCCGATGGTCGAAGCGGGCGCGGTCGGTCACCTGGATGGCCTGCGCTCGCGCGGTACCGCTGCCCTGACCCGAGCGCCTCGCTCGGCCGCCCGGCAGGCGCTGGAAGGCGCCCGCGAAACCCAAGGAGGGAACCGTCTCCTGGCCCAAGCCGGATCGGTCGGGACGGCGCAGTTTGCGGCCGGTGGCAGCACGAAACCCACCAGCACTTCGGACAAAGGAGGAAGGATGCACCACACCGAGGTGGATGACGATGCCCGGTTCAAGAATCGCCGAACCGACCACCCGGACGGATCGGTCTCAATGGATCCGGGTCCCGACAATGCCTATGCGATTGCCGACCTCGAAGCACTGAAGAACCGGCCCAAGGGACCCAATCCGATGAGGCCGGCTCGCACGCCAAAGGCGGAATCGGGTGAGGTGGAACCGAATGAGGAGGACGGTCCGTTCATCGGCAACCCGGGCCCCAGAGACAACAAGTACATCAAGATCCACAACGCCGGCGGGGTGGGCATCAAGTTCGTGCGCTACGGCGATCGCACGCCGAGAACCCAATGACGGCCGTCGAGAGTGCCCGTTACCGATTCGGGACGCGTGAGCGAAGCGGCGCCCTGGCGGGTCTGCGGGCCGGGCAGATCATCACCGTCGCCGTTGGATTGGTGGTCGGGCATTGTGGTCCTGCAGGCTGACGCCAACGGCATCGGTGTGGTGGTCGCCCTCGTCGTGCTGGGGACGTGCGTCGCCCTGGCGACCTGGCCGATCGCCGGTCGTGCGGGTGACGAATGGACGCCGGTCGTCGTGCGCTGGAGCGCGGCTGGACTCCGACCCCAGGGTCGTCGACGGATGGACGTCTTGTCCGGCGTGCGCATTCTGAGCGCCGGACGGCCGGAAATGGGAGTGGTGCACGACACCCGTCAACGCACCTTGACTGCCGCGTTGTCGCTGCGAGGGCAGAGCTTCGCCCTGTTGGGCCTCGACGAGCAGGATCGACGGGTGGCGGGCTGGTCCGCCGTCTTGGCCTCGTTGGCTCGCGACGGGTCCCCCGTTCGGCGGGTGCAGTGGTTGGCGGCCTCGTTTCCCGATGAGGGTCACGGGGTGCGTCGGTACCTGGAGGCCGAAGCCCTCACCGATCCGGGTTCGGCGTGCATGGCGTCGTACGACGCGCTGCTGGCGGAATTGCAATGCCGACACCTGTGTGCACGACGTCGTCCTGACCGTGCAGGTGCGCCAGCAGAAGACGATCCAACTGGGTTATGAGGTGCTGCAGCGCGAACTGCGCTCGTTGGTGCGGGTATTGGCCGATGCCGACGTGGTGGTCGAGGGCGTGCTCACGGCGGACCGACTGGCCGGGCTCTTCGAGCGGACCTATGAGGCCGAAGTCGGCCCGGCGATCGATCCGGCCCCTGATGTGGATCCTTGGCCGATGGCCATGCAGGAGGAATGGTCACGGGTCAGGGTGAACGGTCTGTGGCACGCCACCTACTGGGTGGCGGAATGGCCTCGCTCGGAGGTGCGCAGCGACTTCCTGGCCCCGCTGTTGTTGGGCTCGACCCGGGCCACGCTGTCCATGGTGATGGAGCCGGTGGGGCCGGAGAAGGCAGTGCGGAAGGTCGAGGCTTCGCGGACGGCTGACTTGGCCGATGCCGAGTTGCGACGGCGGGGCGGGTTCATGTCCACCGTGCGGCACTCCCGGGAGTCGGAGGTCCTGGCCCGGAGCGAGGCCGAGCTGGCTGACGGCCATGCTTCGTTCCGCTATTCGGGTTACGTGACGGTTTCCGCCCCGACCGAGTCGGAATTGTCGGCGGCCTGCGATGCCATCATGCATGTGGCCGGGCAGTGCCGCCTGGTCCTCCGCCGTCTCTATGGCGACCAGTCGGCTGCCTTTACCTGCACGTTGCCGCTCGGCCGGGGATTGAAGTAACCCGGGTAATAGGACATGGTGGGGGTGTGCACACCTCCTCGACCGTCATTTTGCTTCTGGCCGTCTTCGGGGCCAGCACGGTGGAGATGGTCGAAGCGCTGACCATCGTGGTGGCCGCCGGCGTCACCAGAGGGTGGCGGTCCGCTCTCGAAGGAGCGGCCGCAGCAGCGGCCGTGCTGGCGGTCATCGTGCTCGCCGTGGGGGTGCCGCTGATCCACTACGTCCCCATCAATGCCTTGCGGGTGGTAGTCGGCTCGCTCTTGTTGGTGCTCGGCCTCTCGTGGCTGCGCAAGTCGATACTGCGGGCCAGCGGCCACAAGGCGCTGCACGATGAGGACGCCATTTTCGCGGCCACCACAGCGGAACTGTCCACCGGGGCGTCAGATGGCACGACGAAGGCACGACGTGACGCGGTCGGATTCGCCGTGGCCTTCAAGGGTGTCTTCCTCGAAGGCACCGAAGTCGTGCTGATCGTGGTGAGCCTCGGGGCCAGTCAGCATCGCTTGGGGATCGCGGCGGTCGCGGCGGGGGTCGCCGCCGTGCTCGTCGGCCTGGTTGGGATCGTGGTTGCCAAGCAGCTCTCGCAGGTGCCGGAGAACCTGATCAAGACGGTGGTCGGCATCATGTTGACCAGCTTCGGCCTGTTCTGGGTCGGTGAAGGTGCAGGGGTGCATTGGCCGGGCAGCGATCTCGCCATCATCGGTTTGGTCGGCGTCTTTGTCGTGGTCACCGCGGTGGCTACGCAGTGGATGCGCACCTTGCCAGGGAGATTGACCACGCCCGAGACCACGCAGGAGCAGGTCCATCCATGACGCTGATCAAACGGTGGGGGCGTGCCTTCGGGCTCTTTTGGTGGGACTTCCTGGTGGGTGACACCCCGGAGTTGTTCGTGGCCACACTGGTCATCGTTGGTGCTGCCCTGCTTATTGGGCACCATCACTGGGCTGGTTATGTGCTGCTCCCGGTGCTGGCCATCTTGTTTCTGGTGTCCAGCGCCTTCCGAGGGCGCCGTCGGACGAGCGTCGATCGTTCTACCGAGGGCGAGACTTAGGCCACTGCGAAGTTCTCGGCCGTGAGCTCGGTGGCAATGGCCTGTCGCAGTGCAGTGATCGCACTTTGACGGGCGCGGAGTTTGGTGGCCGCATGAGCGGCCATGTCGAGCTCCAGCAAGGACTGGGCCGCCGCAACGCTGGCCTCCTTCAGCTCAGAGGGAGTCACCACCTGGTCGAGGAATCCCGGGGCGATGGCTTCGTGCGGGCTGTACATGGTGGCATTCACCACGGTTCGATCGAAATAGGCCGGGTGGAGCCGATGACGCGCAATCTCGATAGCGAACCAGGGGACGGTGAGACCGATCCGCACTTCGTTCAGGCCGATCCGGAACGGACCATCCGCGCCGATCCGCATGTCGGCCGACAGCAGGAGAAACGCACCGGCCGGGTAGGCGTGTCCCGTGGCGGCCACCACGACCGGCCTGGGAAACGTCAGCACTCGCTCGGCCAATGTGGCGCCGAGGGTCAGCATTTCCAGTACCTGGTCGTTGCCACTCGTGAAGACCTTCAAGTCGAAGCCCGCCGAGAAGTAGTTCGGGCGTCCGGTGAGCACAACCGCCGCCTGGTCCCCTTCGGCCGTATCGAAGGCGGCATGGATGGCTTGCAGCATCGGGATGGAGAAGGCGTTGGCTTTCCCGTCATCCATGGTGATGGTGGCGATGCCCCCGGAAAGTTCGTAGGTCACAAGCTCTGACATGGCCGCTCCTGGTCACTCGGTCTCAGGTCCAGAGGCTATATTGAAACGATGTTTCGAAACAAGGTTTCGATATGCGGCCGTCGGTGACCAGTGCCTCGGACTAAGCAGCGCACCCCCGAACTGCAGGCTCGGCTACTGACGCAGGCGCTGGACCTCCTCGAACGAGAGGGGGTGGCAGCCTTCACCACACGAAGTGTGGCCGCCCAGGCGGCAACATCGACTTCGGCCGTCTACGAGCTTTTCGGTGACAAGGGTGGCTTGTTGCGAGAGCTGTACTTCGAAGGATTTCGACAACTTCGCCAACAGCTCGATTCACTGGTCGACTCGGATGACCCGGCCGATGCACTGGTGCAGACCATTCGGAACTATCGAGCGTTCATGGGCGAACACCCCGTCCTGTCCGAGGTGATGTTTTCCTCTCCCTTCACCGATTTTGATCCCAGTGCATCCCAGCGCCGCGCCAGTGGATCAGTGCGGGAGTTCATGATCGAAAGGGTCCGTCGCTGTATCGAGGGCGGCGTGATCGTCGGTGACGAGACCGATGTGGCGCACGTACTGGTGGCGCTGATTCAAGGCCTGGCCGCCGCCGAGAGGGCTCGACGCCTCGGTACGACAGCCGCATCAATCAATCGACGTTGGGACGTGGCCATTGGGTCCTTCATGAGAGGCTTCGGCGACCGTTCCTTTGCATGATCACCGCTCGTGGGCCTCGCCTCCCGGCTCATCAGGTCACCACCCGGCACCTCGGAGCGGCCTACCCCTTCATTGCCGAGTCCGGGTTGGGCCAACGCGGGGTGGTCGTCGGCGACGACCTTCTCGGTGGATCCTTCGTCTATGACCCCTTCGAGCTCTACGCCCAGGGCGTGGTCTCCAATCCCAACATGGTTGTGTTTGGTCAGATCGGTCGGGGTAAGAGCGCCTTCGTCAAGACCTTCCTGTGGCGCCAGGCCGTGTTCGGTCGTCGGGCGTGGGTGGTTGATCCGAAGGGTGAGTACGGCGATTTAGCGGCCGCCTGGGGAGTGCGGCCGGTGGCGCTTCGACCCGGGGGCTCAATCCGGCTCAACCCGTTGGATCCCGTCCATCAAGTTGGCGACTCGGAAGATTCGTCGTCCCGTCGGCAGATCGAGTTGCTGGGCTCCTTGGCCAGTGCCTGTCTGGGGCGGCCACTGCTCCCACGTGAGCGCGCCGCCTTGGGCGTGGCCCTGACGACGGCCAGCGCCACGGGCATACCGATCGTGCCCACGGTCGTGGATGCGCTGTTGGCCCCGACCGCGCTGGCCGCCAAAGGTCTTCGCACCGATCGGGTCCGATTGCTCGAAGACGGGCGAGATGTGGCGCTTGAGTTACGGCGCCTGGTGCAGGGTGACCTGCGGGGCATGTTCGATGGACCGACCACTGAGGGGCTGGATCTCTCGGCACCCTTAGTGGTGTTGGATCTCTCGGCGCTCTACACCTCACCCGCCTTGGGCGTGCTCATGGCCTGTGCCACCGCGTGGTTGCAGTCCGCCCTCTCGCGAACTTCCAACGAGTCGGGTTATTCGGCGCAGCGGTTTCTGGTGGTGGATGAAGCGTGGGCCATCCTGTCCAACCTCGGAGTGGCTCGCTGGTTGCAATCGTCCTGGAAACTGTCGCGGGCGTTCGGGGTATCCAACGTGGCCGTCCTCCACCGGGTCTCGGACCTGCAATCCGTGGGGGCGTCCGACTCCGAGCAGGTGGCCTTGGCCCATGGACTCCTGGCTGACTCCGAGACCCGGGTGGTGTACGCGCAATCACCCGGCGAGTTGACGGCGGCGTCGAACCTGCTGTCGTTGTCGACCACCGAGTCCGATCTCCTGCCCCAGTTACGCCGAGGGGTGGCGCTGTGGAAGGTGGGGCAACGATCCTTCCTGGTCCAGCACCGCATGAGTCGGATGGAACACCTGCTGGTCAATACCGACCACGCCATGATGGGGCACTGACTGGTGTCGTCGCTGACCTCGGTGATCGTGCCATTGGCGATGGGTGGCGTGTTGTTCGCTGCTGCATCATCGCGACACGAGTGGCGATCACTCAGGGAGCGCACCGGTCGGGGGACGCCGCGCGGTGCTCACTGGGCTCGCCGGACGGAACTGAAGGCCATCCTGTTGCCCTTGGGTGAGGATCATCCGGGCCGCTTGTCATTGGGAACGATGCCGAGCGCCCTCAAGCCGGTACGGGTGGTGGCCGAACGGGCCCAATCCGTCGTCGTGGTCGGACCGACCCAGAGCGGCAAGACGACGTCGTTGGCCGTACCGGCCATTCTGGATTGGGACGGTCCGGTGGTGGCGGCCAGCGTGAAGAGCGACCTGCTCCATCACACCCTTGGTCGTCGTTCCGGTCGCGGCTCGGTCTGGTGCATCGATCCGGCCGGATCAACCAGCGCTCGCCCCAGCTACTGGTCGCCCCTCGGCGATTGCGGGACCTGGGAAGGGGCACGGGCCACCGCGACCGACCTGGCCCAGTCGGCCCGTGTCGAGGGCACGACGGCGGACGGCGAGTTCTGGAATGCCAACGCGGCCAAGTTGTTGTCGCCTCTGCTGTTCGCGGCGGCACGGGACAAGCGGACCATGGCCGATGTCGTGCGCTGGGTGGACACCCAGGAAGCCAGCGAGGTCTCGTTCATCCTGGAGTCGACGGGGACCATGGAGGCGCTGGACGCCGCCCGGGCGACCTGGTGTCGTGACGATCGCACCCGGAGTTCGGTGTACACCACGGCCGAGACCATTTTGGCGCCCTTCGCCACTTCGTCGCCCCTCCCCGGTTCGCGATTCGAGCCCCGCTCGCTGCTCGGGAGCGCCAACACCCTGTACCTCTGCGCGCCGTCGCATGATCAGCGCCGACTGCAAGGGTTCTTCACGGCGCTGACCCAACGAGTCTTGTCCCACGCCTTTGCCGAAGCGACCCGTACCGGGAAGCCGCTCGATCCTCCGCTGCTGGTCGTGTTGGATGAGGCGGCGCACATCGCCCCCCTGACCGAGTTGGACGGGTTGGCTGCCACCTGCGCCTCGCACGGCATTCAGCTCGTGACGATTTGGCAGGACCTGGCGCAGTTGAGAGGCATAACTGACACACCCTCTCGACTTATCCACAGCTTTTGGGGGCTTACTTTCCACAGGTGTTTGCTGAGAAACTACATCGAGACGGAGAATTGTTATTTGAATCCAGCACCCTTCCGGCGATTAGCCAATTTGAGCTGGGTGAATGTGGTGGATACGGAGGTGGTGTTACTTACACCAATGTCGGCGCTGGTTTGACGCGACAACCTGTCGTCAACTACCGTAGACATGTAGTTGAGCGACGTAAGGAAGGAATTGGGAACATGGATGAGGGAAACGACTTCATGGAGCTCCTGGAACTTCAGGGCTCGCTCGAAATGGTGACGAAGACACAGCTAATCGACGCTCTCCGTGAGGACGGGGAGCCCGTGAGTGACCGGCAGCTGACCTCTCTTGTTAGCGACGGTCTCATTCCAAAGTCGGCCCGCATCGGTTCACGGTCGGGTGCCTACCCCAAGCTGGCCATAAGGCAGATCTCATTCGTCAAGCAGTGGCGGGGCCGGGGGCTATCCGTTCAGTCCGTCAAGGAACTGCTGCCTACGTGGCGATACATGGTGCGAGCGATCAGGGAGCGCGAGGTCTCCCTGGTGGAATTTGAGTTCATTGCACGATCGACCGTCATGACGCCTGAGGCTTGGTTCGCCATACCCATGGTGCTGATGGAGGGGCTGCCGTGCCCGAAATGCGACGATCCACCATTGTCCGACATCAAATTCCTGTTGAAGGACGGCACACGAACTTGCGTGACGGATAAGGACCCGGCCTCGTTTGGTTTCGTCATGTGGGGGATGGACGAAGAAACCAGCAAGGTCCGACACATAACCAGCATCAGGTTGGCGTTACCAAGCGTCTACGAGAAGGACAGTCCGTCGAGCATCGTCCTTGGAGTCCCCAATGGTGTCGATCTCCCCGACGGTGATGGCGGCGCTCATGCCGATCAAGACAAGGTTTCCGTAACAACAGGGTTGGTTCGTGAGGACCGAATCAGAGGTGAGGAAGGAGCCAACAACGACAAATAGCAGGGCCAGCGCTCTTTCCAAAGCAAGCCCTGCCATTTGTCACTTTCCAAATCGGACGGACCGTAAGCCCCCGATCGCCTTTGATCTTACGATGCGTCCCTCATTGCCAGTCAAGTATTGGCAGAGGAAGGAGGAGTGGCAAATGACCACGCCCTTCAATGGCCTATCGGCCCGCATCATCCTGTGCGACTTCGCACAGGTGTCACCAGACGGCAAGCTGACCCTCGTTGGGGCTGGCTGGTCGTTTATCAATCCAGGTCCGACGTCATTTGGGGTCGGCATCATGCTCGAACTCGACCCGAATGTGGTGATGAACCCTCACCGCTTCGAGTTGACATTGCGTGATGCCGACGGACGTCCACTAAACGACCCAGCTGGGAACCCGATCAAGATCACCGGGTTGGCTCCTCCACAGCCTGCACCTCCAGGTCATCCTGCTGGCATGGCTGTGAAGCGGCAGCACGGCTTCAACTTTGCCGGGTTGGTACTGCCAGCGGCAGGTCGGTTCCAGGTGGTGCTCACCGTCGATGACTCGCTCATCGTGGTCGAGGACTTCGGCACCCGGCCAGCGCAGCCACAACTCAAGGCCAGCTGAGCCAGAAGAAACACCGAAGATGTCCCGTGACCGAGTCGGCGGTCCGGGCATCTTTACCACTCCGTGAGTCCACGTCAACGAATGAAGCACGGGTTAACCTGTAGTGGTCGACATCTATCCAGAAATTTTTAAGGCGGAGTGGTCAGACGATTGTCCCGCTCAGCCGTGAGAAACCGATTTCTTACCGAGCCAACGTCCAGTGTGCTGGCTCTGCTTGTCGTGTACTTCGGCTTCCTATGCTCCCTGAGGTATTGGCCGTCGCATCTGACAATATTGAGCGCAATGAACCTGAACGACTACCTCGTTCTGATTGGCGATGTGTTGGTCGTCGTTGGCTTTATCGTCACCTTGGGATTTTATCGGCGACAACGACACGACTCGACTATTCGAGAGATTGACTCAACGCTCGACGTGCTCTACGCCGTGAGGGTTGGCATGACACCTTGGAGCGATCTCCACTTCAAGACGGGGTACGACGAACGGGCGATCGAAGATCGGGCAGAACTGGATTTCAATGCGGTCATGAATGGTTCTCACTTTCAGAACTTCCGTGTGCCGACGGAACCGCTAGTCACCCTCATTGAACAGCCAGGCAAAGGTTGGCGACTGGATGATGAAACGATCAAAGCTTCGAATGTCGCTCTATGGCAGCTCGAAGAAGTTCAACCAGTTAGTCCAACGACAGACGGATTTCAACGCTATCCATCTAACGGATTTCGCTGATCCTGCCAAGAGGTCTGGACTAGCGGAAGCTGAGCAAGCAATCAAAGATGATTCACGGCATTATCGGAAATGCAATTTGGTATGACGATCTGACCACGGCATTGAAGGCCAATATTGAGAGTCTCGACTCACTTCGAGACAAACCGTGGAAAGAGTTGAACCAAGCCCGCAAATTCAGTTTGAAGCTATCCCGATTTCTCCAGTTGATGAGATCTCCGGCGGCGACGTGAGCACGTGAGAAACTGGTCCTGTCTCGGGTGGCCCAGGACTGAATGAATGTAATACGAACACCTGTTCGCTAGCATCCCCGCATGGAACGACAGCTCGCCGTAAGATTCAGGCACGATGACCAAGCGACCAACGGGCCGACAGTCATTGACCTCTTCGCTGGCTGTGGTGGCATGACCTCCGGCTTCGTGGGCGAAGGGTTCGTGCCGATCAGGGCCGTGGAGTGGGATCTCGCTGCCGCTTCCACGTACGCCGCCAATTTCGGTCGAGCACGTCATCGAGGGCGACATCGCAACTGGCGAACCGATATACCCGAGGCGGACGTCGTGATCGGGGTCCTCCATGTCAGGGGTTCTCCAATCTCGGCAACAAGAACCCGAGGACCCACGAAACGAGCTCTGGCAGGAATACCTCCGGGTGTTCGAAGGCACGGCCAAAGGTCTTCGTCATCGAGAACGTCGACCGATTCTCCAAGAGTCCAGAGTTTGAATTGCTCATTCACGAGCTGACGGTCGGCAGGCTCAAGGCCTGGAAGCACTTCGACTGGAAGGTCCTCAATGCGGCTGACTACGGCGTACCCCAGCGACGAAGCAGAACGATCCTGATTGCGTCAAGAGTTGGTCCTGTCGAAATGCCCACACCAACTCATTCCAAGGTCGGCACCGAAGGCAGACAAGTGGGCGACGGTGCGTGACGCTCTCGACGGCGTTCCGTTCGAGGTTGTCGGAACCGACTTGCCCAAGGTCAAAGAGGGTTTTTCGGCTTCGACGTCCCAGGGATCTTCAAGTCTGACCGAGATCCACATCGGCCGCAACCCCCGCCCGATGTCGCTGGAGCGCTACGACTGCATCCCGCCGGGCGGCGGCCGTTTCGACCTGCCCGACCACCTCTTGCCCGAGTGCTGGGCCAAGAAAAGCCACCGGCACCACCGACGTCATGGGTCGGATGCGGTGGGACGCGCCGAGCCTGACCATCCGTACCGAGTTCTTCAAGCCCGAGAAGGGCCAGTACCTGCACCCGCAGTGGGATCCGCGGATCCCCACGGCGGGTCAACCGACCCATCACCCACCGTGAAGCGGCGCTGCTGCAGACTTTCCAGCGGACTTCCTGTGGTGCGGCACCAAGATCGAGATCGCCAAGCAGATCGGCAACGCCGTACCCGGCAGACTCGCCTCGGCTATTGCCCGGTCGGTTCGCTCAGCGTCTTGGGTGAAGCTGACCCATTCCCCTTTGCGGGTACCGGCAACCCCATGGCCAGGCGATCGCCGGATCGTCGTCTTGATGTCCAAGAACCTTGACGCCTTCCTTGGCCAGAGCGATGCGAGCGTCACGAGCCCGTTTGGCGAATCAAGTCGCGGGCCACGGTCAAAAGAGTCTCACGACGAACGATCTCGACGCTGCACCCGCCTGAACAGCTCGTTGACTCGTTGCTGACCGATTTCGGAGGAAGATCGCTGACCCGGTCCTCCTGCACTCAGGTGCAGCAGAATGTTCTCAGGAAGGTCACCATCTTCACAAGCCAAGTCATGCGTCCAGACCGGCCAGGCTGAGCCGACACTTCCCGTCCTTGTTCGGTGGGCCCAGCTGCTCACCGGAGGCCGGACCAGGCCGATACTGTACTTGCTCGAATAGTCGTCAGCCCACACAAGTAGACAGATCTTGTCGATCGGCCTCGTCGGAATCATCCAGCCGCCCAACTTCACGGACCACTTGCAGTCGACTTCCTCGCCAGCTACCAAGTAGTCCATTCCCTTGACGCCGCCCCGCTCTAATCCAAAGGCGTCTTGAACAACGATTTCAACCTTCGTTCCGATGTAGATCTTCTCGTTCTTGTCGAGTCGAGCGACATCTCGAATCTGCCGGTGCGCTGGCCGTCGTATACCTCATCGAACGCCTGGCGAATAGCGGTGGCAAAGGTGTACTCAAAGTCGTCATACGACCTGAACCATGCAACGACTCTTCTCCAGGGCGGGGTCGCTCGCAGGCGGACCGTCGATGAGTGGGTCGGACAAGCGCGCGAGTGTATTGGGCGGTGCCCACTGCGTCTACAGCCGCTGCCAGTCGCCGAATGGCGATGCAGAGAACGCGAGACACCGCCTGTGAAATGGCCCTACGCCGTGAGCTCCACCGGAGAGGGCTTCGCTATTTCATCCACCGGAAGCCGATCAAAGGGGTGCGGCGGGAGGCCGACCTTCTGTTCCCGAGGGCAAGAGTGGCGGTGTTTGTCGACGGATGCTTCTGGCATGGCTGCCCACAGCACGCCACATGGCCGAAGAACAATGCTCAATGGTGGAAGGAGAAGATCAACCGAAATCGGGAGCGAGACGCCGACACCGACTCACGCTTGATTGAAGGCGGCTGGAAATCAGTTCGGGTGTGGGAGCACGAGACCGCTGATTCGGCCGCCAGTCGAGTTGAGGCAGTCCTGATCCGCCGTCTGGACACTTCTCAGTGAGGTAGGCGCCGAGCTCCCACGAGCTGGTCGGAGTGTCCCTCGCAGCTCCACACCCTGACCCACTCCCCTGACGCCCAACGGTGACGTCCAACCCATTCGACAGGCTCGGGACAGTTCATGGGATGTCGCATTGTGCCGTCACCATCGGGCATGACCATTCGCCAGCACTTTCCTTCATTCGTGAAGACGACGTTCCCGTAGTGCTCCATGAGCTCGACCGTAACGATCGGTTGTATCTTCACCCAATGTCGCAAGGTCATTTCTTCGTCGCTTGCGACAGTCCCGACTGTGCTGCCACCTTCAAGGTGATGGCCTACGAGGGTGAAGACCCCGAGCACTTCGCAGAGCGATGCGGTCTTCGCTTGTCAGAGGCCGGCTGGACCAAGCGACGAGACGGTAGGGACCTTTGTTGGGACTGTTCACCACAGAAGCTATGAGCGAACTGCAAGCGAGCCTCGTCTTGGGGACACTCACTAATCAGTTGGATTCGTTGGACTGAATGTCAGTGACCCGGTAGCGTTTGCCGACGCCCTATGAACAACAACAGCAGCTACGCAACTTTAGTCGGCGTCCTTTTCTACTTAGCGATTATCTCTGCGTTCGCAGTTGGTGTGATTTACATCGCCAAACGAATCTGGCACCCGAACCAGACCTCCACAACTAAAGAGCAAGAGCAAGTCAGACCAGTGAACCAACGCAGCCAAACTCCAACACCTCCGAGGCGCCAAGCTCCTGGATCGTTTGACCCAACCACATCAGATTTTGGTCAGGCCAGTTCCTCTTCGACTCCCCGCCGATCGGCCTATCCGAAATCCGTCGTCCGCCTGACTTGTCAACATCTGGAAGAGGTAATCGGCGATCCGAAGACGCTCATTGGGACTCGAATGCTCTGTCGAACATGTGGTGCGCAACAGGTCGAAACTGTCATTTCGTAGCGATTCGGGACCTGGTACAGCAATAGGACCGGCCCGAAGGCCGGTCCTATTCGCCGAGGAAGCGCATGCGTTGATTCCCATCGGAACCGGAAGTCGGCCAGACACGCGGCTTCTCCAATTGGGCGCCGGGCCGGTCGTCGGCGGGAAGGAGGTAACCGCCGATGAAACCGGTTAGGCCCAGGTCGGAGCACTCGGGTATGCGTTACCCGAGATGACAGCGGCACTAGCCGGGTATCGGACCACTGTCGCCACGTACTGGACCAAGCGGACCATGACCTGCATGTCGTTACTGGGCTCAGCAATAACCTGAATGGTCGGAACCCCACGGAACACGAACGTGCTCGCTGGGTTGGCGACCAACAGCTGCGTATTGCTTCCCGAGGCAGGCAGTGAGCCATCGGTGTATACAGCCGTAGAGCCGACGTAGTAGCCAGTGAAGCCAGAGTCTGGTTCAGGTGCAACGGTTGAAGACGGCCGCCACACCGGTTGGCCATCGGACCCGGTTTGGGTCTGCAACCAACGACTCTGAGTCGGACTCAGGAAAGCATGGGTCGCCGGGAGCAAAGTGCCAGCGGTGGTCTCCAGCTTGAGTGCGGCTTGTCCGATTCGCCACCCGTAGAAGCTGCCCATGTCAGTCCAGGTGGCCCGACTCAGCGATCCTCCACCCGCAATGAGTGCAGCGATCAAATCACTGTTACCTGGGCGTTGAAAGGGTCCAGAAGCTGGGCGTGCAGAGCGGAATCAAGTTCAAAGTCGAAGTCGGTCGATCAGTTGCTGACTGACCTCGACGGCCGCACTGTAGGTCTCGACGTTGGCGGTGATGAGCTCACCAGTGAAACCGGACTCAAGGACCGAGTTGCCCTCTGCTGACTGACTGTTGACGGTGATCCCGCTTTGGTTGGCAGGAACTTCGACCTTCAACCCGTAGTCAGGCAAATCCAGATTCGTACAGGCGTCTGCCACGGACGGTACATAGGAACGCCATAAGGCGTACTCATCGGTCAGATAGACCGGAGTGACAAAGGCCCCACCAGAAGATGTACCGCTCGTCATCGCTCCGGAACTGTTCAGAACTCTTGGCTCGGAATTCCATATCCTTGCGGGTGACATTGCGAAGTGACTTGTTGGCGTCCCGGGAATCAAGCCATCCAGTCCAACCTGTCGGCCGTACTGCTTAAGGCGAGCCCGTGCTTCGCTGCTGCCGTCGACGAAATCATCGTTTTGTGCCAGGTACAAGTCAGTCATGTAGGAATGACGGCCACCAGAGCGGTAAACGTCGGGGGCGGTCACCCGCAGTGCGTCCCGTACTTCACTCCCGAAAGCCTTCCACTCGGTGTGTCGCCTGTAGGCCGAAACAAGCTGCCGCTGCTTGGCAGCTGCATCCTGCGTGGGAGCAACACGGAGCTGCTGAAGGCGTGTTCCAACCTTGCGTAGTGAGTTTCCACTGAACTCGTCCGCATCGTCAGCCATCCCCTGTGTGAAGTTCTTCTCGGCCTTCTTCCTGCGGTCGATCTGCTCGGCATCGAAGTTCGCGGTCCAGGCATCGTGCTCGGTCGCTTTACGGATTGCTTCATTCCGGCGTTGCCCATACTCACGATCTGCCGCTGCGTCTGCCGCACGCTGAGCTGGGTTGCGATGGTCTATTGGTGTGAACTGAACTTCCATTGGACTGTGTCCTTTGCTTTCTTATTGTCGGGCGTTATGGTTCGCCCTGTTTCTAGTGTTGAGAACTTGGTGTGATGGGGATTACCGGACGATGGTTCTGGCCGGTGAAAAACGGGGAACAGTGATGCTGAAGTGCTCGCCAGTGAGAGCATCCGCAACTGTGATCCGTCGCTCGGTGAACGCTTCGTCAATGTGCTGGGTGACGGTCGGAGCTACCTGTGGCTTGGGTGTGGAGTCCGGATCAACTAGCGCCCTGGTGTAGGTAAAGCTCTGTCCTTGGATCTTCCGAGTGACTAAGCCGCTCTGGACCATGAAGTCGAGGCGCACCTGGCCCAAGGCCGGGTCGTATTGGGGGATCTTCGCCAGGCGCATGACAAGGCTGAGTGCATCAGGGGCAGAGAGAGTGTCTCCACGCCTCCAGTGTGTGCCGAATGGATCTGTCGATTTGGTCATTTCTTATTGCTCCTTATTTGGGGGTCGAGCTGTCGAGCCCGTCGTTGTTCGGCGGTGTGTCTCGGTTTCTTGGTCGGTGAGTTTGCAGCTTGCGCTCGTAGGGAATCTTCGAGAGCAGCTATGCGTGCACGCTTGGCTTTGCGATTGAACATGTGATTAGTAAGTGGGTGTCAGGCCGCTGTCTCGAAGGAAGGCCCGGTACTTCTGGCGCTGTGGAGTGCCCTTGCGAAGAGGCGCTCGGACAGCAAGCGGGTCTCCACTACGTCAGCGAGCTGATCGGCCATCGTGATGACCTTTGTGACACGGTTGGCGGTCGCCCTATCGATGACTCCCATTGAAGTAGCCGAACGGCGTAGACAATCGAGGTTGGCCGCCGATTGACGGATAGTCATGGGTGAGCGATTGGTGGCCTGACAGACACGGCTGGTGGCCTTGATCGCATCATTTAGGGCGCGACGAAGTTGGGGTATGGCATTGGTGTTTCCTCCTTGTTGGTGTGGCGTGGAGCGTCAGCTAGGACGCTTGGGAAGCTCTGAGCAAGTGGTACGGAATATCTTCACGACATTGAGGGCACCAGTGACTGTCTCGCTTGCTGGCAATCTTCGGGAAATGGCGCAGTTCCGGCACACCAGAATGCGAGGCGGCCGTTGCTTTCGCTTCTCGGAGTGGTAGTGCTTCAGCCGACATTTCTCGGAGCAGGTCGGGTGGGTTGAGATTGGGCCCAGCGGCCACCGTTCGTATGAATCCGCACACACAATGCAGAAAAGATTTGTTTTTCGCATTTGGTGTACTCCTAAAAAGTCCCGGAACCGCACACAAAGTTGGGGGCCTGGGAGGGTCGTTGAACACAACATTTTTTTGAAGTTAAGGGCCGCCCGGGGGTGTACGTATGGCACGCACGGTTGACCGTGTGTCATTGGAGACATGCACCTGGAATATGAGGCATCCAAGTGAGTATTCGGTCGTCCTGGGGAGAGCGTGAAATCTGGGCCAGAAAACGTTCCCTGGGGGCGTTTTCTACGAGCGAATGGGGTTCCACCAAGAACCAGTTAGTGGAGCCTCCTGTGACAAAACCCATTTGAAGAAAGTGCTGATCAGGCATGTTTTTGAAACGTCAAAAACGACACTTTCCAAGGGCAGTCAGCCAGAACTGCTCAGCTAGCCACCAAGCCGAGAATGTCCTCGATTGACGATTCGGTCCAGCGCCATTGACTGCCGACACGGATTCCAGCAGGAACAGATCCATTCCCTTGATTCCTCAGAACTGTTGCTTCGCTCACATTCAGGATTGAAGCAACGTCATGAAGTGAAAGCAGGCGCGGAAAATCAGTCATGGATATTCATTCCTTGGTGTTCGCTTTGAGCGCGCGAAACGTAAGCGCAGAAGCTGTTGCACGGGCTGCGGATCACACACACAACCGCATTTCAAACTCGTCTAATTGTAACGTGCCAACCCCCGTTACCTTTTCATGGAACAGCTACACGTTGTTGCATAAGTCGATGTCAGGGAGCTTTTTATGGCATGGGTCAACAGGGTCAAGCGGGTGGGACATTCGGGACATTCGAAAAACAGCCACACTGCACGAATCAGACACCAACAGGTATAAATCGAGATCCAACGAACTCGGTAGCGTCGGCAGTGTCGGAAGTGTTGCCGATTTACCCTAACTTTCTCATGCGTAAGAGATACATAGATATTTAGGGCACTTTGGCAACACTTCCGACACTAACCACCGAAAACGTGCTCTGATCAGGGCTTTCTCAAGCTGTCGCTTACCAACGCCTGAGGGCTTCTGGTGCTGGGTCAGGCAGCACCTTCCTAATCCGAAGTTACTGGCGCAACACTTGTAGCCCATACCGTGAGTGCTCCATAGTCAACCTTCAAATGGATCACTTCTGGCGCCTTCCAAGACCGCCTGCCGTTTGATGCCATTTCGGTCCAGTGGTGGGCAATCATGTGTCGCTTGAACTCTTTGGCATTAAGGGTTGGTGCGTCGTCGTTGAACCGTGCCCACGCAATGTAGGCGTCATGTAGGGCTTTCCGCCCAAAGTCCACTTCCTGCCCATAGGGCAAGTCGTCTCGACTGTCCAGGAAGTCAGTGAAGGTGTCCATTTCTTCCCGGTAGCTAAGAGTCGCATCTGTTACCGCATCTGGATTTCCCATGCCGTT
>CAVSTF010000008.1:0-36941 GCA_963730785.1 uncultured Acidimicrobiaceae bacterium
GTAGCGCGAGCTGCGGCCATCGAGCGTGGCCAGGTCGGAACCGCAGATCCCCGAGAGCAGCGGATCGACGTGGACCCAGCCCTCTCCCGGCAGCGCGGGCGCGGCATGGTCGACCAGGCGGAACGGCCCCACGCCCGGCGCCGCGGCCCGATCCGAAGGTCGACGCCACGCGGCCGCGGCGAAGCGGGGCAGCGAGCGCTCGAAGAGAAGGTGGTCACTCGGTGCGGCCCATCACGCCTTGGGCGACTTCACGTCGAAGGGCCCGAGGGGCAGGGGTCGGTGCGAGCCGCCCTCCGCCTTGGACCAGTGCTCGACATGCCAGCCCCGGCGCCGGGCGATGGCGGAGAGGCGCGCCTCGGGGTTGACGGCCACCGGGAAGCCGACCGCCTCGAGCATGGCCAGGTCGCTGGCCGAGTCGGCGTAGGCCACCGACTCCTCCAGCGAGAGATCGTGCTCCTCGGCGTAGTCGGCCAGCACCAGGGCCCGGGCCTCGCCGATGGGGGGCAGGTTGGTCAGGTGCCCGGTCAGCAGGCCGTCGCGCTCTCCCATCTGGGCGCACACGATGTCGTCGAAGAGCGGTCGCACCGGCTCAATGATGAAGTCGAGCGCGCCGGTGATGAGCAGCGTGCGGTGGCCCGAGGGCGCGATGGGCCCGGACCCGGGCGAAGCCCTCGGGGAACGAGCGGGTCAGCAGCTGGCGTGTGGAAGAGCTCCCAGGAGTCGGCCCGCAAGCTGCGCGATCGGGGGCGTCCTCGAAGCGCCGGTAGAACGAGCGCAGGAAGTCGCCCCGGTCCCGGCGGTCGAGGGCCAGCAGCGACGGCGCCTGGCGCAGCAGGTCGGCCACGAACTTGGCCCGCCGCGCCGGCGGGCAGGTGGCGGCTGGCCAGCCAGGCGTAGGTGTCGACCACGTTGGAGGCCATCAGCGTGTGCTCGAGGTCGAAGACGGCCAGGTGGCGGTCGGGCGAGAGGATGGCCTTGCGGGCCCGCTCGGGCCGCTTCTCCACCACCGACTTGCCGGCCGTTGGTGCGCACCCGGGCGTGCTCGACCACCGAGGGCAGGTGCACGTTGTGCACGTAGTGGTCCCAGTCGATGACCCCGGGGTCGAAGCAGAACGTTCGTGGTCGGTCCTCGTCGTCGAAGGTCGTCCCACAACTCCATCAGCCGGTCGACCCGGTAGCGGGCGTCGGTCTCGGTGTAGGCGCCGTAGAGCTCGACGTAGCCGAGGGCCCGCTTGGCCAGGGCGTGGCGGTCCTCGATGCGCGCCGCCAGCTCGGCCTGCTTGCCCCGGATCGGCAGCGCGGTCAGCAGCCGCTCGACGAACGGTCATGGCCTGATCGGCCCGCCTGAGCTGGCGCTGGACCCGCCCGCGCCCGGGGAACGACCACTCGGGCACGTTGATCGGCTGGCCCCGGTCGTCGTAGAGCGGGTTGCGGCTGAAGAAGTCCTGGGTCAGCTCGACCAGGTGGCCGTAGCGGAACGGGTTCCGCACGCCCGAGGCCACGTGGTACACCGACGGCGGTCCTCGTCGGGCCGGCCCGTGGGCGGCCACGGCCAGGATGGCGGCGACCACCAGGTCCACCGGGATGACGTCGATGATGCCCTCGGGCACGCCGGGGAACTCGCGCAGCAGGCCGCGGGCGTAGGAGACGATGATCGGCTCGGCCATGCGGAAGCCGCGGATCCAGCCGGGCCGGGGCTCGGCGAGCGCGGACTCAATGATCGACGGGCGCACGAAGGTGATCGGCACCTTGCCGGCCCACTGCTGCACCAGCGCGCGCTCGCCCATGGCCTTGGTGAAGGGGTAGGCGTCGGGCCAGCCGAGCGAGTGGGCCCGGGCCGTGCCGGCGTCGACCAGCTCGGTGCGTGACCCACTCCTCGCGGATCTTCTCGGCCCGGGCGGCGATGAGGTGTTCGCCCGCCCCGCCGATCTCGGCCCGGGCCTGCTTGGTGAAGGCGGTCAGGCGCGCCGGCCTGGCGCGACTCCGCCTGTAGGTCGTCGCGCAGGCGACGGGCGGCCTTGACCTCGTCCTGCCAGTCCACGTCGAGGGTGAAGCGGTTCTGCCGAGAGCAGCTCTTCCTTGGCCTCGCCCTGGTGGGTGCTGGCCACGTAGGCGGTCGAGACGGCGATCAGGTGGGCGCCCGAGCCCGACGTCGGCCACGGCGGCGCCGACCCGGGAGGGGCCGAGCAGGTTGATCTCGACCGCCTGGGTCAGCGGGGCGTCGAAGGAGACGGTGGCGGCGGAGTGGATGACGATGTCGGCGGCGGCCAGCGCGGCCCGGCCCGTCGTCGTCGAGCCCGAGACCGTCCTGGCCCACATCGCCGGCCACGGCCTGCACCCGGCGGGCCACCTCGTCGGCGAACCCGTCGCCCAACTCCTCCCGCAGGCGGTCGAAGCAGTCGTTCTTGATGACCTCGCGGGCCAGGCGGGCGGCGGCATCGGCCCGGCGGCCCGGGCGCACCAGCACGGTGATCTCGGCCTCGGGGATGCAGCGCAGGATGCGTTCGACCAGCGCAGTGCCCAGAAATCCGGTGGCACCGGTAATGAAGAAGCGCTTGCCGTGGAGGTCCCGGCCGATCGGCCACCGGGAATGTTTACCATCCGCCGCGCGAATCTGTCTACCATTTGGTAAGTGACCCGCTCCGGACGTGGCCCAGGGCACCGAGGACCTCGACCGAGCGACCGCATCCTCGATGCGGCCCTGGCCTCCTTCGCCGGCCGTGGCTACGAGGCCACCTCGCTCGACGCCCTGGCCAAGGGGCTCGAGCTGACCAAGCAGTCGCATCCTGTACTGGTTCCCGTCCAAGGACGCCGTGCTCGAGGCGGTGATCGCCCGCAGCGCCGCCGACCTCTCCGCGGCGCTCGAGTCGGCCTTGGCCGGCGCCGGCGACGGGCTGGGTTCGGGTCGAGGCGGTGGTGCGCTCGGTCTTCCGGCTGGCGGCCCGCCAGCCCGAACTGTTGGGCCTGCTGCGCGAGGTGGGCCGGCTGGGTCCGCCGGCGGCGACCCAGATGACGCTGGCGCTCGAGCCGCTGGTGCAGCGGGCCTCGGCCTTCCTGGAGGCCGAGATGGACGCCGGCACCATGCGTCGGCATGACCCGCGGCTTCTCCTCCTGGCCATCTACTCCACGGTGATCGGCATGGTGACCGAGGTCGAGGTGCTGCGGGCGCTGGGGGAGGAGCCGACCGCCCGCTCGTTGGTGCGCCGGCGGGCCGACGTGCTGGCCCTGCTGCGCTCCGCCCTGGTGATCGAGTAGCGCTACTCGATCGGCTTGGGCACCTTCTTGCGGGGCGGCGCCTTGGGCGTGTAGCGCTTGTTGGCCGTCGGGGCCTTGTAGCCGGTCGGTTTGGTCGCAGCGGCTGCCGCGGCCGCCTTGCGCGACTCGGCGCGGGGGCCGGGTGGCGGCCTGACGGGCCGCCTGCTTGGCGTTGGCGGTCCCGTACTTCTGGATCCGATAGGCCCGCCGCAGGAGCCACCCGCCCAAAACGATGAAGAGCGAATCCGATCGGCGGGTAGAACACGGTCAGCACAAAGCCCGAGAGGATCAGCGCGTACGAGACCAGGGTCCGCTTGTTGCGCTGCAGGGCAATCAGCCCGGCGATGCTGATGACCAGTATCAGGACGCCATAAAGGATGTAGGAGTCCGAGATCGGGACGAGCGTCTTCTTGTGGTGAACGATGGCCGTTTTGTTCGGGTGGGCAATGGCCAGGTAGCCGGTCAAGGCTGCGGCGAGCAGTGTCTCGGCCACCAATCCACCGAGGGCCCACTTGCGTTCATTGCGGTCGAGGCCGTTCATGGCGGCCCGGCGCTCGGACGGAGGCAGGATGCCTGCGGCCGGCTCTGCCGGGGTGGCCGGCTCAGCCACCGGTCGGGCCACTGGCCGTGCCACCGGCTCCTCTTCCGCCGCTGGGCCCGACGAGATCGGCAGCTCACCCTTGAGCATCGGGGTGCGGTCTGAGTTGCCTCGTAGGGAGAACGCCATGGCCGGTCCACGGTACCTGGCCCGCCCAGACCGCCCAAATCACCGTTTGGGGTGCCATGCTGGCCGGCCGTGCCTGCTGACCTGCCTGTTGTCGAGCCCATGCCGGGGCACTCGGGCGGGCCGCTGCCCTGGGTCGGGGGCGGCGTCGGCCTGCTCCGTCACCCGACGGCGCACTTGGCCAAGCTCCGGGCCCGACACGGCGACACCTTCGTCCTCGACGCCCTCGGCCACCGTTTCTTCTGCGTCTTCTCGCCCGAAGGGGTGCGGTCGCTCTATGCCCAGCCCGAGGAGCAGGCCAGCTTCGGCCTGGCCACCTACACGTTGATCAAGGCCAAGGTGCCGATCGAGCTGCTCCTGGGGCGCCGCACCCATCCGAAATCACTCTTCGGCAACGCTCGAGTGGAGGGCTACCTCGACACCCTGCACGAGGCGGTGGCCCTCGAGATCGACCGACTCGGGCCCCCGCGGGCGCTTCGAGATCTTCGCTGAGATGCGCCGCCTGGGTCATCGGCTGGGCCTCGGGTCATGGTGTGGTGCCGAGGCGGCCTCACCCCGCTACATCGAGCGCCTGATCCCCCTGTTCGATGCGCTGGACAGTTCGGAGTCGTTTGTCCGGCCGGCGTCGCACGGCGGTGACCTGGGCCACCAAGAAGCGGGCCGAGTGGCGGGCCATGGCCGGCATCGAGGCCATCCTGGGCGAGATCCTGGCCGAGCGGGCTGGCGCACCACCGACTGACGACTTCCTCGACCAGATCTACGCCGCCTATGGCGACCTGCCCGAGGAGGACCGGGTGCGCCAGACGGCCCGCGACGTGATGGTCATCCACATGGGGTCCCAGTCCAACCTGTACGCGGCGTTGGCCTGGACCATGGTCAATCTGTTGCAGCACCCCGACCTCTTGCATCGAGTTCGCCAGGGGGACGACGTGTTGCTCGAGCAGTGCGCCAATGAATCGATCCGCATGGCGCAGCGTTCGATCACCATGCGCCAGGTGCTCCAACCAATTGAGGTGGATACCGGCGCCGGGATCTTCCGGCTGGCTCCGGGCACCATGTTGACCACCATGCTGTCGGCCACCAACACTTCGGTGGCACCCGGCCTCGATGTCTTCGATCCCGGCGCACTACGACGGTCGCAAGCTGGTCACCGAGGTGGCGGTCCCGACCAAGGAGCTGGTCAGCACCTTCGGCCATGGCCCGCACTCGTGCCCGGCCGCTCGCTTCTCCATCTCGGCCATCCGGGTGTCGATCCGTCTGCTGCTCGAGCACTACGAGCTCAGCCCGGAGTTCCAGGAGGCCAGGCCCCGAGCCCGGCAGATCGGTGGTGTGGCCCGAGCAGCCAAACCATGTTGGGTCAGCTACGAGCCGCTCGACCCCCTCTGAACAGGGACGCTCAAAGAAAGGGGGAGTGGCGGACGGGCTACGGTATAGCCCCGGTACACACACGCGGGCGCTTAGCTCAGCTGGTTAGAGCGCAGCCTTCACACGGCTGAGGTCGGAGGTTCGAGTCCTCTAGCGCCCACCAGGTCAGAGGCACTTTTTGCTTCTTGACCAAAATGAATGTCCTACAAATGTCCTAATCAGCACTAGTCTTCGGGGATGGCCAGTAGGACAAGCGGCAAGACCAGACCGGGCACGATGCGAGAGCGAACCCCTGGCCATTGGCAGCTCCGCGCCTTTTCTGGACCGGATCCGGTAACTGGCAAACCGCGCCAGGTCGCCCGGACGTTCAAAGGCACCGAGCACGCAGCCATCAAGGCGCTCGGCCAACTTGTTTCAGAAGTCGAGTCCGGCAAGTTTGTTCGGACCAGCGTCACCGTGAGCCAGCTTCTCGACAAGTGGCTTGAAGGAGCTGAGCGAAGCCAGCGACCCCGGACCGTCTACGAGAATCGACGCAAGATAGAGGCACGGATCCGCCCAACTCTCGGGTCCATCCGGCTCGACAAGCTGGGGCCGGACACCCTGGATACCGCGTACGGCCGGTGGTTGGACGAAGGACTCTCCTCGGCCACCGTGCACAAATACCACTCCATCATCTCGGCGGCATGTAATCAGGCGGTCAAGTGGGGATGGATTGATAAAGCCCCCACAGCCCGGGCCACGGCACCCAGGGTCGATCGGGTCGAGATGAAGGTGCCAACCCCAGAGCAATTGACGATGCTCGTCAAAGCCGCCGAGGCCGCTGACCCGGTGTTGGCTACAGCGGTGGCCCTGGCAGCGCTCACTGGTGCGCGCCGCGGCGAAATCGTGGCTCTCAAGTGGTCTGACATCGACTTGGCTAACGGGAGGGTCCGAATCGCGCGGTCTCTCACCATCGCCCGAGGCGAGCAACACACTGGACCAACAAAGACGCACCAGTCTCGAGACATTGCCCTGGACCCAGTGGGCATGGAGATTCTGAAGAGACGGTGGGCCTACATGGTCGGACTGTCGAAGAAGGCAGATTCGCCCCTGGTGCCCGATCCATATGTCCTCAGTTACAACGCCAACGGCGGACTATCGGTCGGCCCGGACACGCTGACCCACGGTTTCGGAAGGCTGTGTGTGGCCATGGAGCTACCCGCCCTCAAGAAGCTTCGCAAGACCAATGCAAAGGCGAAACGAACTGACCTTGCTCCAGGGGAACGGTGGCCGTTCCGATTTCATGATCTGAGGCATTTTAGTGTCACCACCCTTATTGCTGCCGGGGTCGATGTGCGGACGGTGGCTGATCGCCATGGACATGCAAGGGCCACGATGACCTTGGATCGCTATGCCCATGCGCTACCCGAGCGTGATCGTGCGGCTGCGGGCATTCTCGGAGCTGCCTTCCAACCCGTGAACTCTCGCTCGGAATCCGAAGGGACGAATCGTCCCTGATGGCAAACCTCGGCCTTGTACGCTTTCGGGTATGACAACCACGTTCGTGCCCCGATCTCCGTTGGGCGAACGCTTGTCAGCGCGCCGAGAAGCCATCCTGGCCGCCGCGGCTCGCAGACACGCTTCGAACGTCCGCGTCTTCGGAAGCGTTGCTCGCGGCCAGGATACCGACACGAGCGATGTGGATCTGCTTGTAGACCTTGACCCTGAGGCAAGGCCGCTCGATCTGCTCGAACTCGGCTGTGATCTTGAAGATGAGCTTGGCGTCAGAGTCGATGTGGGAACACCAGCATCCTTGAGGGCATTTCTTCGAGACGAGGTGCTCGCCGAAGCAGTTGCTCTGTGAGCCGTCGGGACGGATCCTGGCTAGCCGACATCCTCTCGGCCATTGATGCCATCCAGGACTACCTGGCCGAAGGCGACCTCAACCAAGGACTGATTTACGACGCGTGTCGTGTTCGCCTCATTGAGATCGGCGAAGCAGTGAAGAGCATCGATCCGAATCTTCTCGCCACCGTTCCGACTATCCCTTGGCGAGCCATTTCAAGGATGCGGGATCAGTTGGCTCACCACTACTTTGATACGGATCACGCCCTTGTGGAACAAGTAGTGCACGAGGAGCTCATGCCCCTCCGCGAGGCCGTGGTCACCCTGGTCGAGAGAGCCGCTGAGCCTGGAGGGGACCTCACTGCGGACGGCGAATCTGATCCCGACGAAATGCCATAGAAGTCGAACTGAGGTGCCTAGGCACTGGTGGCCTCGCCGTGTAGGTATCGCTCTAATCGGGGAACGGAGACCTTCCAGCGCCCCCCGATGTGGATCGCAGGACTGAACTGACCTGTTCGGCAAAGGCGATAGAGGGTGTCGCTATGCACGCCGATACGTCGAGCAGCTTCAGGTATCGAGATGAGATCGACAGTCACTTCAAGGTCGCGGCTAGAGCGAGAGTCGACCGTCATGCTTCCCCCAATCCAGACGGCACTGAACGGATGAGTCCAAGTTGGTCAGGGACCTGCTCAACATAGATATTGATGCCGCCGATGCGCTTGTTCCAAGACCGTTCCATTCATTGATTGTGCCAATAGGACCTCCCCATGGGCATCCCTACAGCCGGCGAAGTCTGACGATCAGTACTGACTAAATAGTTTCGGCGTGGGAACCCCGAAATGTCAGGTTTTGCAATGAGGATCGTTGCGGCCGCCGATTTGGGGTAAGTCGAGGAAAGTCTCATCCGGGTTGCCGACTTCCCCATGGACCTCCCTACAGGCACAGAACGATGTCCAGTACTGGACTTACGGCACCGTGCCGTCAATACGGTGAACGCTTTACTTACACATCGTCTGGGATGATTGCTGACCTAGAGATCAACCCTCTTGGGCCCGCTGGGGAGGCTCATGGGGAGGTCCATGGGGAAGTCCCCCAATCACAGTGTCTTTATGACACACAAGGGATTGGTTGGCTTCCATGGGGTTTTGCCTCTTCGGCAGTTCCGCGCGTCGCTCCGTATTTTCCGGTGGGTATCCCGGATTCGCGTGATTTCGCTCAGCAGCTCGCTTCTAAAGCTGCTTCGCCTGAGCTGTGCATTGTCAGTCCTCATTGGATCACTGGCAATCTCGATTGGTTCAATCGATCTCATTGCTTCGGCTACTCCGGCCTACGCCGATGGACCCGCTGCGTGCAGTAGCGGCAACCCGCCGTTTGCCCAGGCTGGTTTCTGCGCCACCTACTCGGGTTTCAATACCTTCTATGGCGTCTACGGCCCAGGCTTCCCTACGGCCCAAGGCTTTGGTCTTTGCGCGGAGCCGCCGGCTAGCGGTGGCGACTACCCGGCACCCAACTACAACTACACGCCGGGCGGCGCACCGGCCGGCGCCGGCGGCGATTGGAACGCTCTGGGCTTTGCACTGAGCGAGGGGCAAGCCAATGGCTACTGGAACGGTCTGGCGGGCCAGTTCACGGCCGACCAGGCCGCCGTCTCAGCCAAGCTCCTGTTCGACACCGTCGTATGGGGCACTCCGGTGCCATCGATGGACCCCGGTGTTGCGGCTGCCTACAACGCGTTCGTCCAGTGGTACAACCAGGCCCGTGGGATGTCGGCCAGTCCACCCCAGCTCTCGGTCAACCTGGTCGGCGGCGGGACTACCTTCACCACTTCAGCGACCGACCAGATCCATCTACAATTCCCGGGCACCAACGCCCCCCTGACGGGTCAGGCCTTGTTGCTTTCGGTCACGAACGGGACCTTCAATACTCCAGGTGGACCGACGACCATCGGTGTCACGACTGACGGCAACGGCAACGTGGACGCCACCATCTTCGTCAATGGCGCGGGTACCGGAACGGTCAATGTCACGGTCTCGACGTCGGTTGGGGTCGGCCAGCCCGGTCTCGGGTTTTATCACCCGACCACCGGCAACCTCAGCGCTCAGGTCTTGGCTGCCTTCGCCGCCCCCACTGCTCTCTCGGCCACGCAGAGTCTTCAAGGAACGCCGCAGCAGGCCCTGCCTACCGGAACTGTCTCGGTCCAGAAGGCCGGCAATGACTCGGCCTATTACTCATTGGCTGGCGCGGTATTCCAGGTTCTCCAGGGAGGCAACGTGATGGCCACCCTCACGACTGACGCCACAGGTACGACGCCCTTTTCGGGTCAGCTCAATCCTGGTGGTTACACGGTTCATGAGTTGACTGCTCCTCCTGGATATCAATTGGCGGCTGATCAAAGTGTGACTGTGGTCGCTCTTGCTAACACGGTGGTCGATTACACCGGAGCGAATGAAGAGCTGATCTCTCCGGCAACGGTGACCATCGCCAAGGTGGATGCCCAGGGAAGCGCTCCGTTGGCAGGGGCCATCTTCGATGTGAAGTACTCCACTGCCAACAACGGCACGTATGACCAGGACCTCGGAACGTGCACCACTGCCGCGAGCGGTCAGTGCTCCCCGACCGGCAATGACGGGACTAGCCTGCTGCCGGGCGACTACGAGATCACGGAGACGCATGCGCCAACCGGGTATGACCTTGACCCGGCGACCGCGGTGCAGACGCTCACCCTCAGTCCGGGTCAGGCGGGCACGGCCACCTTCTCCGACTTCTTGCTGGGAAGCCTCAATCTGAGCAAGACGGGTAATGACAGTGCGTACTACTCGGTGGCCGGGGCCGTGTTCTCGGTGACCGGACCCAATCCCGCCGTCATGCCCGTCGGCACCCTCACGGTGACGACAACCGGCTTGTCCAACACCATTACTGGGCTCCAGCCCGGTAGCTACACTGTGACCGAGACCACCCCGCCCACGGGTTATCAGTCGATCCTTCCAGTCACCGTGACGGTGGCGCCCGGTCACGCCGCCACCACGGTTGATGTGCTCGACTCCATCCAGGCGGCGACCGTGACCCTCTTCAAGGTCGACGCACAGACGCAAGCTCCCTTGGCCGGGGCGGTCCTCGACGTCAAGTACTCGAGTGCCAACAACGCCACGTTCGACCAGGATCTCGGCACCTGCACCACCTCGGCCACCGGACAGTGTTCGCCGACAGGAAACGATGGCAGCGAGCCTTCTGCCTGGCACCTACAAGATCACCGAGGTGGCCGCCCCACCCGGCTACTCGCTCGACCCCACCTTCACGACGGAGATCGTGACGCTGACGCCTGGACAGGCCGGCAAAGCAACCTTCGCCGACCACCTGTTCGTGGCGGCCAGTTTCCACAAGATTTCCACCGGCAATGTCAATGCGACCCAAGTGACCTACGCCGGTGCCGTGATCGACGTCTATCAGGGGACGGCTGCTGGGCCCCAGGTCGCTACCTGCACCACTGACGCCACTGGCGACTGCACGACCGCGACGGCCCTCATCTCGGGATCGCCCTATTGCTGGGCCGAGGTCACGGCCCCGGTTGGGCTGGCTGGCGGAGCCAATGGCTGCTTCACCGCCGACAACGCCCAGGCGGCTCAAGCCGATCACCGTCAGCGACGCCGGCCTCTTTGTGCCCATCTCGGCCGAGAAGGTCGACGCGGCCAATCCGAGCGTCACGCTTCCCGGCGCTGTGCTCGACCTCTACCGGGTCGACAAAGGGGCCGGCCCCACACCTCCCGTCGCACCAGCCGGCGCGCCGGTCGAGACTGGCCAGACCTGGATGGCCCAGGCAACCACCGGGGCCGATGGGATCGCGTCCTTTGGTCTTGAATACCCTGGCTTACGCCTACTGCGCGCTGGAGATCACTGCGCCTGCCAACTATGTGGTGAACACCCAAGAGTCATGCTCGGGCATGGTCATCGGCGTCGCCACCGTTCCAGCACCTGTCATCACCATCACGCTGGCCGACACTGAGGCCACAGTTGCGCTCACGGGCCACAAGTTCAACTCGCTGATACCCGATACCGGGATCGCTGGAGCGGTCTATGACCTCTACGTCCAGGGAGGGGCGCCTCCGAGCGGAGTGACGGGCACCGCGCCGAGCGATGTCACGGTCCGAAGCGGGGGACACCTGGTACGCCCGGGCAACTTCGGATGCCAACGGCTTGTTGAGCTTCATCTTGCCCTCGGGCTACGCCTGGTGCCTCAAGGAGGTGACCGCCCCGCTGAACTACAGCCTGGACATGGCCCTGCATTGCACGGGTGTGGTGGATGAAACCACACCGACCAGCGCATCGACCATCGCCCTTCCCGAAGTGCCGGCCACTTTGCACCTGACGGCGAGCAAGTTCAACTCCCTTCAGCCGAGCACCGTTATTGCCGGGGCGACGTACGAACTCCTCGTTCAGGATCCGACACCAGCCGGTTATGCGGCCCCGATCGCTCCGGCCGATGCCGTGGTGCCGAGCGGAGATGGCTACTGGAGCCAAGGTACGACTGACGCACAAGGGTTCTTGAGCTTCCCCATCCCATCGGGCTCCGCCTGGTGCCTTCACGAGCTGGTCGCTCCGGCCGGGTATCAAACCGATACCAGCTTCCATTGCACGGCCGTACTGACCACGGACAGTTCGGCGGCCGTCATGACGATGGCGTTGCCTGAGGTGCCCATCCCAGGGCCGACCGGGAACTTGGCCTTCACCGGTGGCCCCAGTATGTGGTTGGTCTGGGGAGCCTTACTCTTGATAGCGGGTGGTAGTGGTCTACTCCTCATCTCGCGCCGTCGGCGCCACCTAGACGCGGGTTTCACCGAGTGAGACGAGCATGAGATGACCAAGATCTGGCAGCCGGGGAAGATCCTTCCTCTCCTTCGGGGGAGGGGGGTCGACCCGAGGCGAGTGACCTTGTTTCCCCTCGGTCTGGCGGTTGTTGGACTCGCAATCGGCTTCGGGGTCGGGCCATCTCTTGCTGCCACGGCACACTCAGTTGCTCACGGTTCCTGAACCAGCCCAACGTGTCCGAGTGCCCAATGTCCCTACGCCGCGCCGAGTGCGACTGAGTCCGGGTTTGCGGGTGATGTGCTGGCGCGGATGAACATCGAACGGTCACAGCCCGCGCGCGATTACTTCGACAACGGGGTGACGACGCAGCTGGCAGCCCTCTCCTCGGATTCGGTGCTTCAGGAGACTGCCCAATCATTCGCCGAGTACCTGGCATCGACGGGCACGCTTGAGAACTACACGGGAGCAAACCCAGCTGGGCGAATTACTACCGCGGGCAATGTTGCGGACCCGGCTACGACTCGGCTTCCGTTGATGCTGTGTTCATGGGCTCCTACGGGCATGCTGTCGGTTATCTGTCCGCAGCGGCCGATTTGGTCGGTATCGGGGTGGCCTTCGACGATCAGGGTCACGCATGGGTCTTTGCGTTGTTCGGAGTTACCAGCGAAGAAGGCACCCAAGCTGGACAGCAGCGGCTGGCGGCCGAACTGGCGTCGAACTCGGTCTACGCCCAGTCAGGAGGAACCATCACCACGGTCACTGAACCGGCCTATGCCGGCGGTGGCACTGACAACGCGCAAGACGTCTTTCCGACCGATCCCATCGCCGCCGCTTCCACTTTTGCCACCGGGGTCGACTGGACGTCCACTGGGCCGATCTACCCGAGCGCAGCTGCGGGTTCGGTGGCAGTCAGTCCGCTCCCCGCACCTGTGACCGACATGTCGGCCACTCGAACGGGTGACGGGTATCTGCTGGTCGATGCCGCTGGGGCGGTCTCCGTTCACGGCGATGCCCAGTTCTATGGCGGGGCCAATGGACTGTCACTTGATCGCCCGATCGACCGCATCGTCATGACCCCCGATGGCGGCGGCTATTGGTTGGTCTCGTCCGACGGTGGTGTCTTCTCATTCGGCGATGCCCAGTTCTACGGCTCCATGGGCGGCAAGACGCTCAATGCCCCGGTGGTCGACCTGGCTCCGACGCCTGATGGCGGGGGTTACTGGCTCGTCGCCTCAGACGGGGGAGTATTTGCCTTCGGCGACGCCCAGTTCCAGGGGTCTACCGGCGGAATCCACCTCAACAAACCCGTCGTGGGCATCACTGCCGCCGGTGGCGGTTACCGCTTGGTGGCGTCTGACGGAGGCGTCTTCAGCTTCGGCGCCCCCTTCTACGGATCGACCGGCTCTCTCCATCTCAACCGACCGATCGTCGCCATGACCAACAGTGCGTCTGGAGCGGGCTACTACCTGGTGGCGTCCGACGGCGGCATCTTCTCCTTCGGGTCTGCTCCCTTCGAAGGATCAACCGGGGCCATCACCTTGAATCGGCCCATCGTCGGCCTGGCGGTCGACGACTCGACCGGGGGCTACTGGTTGGTGGCGTCCGATGGCGGGCATCTTCAGTTTCGACGCACCGTTTTTCGGCGCTGACTGAACATGCCTACTAGCCAGCGCGACAGCGGCATGCGTCACTCAAGGCCGGCCCGGCGCAGTTGCGCTGGTGCATGGACAAGTGTCCGGCTCGCGAGAATCCGCCACATTCATGGCCGTGGGGAACTCGGTGGGGACGTCCATGGGGATGTCCTGACCCAATGGTGGCCCCATGGCGCACGCTTCCTTCGACCTCTTCCGTGATCAGTGGACTTCGTGTTCGCACTCGAATGCCTCGGCCCGAGCCCTCTCGGCCCTGGCGGAATGCGAAGCGAGCGTCAGCGATCTCGGCTGTCGTGACCTCGGCGACCTCGTCGAAGTTCATCGGAGGCGTGGGTCGCTGGGTTGATCCGGTGACGGCCGATCGACTGGTCGGTGCCATGGTGGCCCATCAGGACAGCGACCCGATGATTGGCGTGGCCGTCGTCGTGACGCTGACGCCGGGACTCAAGGCGTTGGCTCGACGGATGGACTGGGGTTCGGGCGGACCGTGGGGTGGGGCGGAGGTCTTCTCGGGTGAACTCATGTCAACCGCCTGGGAGGTCGTGGCGGACTGGAGCGGACGACGTCAGGAATTCATGGTGCCAGCCATCTTGACGGCTATTCGAAAGCGACTGATTCGACGGACCCAAGCCTGGCGGCGAGAGACCGATCGCCGCACCGAATGGTCCATGATCGCCGAGCCCGAGGGCTCCTCGGAGTCGGTCATCGAGGAGCTGGCCAGGGTTCTGGAGAACGCGGCGGACCAGATGATTTCACGTGGGCGACGCGTCGTTGGTCTACGCGCATCGGGTGCTCGGGCTTTCCATGGTCGAGTTGGCCAAGATGACGGGGCAGAGCAGGAACTCCCTCCACCACCGGGCGACCTTTGCCGAACGGCGGTTGTGTGCCTGATCAAGATCGAGACAGTGAGGAAGTTCCATCGACCGAGCGCGCACACCGGGCCAGGGCCATGGTCCCTTTGGTCGAGCCCGAGGGCAGTCGCTGGGAGTTCTGGCCTTGGCCATGTCGGGTGCCGTCGTGGTGTTCGCCGTTTTCATCCTGCCCCATGATGCGCCAGCTGCGGTGCGACCAGGTGCGGCTCCGTCGCCACGGGCCAGCCACGTCACCGGTTCGACCGGCGCGTCCACGCACGATCCAACGACGACCACGACCTCGCCAGGCGCAGCCAGCCTGCTCACGCCTTCGATCCTCCTTCCATCGGGGACGTCGGGCCTGCCTTCCTCGGGCATCGGAGCTTCTGCAGAACCAAGAGTGGCCCAACTCAGGCGACCACGACGACCACTCAGCCAGCACCCATCGCTACTGCGACGACCACGACGACGACCCACCTATGTGCCTCCCCATGTGGGCTCGCAGAGTTGGCCGGGCAACCTCGGTGCTCCCTACACCTCTGCGTCCTACCAACTGTCGACGACGGGCGGAGAGGTGTCCGCTCAGGCCACGTGGTCAGGAACGCCGACGCTGACGCTGGAGGTGACGTGTGGTAGTGCCACCAAGTCGCTGAGCGGAAGTTCGGGCCTCTATGTGGCGGTCGATGCCGGTGCCGGCAGCTGCACCATCACGCTGTCCGAGCCGGCGGGAGTGTCGGTCGCGGTCTCCTATACCCTCACGGCTAGCTACCCGACATCGTGAGCACCGTGTTGCACAAGGTTCCGCGTGGCATTGGCCGGCATCGCCGTGGTGTTTGTCATCGGCATCGTGACCCCTGCTACCTTGGCTGCCCTGGCCAGTTTTGTATGGCCACACGCCTGGGTGTGGCATGACGTCGGTCTGGCCCGGTGCGTCGTGTTGGCGTGTCTCGTTCTGGCTTCTATCGCCTGGCTCCTCTTCGTCGTTGACTTCGTAGCCGATGTCGTGCCCAACTGCGCTCCCACCACCTCGGATCGACTCTCGGTGCGGGTGCACGAGTACGGATGGTGGGATGGGTCGTGGGTCTGGTCCTAATCGTGGCTCCGACGTCCTTGGCGCTTGGTTCAGCGGCTGGCGCCAGCACTCCTGCGGCGCACGTCACGTTGTCGGTTGGCCATCCGACTGGACGTGCCGACTCGGTCGGCCATGCTGTCCGTCGACTCAGACCACGCCGGCCGTACCTTCCTCGTCCGGGGCGCCGACGCCAGGCCGATTCGCAAGCACCCAGCCCACGTCGACGACCTACACCGTGGTGAGTGGCGACAATCTGTCCACCATTGCCCTGCACTTCTATGGGGATGAGGGAGCATGGGGCGAGGTCTGGGCCGCCAATTCGGGCCGGCTGATGCCCGACGGAAAGCGCTTCGTCGACCCCAATCTCATCTACGTCGGTTGGACCCTGACCCTTCCCGGCATCAGCGATTCGCCCAGCGTGACGCCAACCAAACCGCTGCTCCCGCTCCGGTGCTCAGCCCGGCCGGGCCATCGACGGTGATTACGCCGGAACACGACAGCGGTCATTCCAACTGCACCGCGTACCTGCTCGCACGAAGCGAAAAGTCACTAGCGCGCCGGGCCCGATTGCCGCCCACGCCCCATCCCCGGCCAGAGTGTCGGGTGCGGCATCGTCACCGAAAGCCGATGGCCCTCCTCTGCCGTACAGGTTCGGGTCATTCGTCGGTCGCCCATGCGTCGTCCGGCTCAGGCGATGCCGGCGGCGACCGATCCAATCCACTCGTTGCCATGGGTGCCCGAAGGCGGTTGCGCTTGGCGTCTCGGCCGTTGTCGCCGCGGCCATCGTCCGACGCTTGCGCCGAGGTCGGGCCAAGGCGCGGGCGGGACGCGGCGACGGCGAAGCCGTGGTCGAGCCGGGAGTCGACGCCGTCGCTCTGGAGCGATTGGTGACGCCGTTTGCCGATGCGCCGGTACTCGACTGGCTGGAGTTGGCGAATCGTCATTTGACCGAGGCACTCCGTAATGAGGGTCGAGCTCGCGACGTGCCGACGGATTCCGATGGTCCGGGTGGGAGCACGCGGCGTGGAATTGCTTACTCGAGCGCTTCGGTCGACTGGGCGCCAGGAGCATTCATCCTGGCCGACGATGGCCATACGTGGCTGTTGCCATCCGACGTTGATCGCCAGGCGCTGTTCGCCACAGCCATTGGTGAATTGGCCTGGCTTCCCCTCCTGGTCCCACTCGGCGATGACCAGAATGGCACCTACCTCTTGCACCTCGATCCCGGCGAAGTGGTGTCCATCGAGGGGCCGGCTCGCCAGTCGATGGTGCGATCGTGGACCGCGGCCCTTGTCTCGTGGCCCTGGGCCGAGCAGGTGGCAGTAACGGAGAGTCTCGATGAAGCCGAGGCGTTGGCTCCTCTCTATGTCGGACAGGTCACGCCTGACGAGCGTGGCACGGTGTTCCTTTTCGGCGACCCGGCCGATCTCACTGATGCAGCCCGGATGACCATTGCCGCCGTCGTGCCAGGACCTTCGGTTGGCGGTGTCCACATCGTTGCCCTGGCCGATCGAGTGGTTCTCGAACCATCTGGCATCGCGTTGCGGCCCTGTGGTCTCAGTATCGAGCATGAGGGTGCCGTGCAGTGTGCGCTCGACGAGCGGTCGCTGATCCCAGTGCCTGTACCCGAGTCAGCTGGAGACCAGGACCTCCTCGTCGACACCGCAGCTGTTGAGGCGATATCGGGACCGGTGGAGGTTCGACTCCTCACGCTGACTCCTGAGCTGGTGGGACTCGCTAAACGCCTGCCCAACGACAAGGCCGTACGGATCACCGAACTCATTGCCTGGATCGCACTGCAGGGCGACAGTGGCACAACCTCGGCCGCCATGCTTGAACATGGAATCGCCGGAGCCACGGCGAGCAAGACCCTCTACAACATGATCTCCGCAGCACGCAACGCACTCGGCACCGACAGTTCTGGGGCTCGCCGCCTGGTGAGAGACACCTCGACAGGCGTGTATCGACTTTCAGCCGAAGTGACCGTCGACGTCTTGCGGTTCGAGAAAATGGCCGCGTGCGGGATCAGGGCGCGGGACCCAAGGATTGCCGCGCAACTCTGTGATGCCGCACTCTCGCTGATCGATGCCACGCCGGTCGGCAATGGGATCGGGCGCTATGGGTGGTGGGCCAGCAGCTGGGAAGCCCGTGTCGGGCGTCTAGCCACCAAAGCGGCACGTCGGCTGGTCGAGGTGGCCGAAGGAGGAAGGATCGATGCCGAGGTCGCTCGTCGTGGCATCGAGCGCGGCTCGTCTAGCCGCCGGTGGCGAAGAGGAACTCCATCGCGTGGCCATGGAACTCGAAGCCTGGGCCGGGAATCCCGATCGCGTCGAAAAGGAATGGCACCTTGCGTGTGCGCATGCTGAAGAACTTGATCCGGGCTGTGCACCGAGCGACGCTACTGAAGCCCTGCTACTCACTCTGCGTGGACGCGAAGCCGAAAGGGGACACGCCGCATCGGGCTAGTGGGCTCGATACTTCGCTACGGAAGGCGTTCAATCATCGCAATCAAGTTTTCACGGCGATAGCCCTGGTGACGCGGCAAATTCAACTAGTTCTCGCACTTGCTGAAGTACCGCAACCTTTTCCGGCGTGCCGGTCACTGTAATGCCACGTCCTCGCGTGAAATCGACGAGTCCTTCATCGCGGAGAATGTGCATCGCTCTCAAAACGGTGTTTTTGTTCACTCCAAGCACTGCTGCGAGATCTTTTATTAGAGGCAGCCGATCGCCAGGACCGGCTTCGCCTTCAGCAATGGCGCGACGAATCTCAGCTGCAACCTGATCGTGGAGAAGCATTGCCTCGGTTCGGTCAATGTTGACAGGTAACATGGTCCTAGTTACAGTAGTCCTGTGGGTTCGGATTTGAAGACGAGACTATGACCATTTTGGAGCTCAATTCGGATAAGTTCGCTGAATTCACGGAAGTATGTCTGACCGGGACGGAAGACGAATTTCTGGACCGGCGGGAAAGCAAATGTGAGGAAATCGAAGCGCTCTTCAAAGAGGCCAGACGGCGGCGCCGTCGCCGTTGGGCTCTAAGTGGGGTTGTTGCGAGCTTCGTCCTTTTCGGGGTCCTGGCTTTGCTTGCACTGGCTGGCAACGGTAGCAACGCTGGGGGGAGTTCCGCAGCTTCCAGCGGTGGACAACCGGGAGGTCGAGTGGCCACCAGCGCAAAGTTTGCATCCCCAGCTTCGCCGTACTTGGGAACGCCCTTGGGGATCCCAAATGGACCAGTCGCTAGCGTTTCGGACTGCCCGTCAAATCCGGCATGGTCCCCGCCCCTGCCGGCGGGGGCCATTGTTTCTGGACCAAGTCTTGCTCCAGAGGGTACTGGTGGGGGCACGGGTGCAGGAGTCAGCGTGGACTTTGCCGGTACTTGCACGTACATGGTCACCCTTCCGAGCAACTGATGCAGGTCTGATTTTCGATTCACAAACACAAAGGAGCGCAAATGCGGATCCCCAGGTCGTTGGCAATCACATTTCTTGCGGCAGTCCCGCTGTCCCTATTGCTGGCCAACGTGACGGGAGCAACATCTCCAAACTCAGCGCCCTCAACGTCTACAGCGTCCACCACTTCGACTTCAACCACAGTTCCATCGTCATCAACGACATCTCCGTCGTCTGGGCCATCTGAAGCATATTTCGGTCATCCGGTCGGTATCCCAAATGGACCGGTGGCCAGCGTGTCGGACTGCCCTTCGAATCCTTCCTTTTCCTCACCGCTTCCAGCCGGCGCCACAGTTGCGGGTCCAACGCTTGCTCCTGCTTCGGTAGGGGGCACCGTAGACGGCAAGTCATTCAGTCTGGCCAACACATGTGTCTATACGGTGTCTTGGACAGGTCCGACCGGTAGCGATCCAACGGCGACTGACTACAACGCTGGTAATTTCTATCAGGCCATCAATGCAGCCGACTATTTCACCTTCGAAGTGCATTCGATCTATTGCGAATTTCAGATGCAGGGTGGAAATGTCTTTGGGTTGGCTTATGCCAAGCTGATGAATGTTCAATACAACTGCAACACCGACAACACTGGTCTGTTTTCACATGTGAGCGTTACAAACGGATCAGGCGGTGGCGGAGCGATATGTACGACCCCCAATTTTGGGAACTGGTGCACCCCGCAGAGCCAGACATCTCAATATGCCTTGTATTGGACATGGGGAATCTGGTTGGAAGATCCCGTGGGTCAGCAGAACACTTACGATCTCATCTATGGGAACGCCGGTCCTTACTATTAGTTCCATCAAGCATGTAGGCCGCAAAAGTGATCAATCGTTGGGATAGTGGAGGCGCATTCACAGCAGCCGCAGTGAGTTCGGCCGACGCGGTGCCTTCGCCGGAGCCGATGCGAGGATTGGTCGACGGGCGGCTGCGAGGACGTCCAAGTCGACCATCGGAATGTCACGAGATCACCCGTCGGACCAGTTCGATGTCAGACCACGGGATCGGATCAATCTGCACGACGGTCCCGGTGTACGGCGCCTGGATCATCAGGCCGCCCCCGATGGCCATGCCGATGTGGCCGAGGGGAGTGGTGACCCCGTTGTCATCGCCTGGCATGAGGAGCAGAGTCGCCCGGAGCGACGTTGGTATCCCAGGGCTTAGGGACCTCCGTCCCGACATCGGCTTGGGCGTACGTCACCCGTGGCAATGAAATACCCGCCTGGGCGTAGGCCCACTGGATGAGTCCCGAGCAGTCGAACCCCTTGCCGGGGGACTCGGCACCCCACTTATAGGGAACGCCGAGCTGCGACTCGGCTGCGGCGATGACGATGGCCACCTGGCCCGTGTAGGTCACTCCATTGGGTGGCACTGGGGGAGTGGTACCGCCGTCCGCACTGCCGGCCGGTCCTGCTCCTCCGGCCATGCCATAGGCCAGGGCAAGAGAGGTCACGCTCTGGTCCCAGCTCGGACTCGGGTCGTAGTCAGCTAGGGCGCCAGCGATGTCACCTTGGTCGTTGCCGAGGTAGCTGCACAGAGCGTGGGTCAGGGTGAAGGTCGAATCCCAGGCGTTCTGTGGATCGGGAACGTTCCGACCCGAATCCGGAGCCGTCGTACCGAACGTGGTCCAGATCGTGCTGAGTATCGCGAAGGGCCCTTGCGTTCTGGCCCATCCGCTGGGCTGGTTGGCATCGGCGAGGGCGGGTTCACCGCCCTGACCGTCGAGGATCGGTCCGAGGATGGCCGGATGCACTTCGCCAGTGGTCGGGTCGATCTGGGTCGAGAGGTGTGGGTCTGCCGTCCCTCCGATGGCCGCCACTAGCTGCCAGGGCAAGCCAGGGCAGTCATCGGCCGCAAAGGCATAGGCGTCGAGCATGGACGGCGGAATCTGTTGGACCGCCACATCGGTGGCGCTGCTTGGGGCCAGGGAGCCGCTCATGCCGGCGGTGGCGGTGGCAAGCAGGCCGCCGAGGACGAATATCGGGGTCAGGAGCACTCCTCCAACGGCCAGTAGCGGCGTCATGATGCGCCATCCACAGCCCAGCCGGTGGGAGTCGGGGCCAGAGTGACCAAGAGGGCTCTTCCCCCTCCGGGGTCCAACAGACCAACACCTCAGCCCGGAGTGTCACCAGTTGCGCCATGGGCGGGAATCACCGCCAGGACTGGTGACTGCGAAGCGAACCTGACGGAGAGCTGGGATCGGCTGAGGCGAGTCGATGCAGCCACGAGGTGGTGACGAGGGGAGTCATCGCGGCTATCCACTGGCCGAAAGTCTCTCCGGCTGCCCAGCTGTAGGTGGCACTGCGTACGCCGTCGCGACACTGACAGCTGCGCTCGGCAGGGGAGGCGGGGAAAGCAAACTCAGGGAAATCTTGGGGAGCGGGCCGGGACGAGACGTGTGTCTTGGCTCTTTGATGCCGTGATCACTCGACTTCTTTGTCGAAGGTCGAGCCCTTGGGCACGGCAGAGCCGAGCGCGGAAGTCGCGGGACCGACTCGACCCGGACCGGGTGCGATGTCTGAAGCACTCTCGTGAGTACTCGGAGCGTCCGGGCCCCGATGGAGACAGGGCGACACGACCTATGAGGGCTGCCGTGGCCAGGCCCAGGATCAAGCACCAAAGTTCCGCGATGTCGTCGGGAGTGGGAGTCGGGCTGACTTCTGATTGTCGTTCGCATGTAGATACACCCCGGCCCAATCACCCAAGTGCGCGAAGAAATCCGGACTTTCTTCGCGCACTTGCCCGCGCCAGCCCGCCCTGTATCTGTGTCAGAGAGAAACGAGGAGGCACGTGGTGATGCAGCATTTGGTGGTCGTAGTCGGGATGGTCGTGGGCGTCGGGGGGAACCAAAGCGCCGATCGCTCTTGGCGACGGTGCATCCGAACCTTGCGCCGGTCTTCAATGCGGTCGCGGTGTGAGCACTCAGAACCTCGGCTCGCATCTGATCCGACTGGCGGCAGGTGATACCCCGACCTTCACCCCGACCGGTGGAGCGCCGGGGAGTGCCGCAGTCCAGAAGCTCTTGGATTGGGGTGGCTGGTTCGCTTTGGCGGCCAGCCTGGGCGGTCTGATCATCGGCGCCGGAATGTGGGCCCACTCGTCCTCGTCGGGTTCCTACGGCGGGGTGCACAAGGGCAAGCAGTACGTGCTTGGCGGTGCGATCGGTGCGCTGGTGCTTGGCGTTGCCCCGATCCTGCTCTCCACGCTCTATTCGACCGGCCAGAACTGATGAGCGCTCTCCGGCCAAAGACGAGCCGAGAGCGGGGGATCAGGCGATGACGATTGCCTCGTTGTGGAACCCGATCACCGATATCGGCCGGTCTGCCGCCGATTCTGTCTTCGGTGCCTTGTGGACTGAGATCGGCAAGGGCGCCGAAGCCGTCACGACGGCGCTGTGGACGGCCATCACCGCGTCGACCGACATCTCGTTCACCTCGGTGGCCTGGACGGGATCGAGCACCCAAGCGTTATTGCGGGTGGTACTCCAACTCTCGGCGGCCGTGATGTTGCTCATGGTGTTTCTGGCCGTGATTCGGGCAGTGGTCAAGGGCGATCCCGCGGCAGCGGCGCGGGCGGTCCTCGTCGACCTGCCCATCTCGTGCATCGGGGCCTTGGCCTTGGTCGGCCTCACGGCGGCTCTCGTTGCCGCCACCGACCAGGCGGCCGATCAGATCATGCGGCTGGCACCGTCTGATGCACTGGCGTCGTTTGCCCACAACTGGCCCGCCCTAATTTCCAACCTGCAGTTCATCGGTGGCTTCGGTGGACTGCTGTTCATCCTCGGTGCGTTCATGGTGTGGTTGGAGCTGATCGTCCGGGCCGGGTTGATCTACCTCATGGTGGCCACCGGCCCGTTGGTCCTGGCCATGCGCATCTTCCCTGGCTTCGCCCCGGCCTGGAAGAAGTTTGCCGAGACGGCGGTGGCGGTGATCCTGGCCAAGGTCTTCGTGGCCATTGCCCTGGTGCTTGGGCTCTCGCTCACCACGGGGGGACTGATCCCTACCGGCACGGCGGCCGGCACAGGACAGGACATGGGCCAGCTCCTGGCCGGTATCGGCATGATGGCGTTGGCCGCCTTCGCCCCGTTCGTCCTGCTGCGCTTCGTCCCCGTGGTCGAGGCAGCCCTTATCGCCCAGGGGATCTCGCATATGCCGGGCCGGGTGGCCCAACAGGGCATGCAGGCCGGCTATTACGGCCAGGGACTGGCTCGTCTGGCCGGAGCGGCGCGGGAGCAGCGGAGGAGCAGCCGGAGGTGCCGCCGCTGCGGGCGGAGCTGGATCCGGGCGGAGGTCCGAGCGGCGCTGGGTTAGGTGGGGGTTCTGCCCCTGGCGGGGGACCGACTCCTGGCGGGAGTGGAAACTCCGGGGGGTCGCAAGGCTCTGGTGGAGGTCAAGCATCAGGATCAGGGCAGAGCCCGTCGGGCGGGACCACATCGACGGGTTCCGCATCGGCTGGTTCCGAGCCGTCCTGGTCCGTCGCCTCAAGGACCCTCTCGTTCAGGCGGGGGTTCCGGAAGCCGAACCTCGCCGAATGAACGGGCGTCATCATCGGGGATCCCAACGAACCTCGCCGTTCTGCGGCACCTAAGAGGAGTGCATCGCCAACCCGATCCGCCCCTCCAGGCCCTGAGCGCCGTCCGAGTCAGCCTCCACACGTGGCCGACAACTCGCTATGACCACCACGACTCACCAAGCGGCTTATGTGCCACAGCACTATCAACTCTCCGCCAGGGACAAGACCGGTCAGCTTCTCGGGAAGAGCACGCTGCAATTGGTAGTGCTGGGCTTAGCGGTGGCCCTCGGTGTCCTGTCGGCCACCGTTCGCGGTCCGCTCTTGATTGGCCTGCCGGTCGCCGCCTTGCTGGCCTTACTCGGGGTGGCCCCCTGGAAACACCAGCGGCCCTTGGTCGAACAGCTTGGTGCTCTGGCCGAGTACTCCCTGACTCCGAAGACTTGGTCTGCGCCTATCGACCTGTTGGGCAGCGTCGGGCACCCAGGCCCAGTTGCCACCGCAAATGAAGGGACTCGTCCTCCATCAGATGACCGACGCCAAGGGGCGTGACGTCTGCATGACCGAAGACCGCACAGTTGGGCATCTCACCGTCGCCGTGCGGGTGGCCGGACGCCGATTCGCCCTGGCGAGTGCCGATGAGCAGGACGCCATGTTGGCCGAGTGGGCCGATGCACTGACCCCCTTCGGTCGCCGGGGCGGGCCAGTGGTTGGCCTGACATGGACATCATGGGCCTCTCCCACCCGCATCGAAGCCCACCGAGCCTGGATGGCCGAGGTAACGGACCCAACGGCATCGCGAAGAGGCCCGCGATGCCTATGAGGAGGTTCTGGCGGCGACCGGCGCGCACGCGTCGGCCCACGACGTCGTGGTCACCTTGACTGTTGACATGGCGCGAGCATCTCGACTGCCCGGTCAACGCCATGGCCCACGAACGGCAGCTCGAGCGCCGAGCGGTGGCGGCAGCAACGTTGCTGCGAGAGCTGACGCTGTTCACGCAGCGCCTGGTCAGCTGCCGGTCTGGACGCAGGAGCACCGCTGAGCGGCCCCGAACTGGCCCGAGTCGTCAGAGAGCGGCTCGACCCGACCAGCGTTGGACGGCTCGACGAGCGAGGGCGTTCACTTGGGCGACATCGCCGGGTTGGTGGCGCCGGCCAACGCCGGGCCGCTGCACTGTGAGCAGAGCCCGGACGACCTGGCGGACCGATGGCACATTGCACCGGGCCCTGGTCGTCTCCGAATGGCCCCGGACTCCTGTCGGTGCGGACTGGATGGGGAGCTTCCTGCTCGATGTCGATTGCGTCCGGCTCACCACCGTGGTCCTCGAGCCGCTTGATCCGGTGTCATCCACCCGACAGGTCGAATTCCAGATGGCCAACCACGAGGGCGACCTCTTCCATCGTGACGAGAAGCGGACGGGTCATCACTGGCCAGGTACGCCGACGGGGCCAGAACATCGCTCGTCGGGAAGAACAGCTCCTCGATGGTCATATCGAGTTCCGCTATCTCGGGATCGTGGTGGTCTCGGCCGCCAGACGAGGCGGCGCTCGACCGGGCAACCGAAGCGGTGACTGAAGCCGGGGCGCGCTGTCGCATGGAGCTGCGGCCAGTCGACGGCCAGCACGCCGCCGCGGTGGTGGCGGCGCTGCCCATAGGTCGCAAGCCCATCAGGGCTCTGCCTGAGATGCGTGAGCCGCATATTTGCAGCGCTCGGAATCCGATGAGGAACACCTTCCGGTGGCCATATCACCGCGACACCACCCACGATGTCGGGGTCCTGTTTCCCTGGCAGACCAGTGCCAATCTCGGGATTCGAGGGCCATGCCTCGGAGTTGATTGGGGATCCGACTCATGTGGTGTTACGACGCTTTCGAGCTCTACACCCGAGGTCTGCTGACCAACGCCAACATGTTGGTGGCGGGGGAGCCGGGTTCGGGTAAGTCCGCCGCGGTCAAGACGTACCTCTATCGGACGCTCGCCCTCTATGGTGCCGGCGGCGTCCGGCGCTGGGCGGCCATAGTCGACCCAAAGCGCGAGTACCTCGACCTGGCCGAGAAGATTGGACATGCCGGTTCTCGAGCTTTACCCCGGTGGGTCCCAATCGGGTCAATCCGCTTGATGCCGGTCCGGACTTGGCCGGGGCTGAATCGCGACGAGTTGGTTCGACGCCGAACCGAGCTGGTCCGGGCACTCATGGAAGTCATGCTCTATCGGCCGCTCAATGGTGTCGAGGACGGGGCGATCTCGTGGACGCTCGATCTGCTGACTGCGACCCCCAGTCCGCCTTGGACCCGTCGCAGCCATCTCTTCACGACGTATTTCGGGTTCTCGGCGACCCGCCCGATGAACTCCGTGGTCACCTCGAAGAGGCGGCCGGCAAGGTGGACTTCACGATCGAACTGAGAGACGTTCGGCTGGCCCTCGACCGCATGTTGCACCGAGACCTCCGTGGCATCTTCGACGCTCGTGACTCAAGTTCGGCGATCGACTGGAATGCCAAAGGGATCGTCATTGATCTTTCTCAGGTCTTCAACAACCCCCAGGTCCTTCGACTTCTTGATGGTGGGGGTCACCAGCTGGCTGACCAACCTCTTCGCCTCTCGCCAACGAGATGACTCACTGCGCTGCTATCTGGTGCTAGATGAGTCCTGGTCCATTGCCGGCGACCTGGCCGTGGCGCGCTGGGTGCAGTCGGTGTGGCGCCTGTGTCGTGACTACGGGGTGTCGGGTATCTCCCTGGTCCACCGGGTGAGCGACTTCGGCTCTCAGGCCGACGACGGAACGGCGGCGTCGAAGATGTCGGCGGCCATCGTGTCGCTCTCCCAGACCAAGGTTCTGTTTCGAACGTCGCGGGCCGACATCGCCGCCACCCGGGCGATTCTTGGGCTGAGCGAAAAGGAGGCTGAACTGGTCGCCATGCTGGCCCGAGGGCGGGCCCTCTGGAAGGTGGGAGACCACAGCGCGGTGGTCCAGCACAAGGTGGCTGACTCCGAATGGGCGTTCGCTCGCACGGACTCTCGAATGGTGGTGTGAGATGTCGGCCGAGCTGCCGACCGGCAGCCCCGGCGAGCGCGCCATCTTCGGATTCCTCATCGCCTTGGTCGGGGTGATTGTGGTCGTCGTAGGTGGGGCCGAACTGGCCGCAGTAGTGGCTGGGCACCACCTTGTCCTCACTGAACGCGTAGTGGCGGCAGCGTTGGAAGGTCTGCCACGGCACCTCACAGACCCACGACTGGCCTGGGGAAGTGTGGATAGACCAACCTGCCGGGACCGTTCCTCTACTGGGTGGCCCAGTGCGTCGTGATCCTCGTGGTTCTGGGTGCGGTGGGAATCGGCGTGAGATGTGTTCTCATCCAGGCGTCGGGCCGGGTCTCGCAATCGAGTGCGCCTCGGCGTGCAGACCGAGGCCCACTTGGCCACCCGAGCCGACATGGCTCCCCTCGTAGTGAAGGGGCCGACCGCCGGACGTTTGATCCTTGGCGTGGTCGAGAACCGACTGGTGGCTACGGAGGATCCCGACCGGGCACCGACTCAGGGTCGGGGCAATCTTCGACAGGGTGGCCGGGGTTCGGTCTGCGTGGTTGGGCCCTCGCAGTCGGGCAAGACCAATCTGATCAAGCGAGGCGTCCTTGACTGGGTGGAGGGGCCGGCGATCCTCGGATCGGTCAAGGCGGACCTTCTGTCGCACACTGCGGGGGCAAGGGCTCGACTGGGCGAAGTCAAAGTTTTCGATCCTCTGGAAACGACGGGATTGGCCAATGCCAGCTGGAATCCTCTCGACACCTGCCGGACGCCATCGGGAGCGCAGAACTTCGCCGCAGCGCTCGGGGCTGCTTCCCCGACGGGAACGTCACCAACACCGACTTCTTTCAGCGCCAGGCCGAAGGTCTCATGTGGGCGTTGCTCTTTCTGGCCGGTGGGACGCACGCCGGATTCGATATGACTGACGTGGTCCGCTGGGTAATGACGCATTCAAGGCCAATGATATGAGCGATAAGGAGCGTTGGTGGCGCCCTTCACCAGCTGACCGTCGAAGGCCGACGATGCCGAGGCAATCGAGCTGGTGTCAGCGAGGCCCTCGAAGCGGTGTGGCGAAACGATGATCGAACCAGAGGGTCGATCTACACCACTGCGCAGAACTTTGTGGCGCCGTGGATGGACCAGCTCGTACGGCGCTGGACTCGATCCAGCGACATCAGTCTCGAGTGGCTGTGCGAAGGAAACAACACGCTCTATGTCTGCCTACCCATCGGGCAGCGCAAGCGACTGGCCCCCGTGTTCGGCGGCGTGTACGGCGCCCTCATGGATGCGGCATACGACCGATACAACAAGACCAACACGGTGATCGACCCCACCCTATTGATCGTGATTGACGAAGCGGCAAACACAAAGGTCGAGTGGTTGCCTGAGGTTGCGGCGACGTGCGCCGGAATCGGGATTCTTCTGGTCACTGTCTGGCAAGGGGTCAGCCAACTGGATAGCGCATTCGGTCGGGAGGCCGCTGAAGCGGTGTTGACGAATCACCCACCAAGGCGTTCCTCTCGGGAATTTCGGACCAACGAAGCTTGGAGTACGTCTCGCGGCTCTTGGGCGACGAGGAGGTCATAAAGACCAGTGTCACAGCCGGTGGGTCACGGCTCGCTTCGGTTGGGGAGACGGGACAGCAGATGCGACTGGTGCCCATGGACGTGATCCGCCAGGTTGCCCCGGGGGAGGGCATCCTCATCCACCGAACGCTCAGGCCGGCTCACTTGCACATCCCTCCGTATTACAAGGATCAGCGACTGACAGTGCTCGCTGAACAGGCGTATCCACCTGAGCCGGTGCAGGTACGGATGGGTGCGAGCGGCACGGGAACTGTCGCCCTACTGCGACGAAGGGCGACTCCAAGCGAGCGGCGGTTTAGCATCCCGCAATCTGGCGCGAGGCACCAAACAGGGCTCTAGCCTTTCCAAAACGGCCGCAATGGTGGCGTCATCGATGCTGGAGTGAGTCCGAGCGATCTCAACCAAAGCGTCAGAGTCCCGACCGTGCACAATAGTCACGCCGTTTCGATTTGTGGCCACTTTGTCTTTTACCGAGAGCAAGTCAGTACCCCAAAACATGACGGAAGGCACGACGGTCTGATCTCCAACCAGCTCCGAGAGGTGTAATCGGAGGACGGCTGCTTGTCGTTGCGCTCCTTGGGCAGCTTTGTTGACGTCGGCATTGTTTGTCGTATCCAGCTGTCGCCGCTTTGTCGGCCAGAGCTTGGAATCAACCACCAGTACGCCCCCGGGTCCCACGGCCACGTGATCGATCTCCAATGGTTCGTCGTTTGCGCCCGGCACCCGCAAGTTATTCAGCACCGTCCATCTGGGCCCCAACCTTCTTAGGACGTCAGAAGTCCATAGTTCTCCAAATGCCCCAAGTCGCCAGTTCAATGATCCGTCAGTAGAGAGCACTGTCCAAATGACCCCCCCAACGAGGAGCGCAACAGAGAGACCGGCGCCGAATCCCCGCCAAAAGGCGGGGATAGGTCGGAGCGGGGGCGTGAGCCCTAGAAATGCCACCATTGCGATCGCACCGAGGGCGACGATCGCTAGATAGGACCGCCTATGTCCAAGGTGCATCCAGGTGATACGTCGAGCAATGGTCGTGAGTTCTCGACCGGGAACCCCGAGCACCTTTGATCTTCGCATTGAGCCATCCCCCCGAACGCCATGCCCTCAAAGGATAGGTCGAACGGGCCGGTTCCGGTGTGGCGCGTGTCAAAGCTCGAGTTCCATCGATAAGCCGATTTCTTGAGCAGGTTGCATGTTCAGCGACGGGGAGGCGGCCACGAACCGCCCGACGGCGGAGTCGACACCATTCCAGCCGTCGCGGTCGACAGCAAGCGCTCGTACGCCGATGAGTTCGTCGGTTGGGTGGTCGCTCGGGGAAGGACGGCAGTCATTCATCGCCTTGTAGACGGCAACTGCTTCGACTGCCTGATCCCAAAGATCCCGGACCGACCGGTTGGAGTTCGCTGGGTCTCCGGGCAATTCGGTCATGGGGCGTTCTCCGAGTATTCGACACACTGCTTCGGATGGCTCGGTGATTGCACTGCGGGATAGACGGGTCATTGCCATTTCATAAGTCCTCTCGGCGAGAGGGCGGTGTGCCTCGTCTGCTCCTTCAAGTGCTGTACGCAACTGAGGGAGGGTGTGGTTGGCAGCCATTTCGCTAGCCTCAAGTGCCATCGGGTCGAGCTCTCGGGCTAGACGTTCGACGCCACCCGCCGCCGCCGATGCCGCCATAGCCCTGGCCGCATTGGTGTCGTCACGCAGCCGTGGGAGGTCGTCGTCGACAACCGGGACAACGATGTCACTGCGACGAACGGCATAAAGAGCGGTGTCGTGGCGGCCGCGGGTGAGACCGACGTAGATCTCGGCTCTGCTGGAGTGATCTGAACCCAGGTGACGAGCTGCGCCGTACGTGTCGCCCTGGGCGGCATAGGTGGTGAGGCAGTAGCTGTGCAGCAGCGCCCCCTTTGCCCCGTGCCCGACTTCTTGGTCGAGGTACGAGCGTGGGACAGAGATGGTTCCCCGGTGCTCGAAATCGATCAGGAGATGGTCGTCAGTAGCACTGAGTACGGTGCCCCGAGAGCCGTTCTTCACAAAGCTGTTGCGGTCGCCACCATCGGGTCGCAGTGTCCGGTCGGGGACCTTGGCAATGACCTCGTCCCCAGCGCAAAATCTCGTTCCTCCGGCGACCATTTCGTGGCCACGTAAGGTCCCATCGGCTCGGAGCAGTGCTCGGGCTCGGTCAACAAGGGCGCGCCGCTCGTCATGGTGCGCGGCGGTCATTGATGACCGCTCGAATGAGGCCTCGTCCACCGTTCTCTGGCGATCGACGTACCAGTCGCTCACCAGTGTGTCGAAGAGCTCCTGGGCGGATTCGGCCGTGATGACCCGCTGGTCGGCCCCCAAACGATCCAGGGCACTGCTGATGGCTCCGCTGCGATATTCGTCGAGCGCCAGGCGCACCTCAGCGAGATTGCCGCCCACCTGGCGCCGGTTTATCGTCAGCTCGGCCACGTCGTCAGGAACCTGCTCCATGAGCCAACGGAACGCCCCGCCGGCTCCAACGGCGCTGTGCTGGGCCGGGTCGCCCACCAGATTGAGCGATGCGCCGTGCTCATGGATCACCGACAGCAAGCGATCGAGGTCGCGGGTGGCCAATGTGGTCGCCTCATCGAGAACGACCACCGTGCGATCGTCGAGGATCCAGCTGTCACCGCCGCTCAACCGCCATAGCAAGCTGGCCACCGTCGTGGATTCGATGCCCGCGGAACGTCCGAGGACTTCGGCCGCATTGCCGTTGACCGAGGCTCCGAGCACTCGATAGCCAGCCGTTTCCCATACCCGGGCGGCGGCCTCGATGGCCGTCGTCTTGCCCGTTCCGGCCGGCCCGCGCACCAAGGTCGCCTCGTGCCCAGATCCCGTCAGATGGTGAACCAGATCCTGTTGTTCGCCCGACAGATGGGCAAAGGCCGGTCGGGCGAGCACCGCCTCCACGAGCTCGCTGGAAACCAGTGCCCGGCCGGAGCTATGTCCACGTTGGTAGTTGGATTCGATCCGGGCCTCTATGGCCAGCATGTCCCGCGTACTGAACTTGAGCTCTGCCGCACCCCTGACCACGGCACCGTCGTTTCGATGGATCAGGTCGGTGCCTCTCGAGAGCGCCTTGGTCGAACGGAGGGGCACCACTTCGGGGCTGGCCAGCCACCGGTCAGCCAGGTCCTCACAGGCGGCGGCTGACAGTCGATCCACCGACCAGTCGACCACGGCTTGGACCACATGTCGGCGGTCGAAAGCAGCTTGGAGCTCGGTGACGCCGTAAGGGCCATTGAGTTCTTGGAATAACTGGACCACCTCCTCGGATCGGGTCAGCGTCGGTCCCGAAACCCGATGGAGAATCTCAGCGAAGACCTCCAGGTCCAAGCCAGCGGCGTCCAGCGTGCTGGTCCACTGCGTCCGGAGTGCCTCGGGGTCAACGCCGCGGACTTTTGGCGCTCTGGTGGCGAGCGCCAAGGCCTGTCGAGAGGACGCGCTTCCCGTTGCGATAGTGCCGGCTGACTCGACATCGATGGCCAACGCTGCCGTTGCCATTTCGTGGCTGCGGGTGCTGATTGCGGCAATGGCTTCGGGACTCACGCCCGAGATCTCCGAGAGCCCCCGCACCACGGGCGACCATTCCACTCCCACCCGGGCCGTCAGCTGGTGGCGCAGCTCGGCCCGGGCTACGTAGCCAGCGGTCTTGGCGTGGTGGAAGAGGCTCATCCCATCGAGGGTTCGCATCTCCCCCTCGGGCCCGCTGGCCAGGTTGGCAATGACCACGTGGCGGTGCAGCTGGGGGTCAAGTGCCCGACTGGTCGAATGCAGATAGCTGGCGGCCACCATGCCCCGTCCCTCCTGGCGCTTACCGCCGACGGTGACTCGGAGGGCATTTCGTTCGAGGTAGTCGACGCCAGCCACGACCGAAGCGTCGACGGCCGCCACGATCTCGGATCGCACCGAATCATCACCCCGGGCCCACAGGGCCGAGATCGACTTTTCGACCGAGAAGGTGACGTCATAGCCAACGACGACAGTCGGGGGTTTGCGCATATTCATGTAGTCCGCCAGCTCGCTGCCGGCGAGTCGCCATTTCCCTCCCCACTTCTCACCCACGAGCCACAGGGTGGGGGGCTCCGGTACGGGCTGGCCAGCCATGACCGCAAAGACCCGTTCGGCTGAGGCCACCCTCGTCTGGTCGACCAGTCGACGCAGGTAGGATGGCGAGACCCCGATGACCTCGCCTGCTTCCCGCAGGCTCCACCACTCGCGGTCGTCAAGGCGGCTTTGCGGCCCGGCGGTCCGGCCGGCCGACCCTTGAGCGCCCACCAGCGTCTCCTCGTTGCGAGGGTCCAGTCCCTGGAGGATCAGACGCAGGTCGGCGCCGCTCACATCGCCGCTGAGGCCCAGACCAGCGGCCCCCCGGCCGAGCCAGGTGCCGGGACCTTCTCCAGCCGAATCGGCGTAGTACGACGCGACGCCACCGATCGGGGAGGGGATTTCCGGTGATTTTCCCGGCCGCGATCCACCTCGTTCGATCCGGCGACCTTCGAGGTAGGCGACAACGCCAGTCGCTACTGCAGCGGCGCTTCTTCCTCTGGCGCCGAGGACCGTCACCGAGCAGATCACATAGATACAGGGCGGCCATTTGGCACAAGTGCGCGAAGAAATCTTCGGAATTTCGCATACAACTTCGGGTCTGGCCTGATTTGCCGTTGGTTGCGCTCGCGCAACCAACAAGGGTGTCTCTCTCAAATCCGTGAGCGTCAGGGGAGCTGGTGGTCCGGAGTGGGTGGGTTCTGGTCGGTGGCCATTGATCGGATATCGGGAACATTCGAGGTGTTGTCATTTGGTGGTCGGCTGATCGTCGGTGGTGCTGTCAGTGGGGCATGACCTGGGGGTGGGGTTCGTCGGACGGTCAATGGCGAACGGGCCGCGGACGCGAACCAGCCCCCGGCAGAGCCAGGGGCTGGTAGCAACGCTGGGGAAGGCTGGCGCTATCCGGCGTCCCCCTTCTCTGTGACCTCCTGCTCGACCTCGGAGAGGCCGTAACCGCAGGTGCCCAGGAAGCTCAGGTAGTTGGCCAGAGCGGCACTCGGATGCCGCCATCCCTGGCGTTCCCCGAACCGGGCCTCCACTGATGCCGCCACCTGGGCCAGGAGGACCAGGGGCAGGCGGGCGTCGGCTGCGTCAGCGGCAAGGGCCACGGCAACCGTGCGGTCCCACGCTCCGGGATTGGAGTCCTTGCCCACAATGGCGGCAACCTGACTCCCATCACCTTCGGTCAGACCACGAGGGTCGGCCATGATGGCCTCGGTCACGTAGCGCAGCGTTCCCTTGGGCACGGTGCGACGAGCCAGGAGCTCGGTGACGTATCCCTGGCGCACTGGGGTCGCCACGTCCCACGCCTTGTTGTTGGTGATCACCCGGCGGCGCTCGGTCTTCTGCTCATCGGACATCCCCGGTGCTGCCTGTGGGGAAGTCGATGGGGAAGTCCCGCTGCCACCTTTGCGCTCGGTAACGTGACCATGGCCGACCGAGTCCAGGCAGAGGATAGGCCAGTTCGTAGCCCTCGTCCGCCTCCCTGACTGCTCCGGCGTGACCGGGACAGCTCCGGTGCTTGGCCGGGGTGAGGGACTTCGCCCCTTCGGGTGCCGGGAGGTCGGAGAGCCAGTCCGCACCCTCGGGAAGCCACCAGCCGTTCTCCAGCTCGACCAGGGCCACACCGGCCTCGGTGATCTGGTCGGCAATGGCGCTGGAAGGCCACCCGGTCGTCATGGTCCCGGCGAAGCTCGGCCACCAGGTGGTCGAACCGGGCCGGGTCCTTGACCGCCCGCTCCACCAGCCGCTTGACGGCCTCGGTGTCGGTGTCGAACTCGGCCAGGGCGACCAGGTGCTCCATGCTCAGGTCGTGGCGTTCGCCCACAGCGGTCGCCACCTGGCTCCCGGCCACCTTGAGGGCGGAGCGGATGTCACCCGCCTTGATCCCGGTCATGGCGGTGATGTCACGCTGGGTCACCCCGTCGAATCCGGCCAGCTGTTGGATGGCGGTGGCTTCCTCGGTCGGGGTCAATCCGTCCCGGTCGTGATTCTCGACCAGCATCCCGGCCACCTGGTGGAGGTCGGACAGGTCGTCACGGACGAAGACGGGGATCGACGGCGACCCGGCCTTGATGGCCGAATACTTCCGGCGCTCACCGGCGATCAGTTCGAGCCGACCGTCTGCCAACTGGCGCACCAGGGGCGGATGGAGGATGCCCAGTGCGCCGATGGAAGCGGCCAGGCCCTCGCGGTCGCGATGTGCTCGGCGGGCGTTGTTGGGATTGTCGACCAGCGAAGCCGGGTCGACCTCTCGCAACTCGTAGCCCGAGGGCGTGGTGGTTGACGCCGGGGCGTCGTGGGTGGTTGTCATGTGGTGCCTTTCTTGTCGTCCGGTGCCTTGTGCCCCGGGTCGGGCCACCGACCGAAGCCGGTGACCCTGCTCGGGCCGCTGGCCTCAGACGGTGGCGTCCTCGCTTTCTGCGGCGTCGATGGCACCGTTGCGGCGCTCGGTCCGCTGCACGTCGCAGGTGGCGAAGCGCAGGCTCGGGCCAATCTCGTCGGCCACGATTTCGACCTTGGAACGGTGCTCGCCCTCGTCGGTCTCCCAACTGCGCTGCTCCATGCGTCCGGTCACGACCACCCGCATCCCCTTGGACAGGGAGAGGGCGACGTTCTCGGCCAGGTCACGCCAGCACACGACGTCGAAGAACGACACCGATTCCTGCCATTCCTGGGTGCTCTTGTCCTGCCAGCGCCGGTTGACGGCCACGCCGAGCAGGGTGGTTGCCTGGCCTTCCTTGGTGTAACGGATCTCGGGTTCCCGAGTCAGGTTCCCGGTGATGGTGGTGGTGTTGCTCATGGTTTTGCTCCTTATGCTCTTGGCTTCGTTCCTTGCGAACGACGCCGCTGCGTCGTTCGTTGAACGGCGACCTCCGCCGGCAGCGTTCGGAGTCCAGCCCCGGTGAGGGTCTGCCCGAAGGGCCGAGTCAGAAGTTCTGGCGGGTCCGGCATCCCACTCGGTGTTCGCACCGAGGCACCCGCCAGAAGTTGTTACGAGCCCTCGCTGGGGCTTGACGCCGTGGAGCGCCGGTGGACCCTGTCCGGCACGCGCAACTCGCGATCACGTCCAACCTCGAATCGCATTCCCCAGGTGTTCAGCGACCCGGAAAGGAGGCCAAGGGTGGGGCTACTCGCTGCGGACGCTGAATTCGGTATCCGGGCTGGTCAGGGATCCGGTGGGGAAGTCCCTGGGGAAGTCGCCGCGGCTCGGTGGCGGAGATACCAACCGACCGTCGGGCGAGTGCCGCGGTCCAACATGGCGGCCAGTTCTCGACCCATGGCCTCGGTGTCGTCGTAGTGGGGCAGCGAGCGCTTCTCTTTGGCCGCGGCCAGGTGACGCAGCACCGATGGGCTCAGCGTGTCGAGGTCAACCCACGTACTCACGGCAACACCTCGCCGGGGAAAGTCGACTCGGTGTCGGTGGGAAGGGACGCTTCCATTGCCGAGTCGGCGGTCTCGAGGATCGCTCGGGCACAACGCTGCACGGTGGCGGCGGTGGCCAGGACTTTGGAGGAATCGCCCCCGGACCAGTTCGCCACGTAGCCGAGCGTGTAGTCCATGGAGTCAAGCCCGAAGCCGGCGCACACCAGGTAGGCGGTCGATTCGGCCTCAACTTCGGCCCGGGCCCGCTCGAGGGTGCCGGCTTGGAGCGCTGAGGCATGGAGGAGCACGTGGGCCAGCTCGTGACTGAGCGTCTTGGCCATCGAGGCGGGGGACCGATCCGACGTGGCGATCTGGACAACGTGGTCGAGAGGGCTGGTGGTGCCGTTGGCACCGGGGGAGTGGGCGATGCTCTCAACCAGCTCGAGCTGGTAGCCGGCGGCCTGTACCTGGGCGGCCAGCGCCTCCCACATGCCCGATGGGGCGTCGCCTGCCAACAACCGGGCTGGTGACGGTGACGTCGGGAGCTGATCGCCATCGGTGTCGGCAACGTCGAAGACATAGGCCAGCCGGAAGCCGACGCAGCGCCGGATATCGCTCGGCTCGGGCTCGCCACCTTCGGCCGTGTCCGTCTTGCGAGTGACGGGAGCCCAGATGGCGATGCCCTTGGAACCCTTGCGCACCTGGCGCCCGAACGTCGTCCAGGCCCGGAACCCGGCTACTCGGGTGGCCTCGGGTCGCTGCATGGCAATCATGAGGCAGTTGGTGGCCGAGTAGGTATGGAACCGGCTCATGACGTCGAGGTAGCGGCACCAGTCATCTGAGCTGGTGAGTGCTGCCACTGCATCAGTGAGTTGCTGGTGAGACGCGTCGAGCTTGGCCTGACGCTCCTCTGGGGTACTACGGGTACGGGACATGGTTGAACCTCCATCGCATGCTGCGGGTCTCTCCCGCAGTCACGCGGCGAAGGGACCGAGGGACGTGCCCCCGGTCGCCTCATCCGTGACGCCCTAGAACGGTCCGTGCTCGTCGTCCCGGCCGGCGAAGGGTCCGTAGGCGTCGTAGTCGCCGATCTCAGCCCAGACCCGCTCGGCCCAGGCGTCGTAGTCGTTGTCAGGCGAGTAGAGCGCCGGCTCATCGAATGGGCACTCGTCGATGGGGGAGAACGTGGGGACATGGTCGAACCTCCTGTTCGTGGGTGGGTCACTCCCACCTCATGTCCGCCAGTTGCCCCGGGCCCCGCCGAATCCAGGGGTTCAAGCGAGGACGGGGAGGCCGACAGCGCCGGCGAGGTACGAGCCGTCAAGCGGTGGCGAGCCGGAGTCCCGCAGCGGCCCCTTGAATCGGTGGGTGGGGCGGTAAAATGGCGGACACTGTG
>CAVSTF010000009.1:0-36954 GCA_963730785.1 uncultured Acidimicrobiaceae bacterium
TCTTCTCCGGGCCACTTCGTTCAGTTACGATGGTGCCGCGCACCAAAGACGCCATGTTGCGCGATGAGGCCTTCATTGTCGAACAGGCCAAGGCGCTGCGCCATGACGACTTCACCATCTTTTTGGCCAGTTACAAGCAGGCGGCCGATCCCGACGGGGCCGAAGAAGACGCCATGGCCCAAAAAGAACGCCGGGACGCCTACTTCGTGCCCGTGGGTGACGGCATGTTCTTCGGCAAGCAAACCCTCGATCCCGTCTCGGGCACCATTGTCTACGACGAGCTCAACCGGATCGAGCGTGAACTCTTCGATGCCGACTGGGCCGAGGCCAAAGAACGCCTGGGTCGTGACCCCAACCCGGGCGACCTGCGGCGCACGGCGGGTCAGCGACGAGCCGATGCCTTAGTGGAGATGGCGGTTCGCAGCCGCACTGCTCCCGTCGGGGGCCGACGACCCGAGCCCATGATCTCGTTCCTGGTCGGCTACGAGACGATGCATGGTCGCATTTGCGAGACCGAAGGCGGGATCGTCGTCACGCCCGGCACCGTCTATGAATGGCTGGACCGGGCCTACTTCGAACGAGTGGTCTTTGGGCCCGACAACCGGGTCGAGGTCAGCGAATCTGCTCGATTCTTCACCGGCGCCACCCGACGAGCCATCCAGATCCGGGACCGGCGCTGCACCCACCCGTTCTGCAACGAGCCGGTGGAACGCTGCCAGGTCGACCACATCAAGCTGGCGTCCGAGGACGGGCCCACCACTCAAGAGAACGGCAGATTGCTCTGTGCCTTCCACAATCGCCTCCGGAACCAGCGCCCACCGCCGGATGACTGACGCCTGAGGCTGGCTGCATCGAAATATCGAGCCAGCCAGCGCAGCAACCTCCCGCAACGCCCCAATCGGCCGAACTCCTCCTGAAATCCACATGGGAGTTAATGTGCCGTCCATGTGTGGGAATTCAGGACGTTCGTATGTAGTGGTGTCGGCGGATATGCACGCCTCGCCGGACAGCCTCAACCATTTCCTCAGTTACGTCGATCCGCCCCACCGCGAGGCTGTTGCCGCGTTCGGCGATATGTCCTCGCTCGCCATCTCGATGTTCGGTGGCTATGACCCCGGCGAAATCGACGAGCACGACCCGGTGCGGGCCACGGCGGCGCGCCGTCTCGCCGGCATGGGCGTCGACACCGAGGCGGCCGAGGGGTGGCTCTCCCATTACGGCACCGACTGGGTGGTGCCCGGTGATGGCGACGGACGCCGATTGGCGGTGCTGGAGGAGCAGGGGATCCATGCCGAGGTGACACTGCCCGGACCCGTACTGGCGGGTGGACTCTCACCGGCCATGTATCTGGGCGGTCACGCCAAGTCCGGACTCGACGCCGTATGGCCCGCATTGCACGCGTACAACCGTTGGCTAGTGGATTTCTGCAATGCCGCACCCGGACGACGTGCGGGCTGTATTCCCATCGACTTCCACCATATGGATCACGCCGTCGCCGAAGTCGCCTGGGCACGAGAGAGCGGTCTCTTCGGTGGCGTCATGCTGCCCGCCATGTCGGTGACCTCAGGGCTCCCCGGCTACGCCGACGAGTACTACGACCCGTTCTGGAGCGCCTGCGAGGAGCACCAGATGGTGATCAACCTCCACACCGGCGCTTCGGGCTCAGCCACCGACACCAAGTTCCTCTATGACGCCAAGCACGGCGGCATGTTGGGCCTGTACGAGGTGTTTGTGTTCACCCGCCGACCGCTGTGGTTCTTGATCTTCGGTGGTGTCTTCGATCGGCACCCGGATCTCCGGGTCGTAGTCACCGAGAACGGCGTGCAGTGGTTGCCGTCGTTGATCCGAGACATGGAGCAGTTCTTCGACACCCACGGTGGCGCCCCGGTGCGCTCCTATCTCTCCATGCGACCACGCGACTACTTCGAGAAGCACGTCTTCATGGGTGGCTCGCTCATGAAGCGCTACGAAGCCGAGATGCGTGACGAAATCGGCGTGGACCGGCTCATGTGGGGCGCCGACTACCCGCATCTTGAAGGGGCGGCACCGGTGCACCGCCAGACCATGCAGCACGTCTTCGGCGGCCTGCCCGAAGAGGACATCCGCAAGATGCTCGGCGGGAATGCCACGACGTTCTGGGGCTTCGACGACTCCCTCCTGCAGGAAGTGGCCGACCGGGTGGGTCCGACCGTCGAGGACCTGTCGACGCCACTGGCGCTGGCCGACATCCCAGACACGTTCAGTTGGAGCCTGGCCCGACCGGTGCCGCTGATGTCAGCCCGCTGACTGCTCACCGCTCACCGCTGACAGCTGACCCATCCGCCAATCCGAGCACCCTTGGCAGCCTGCCGACTGGCACCTCACACCAGAGGCCGCATGAGGCGAAGCCTCGTGTGGCACGGCAACCGAGCGCAGCGAGGGCGGCAGCACGAGGACTCGCTACCCGCCGGCGAGGCTCGCCCACTCAATCCTCATCACTCAATCCTCACCACTCATCCTCACCATTCAATCGTCACCACTCATCCTCACCACTTAACCCTCGCTGATCACCAGCCGGTACCCGGCGTCGTACTCATTGCTCGCCAGGAGCTCCGAGTAGCGCCGACGCCACTCACCGGATGAGAGATCCGCTTCCAGCGCAGCGACGCCCCGAGCCACAACGGCAGGGTCGGCCAACGCCAGGGGAGAGGTGTTGCCTCGGACCACCGGATCCAGATACGCCTCTGGGCGGCGCCAATGGGCACCCAGCACACCGTCCACCATGTCGGCCGGCAGGGGCAGCGGAATGATCTCAGTCACGGGGATCGTGTCGGCAATCTGAGCCACGCTCGGAGCCAGCGACCGCTCCACTTCTGCCACCTCGGGCAGGTAGTCACGGAGCAGCCAGAACTCGGCATGGGCGGCGAAGTCGATGGTGAGGATCACTCGCTTTGGGGCTACCCGGGCCAGCTCCAGCAGTCCGCCACGCCAATCACCCCAGTGATGCAGCGTCAGGATGGCCAGCGCCACGTCACATTGCCCGTCCAAGACCGGCAAGGCGGTGCCGCTCGCTCGTATGACCGGGGCCGCCCCCGGCGCACGCTGAGCAATCATCACGGGCGATGGCTCTACGGCCACGACCGACACGCCGGTCAGTTCAGGCTCATACGACCCTGTCCCGGCGCCGACGTTGACGACTAGCCGAGCACCCGCCAGCTGCTGATCGATAAGAGCGACCCACCGAGGTTCCGGCCGGCGATTGGTTGTGTACCCCTGACCAATGGTGTCGTAGACGGGCGCTCCCGAACCGGCAGCACCAGCGCGTACCGAGTCACTCACTGATCATCGTCCCAGCCCAGTGGTTAGGCCGCCGACTTCTCCAGGATGTGCACACCGCAGGCCGAACCCAGACCGATGACGTGCGTCAGGCCGACCTTGGCGCCCTCGATCTGGCGGTCGCCAGCCTCACCACGCAGGTGGGTGGCAACTTCCCAGACGTTGGCGATACCGGTGGCGGCGATGGGGTGACCCTTCGACTCCAGGCCGCCCGACACGTTGACCGGCGTTGAGCCGGTCCGCCAGGTGGCACCCGAATTGAAGAAGTCCACCGCGCCGCCCTGCTCGCAGAGCATGAGGTTGTCGTAGTGGACCAGCTCGGCCGTGGCGAAGCAGTCGTGCAGCTCCACCAGGTTCAGGTCATCCGGCGAAACGCCGGCCTGCTCATAGGCCTGGTTGGCTGCGTTCCGGGTCAGCGTGTTGACGTCGGGGAGGATCTGGCAAGACTCCTCCCACGGGTCGGTGGTGAGGATGGAAGCCGAAATCTTCACGGCCCGCTTCTGCTGCTCCAGCGAGAGGGTCTTGAGCTTCGAGCCGCTCACGACCACCACCGCCGCAGCGCCGTCGCAGTTGGCCGAGCACATGGGGCGGGTGTTCGGGTAGGCGATCATGACGTCGCCCATGATCTGCTCCAGGCTCATGGCCTTGTTGTAGGCCGCCAGGGGGTTCAGGGTGGAGTGGGAGTGGTTCTTCTCGCTGATCTTGGCGAAGAGCTCGAACGACGTGCCGCCGTACTTGTGGCCGTACTCCATGCCGATCTGGGCGAAGACGCCCGGCATGATCTCGGTGCCGATGCGACCGTCGACCGGCGCCACGGCGCCGTAGCGACCCGAAGGCGACCAGGTGTTGGAGTCCGACTTGCGGGATCCACCGGAAAGCAGGCCAGCGCCCGAGAGTTTCTCGACGCCAAAGGCCAGGCCCATGTCGCACTCGCCGGCCTTGACGGCCATGGCGGCGACTCGCAACGCCGTTGCGCCGGTGGCGCACGCATTGGCCACGTTGTACACCGGAATCCCGGTCTGGCCCAACTGCTTCTGCAGCTGTTGCCCGATCCCCGCGTTGGCCGCCATCAGGTTGCCGGCGCCGATGACGCCCATGTCCTTCATGGTGACGCCGCCGTCCTTCAGCGCGCCTGAGACCGCCTCAGCGGCCAGGTCGACCAAGTCCAAGTCGGGGTGCTTGCCGAACTTGGTCATGTGGATGCCGAGGATCCAGAGCTCTTCGGATGCCGATGTCATGGTGCTTAACCTCCCAGGGGTTCGAAGCCGAACCCGATCGCTTCAGTACCTTCTTCGTCGGTGCCGATGACCTCGGTGGCCAGTCGGACTTTCATGCCGAGCGTGACGTGCTCGGGGTCGGGCTCCACATTGATGAGGTTGGCCCGCACACTGGTGCCCTCGCAGTCGACCAGGGCGGCAACGTAGGGAACCGGCACGCCCGGGGCGGCGAAGGCCACGATGGTGAAGGCCCGCACCTCGCCCGAGGTCGAGACGGCAGCCTTCTTGAATGAGGTGCCCTCGCACGATGCGCAGGCGTTGCGCCGGTCGAAGAACCGGGCCCCGCACGAGGTGCATTCATTGGCCACCAGGTGCGGGTTGTCCCCCAGCTCCAGGTAGTCGACCAGCGGGATCTGATTGGCCATGTTCGGTGCTGCCCCCAAGGTGGTTTCTACGGATGATCCGATGACGTCTTTACCGTAGCGGGGGCTGTGAAGAAACCGCTAGTTGGGGCACTCAGCGTCATCTCAGCATGGATGGCGGTCTGGTCATAGAGTGACCCGACCAAGCCCAGGAGAATTCCAGTGAGCGATACGCCTAACGACAGCACGCCCCCGCCGCCCCCCGATGGGGCGCCCCTCACACCGCCGCCGCCGCCTCAAGCACCTCCCCACGCGCCCCCACCCCCACCGCCGCCGCTCCCATCAGCGCCGCCCGAGCCAGCCGGCTACTCCACCGGGTACAGCCCCGTGGCCGTGCCGGCAGGCATGTACTTCGACCCGCGCAGCGGTCTTGTCCTGCCCGAGGGTACCGAGCTGGCCCCCGTCGGCCGGCGCATCGGGGCCTTCTTCCTGTCCATCGTGCTGGTGATCGTGACGTTGGTCATCGGCTACATCGTCTGGGGCATCATCACCTGGACCAAGGGCACCACTCCGGCGCTGCAGGTGCTGGGGATGCGGTGTTACCGGCCCGAAGATCGCAAGGTGCCGGGATTTTGGTGGATGGCGCTGCGCAACATCGTGGGACGCTTCATCGAAGGGATCCTCTCCTTCATCACCTTGATCACTTCGTTCGTGCTCATGTGCGCCACCAAAGAGCGGCGATCACTACATGACCTGATTGCCGGCACGGTCGTACTCCTCGACAAGGACAACGTGCTCGACCGGTACTAACCGGCACTGACCCGTACAAACCAGCACTATCCCGTACGAATCGGCCCTAGGCCATGGCCGGGATGTGACCCCGTCTTGATCCGAATTACCCCGGTGTGGGGTCGTTCACCACAATTGTGTCGGCGATCTTGTCGTGGAGGCACTGGCGCTTGTCGTCCCATGTGCAGAACAACGGATCGAGCAAGCCGACCCAGCTGAGGAAACTGAAGAGCCAGTACATGCTGATCCGACCGAAGGCGCGACCAGCGCTGATCGGCGAACCGTCTCGACGGAGCGGGCGAATGTGCATCCAGGCCTTACCCAGGGTGCGGCCGTAGCGAGCGGTGGCAATGGTCTCGTAGGCGATCATGAAAATCCCCGTGCCCAAGAAGCAGGCAAACACGGTGAGGTAGAGCCAAAGGAACCCGGGCGTCGCCGTGCTGGTGGTCGTCGTTCCGTTGTCGTAGACGGTGGGAAAGATCGGCCCGAAATGCGGGGCGGCGATCAGCAAGGTCACGGTCAGCACAATGGCGTAGACCGGTAGAAGGACCAAGCCATCGAGGAGTCGGGCGCAGAGCCGCCGTCCCGGATCGGTCAGGGCTCCCGGGCCAGATTGCGGGCGGCCGAGTTGGGCCCCTTTCCAGGCCAACCCCCACATCTGTTGCATCGGAGGTGGTGGCGGGGCGGTGTGGGGGGTCCAGGCGGTGCCATCCCAGTAGCGCATCCCACCGCCACCGGAAGGATCCGGGTACCAGTTGGCCGGAACTCCCTCGGTCGACATTGCTCCTCGATGTTAGAGGTACGCCCATCCGCCGCACAGTCATGCTCCGCCGCGAGCCAGACGCAGCCAGACACAGGATGCCGCCGCATCGGTCATGGCTGCGCACCCATCACCTATCCTCCCGGTGTGCACTCGAACGGACGGTCTGGACGTCCATGAATTTCAGCCTGCAGCGTCTGCGTGAGAAGTACTCCCCGAGACGATCGGAGGTGCGGCTCAATGACGTGATGGCCAACCTGGCGGCCATGACGTACCAGCTTTCGAGTGACTACCTGACGGGGACGCTCGAGCCAGCCGCCGATGATGCTTTGACCTCCCGGACCTGCCGGCAGGCCGATTGCGGCATCGAATATCGGGAGTGGCTCCAGCGGATCAAGCATCCGGATGTGGTCTCCCGCAAGACCTGGGAACACGTGGCCATCCTCCGCGCCCTCCAAGCGGCCGAGGTGCTGCAGCCCGGCGCACGCGGGCTGGGCTTTGGCGTGGGTCGGGAAGCCCTCGTTGCCGATTTTGCCTCCCGGGGCGTGGACGTCCTCGCCACCGACCTCGCAATCGACGACCGGCGATCTGCGGCCTGGGCGGCCACCGGCCAACACGCCGGCCTCTCGCTCGACCAACTCCGTGATGAGGGCATCTGTGCCAGCGACGTACTCGAGAGCCGGGTCACGCTGCGGGCCGTCGATATGAATCACATCCCCCCGGATCTCACCGATTTCGACTTCACCTGGTCCGCCTGCGCGCTCGAGCATCTCGGTTCGCTCGAGGCCGGCCTGGCCTTCATCGAGCACTCCCTGGCCTGCCTCAAGCCGGGCGGCATCGCCGTCCACACCACCGAGTTCAACCTGGACAGCGTCGATGACACCGTCACCAAGGGGCCAACGGTCGTCTATCGCAAACCGGACATGGACGTGCTGCGCGGTCGACTCCAGGCCGGTGGGCACGAGATGAGCGAGTTCCAGATCGGCGAGCCAACCGGCGTGTTCGACTTCATGACCGACATCAAGCCGTATCACGACGGTTCGCTCGTCGTCCGCATGCACGGCTACCGGGTGACGTCGGCCGTCATCGTGGCCAGGCGCGGCGCCTCCTAACCGGCCGGACGAGCCGGCCACCTGGCCGCTAGCGTCGGCCACATGAACTACACACACCTCGGTCGGTCCGGCCTCAGCGTTTCCCGCCTGTGCCTCGGCACCATGAACTTCGGCCCGGAAACCGATGAGCCGACCTCGTTCCAGATCATGGACAAGGCTTTGGAGGAGGGGATCAACTTCTTCGACTCGGCCAACGTCTACGGCCGCTCCGTCGGACGGGGTGCCACCGAGGAGATCGTGGGTCGCTGGTTCGCCCAGGGCGGCGAGCGGCGCGAGAAGACCGTGCTGGCCACCAAGCTCTACGGCGACATGGGGGACTGGCCCAACGACGGCAAGCTCTCGGCGCTGAACATCCGCCGGGCGTGCGATGCCTCGCTCAAGCGCCTGCAGACCGACTACATCGACATCTACCAGATGCACCACATCGACCGCCGGACACCGTGGGAGGAGATCTGGGAGGGCATGGAGGTGCTGCGGGCCCAGGGCAAGATCCTCTACGTCGGTTCCTCCAACTTCGCCGGCTGGCACATCGCCACCGCCCAGGCGGCAGCGAAGGCCCGCCACTTCACCGGTTTGGTGAGCGAGCAGTCGATCTACAACCTGTTGGCCCGCAAGGTGGAGATGGAGGTGCTCCCGGCCGCCGAGTTCTATGGCCTCGGCGTAATCCCGTGGTCGCCGCTCAACGGAGGGCTGCTGGGCGGCATCTTGGGCAAGGAGCGTGAGGGGAGTCGGCGCTTCCAGGGCCGAGCCGCCGCCGACCTGGATCGCCTCCGGCCCCGCCTCGAGCGCTACGAAAACCTCTGCGCGCAAATGGGCGAGGAGCCGGCCACGGTGGCCCTGGCTTGGCTGCTGTCCCGCCCCGCCGTCACCGCCCCGATCATCGGCCCCCGTACGCCGGACCAGTTCACGGGTGCGCTGCGGGCCGTCGAACTCGCGCTGGACGACAAGGTCCTGTCCGAGCTCGATGACATCTTCCCGCCCTACAAGACCGCCCCCGAGGAGTACGCCTGGTAACAGTCCGGCCCTCGGTCCGACCAGCAGACCGACCGGTACCTAGGACGCCCCGCCGGCCCGCACCACAATCACGGCCGGCGTGATCCGGTAGTCGCCCAGCCGCACAATGAGGGCACCGAAGTGCTTCGGTGGCACATCGATCAAGAAGTCGAAGATCCCTTCGCGGCTGCCCTCGACGAAGGGCGACATGGTGTGCCCCTTGGCGGCGAGCCGCTGTTCGAGCTCGACAAAGTCGCGGGCCCGGAACGCCACCGTGTGGCCGCCGTCCTCGGTGTCGTCGTTGGAATCGAGGTTGAACTCGGTGGTGTGCACGGACAGCCCACCGGGCACCAGGCAGTCCATGGAGCGCTCAATGAAGGTCAGGCCGGCCTCAATCGAACCCAGGTGCTCGAAGGCGCACGACGACCAGATGAAGTCAAAGCCCTTCGTCTTCAGGTCATCGGGAATGTGATTCATGTCGACCGCCCGGATGGTCGTCCGCTCGGCCAACACGTCATCGGGGCAGATCTCGGGCTTGCGCAGTCCCTCGAAGTTGAGGGCGTGTTGATTGGTGGCGGCCCATTCCTGGGCCCGGGCGTCGTCGGCGGCCAGATCGGTGGCCACCACCTCGATACCCCGAGCGGCGAATGCCGCCACCAGCGGTTCCGTGCCCACCGCAAACCCCAGTGCCCGTTTGCCGGGGGTGAGCAGCCCGGCGCTGTCCAGGGCCCGGCAGATGGCCGACCACTCCCAGTCCTTGCGCGAGACCTTGGGCGATTCACGCAGCTGGCGCATCCACTCGGCGTACTCGGCGCCGCAGTCGGCCTGCCGGCACACCCGGGATGACATCGGGTCATCGGCGCAGGGCTCTGAGAAGTCCATGAGGGCGGCCGAGCGGGCCCAGGTGTACTGGAAGGCGGCATCGTTGTGCACCACGTCATCGAGCCGCTGGGTCAGGTGCCGCAGCGTGTCCGCCAGCTCGATCAGCTTTGCCCCCCGCCGTTTGACCTTGGCGATGCGGGCCTGGATCACCTGGGACACGTTCGGCTTCGAAGCGGGGGAAGGCATGTCGTTCCGATCAGGGAGGTAAGGGAGGTAAGGGAGGTCAGGGAGGTCAGGAGGTCAGGGAGCTCAAGCAGGTCAAGGAGACGCCGCCAGCCTCGATGCCGGCGTGGACGCGCAGATTAGTGCAGCCCATGCCAGATCCACCCCAGTCCTCATAAGCGGAATGGCGGGTTCCGCTTACCTCTACACTGCTGGATGACGAGGGCGGTCGGTGCCCTTACGACACCGTGGCAGGTCATGACGCGGCGTCCCGAGCGAGATCGAAGGCGGGCGACGAGTGGCAGGAACAGCAGCACCAACGCACGAGTCCGGACACGAGCATGGACCCGAGCACGGCCACACCAAGAAGCGGGTCCACTACCAGGTCACCTTCGCCGTCCTGTCCCTGGCCGCCATCGCCTTCAGCGTCCTCCAGTCGGTGGTCATCCCGGCGCTCCCGGCCCTGGAGCACCACCTGCACGCCTCGGCCGACGCCGTGGCCTGGGTGCTGACGGGGTACCTGCTCTCGGCCGCCATCGCCACGCCGATCTTGGGCCGGGTGGGGGACATGCTGGGCAAGGAGAAGGTCCTCCTGGTCGTGCTCATCGTCCTGGCCGTCGGTACCTTCGTCAGCGCCATCGCCACCACGCTGCCCGTCATGCTGATCGGGCGTGTGATCCAGGGCGCCGGCGGCGCCATCTTTCCGCTGGCCTTCTCCATCATCCGTGACGAGTTCCCCCAGCAGCGGGTGGTCGGCGCCATCGGCTTCCTCTCCGCCATCCTCGGGGTGGGTGCCGGCGTGGGCATAGTGATGTCGGGACCGATCCTCACCCACCTGAGCTACCACTGGCTCTACTGGATCCCGCTGTTCCCGAGCGTGATCGCGGCCGGAGCCACGGCGCTCTTCGTGCCCGAATCGCCGATCCGCTCGCCCGGCCGCATCAACGTCACCGGTGGACTGCTCATGTCGGGCTGGCTCATCACGGGACTGCTTGCCGTGTCCGAAGGCCCGATCATCGGGTGGGGTGACCTCCGCACCATCGGACTCTTTGCTGCCTCGGCGGTCCTCGTCCCCGCCTGGATCCTCTCCGAGTCCCGCGCCACCTCCCCCCTGGTCGATATGAAGATGATGCGCATCCCCGAGGTGTGGACGACCAACTTGGCCGCCATGCTCTTCGGCTTCGGGATGTACGTGATGTTCACCGTGGTCCCCCAATTCGTGGAGACGCCCAAGCATGATGGCTATGGCTTTGGGGCCACGGTCACCCAGTCCGGCATCGACCTGCTGCCGTTCGCCATCGCCATGCTGCTGGTGGCACCACTCACCGGCAAGCTCTCGACCACCTTCGGCAGCCGCCGCGTCATGTTGGCCGCCTGCGTCTTCGCCTGTTCGTCGTACGTCGTGCTGATCTTCTGGCATACGCAGGACTGGTACATCCTGCTGTCGACGGCGCTGCTCGGCATCGGAATCGCCATGGGTTTCGCCGCCATGAGCAACCTGGTGGTCGAGGCCGTGCCGCCGACGCAGACCGGCGTGGCCACCGGCATGAACACCAACATCCGTAACATCGGCGCCGCCGTCGGCGCCGGCATCGCCACCAGCGTCGTGGTCAGCAGCCTGATGGCCAACGGTGCGCCCAGGCGAGCACGGCTACATCCTGGCCTTCATCATCTCGGCGGCCGCCCTGGTCATCGCCGCGCTGGCCACCCTGGCCATTCCCCGCCACGCCGCCGTCGACTACAGCGGCACCACCACGGCGCTCACCGCCCCGCCCGTCGTCGCGGTAGCCGACTGATGCCCACCATGACCACCAGGACCACCACGACCACCGCCCCCACCACGGCGTCCACCGCCCCCGTGCGACCACTGCGCCGGGATGCCGAGCAGAACCTGGCCCGCATCCTCGCGGCGGCCCAGGACGTCTTCGCCGAAGTGGGCTTCGACGCCTCCATGGAACAGGTGGCCACCCGGGCCGGTGTCGGCGTCGGCACGCTCTACCGGCGCTTCCCCAACAAGGACAGCCTGGTCCTGGCCATCGTGACCGAGGTCAGCCAGCGTTCCCGCCAACTCGCGCTGGACGTCCTCAGTGAGTGCGACCCGGCCGACGGCATCTTCGAGTTCATGCGGCGGTGCGTGGCCTCGCCTTCGAGCGTGCGCGCCCTGGTGTCGCAGTCGGCCGAGTTGGCCCAGACGCACCTGTCCCTGGTCGCCCCGCCGGTAGATCGGCTCATCGCCCGGGCCAAGGCAGTCGGCACCCTCCGTCACGAGGTCACCTTCAGTGACATCGCGGTCTCCCTGCTTTCCATACGCTCGGTCGAGGATGGGTACGGCACCACGCAGGGCGCCCGGCAGCTCCAACTCGTGCTGGACGGCCTGCGCCCGCCGCCGGACGAAGCCCCGCTCCCGTACCACCCGCTGACCCGTTCGCGGCTGGGCGACCTGCTCGTCAGGCCGTAGGCGAACCGACCCCAGCCAGCGGCTCGGTACTCACCGGAGCAGCCACTAGATCATCGGCGTCAACCGACAACTTGGGCAACACCCGGTCGAGCCAGGGCGGGAAGTACCAGTTGGCCTTACCGAACAGCATCATCACCGAGGGCACGACGCACATGCGGATGAAGACCGCATCGACCAGCACCCCACCCGCCAGGCCGATGCCGAACTCCTTGATCACCCGCTCGCCACCCAGAATGAACGAGGCGAACACCAGGATCATGATCAGTGCGGCGGCCGTGATGGTCTTGCCGGTGGCGGCCAGGCCATTGCGCACGGCAATGCGGTTGTCACCCGACTTGATGTATTCCTCGTGCATTCGGGAGACCAAGAAGACCTGGTAGTCCATCGATAGGCCGAACAAGATGGCGAACAGCATCACCGGTATGAAGGCCTCGACCGGCCCGTTCGACCCGATACCGACCAGCGATCCGGCCACGCCGTTCTGAAACACGGCCACCACAATGCCGAAGGCAGCCCCAATGGACAGCAGGTTCATGACGGCCCCGGTCAAGGGGATCACGAGGCTGCGGAACACGATGGCCAGCAACAGGAATGACAGCAACACCACCAGCCCGATGAACAAGGGCAGCTTCGCACTCAACACATGCGCGAAGTCCACGTAAATGGCCGTCTGACCGCCGACCAGGATGCTCAACCCGAGTGCGCCTCCGCCTTCGGAACGGTCACGTTTCGCAGGTGGGTGATGAGGTTCGTCGTCGCCACCGCCTGCGGCGACGACGTTGGCGTAGACCTGCACGAAGGCGACGTTCCCGCCGTTCTTGCTGGGCAGGAAGATCACCGACTTGGCGGCCGTGGCTGGCGTCGGGCTCTTCACGTCCGACTGCCGAGAGATGTCCTCGACCGTCGAAATGAAGACCTGCTTCTGCGCCGAGCCGTTCACTTTGGCCACGATTTCCAACGGTCCGGCAAATCCCGGCCCGAAGCCCTTGGCTAGGTCGTCGTAGGCGATGCGGGTGGTGCTGCCGGCCGGGTCGCTGCCCTGGTCGGCCGAGCCGAGGCGGAGTGAGAAGAACGGCACGATCAGGACACCGATGACAATGAGGGCGCCGATCGGCCGAGATAGCCGGGCGAGCCTGCACCCGGTCCGCCCAATTGGGCCAGAAACCCTTGTTGTCGGCCCCCACGATGCGAGGACCGTTCTCGGCCAGGTTCCGCTTCTGCTTTTTGCTCATCACCTTGGGGCCGATGAAGCCGAGCATGGCCGGCAGGAAGGTCAGGGCGGCGATCATGGTGAAGAGCACGCCAATGGCGGCCGCCACGGCCAGGCCGTACAGGAAACTGACGCCCAGGCGCGAACATCCCGAGCAGTGCGATGCACACGATGATGCCGGCGAACAGGACGGCCCGACCAGAGGTGTTGACCGCGTTGACGATGGAGTCCTCGGGTGTCTGTCCGGCTACCAGTCCCTGTCGATGTCGGGTCACGATGAAGAGCGCGTAGTCGACGCCCACCCCCAGACCGATCAAGGCGATCAAGATCGGCGGCGAATTGCGGCATCCCGATCACGTGGCTCAACAGCTCGATCACGCCGATGGCCGTGCCCAGCGCGAACAATGCAGAAAGGATCGGCAGCAGCGCGGCGTAGATCGAGCCGAAGACCAGCAGCAGCACAATCAGGGCCAACACGACACCGAGACCGGTACTGCTGAATGACATGCCGTCGGCAAATTCAGCCAGTTGTCCCGTGACATTCACCGCAACCGAGCTGTTACTGCCGACCGCGCCACGGCCACGAAGTGTTTGGCCTCCGTCTCCGAAATGGCATTGGCCTGCTCGTCGAAGGTCACGGTGACGAAGCCGACAGATGTTTGCCATCAACGGTCGGGTGGGCTGACACTGCCGACATGCGGCAGCTTTTCCACCTTGTCCATCGCCGTCTGCACGTTGGCCGGCAGGGTGTGGACGGGCAGCGTGGTACCCGACTTGGCCGCGTAGACGACTTGTTCCGTATCACCCGAGCTCTTCGGTGCCGATGCCTTGAGCAGCAGGATGGCGTCGGAGGACTGTGTCTTGGCGAAGGAGAACGAGTTTGAGTAGGCGGAGCCGGCGGCATGGGCCAGTCCCTGCGACACGATCAGTGTGACCAGCCAGAACAGCACGACCAGCCTGCGGTGGCGTACACACCACCCAGCAAGGGTGCGCATTATGAAGAGACCTCTTTTGGGGGACAAGCGAGGCGACCGGGTGCCTGCCTCACTGCAGAGCGTAACTGGTTGCCGGGGACGCTCCGGTTCGGACGGCTACGGAGTCGGTGCGGCCTCTCCATATGCGTGAGCGCCCGCAGGAACGGAAGAGCGAGGCGGTCAGCCGAGGTGGCCGAGCGGGCAATGACCCGCTCCCGGAACGTCGTATGCGTGGTGATCAGCGCCCGAAAGTCCTGCTCATCAATCGACAGCAGGGTGACCGGGGTAAGCGCCACCACGCTGATCGGCGAGCGCTGCCGGTTGAGCAGGGTGTGCTCACTCCAGGAGTCGCCGTCGCTGAGGAGGCCTAGGGGAACCTCGTCCCTCCTGACCACCACATGTCCGGAGGCGATCATCTGCCACCGGCGCACCCCGGTGTCCTGGACCTCGAGCCGTTGCCGGGGTCGAGCCGTGGACAGCGTGAATGCCTGGGCCGCCGCTGCCAGCTCAGCCGGGGGCAAGCCGGCGAAGACGGGCATGGTCCCCAGCGCATCGACCACGGTGTGCCACTGATCGAGGGCGTCGGCGACGTCATCGGCCAGTTCGGCATCGATTGGTTCGTCATCGATGGGCTCGTCGAGTACATCATCGAACTGATCGGCCAGCGCATCGTCGGGTTGGTCGGCCACGTCGATGCTGCCACCACCGCTCCCACCGACATAGTCGGGATCGGCGGGCCAGGTGCGGGGGAGAGGGGACCTGTGTCGTCGCATGTCAGGCCTCCACGTGAGTCGTGATGGTGATGGTGGTGGAACCGCTGCGAGCCGCCGGCCCGGTGCCAGATGTAGAGACCGGCGATCACGAGCAAGAACCAGGGGATGTGCACGAAGGGCCAGAAGCTGAGGGACGCCCCGGTGGCCACGGTCAGAAAGGCGATGATCAGCAGGAACGGGACCAGCCGGGAACGTCGGCGCGATGTTGTGGGCACTGGCGCCGTGTGCAGTGTCGGCAGATCGTCGAAGAGGCCGTGGAGATCGCCTCGGGTCTTGGCCCCCATGGCGCGGTCGAGGCGTTCCTTGAACTCGGCGCCATCGAGGCGACCCTCGGAGTAGTGGCGCGAGAGCTTGTCGGCCACCTCGTTGCGTTCGGCGTCCGATGCGCGCATGTCCGAGCCCGGGGGAGTGCCGCGTCGGCTGCTGAAGGCGTAGCTCGGGTCCCAGTTGTGTCGCATGAATTGTCCTCTCTGGTGGAAGTGGGAGTTGAAGTAGTCGCGGTCGGCGTCGATCGAACGGCGTGGAGGCATTGGGGGCTCCGGTGGGTTGGGGGAGTGGGTGGGGTGGGTGCCGCTGGCGGAGGCGGAGGCGGCGGCGGTGCCGGCGGCGGAGGCGGCGGTGGTGCGGGAGATGCAGCCGACGTCGGGATTGGTGCCGTCAACGGCACCGGCAAGGGCAGCGGACCGACGGGCGGTGGGGTGGGGGCACCGCCCGTCGGTCCTGAGGGGCGATCAGCGGGAGCGCTCATGGTCCATCAGCTCTTGGGCCACGGAGGCCTCGGCGCCCTCGGCGGGGATCAGGAGCCAGCCGGCCAGGTAGAGCGGGACAGCCAGGCCGCCTAGCAGGGAGGCGGCCACGAACCCGATCCGGACCAGCGTGGGGTCGATGTCGAAGTACTCGGCCATGCCCTGGGCCACGCCGGCCAGCATGCGGCCTTCGCTCGGCCCGATAGAGCCGGTCGTGGCCGTAGCCGTGATCGCCGATGTCGGTACCAGCACTGGCGTCGGAGGCTTCGGGGCTGTCGGGGGTGTCTGTGTCGGTAGGTGCGGTGGTCATGCCATGAGCTTGAAGGAGCAGGGTCCGCCTGGAAATCCGGCACAACCCGGGTCCGACCCTGATCCACCCCCTACCTGATCAGGGATGTCCCTGATGGCCCTGACCAGGGGTCGCGCGCGATCATCAGTGGTATCCCCAGCCCCCCTGACTTCCCCGCACCCGCTTCCGACGGGATTGACGACGGCCCTCTGGCGCCGCCCCAGGCACCGCCTGTCCCACCACCCCCCATACCTCCCCCGACCCCGGTGGCGCCCCAGGCCCCCCTTCCTCCTCAGGCCGCCCAGCCACCAACCGAGCCCAATCAGCCCACCCAGCCCCAGCCAACCCAGCCCCACCCAACCCCGCCCTCACCACCCCAAAACGACTGGACCCGGGTCTGGGAGCACGCTCAGAACGAATGGCACTCCGGATGGAACCGCCACCGGGGTGGTCGCGGCATCGGCCGCACGCCACACAACCGCTTCCACAACCACCGCCACCTGAAGGGCCCCATCCGTCGGAAGGACGATGGACGGGTCATCGCCGGCGTCTGCAACGGCATCTCGAGGGCGACGGGCATCGACATCACCATCGTTCGCATCGCCTTTGTGTTGTTGGGCTTGTTGAACGGGATCTCGGTGCTCTTCTACGTCGTGCGTGGTTGATCGTGCCGCTCGATTCAGAGCGAGCCAACATCTTCTCCCGCGCCATCAATGACCGCCGCGGCATCCGGCTGGTCATCGCCACTATCCCCGCTTTCATCGTGTTGCAGGTCATCATCAGCGTGCTGCACATCGGGTATCTCGGCTTCTTCAGTTGGCCGGTGTTCATCGCCGGCGCCATCGGCATCTTGATATGGCGCAATGCCAGCGATCCCGAACGCCTGGATCGACAGCGACGTGACGCCGATGCTGCAGTCCGGCGGGAACCGAGCCGGGTGGCGGCTCGATGTTCGCATCGGGCTGGGCGCCGCGCTGGCCATCGGCGGCATCGTCACCATCGTGCTCGGCCACGCCAACGTGAAGGCCCTGCGCCCGGTCGGCGGCGCGCTCCTGCTCCTCGCCGCCGTCGTGGTCGTGCTCGGTCCGTGGTGGCTGCGGATCCTGCTGCGGGACCTGGTCGAGGAGCGCCAAGCCCGCGCCCTGGCCGAAGAGCGGGCCCAGATGGCGGCCCACGTGCACGACTCGGTGCTGCAGACGCTGGCCCTCATTCAGCGCTCGGTCGACGACCCGCAGAACGTGGTCCGCTTGGCCCGGGCCCAGGAACGGGAACTGCGGGCCTGGCTCTTCGAGGGCCGCCCGCCGGGCTCGCCGGGTGAGGACGCCACCATGTTCGGCGAGGGCGTCGGCCTGCTGCAGCGGCATGTGGAAGCCGACCACGGCATCACCGTCCACGTCGTGCTGGTGGGGGACTGTGTACTGACCGAGGCTCCGCGCCCTGCTCAGTGCCGCCCAGGAGGCCACGGTCAACGCGGCCAAGTGGAGCGGCGAGGCGCAGGTTTCCCTCTACGCCGAGGTGGAGCCCCACGCCGTGAACCTGTTCGTCCGCGACCGCGGGCGCGGCTTCGACCCCGACGCGGTGCCCGAGGACCGGCAGGGCATCGCCCAATCCATGAAGGCCCGCATGGCTCGATACGGTGGCAGCCGTGTCCATCCGCTCCGCCCCCGGCCAAGGCGCCGAGGTCGAGTTCACCTTGCCGCGTCCTGATGACAGCCGCCTCAGACCCGTCCGAGGCGCCCCCGCATCTTCCTGGTCGAGGACCACGCCATGTTCCGCGCCGGCGTGCGGGCCGAGCTGGGCGACGCGGTCGAGGTCGTCGGCGAGGCCGACGAAGTGGACGCCGCCATCGAGCTGATCAACGAGCGCGTCCCCGATGTGGTCCTGCTCGACGTCCACCTACCGGGCGGCGGCGGCCAGGCTGTGATCAAGGGCGTGCACGCCGCGTCATCCCGAGGTCGCAGTTCCTCGCCCTCTCGGTCTCCGACGCCCCCGAGGACGTCATCGCCGTCATCCGGGCCGGGCGCCCGGGGCTACATCACCAAGACGATTTCCGGCGAGGAGCTGCTCCAAGCCGTGTACCGGGTCGGGGCCGGCGACGCCGTCTTCTCGCCCCGCCTGGCCGGCTTCGTGCTCGATGCCTTCTCCCATGACCCCAGACGGCCGACCTCCCCACCCACGGCGCCGACCCCGAGCTGGATCAGCTCTCGCCCCGGGAACGCGAAGTGCTCCGCCTCATTGCCCGCGGCTACACCTACAAGGAGGTGGCCCGGGACCTGACCATTTCGGCCAAGACGGTGGAGTCCCACGTGTCGTCCGTGCTCCGCAAACTGCAGCTCTCCACCCGCCACGAACTCACCCGATGGGCCACCGACCGCCGCCTGGTCTGAGCGACCGCCGCCCCCGCCGGATTTGCGGCGATCGCCTACCAGCCGAACCCGGCTGGTACCGGGCCGTCCTGGGTCGGACGGAGTAAACATGGGCTTCAGCAATCTAAAGGGGTGTTCGTCTCGTGTCCGCAGTTGGTGAAGGTGATCTGACCGCCGAGCACCGCGACGCCGCCATCGCTGGCCACCATGGCCGGGCGGGCCCTGCTCGAGCTTCGTGCCAGCCCGACACCCCCCTCGCATTTCCGTGACCTGGGCGCTGCCGGCGACCGTCTGGCCAACCAGCTCATCGTCCAGGAGCTCAACCGCCTCTACCCCGACGACCCGGTCCGCTCCGAGGAGGGTGGGCTCGAGGACGTCTCGGGCGAGGGGCGCCTCTGGATCATCGACCCCCTCGATGGCACCCGGGAGTTCCGCCAGGCCGACCGCACCGACTGGGCCGTCCACGTGGCCCTATCCATCGGCGGCTACGCCGTGGTGGGGGCCGTGGCGCTGCCGGCCCTCGACATCACCATCTCCACCGGCAGCCCGCCCACCCTCGAGCCGCTCGACCCCGGGCGCCCCGCCCCGCATCATGGTGAGCCGCAGCCGTCCGGCCGAAGTGGCCTACGACGTCGCTGATTCCATCGGCGGGGTCATGATCCCCATGGGCTCGGCCGGGGCCAAGATCGCCGCCGTCGTCCTCGGTGCCGCCGAGGCCTACGTGCACGCCGGTGGGCAGTACGAGTGGGACTCCGCCGCGCCGGTGGCCGTGGCCCAGGCGGCCGGACTGCACGCCTGCCGTCTCAATGGTGAGCCCCTCCGCTACGGGGCCGTCGATGCCTGGCTGCCGGACCTTATGGTGTGCCGCCCCGAACTGACGGACGCCATCCTGGCGGTAACCACCCGCTACTACCGGCCGTTTTACTAAGCCGACCCCCGGCGCACTCAGTCGCCGAAATCCTTAACTTTCAGTAATTCTACGGAAGCATCTTCCGTTCCGAGGCCGGACACTGCAGAGATGCGTGGCATCCCACCATCGCCTCGGTTCTCTTTCATGGGGCTATGAGCAGTGACGATCAGTCTCCCGGTGCCCCGGTGCCCGTTCCCGGCGACGTCCGGGACATACGGCTACGCCTGGGCGTCGATGCCATCGGTCGCCCGGTCGGCACGCTCCAGACCAACGGGGACCCGGAGATCGAGTTTGTGGGCTGGGTGGCGCTGATGGCCGACCTCGGGGCGTGGCTGCCCTCCAGTCCACTCCCCGAGAGTTCGACCTAATGACCCCGGTCGACGCACCACTCACTTTCGTCCCCTTCCGACCACGTCCCAAGGAGCGCCCACCAATGACACCTCTTCGCAGTCTCCGTCGACGGGCACTCGCCCTTCTCGCCGCGGGAGTCGTCATCGCTGGACCGCTGGCAGCAATTGCCCCGTGGTCGGGTACTCCCGTGGCGTCGGCAACCGATACGCCGACCACGCTCTACGTGAACGCCAATGCATCTGGAGATGACGTGTGTACTCAGACGTCTCCATGCGAAACCATCCAGGACGCCATTGACATTGCGGAGGGATCGCTCGCCGATGACTCGGTCACCATTGAGGTAGCAGCAGGCTATTACGACGAAAGCGACACAATTGAAAAGCCCACTAATCCGTCCATCACCATCGATGGGGGCGGCTCATCGACGACCGCCCTAAACGACGGCGGGACTGGCACTGACCTCACCATCGACGGGGGCAACGTGAAGGTCAGCGGATTGATCATCGAGGGTGGGATTGGGACCAGCCTCGCCTCCGCCGGGGGCTTGTCTATCAGCGGTGCCATCGTGACGCTCGATGATGACGCGATCTCGAACGACTCCTCGAACGTTATCGGCGTGACAAGGGCGGGCGGAGTCTTCGCCACGGGCAGCGATCTCACGATGGTTGATGACACGCTGGCTGACGACTCGGCAACAGGTTCTGGTATTGGAGGGGTGTATGCCACCCTGGGCGAGCTCAGCATCAGCGGAACGACCTTCACGGCGGATGTAGGTACTCACGGAGGAGCCGTGTCGAGCACCTTCAACACCAGTGCCACTTTGAGTAGCGACACCTTTGTCAATAACACGTCGACCAATGGTAGCGGTGCGCTCGAAGATGAAAACGGCCCCATGACGATCACGAACGACACCTTTGTGGATGACACAAGTTCTAACGGGAGCGGAGCCATCTCCTCGGGCACGAATATTGTGTACGCCAATTCCATCTTCCTTGGCTCCGGATGCGTCTCAAATGGTGGCACCCTCACCGACGGTGGGGACAACGTCATGGACTCAAGTAGCGGGTCCTGTAGTCATTCAGCTTCTGACCAAGAGACACTGGTCGCCGCCGATCTCGGATCACTTGCCTATAACGGGGGACCGACCCAGACGGTGGCTCTCTCGGGCACCTCTGCGTCCGACCCCGCCATCGGAGCCGTGTCAGGTTCCCTAGTACCGTGCCCGACCATCGACCAACGGGCCGCGCCGCGACCTTCGGCCTCGTGCGACGCAGGTGCCTTCCAAACCGGGTCTTCGGGCTACGCCGCGACGCTCACCCTGACGGCTCCGAGTGCGTCTCTCGCTCCGGGATCCACCGCAAGTATCAGCGCCACGCTCGTCATTAACGGTGTCCCTGCTCCAGCAGGCCTGACCGTCTCCCTGGCCGTACAGAGTGGTCCCGACACGGGCCAGACCCTCAATGCCGCCACCTCCATGGGTGGCATTGCCACCTTCAGCGAAACCAACGATGGCACGGCGGGGACGGATCAACTTCAGGCCTCCAGTGCCGTCGGAGCGGGCTCAGTCCAGCCAAGCGCCATAACGTCCCCGACGGCTGACGTCTACTTTGATGGGGTCGGTGCGTGTGACACTCCCATCACCACCGGCACCGATTCGTTCGAAGTCACGTGCCCGGTCGGGTCGTCCGATATCTGGACGGTGCCGAACGGTGTGATGACTGCAACGTTTGACGTCGAAGGGGCCCAGGGTGGCGGTGCGAACGGAGGCGCGGGCTGGGGGGAATGGAGGCGAGCTACTGGTCACTTTGGATGTGACGGCGGGGCAGACATATGACGTCCAGGTGGGCGCCGTCGGCGAGGACGCAACGAGGAGAGGCCCTGGTTCTGGCGGATCGCCAGGTGGGGCAGCCGGCGTGATTGGCGATGGCCACAATAATGGCGGCGGCGGCGGCGGGGCATCAACCGTGGCTCTTTCGAGCACACCGAGCACGTTCCTGCTGGTTGCCGGCGGCGGTGGCGGCGGGGGCATTCTGACCCCAGGCGGATCCGGCGGAGGGAGTAGCGGAGGCAATGGTGGCACTGGAGCAGTTGGAGGGTCTCAGACGGCCGGCTCCGGGAGCGGCACCCAGCTGTACGGTAGTTCCGCCGCCGGCGTCCAAGAAGATGGCGACGGTGGTGGTGGCGGTGGCTACTGGGGAGGTGCTGGATACCCATCAGAGGGTGGCGGGGGTGGTGGTGGCTCAGGCTTTGTCACCAACGGGCCGTCGTATGTCTCAGGCGGCTTTTTGACGGCCACCAACGCGGGACCGGGTCTTGTCACCATTTCGTACACGGTCGCTACAAAGGTGCCGTTGACGGTCACCGGCTCACAAACCTACGGGGGCGATCCCACCTTCAGCGTGACCCCGAGCTCGGGCACAGCGTTGCCCAGTGGCATCACCGTGAGTCAGAACGCCTTCAGCTGCGGGACCGTGAACGGCGGCACACACATCACCCCGACTCTGACGGCCGGTGGCGTCTACACCATCGACGCCTCCAGCTGTTCGGGCCTCAGCTTGTCGGGCACTGGTGCATCGAACTACTCCATTGCGCTGACCGGTGGGGCGTTCACTGTGAATCAGGCGACTCAATCCATTCAATTCGCATCCACACCCACGAACCCGGCCTTTGGCGGCACCTACCTGGTGAGCGCCCAGGGTGGGGATCCGACAATCCGGTGACGTTCACGGCCGCCGCGCTGTCGGTGTGCACAGTCTCGGGATCAACTGTCACCTTCACTGGTGTCGGCACCTGTACCATCGACGCGAATCAGTCCGGCAACAGCGACTACCTGCCCGCGCCACAGGTCACTCAAGGCATCATGGTGGCCAAGGCGGGCACCACGTTGGTGGCCGCACCGGAGTCGTCGCTCAGCCAGTTCTCCAGTTTGGGGCTCACGCTCTCGGCCACCCTCACCTCGAACACGACCGGAATGGGTCTGGCCCAACAACCGGTTACCTTCTCGTTGGACGGGATGACAGCCTGCACGGCGACGACGAACACTCATGGGGTGGCCACGTGCACCGCGTCGTTTGTCTACCTGCTGCTGGCCCTGTTCAGCTCCTCGTACAGCGCGACCTACGCCGGGAATGCCAACGACTCGCGATCGACTGCAACAGGGAAGCTCACCGGCTTGTAGGGCGACCGTGACCGACCGCTCCCGGACCGCTCCGTGACCGGACCGCTCCCGGACCGGACCGGAGCTACTCCTCAAACTCCTCCAGCTGCGCCACCAGCGCTTCGGCCAACTGGCTGCGCGAGTTGATACCGAGCTTGGAGAAGATGCTGTCCAATGGGATTCGACCGTCCTGGTCGTCACGAAGAAAAGTTGGGCGATTTCTTGGCTGGTGTGGCCGTCGGCAGCCATCCGCGCCTACGCGTAGCTGAAGGGCGTAAGGGCAAACCGACCGGTGATGCGATCACGACGCGGTCGAGCCCCGCTGGCCGCCAGCTCGATGCCGGGCTCGTTCGGCGAGCCTGACCGCGCCACAGGTCGTGGCGAGATCGAGGACGTCGCGCGCAGAGGCCCTCGTGCCGCCGGAGGGCTGCCGGCGCGCCGAAGGGCGGCCCCGAGTTCGAAGAGGGCCCGGCATATTCGAGGCGGGCCACCGTGCCGGCGAAAATGTCGGCGGACTCCTTCAGTATGCAGGATCCCGGCGTCGCGGTCCTCTCGAGCAGTCCCGAGGCTCGGAGCGCGACGCCGATCCGTCTGGCCTCGCCCTGTGTACGTGCGTCCTCAAGCTCGCCTCGGCCAGGGCAACGCTTCATCACGGTCGGAAGGGTCGAGCATCACGGCAAGCATGGATCGCCACGATGATGGCGAACGCATGCGAAGCCCAGTCGAGCGGTGACCGAACCGCATGGCGAAGGTCGGCGATCGCTCCGTCTCGATTGCCGGCTGCGAACCGCAGCAGACCGCGGGTCTGGATGAAGATCGCGCCACCTTGGACCTCCGCCAGGGGCCCGGGGTCGAACATCTCCAGGAGCGCGGCCAGGTCCTCAACATCGGGACGTTCGAGCAGCACGTCGGCGCAGTACCAAAGGGCGGACAGGACGCGAAGGGGAGATTCGCCTCCTTGCCCGATCAATGGTACCGCGGATCTCGGCCGCCGCGGCTGCAGGTCGCCGCACCAGGAATGGATGAGCGCATCGTGCGCCTCGGCAATCAGGAACTGCATGGTGGACGCGCTTGACTTCAGCGGCTGACCGAATCCGGTCCAGCATCGCGTCGGCAGCTTCCAGTTCGTCGCGGTAGATCAGCGCCGCCAAGCCTTGGGCAGCAACTCAGGCTCTCCCCGTCATCGAGGTAGCGGCCGTCATCCCACCCCAATTCGACCAACGGAGCACCCGCTCCTGCGGTGCGTCGTGCTGCGCGTCCCAGGCGGAGAGCAACATGGACAACGGGTGAGTGCCCGGTCCACCAGCGGCCACCAACTCCTCAAACACGGGCAGGCGTTCGACGAACGCCTCGCAAAGATGTGCGTCATACATGGTGCGGGCGGCGATACATCGCTTCGGCCTGCAGCCGCAGATCCTGCGGTCCATCCACCAAATCGACCCGGGCGAGCTCCAGCAGGGCCAAGGCCTCGGGCCAGTTCCCTCCTGCCACACGGCGATGCCGGCTTGCTCGGTCAACGCCCGGGCCCGGGTGGACGGTTCGGTGGTCACCCGACAGACCTCATCCAAATGTTCGGCGGCGGCCGGTTGGCTCAGCACCAGTTCCGCCAGTCCCAGCTCGAGCAACGTGGCGGCCCGGAGCTCGCGTCGGGATCCTCCTCGAATGCCCGGGCCAGGTAGGCCACCGCATTGTCGGGTGCACCGGCGGACAACGAGCGCGCAGGCGGCGTCCCGCAACGTCCCCACGGTGTCCATATCGCCGACGGGCTGACTGGCCAGCAAGTGACGGGCAATCGCATCGAGATCGGCGCCTTCGATCGCCAACAGTGAGGCCGCTCGACGATGCGCGGCGACCGCGACCCCGGGGCGAGCTCCCCGTAGACAGCGTTATGCATGATGGGATGGCAGAACTCCAAGCCGTTGGTCGTGCGCACCACTTCGGCCGCCAGGAGCGCATCGAGGGCCACCAACGCCTGGTCTTCGCCGAGGTCGGCCAATGCGGCCGCACGCGGCAGGCTGGCATCGCCACCCAACACGGCGATGGTCCGAGCCAATGCCGCGGCATCATCGGGCAGACGGCCCAGGTGGGCCAGCGCCGCACGAGCAATGGTCGGTGGGGCCGCCCCGGAGATCTGGCCGGTGGACTCGGCCACGGGCTCTATCCCGTCCAACTTCAACGCCACTCCGAGCTCGCGGACGAAGAACGGATTGCCGGCGGTGATCTCTGCGCACGATCGGACGAAGGGTGCATCAGGGTCGTGCCCAAAGACCGACGACAGCACGGCGGCCACCCCGTCGTCACTCAAGGGTCCCGGCGACAGGAGCCGAACCGCAGGCTGGGCCGTCAGCTCGGCCAAGGCTTCGTCCGACCCGACCTCACCGGTTCTGATGGATGCCATGACGGCGACCGGCAATCCATCGAGCCGACGGGCCAGATAAGAGACAAACCGCAGCGATGGGGCGTCCGACCAATGGACGTCGTCGACCAGCAGCGCGAGCGGTGATTCTGAGGACAGATTGGCGACAGCCAGTAGAGCCCACGGCCACCGCGAAGGCTTGATCTCCGGGTCAGGCCGGACGGGTCTGCGACCCGAGGACCACTGGTCCGCCAGGGCGGCGGCCGCCTCAGGTGGCGGGTGCGGGCGGCCGGGGTGGCTCCACGGAGGGCGGCTTCGAGAGCTGCCGTACGACTCCGTAGGGATAGCCGCCCTCGAACTCGGACGGAGCCGCATGCCGTGCACGACCGGTTCCCGCCGCCCTACGCCCGAACAGCTCGTTCCCGTGCAACCTCGAGAAGGCCGATTTGCCGATCCCGGCTGGTCCGGCGAGCACACCAACGAACCCTCGCCCGCCACGGCGCTGCGATCGCCGTATCCATGTCGGCGAATTCCTTGTCGCGTTCGACCAGCCGGCTGCGCGCCCCTCCGCCCGCCCTTCCGCTTCGCCACCGAAAAAGGATTCCATACATTCAGGCGCACCCAGCCTGGGCACGAAACCGAAACATCGGTAGCAACTACCGACGTCACCGGCCGCCGGTCAGTCACGATGAATCTGATGGGGACGAAGTGGTCGACCTGACCGGGTGATCCTCGACCTTATTCCGGGCGAGCCGATCAGCGGGCGGATACAGCAGGGAAGGGAAACCCGGCGGAGACATTTCGCGGCTGGATCGATCTGGCCAGCAAGCTCGAGCACTTCCGTGGCGCCGCACATTCGCCCGCCCAAGACACGACCGGGTAACAAGACCCAACACGAGAACAGGGCCCCCACCCCCAAAAGGAGCAAGGACCCTGTTCAACATGCTTGGTGCTGACCTCTACCTACGTACGAATACCTAGATACGGGTCAGGCGATGTGAAGGAATCAGATGGCGCGGACGTTTGCCGCCTGCAGCCCCTTGGGGCCTTGGTTGGTCTCGAACTCAACCTTCTGTCCTTCTTCCAGGTTGCGGTAGCCCGTACCTGAGATCGCGCTGAAATGCACGAATACGTCGGGGCCGCCACCGTCCTGAGTGATGAAGCCGAAGCCCTTCTCACCGTTAAACCACTTCACGGAACCAGTTGCCATTGAAAATCCACTCCTTCCCTGGCCAAAATTTGACCCTGTTTCTGGGGGTCATGGCCGGTGCGACTCTCTCGAGTCAGAGGGATTTCCAAATCTGTAATGGTGGTGCCCTCGCCGCAAACCATAGCGCGCTGCGCTGGGCAAACGCAGTCCCAACTCCAAATCTCCCAAAAGTGGTCACCAAGCGTTCGCTCGGGCCGCCTGCCTGCCCCACCCTTCCAGCCACGACTCGACCCTGCCCCGGGCCAGTCCCGGGCCTATCCCCAGGCTCGACTCAGGCGTAGGTTGGTCCCGAACGAAGGAGTCAGCCATGGCCTCGACCACCACCGACACCCCCGACACCACCGACCACGCGCCGGTCACCAACCGCTACCTGAGTGGCAACTTCGCCCCGGTGCACCAAGAGGTGACCGTTGGGGCCACCGAGCTCAAGGTGACTGGATCCATACCGGCGGAACTCAACGGCCGCTACCTCCGCAACGGCCCCAACCCGATCGTGGCTCCGGACCCCGCCAAGTACCACTGGTTCGTCGGCGACGGCATGGTCCACGGCATCCGCCTCCAGGGTGGGGCGGCGCAGTGGTACCGCAATCGCTGGGTCCGCTCCAACCACGTGGCCGAAACCCTCGGCGAAGACCTGCCCCCACGCGCCGTCCACGGTGGGATGGACTTCGCCCCCAACACCAACGTCATCGGTCATGCCGGCCGCACCCTGGCCATCGTCGAGGCTGGGGCCTTGCCCTACGAGCTCGACGACGAGCTCAACACCGTCGGGCCGTGGGACTTCGGGGGCACCCTTCCGGGCGGCTACACCGCGCACCCCAAGCTCGACCCCACCACCGGCGAGCTGGTGGCCGTGTCGTACTTCTGGGGCTGGGGCAACGACGTCGAGGTCACCGTGGTCAGCCCCGACAACCGGGTCACCTCGGCCCGCCGCGTGACCATGGGCGGTTCGGTCAGCCTGCACGACACCGCCATCACCTCCGACTGGATCGTCCTCTACGACCTCCCGGTCCTGTTCGACATCGAGCGGGTCAACCAGGGTGCGCAGTTCCCCTACCGGTGGTTCCCCGAGTACCACTCCCGCATCGGGCTCCTGCCCCGGCGCGGCGACAGCACCGAGGTGATCTGGCACGACATCGAGCCGTGCTATGTGTTCCACACGCTCAATGCGTTTGACGACGCCGACGGCCCCGGCATCGCCCTCGATGTGGTTCGCCACCCCGCCATGTTCGCCACCTCACTGCTCGGCCCCAGCGAAGGCACCCCCATGCTCGAACGCTGGACCGTCGACGGGCGCGGCGGCCCGGTCCGCACGACCCGGCTCGGCGACCGCGGCCTGGAGTTCCCCCGGGCCGACGAGCGCCGCCTCGGTCAGCCCTACCGCTACGGCTATGCCGTGACCGCCGGCCACAGTGACGATCCGGTCGGCACCGAGAACGGACTGATCCGCCACGACCTGGCTACCGGCGCCACCGTGGCCCGCCACTTCGGCCCCACGGCGCAGGTGGGGGAGGGCGTCTTCGTGCCCCGCCACGCCACGCGGCGCCGACCGACGCCAACGAGACCGACGGCTGGCTCATGGCGCTGGTCTACGAGGGGACCACCGACACCTCGTCGCTGTACCTTCTCAACGCCGACGACTTGGACGGCGATCCCCAGGCCGTCATCACGCTGCCGCAGCGAGTGCCAGTTGGCTTCCACGGCAATTGGGTATCCGACTGAGCCCCTGAGCCCCATCTAATGCAAAGACAGCTCGACCAATGCTCGTTTGACTGCTCGTTCGATGAGCGGAAAACTGACGGCCCATACACCAGAAGGTGTATAATGGTGTATGGGTCGAACAAACATCGAGATCGATGATGCGCTCGTCGATGAAGCGATGCGGCGATATGGACTCAATTCGAAGCGTGCCGCCGTCGATTTGGCATTGCGGCGGTTGGTGGGCGAGTCGATGACGCGTGAAGAGGCCTTGGCGATGCAGGGGACGGGCTGGGAGGGCGACCTCGATGAACTGCGCCGCAGTCGACCCACTGGATGACCATCGTCGACACCTCGGCGTGGATCGAATTTCTTCGAGGCACCGGGAGCGATACGCACCGAGCTGTCCGCCGTCTCATTGAGAATGAGATGGTGATGCACACGACAGATGTCGTCATGATGGAGGTCTTGGCCGGTGCTCGTAATGAGGACCACCATCAACAGATACGACGGCTCTTGGCGAATTGCGACTACCTGCCCGTGCAGGGCCTGGCCAGCTACGAGACCGCCGCTGACCTCTACCGCCTCTGTCGGGCCGGGGGAGAAACGGTGAGATCAATGACGGATTGTTTGATCGGGGCCGTGGCATTACGAACCGGCGTGTCCGTACTCCACAATGATCGCGACTTTGATGTCCTGGCTCGACATGCGGGGGTACGTGCAGAGAGAGCCGAGCCCGATCAATCAGAGGGAAAAGGGTAATTTGAGCCACTCTCCCTCGCTGAATCCGGCGACGAGGGGCGGTTGGCTTCCACGGTAATTGGGCATGTGACTGATTGGGTTTCTCACTGATGCCCGAAATTGAGAGGACGCACCATGGCAGCAACCGTGCAACTCAACCGAGGGTCGAACCTCGCCCTGGAACTCCGTCGGGGCACCTTCCACGTCCTGCTCGATGGCGCCGATGTCGCCACGATTGAACGCGATGCATCCATTCAAGTGCCCATCGAAGCTGGCAAGCACACGCTCCAGGTGAAGGAAGGGCGCTTCAAGAGTCCCAAACGCACCTTCGATACGGCCGACGGCGACACCGTGACCTTCCGCTGCAACGGCGCCGTCCTCTGGCCCGTCTACGTGGCCTCACTGGTGAAGACCGACCTAGGCCTCAGGCTCACTCGCCAGTAGTCGGCGCGCTCCCAGTCCCGGGCGCGCTCTCGGTCCCGGTCAGCCGTTCGTAGATGGCCAAGATGTCGGCCGCCCGCGGCGCCGCGTCCGGGTCCACCAAGAACTGGATGATCAAGCCGTCGCCCAGCGCCAGCAGCAGCGAACTCACCACATAGGGATCGAGCCCGGCGCTGTCGAGGACGGGACCCAAGGTTGCGCTCAGCATCTCGACCGCGCTGGCCTTGAACTGCCGGTACTGGTCGGCCAACTGTTCGCGCAGGCGTGACGAATGCTCGGCCTGCACCAGCGCTTCCATGAAGGCCACCAGCAACGGCCGGCTGGTCTCCATGTGGCCGAAGAACTCGGTGATGGCGCCCCGCACCACCACGTCGGACCCTTCGGCGTCGACCTGCACGACCAACATTTCGAAGCGGTCGATCCAGTCGCGCACGCTGTCGGCGATGGCCTCGGTCAGCAGCTCCTCTTTGGAGCCGAAGTGGTAGCCGATGGCGCCCAGGCTCACCCCGGCCGCACTGGCGATGTCGCGCGCCGTCGTGCGGGCGTACCCGATCTGTTCGAGGCACTGACGAGCGCCCTTGAGCAACGCTGCCCGGTTGTCGACTGCCACGGGGGTAGAGCTTACCCGGCGGTGGAATTTGCTTTTGCACAGACGTACAATCAGAGGCCGTGAACCTCTGGTCCTTTATCCAGCATCACCGCTGGCTCTCCATCATGTTCCTTACCGTCTTCGTGCTCGCCACCGCCGGCGGCACGTGCTGGGCCGTGTTCTTCAGGACGGTGGCGTCGCCGGTCAGCCTTCGGGACGCACTGCGCCTGTACCGCCGGGCCGATGCCGGCAGCCTGACCTCCAATGCCGCCACCTCGGCCCAGGGCCCATTGGCCAACGGCGTCTTCGGCTATCGGACGACCGGCGGCGAGGGCCTGAGCATCTTGGGCGTCGCTCGATCCTTCCCCAGCGCCACCGACATGATCGTCTCCGACGCCCCCGCCAGCGCCGACACCGTCGGGGGGCAATGTTCGGTGGTGCAGTGGGTGCCCATCACGCAGCACACCGAGACCACCACCGTGTGTCCCACCACGGTGCCGGTCGACGGTCGTTCGTCACCGGCCATCGTGCTGCCGCAGTTCGTCACCTATGAGGCCATCTCGAACACGGTGAGCACGACGACGATCTCCTGTGGGGCGACCGCCTTCCTGGTCCCGCCCGACGCCGCCAAGGGGGCGACGTGGAGCACCTTCTGCCGTCAGTCCGGGTCGAGCGCCAACGTGGTGCTGAGCGGCCAAGATCTCGGACCCGCCGTCGTCACTGTGGCCGGCCACGCCGTGCAGACCACCCATGTGCACCTGTCCATCGATTTCACCGGGGCCGAGGTCGGCACCTCACCGGAGGACTTCTGGTTGGCCAACGGGCGCATCGTGCAGCAGAGCGAGATCGTCGACATCGTGCAAGGCGGCGTGAAGTACCACGAGACCATGCGCACCACGCTCACGTCGCTCACCCCCACTCGCTGAATCCGACTGGACCCCGTCATCTCAGACGGGTGCCGGGTCCGCGAGGTGGCCGCGCCAGCCGCCCAATGGGGCCGGATTGGCTGGAAGAGCCCGTGTATATGATGAGTCGCTTCCGCCCACCACTCGGGTCGAACCCCCATGAGGAGGGATGCTGAATGTCCACCACGGACGACCGCCTCAAGGCGCTCAAATCCGAGGCGAAACTGAGAACCATGACGGCGCTGTCCCGGACCAAGGTCGGTCGGCGTGCCTTCCTGGCCCAGTACCGCTATTGCTTCCCGCCCGACGCACTGTGGGCCCTGTGCGAAGCCGCCGAAGCGGTCCTGCCGCTCGGTGGTGCGTTCGCGGAGATCGGCGTCTTCACCGGTGAAACCACGGTGTACATCAACGAACATCTGCGCCAGCACGGCGAACTCCCGAAGTACTACTGCATCGATACCTTCAGTGGCTTCACCCCGGATGACATCGAGGTGGAGAGCGGGCGCGGAAAGTCTGAAGACCTCTCCCAGTGGTTCGCGCTCAACAGCAAGGAGACCTTCCAGCGCAGTATGAACCTGCACGGCCTCGACCGGACCGTGGTGATTCAGGCTGACGCGGCCAAGTTCGACTATCGCTCGCTGCCGTCGCTGTCGTTCGCCCTAGTCGATCTCGACCTCTATCGTCCGATGCAGGCGGCGTTGTCCGGCATCTGGGACCGGATGTTGCCGGGCGGGATCCTCATCGCCGATGACTGCAACGACGACATCCACACCTGGGACGGCGCCCGCCAGGCCTATGTCGAGTTCTGCGAAAAGGAAGGCCTCCCGGTCGACGTGCGGAATCGCAAGCTCGGGTTCGCTCACAAGCCGGCGTAGCCAGCGCCACTCACAACGCGGCGCACCGGCGCACTAGCCGTCCGTGACGGCGCCTCCAGCGGGCTGATCAATCACACCGGCGTGGTAGGAATCGATCCACTCATCGACCACGGCCCATTCCAGCGTCAACCAGGCCATGATCGCGTCAGGGTCGGCCGGCGGCGGACTCGAGGGCCACACCCGCACGGTCATCGGCACCCGCAACGGCATGGCGTCCCAGACCTGCTGGACCGTGGTCCAACGATCGAGCCCGGCGTGGGCGGCGATGCAGACCGTCAGGTCGGGCTTGGCGTCGAGACAGGCGGCGATGCCGGCCGGCCTGGGCGGGAGCACGTGCTCCATGAGGGTGGCCGTTCGGGCCGCTTCCGTGCGCTGCTCGCGACGCAACCGCTGAATCACCCGTCGTCGCCGGTTCGGGGTCCAGTTCGCCCCTTCGGGAAAGATCAGGAGGGTGTCCTGAGGCCCCAACGCGCCGGCCACGAGGCTCAACTCGTCGATGTCCTCCGCGCCTGAATTCGCCGAGAGAAACACGCACCCGAGCCGGTTGAGGATGAGGTCGAGTGCAGGGTCCAGCTGCAGGATGTCCTTGAGGACGATCAGCACGCTCCTGTCGTATTCGTTGAGGAGCAGGTGCACCAACACGAAGGAGTCGCCGAGACCACCGTGCCGGGCCAGGAGGAGCACCGGATTCGGCGCCGACAATGCCGCATCCTGTGACGACGGAGCGATCAGGACTTCGAAGTCGACCCATCGGGTGGCCGCGTCAATGAGCCACTTGAGCGAAGCCAACAGGGTGCGGTGCGCCGATTTCCACCGTTCTGTTGCCGGCGCGTCCGAGCGCCGCCGAAACACGTGCCGTAGCCACAGCGCCCCGGCCGCCACAATGACGACCAACTCCATCAGGCAGTAGGACAGCCCGAAGGCCGCGATGCGCATCGGGCGGTTCCGCGAGCTGAACGGCGCGATGAGGATGGAGAGCACACACACCAGTCCCAGCGCCACTGCGATGAGCACCAGCACCACGAAGGTGATCGGTAGGCAGATTCGACGGACCAGGCGAGGTGGTAGCCACATGGACGTGCAATCCCGCTAGGTGACCGTACCGTCGAGGTACTCGGCCGTGGCCTCGTAGGCGGTATCGATCCGTTGACTCACCCCGGACGTCGATCGATATCGCAACGACACCGATGACGGATGCGATCCACTCGGCAGCACATGCATCTCCACGTCGGGGGTGAGTGCCGCCATCTCCTCCTCGAAGTGGTGCCGCCGTGCGATCTCAAACGCCACCGTGGCCACCTGCCACGGTCGGGTGGGTGGTTCCAGCGCCCGTTCGAGGCGTCCGACATGGAGCACGAAGATGCGAGTGGCGCCGAGGTCCACCGCCCTCCCGATAGGGACCGATCGGATGAGACCACCGTCGAGGAAGTGCTCCCCGTCGATTTCGACCGCCGGCAGGAGGCCGGGCACCGCGGACGATGCCAGGACGGCATCGACCACCGAACCGGAGCTGAACCATTGGGGAGCGGCACGTTCGATGCACGAGGCGATGCACTCGAAGCGAACGCCCAACTGGTCGAACCGCACGGTGGCACCGATCCCGTCTTCGAGCAGCTGGCGTAACTGCTCGTTGGAATGCAGATACGTGCCGTGGCGGGCCAGCGTCGTGAGTTGATTGACGATCGAGTTGCCAAAGACGCCGCGCTTGGAGAGGCCTTCCCACATTTCGGTCATGGTCTCGACGCCATCGAGGGTGGGTCTGCTGGCCAGCAGCGCGCCATTGAGTGCCCCCACGCTTGAGCCGACAATCAGATCAGGGATCAGACCTCTTTCGAGCAAAGCCCGCAACATGCCGACTTCGGCCGCGCCGACATGCCGCCACCCCCCAATACGAAACCGGTCGTCTGGGAGGTCGCCATCACAAGAGAATGACATGGTCTCGCCGGCAAAGTTCTTGCCGCTGCACCATCAAGGAGCTCGTCACTATGGCTGCAATGCCAATGGCAGCCTTGCCTCGCAGCCTGTCTCGCCGCCTGCACTGCAGTTTCTTTCGCGCCCAAATGGGTATGGCTCTACGCAGACAACGAAAGGTTGAAAGTGTCAGACAACATCGCGAATGAGACTGGTCCCGAAGCTGCCGTGAGCGGCGTGGTCGAGGACGTCAAAGGAAAGATCAAGGAAACAGTTGGCGTGATCGCCGGCAAGGACGAGTTGCGCGAAGAGGGTCGGGCCCAGCAGGAAAAGGCTGAGGCCGAGCGGGAGGTGGCTAAGAAGGAAGCAGAAGCCGAAAAGGCACGAGCCACCGCATCAGCGCATGAGGCAGTGCAGAAGTCGCACCAGGTCTAAGGCGTCAGCGGCTGAGGTTGTTCGAAGGGCTCCGGTCCGCGACCTCAGCCGCTCCGTCTATGAAATGCGGTCCGTCACCAGCTTCACCAGCGTCTTGGGTGCGGTGAGGCAGTAGCTCTCGATCATCATTTCGCCCACCTCGTCCCAATCCGGCTCAGCCTGCAGATCGAGCCGAACACCGACCCATCCCTTGGGACCGACGTACTTGGGGAAGAAGAATCGCTCGGGATCCGACTTGATCAGAATGCCCTGCACGCCCTTGGGCGCTTTCATGGTCATGGTGGTGCCGTCCTCGGACGTCATCACGAAGATCTTGTCCCGTACCCGGAAGGCCGGCGCGGTGTGACCACCGAAGGACTTCTCTTCGACTTCGGGCAGTTCCAGGCAGATCTTGCGGATGGCCCGGATGTGCGCAGCCTTGATCTTCGGGCTCATGGCCTCAACCGATCTGCGGCGACAACCACAGGAAACACAGGAACCAACGACGCAGCCGCTAGTTGGCCGACGCTCGCCGCCAGCCGCCCGATCGCGTCCGGCCACCGCGTCGTAGGTCTCGTAGTCCGAGCCGGTGTCGTCGGCGAACTCGAACTCCATCAGCCCGACCTCGCCCCACTTCTGGCGCAGGTAGCCGTCGTTGGCATCGAGCAGGCCCAGCTTGCGCACATTCGGCACCAGCTTGGCGAAGAAGCCCCGGGCGAAGCCGACCGCCGGGTTGATCTTGGACTGCCTGCGCCGCCTGAATGATGAAGGGCAGCACTGCCGTCTCGCACACCCCCATCCGCTCCCACACCTCGGGCGTCGTGCCCGGGAGCGTGAATTCGCAGGGTGGTGTCGAGCATGAAGTCCTGACGTTCCTTGAGCTCGGCCGAGGACATGTCGGCGTAGTACTCCGACAGGGTCAAGACGCCAAAGGCCACGTGGCGGGCCTCGTCCGACATGACGTAGCGCAAGAGCTTCTTCAACAGCGGCTCGTTGGTCGAGCGCAACATGTTCCCGAAGGCGGCCAAGGCCAGGGACTCGATCACGATCTGCATGCCCAGGTAGGCGATGTCCCACCGGGAGTCCTCGAGCAGCGCCCAGATCTGCGCCTTCAGGAACGGGCGACATCGGGTAGGCCTCACCCAACTTCATGGACAGATACTTGGCGAACACCTCGGTGTGCCGGGCCTCGTCCATGGTCTGGGTCGAGGCGTAGTACTTGGCGTCGATCCACGGCACGGTCTCGACGATTTTGGCCGCCGTCATCATGGCCCCCTGCTCGCCATGCATGAACTGGCTGAGGTTGGCCTTGAAGAACTCGATGCCCAGTTGGGAGTACTCCTTTTCCGACCACTTGGCCAGTGGCGACCCAGGCAGGCGCCGGCCAGGCGGGCCAGCGCCAGGACCGGGCTGTCCTGTTCGGCCACCAACTTCTCGGGGTCGACGTCGATCGACCAGTCCAGGTCGGTCACGCTGTTCCACTGTGACCCCATGGCCTTGTTGTACAGGGTGACGAGCTGCCCCCGGTCCCGGCCGTATTCCCACAGGAACAGCCGGTCGGCGTGGTCCTTGATCACCGCGATGGCCTCAAGCATCTCGGCCTGATCCGGCAGCTCTGCAGCAGCAGTACTGGTAGCAGTACCGGTAGCAGTCAGCTCGTCACCCATTGCATCAACTCCTTCTGCCACCCATGTTGGCGTTCGGCGCTGCCTTCTCGACCAGACCGGGGACGACCGCCGAGTTCGGCCGGGTCCCAACGGTCGCCTTTGCTCGGCGCCCGGACCGGCTACCCAGCCTTCGGCCACGCTGATGTGGTCACCCTGCACGTTGAAGACACGCCCGGTGATACCGGCCGACTCCGGGCTACCCAACCACACCACCAGCGGGGCGATGTTGCCCGGGGACATCGGGTCGAACTCCTCGGGCTTCTTCTCGGCCTTCTCGGAGCCGCCGCCCAGGTTCTCGGTCATGCGGGTCAGTGCGGCGGGGGCGATGGCGTTGACCGTCACGCCGTAGCGGCCCAGTTCCATGGCGGCGATCACGGTGAAGGAGGCGATGCCGGCCTTGGCCGCGCCGTAGTTGGTCTGGCCGACGTTGCCGTAAATGCCCGAGGGCGACGTCGTGTTGATCACCCGGGCGTCGTTGGTCTCGCCGGCCTTGGAGCGGTTGCGCCAGTACTCGACGGCGTGGCGGGTCGGGGCGAACGTGCCCACGCAGGTGGACCTGGATCACGGCGTCCCACTCGTCGATGGTCATGTTGACCAGCATGCGGTCGCGCAGGATGCCGGCGTTGTTGACCAGCACGTCGAGCCCGCCGAAGGTGTCGATGGCGGTCTGGATCAGCCGGCCGGCGCCGTCGCAGTCGGAGACGTCGTCGCCGTTGGCGACGGCCTCGCCGCCCATGCCCCGGATCTCGTCGACCACCTCGCCGGCCGGACCGGCCGAGCGCCCGAACCGTCGACCTCGGCGCCCGAGGTCGTTGACCACGACTTGGCGCCCTGCCTGGCGAACTCCAGCGCGTGCTCGCGCCCGATGCCCCGACCCGCTCCGGTGATGACGACGACCCGTCCGTCACAAATGCCCATGTCTGTCCTCTTCTCTTTCAACGAATGTAAGTCCTGCTTGTCACAATGGCCACCACTGGCCCCAACACCTGGACCGTTCCCGGTCAGGCCACTTACCTGCTTCGGCTGCTGCTCGATACTGATCACGCAGCTTCCGCTTGAAGATCTTGCCCGTATCCTCGCGCGGCAGCTGCTCCGTGAAGTCGACGGTGCGGGGGCACTTGAAGTGGGCCAGGTGCTCCCGGCAGTACTCGATGAGCTCCGTGGCCAAGGCGTCGGATGCCGTGACCCCGTCGGCCAGCTGAACCACGGCCTTGACCGCCTCGCCCCATTCCTCGTCGGGGACGCCGATGGTGGCCACGTCGCCCACCGCCGGGTGCTGCAGCAGCACGGCGTCCACCTCGGCCGGGTAGATGTTGACCCC
>CAVSTF010000010.1:0-417500 GCA_963730785.1 uncultured Acidimicrobiaceae bacterium
GACGGTGGCACTGGTCAGTGGGACCAACGGCAAAACCACAACGACGCGGCTGCTCGCAGTGGCGCTGGGCTCAAGCGGCGATGGAGTGGTGAGCAACGAGACCGGTTCCAATATGCCGCCTGGACATGTCGCGGCCCTCGCAGCAGATCGGAAGAGTACCCAGGCCGTCCTTGAAGTTGACGAGATCTACCTGCCTCGAGTGCTAACTGCGACCTCGGCCAGCACTGTTGTGCTGCTGAACTTGTCACGAGATCAACTTGATCGAACCAACGAAGTGCGCATGATCGCCGGGCGTTGGCGCGCCGCCTTTGCCGCGGCGCCTCATACTCAGGTCGTAGCCAACGCTGATGACCCTCTGGTCGTCTGGGGCGCAGGTGCAGCGTCCAATGTCCACTGGGTGGCAGCCGGCATGCAGTGGCAACTCGATGCCGTGGGATGTCCGTCCTGCGATGGCCGCATCGCTTTTGATGCAACCGGATGGTCATGCGAAGCCGGCTGCGGATTTGCTCGACCGTTTCCGGAAGCTTCACTGGTGGGCGAAGGGTCCGATTGCCGAGGCCTGTGGTCCGATGGACGTTCCATCTCGATCAATTTGGGATTACCAGGTCGGTTCAATCAAGCCAATGCACTCATGGCGGCAGTGGCGGCTGAAGCGCAAGGTATCGACGCGAGTATCGCGCTCGAAGCCATGGCGGGTATTCGTACGGTGGCGGGTCGATTCACGATCCGCCAATTTGGCCAGGCGTCGGCTCGGCTTATGTTGGCCAAGAACCCGGCCGGATGGAGCGAGCTGCTGGACTTAGTGGCCGAGGACAGAGGCGCCGTGGTGGTGTCTATCAATTCTCGGGTGGCCGACGGGGCTGACCCGAGTTGGTTGTGGGATGTCCCGTTTGAACGGCTGGCCGGTCGTCGCGTGGTGGCAACCGGAGACCGTTGCCGGGACCTTGCGGTGCGGCTGCAGTATGCCGGAGTGGACCACATGATGGAAGCGGATCCGGTTACCGCCATCTCTGTGGCAGCGGGGGATGGCGAAGCCACTATCGACGTCATCGGCAATTACACGGCCTTCAATGAGCTTCTTCGACAGGGATCCGAAGTGGCTGAGGCGGTGCAGTGATCCGCATTGCCGTGGTGTACCCCGACCTTCTTGGCACCTACGGAGATGGCGGCAATGGATTGATACTTCTCAAGCGCGCTCAGTGGCGGGGGATTGAAGCAGAACTTCTCCACGGGGAGTCCGGAACGGCACTCCCTGATGCTGACATTTACTGCATCGGCGGCGGCGAGGATGGACCGCAGGTGCGAGCAGCTCGCGGCCTGATTGACGACGGGACATTGTCCCGCCGAGTGGCAGAAGGAGCGGTCGCCCTTGCCGTGTGTGCGGGATTCCAGATTGTGGGAAATAGCTTTCCGGGATCAGATGGCTCGCTTCACGATGGCATCGGACTGCTTGATGTTGCCACTTACAAAGGGGAAGGTCTGAGAGCGGTCGGCGAACTGGCGGCCGATATCAGTGACGGAGCCCGGGAGTTGCTTGCACCGTTCGAGGTTCCCCCTTTGAGCGGATTTGAGAATCATGGTGGGCGAACTTCCGTAGGTGACGGCGCCGTTCCGTTGGCGCGAGTGACCACTGGTGTGGGCAATGGAGATGGAACCTTCGCCGAGGGAGCCGTGAATGGTCGAGTAGTCGGCACGTACCTGCACGGTCCAGTATTGGCTCGCAATCCAGTTCTGGCCGACCGGCTTCTCGCTTGGGCGCTTGGTGTCGAGAAACTCGATCCGCTCAACGATGCTGCGGCAGAGGACCTCCGTCACGAACGCCTCTCGTTCGTTGGACGAACTTCAGGGCAACGGATTCGTCGCCGTCGTCGCACTTAGGGGTGTGGCGGTAACAGCTTCGGGAAAAGGCGGGCGCCCATTCGATGCACGACGTCAAGGGCCAGCGTGGGCGACATCTGAGGAATATCCACCGCGGTAGTCGTTGGGCGCCTCTCCCCTGAGCTCTCGTTCGTGCTCGACGAGGGCATGGCAAAGGTGATGACCCAACGTGCTCAGCGCCTCTCGAGCCGCCACTCGTTCTTCCTGAAAGGGTGGCACGGGCAATGGCGTCACGTCAGGCCAAGAGCCTGGAGCGCGGGGAGTCTCCAAGTTGAATAGATGGTTGAACGTCCGGGCGGCGGCATCACGGGCGGTCAAGGGCTCGCCGAGGTCCCACGCCTTCCACAAGGAGGCAATCATTGAAGTGTGGCGATACTCATCCGTGAATACTGAATTGGCGGCGACCCAGGGCGACACCAGCACGGCCGGTACGCGGTAACCGGAACGATCGAAGTGAAATCCGAGTTGACCGTCCGACGAAGCCGGGTCGGGAGGTGGGACTGCTCCCGGAGGCACATGGTCATACGTACCGCCGGGCTCGTCCCATCCGATCAGGAGTGTCGTGTTGTAGACGTTCGAACCTGAGGCCGACGCGGCAGATCTAACGGATTCGTAAATACGAGCCAGAAACGCCTCGCCAGCCAAAATGGAAGAGGGTGGATCAATGGGAATCTGGACTCCGGGAATTAGGGCTCGGCTAAAGGCCGGGTGGTAGTCACTATGACCAGCGAGAAGGTTTGGCTCAATGAGCGAAAAATTGGGCAGCGTGCCTTCGCTGGCATCACGTTCGAACTCACTGAACGGTGCAAAGTGGGTGGGGAAGCGATCACGAAGTCGTGACATGTGGAGCATGCCAGTGAAGGAAACAGGGTCCGGTTCAAGGACGTAGATCTTCCACGTCTTGTTGTGGGCTTCGAGCCGTTCGAAAATCGTCTCGTGGCTGTTGTGTCGGAGGAAGTTCGTCATAGGTCGATTGACGACGTATCCCGACGACGTGGCTGACGTCCAGAACGACCGGTTGCACAGCGTCTGCGACGGAACCTCGCTGAACCAGTGATCAAAAACTCCGAAACCCTTCGCCAGAGTGCTCAGGACGGGTACCTGCTCAGGTGTGTACCCGGTCATGATCTGCTTGTACTCGTCGTACGTCGGTTGGCGACCGAGCTCGACAGTTAAGTAGCTGATGTAGTCCGTGACAAAGCCATCCATGGTGGCGGCGGTTCCCTCGGGTGGAGCGTTGAAGGGTGCCACCATCTCACCGGCGTCTTTGGCCCGGTTGGCGTCATCGAGTCGATTGAATAGCTGAGTGTTCGTGTGTTGGTATTCCTCGCCCGGGTCGGGATTCGGCCGATCCATGGTGTCGGCTACTTCGTACGGTACGACTCCACTCGTGTTGCGATGTTCAGCCCAATCCGGAATTGGGTTCGAGAGGTTCTTGCCGGCGACACCCTCGAATGAGGCCACCTCGCCCGGTTGATAGAGCCGACCGAGCAGGTTGTCGAACGAACGGTTCTCGAAGAGCACCAGGACAAAGTGGTCCATGGCCTGGCTGCTCGACACTGGCATGAGATCTCCCTATAGACGGAGTCTTCAATCTACTGCTGGGAAGTGGATTCCTTCGATCGGAATAACTGGGATCCTTGCTGCCCCTCGCGTACGCTGCTTCCATGCGGCGGATGGAACGATGGATTGCCCTTGTCTCAGCGGCGCTGCTTTTTGCAGGTTTGCTCGTGGTTCCGACAGTGTCTGGCTCAAGCGCTGCGACTACGCATCCGACGCTGAAGCCCATGGAGGGCGCCTATGTCTTCCATCTCAAGTTTGACGGTCGGGAGCGGGATTACCGAGTGCACGTGCCGCCGGCAGCCATTTACGGTCAGCCTCTGCCGCTGGTCCTCAATTTGCATGGAGCGACGCAGAACGGATTGCTTCGAGGAGCTCACTTCGGACATGGATCCCAATGCCGACCAGAATGGCTATCTCGCCGTCTATCCCGACGGGACGCGGATCTCCAAGGTGCTGACGCCGGATCCCGTGGCCAAAAATGCGCAATACGGTTGGAATGCCGGAATGTGCTGCGATCTCCCGGTGACGAAGAAGATCAACGACGTTGGATTTCTTGAGGCGGTCATCGCTGACATCGCTCGGCGAACGCCGGTAAATCTGCGGCGGGTCTACATGACCGGAATATCCAACGGCGGAATGATGTCCTACGCCATGGCGGCCGAAGCCTCAGATCATGTGGCCGCCATAGCCTCGGTGTCGGGACAGGTGGAGATCCCAACCATCCATCCCAGTCGACCAGTCCCGACGATGGAATTCCATAGCGTCAACGATCCAATTGCGCTTTTCAAGGGCACCCCGAACAAGAATCCAAAGCTGGTGCTCTCGGTGATGCAGGGAATCCGGCAGTGGGTTCAGGCTGATAGTTGCAACAGGGATCCCAAGGTCAATCCGGCCATTGTCGGAGCAGCCGGCTCAATCTCGGAGGGTGAGACGGCGACGTTGTTGACGTATACCGGCTGTCGTGACGGCACCAAGGTGGAGCTGTGGCGGTTCACCGGTTCTGGCCATGTGTGGCCAGGTAGTCCGCTGAATACCGGGCCGATGAAGGACTGGATTTTGCAGGGCGTGGGACGGGGCATCGTGCTGGTCAATGCCAACGAAGCGATGTGGAAGTTCTTCTCCCACGTATGAGATTCCCGCCAAGGATGTGAAGTAGCTCAGTCCTATTCGGGCCAGCGCTTTGTCCGGGCGTCGGCCGGAGAGGCCTCGAGGGCCCAAGCCCTGCGCCAGGCTGGAGCATCTGGGCCGCGGTGAGCCGTCTCGGCCCCTTCGGCGGGGTCGATCGAACTGATTGAGCGTCGAGCCTGCCACCAGTCCGATTGGACCTCTCGAGCAAGTGTGGCCACGGATGCTTCGACCCGATCGGAGAATCGGTGGGCGTTCTCTCCCTCATCAGGGGAGAGAGGAGCGCCGAAAAGCACCGAAATGGGAGAGCGACGCAGTCGTCCGCCTTTCTTGGCCTCAGTACCGGATCCGCCTGGTGGGACGCCGTCAGTCTCTGATGTTTTGGGAAGCACATGGCGGGTGCCGTGGAGGTACACCGGCACCACAGGTCGGCCGGTGCGGCGAGCCAGATAGGCGGCGCCTCCCTTGAAGGGCTGTGTCCATCCGTCAGGAGATCGTCCACCTTCCGGGAAGATGACGAGGTTCCATCCCTCGCCAGCAATTCGGCTGCCGTGTCGGCTGAGCGGCGATTGACCTTGCTGCGTTCAATAGGTATGGCGGCCAGCGAGAACGACCAGAGCACTGATTTCCAGGTGCGATCGAAGAAGAAGTCGGATGCCGCGGCCACCACGGTGTGATGGCGGTACTCAACCGGAAGCGTGGTCAGCAACAGTGGCGTGTCGATGTGGCTGGCGTGGTTGGCCGCGAAGATGACCGGGCCATCAATGTTGTGCAGGTGTTCGAGACCACGAACGGTAGCCGGCGCAATGATCCGAGCCGCCGGACGGGCCACATTGTCCATGATCATGGCCCGAGCCAATCGCACCGGGTAGCGGCGAGACCACTCGTGGTCGTAATCCAGACCGACCTTGCGTTCGGGATCGGGCCGATCAACGGTGGACGGCCACGATGGCGCGGCCAATGGAAATCGCACCGAGCGGGCGCGACCCATGAGACGCTGGGCGTGGTCTCCCACGGAATGGCCCATCAGTGGACGTCGGCCATCATGATTGGAGGCGTGTGGAGATGGGTCAGCGTGGGTGAAGGTCCCACCACATCGGAGGCGATTTCCAACGCGTCATTCATGGAACTGGCGGGGGAGAAGCCCAAGCCGACGGACGGCCTTTGGATCGCCACCGATGATGATGACCCGACCCAGGTGCTGGAGTGCGTGGGCGCACCAGTACCACATGTAAAAGGGGTGCACGCCGTGATAGGCGTGACCGGTGCGGTACAGGTGCACGTACCACGGGTCAGTGGCGAATGACTCCTCAAACTCTTTGTGAATGCGGACCGGGTCGACGGTCTGCGTCAGCACTTGCTCGTAGAAGTCGATGTAGCTCGGGTGATGTCCGGGGTGGAACTCGGGTCGAGTGGGGTGCCGCAAAATGAGCACGCCGCCCTCTCGCACCAGAGGCATGCCGCGATACAGGTTGAAGAAGTAGCCCAATCCCGAGGCAGGCCACCAATATGGGATTCATGATGGAGTTGACGTTGTAGGGACAGATGTAGGGGAGTCCCAAGGGTCAAGATGTCGGTTTGCCCCTGAACATCGACGCCCTGCTGCTCCCAGACGTTCTTGGTCGTCTGGGCGTGCACCACCTCGACCTCGCCCGGCTTGCACGGACGTCATGGCATGGGGTGACTTGATGGAGTGGAAAATCTGGCGGGCCAGCCGAGGCGGCACTTTGCCCAAGGCGGCCGATGATCCGGCATAGCTGGCCCGGTCGCGCAGGTTCCATTCCCACTCTCGCTTCTGGAGGAAGGAGAACGAGGAAGGGAAGGTGTCGGTGTTCAGGGTCGTCTCAATCTGAAAGATCTTGACGCCGGCATCGGCAATGAAGCGACCCATGCGCCAGTTCGAAGAGTGGAGCTCTGACGCTGGCGCATCCATGAAGGAGCGAGAATGTTGCATGGTGTGCGGGTTGTGGTGGTGCCGAAGGCTCTTGTAGCTGGCCAACCCGGTGGCCACGCTCTTGTGCCCACCATCCATGGCGACCAGGTTGATGTTCACGTAGACCAGCAAATCGGAGGTGGCTGCCCGCTTGTTGATCTCTATGTCCTCGCCCTGGTCGGTCTGGCCCAGGTGAATCAGATTGTCGGGATCCTCGGCGTCATGCTGGGTGAGGAGGCCGTGCGGGAGCGAAGGCGTCGTAGACCCGATTGCCCAGGGCATGGCGCAGTTCGGACTCGGTCATGCGACGGTGGAGGGCTAGGGCGGCTACCAGCACGACGTCATCCACGCCCGCTTCAGCGGCCATGTCGAGCACGGTCTCGATGACCATTTGGCGGATGTCCGGCGCCTCCATTGGAGGGAGGGGAGGGAGATGTCGTCGAAGCAGATGGTGAGCTTCATGCCGGCGTACAGCAGTTCCGGCAAGGGGTCTCGGTCGCCCATCGGGTGCAGCAAGGCGTGGCGGATCGCACCATACGGATCATCCAATGCCTTCATTGGCTCTGGGGCGTAAATGACACGGCTGCCCTCGGGCAGAGTCTCGAGCGTGAAGCCTTCGCCGTTCCAAAACAATGTGGGCGGCGTGGACTTGTCCACCTCGAGCACGAAACCGGGACGGCGGCTCATCGGGTGTGTCCTTTCCCTATATCGAATGCGATCTTGACGGCGCCCCTTCGACCGGCTGCGCCGGCGTGGGCAATGGCGTCTTCGAACCGGGTCAGCGGGTAGGTGGCCGAGACCAGGCACCCGGTGCCATGGGCCTCCACGACCTCAAAGGCCAGATCGAACGTAGCGACGTCCTTTTTTGTCTTGGGCACTGTTTCCAAGCCGTAGGCGTAGGCGCCCGCGAGGCGAACCTCCCGGTGCCACAGCGGCGCCAAGTCGACGGTCACCTTGCCCGGCATGCCGACCAGGGAGACGGCGCCCCGGGGCTTCACCATGGCCAAGCTCTGTTCTATGGACTCGGCACTCCCGACGCAATCGATGACGACATCAGCGCCTCCGGAAAGAGTGGCGGTGTCGCCCGAAGCGCCTCCGAACGAAAGCGAGCGGCTGTGCCGGCGAACGGCCCGGGTGAGCTGATCGGGCGGGAGGGCTTCCGAGGCTCCGAACTGACGAGCCAGTCGCTGCTGATGGGCGTAGCGAGCACCGACCAAGCACCGACGCTGGTTCTGGGCAGCGTCCGGTCGAGGCCAAGATGAGAAAGAGCGGCGATGACGGTCAAGCCCGAGCGTCCCCGCTCCGATGATGGCCACCACATCGCCGTCCTGGATCCCAGCGCCCAGCACGGCATGGACGGCGCAGGCCACCGGTTCCACGGTTACGGCATCGGCATCCGTCAGGGCGTCCGGCACGGCGAAGAGCTGGCTGGAATGGGCCACCAAGCCGGATGAGGACCACCCACCGCCAGTATCGGCGCAGAAGCCCGTCTGCAGCCCAGGGCGGATGTGTCCGAAGGCCAAATGCCCGCAGTTACCCACGTGACCCCGGCCACATGACGGGCAAGGCGGAGTGATCCCTCGGGCGGCGCACCCGAGCACGGGCTGAAGGACGACCCGTGAACCGGCAACCAGCGCTTGACCACTGGCCGATGTGGCGTCATCGACGAGAGTCCCGACCACCTCGTGGCCGGGCACAAACGGGAAGCTCACGATGTCTTCGAAGTAGCGAGAGCTGCGTCCATCAAGCGTGGCCAGGTCGGAGCCGCAAATGCCCGACAGCATCGGGTGCACATGGGCCCACCCATCACCGGGCAATCTGGGTGCGTCCTGCTCGACCAGGCGAAGCGGGCCAACGCCGGCGCCACGGCCCGAGCCGAAGGTGGACACGATGCGCGCCGCTGCAAAGCGGGGGAGCGAGCGTTCAAAGAGGAGCGTGCGTCACTTGGCAATGACCGCCTTGGGTGACGTGACATCAAAGGGGCCGAGCGGCAGGGGCCGGTGGGAACCGCCATCGGCTTTCGACCAGTGCTCGACGTGCCAGCCTCGCCGGCGAGCGATGGCGGAGAGACGAGCTTCAGGATTGACGGCGACCGGAAATCCGACCGCCTCCAACATGGCCAGGTCACTGGCCGAGTCGGCGTAGGCGACTGATTCTTCGAGATCGAGTCCGTTGGCCTCGGCGTACTCAGCCAGCACGAGCGCACGAGCTTCGCCGATGGGGGGCAGGTTGGTGAGGTGTCCGGTCAGTCGACCGTTGCGTTCGCCCATTTGGGCGCACACGATGTCGTCGAACAGCGGCCGGACCGGCTCAATCACGAAGTCCAGCGCGCCGGTGATGAGCAAGGTGCGGTGCCCGAGCGCCCGGTGCGCACGCACGCGGGCGAATCCCTCGGGGAACGACCGGGTGAGGAGCTGCTTATGGAACAGCTCCCAAGAATCGGCACGAAGTTGCGCGATCGGAGCGTCTTCGAAGCGGCGGTAGAAGGAGCGCAGGAAGTCGCCTCGGTCACGCCGATCCAGGGCTAGGAGAGCCGGCGCTTGACGCAAGAGGTCGGCGACGAATTTGGCTCGTCGGGCTGGGGGAAGGTGACGGCTGGCTAGCCAGGCGTAGGTGTCGACCACATTGGAAGCCATGAGCGTGTGTTCGAGGTCGAAGACCGCCAAGTGGCGGTCGGGAGAGAGGATGGCCTTGCGGGCTCGCTCCGGCCGCTTCTCGACCACCGATTTACCGGCCTTGGTGCGGACGCGGGTGTGCTCCAGCACCGAGGGCAGGTGAATGTTGTGCACGTAGTAGTCCCAGTCGATGACGCCGGGATCGAAGCAGAAGTTCTCGTGGTCATCCTCGTCAAAGGTGTCCCACAGCGTGATCAGTCGGTCCACCCGATAGCGAGCATCGGTCTCGGTATAGGCCCCGTAAAGCTCGACGTAGCCGAGGGCTCGCTTAGCCAGGGAGTGGCGGTCCTCAATGCGGGCCGCCAGTTCGGCTTGCTTGCCCCGAACCGGCAGTGACGTGATCACCCGCTCGGCGATGGTCATGGCCTTGTCGGCCCGCCGAAGTTGGCGTTGGACCCGACCGCGACCCGGAAACGACCACTCGGGCACATTGATGGGTTGCCCTCGGTCGTCATAGAGGGGATTGCGACTGAAGAAGTCCTCAGTGAGTTCCACCAGTCGACCGTAGGCAAATGGGTTCCGAACGCCGGAGGCGACGTGGTACACGGTGGGAGGTCCGGATCCGGGCTGGTTCTCGGGTCCGTGGGCGGCCACGCCAAGGATGGCGGCGACCACCATGTCGACCGGTATGACGTCGATGATGCCCTCGGGCACCCCGGGAAACTCACGAAGCAGGCCGCGGGCATACGACACGATGATCGGCTCGGCCATGCGGAAGCCGCGGATCCACCCCGGTCGAGGCTCGGAAAGCGCCGACTCAATGATCGAAGGTCGCACGAAGGTGATGGGCACCGTGTCGGCCCACTGCTGGACCAGGGCACGCTCGCCCATGGCCTTGGTGAATGGATAGGCGTCGGGCCAACCCAAGGAATGGGCTCGGGACGTACCCGCATCAACCAACTGGCTGGTCACCCACTCATCGCGCATCTTTTCGGCCCGGCTTGCGATCAGATGTTCGCCGGCGCCGCCAATTTCGGAGCGTGCCTTCTTGGTGAAGCTGACCAATTTGTCGGATCGACGGGACTCAGCCTGAAGGTCATCGCGCAGGCGCCTGGCGGCCGATGACTTCGTCCCGCCAGTCCACATCGAGGGTGAAGCGATTCTCGGAGAGGAGCTCTTCCTTGGCTTCGCCCTGGTGGGTGCTGGCTACGTAGGCGGTCGAGACGGCGATCAGATGGGCGCCCGAGCCGGATGCGGCCACGGCTGCTCCTACCCGGGAAGGTCCGAGCAGGTTGATCTCGACCGCCTGCGTCAGCGGAGCGTCGAACGAGACGGTGGCTGCCGAATGGATCACGATGTCGGCGCTGGCCAGGGCCGCTCGACCTTCATCATTCAGACCGAGACCGTCCTGCCCGACATCGCCGGGAACTGCCTTGACCCGACGAGCGACCTCATCGGCGAACCCATCGCCCAGCTCCTGCCGCAAGCGGTCAAAGCAGTCATTCTTGATGACTTCGCGGGCCAGTCGGGCCGCCGCATCTGCTCGCCGGCCAGGGCGGACGAGCACGGTGATTTCGGCCTCTGGAATGCAGCGCAGGATGCGTTCAACCAGCGCGGTGCCGAGGAATCCGGTGGCACCGGTGATGAAAAAACGCTTTCCTTGGAGGTCCCGGCCGATGGCCACCGGGAATGTTTAGCATCCGATCGCAAATCTGTCTACCATTTGGTAAGTGCCAGCTGAGCGAGTGGATGGAGAGAGCACCCGTGATCGCATTTTGCGTGCCGCGCTGGCCTCTTTTGCCAGCCCAGGGTACGAAGCCACCTCCCTTGATGCCCTGGCCAAGGGGCTTGAGCTGACCAAACAGAGCATCCTCTACTGGTTCCCCTCCAAGGAGGCGATCCTGGAAGCGGTTATCGCCAAGAGCGCAGAAGACCTCTCTAATGCGCTGGAGTCGGCACTGAGCCAAGCGGGCGCCAGTTGGGACCGAGTCGATGCCGTGGTTCGTTCGGTCTTTCGTTTGGCGGCGCGACAGCCGGAACTGCTGGGGCTGCTGCGAGAGGTGTCTCGTTTGGGTCCGCCGGCGGCGACCCAGATGACGCTGGCGCTCGAACCGCTCGTCCGCCGCGCTTCGGCATTCTTGGAGGCGGAAATGGAAGCTGGCTCCATGCGACGTCACGACCCCAGGTTGTTGTTGCTGGCGATTTACTCCACGGTGATCGGGATGGTGACCGAGGTCGAAGTGATGCGGGCGCTGGGGGAGGAGCCGACGGCTCGGTCGCTGGTGCGGCGCCGCACCGACGTCTTGGCCCTGCTGCGCTCAGCCTTGGTGATCGAATAGCGCCAGCTATTCGACGGGCTTGGTCACCTTGCGGCGAGGGGCGGCCTTAGGCGTGTAGCGCTTGCTGGCCGAGGGGGGCTTGGGGGCATTCGGCTTGCTCGACGCAGCTGCTGCTTTTCGTTTTTGCTTGGGAGGTCGAGTTGCTGCCACCCGGGCGACCCCACGTGCGTTGGCCGTGCCGTAACGCTGGAGCCGGTATGCCCGCAGGAGCAGCCAACCGCCCAGCACGATGAAGGCAAAACCAACCGGTGCGGAAAATTCGGTGATCGCAAAGCCGCTGATCATGATGCTGAAGACCACCAGCGTCCGCTTGCGCTTCCAGAGGCCAAAGAATCCGACGGCGCAAAAGAAGAGGACGGCGCCGTAGACAAGCAGCCACGAATCGGAGAGAGGCACCAACTTGGTGTGCCCATGGACCTTCACCGAGTGGGTGGGGTGCTTCACGGCCAGGTAATAGGTCAGGAAACCGCCGATGACGGTGGCCAAGACCAGGCCAGCCTTGGACCACTTGACTTCATTGGCGTCCAGCCCGGACATGGCGGCTCGGCGCTCGGTGGGTGTCATGGCCTGCGCCGCTTCAGCGGCCGCCTTTGCCTTGGGCAGGGCTGACTGAGAAAAGGAGTCTGAAATGCGCTGACTGAGTCTTCTTGGCTTTTCGCCATCACCATTTAAGAGGGACATGACCTTGTTCAGGGTAGTTGCCGCCACGACGGGTCGGGAATCGCGGCCGATCTGCGGTGATGCCAAGCTAAAGCCGGATGCCTGACTCCCTGCCCACAATCTCACCCATGCCGCCCTTAGTCAGCGGCCCCCTACCCTGGGTCGGCGGGGGATTGGGACTACTTAGGGATCCAACTGGCTTCATGGTTCGTCAGCGGGAGCGGCACGGTGACACCTTCGTACTGGATGCTTTTGGGCATCGCCTGTTTTGTGTGTTCTCTGATGCAGGCATCAAAGCCCTCTATGCCCAGCCGGAGGAAGAGGCCAGCTTCGGCATGGCTACCTACACCCTGATCAAGGCCAAGGTGCCGATTGAACTATTGCTGGGACGTCGCAACCATCCGAAGTCACTCTTCGGCAATGCCAAGGTCGAGACGTACTTGGACAATCTGCATACTGCGGTGGACCAGGAAATCTCGCGATTGGGCACTTCGGGGACGTTCGAGGTATTCAGCGAAATGCGACGCTTGGGTCATCGACTTGGACTCGCTTCATGGGGCGGCGCAGAGGCCGCTTCGCCCGAGAACATCGAGCGCCTCATTCCGCTCTTCGACGCGCTCGACAGTTCCGAGTCATTTGTCCGTCCCGATCGCAACCTGGTCACGTGGGCCACGAAGAAACGTGCCGAACGACAGGCAATGGCAGGCATTGAAGCGATTCTCGGAGATATCTTCACCGCCCGGCAAGCTCATCCACCGGTTGGTGATTTCCTCGATCAGATCTATGAGTCATATGCCGATCTTCCGCTCGAGGAGCGCATGCGAGATGCCGCACGCGACGTGATTGTGATTCACATGGGATCACAATCCAATCTCTATGCCGCGCTGGCATGGACATTCATCAATCTCCTTGCTGCACCCGGACCTCTTGGCACAGGTGCGAGCAGGTGATGATGCATTGCTGGAACAGTGCGCCAACGAATCGATACGTATGGCTCAGCGCTCCATCACCATGCGACAAGTACTCCGCACCATTGAAGTCGACGCCGGCGATGCCACATATGTGCTGAAACCGGGGACACTGCTCACCACCATGTTGTCGGTGACCAACATGACTGCTGCACCCGGCCTGAGCGACTTTGATCCGCAGCACTACGAAGGTCGCAAACTCTCCCCTTCGGTGCCCCTTCCGACCAAGGAAGTGGTGAGCACCTTCGGCCACGGCACGCACTCATGCCCGGCGGCCCGATTCTCCATATCGGCCATCCGAGTCTCTATTCGGATGTTGCTGGAGACGTACGACTTCGTCCCCCGATTCTCCGACGCACAACCTCGGGTGCGACAGATTGGTGGGGTCGCTCGGGCGTCGAAACCCTGTCGAGTCGCCTACACCGCACATTGAGCCTGGCGTTCATCCTTCACTTTCTGAACGGCTTCAGGCAAATGGCTTCTCAGAGTCCCAATCTTGGGTCCTGTAGAGCCCACTGACGAAATGGCTATACGCTGCTTGTTCGCGATGCGACCCTGACGGGTCACACTGCGAGCAGTGCGTGTTGTAGAGGACATGCGGGCGCTTAGCTCAGCTGGTTAGAGCGCAGCCTTCACACGGCTGAGGTCGGAGGTTCGAGTCCTCTAGCGCCCACTCTCACGCCCACGCTGTTCCCCTGGTCAGAGGCTATTTTCAGACCGCCTTCGGAACCGCCACCAACTTTTTGGGCATGTTTTGGGCCTGGGATTTTGAGCGAGGTGCCGCAGCGATGAGCGCATCAAGGCGGTCAGCGACGTCGGGGTCGGCCTCTGGAATCAGGTGGCCGTAGCGAAGTTCGAGTTCTGGAGTTGAATAGGAACGAAGGGAGGTACACGTTGACGCCTTTGAAATGTTTGAACAAATGCTTTCTGATGATTTCACTAACGTCACTAGGAGTAGTGATGAGCTTTTCCGCATCAGACGGCACAGCTGGGGCGGTCTCATCCTTCTCGATATCAGTGGTTGGAGATCATCTAGTCAACGAAAATGGGCAAGTCGTTCATCTTGTCGGCGTGAATGTGCAGAGTACCGAGTACGACTGTGAGCAGGGACCGAAATATTCCATCTATCGCAGAGTGCTGCAGGTGCTGCATCTCTCGCGAAAGAAGTTTCAGGGCTGGGGGAAATGCCGTTCGTATTCCGCTAAATGAAGATTGTTGGCTCGGCATAAATGGACTGCCGAAGAGTGGCTCAAGTCTTGGGTACCAGGAGAGCATCGAGACTGAAGTGAGAGCGCTCAATGGCGAAGGCATCTTTGCCATTCTTGATCTGGCCTGGACAGCGCCTGGGTCGATTGTTGCCGATGACCGCTGTCCGATGCCTGATAATCACTCTGCAGCACTCTGGATTTCAGTCGCGAGCAACGTTTAAGAATAATCCGGCCGTCCTGTTCGACGCCTTCAACGAACCGTACTCGCCATCAACACATGGGACCGGCTCTACCGACTCGGTTGGCTGGTCTTGCTGGAAGAACGGAGGGTGCATCGTTCCGTCTGCTGCGGCCGACTTAAAGCTTCGAGCTGATACGCAGACATATGTGGCTGTTGGAATGCAGTCACTCGTGACAGCTATTCGTGACGCGGGCGCCACTGAACCGATCATGCCGGGGGTGGGCGAGATATGCCAACGACCTCAGTGGATGGCTCGCCAACGAACCAGTTGATAGCCAGCACCAACTCGTAGCGTCCTTCCACAACTATTACGGCGAGCGTTGCGTACCGTCAACTGTTGGAAAGAGGTGATCGCCCCGATTGCCAATTCAGTTCCTGTGGTGACTGGAGAGTTTGATCAAGGGTACGACTGTCAGGATTCTCCCGATGGTCCGTCAGATCTTGTGGACTTCGACAACACTTATATGAATTGGGCGGATGCACACGGAATTAGCTATCTGGCTTGGGGATGGACGATACCGGGAATGCTCAATCCAACTGATACGCCATGCAGGGACTTCCCCTATGGCGGACAACAGTCATTCCGGCTCTTTGGTTCTTTTGGCGAGCCCTTAGCCCCCGACCGGCGTAAACCTCAAGACTCACTTGCAACGGTTGGCCGGCGACGCGGGGATATGACTTGGTTGCTTCGGATGGTGGAGTATTCACATTTGGGGACGCCAGTTTTTACGGTTCCGCTGGCAACCTCAGATTGGCCAAGCCCATTGTTGGCATGGCCGCCACTCCTGATGGAAAGGGGGTATTGGCTGGTTGCTTCTGATGGTGGAGTATTCACATTTGGAGACGCCAGTTTCTGCGGTTCCGCTGGCAACCTCCTATTGGCCAAGCCCATTGTTGGCATGGCCGCCACTCCTGATGGCAGGGGTACTGGTTGCTTTCGTCCGACGGTGGAATTTTCCGGTGTCGGTGATGCTGATTTCTATGGTTCTGCCGGTTCAAAAAAGTTGCAAAGTCCTGTAGTCAGCATGGCTGCAACGCTGGACGGCAAAGGGTATTGGATGGTCGCGTCCGACGGCAGCGTGATTAGTTTCGGTGATGCTGAAAACTACGGTTCCGCTGGCAACCTCAGATTGGCCAAGCCCATTGTTGGCATGGCGGCCACTCCTGGTGGCAACGGTTATTGGTTAACTGCTTCCGACGGTGGAGTCTTCTCATTCGGAGGAGCTGAGTACTACGGCTCTATTGGGCAATATCCGATTGCGCAAACCGGTGGTTGGCGTCACTTCAACGTTCCTCAATGGAGGATATTGGTTGGTGGCATCTGATGGTGGCACATTCGCGGAAGGAGTCCTGCTGAATATCTCGGTTCAACAGGCGGCCTGTCGCTCAAGAGTCCGATTGTGGGCATGGCAACGATTCATTGACTTTCGGTCAATCATCGGATCGGAGAACTGCCAAGGCCCCGGCGTGACTTGTTCGACAGCTGTTTCTTGGTTTGGTCATCGCGGGAGCTTTGCTGGGCATGAGCGACATTCTCGTCAGTGGCTCTGCCGAAGGAGCAGGAACTGCAAAGGCGACAGTAACAAATGGGCGAGCGACGAACTCCTTTGTGGGAGAGCCGTGTCGCTTCGTTCATTCGAACTTTAGGTTGGCTATCGACGACAACCAGATCCTCAGTTGCCTGAGCATTAGCGGCACCGTGCATGATGGTCGATTCGAGGATGCTCAAGTTTCTATGCAAATTGGACAAGCGTATTGCGTTGTCACGCGGGAACTCTGGACGTGGAACACCGATGGGATTGGACTTGGTTGTCCTTGGAGTGCTCAAGAAGGAGAAGTTGACTGGCACATTCACCTGTATTGCCCGATGCCTGCTGGCCTATTTACGTTGACTCTCCGCCGTATGAAGAGAAGGCACAACGGATCGGCCCAGCTGATGGCGAAGGCAGCCTTCCAAATCGGGCTGGCGGAAGTTGAAGCCAGCAGCTTGCAGCGCCTCCGGCATCACTCTTTGACTGGCCAGGGCCAACTCTTTCGCCCCTTCCTTGCCGAGTAGGAGCTGAGGTCCGAGGGCCGGAGTCGGCAGGAGCGCTGGGCGTCTCAGCACGTGAGCCAGAGTCGAGGCGTAGTCACGGTTGCGAACGGGATTTGGAGCTACCGCATTGACCGGACCGCTCATCGAACTGTCGGCGAGCGCCCGGTAGTAGATGTCGGTGATGTCATCGAGGTCGATCCACGAGAACCACTGATCGCCACTTCCCAGTCGTCCGCCCAGGCCGGCGGCGAAGAGCGGTCGCATGAGCTTGAGCACGCCGCCGCGGGGTGACTGCACAATGCCGGTGCGGATATTCACGACCCGAATGCCCGCTTCTTGAGCAGGATCGGCGGCCGCTTCCCAGTCGGCGACCAGTTCGGCCAGAAAGCCCTCGCCGCGTGGAGAATCTTCAGTGAGTACCTGATCGGTGCCGTCAGGGCCGTAGTAGCCGATGGCCGAGGCGACGACAAAGACGGATGGTCCGTTGGATGCGTTTGCGATGAGTTCGGCCAGCTTGCGGGTGGGACCGACGCGGCTATTTCGGATCTCTTGTCGGTGCGATTCGGTAAATCGGCCACCGATGGGCGCACCGGCGAGGTGAATGACGGCATCAGCACCCTCGATGATGCTGGGGTCTGGTTGCTCGGGATCCCAGGAGAATTCCTCGGGTGATGTTGGTGTTCCCCGGACGAGGCGTCGGACCTGATGGCCGCCGGTAGTGAGGAGTGCGCAGAGTGCTCGACCCACCAGTCCGGTCGAGCCGGTGACGGCGATGGTGAGTGGCCAATCGCCGTGAGATTCCATCAAGCGCGCCTTCATTTCGGCATGCACGGCGAGATCGTCGGCGAGGACGTCGTGTCGGTAGTGAAACATCTGGCGGAGCAATCGGGCCGGGACCGGCGTGTCGACCGTGTCGGTCACCCGGGTGTGGGTGTCATCTTCGGCGCTGAAGGAGTGGGTATGGCGCCAATGGAGGGGAAGTGACGTGAGCGAATCGACGAAGGAATGGGGTGGGTCGTAGCCGCTGTGCTGGGCTACCCAGTTGATCCCACCAGGCATTCTCAGGATCGCCTGCCCATTTTGGAGCGAGGACGCTTCGGCCTTGATGCGTATGGGCGACCAGGGAGGCGTCAATCTCACGATCGCTCCTGGACGTTCATGCCAGGCGAAGGTGTCGGCCAGGGGCGCATTGACCACGCTTGAGTAGCTAAGGCCCATTACTGCCCACGTGCTCGGTCTCGTTCCACCAGGTCAGATTCGGTGCCCAGAGGCAGGGGAGATGTTTCAAGACCATTAAGTCGAGCATAAAGGCGGGTCGCCAATGTCACCCTGGGGACACCTTCATGGCACACTTGGGCCACATTCAAAGCGGAACCGGAGGCTGGCCGATGAAGCTGTTTCGAAAGTCCAATCTTGCGCTGGTGGCGCTCACCCTGGCGCCTGCGCTCGTAGTGGGCACTGGCGTGGAAGGGGCGGGGGCGGCCACGGCCACCATCCCGGCCGCATCGGAAAATGCCACGTTGGCGGCGGCGGTGCCGGCGGCCATCAAGTCGAGCGGGACCCTGAGGGTGGCGGCCGATGCCACCTACGCCCCCGACGAGTTTGTGGCTCCCAACAGCACGACCGTGGTGGGCATGGACGCCGACCTGGCCACCGCCATTGGCCAGGTGCTGGGGCTCAAGGTGACCCTGATCAACGCCACCTTCAACACCATCATTCCGGCCCTGCGGTCGGGCAAGACCGACCTTGGCATGTCCTCCTTCACCGACACCAAGGCCCGGGAAAAGGTGGTCAATTTCGTCGACTACTTCTCGGCTGGAGAGGGCTACTACGTGGCGTCGAACAGCACGTACCACCCGAACGGACTGAGCGCGCTGTGTGGCCACTCGGTGTCGGTGGAGAGCGGAACGACCGAGCAGTCGGATGCCCAGGCACAAGCGAAAGCCTGCAAGAAGGCCAAGAAGGGTGCCGTGAAGGTGCTCCCCTTCGAGACCCAGAGTGAAGCCAACCTGGCGGTCTCCTCGGGCCGAGCCAACGTGGGCTTTGCCGACTCGCAAATCGCCCAATACATCGTCGCTCAGTCCAATGGTCAGTTCAAGAACACCGGTAAGGCCTTCGAGACTGCTCCCTACGGCATTGCCGTTCCCAAGGGCACCACGTTGGACAAGTCAGTCCAGGGAGCCGTCAAGGAACTGATGAGCGACGGCATCTACCTCAAGATCCTGAAGAAGTGGGGCATCCAGTCGGGTGCGGTGAAGTCCGACCCCATTAACGCAGCCACGAGCTAGGAGCCTCGTCAGCGATTCCGATGGTCGCTCCGTCGGACGACATGGCAATCGAACATCCCAAGCGACTCCATTAAGGCTGTACCGGTTCGGCACCCATTGCGATGGGTGATGAGCGTGGTCGTCCTGGTGCTGTTGGCCATGTTGGTCAACACCCTGGCCTTCTCGCACGTGTTCCGGGACGGCCGAATCGAGCCCCGCTACCAGTGGTCAATCATCGGGCACTACTTCGCCTCGGGATCCGTGCTGCAGGGACTCCTGGTCACGGTCGAACTGACGGTCATCGCCATGGCCATCGGCATTGGGCTGGGGATTGTGCTGGCCATCATGCGGCTGTCGCCCAACCCGTTGGTCTCGGGAGCCAGCTGGGTGTACATCTGGTTTTTCCGGGGGACGCCGGTCCTGGTGCAGCTCCTCTTTTGGTACGACATCAGCTACAACTACCCGAAGTTCTCGCCTCGGGATTCCGTTCGGGCCCGGCTTGGTCCACCTCAACTCGAACACGTTCATCACGTCATTCGTGGCGGCCATTCTGGGCCTCGGGCTCAATGAGGCGGCCTACATGGCGGAGATCGTGCGGGCCGGCTTGCAGTCGGTCGATCATGGCCAGAGTGAAGCGGCCCAGTCGCTCGGCATGAGCCGCCTGATGACGATTCGCCGGATTGTGTTGCCCCAAGCCATGCGGCTCATCGTTCCGCCCATGGGCAACGAGACCATCTCCATGCTCAAGACGACCTCATTGGCCAGTGTGGTGGTGGTGACCGAGCTCCTGTTGGCGGTAGAGAACATCATCGATCGGACCTATGAGACGGTGCCGCTGCTGATGGTGGCCAGCATCTGGTACTTGATCGTGACGTCCGTGCTGACGATCGGTCAGTACTACGTCGAGCGTCGATTTGCCCGGGGATCGGCCCATAGCCTTCCGCCGACGCCGTGGCAGCGCATCCGTCGCAACTTCTTTCCTCACCACGTCGCTCCCTCGGAGGTGGTGGTCAGTGAGCTCTGAGATGGTGGTGGCGAAGGGGGTGCGAAAGTCGTTCGGCCGCCTGGAGGTCCTTTCCGGCATTGATCTGACCGTGAAGACGGGCGAGGTCATGTGCATGATCGGCCCGTCGGGTTCGGGGAAGAGCACTTTCCTGCGCTGCATCAATCATCTGGAGAAGATCGATAGCGGTCGCCTTTTCGTTGATGGTGAGCTGGTGGGGTACGAGCAGCGGGGCGACAAGATTTACGAGCTGTCCGACCGCGACGTGTGTTCGAAGCGAGCCGAGATCGGCATGGTGTTCCAGCGCTTCAATCTGTTTCCCCACATGTCGGCCCTGGACAACATCATGATCGGACCCATGCGGGTAAAGAAGGAGTCCAGGTGCCTCGGCGCGTCAGCGTGCCGTGGAGTTGTTGGAGCGGGTGGGTCTGAAGGACAAGGTGGCGGCCTATCCCAATCAACTGTCGGGTGGCCAGCAGCAACGAGTGGCCATCGCCCGTGCGTTGGCCATGGATCCCAAGCTCATGCTGTTTGACGAGCCGACGTCAGCGCTCGATCCTGAATTGGTCGGTGACGTGCTCGATGTCATTCGGGATTTGGCCAACGACGGGATGACGATGCTGGTGGTGACCCACGAGATCGGCTTCGCCCGGGAAGTGGCCGACTCACTTGTCTTTATGGACCAGGGGGTGATCGTGGAAACCGGGGAGCCACGCCAGATGCTGGCCCAACCGACTCAGGAACGGACACGGGCGTTTCTCTCCAAGGTGCTGTGAGCTGGGCCGCCAAGGCTGCTTGGGCGGCTAGGTAATCTCTGCCAATGAGGTTCCTCCGCAAGGCGGCGGTCTTGATGGCGCCGACGGTTGTCATGGGGATGGTGGCGTCTGCCCCAGCCGGCGCTTCCGCGTCTGCACCTATTTCAGCGACCAGCGTCCTGAAGGGCATTGCCTTCAGTGGTCCCTGGGGTGGCCAAGGTGGGTCAGATCGTGAGTTCGGTGCTGCCGGCCACTCCCATCAATTTCTCACTCATGGTGAAGGGTCCTCATGATGCGCAGCTGGCGCAATTGGCCCAACAGGTCAGCGACCCGAGTAGTCCCGAGTTTCGCCACTTCCTGACCCGATCCCAGCTGGTCAGCGAATACGACCCGCCCGCCGCATTGACCGACACCGTGGTGACCGGGCTTCGAGCGTTGGGGATCACGGTGGTGCGCACCAGCTCCGATGGTCGGCTGGTTGATGCGGAGGGCACCGCAGGTTTGTTGTCATCGGTGCTGGGGCTTCGCTTTGGTTACGTGAAGGCGGATGGTGAAACGCTTGAGCGGGTGGCGCTGAATCAGCCCGTGTTCCCCGCCCTGCTCCGTCCGCTCATTTCTGACGTCGTCGGATTGAGTGCCACGCCGGTCCAGACCTTTGATATGCCCAGCCCGGTGGTCATCACCAGTGCACCGGCGCCGGCCTATTTCAACGCCCGGCCGTGCGCCGCGTATTACAACCAGACCCAGGACAAGACGCAGCCGGGCTACCAGGGCCACGCGTTGCCGTACACCATCTGCGGCTATACCCCGGCTCAGATCCGTGATGCCTACCGGGTCACGCAAACCGGTCTTACCGGCCAAGGCGTGCGCATCGGCGTGGTGGATGCCTACAGCTCGCCCACCATGGTGGCCGATGCCAACGAATGGTCCCAGCAGAACGGCTTGCCGACTTTTGGCGCCGGTCAGTTCGTGGATCACAGCGACTTGATCGCTCAGTATGTGCCAGAAGTGGTGATCAATACGGGCGACAACCTGGTCGGTTCCATTCCAGGTGAGACGCCCCAAGAGTGGTCAGGTGAAGAATCGCTCGACGTTGAGATGGAACATGCCATGGCGCCGAACGCCACCATTGAGTACTACGGCGGGGACAACGGCCTGGGTATTCAACCTTTAGAGGCCGAGTTCTCGGTTGCCATTGCGGACGATCAGGCGCAGTTCATTTCCGACAGTTGGGGCATCGACGAGAGCGAGGCACTCTTGACCCCGGCTGACGTGCTCTGGATGGACGTCGAGCTCTCGCTGGGGGCCATGGAGGGCGTGGGCGCCTCGTTCTCGACGGGCGACGACGGCGACAACATTGAGCTCAATGACGTGAAGGATGTCGACTTCCCGGCCTCGACCAGTTTCGGTACCGCCGTTGGTGGAACGACGCTGGTGCTCGGTCCCAAGGGGTATTACGGCGAGACCTACTGGGGCACCCGGGCCGAACCGTTGGCCAAGGGCGGCAAGAGTTGGAACGCCACGCCGGTATCCGGCGGGACGGGACCGTCCACCGGTCCGGGCACGTTGACCGGAGCCGGTGGCGGGGGAGTGTCCAAGGACTATGCCGAGCCGTCTTGGCAGCAGGGGGTGGTGCCGGCATCCCTGACTACCCAGTCCTATTCGAGTCCGGATGGGCAGAACTCGAACGACGTCACCAGCCCCGGTCGGGTGGTGCCTGATATCAGCCTGGATGCCGATTCGACCACCGGCGTGCTGATCGGTCAGACCCAGACGGACGTCAACGGCAAGCCGGCCTACAGCGAATACCGCATCGGCGGCACGTCGGTCTCAAGCCCGCTCTTCGCCGGACTGATGGCCCTGGCCATTCAGCGCAACGGCGGCCGCAGTCTCGGCTTTGTGAGTCCGGCCATGTACGCCGCCTATGCGAAAAGCCCGGCCGGATTCCGTAAACCGTCATTGGGACAGAGCCTCACCAATGTTCGGGCGGACTACTCCAATACTCAAGACCCCTCGAGCAGTGTCGTCTACCACCTTCGACTGCTGGGCCAGTTGGGCACGCTGCACTCCCTCAAGGGCTATGACGATTCGACCGGTCTCGGGACTCCCTGCGCCACCGTCTTCATCAACGCCATTGTGAACCCGGCGGTCTCGGCTGGCAGTGGCCCGGGCTGCGGATCGCCGGTGGCCAACGCCACTCAGAAAACAGCCACTCAGAAGGCATCGACGATCGTTTCGGGCGTGACTACCTCGTCCAGCGTGGCCTCAGTCCCGGATCCATCCGTGCCGGATTTGCCGTCCTTGTCGTCCGTCGGTCTGGCCGCCCTCCTTCCGGCCGGAGGGTTGCTCGGCGCCCATTGAGGGGCGAAGCTATTGCCTGTGAAGGCCCAGGTGAACGGGCAATTTTGGGCCAAGTCCTGGGTGGTTAGCTGGTTCTATTCTGCCTGGAGCCCGAGAAGTAGGATGAGGTTGAAGGCGAATGGGCCTGGGACCAGTTGGCCTGAGGGGTGAATCGAACCGATGGATGAGGACGAGCCGAGGTCTCACCTCCCGATTCACAACGAGTTTGCCTTTGCTGCCACCCCGATCAAGGAGTCCCGTGACCTTCGGTTCGGCATCGCCGTTGGCGTCGTGGTCTTCGGTGCCGCCATTTTGGCCGCCGTGCTGCTCCAGTCGTCTTCGCCGCCCAAGTTGCCGGCGGTAGCGGGCGGACGCCATTCGACGACGACCACAGTGGCGGTCGCTACTTCGCCGTCCACCACTTCGTCCATCGACGACCACCACAACCGCGCCACCGACGACGACGACTGCAAAGGCTCGAGAAAGCGACGACGACCGAAGCTCGGCACCAATCCACGACCACCACCACCTCAAAGTCGTCCGCCACTACAACGACGACATCGAAGTCGTCCCCGACCACCACGACCACTTCGCCGCCTACGACGACGACGACCGTGCCGCCGACCACGACCACCACGGTGCCGCCGACCACGACCACCACGGTGCCGCCGACCACGACCACGACGGCTCCCATCTGCATCCTCTGCCTCTAGTCGAAAGCTCGACTATGGCTAGTTGGTGACGAGCACTCCTGAGCGAGTTCGACGAGTCGCCACCGTGCGTCGCCAGTTGCTCCAAGACGGTGATGGTGGTGTCCCAGCCGATGCAGGCATCGGTGATGCTCTGACCGAAGACGAGGTCATCGATGTGCCCGACTTCGAATTCCTGGCGTCCCGCGATGAGGAAACTCTCGAGCATCACTCCGCGATGCCTTGTTCGCCGTCAGCCAGCCGTTGGGCCAGGTTGGCCACTACCTCGGGCTGGACCCGATGGTCCTTGCCACTGTTGGCGTGGCTGGCATCGATGATCACTCGCCTGGGCAGTCCCTGACGCTCGAGTCGGTCCAGCGTGTCGGATACCGATGCTTGGTCGAAGTTCGGGCCGGCCGTGCTGCCTCGAAGGACCACGTGACCGTCGGCATTCCCGCTGGTCTCGAAGAGGGCGGCCTCGGCCGTCTTCATCAATGCCCGGGAAGGCTTGGGCCACTGATGCCGCTGCCACGGCATCGATGGCTCCCTGCACGTCGCCTTCGGTTGGGTTCTTGAAACCGATGGGCATGGAGAGGCCGCTGGCCATCTGGCGGTGGATCTGACTCTGGGTGGTGCGGGCACCGATGGCGCCCCAGCTGACGGTGTCGGCCAGGTATTCAGTGGTGATGGGGTCGAGGAACTCGCAGCCGACGGGCAGTCCCAGATCGAGGACCTGGAGCAGGAAGGCACGCGCATCGTGCAGGCCGTCGTTGATCCGGAAGGTGCCGTCAAGATGCGGGTCGTTGATGAGACCCTTCCAGCCGACGGTGGTCCGAGGCTTCTCGAAGTACGTCCGCATCACGATGAGCAGGTCATTCGAGAGCTTCGACTTGAGCTCGGCCAGGCGTTCGGCGTACTCCAGCCCGGCCACCGGATCGTGCAGTGAACAGGGGCCGACGATGACCAACAGCCGATCGTTGAGCCCGTTCAAGGCATCAATGACGTCTTGCCGACCCCCTAGGACGGTCTCTTGCTGGGTCAGGGAGAGCGGGAGGGCACGGCGAAGTGCACCCGGTGAGGTCCAGCGGGCGGATATTGAGGATGCGTTGGTTTCGGATCTGCGATTGCGGTGTCACGACGTTGGTTCCTTTCTGCGAACCAATCGCTGTCGCCGACCGGCCCGCCCTGAGGTGGGGAAAAGCAAAAGGCAGAGGCGAAATGCCTCTGCCTTGGAGCCGGTCCTGAATGAGTTGTGCTCAGTGCGTGGTGTCGCCCCGAGACCCATTCTGGGCCGGCTCGTTAAACCACCAATAGAAACGCACGTAACGACGGTAGCAGATTGATCCGATTCTTCGTTCGGCGTGGCGATTCGCCCGTGGATCCATTACAGTATCTGCGTGGGTACGCAGATAGATGCTTGGGGCGAGACGGGGGAGATTGCTGCCGCCACCGAAATGCTGAAGCTGCTGGCTGACGAGACCCGCCTGCGCATCATTTGCGAGCTGTTGACCACCGAGCATTCGGTCAACGAGCTGGCCGAACTGGTGGGGGCGCAGCCCTCGGGGGTGTCACAACACCTGGCCAAGCTGCGGCTCGCCCGCCTGGTGCGCACCCGTCGGGCCGGAAATCGGATCTTCTACGTGGTCGACGACGTGCATGTGCGTCGGTTGGTGGAGGAAGTCCTGACCCATGCCACCCACGTGCATCAGATCCGAGCCGGACCATTCGGAATTCGTCGGCCCGTCGGAGAACTCATGTCTGAGCATCACCACCATCACGGTCACGACCATGGGGTAGTGGCTGATCCCGACCGCCAGTACCTGACGATCGCCTTGGGGCTGTTGGTGCTGTTCATGGCCTTCGAGGTGACCTTCGCCTTTGTGGCTCACTCGCTGGCCCTCTTGGCCGATGCCGGCCACATGCTGGCTGACGTGGGCGCCATCGGAGGATCGCTCTATGCCATGTCGTTGGCGGCTCGTCCGGAGACGGGATCGCATACCTTCGGCATGAAGCGCGCCGAAATTCTGGCCGCTGCCGCCAACGGGATCACCTTGCTGCTGGTGTCGGTGTTGGTGGTGTTCGAGTCGATCGAACGATTGCGCCATCCCATTGCGGTCCATGGGAGCACGTTGATCGTGGTGGCTTCGGTGGGCGTGGCCGTGAACATCTTGGCCACCGTGGCTCTATCCAAGGCCAATAAGCGGTCGCTCAATGTCCAGGGCGCTTATCGCCATGTGCTGACGGATCTCTATGGATTCCTGGGGACAGTGGTGGCTGGCATCGTGATCGTCACCACCGGGTTTAGGCGGGCGGACTCAATCGCCTCACTGCTGGTCGTGCTGTTGATGGTGAAGGCGGCAGTCGGACTGATTCGACCGGCCATCCGCATCCTGTTGGAGGCCACACCGGACGACATGGACCTCGAGGAGGTGCGTCGCCACCTGATGGAGCTGCCCGAGGTGGCTGCGGTGCACGACCTCCATGCCTGGACCTTGACCTCGTCGCTGCCCATCCTGACCGCGCATGTGGTGGTGACGGACGACTGCATCAGTCGGGGCGAGATCGGTCGAGTGCTCGATCATCTGCAGGGTTGCTTGGCCGGGCACTTCGATGTCGCCCACTCGACCCTGCAACTTGAAGCCATCGGACACATCGACCACGAGCTGGGTGGTCACGCCTAGCGATTCGCTAGTGAGCGGTCTGAGACTTCATGGCCTCGGCCAGCTGAGCTCGCTCGGTAATGCCCAGCTTGGCGAACACGGAGTAGAGATGACTCTCCACCGTTCGCACTGACAGTGAGAGTTGTTCGGCGATCTCGCCGCTCGAGGCTCCTCTGGAGGCCAGCTCGGCCGTCTCCCGTTCACGCCGGGTCAGCAATTGTTGGGTGACCGGACTCACGGCCAGTGCCGACGTGCGAGCACCTTCACATTGGGCCAGATAGTCGGATCCATAGCGAGCCGCCTCGGCCGCTCTGCGCTGGAGACCTTCCCGTTGGAAGGCGGTCGAAGCGGTGAACCAGAGTTCGGCTGCGATCAGGGCACATCCCATAGCTCCGAACGCTTCGGCTGCGGCCATGCAGTCAGCACCCCCCGATGACTGGAGGGCGATGGCGTGCAGGTTGACCGCCGCCGACCAGTCGCCATCGACCAGGGCGGTGACCTCCAAGGTTCGCTGAATGGCCCGACGTTCGCCCAGTCGAAGGAGGTCCTCCAAAATGAACAGCTCGACGCAGCGCTGTCCTCGACTGTCGGCCAAGTCGGCGGCCTGCCACAGCTTCTCAATAGCGGCTGACACGCGGCCATTCTGGGCATCCAACCAGGCCATCGCTCGATCTCGATCCGGTTCGAAGATGGCGTAACCCGCTTGTCGTTTGGAGGCGACCTCGGCCATCACGTCCGCCGCCAGTTCCAGATGCCCGAGCAGCGCATGGGCTTCGGCTTCGACCGACAAGCACCATCCGGGCTCCACGATGTCGGCGTAGTTGCGCAGGGTGACATTGGCGTCCCGTAGCAATCGAGCCGCCGTCAGCGGTCGACCGAGCGACAGATGCATTCGTCCCTGAAAGGCATTGGCATCAGCCAAGACCGAGGTGGAGACATTCTGAGCCGACTTCAGCGCCAGGTCGATGAGCATCAGGGCTTCCTCGAAGCGACCGGAGAAAAACAGCGCAGTAATGCGGGGAAACACCGCCATGGCCGGAGCCCTCGGAAGCCGTCTCCTGTACCCGCAAGGCCGGCTCGAGCGCTCGCTCGGTCATGGCCAGTGCTTCGTTGATGCGACCTTCCATGGTCAAGCCGGCCGCAATGGGTGCCACGGCCCGAACGAACACCGCTTCGTCTTCGACCGACTCCAGCCCCTGGAGCCCAATCTCCACCGCTTCGGCGAATCGACCCGAGAGGGCCAGGATGGCGGCTCGATGACACTGCATGAGTGACTTGATCTGTGGATCGATCACCCCTTTTTCCACTGATTCGTACACGTGGACGATCTCTTCGATGCGATCCCTGGTCGCATCCATGTGCATGGCTCGGGTCAGCGCTTCCACGAGGCGAGACCGAGACGAGGTCGTTCGGCTGGTGGTCGAGCAGCGGGTGGAGGACAGCTTCGCATTCGTCGTGCCGGTTCTGTCCCAACAGTGCCCAGCCCAACTCGAAGGTGGCCGAGAACGACGTCTCCTCCGCGATGGCCGAACGAGCCAGCCGCTCCGCCAAGAGGTAGTCGGACAACAGGTTTGCTCTCGCCGCCGCTTCCACCAGCAGTTGAGGTTCGACGTGGTCGCCTGCTGCTTGGCGCAGGACGGCCAGTCGCAGGGAGTCTTCCTGACCATCGATGGTGGTCTCGGATAGCTCATCGGCCAGTGCATGGTTGATGTGGCGTAGTAGCGATATTGGAATGTCAGCGCGAATTGCTTCGCCGAAGAGTGGATGGGCGAGACGCACGTTGCGCGATCCCTCCTCCTCCACCATGAGCACCGACCGGCGTTCCAAGTCGGCCATCGACGCACCAGGGCAAAGTCGGTTGATGCTCTCAAGCGGAATGGGTTCACCGACGGCCAGGAATTCGAGCAGTTGCCGTTCAGCTGGCGCGAGTACGCCCAGACGGGATGCGACCGCTTCCTGCACCCTTGGCGCGAAGCCGATGTGCGATGACCACTGCCACACCCCGTGGTCTTTGGCCAGCGTGCCACTCTCCAAGGCGTCCGTGACCAGTTCGTGGGTGAAGAACACGTTCCCCTGCGTGGTCTCCCACAATTGATCGAGGGTCGTAATTTCAGTTGGGCCGCCCAGCTCAGCCTCCAGGAGCTCATCAAACTCGGCTCTCGATATCGACTGCAGCTCCATTCGAGCGATGGTCCCGTCCCGGTGGAGGGCGGTCACCGCGTCGGGAGCGACCTGACCACTGCGCATCGTCAACAGGACGGTGGCCAGTCGAGACGTGGCGACATGGTGGACGAGTGCGGCCGAGAACTGGTCGAGTAGATGGACATCGTCGACGTTGATCACCAGCGGTCGACCCTCGGCCCGACCGACCAGGTGTCGCCCGATGACGGCCAGGAGGTCAACTTGGTCGATATCTCTCAGGTTCTCGGGCAACAAGTGCGCGAAGGCCCCAAAGGGAAGGAGACGGGCCGACTCGGTCGCGGTCACAAACTCCCGGTGACAATCGTCGGCGTTCTCCGCCACTTCGCGCACCAGGCGGGTCTTGCCGACGCCGGCCATGCCGGCCACGAGGATGCCTGCGTTCTGCGGGTCCGAAATCACTCCGGCGAGGAACGATTGCTCTTCGTCCCGGCCGACGAGTGCCCAACGATCCATGCGGGCAATTGTGTCTGGTGGTGCGTCGAACGGGAAATCGACGGTTACGCGGTGGGGGGCTCCAGAATGGCCACCATCTCCACGTGCTCAGTCATGGGGAAGATGTCAAAGGCGCGCAGGGAGGTCAACGTCCATTGCGCATTGAGTAGGACGCGAACGTCTCGACTGAAGGAGGACGGATCGCAGGATACGTAGGCGAGGCGGCGAAGGGTGGCGGCATGGCTATCGATGGCGGCCATGACTGCTTTACCGGCACCTTCCCGTGACGGATCGAGCACCAGCAGATCCGGTCGGCCGATGCCATTCTCGACCAGCTTCGGAGTGACATTGGCCTTTTGAATATTGATCTGGGGTAAGTCGCGCGCGTTGAAGGTGGCGTCGTCGCAGGCGTGGCGATCACGTTCGACGGCCAGGACGGATCCCGTTGGTCCGACCCGTTGGGCCAGCAGGACGGAGAAAAGGCCGGCTCCCGAGTACAGATCGACCACACGGTCGCCCGGCTTGGCCTGCAAGCCTGATTGCACGGCTTGATTCAGCGCGGCACCGGCGCCCGGGTGGACCTGCCAGAACACTCCGGCCGAGACTCGGAAGGTCGTGCCGTCGACCACGTTGCGAGTGAGGCCGGGCTTCTTCTGGACCTTGCCGTTGACCACCAGGCCGGCAGGCAGTTCGGGGAAGCGGGGTCGAGTGCCGTGCTCTGTGTACGTAGTGATCAAGGCATCGGAGCCGTCGGTGGCCACAATTGCTTCGAGTTCATCGGTATCCGGCCAGGTGGCATCGAAGATGCCGATGGCCTCAATAGCGGGATGGGCAATGGGGCAGTGATCCACGACTTCAATCTCGTGCGATCGATGGCGTCGGAAGCCTGATTGACCCTCCTCGTCAATGGCCAATCGAATCCGGGTCCTCCAGGCCAAGCCCTCGCGGTCGCCCCGGACCGGCTCGACCTCAACGGTTCGCTCAATCCCCGCCACTCGTTTGAGTTGGTCGGCGATCCGGTCGGCTTTGAGGCGGCGCTGCGCCTCCAGGCTGACGTGCTGGAAATCGCATCCCCCACATTGTCCGGGTCCCGAATGGGGGCACGGGGGCTTCACGCGATCCGGTGAGGGCGTGAGGATTTCGATGGCGTCGGCCCGCAGGAACGACGTGGTTTCGCCCGTGATCTCCGCTCGCACGGTTTCGCCGGGGAGGGCGTGCCGGACGAAAACAACCCGGCCATCAGGGGCCTTGGCCACGCAGCCGCCACCGCCGGCAATGTCCCCGGTCTCCAGGCTGAGGATCTCGGGGTCCATGGGCGAACCTTATGTGAGTGTGACGAGGGCACAGGGCCAATAGCCCCAGGACTCCCGGAGGCTCTGCTACCGCAGTCCTTCTTAACGCTTACGACCTATTCGGGGCGGTTAGCACCGGGGTATAGGAGTGAGAAGTGCGCTCACCGTACTGTGTTGCATCTCGATGAGACTGCTACAGCGCGAGGAAGGTGATGCCGTCTGCTTCGGCGGCCGCTCGAAGGCTCGGTCCGATGTCGTACTTCGAGACGGCAATGCCAGCGTCAAGATGATGGGCGGAGGCAAGGGCTTCAATCATCGCTACAGACATTGGGCGTCCAGCCTCTCTATGCCGCTGCTGCAGCGTGGCCATGGACCACGAGAGCTGGCGCAATGAGAGTACTTCGATGTCTTCAGGGAGTGCCGTGAGTTGGGCTAGGAATCGGGCGATGGCGTCCGCTTGAAGGCCTGACACCGGGGCCGAAAGTTTGCCGGCCACGGTCGGATCGGCCAGCGAGGAACACAAACGAAAGAGCCACAGCCCTGTCGTGGCTACGCCGTCGGGCGCGACTCCGTCAAGATCAGGCGTTCGCTCGGTGGTGAGGATGTCGCGAAGGAGGTGATCGTCTATGACGAAGGATGTCACCTATGTGGTGGCGAGGTCAGGGTCGTCAAGTCCGCGGACGAATTGTAAGTGGTCATCAGCGGTGAGGGCTCCCGCCAGGAGCTGCTGCCGTCCACCTGGCGGAAGCAGGACCACGGCATCACCCAGGTCGACGACCGTCACGCGACCCCCATTATCGAGCCCCCACCGATGGCGGACCGCTGCCGGCACCGACATTTGGCCACTCGTTGAGACTAAGAACTCCGCCGGTACGGCCATGATCGAACCTCTCACACTTGGTGATTTCTGATTCTACCAAGTATAAGGCCTCCGACAGGGTTGGCCAACGAATCACCTCGGAAACTTGGCGGCGAGCGGGATGTGAGGGTTAGGAGGGCAGATGCCCCAGCTGGCCGAGGATGGTCAAGGCATCGAAGTAGACACGCTCGCAGACCAGGCCCTCACCTTCGAACAGGTAGAGCGCCACCATGCGGCATTTAAAGGACTTGCCCGTGGCGGGAAAGCCCATGAGCTCGCCCTCCTGAGTGCCAAGCAGGTCGAACTCGACCGTCACGGCATCGTCGGAGTGATGGAGGGCCACCAGTTCGTTGCGCTGGTCCGGGAAGGTGGCCCGTGAGCTGGCCCAGTAGTTCTTGACTTCCTCTTCCCCGTCGTAGACCTGGCCCGTGGCAATGAGCTCGTAACGCGGGTGGGCGAAAGTGGCCAGGGTCGCCTCCATGTCCAGGCGGTTCTCGCTCTCCATGTGCTCGCGCACGAGGGTCTCACGGAGGGCTTGCAGCTCAGTCAGGTCGGCCATGGGGTGAGCATGCCAGAGGCGGGAGGTGTTGGCCCGCCTCTGGCATTCGCTCTTCAGTTGGCCGGACTGTTCTGATAAGCGGCGACCAGCCACCGTCCATCTTCCTGAGTCAGGACCCAGGTGGCTCGAACCAAGGGAAGTTCGGTGTCGTTTGCCATGACGACGTTGCCTTCGGTGATCACGATGGCCACGTCAGGGCCGAGAAATCTGACGCTCTGTGGCTCGTCGTGCACACGCGACCCTTTGAGCGGACCGGCAAAGCCCGCCGCCATGGTGTCCTGGACCACTTGCCGATTCCTCTTGAAGATGCCCGGCTGCACCACGGTGGCATCTTCGGTGTACAGCGCGGCGAATTCGTCGGCATCGTTGTTCGCCCAGGCGTCGTACACGGCGTGAATGACATTGAGGACGGTCTCGGATCGCTCTTCGGTAATCATGGTGTTGCCTTTCTGATTGATGAGTGATGGTTGGTATGTCATGGGTACATACCGACCCGACTGCTGGAATTCATCGCTCAGACCGATTATTTCTGGCACGCTGCCCAGTAGGTACATATATGCAGACTGAGCGAGCGCAACAGTGAGCCCCCAAACCGAGGAATTCGAGCGTCGAGCTGAGCCGTTCCGGCGGGAATTGATTGCCCACTGCTATCGGATGCTCGGATCGTCTTCCGAGGCCGAAGACCAAGTCCAAGAGACCATGCTGCGGGCGTGGCGTGCGTACGACCGCTTTGACGATCAGCTGGCGTCGTTTCGAACCTGGTTGTACCGAATCGCCACCAACGTATGTCTGACCTCGCTTGAAGGCGCGCGTCGACGCCCGTTGGCGTCGGGGCTCGTTGCTCAGGCCGAAGATCCCGAGGCAGATCTGATCCCGGCCCTCGATGTTCCATGGCTCCAGCCCTTACCCGACCGCCTGATTGCTCCTAGTTCTGTTGATCCGGCCATGACCGTCGCTGTGCATGGCAGCGTGAGGTTGGCGTTCGTGGCGGCCATGCAATACCTACCGGCCCGCCAGCGTGCCGTTCTGATCCTGCGCGACGTACTGGAGTTCTCGGCGCTCGAGGTCGCTGACATCCTGACCACCACGACGGCGGCGGTGAATAGCGCGCTTCAGCGGGCTCGGGCACGGCTCGGAGAGTTCTCGTCCGGTGAAGAGCACATGGAAGATGAACTTGATCCGGCGCACCGAGCGCTCATTGACCAGTACATTGCCGCCTTCGAGCGCGCCGATGTGTCGGCGATTACCCGGCTCTTGGCTCACGAGGTGGTCATGGAGATGCCGCCGGTGCCGCTGTGGTTCGTCGGGCCCGAGCACTACGGCCAGTTCATGGCCCGGGTCTTTCGGCTCAACGGGACCGACTGGCGCATGGTCCCCACCACCGCCAATGGCCAGCAGGCAGTCGGGGCCTACGTTCGGCGTGACGATGGCTTCTACCACTCCCACACGGTGCAGGTCTTCAGTATCCGGGAGCTCAAAATCCAGAGCAATGTGGTCTTCGGATTTGGTGACCCCAGCCTGTTCGAGCTCTTCGGCCTCCCACTGACGCTGCCCGTCCCTGGTGTGTGAAATTGGGTTGCATCAAAAACTGGGAAATTTGTGGTGGATCGGTCGATTCGAGCTTGACCCGTTCGTCGGTGGAGTGACACCACCCCTAAGGAGGACACATGCGGTACCTGATGATGATCAATACGGTCGAAGCGGAAGATGCCAAGGCGACACCGGAAGAAGGTGCAGCCACCTTCGCCCAGTACGGCAAATGGATGGAAGAGGCAGCCGCCAACGGCAATCTCTTGGGCGGCGAGCGCCTGCACCCGACCACCACCGCCACCACGGTGCGGGTGCGCAACGGCGAGACGCTGACCACGGACGGGCCGTTCGCTGAGACCACCGAGCAGATCGGTGGCTACTACCTCATGGACTGCAAGGACATTGACCAGGCCATTGAGTTGGCAGCCAAGCTTCCGGGCGCCAGCCACGGATCGATTGAAGTGAGGCCGATCTGGGAGATGTAACCACCGAGGTCGAACTCGCTGTCGCCGCTTCGTTTCAGAACGAGTGGGGACAGGTGGTCGCCACCCTCATCCGGGTCACCGGTGATTGGGACTTGGCCGAGGAATGCGCGCAGGATGCCTTCACGCTGGCGTTGGAACGTTGGCCACGTGACGGCATCCCGCGCAAGCCTGGCGCCTGGTTGACCACGGTGGCCCGGAATCGAGCCATCGACCACGTACGCCGTCGCGCCGTGGGCGAGGCCAAACTGCAGGAGGTGGCGGTGCTGCGCTCCGCCGACGATGACATTGATGGTGTGGGTGACGACCGGTTGGGGCTCATGTTCACCTGCTGTCACCCGGCCCTCAACCTCGAATCACAAGTGGCGCTGACCCTGCGCACGTTGGCGGGCATGACCACCCCTGAGATTGCCCGAGCCTTTCTGGTCTCGGAGGCGACCATGGCGCAGCGGCTGGTCCGGGCCAAGAAGAAGATTCACGATGCCGGCATCCCATTCCGGGTCCCGCCGGACCATCAGTTGGTGGACCGCACGTCGGCCGTCTTGTCGGTGCTCTACCTGCTTTTCAATGAGGGCTATTCCGCTTCGGCGGGTGAGGCGCTCATACGCCACAGCCTGAGTGATGAGGCCATCCGGCTGACCCGAACCGTGTGCACCCTGATGCCGGATGAAGCAGAGGCCCAGGGGTTGCTTTCCCTCATGCTGCTGCAGCACGCCCGGCGGGACGCCCGCGTCGATGAGAAGGGCGATCTCGTGCTGCTCGATCAGCAGGACCGATCGCGTTGGGACCGAGCCAATATTTTGGAAGGTTGCCAAGTGCTGGAGGCGGCGTTGCGCCTACGCCGTCCCGGTCCCTACCAAGTGCAGGCGGCCATTGCGGCCTGTCATGCGCAAGCCGAATTGGCTATCGACACCGACTGGGTCGAGATCGTCGGACTGTATGGCCAGTTGGCGCAGATGGTGCCTTCGCCGGTGGTGGAGTTGAACCGGGCCGTTGCCGTGGCCATGGCCGAAGGACCAGAGGCCGGCTTGGCCTTGGTGGATGAGCTGAGGGCGTCCGGTGTCCTGGCCAACTACCACTTACTGCCGGCCACTCGGGCCGACTTCTTACGCCGTCTCGGTCGCTACGGCGAAGCCATCGCCGAGTACGAGGAGTCGCTGCGACTGGTGAGTGCCGATGTGGAGCGTCGCTATCTCGAAGGACGTCTGGCCGAAGTGAGGGCGTTGCTAAAGGCTTGACAGGGCGGTCCTGGTGGTAAACGCTCGTTCGCATCATGGATCGCAAGGGAGCCATCGCCACGGCATCGGCCAAGCTCTTTGCCGAGAAGGGTTTCGCCGCCGTCGGGATGGACGACATCGGGGCCGCCGTCGGGATTTCCGGCCCGGCCATCTATCGCCATTTCGCCGGCAAGGACGCCGTCCTGGCCCAGGTGATCAATGAGCTGCTCGAAGAGTTCGTGACCCAGGCCGACGCCACGTCGCTGAATGAGCTGGTGGAGAACTGGGCCGCCATCGCGCTGAGCCATCCGGCCGAGGTGGGTACCTACATCCGAGAGCGCCGGCGGTTGAGCTTGGCGGACGCCCGGACGGCGGCGGCGTATGAGCGGGCCATCCGAGATACGTGGGAGCGCACGGTTCGCCTGGAGCTGCCCACCCTGCCCCGAGAGTTGGTGGACCTGCGCCAGCAGGCCGTGTTGGTGCTGATGGGCACCATGACCCTGCAGCGGGGGAGAGCGGTGCGGCCACGGTTGGACCAGCTCCTGGCGGAGGCTTCGTTGCGCATGTTGCGCATGCCCCCGGCGGCGCCGACGGTGGGGACACCACAGCCCGATCCTGCTAAATGGCAGCCTGAGATGAGCAGGCGGGAGGCCATTTTGAGCGCCGCCCTCTCCCTTTTCCGGGTCAAGGGGTATCACGGGGTCGGTATTGATGAGATCGGGGATGCGGCCGGGATATCCGGTCCAGCCGTCTACCGGCACTACGCCAGCAAGTCGGACATCCTGCTGGATGCCTACGACCGGGTGGGCTCCCGGGTGGCGGTCGGGGTGGAGGACGCCATTGCCGGGGCCAGCAGCGCCGACGATGCCTTGGATCGGCTGATTCAGTCCTACGTGACCATCGCCTTCGACAACGTCGACCTGATCATCGCCACCGGGCAGGAAGGTGCCGCCATGCCGGCCTCGGACCGACCGCGGCTGACAGCGCCAGCGCCGGGACATCGGCGAGAGCTGGGTGCGGGTCGTGATCCCGCTCCGGCCTGATCTCAGTGAGGCCGAAGTGCGGGGCCATGTGCGGGTGGTCTTTCCCATGGTGAACCACCTGGCCCAGCTGCCACCGCGTGAGATCGACCGGGCTCTGGAGGTGGCCGCCCTGGTGAAGGCCCTGTTGTTGACGGTTTAGTTAACGACCGTTGACATTGCGAGGGGGTTGGCTTATTGTGCCTAACCGTTCGAGGTTTCGCGGCGCCAGCAGGCCCGCGTGCGCAAACGAAGGGAAGCCCCATGCCAGAGCGCGTATTCGTCATTGGTGTCGGAATGACAAAGTTCGAGAAGCCCGGTTCCAAGGACTGGGACTACCCGGACATGGGGCGTGAAGCGGGACAGAACGCCCTCAAGGACGCCAACATCGACTACTCGCTGATCGAGTCGGCCTTCATGGGCTACTGCTACGGCGACTCCACCACCGGCCAGCGGGCCCTCTACGAGCTGGGCCTCTCGGGCATTCCGGCCATCAACGTCAACAACAACTGCTCGACTGGTTCAGCTCGGCTCTGTACCTGGGCCGCAAGTTCGTCATGGGCGGCCTGGCCGACTGCGTGCTGGCCCTGGGCTTCGAGAAGATGGAGAAGGGCAGCCTCGGGGTCAAGTACGACGACCGCACCAACCCGATGGACAAGCACTTCACCGACATGATCAATCGCCGTGGCTTCGAGAAGGCGCCCCCGGCCGCTCAGGTCTTCGGCAACGCCGGCCGTGAGTACATGGAGAAGTACGGCGTGAAGGCCGAGGCCTTCGCCCGTATTGGCGAGAAGAACCACCGCCACTCGGTCAACAACCCCTACAGCCAGTTCCAGGACCAGTACTCGCTGGAAGACATCCTGAACGCCCCCATGATCTACGACCCGTTGACCAAGCTGCAGTGCTGCCCGACATCGGACGGCGGCGCCGCCGTGGTCCTGGCCAGCGAGCGCTTCGTCAAGCAGCACGAATCTGGAGGACGCAGGCCGTGGAGATCGTGGGGCAGGCCATGACCACCGACTTCGAGTCCACCTTCTCGGGTTCGGACATGAGCCTGGCCGGTTTCGACATGACGGCCGCCGCCGCGCAGGCGGTCTACAAGGAGTCGGGCCTCGGCCCAGAAGACGTCGACGTGGTGGAGCTGCACGACTGCTTCAGCGCCAATGAGCTCATCACCTACGAAGGTCTGGGTCTGTGCGAGGAGGGTCAGGCCGGCGAGTTCATCTCGTCCGGTGCGGCCACCTACGGCGGCAAGGTCGTCATCAACCCCTCCGGTGGACTGATCTCCAAGGGCCACCCGCTGGGTGCCACTGGTTTGGCTCAGTGCTCGGAACTGACCTGGCAGCTGCGTGGCCAGGCCGACAAGCGACAGGTCGAGGGCGCCACGGTGGCGCTGCAGCACAATCTCGGTCTCGGTGGCGCCGCCGTCGTGACCATGTACCGAAAGGACAGCTGAACATGTTGCAGGACAGAGTGGCCATCATCACCGGGGGCGGACGCGGCATCGGCCGTGAGCACGCCCTCCTCTTCGCCTCCTTGGGGGCCAAGGTCGTCGTCAACGACCTCGGTGGCGCCATTGACGGTTCGGGCGCCGACGTGTCGGCCGCCCAGTCCGTGGTGGACGAGATCGTCGCCGCCGGTGGTCAGGCCGTGGCCAGCACGCACAGCGTGACCTCGTTCGACGAGGCCAAGGCCATTGTGGACCTGGCCGTGTCGACCTTCGGTGACCTCCACGTCGTGGTGAACAACGCCGGCATCCTGCGGGACCGCATGCTCGTCTCCATGAGCGAGCAGGAGTTCGACGACGTGATCTCGGTGCACCTCAAGGGCACCTTCAACATCACCCGTCACGCCGCCGAGCACTGGCGTGAGGCGGCCAAGAAGGGCGACATCATCGACCGGGCCATCGTCAACACCAGCTCGGGCGCCGGTCTCCACGGCAACGTGGGCCAGACCAACTACTCGGCCGCCAAGGCCGGTATCGCCGCCATGACCGTGGTCAACGGCATGGAGCTCAACCGCTACGGCGTGCGGGCCAACTGCATCGCCCCGGTGGCCCGGACCCGGCTCACCCTGCAGACCCCAGGAATGGGGGACGCCATGGGCAAGAGCGTGTTCGACCCCGAGAACATCTCGCCGCTGGTGGCCGTCTGGCTGCCGAGACCTGCCCCTTCAACGGCCAGGTCTTCAGCGTGTACGGCGGTTCGGTCGGCATCTACGCCGGTTGGTCGATTGCCGAGGAAGTATCGAGCGATGACCGTTGGACGGTCGAGGGCTTGGCTACCGCCATGGACAAGCTGCCCCGCACGGTCAAGGTCAACAGCCAGATGACCAAGCTGGTGGAGGCCATGCAGGAGGGTTGATCTCTGTCTGCAAAGTGGTCTTCACCTCAATGCCTGCTGAATCCAACGGGCTAGCCTGCGTCGATGGATAGAAGCGGTGGGGTTCGCGGCGTCATTTCGGACGCTTCGGCGCGTTCCAAGCAAGAGGTACGGCGAATTGCTCGCCGACGGATGGCGCGCGGCACCTTTTCTCTGAACGGAGATCGGGTGTTAACCACCAACCCCGATGGTTTGGCGCTGTATGTCAACGCGGCCGACACGTCACTGACCCCATCCATCCTGACTCGGCGTATGTACGAGCCGGGGACGACCCGCCTTGTTCGTCGGTTGGTGCGCCCCGGTCATCGCGTGCTCGATGTGGGCGCCAACATCGGCTGGCACACGCTCATCAGTGGCGAGCGTGTGGGTCCGTCAGGTCACGTGCGCTCGTTCGAACCGAACCCCCATACCTTCGAGTTCCTGCATTCCAATATCTTCATCAACGGTCTCTGGGACCGCTGCACTGCCGTGCAGAGTGCGCTGGGACCGGCCGATGGTGAGGCGGTCCTGCGCATTCCCGGCACCTATACGGGAGGCGCCAATCTGCGGGAGAAGGACGCGGGAGCCTTGAACTGGATGGCGCAGACCGACGAAGAGGTCAAGGTCAAAGTCATGAAGCTCGACGAGGCGTTGAGCGACAACCTGCACTACGACCTCTTCAAGATTGACGTTGAAGGCTACGAAGCCGAGGTCTTTGCCGGCGCCGAGGAGTTCTTCGCCGCCAATCCAGATCTGAAGGTCATCATGGAGTTCACGCCCAGCCAGCATGGCCAACCCATGCTCGACTGGATTGCCCAGCATGGACTGCGGGCACACACCATCGACCGCTTCGGTCGGACGCACCTGGTCAGTTCACTGACGAGTTTGCTCCAAGGGTCCTCGTTCGACGTGCTGCTGAGCCGCTGATTTCAATGGCAACTCGGCGGGGGGAGATCGCCGACCTGGTCGGGTCAGCGGACCTGATGTCGCTGTTGTGCGCGGTCGCGCACCTGACCGGTGACTTCGAGCTGCTCCGGCCGGAGTTCGCGCCCGATCAGTTGCAGCTCCTGCTGCCCAGTCGAGGCTTGAGCGAGGCCCAAGAGGAAGCGGCCCGGGCTGCTTTGGTCGCCGCGTTGGCGGAATTCGAGGCATCCGGTCGGTCTGCCTCATGTAGCTAGTGCTGATGAACTCCGCCTGATGTTCGGTTTCTTGATTGGTGCCTCGTCGGTGTCCCAGTGGTGGGAGTTCCTGATGGAGGAGCTGGCCCTGCCGGGCAGCGACCCTCGGGCGCCGTCGTGGCATCTGGGTGAGGCTGAGGGAACCGGGCCGTATCGATGCGCCATCGTCGGCGCCGGCGTCTCGGGACTGGCCACCGCCCACCGCCTTCGACAGGCCGGCATTGAGGTGACGATCTTCGAGAAGAACGCGGACGTCGGCGGCACCTGGTTGGAAAACGTGTATCCGGGCTGCCGGGTCGACGTTCCCAATCACCTCTACAGCTTTTCGTTTGTGCAGCGCGATGACTGGCCCGGTCGCTTCTCGGCCCAACCGGATCTCCTCGAGTACGTCCAGCAGTCGGCCGAAGAATTGCAGCTACGGGAGTGCATCTCCTTTTCCACTGAGGTGACCTCAGCTCGGTTCGTCGATGCGACTCAGGAATGGGACGTGGAGGTGACGGACCTCGACGGAGTGAGCCGGACCGAGCGTTTCAACTTTTTCGTCTGTGCCACCGGGCAGCTCAACCGGCCGTCATTTCCTGACATTGCTGGCCGAGATGATTTTGCCGGCCCTTCATTCCACTCGGCGGCCTGGGACTACTCGGTCGACCTGGTGGGCAAGCGGGTGGCGGTCATCGGTACCGGGGCCAGCGCGGTGCAGTTCGTGCCCCATGTGGCTGAGGCGGCGGCGCACCTGGACATCTTCCAGCGCACGGCGCCTTGGATGTTGCCCACCGAGAACTACCGGGATGCCTTCCCAGCCGACTATTTCGAACTGCTCAAGTTGGTTCCGACCTTTGGTCGATGGGATCGGATTTGGCAATTCTGGTTGATGCACGAAGGACTACTCCCGACGGCCAAAGTCGATCCGGACTGGGCTGACACGTCGCTCTCGGTCAGTGCCGCCAACCTCTTCGTGCGGGAGATGCTGCTCGAACTCTTGCGGTCCCAAGTGCCCGATCAAGAGCTGTACCAAAAGATGGTCCCCAACTTCCCGCCCTTCTCCAAGCGGGGGCTGCGAGATGACGGGGTCTGGGCCGCCACCCTCAACCAGTCGCACGTCGAGGTGAATGTGGAGCCCATCGACGTCATCGCCAAGGAGGGCGTGCGCACCAAGGACGGGGTGGTGCATGAGGCCGATGTGCTGATTTATGGCACCGGCTTCTCGGCCTCCAAGTTCCTGACACCCATGCGGGTTTTCGGGCGAGGCGGCGTGGAGCTGAATGAGCAGTGGGACGGCGATGCCCGGGCCTACCTCGGTATCAGCGTGCCCAACTTCCCGAACTTCTTCATGCTCTACGGACCCAACACCAACTTGGTGGTCAACGGCAGCATCATTGTCATCGTCGAATGCCAAGTGCGCTTCATTGTCGAGGCTTTGGGGCAGTTGATTCGCAGTGGTCACATGGCGATGGATTGCCGAGTCGACGTGCACGATCGCTACAACGAGGAAATCGACGCCGGCAATCTCCAGATGGCGTGGGGTGTGGCCAAGGTGCCGAGTTGGTATCGCAACGCCAAGGGCCGGGTCACGCAGAACTGGCCCTTCTCACTGTGGGAGTACTGGAACCGGACGAGAGAACCCGACCTGAGGGACTACGAGCTCACCTGAAATTCAGATGGCTGATATCTGGCTCAGTTCAGTCTTATGGAACAGTCACATGAGTTTCGCGGGATGTAATCCATCGGTAATGCGGTGGGTGCACCATGGGGAACATGCCTTACATGTGCGATCAACCCGAATGTCAAGAATCCGTCGAGGTCGGCCACAAGTACTGCCGGTCCCACCTGCAGGACCGCTACCTGTCGACCGATGTCGCTCAGTTCACCTGCACGTCCTGCGGCTCCTTCGCCAACCAGGGTCTGCATTGGCACCGGTGTCCGGAGTAGTAGCTCGGTCAGACTGTACGACCTTGGTACTCCTCCAGCGCGTCTGAAGGGATCGCCCTGGGAGCGGACCGAAAATCGATCGGCCCGACATGGAATTGAGCAGATGGCGTCATCCATGGATACCCTTCGGTCAGTGTCGACCGCGTCCAGAGCAGCCAGGACAGAGTCCGAGCTCAAGGCGATCATCGAGCTGATTCCGGCGGATTTCGCCAGCCCTACCGCTGACTTCCAGCGGGTACGGGAAATGTTGGCACCATTTCATGGGCACCCGGTGCCGAACGGCATCGTGGTCCAAGATGACGTGCTTGGCGGCGTGCCGGTGTCCTGGTATTCCCATGCGGATGGATCAGTACTGGATGACGTTGTGGTGTTGCATTGCCATGGTGGCGGTTTGGTGTCCTGTCCACTGCGCACCTACGACTTCTTCGGGGGCATGCTGGTGGAGCAGTTGGGCCGCCGAGTGGTGATGCCCGACTACCGCTTGGCCCCCGAGCACCCATTCCCAGCAGCGCTCGATGACTGTCTCAATGCCTATGAGGGATTGTTGTCGAGTGGCGTCGATCCCGCCCGTGTCGTTGTCATGGGTGATTCGTGTGGCGGGGGACTGGCCCTCTGTGCTCTCGTTGCCGCTCGTGACGCCGGATTGCCGATGCCAGCCGGGTTCGTTTCGGTGTCGGGCTGGTTCGATCTTTCGGTCGCAACTCCTTTCGAGGCGGGGCTCGACCCGTTTATCACTGCGGAGTGGGTGCGCAATCGTGGTCGTGACTACACGGCGGGGCAAGTCAGCCTGACGGATCCTCGGATTTCGGCGGTCTACGCCGATCTCCACCGGCTCTGTCCGATGTACCTGCCAGTGGGTGAATATGACACGCTGCGAGTAGGGGTCGCTCAGTTGGCCGAGGCGGCCAAACTGGCGGGCGTCGAGGTCACGTTCGAGGTGGTACTCGGTGCGATGCACGGCTGGCAAGGGTTAGTGACAGCAGGAGTGCCAGAAGCCAACCACGCTTGGGAATGCATTGCTGCCTTCATTGATGAGAAGTGTGGGCTTAGTAGCGACTGATCGGTGTAGACCGTTGTTGTGAAGCTCAAGCTTGACCTGCACGACATCTACAACCGGGGGGACGACATTGATCGAGCCCTGCGGGGCATCATCGACGAAGCGATCGAGAAGAAGGTTCGGCTGGTGGAGATCATCCCCGGGAAGGGGAGTGGTCAGTTGAAGAAGCGGGTACTTCGATTCCTCGATCAAAAGGAAATCAAGGCCCTCTACGACCGGGTCGAGAAGGATTCCCACAACTTTGGGCGGGTTTTCGTCCACTTTCGCCCGAAGTAGAAATCGATCGAATTGGGCGAGACCTGGTCACCAATCACTGAGTGAGTGTTTAAGCAGTCTTTCGGTCCAGCCCTTCGGCGATAGGTGACACCGAGTGCAGTGTCGGCTCAGTGTCCTCGAAGGACACATCCTCCAGTGAGCGCTGTGCTGGCTCAGGAAGAACGGTGGTCACCAAAATACCGAGGATGGCCGAGACGCCGGCCACGACGAGTAAGCCTCGAAGACCGATGTGATCTTGCAACACCGGGACGAGGAACACGCCGACGAAAGCACCGAGTTTGCCGATCCCAGCCGCCATGCCATGTCCAGTGGTGCGTACGCTGACCGGGAAGACCTCGGAGGGGAGTACGAACGTGGTGGTGTTGGGTCCGAACTCAATGAAGAAGTAGCTCAGACCGAGAATGGCCAGGAATGGACCAACGTGCTGGGTGAGTATCGGCACAGCACCAAGCACCAAGTAGGCCACAGCCATCACGGAGAAGCCGATCAGCTGCAGCCGCTTGTGGCCGATCTTGTCCATCTTCCAGACGGCCATTGCGTAGCCCGGCAGGGCAAAGATAACGAACATGCCCAACGACCAGGCCAACTTGGTCTCGATGGTGGCGGCTGGATTGACATTCTTCAAGATGGCCGGCAATGAAAGCGTGTTGCCGTAGTAGGCGTAGTCGAAGAGGAACCACGAACCAGCGGTGCCCAGCAGGAGGAGCAGCATGCGTGGGTTGGTCAGGAACTGACCCAAGCGCATCCGCGTCGAGGTGGAAGTCTCCGGACCGGATCCGCTGACGACTCCTTCCGAGAAGTTTGTTAAGTCTTGGGCGGCCCGGTCTGCCTCGCCTTTGACCTGAGCCAGGTACCGGGGTGACTCGGGCATTTTGGAGCGCAGGTAGACGACACCGGCAGCCGGCAGCGCGCCCAGTCCGAGGAGGAGGCGCCACGTGATGTTGCTCGAGAGCCCAGACTCCAGCAGCACCAAGGCGACGAGGGGGCCGACAATCAGGCCGAGGGCTTGCATCGAAAAGACCAGTCCAACAAGCCGGCCGCGGTCCTTGCGGTTCGAATACTCGCTCATGAGGACGGCCGACACCGGATAGTCACCACCAATACCGAGCCCAAGGATCAGGCGAGCGCCCACCAGCCAGAGGAAGCCGGGGGCGAAAGCTGACGCCAAGGCACCGAAGATCATGATGACGGCCACGGTCACGTAGACCTTCTTGCGACCGATGACGTCGGCGATGCGTCCAAAGGCAAAGGCACCCACGAAGGCGCCGAGAATGGCGGCACCCGTGACCCAGCTGGTTTGCAGCGTGCTGAGGTGCCATTGCACCGCCACTAGAGCGGCGGCCGTGGCGATGACGAAGAGGTCGTAGGCGTCCGTGAAGAAGCCGACACCAGAAATGATCACGGTGCGCCGATGGAACTTGCTGGTTGGGGCCTCGTTGAGGAGATCGGTAAGGCTTGTGCCGTCCTGACCTGCACTTATGGCCAAACTCACCGATGAAGGCTGCATATGTTCTGGGGACTCCAACGCTCGAATGCCGGTACCGCAACTCTTCCTGGCCTGGGTAATCCCAAGGTCATCCGAAAGTGAACGTAACGTGAACAAAGCGCGAACTCTTGGTGTCCGCGGTGCGGTTATCGTACGGAGGCCATGGACGGAGTCGAAGAGGGAATTCAGCAGATCGACACCCGAATGGCGCAGCTCTTTGCCTTGGTGTCCGAAGCGCTGGCCGGCTCCACCGAAGCGCTGCTCAGCAGTGATGTCGCCACCGGCCTGGCAGTGGTCGAGGGTGACCAGTCGGTCGATGACCTGACGGCCGATGTCGAGCTACTCGTGTGGCGGCAGATCGACGGGCACAATCCGTCAGGAGCCATGCTTCGCCACTTGGTTGGCGTGTTGCTGATCCTGCCTGAGTTGGAGCGGTCAGGGGATCTGGCCGAGCACATCGCTCAGCGGGCAGTGACCAGTCTTGGGGCTGCGATGAGCCCCCTCAGTCGAGGGATCGTGCAGCGCATGGCCGAAGTGGCACTCGAGATGTGGCGCGACGCCGCCGACGCTTACGGGGACCGGTCAGCCAGTGCGGCCGAATTGGCAGAAGCGGACGAGGAGATCGACATCTTGCACGAACGTCTCACGAAGGAGATCGCTTCGGAGACCATGCCGACCGCCATCGGTGCTCAGGTAACACTGCTGGCCCGCTTCTACGAGCGTTTGGGTGATCATGCGGTCAACTTGGCTCGACGAATCGAAATGCTGCAGCAGCCACTGCTCTAGATCCGCTTTTTCGCGCGTCCAACGGATGTTGTGATTGAAGAATTTCGGTTTTGGATATTGCTTTAACACCGTGCGAATGCACGAATAACCACGGATTGCGGGGTCCTCGGTGTTGAAGTCTGCAGTGCGCGGTCGTGCATCCGGGCTGCCGAAGACGGGCGCGGTCGTCCTCGCTGCGACGACTCTTCTTGCTGCGAACCTCATCGGTAGTACTGCCACGAGCGGGGCGGACACGCCATCAACGCCGCTGGCGCCGCTCTCAGTGACGATGACGCAAGTGGGTCAACTGCCTGATCTCCAAATTAGTTGGGTGCCATCGACCACCGGCTCACCAGCCACCGGTGCAACCGTGCAGATTTTCTCCGTCTCGAATGCGCAATGGGCCAATGCGGCGTTTGCCGGACAGGAGCAGTGTCAGGCTTCCTGCACCTCAGTGGTCTTCCGCCAGCTCTCGTTCAATCAGATATACGTGGCAGCGGTGTATCCGACGAATGCGGCGGGTACCGGTGCCGCCGGCGCTTCGGGCACAGTTGATCTCACCACTACCTGCACAGTCGGTGCTTGTGTGACAGTGGACACCACCGACACCATCGGTCCGGCCAATCAGGCGGACTCGGGAATCGGGGCTTCCCTGTTTCCCGTGGGACAGGACCAAGCGAGACTCAATCTTTTGAAGACCACCATGTATCGCGGTGCGCCCACCTACAACGCCGACGGATCGCTGAACTGGTCAACCTGGAATGTGGCGGTGAGCGGCGGAAGCCAAACCACGCTGATCCTCTCCAATCTTTGGTATGGCGATTTTGATGGTGACCCTGTCACCCCTTGGTCCAACTGGGGGAACTATGCGGCTTGGGTCACCGAGACGGCCGAACAGATTGTGGAGAGCGGTGAGCAGGTCAATTACTGGGATCCCTACAACGAACCCGGGGGGACCGGGTTTTACAGCGCCGCCAACTTCGCCACGGTGACGCCGGCACTCCTGCTGGAGCAATTTCTCGTTACCTACGAGGCCATCAAGTCGGTCGATCCCAGCGCGGCCATCATCGGACCTTCGCTGGCCTTCTGGGCGGACTATCCGAACGAGTATGGATCGGATCTGCAGGAACCTGACTTGGTGACGTTCTTGGACTACGCCGTGGCCAACAACCTGCAGCTGGCGGCGGTGTCCTGGCACGAGATCGATGATTCGCTGGGGCCGAATCCATCAGAGGACTCGCTTTCGCCGGCGAACCTCGAAGATCATGTGGCCGAAGTCCGAGCCCTGATCGCGGCCCGGCCCTCGTTGGGTAACCCACAAATCTTCATCAACGAGTACGGGATGCCCGAGGTACAGCTCATTCCGGGCTGGGATGTGTCCTATCTAGCTGCCCTGACGGATGCCGGTGTGGATTCGGCCGGACGCGCCTGCTGGGGAAGCGCCTGTCAATTGCCCACGCTAGATGGACTGCTGGACCCGACGGGTAACACGCCGCAGAACGACTACTGGGTGCGCCAGGCCTACGCCGAGATGTCCGGCAACATGGTGAGTGTCACCTCCGACCAAGATTCGGTAACTGGCCTGGCTTCGTTCGATACGAGTAACGGCGAATTGTCCGGTCTGGTCGGACGAGCCGTTGGCTGTACCCAGGATCCCTGGTGTGCCGCGTCGTGGCCGAACAGCACCGACGCCACACCGACCGCGGTCACCATCACCGTCACCGTGCCGTGGACGTCCGGGCAGGTCAACGTGTCGTTGTCCGACATTCCCGGTGAGGCGCTGGGCGATACTCAACTACCGACCCCGGTTACCACCACGGAAGCGGTGACGCCGACAGGCAATGGCACCGGCACCTTCACGCTCTCGATACCAACCTTTGCCGATGGCGACGCATACGCCTTTTCCGTCGCGCAAGTTCCTTCATAATTCGCAGTTCTACAGACCGCAAGATGTGAACAACGCCGTCGTCTGAGCGCCAACTGTGTAGTTGCGTAGCCACCGGGTTGCAACATCGGTGCAGAACAGTTGCGCGCCCACTTTTTCGCGTTTTCACCTAACAAAACTGACCAGCACTGGGTACGGTGACTGAGTCTCCTCATGGCAGTTGCTTCATCGATTTTGTGAACGCAGGATCGAAAACAGTATGAGGGGGCATCGATGTTCGAGCCACGAAATGGCAAACGAGCAACCAGTTTTCGGTACGAATGGTCCCACCGAGGCTTCACCGCTCTGGCCGCAATGTGTGTCCTGGGAGCGAGTTGTGTGGGTCTTGGACTGGGAGCGACGAGTAGTGGCGCCGCTGCGGCAGCGACACCTTCGGCACCGTCATCCGTGACGATGGCCCAGGTCGGGCAGCAGCCAGACCTGCGGCTCACTTGGGTGCCGTCGACGTCGGGATCACCAGCCACCGGGGCGACCGTGCAGCTCTACAGCGTGACCAATGCGCAATATGCCGGCGCCGCCCTCGCCGGCACGGTGCAATGCCAGGCATCTTGCACCACTGCCGTATTCCGGCAGTTGTCGTTCAACCAGCTGTATGTCGCCTTGGTGTGGCCGACGAACGCATCTGGTACCGGCGCCCCTGCGGCGTCAGCGGTGATCAATGTCACCAATACCTGTCCGGTTGGAGCTTGCGTCACGGTGAATGCGACTAACTCCATCGGCGCAACCAGTCACGTCCTTTCGGGATTGCTCGGCTCGCTCTTTCCACTGGCCAATGACCTGACTGATCTCACTTCGCTCGGGACCTCCATGTATCGAGGCTCACCCGGCTACAACGCCGACGGTTCGTTGAACTGGTCCGCCTGGGACGTAGCTGTGTCTGGCAATAGCCAGACCACGCTCATTCTCTCCAACATGTGGTGGGGGATATACGGCGGCAATCCCGCCACACCTTGGTCCAACTGGTCTAACTATTCGGCCTGGGTGACCGCAACCGTGAAGGCCGTGTTGGCCAGCGGTGAGCAGGTCAACTTCTGGGATCCCTTCAACGAACCGGGCGGCGCTGGCTATTACAGCTCGGCCAACTTCGCCACGGTCACGCCGGCGCTCCTGGACCAGCAATTCCTGGTGACCTACAACGCCATCAAGGCGGTTGATCCCACTGCGGCCATCATCGGACCGTCGTTAGCCATTTGGGCGGACTACCCGAACGAGTACGGGTCAGACCTGCAGGAGCCGGACATGGTGACGTTCCTGAACTTTGCCGTGGCCAACAACATTCAGCTGGCCGGTATTTCCTGGCACGAGATCGATGACTCTTTGGGGCCGAATCCCGACGAGAACTCGTTGCTCCCCGTCAACCTGGACGATCATGTGGCCGAGGCGAAGGCCTTGATTGCGGCCCGGCCCTCATTGGGAAACCCGCAGATCTTCATCAACGAATATGCCATGCCGGAAGTGCAGCTCATCCCAGGCTGGGATGTGTCCTACCTTTCGGCGCTCACTGACGCCGGTGTGAACTCGGCCGACCGAGCCTGTTGGGGCACTGCGTGCGGAACGCCGTCGCTTGACGGTCTGCTCGACGCCACTGGCATGACGCCGCAGAACGACTACTGGGTGCGCATGGCCTATGCCCAAATGACCGGCAACATGGTCAGCGTCACCTCCGACTCGGACATTGTCACCGGACTTGCCTCGTATAACGCCAGCACGAGTCAACTGTCGGGCTTGGTGGGACGAGCCGGCGGTTGCACGCAGGACGCCTGGTGCGCATCGACGTGGCCGAACAGCACCGACGAGGCCGCGGCCTCGGTCGACATCACGTTGACCGTGCCGTGGACGTCGGGTCAGGTGAAGATTTCCCTGTCGGACATCCCGGGTCAGACCCTCGGGAACACTCCGAAGCCCACGGCGGTGAATTCGACCGCCACGGTGACGTCGAACGGGAATGGCACCGGGACGGTCAGCATCGCCATTCCAAGCTTCGCCGACGGTGACGCCTACTCATTCACGGTGACGCACTAGTTGGACGAGACCCCCCAGGGCCTTAGCTGGCCGTGATGTCGACCGGAGTACCGGCCGGGATCATGGCCAGCTGGGCCAGGTCGGCATCATGCAGTCGGATACAACCGTGAGAAATGGCGGCACCGGTGGTGCCGATCAAGTCATCGTCGTAGGAAGTGATCGGCCCGTGAATCGCAATGATGGCGTCGCCCGAGCCTTCCCAGTCGGTGATGCTGTTGGAATGGGCCGAGGTCACCAAGACGAAGGGGCCGTAGCCAGCGTTGGGGGCGGGGACTTGCATGGTGACGAAATACTGACCGGTGCTGGTCGGGTCATCGGGCGCGCCGATGCCGGCCGGAAAGTCAAGGATCTGCTTGCCGAGTTGATACACGACCAGATGCTCGGTGGTCAGGTCGACCACGATCTTGTAGGGGGTCACGCTGAAGGTGACGTCATTGGCTGGGACCCAGGTGGTGGATTGATTTGGTCGTTGAGCCAACCGGACTTCGACCCAGTTGGGAGCGGTCGCCACCACGGGAAGGATGGACGGGTAGCCGTACCAGTTGGCCGGGACGACCTGAGTTGGTGGAGCGCCGGGCGTCGTTGACCCGGGAATGGCCCCATCGGTCGTGGCCACCAGGGTGCCCCCATCGGGCACGGCAGGAAACTCGCTGGCCTCGACCACTTTCACGTGGGCTACCACTTTCGGCGGCGGCTTGATGGCCACCGGTCGCGGAGCCGCGCAGCTCGCGGCCGCCAGGCCCACCACCACCAAGCCCAGTACTGCTGTGTGACGTTTTGGCGGCATGCGTCCTTCGGGGTCGGGCCCTCACATTAACGGTGCCAGTATCTGAAGTGTGAGCGATCGCCGACGAGTGTCATCGGGCTCACCCTTTGAGCCAACTATCGGGTTCAGCCGGGCCGTGAGGGTGGGGGAGCGGGTGCTGGTCTCAGGGACCGGCCCGATCTGGCCGGATGGATCGTGTCCCGAAGAGGCAGGTGCGCAGGCCCGTCAGTGCCTTCACATCATCATTGCGGCTCTCACCGAGGCCGGCGCGACGGTGGAGGACGTGATCCGCACCCGGATGTATCTCACGTCGGTGGATGATGCGGCAGCGGTGTCCGATGCCCATGGAGAAATCTTCACGAACATCCGACCGGCTGCCACCATGGTGGTGGTCGCCGGACTGCTTGATCCGCGCTGGAAGGTCGAGATCGAGGCCGAAGCGCTGATTCGCCCGCTGCCCTGAAGGTCAGCCCAGCGCGGCCACCGCGGCCAGGGTGATGTTGGCCCCGCGGAAGTCGCCGACCAGACCACCCTCCATCTTGTTCATGACGTAACAGACGGTGAGTTCAGTCTCCTGATCCATGATGATCAACGAGCCGCCGTAGCCACCCCAGTAACACGCCCTGGGTCCAATGGGCATGACATCGTTGCCCAGTCCGTAGCCCATGCCGAAGCGAATTGGCACGCCCAAGACCAGGTCAGTCCCGTTGGCCTGCTCTTCGAAAATGGCGTTCGTGCCTTCGGCTGACAGGAGCCGGACGCCGCGGGCTTCGCCCTTGCCAGCAATGATTGATTGCACCAGGGCAACCGAGCGGGCATTGCCCTGACCACCGGCCGCCGGAATCTCCGCCCGACGCCACCAGGCATGGTGCGAAGCCGTGGCATCGAGCACCGGATTCAGAAAGGTGCGCGTCATGTAGTCGCTGATGTTGGCCCCCAGGCTTTCCAGATCGATAGGCGGCGGAGGAATCACGTTGCTCACCCGACCGTCTTCGCTCTCCGGAAGCCCAATGTGGAAATCAGCACCGAGTGGTGCGGCGACTTCTTTGGCGAACCAGGTCCCGATGGTGTCGCCGGTAATCCGACGGACGACTTCTCCAATCAGATAACCCTGCGTAACGGCGTGGTAACCGGAGGCAGATCCTGGCTCCCACCATGGCTTCTGGGCCGCCAGCAATGAGGTGCAACGCTCCCAATCGGCCAGCTCCTCAATGGCGAGCGGTTCTTCCCAGCCCGAGAGACCGGCGGTATGGCCCATGAGGTGCCGAACTTCGACGTCACGCTTGCCGGCGTCGGCGAACTCGGGCCAGTACTTCGATACCGGCGCATGAAAATCGAGTTCGCCCCGATCAGCCAACATCAAGGCACAGAGGAACGTCATGGTCTTGGTGGTCGACCACACGTTGGTGATGGTGTCGGACTCCCAGGGTTCGGTCTTGGCTTCGTCCTTGTAGCCACCCCAGATGTCGACCACGGGTTCGCCATGCAAGAGGACGGTGACTGACGCGCCCACGTCCGTGCCAGCGTCGAGGCTGTTGGCCAACGCGGTCTTGACGCCCTCGAACTTGCTGTCGCATGTTCCCGAAATATCAGCCATGACTGCACCCCCTGCGGCGGCGTGGGTCACCGGCGCAGCCTGCAAACTACGCATCGTCGGCCGCTATGTCGACTTGTGGCGCTGGTAGTGACGGGCGGCTCGAGCCCGGTTGCCACAGGTAGTGGAGCACCATTCCCGCCGAGGGTGATCCTGCACGAAGTACAGCACGCAGCCCGGAGCGAAGCAGGCTCGTACCGGCTTGGCTTCCTCGTCGGTGAAGAGCGCAATGGCTTCCACGGCAACGTCAGCCAGTGCGGCCATGGCAACTGGGCCTACGGGCGCCGTACTCAGGCGCAGCGCTGTGCCCGACAGCTCAATTTGTGGGGAACGCTGCCCGCCGGCGACCTGGTTCACGGCTGCCACAGCCTCGGCGATGTCCACCATGGCCGAAGTAGCTGCCTCTCGTGTGTCGTCGGAGCACAGCGCGGCCAGGCGACGAAGCGAGTCACGCAATGCTTTGCCTTGCCCGAACTCCTCAGCGGTGATCGGAGCGGAGTGGTCGAGCGCGCCGATGGCGTGCAGCCACTCGGCCAGATCGGCCGGTTCCTGCAGATCGTCATGGATGCCGTGGCGATCGGCCCAAATGGTGTTCATGAGACGGATAGGCACCGGCTCGCCGGGCAAGACCCAGGTCCGTGGGGCGCTCATATCCTTTGCCATGTTCTAATGGTAACACCCGCTTGCAACCGTTAGAAGGTCGTGTTAGAACTCCTAACGTCAAAGTCGTCATCTATCCGTTAGAAAAGATGGCGACCAACTACGAAGGAGCACTCCCATGTCCAACCTCTCCCTGATCGACCCCGCCTCTGCCTCTGGACCGGCCGCTGAACTCTTGGCCGGTTTCCAAAAGCGCCTGGGTGTCATTCCGAACATGACCAAGGCGATGGCACATAGCCCGGCCTTCTTGCAGGGTTACGTCGATCTCAACGCAGCATTGAGTCGCGGCGTGCTGTCCCCAGCGGTGCAAGAGCAGATCGCCCTGGCCGTGTCGCAGGACAACTCGTGCAACTACTGCCTATCGGCCCACACCTACTTGGCCGAACACGTGGCCCACCTCAGTGAGGACGTCATTGCGGCGGCTCGCCGTTCCGAGTCCGCCGATGCCAAAACGGCAGCCTTGCTGGCATTCGCGACCGCGGTGAATGACACCCGAGGTTCGGTAACGGCCCAACAGTTCGAGGCCGTACGTGCCGCCGGTGCGAGCGACGAAGAGATTGCCGAGACAATTGGTCACGTGGCGCTCAATGTGCTGACCAATTTCTTCAACAAGGCCGCCGACGTCATCATCGACTTCCCCGTCGTCGAGGCGTAAGGATCATGACCGTTCCTGGAACCGAGAGCAACGGGGCGACGAGGGTGGCGTACCTCCTTGGCGTGCCGCTGGCCGACCACGTCGAACGACAATGGCCGCAAATGGGCGAAGTGGTGCGCAGCGCGCAACTCGTCGCCGACGTCGAGGGCAACTTTCCTGAGTTGACTTTGGAGGTAGGTCGGCGTTTGAGGGTCGGTGATGTGGTGGTGGTCGAGTGGACTTGTGACTATGGCGATGGACGTCTCTATCGGAACGTCACCATCGGCGAACTCGAGAACGATCAGGCGGTCAAGGTGACCGACTACTGGGGTGAACCCACCAGCACGCCGGACTGGCGAGTGCCGCTGTCCGATCGACTCTCGATGCCCGGCGATGGCATCTGGCCTGATCACGATCATCTGGGTCACTACTGATACGGGGCAACGAGAGACTGGTCCGATTAACCTGGGTTGACGTTCAATCAGTCATTGATGCCGGTACGCCACTCAACATTGAGTACATCGAACGCAACCTCCTGGACTTTCGGGGAACGACTTTCCACCGGCACCTCGGTCGACTTCGCCATATGGTTGCGGCGTCCGAAACGCAGTCAATTCCATCGCCAAGACCATGGGTGAAGGTTGATTCACCTGCCGCACTTGAAGTCACATGCGGTTCTTGGATGCCTATTTCTAAGTCACGATGCGTTCTTCTTCGAGGTCACTCCGGACACCATCGGACGCAAAATCGCTGAAGTCAGAACTTTCACTCTCCGTTTGCCTCCTCCACGGGGATTCGTGAGTGGCAGGGTCAGCCGTCGGTAAGGTGCCGATGTGGAGTCAGTTGATGCCGTGGTCGTGGGATCAGGCCCAAACGGTCTGGCGGCCGCCATCACCCTGGCCCGAGCGGGACTCCAGGTCGAGGTATTTGAAGGAGCGTCGACGCCCGGTGGGGGCACCCGCACTCAAGAGCTGACCTTGCCCGGGTTTCATCACGACGTTTGCTCAGCGGTACATCCGGCCCTGGTGGCATCGCCCTTTTTCAAATCGCTCGACCTGTCCGCGCTGGGCATCAACATCCTGCAACCCGAAATCGCCTACGCCCATCCACTGGGCCAGGGTCGAGCGGCTGCCCTGTACCGCAGTGTTGATCAGACCGCTGATGGGTTGGGCGGCGATGCCGACGCCTACCGATCGCTCATGAACCCCCTGGTCGAACACCTGTCGGGCATCGTCGACTATTCGCTCGGTCCGATGCGATCCATCCCGCGCCATCCGTTCACCTTGGCCCACTTTGCGCTCGTGGGCTCGCCATCGGCGCGTCACGTCACTCGGAGGTTCACCACTGATTCGGCGCGGGCGTTGGTGGCCGGTGCGGCTGCCCATTCAATGGAGCCGCTGACGGCCCCGTTGACGAGTGCCTTTGGATTGTTGCTGGCCGCCCTCGGGCACGGAGTGGGATGGCCGGTGGTGGCCGGGGGGAGCGCCGCCATCGGCAATGGACTGGTGGATGAACTCAATCGGCTTGGTGGTCGACTCCAGGTTGGACGGCACATCGACCAGTTGGCTGAGCTGCCCTTGTCGCGAGCGGTCCTGCTCGATGTGTCGCCCCGCCAGTTCGTGGAGATGGCTGGTCCTCGGTTGTCCTCACGGCAGAGTCGGCCGTGGACCCGTTTTCGACCCGGGCCGGGTTCGTGCAAGGTCGACTGGGCTCTCAGCGGACCCGTGCCCTGGAGTGCCGAAGCCTGCCGTCGCACCACCACGGTGCACGTGGGTGGCGCGTTCGACGAGGTGGCGCGCAGCGAAGCGGATGTGGCCGCGGGTCGACACTCCGAGCAGCCGTTTGTGCTGGTGGCCCAACCGTCAGTGCTCGATCCGAACCGAGCTCCCGCTGGCCAGCACACCCTGTGGGGCTATTGCCACGTGCCCAATGGATCGAACGTTGACATGACCGATCGCATTGAGGCCCAGATCGAGCGCTTCGCTCCAGGTTTCCGTGACTTGATCCTGGCCCGTACAACGCGGACGGCGCTCCAGACAGAAGCGCACAATCCCAACTACCTGGGGGGCGACATCAACGGCGGAGCAGCCACGTTGCGGCAGACCATGTTCCGACCGGTGCCTCGTTGGAATCCCTACCGCACACCCGTCGATGGCACGTACCTGTGCTCGGCGTCGACGCCGCCCGGCGGTGGCGTGCATGGGATGAGTGGCTACTGGGCGGCCCGCACCGTGCTGCGCGACCGATTCGGTATCCGCTAAGTCAAGAAACCGGAGCCGTAAGTGGGCACAGGGTGACCGGGGTAGCCACACCTTTGAGCCGACGGGATTTCATCTTTCCGAGGAGGAGCGGGCGTGCCTGATTGATGCCGCCAGCTGCCTGGGCCGTAATCATCACCTGACCACCGTTGGCTGTCTCACACACTCGGGCCGCCACGTTCACCACGTGGCCCACTACATCCTGACGGGTGACCGTCGCCTCGCCACAGTGCACGCCGGCCCGAAGGCGCAGCGGCGGCGGTGCCGTGCCGAGGAGCGCCAGGGCGGCCCGGGCGCCAAAGTCCGGGTTGGGGAAGGTACACAGCAAGCCATCGCCCAAGTGTTTGACGATCTTGCCTTTCCATTGGCGGACAACACCGCCGGCCAACTTGTGATGCTGGTCGATCAGAGCGATGGCGGCCGTGTCGCCGTTGGAGTCGGTATACGCGGTGAATCCTTCAAGGTCGGTGAAGACAACCGTGATGTCCTGCACGGTGCCACCGGGAGCGTCTCGAGATGATGAGAGCAGCTGCACGGCGGAGAGTCCGAGGGTGGAGAGTTTGGACGGACGATTCTCCACCGAGCGTTCGAGGAAGCGTTGCAAAATGTCGGCCGGAGCACTGCTCGAGACGGGTCCCTGACCCGGGTCGTCCAACCAGGCGCGATCGACCAGCCCAAGTTCGAGCGCGGTCGCTTCGTCCTCAGGATTGTTGCGGATGAGTTCAGCCGCTTTGCGCGCCGTCACCCGGCGCAGGGCGGCCAATGCGGTGACGCCCGTCTCGCGGGCTAGTCCGCCACGCTTCTCGGTCATGGAGCCAACCTATCCGCCTCCTCCAGCCCTGAGCGTGTGAGAGGGAAAAGACATGGTGGAACCTGCATTTGAGGGATGGGTCCAGTGTTTCCACCGAGCTATGGTCGCCATGCTCGCCCTTCTGCCGAGGGCTTCGTCGGACAGCTTGAGCGATGTCCACTCTTTGGGGAAGGGCATGTTCATGGGTCGACACACGGCGGCAAGGGCATTTCGGTCGGCGGTCCTGCTGATGTCGGTGACGCTTGCGACCATCTCCGGCCTAGTGGTTCCGGTGCCCTTGGCCATGGCCGGTGCGGCCACGACGACGGTACCCAGTTCGCCGGTGGGCACTCAACTGGCTTGGTTGCTTTCCATCAGGCAACTTCCACTCAGTACGGCTGTAGTGACGATGCATTTCGATCCAATGTTTCTGACCGAGGCATCACCGGCCCAGTTGAACGCCGGCCTGGCTTCGCTCGGTGGTGGAACGCCGCAGCTTCTCGGACTTTCCGACGTAGCCGCCACCTCACTCCATGCCGTCGTTGCCTTCGGGGCGGGCCGCTGGAATGTCTCGCTGAGTGTCGACGCCGCTGGATTGATTGCGTCCTTGGTGTTCTCGCCCGGAGATGTCGTGCCGTCGTCGTGGGCGGAGGTGGACAGTCAACTGCACTCAGTGGCCCCGGTAACTGGATTTCTGGCGGCCAAAGTAAACGCCAACGGTACGTGCACCTCGGTGCATGCGGTGAAGCCCACTACGGCGCGACCGCTCGGATCGTTGTTCAAGCTCTACATACTTGGTGCGCTGGCCAACGCGGTGCGGCAGCACAAAATCAGCTGGAATCAGAAAGTCACTATCACGGCTGCCATCAAGACGAGTGGCGCCGGAACGCTGCAGAATGTGCCGGACGGGACGCAAATGACCGTGCGGCAAGTGGCGATCACCACCATTTCGGAGAGCGATAACACTGGGGCCGACCTCCTCCTCCAACTGGTTGGCCGGGCGGCGGTGCAAGCCCAGGTGCGTAAGTGGGTGGCCAAATCCTCGCTCGACATCCCATTTCTGACCGCCAAGGAGCTGTTTGCACTGCACTACTCCAACTTTCCGAACCTGGCGGAGCACTATCTCTCACTGAGCCCAGCGAGGCGGGCTTCGTATCTGACGTCGACCATCGATGCGGTGTCCGCCAGTTCAGAAGTGGCAGTCAGCTCACCGCGTGACATCGATACGATCGAGTGGTTCGCCTCACCGAATGATCTCTGTAGGACCTTCTCGGGATTGGCCTCGTTGGAGACTGCTCCCAACCTCGGTCCACTCAATACGATCCTTTCGACCAATAGCGGTGGGATCGACCTCAGCCCCACGACGTGGCCGAGAATTTGGTTCAAGGGCGGATCGGAGCCTGGTGTACTCACCCTGGGGTACTTGGCCCGAGACAACAAAGGCCAGACCTACGTGGTGATCGCCCTCACGGAGAACCCGGCCACCGCGCTGAGTCAACAGAGCACCTTGCAGCTGTTGGCCGTCGTGCAGGGCGCGTTCGGACTACTGCACCGCTGAGAACGACCTGGCCTCGACGGTGCGGGTGACCTGCACCGTCTCAAGCATTCGGCGGTCGTGTGAGACCAGCAGCAGCGTGCCGTCGAATCCTTGTAGGGCCGATTCCAGTTGCTCAATAGCCGGCAGGTCCAAGTGGTTGGTCGGCTCATCGAGGACGAGAAAGTTGACGCCCTTGGCGGCGAAGGCCGCCAGTTCAGCTCGCGTGCGTTCGCCGGGGGAGAGCGAGAGGGGAGGGCGGACGGCCGCTTCGGCCCCCAAGCCGAACTTGGCCAACAGGGATCGGGCCTCGGACATGGGCAGGCCGGTGGCCTCAATGAGGCTGTCGACCACGGTGCCGGCCGTACCCACGGCTCGACGGTCCTGGCCCAACTCGCCGATGACCACGCTCGGTCCCAACCAGCTCGTGCCGGCGGTCAGCGGGAGGCGGCCAAGCAGCGCTTCGACCAGCGTTGTCTTGCCTGATCCGTTCGGACCGACCAGCGCCACCCGTTCGGCCCATCCGATTTCCAGGTCGATCGGGCCGGCGTGGAACTCGCCCCGATCAATGACGGCGCCATTGAGTTTGGCCACCACGGCGCCCGACCGGGGAGCCTGGGCGATGCTGAACTTGAGGTCCCAGCCTTCCCAAGGTTTCTCAACCACCTCCATGGCCTCCATGGCTCGCTCGGTGCGCCGGGCTCGGGAGGCGAGCTTCTCGGTCTTGTTGATGCGGAAGTCGCGCTGCGCTTTGTCGTTGTCACGGGGCGACTTGGATTCCTTGGCCACACCGGAGGTGGCCCACTGGCGTTCACGTTGGGCCCGTTGGGTCAGCGTGCGTTTCTGCGCTTCGTAATGGGCGAACTCCTCGGCCGCGTGGTCGCGTGCCGCCGCTCGCTCGGCCAGGTAACCGGACCAGCCGCCACCGAAGAGCTCAGCGGTGTGGTGCTGCTCGTGCAGTTCCAGCACGTCGGTCACGGCGCGGTCGAGGAAGGCGCGATCGTGCGAGACGATGACCATGCCGCCCCGTCGCCCGGCCACAATCGATTCCAACCGGTCCAGGCCATCGAAGTCGAGGTCGTTGGTCGGCTCGTCCAACAAGGTCAGATCGAAGCGCGAGAGCATGAGCGCGGCGAGCGCCACCTTGGACTCTTGCCCACCCGACAGCGTGGCCACCTCTTGCTCGAGCAGTGTTTCGGGAAGGCCCAGGTCGTTCAACGTGGTGACGAGGCGGGCTTCGAAGTCACCGGCCGAGAGTGATTCGTAACGGGCCAGGGCCAGCGCGTACCGGTCGTCGGCATCCGGATGGCCGGATCCGAGTTCGATGGCGGCCTCGGTCAGTGCGGTCTCGGCCGCAGCCACGCCCGTGCGACGGGTGAGCGCCGCTCGCACTGATTCGTCGGTCTGGACGGCGTTTTCCTGAGCCAAGTACCCGACGGTCGCCATGGGCGGATCGACCCGGACGGATCCATCGGTAGGTGCGAGCAGTCCGGCCAGGACCTGCAGCAGGGTGGACTTGCCGACGCCATTAGGCCCGACCACGCCCAGGCAGGTGCCGGGCCCGATGGTCAGCGAGACGTCGTGGAGCACGGTGCGGCCACCGCGTTCAAAACTGAGATTGCGGGCGACCAGGGTCGCCACGGACGAGCGAGATGCAGAAGGGGGCATGTGAGTTCTCCGGAACCAAGAGTCAACGAATAAGAAACGGACGCTGGGTTGCTTCGGAATTACTCCACGTGTTCATGGTACTCAGGACGGCCAGTACCCTCAAGGCCTCGTGTCCGTGCTCGCCGATCTGCAACAGGTAGGAGTACGTCGAGTCGATCGCGTGCTCTTCGAGGGCCTGTCCCTGTTGGTGTCCGACGGTGATCGGGTCGGCGTCGTGGGCGCCAATGGGGCCGGGAAGTCGACCCTGTTGCGCCTGGTGGCCGGGGTCGAGAAGCCAGAATCGGGTCAAGTACTGCGCGGTCGAGGCTCACGAGTGGGTTTCTTGGAGCAGGTGCCCGTCCTGCCACCCGGCACTGTGTTGCATGCGGTGGGGTCGGGCTGGGAAGCCGAGGCCTCGTTGGATCGCTTGGGCATGGGTGCTTCCATGTCGGCGGACGTTGGATCACTCTCCGGTGGGCAGGCCAAGCGTGTGGCCTTGGCCCGGGTCTTGGCCCAGCCGGCTGAGCTGCTGGTGCTCGATGAGCCGACCAACCACCTCGACCTCGGCGCGGTGGATTGGTTGGAGCAACGGCTGCGGGCCTTCCGGGGCGGTTTGGTGGTGGTGACCCATGACCGCCATCTATTGGATCGACTGACGACCAAGATCCTCGAGCTCGACCGGGGTGGGGCGTATGTCCACGAGGGAGGCTACGAGGCGTATCTCGGGGCGCGGGCCGATCGTGAAGAGCAGGCCGCCTCGGCGGAACAGACCCGGCGCAACCTGGCCCGGACGGAGTTGGCCTGGCTGCGCCGGGGGGCCAAGGCTCGATCGCGTAAACCGCAGGCTCGCATCGACGCGGCCAAGAAGCTGATTGAGGGTCGAGCCCTCGAAGCTCGGGGATCGGCCGAGATCGTCCGCGAGGGGGATGGACCGCGACTGGGCGACAAGGTCATCGACTGCGTCGGTGTCGGATTCCGTTACCCGGGCGGCTCGGATGACGTGCTGCGAAATGTTGATCTGGTGCTCGATAGGCGGGAGCGCCTGGGCATCGTGGGCGCCAACGGCACCGGGAAGTCGACCCTGTTGGATCTGATGGCCGGGCGATTGCAGCCCACAGCGGGCGTGGTGGAAGTGGGCTCGACGGTCCGGGTCGGCTACTACGACCAGCAGGGAGAAACGCTCGATCTGAACGCCCGGGTCCAGGACCTGGTGGCCGGTCCGGGTCGCTCGGCCGGGTCGCTGGCCGACATCGCACTGATGAAGCGCTTCCTCTTTACCGGTGAGCTGCCGTTCTCGCGGGCCGGCACCCTGTCGGGTGGCGAGCGGCGCCGACTGCAGTTGTTGTTGGTTCTGGCCCGCCAGCCCAACGTCTTGTTCCTCGACGAACCGACTAACGACCTGGACCTGGACACGCTGCGCATCTTGGAAGATTTTCTCGATGATTGGCCGGGAGCCCTGGTGGTAGTCAGCCACGACCGGACGTTCCTGGACCGCACGGTCGAGCACATCGTGGCCGTCGGTCCGGAGGGATCGGTGGCCGAGGTGCCCGGCGGGGTCGAGGGCTGGATCGCCCGGTTGGGCCAGATAGAGGAGATCAAAGAGGTCAAGGTCCGGCCCCCGAAGCCGAGTCGGGTGGAAGCCGGCGGGGCACCCCTGAATCGCTTGATCCGGGAGGCGGAGAAGGCCATGGTCAAGCTGCAGAAGCAGCGGGACAAGATTGCGGCCACCCTGAGCGACGAGGCACCGGCCAACGATCACAAGCGCATGCGGGAATTAGGGGCCGAACTGGCCGCCGCGCAGGCCGCCCTCAACACGGCCGAAGAGGAGTGGTTGAACCTGGCCGAGGAGTCGGAATTGGGTCAGTAGGACCGACCGTCCTAATCTCACCCCTGCACACCGAGCACAAAGGGGGGTATGGGATCATGCCGATCGCCATTACCGACGACCATCAGGAATTAGCAGCCTCGGTTCGAGGCGTGCTGACATCGCACAAGACTTTGGCCGCCGCTCGCGCCCTGCTGGAGGCCGAGGAAGAGCCCCGTCCTTCTTATTGGGGCGAAATGGCCGAGCTGGGCTGGCTGGGCATTCACTTGCCGGAGGAGTTCGGTGGGTCGGGGGCCGGCATCTTGGAGCTGACGGTCGTCCTGGACGAGCTGGGTCGCCAGGTGGCGCCCGGTCCCTTCCTGCCCACGGTCCTGGCCTCGGCGATCATCGCCGCCTCGGGGTCCGAAGCGCAGAAGGCTCAGTGGTTGCCGGGGTTGGCCGATGGGTCGGTCACGGGTGCCTTTGGCCTTGGTTGGCCTGGGCTCAGTTTGTCGGGCGGGTCGTTGAGCGGGGCGGCCGGGACCGTGCTGGGGGGCGCGGCGGCCGACCTGTTGTTGCTACGGGTGGGCGATGATGTGGTGGTGGTTCCGGCGGAAGCGTCGGGACTGACGCTGACCGGGTCGGACAATCTCGACCAGACCCGGCGTTCGGTCTCGGTCACGGCTTCTGGTGTGGCCGTGGGGGCCGAGAACGTACTGGCCGGAGCCGGGCGTCGGGCCTTGGCGCTGGCCCGGACATTGGCGGCGGCCGAAGCAGTGGGTGGCATGGCGGCCTGCACGGACTACGCCGTCGACTACGCCAAGCAGCGCGTGCAATTCGGTAGGACGATCGGGACGTTCCAGGCCATCAAGCATCACTGCGCCAACTTGTTGGTGGCGGCGGAACTGGCCACCGCGGCCGTGTACGACGCCGCGCGGGCCTCTGAGTCTGACGAGGTGGACGAGTTCGTGTTGACGGCGGCCATGGCGGCCGTGTTGACCTTCGCCCCGGCCGTGCATTCGGCGCAGATGAACATTCAGGTGCACGGCGGGATCGGCTTCACCTGGGAGCACGATGCGCACCTGTACCTGCGTCGGGCCATGGTGCTCAACGCGCTGGTGGGCTCGCCCCGGGACGGCGAGGACGTGTGCGCGGTGGCCGGCAGTCGGGCGTGACTCGGGAGGTGTCGCTGGACCTGCCGGCCGAGGCGGATGCCATCCGGGCGGAGATCGCGGGCCGAGGCGGAGCGGTTGGCGAGCGCTGATCGGGTGACGAGCAGCGTCGGGCGCTGATCGATTCGGGGCTGATGGTGCCGCACTGGCCCCGTCCCTGGGGTCGCGAGTCCGGTGCGGTTGAGCAGATCGTCATTGACGAGGAGCTCAAGCGGGCCGGCGTGAAGGTGCCCGGGATGGGCATCACCGGCTGGAACATCATGACGGTGAACCAGTACGCCACCCCGGACCAGGTCGACCGCTGGGTGCTCAAGACCCTGATGGGGGAGTACGTCTGGTGCCAGCTGTTCTCCGAGCCCGAAGCCGGGTCGGACGCGGCGGCGGTCAAGACCCGGGGCGTGCGGGTCGACGGGGGCTGGGTGGTCAACGGCCAGAAGGTCTGGACCTCGGGGGCGCAGTACTGCCACCTCGGCCTGGCCACGGTGCGCACCAACCCCGATGCGGCCAAGCACGCCGGCATCACCACCATGGTGATCGACATGCACGCGCCGGGCGTCGAGGTACGTCCGCTGCGCCAGATCACCGGCAATTCGGACTTCAACGAGGTCTTCTTCACCGACGTGTTCGTGCCCGACGATGACGTGGTGGGCGTGGTCGATGACGGCTGGACGGTGGCTCGTTCGACGTTGGGGAACGAGCGGGTCTCCATCGGTGGCGGGGCCGGCGGCATCTTCCCGAGCATGGACCTGTTCGCCCTGCTGAAGCAGCACGGTGAGCGGTTGCCGAATGCGGCGGAGCGCATCGGAGCCCTGCTGGCCGAGGACCACGCACTGAAGGTCTTGAATTTGCGACGGGCTCAGCGGGCCGTGGTGGGTGGCGGTCCGGGGCCCGAGGGGAACGTGACCAAGCTGGTGCTGGCCGAGCACGGGCACGAGCAGGCAGCACTGCAATCGGACCTGGTGGGTCCTGAGCTGGCGTTTTTGAACGGCGACGGCGCCTTTGCCGGTTTCTCACAGCTGGCTACCCGGGCCATGTCGATCGCCGGGGGTACTTCGGAGATCACCCGGAACCAAATTGCCGAGCGGATTCTCGGCCTCCCTCGGGACCCGCTCAACAAGTAATTGCAGGTAGAGGGTAGTTTTAGCGGCTGACCTGGACTGGAGTGCGGGCTCTCTGGGGGCCGATTGTGCTTTGATGCTGAACGAACGACCGCCAGAAACGGTGGTGTGGGACGTTCTCTATGGCGGGTAGAGGGTGGGGTTCCGATTTTGGGGCCCATCCCCGTCCCAATACCGACTCTGGAGGATTGATGCAGACGATGTGGGGGAAGAGCGCCGGGGCGGGCCGACGTAAGGATGCATCGCACCAGCGGGTGCGGGGTTTTGGCTTTCGTCGGCCGGTCCGTAACGCACTGTTGGCCACCGCGGCGATTGCGCTGCCGCTGACGGCCATAGTGGCGACGTCGTCGGCGCCCGCGGCCGGAGGGAGTCTGACCCTCCCGGCCTCGCTCGGGTCCGGACTGCTGTCCACGGTGACCAACACCATCAGTTCGCTGAGCACTGAACTGAAAAACGGGGTGGTGCTGCCCACCAATGCGGGACTTGATCCTGCCGGTGTCTCGAATGGGATCGAGGGATCGACTTCCAACAACGTCAACGCCGTGCCGGCGGTCAGCAACTCACCTGCTCTCCCCGGGCCGAACGCGCCCACCTCGGTCAAGGCCAGCCAGTCCAGCGCCTCCCCGGACCTGACCGTGAAGTGGACCAATGCCAGCAACGGCCCGGCCACCCAGGCGGACCTGATTCAGCTCTGGCTGCTGTCGACCTCTCCCAAGACCCTGGTCACCACACTCAAGTGCGGAAGCTGCACCACCACCACCTTCCGCGAGCTGACGGGCGGCGACACCTACAACACCACCGTGATTCCCATCGGTGCCAACGGGTCGGGCAGCACCACCACCTCGAACCCGGTGACCATGCAGATCTGGTGCCTGGTCGGTGCCTGCGTCTCGTTTGATGCCACCACGGCCATCGGTCCGAGCAATCACGCCGCCTCGGGCATCCTGGAGTCGCTGCTCCCTGTCGACAATGATGCGGCGGACCTCGCGGCGTTGGACACCACGTCGTATCGAGGTGGCCTCGGAGCCGAAAACCCCGACGGTTCGTTCAACTGGACCGGGTTCGACACGGCCACCGCCGAAGGGGCCAAGAACATCGTCGAACTGGACAGCGTGTGGAAGGCCGAATACGGCGACGGTGGTACGGACAACAGTCCGCCCACCCCCTGGTCGAACTGGACTGCCTACTCCAACTTCATCAAAAAGACGGTGACCGACATTGAGGCCACTGGCCACAAGGCTGACTACTTCGAGATCTACAACGAGCCGGGCGGCAACGACCTCTACTACGACGCCGCTGGCTACAACTCCGAGACGCCGGCCCTGCTGCTGCAGCAGTTCAAGGTGGCCTACCAGGCCATTAAGGCCGCCGATCCGGCGGCTCAGGTCATCGGACCCGACTTGTCGCAGTACGAGGACTACCCAGGCGAGTACGCCCCCTTTGAGCACGCCTTCGACATGCCGACGTTCCTGAACTACGCGGCGGCCAACAACATCAAGCTGGCGGCCATCAGTTGGCACGAGATTCTCAACAACTACGGCATCTCGCCCCGTCAGAACACGCTGGTGCCAGCCAACCTGCAGGACGATGTGGCCTCGGTCCGATCCATCATGGCCGGGCTGCCGGCGTTGGGGCATCCCAAGATCTTCATTGACGAATACGGCATCCCCGACGTGCAGAAGATTCCGGGTTGGGACGTCGAGTACCTGGCGGCCCTGACCAATGCGGGCGTCGATTTGGCCGACCGCAGCTGCTGGGGCGATGACTGCCTCGATCCGACGTTGGATGGATTGCTGTACACGAACGGCACCTCGCCGCTGCCCAGCTACTTTGACCGGCTCACCTACGCCGCCATGTCGGGCAACATGATCAGCACCGGTTCGTCGAGCGACACCGTGTCGGCGCTGGGCTCGTACAACTCGACCACCAAGACACTGACCGGCCTGGTTGGCCGAGGCGTGGGTTGCTCGCAGAACACCGAGTGGTGCACGTCGGCCTTCACCGACTACACCGATGCGGCGCCGACCTCAGTGCTGGTCACGATCAACGTGCCCTGGACCAGTGGCTCGGCCACCGTGGCCCTGACCGACATTGCCGGTGGATCGCCCGACCTCCCGGTGGGCGGCACCAACCTGGCTTCGTTGCAGGGACTGATTCCCCAGCTGCCGGCCGATGCTCCGGTGCCGACGGACACCACCTACCCGATCGTTCCCGCCGGCCCAGGCCGGGGCTCCATCTCCGTGCTCATCCCGAGCTTCGCCGATGGTGACGCCTACTCGTTCTCGGTGACCCACTAAGGGGGAGCTGGCTGGGCTCAGTCGACGACGCTGAGCGACACCTCGATGTTGCCCCGGGTGGCATTGGAATACGGGCACACCTCATGGGCCGCTGCCGTTAGCTCCTCGGCCGTGGCGTGGTCGAGCGCAGGGGCGTAAATGACCAGGGCGGCGGTGAGGCCGAAACCGCCTGAACCGTTCGGCCCGATGCCAATGCTGGCTGAGACCTCGGTGCCCGTCACATCGAGCTTCTTCTGGCCGGCCACCAGCTTCAAGGCCGAATGGAAGCAGGCGGCGTAGCCCGCAGCGAAGAGCTCCTCGGGGTTGGTGGCCCCACCCTGACCACCCATTTCGGTGGGAATGCGCAGGTCAAGGTCGATAAAGCCGTCGTCGCTACGGGCGTGGCCGTTTCGGCCGTCTCCAGTGGCGTGGGCAGTGGCGGTGTAGAGGATGTCCATGACCCCATCCTTCTGGTTTGTTGACGGGCGCGCCACTGCAACCAGATAGCGACGGTGCGGCAACGAAATACGCGCCGACCGTTTCTTACTGTGCACGCCAGGGACGCCGGAGGGGGACCCGGTGGAGGGGGGAGTGCGATGAGCACACTGACGAAGAGCTTGCCGGCGGAGGTCAAAGGGGAGACCTCCGCCGGACTCGCTCGAGACGGCGCTGGGTACGACTACGTCATGCTCCCGATTGCTCGGAAGTGGGGCGAACACCGAACGGTGTCGTCCAGGTTCATCGCCTTCGCCTACGTGTTCACGGGCATCAGCGTCTTCACGGTCACTGCTCTGGTGCGATGAGCACACTGACCAAGACGCTTCCCCCGGAGGTCGAAAGGGAAGCGTCCGCTGCACTCGCTCTGGAGTTTCCCGGGCACCACCGTCACGTCATGCTGCCGATCGCGCCCAAGTGGGGCGAGCGCCGACCCGTACCCGGCAAGTGGATCGCCATCGCTGGCCTCATGGTCGGGATCAGCGTGTTGGTCGCCACCACGCTGGCGCGACAACTCTCAACCGACGTGTTCTGGCAAATGGCGGCCGGGCAATGGATCCTGGCCCATCATCACGTCTTCGGTCTGGACCCGTTCAGCTACACCGAGTCGCATCACCGCTGGGTGGCCGACGAGTGGGGTTCTGAAGTCATATTGGCCACGCTCTACAAGCTGTTCGGCGCGGCGGCCTACAACATCATTTCCATCGGGACCGGCACGCTCTCGTTGATCGCCACCATGGCCTATGCCAAGACACTGGGAGCCAAGGGCGGTCGGCTGGCTGCGATCGCGGTGTTGATGGCGATTGGCATCGCGGGCTTTGTGACGCAGGATCGCGGGCTGTCGTTCTCGCTGATCTGGTTGCCACTCGAGCTCCTCATTCTCCACAAGGCACGCACCAATGCCCGCTGGCTGTGGTGGTTGCCGGTGCTCTGCGTGCTGTGGGTCAACACCCATGGCTCCATCTTGCTGGGCTTGGCCGTCATCGGTGTCGAGCTGGCGTGGTCAATGGCGCCGGCGACCTGGTTGGCTCGGATTCGGGGCGTGGGCCGGGCCCCCGATCCGTTCTACGTCGCGCTGGCCGCCATCGGCAGTTTGGTGGCCTCCTTCATTTCGCCCTATGGCCCCGGACTGTTGCTGTACGACCTCAAGGTCTCGACCAACTCGCAGATTGGCCAGTACATCAAGGAATGGCAGTCACCCGACTTCCATTCGATTCCGGTGTTGCTGATGGTGGGCGTGCCCCTGATGGTTCTTGTGTTGGCCTTCCGGCACCGTCCGCATTTGGTGCTCGAGACCACACTCACGGTGCTGTTCCTGGTCGGGACGCTGCACTCCATTCGGGTGGCCATTTACCTGATGGTGGCCGCCGCCGGTTTGGCCGCCGCCATGCCGGCTCGCCCCCAGTGGGGCGCGCAAGCTCGAAAGGTGGTCGGTGGGATCACACTCGGTCTCATGATTGCCTTGGTCGCCCTGCCGTCGGTACCGGCAGGGACAGTGGCGACGGGGACGCCGGTCCAGGCCTTCAACTTCCTGGCTTCGCATCCGGGCCGGATCTTCACCGAGTACACCTGGGGCGACTATTCGATTGCTCGCCACCGGGCCACCTTCGTCGATGGGCGGACCGATCTCTTCGTGGGTCCGGTGCTGAGCGATTTCTTTGCGGTCAGCGGTCTCACGACGGACCCGGATCTCATACTGCTCAAGTACCACGTCTCCTACGTGGTGTGGTCGCCCGATCAGCCGCTGTCGGAATTCCTGGCCCGAGATGCCGGCTGGGTTGAGGTCGATCACACGTCATCGTCGGTGACCTTTGCTCGCAAGAGTGTGTGGGAACAACAGGGGTGAATGCATGACGACGACTGAGCAGCCAGCGGGCTGGTACCCAGATCAGGAAGATCCCTCGCTCCTGCGCTATTGGGACGGCAGCATGTGGACGAAGAACAGGGCGCCGATTCCGCCCCCCACCGCACCGCCACCCCCGCCGCAGTGGGACCAGCCCATGCCACCGCCGTACCTGGCGGGACAGGTTCCCGGCATGAGCGCGTTTGCCGTGGCCTCTTTCGTGTTGAGTCTGGTCTGGCTCTACGGCGTCGGCGCAATCTTGGCCATCATCTTCGGGCACATCTCCCTCAATCACATTCGCAAGCGTGGAGAGCGCGGACGCGGGCTGGCCATAGCCGGATTGATCATTGGCTACGTCGGACTGGCCGGCCTGATCGCCGTCATCATCGTTGCCGCAACGGTTTCCAATAACAACAACTGTTTCTGCACCAACTAGCGGCGCGCCGGACTGTTGGATTCGATGCAGCCACCACCACTCCCGGGGCCCGCGTGGTATCCAGATCCAACGGGACAGGCAGGACTTCGTTGGTGGGACGGATCGAGGTGGACGCCACATCTGTCCGCCCTGCCTTCCGAAACTCGCCCGCCCGCCAACTCCAACGCCAATGCCATCTCGATCTCCATCGGTGAACAAAAAAGATACTTGGCGGGATGGTGGCGAAGGGTGGGGGGCCTTTTGCTCGACAGCGTCTTCCTCTCTATACCTGTGACGGCCGGTCAGCTCATCGTCGGTGGCATCTTCGGATCGGACCCATTTCCGAATGGAGGGTATGGCGCTGAGTCAACGGCGAATCTCGCTCTCCGAGCAATCGTCGAAATTCTCTCGGCGGTACTGGTCATCGCCTATCCGGCCTATTTCATGCGGACACGCGGCTGGACGTTCGGGATGAGGATTGCCGGTGTTGAGGTGATCGATGCAACGACCGGACAAAAGCTGAGTCGCCGACAGGCATGGCGAAGGGCGCTGTTTGTTTTTGTGGTGACTGGGACCTGGAGCAGGGCGGAAGTGATTCTTCGGTTCTTCAACCATCACCCGAACACCACCTTCGGCCCAGGACGGATCCCTACCCTCATCGGCGAACTCGCCGCGTTGACTATCTCGCTTTGGATGTTGAGGAGCCCGATCAATCAGACGCTGCAAGACAAATTCGCCGGGTCAGTCGTGGTGCTCAGTCAAACGGAACGACGCGCAAACGGGACTTTGTCGAGTCAGTCGACGAGGAGTACCGGCGCCGGGGCTGCTTCGTCGGTGCCTTGACCGTTTTCGGCGGGTCCCGACGGGCCAGATGGCGGAGGCCCGATGGCCTTAGCGGCCTTGTTGGGCAAGAACATGGTCGGGATGAAGGCAATCAAGATCGTGATCACCGACCACCAGAAGGTGTGGGCAAAGGCCGACGGAGACCCGGTTGGCGATTTCCGGTGGCAGCTTGACCGTGCTGTCGAGCGAGATGCCGGAGCTTCCGCCGTGTGAGCCCACCTTTTCGATGATCTGACGCTGCAGCACCACGGCGAACGCAGCCACGGCCACTGAGCCGCCGATCTGGCGCATGATGTTCAAGGTGGTGCTGGCCTTGGGGATCTGAGCCGGGGTGAGATCGAAGTAGGCGGCGGCCATGATCGGCATCATGGACATACCGAGTCCGATGCCGCGGGCAAAGAGGGTGATGGCGAGCAGGATTTCTGACGAGCCGGCCGACACAAAGGCAAACGGCACGGTGGCCACGGCCATCAAAATGATGCCCGCCGGTACCACTTTCCGGGGACCGAGTCGGTCAGTTACCCGACCTGAAAGTCGCATGACACAGGCGGCGCCAAGTCCCTGCGGGGCCATGAGCAAACCGGCGACCCAGGGCGATTGGCCGCGGGCGATCTGGTAGTAGAGCGGCAGGAGAAACATCGAGCCGAACAGCGTGGCGCCGAGGACGAAGATGCTGATGTTGGCGATGGTGAAGTTGCGGCTCTTGAACAGTCGCAACTCGAGCAGCGGGTTCTTGATGTGCAGCGCGTGGAACACGAAGGCGACCATCAGGGCGATACCGACGAAGAAACTCACGAGCACCTGCGTGCTGGTGAAGCTGCCCGTGATGCCGACTTCGGAGAGTGAGTACACGAGCGCGGCCAGGCCGGGGGAGAGGAGGCAGAAGCCGAGGGTGTCGAAGCTGGCCTTGATCTTCTCCTGCTTGCCATCGAGGAAGCGGCTGGAAAGGATGAGAGTGATGATGCCGACGGGAACGTTGATGTAGAAAATCCAGCGCCAGCTGAAGTTGGAGATGATGAGACCACCCAGTACCGGCCCGAGTACCGGGCCCATGACGGTGGGCACGCCGATGACGCTCATGACCTGACCCATGCGTTGCGGTCCGGCGGCCCGGGCCATCATCGACTGGCCGATGGGCAGGATCATGCCGCCGCCCAGTCCTTGGAGCACCCGGAAGAAGATGAGCGAGTTGGCCGACCAGGCCACGCCGCACAGGCTCGACCCGATGATGAACAGGGTGAGCGAAATCATCCACATCGGTTTGGCGCCGACCCGGTCGACGGCCCAACCGGTGACCGGGATGACGACGGCCAGGGCCAGGAGGTAGCCCGTCGTGACCCACTGAATGGTGGAGACGGAAACGTGGAAGTCCTTGCCCAGCGTGTCGAGGGCAACGGCGACGATCGTCGTATCGAGGATCGACATGATCGAACCGAGGACCACCACGGTGGCGATCCGCCGCAATTCGGGGGTCAGGACTGATTCCTTGGTGTTGCTCCGGGCCACGACGCTCCTCTCGGGGATTAGTTCATAGTACTCAAATATCTTCATTTGTCAAAGGATTTCTGGCATGATGTGTGCATGGGATTGGCCGAGGACGCCTACGACCGCCTGCGCCGTGTCGCCTTTGAGGGCGAACACGCTGAGCGCATGGCTGATCTGGGGACACAGCACAAGCTGTCGCCCGGGGTGATCAAGACCCTCATGCGGCTGTCGTCATCGGACGGCATCTCCATGGGGGACATGGCCCGGGGTCTGGGCTGCGACCCGTCCTACATCACGGCCTTGGTTGATGATTTGGATGCCCGCGGTTTGGCAACACGGGAGCCGAATCCGGTCGACCGGCGGGTCAAGATCATTGTGCTCACCGAGGCCGGTCGTGCGCTGGGTGAAGAGATTCGGGCCGTGCTGTCGGTGCCGCCGTCGTCGTTCTCGGCCCTATCGAAGAGCGAGCTAGCTGAGTTGAGCGACCTGCTGGACAAGGTGATTGCGGCGGATGAGCGTGTGAAGGCGGCGACGCAGAACTAATTGGTCGGGATCACTACGTCATAATGACGGCGTGGACATGCGACTGACTCCGGTCGACGGTGTTCCACGGGGCTATGCGTGGGGTTCTCGCACGGCGATCCAGGGTCTCCTCGGCATTCCGGCGACCGGGGAACCGATAGCTGAACTGTGGTTCGATCGCCAGCTGCCCTTCTTGCTGAAGATCCTGGCGGCGGAGCGGGCACTCTCGATTCAGGTCCATCCGAATTTGGCGCAGGCGGCGGCCGGATTCGCCGCTGAGGATCGGCGCGGTATTCCCGTCGCTGCCTGGGGACGTAACTACCGCGATGCCAATCACAAGCCCGAACTGCTGTGCGCCGTCACCCCTTTCGACGCCTTGTGTGGGTTCCGTCCGGTTGCTGACACACTCCGGTTTTTGAGCGAGCTCGATGTGGCAGCGCTGGACCCGGTGCGTCAGGCCCTGGTGGGTAGTGAAGGACTCAAGGCGGCGTTCACCACTGTGCTGGGCACTCCCGATGCCGATCGGCAGCGATTGATAGACGCCACTTTGGTCGGGTGTCGACACGTGGCGGGGAGTTCGGGGGAGTGGCGGAGTGCCGCCGACGCCGTGCTTTCCGTTGCGGCCGACTTCCCGGGAGATATGGGTGCCATCGTCGCCCTGCTGCTGAACTCGGTCCATCTGGACCCAGGGGAGGCGATCTACCTCGATGCCGGCAATGTCCACGCCTATCTGCGGGGCACCGGCGTGGAGATCATGGCCAACAGCGACAATGTCCTGCGGGCCGGTTTGACCCCGAAACATGTCGACGTGCCCGAGCTGCTCCGCATCTCCGACTTCACCGAACTGGTCGACCCGCGCTGTCCGTCGATCGAAGAAGGCGACGGCACACGGCGATTCCTCACGCCGGCTCGGGACTTTGAGCTCTCGATTCTGCCCATCGATCGGGACGCATCGGAGCGATCGGTCGACCGGTCGGTTGACCAGATGTTGCTCTGCACTGCCGGTTCGGTGGAGGTTGTTGCCGGCTCACAAGAGGTCGGACTTGTTCCGGGGCATGCGGTCTTCGTACCCGCCGGATTGGCCACGAAATGCGTGGGAACGGGCACTGTTTTCCAGGCCACCACGCCCAGCTGACAGTACGTCTTGTTCTCGTAATTCTTCATGCCTACGTAATCTTCGACCTTGTACAATTCTCAAGATGGCGGTCATGACCGTGAGCGAGGCGCTGGGAAACTTCTCTGACGTGGTGGCCCTTTGCCGTCGAGAGGATGTGTTCCTCGAACAAGATGGAATACCCGCTGCCGTAGTGATCAGTCCCAACCGGTACGAACGTCTCATGGATGCGCTGGAAGAATCTGAGGACGATATTCCCTGAGATCAGGTCCAGGTCGGTCATGGATGGGCACTGAGAACGACCACCGACAAGAATCACGGTGATGGACGATGAGGTGCTGATTCGAGTGGCGGTGGAGGCCGACATAGAGGCCATCCATGCCATCGCCAATGCGTTCATCTCGACGACCAGCGGGACCTGGACCGAAGCGGTCGAGCCGCTGGAATGGCGGCAGTCGTGGTTTGAGTCCCGCGCCCGTGATGGATTTCCCATTCTGGTGGCGGAGTCAGAGGACGGTGAGGTCGTCGGCTTCGCGTCGTACGGAGAGTTCCGGAATTCGGTGAAGTGGCCCGGCTATCGCTTCACGGTCGAAAACTCGGTGCACGTTCGTGAGTCATTCCATCGGCAAGGGATCGCCCGCCTGTTGATGGAGGCCCTCATGGCAGAGGCGGTGGCCAATGGCAAGCAAGTCATGGTGGCAGCGATCGACAGTGAAAACGAGGGCTCCATCCTTTTCCATGCCCAACTGGGGTTCGAAGAGGTTGGCCGCCTCAACGAGATTGGATTCAAGTTCGGGCGGTGGCTCACTTTGGTGCTGATGCAGCGTCGCCTGGGTGAAGTTACCTAGGCTGCACCTTTTGGCCGATCCGTTTGTGTCGAGTGAGAGTTGAGGATTCCTTGCCCTCGGTGAGTGTGCAGCATTTGGCGAAATCGTACGGCGATAACCACGCCGTGCGTGACGTGAGCTTCGAGGTGGAGCGGGGCGAGGTTTTCGCCCTGTTGGGTCCCAATGGAGCCGGCAAGACCACCACCATTGAAATTCTGGAGGGATTCCGGGAGCGCACCGGTGGGACCGTGCTGACCCTTGGCGTCGACCCGGCGGAGCGTTCGACCCAGCGCTGGCTGCGCACCCGCATTGGCGTGGTACTGCAGGAATTGGCCGTCGAGCCGTACTACTCGGTGCGGCAGGTCTTGCGCCGCAACGCCGGCTTCTACCCGTCGCCCCGACCGATCGATGAAGTGATTGAGCTGATCGGCCTGAAAGAGAAAGCGGACGCCCGGGTCAAGACGCTGTCCGGTGGACAGCAGCGTCGGCTCGATGTGGGACTGGGCATTGTCGGCAATCCGGAGCTGTTGTTTCTGGATGAGCCGACGACGGGGCTAGATCCGTCGGGGCGCCGTGATACCTGGGATCTGATTAAAGAGTTGGCGGCCGGTGGGACCACCGTCATGTTGACCACGCACTACATGGACGAGGTGGAAGCGCTGGCCGACCGGGTGGCGGTGTTGAACAACCACGAGATCGTGGCCGCGGGAACGCCGAGTTCAATTGGTGGGCGTGATTCGTCCGAGGTGACGTTGCGCTTTGTGTTGCCCGAAGGTGTGGCGGTCGAGGACGTGCCGGTGCCGGTGAGCAATGTGCGCGACGGCATCGTGGAAGTGCAGACGATGGATGAGGTGCGAGTGCTCCATGACCTGACCGGCTGGGCCCTAACGGGTGATCACCGGTTGATCGGCTTGTCGGTCTCGCGGGTCACCCTGGAAGACATCTACCTCAACCTGACCCGGGACGAACAAGGACTCAGTTCGGAGGTGAGCAAGTGAGCAACGTTGAGGTGACATCGACGCCGCAGGTCGGTTCGTTCCGTGGACTCAGTGACGTGAAGATGGTGGCCCGACAGGTCGGCTTCGAGCAGCTGAGTTTCTGGCTCAATCCGCTCGGTGCCTTCTTCACGCTCGGGTTCTCGACCATTTTCCTGGTCATCTTGAGCGCCATATCGGGGAACTCGGCCACCAAATCGGGTTACGGCAGTGCGCTCTTGCATCAGTACTACCTGGGCAGTTTCCTGGCCTACGGGATCATGGCGGCCTGTTTCAACGTGCTGGCCCAGACCATTGTGAACCGGCGCGAGATGGGACTGTTGAAGCGGTTGCGCTTGAGCCCCGTCCCGACCTGGTCGATGTTGACCGCCATCTTCACCAGCACCGTGTTGATTGCCTTGTACCAAGTGGTGATCCTCATGTTGGTGGGGACCCTGGGCTTCCACGATCACGTGCCGGCGCATTGGTTGGGCTTCATCGTGACACTGCTGGTGGGCATGCTCAGCTTCACCGCCCTGGGCGTCGGCATCAGCACGCTGGTGCCGAACCCGGACGCGGCGGGTCCCATGATCAGCATCGTCTTCTTCTTGTTGCTGGCCTTCTCGGGACTCTATTTCCCCATCACCCCGGGCTCATCGTTGGCCACCGTGTCGGGCTACTTCCCGGTGCGCCATTTGATTACGGCCTTGGAAGGCTCGTTCAATCTCCCGCCGGGTTCGCCAGCTTTTTCCGGACACGACCTCTTGGTCATGGCCATCTGGGGCGTGGCCGGGGCGTTCGTGGCGCTACGGCGTTGGCAGTGGTCGCCGAGGAGAAATACCTAAGTTCCGGCGTCGTAGCCGGCGATACAGCCGTCGACCCATTGCGAGGCCGTATCGCCCTTGGGGAGCACGCCTGAATAGTGGACCAGGGTCTTGCATTTGTTCGGGGTCGACTCCGACTCAAGTTGTTTGGCCTGATTGATGCAGTCGGTCTGCCCGTTGCAGAAGGCGGTGCTGCCGCCGGCCAGTTCCGATTCCAGCTTCTTACCCACGGCGGAACCGTTCCGGTACGACTTCGAATGCAGCGACTCGTGATGGTAAATGGCGAGTCCGGCCAGGACCAGGACGATGACGACGCCAATGATGAGAATCAGGCGATTGCGGGATCGATGCTGGCTGGCTGGCGCTGGGGCGGCGTGGCTCATGACCGAGATTGTCGCATGGCGCGCTAGGTGGTGACCACGTAGCTCCCGACCATGCCGCCGGCCATGTGGTCGGTGACATGGCAGTGGTAGAGCCACGTACCCGGGTTGTCTTCCTCGTACTCGACGGTGAGCGTGGTGGAGGGACCGAGGATTTGGGAATCGACGTAGCCGGTCCCGTTCGATGGGGCCCAGCGATGGCCGTGGATGTGGAAGACGTGGAACTCCTTGCCCAGTGCGGCCACCCGCCAGCGGACCTTCTGGCCCACCTTGGCCGTGAACTCCTGGGTGTTGCCCAGGTAGGCCTGGCCGTTGAAGCAGTCGAAGTCCTGCGCCAGTTCGGGTACATCGGCCTGGTACAGGTCGTGGAAGAAGACGAAGTTCTCCACGTCGACGGGGGGCGTGGCCGGGCTGGTGACGGCCACCATGCCGAACATCCCGAGCTCCGCGCCCATCTCCATCACCGGGCCGGCCTTGGTGAGGCCCTCCTGTACGGAGTGGTCGTGGTAGAGCCAGGTGCCCTCCGAAGATGGCAACGCGGTCCAGGTGTAGGTGTAGTGATCGCCATAGTTCACGGCCGTGCCGGGGGCCCTGCCGTTGCCCTCGATGTAGGCGCCGTCGCTGGCCGGCGTGTAGCGAAAGCCGTGGGTGTGCATGCTGTGCGGCCACTTGTAGTGGTGGTCCAGATTCTTGAAATGGACCAGGACGGTGTCGCCGACGTTGGCCCGGATGATGGGGCCAGGTATGCCGAGGTTGGGACCAATATCGAGGTTGCTGGCGATGGGAGCCTTCCAGCCCGGCGTATAGGCCCGGAACCCAATGGCGGTGTAGCTGGAGTCCTCGGGCTTGAACGTCATGCCCATCATGTGGTCCTTGCCGGTGGGGACCAGGTTGTGGCGGAAGCTCTCGGCCACAATCCAGTACTCCTTGGTCTGGCCGGTGGTTGGGGTGGCGGGGGTGGGGGCTTGGGTTGTGGTCGTGGTGGGGCTGGCGGCGCTGGCGGCGTTGGACAGGGCCAGGGTGCCGAGGGCGGTGCCGGCCGTGGCCAGTCCCGATCCCAGCAGTGTCCGCCTCGATACCTGCCGTGCCATTGCAACCCCTCTCGTCTGGTCCCCTCGTTGGTGAGGGGTGCCTAATATTAGGGTACCCTAACTTACTATGGCGAGCCAGGTGAAACCGTGGGTGCCGGGATTGCTGCGGGTGGCGTTCGGCTTGATGTGGGCCGTCGATGCCACGCTGAAATGGGCGCCGGCCTTTACCCAACATTTGTCGTCCTATTTCTCGACCGACGGGCAGCCGGGGTGGGTGGCTTCGTACATCTCGTGGTGGTCGTCTTTGGTGGGGCATGAGCCGCCGGCTGTGGGCGTATGGGCTGGCGGTGGCTGAGTCGGTGGTGGCGTTGAGTTTGTTGACCGGGATTGGCTTCCGGTGGGTCTGCGCTGGTGGGGCCGTGCTGTCGCTGTTGATCTGGTCGACGGCCGAGGGATTTGGTGGCCCCTATGGGCCGGGCTCGACCGATGTCGGCACATCGGTGGCCTATGTCGTGGTGTTTGGGCTGTTGTGGTGGTCCGATGCGGGAGGCCGGTTGAGTTTGAGGCCATATGTGGGTTGCTGGCGGGCATTGGTTGGGCGTCGGCGGGTCCTGGTTGGTGCGGTTGGCGTGGCGGCGGTGACGGCGTTGCTGGTCTCATTGACGGCGGTGGCTTCGTTTGGGCCGACCAGTGCGTCGAACTCGATGTCGTCGGGCATGTCGGGGAGGGGCCAGATGCAGATGTCGCCGGGAGGCCAAGACCAGCACTGAGGGCGTGGTCGCGACTAGAAGGTACGTCGTGACCGACGTCGTGGTGCCTCCGTATTCCCCGTCCACCTTCGCTGCTTCCCATCCGGATCGGCCGGCCGTCATATGTGGGTCGGGAGTGGTGGTGACCTTCGGCGAAATGGAGGAGCGCTCCTGCCGGTTGGCTCAGGCCTTGTTCGCGCATGGCCTGCGTCCGGGCGATCACGTGGCCGTGCTGTTGCCCAATGACCACCGGACCCACGAGGTGGCCTGGGGACTGCAGCGCTCGGGGCTGTATCTGACCTTGGTCAACACCCACTTGGCGGCCGACGAAGCGGCCTACATCGTCAACGACTGTGGGGCCCACGTGTTGATCACGTCGTCTGACTTGGGAGCGTTGGCTGGGGAGTTGGTGGGGTTGACGCCCGAGGTGGGCTTGCGGCTGATTATTGGGGATGCGGTGCCGGGGTACACCTCCTATGACGAGTTCGTGGGTGGATTCCCTGGGGTTCCGTTGGCGGAGGAGCAGGAGGGTTCGCCCATGCTCTACTCATCGGGCACGACCGGGCGACCCAAGGGCGTTCGTCGTCCGCTGTCGGGTCACGTGTTCGGGACCGACGCCACGCTGGCTCCCATGCTGACTCACATGATGGGGTTCGAGCGACGGCGATGTGTACCTCAGCCCGGCGCCCATGTATCACTCGGCTCCCTTGGTCTGGTCGATGACGGTGCATCGTTTAGGGGGAACGGTCGTCTTCATGGAGCGCTTTGATGCCGTGCGGTGTCTGGAGCTCATTGCCGAGCATCGGGTGACCCACGCCCAGTTCGTGCCGACGATGTTCGTGCGCTTGCTGAAGTTGAGTGACGAGGAGCGGGCGGCGCACGATGTGTCGTCGTTGAAGTCGATCGTGCATGCGGCGGCGCCGTGCGCACCCGAGGTGAAGCGGCGGATGATCGAGTGGTGGGGGCCGATCATCAACGAGTACTACTCGGGCACCGAGGGCGGCGGCATGACGTGGGTCGGCTCGGCTGATTGGCTGACCCATCCGGGAACGGTCGGGCCACCCATCTTCGGGTCTTTGCACATTGCCGACGACGAGGGCAATGAATTGGGGGTGGGTGAGGACGGCGTGGTCTGGTTCGGCGCCACCGGGCTTCACCTTCGAGTACAACAACGACCCCGAGAAGACGAAGCAGACCTTCAACGACAAGGGCTGGAGCACGTTGTGGGACGTCGGCCACCTCGATGCTGATGGGTACCTGTACCTGACCGATCGCAAGCTCTTCATGATCGTGTCGGGTGGGGTGAACATCTACCCGCAGGAGATCGAGGATGTGCTGGCGCTGCACCCGGCGGTGGCCGATGTCGCCGTGTTCGGCGTGCCCGATGCGGAGATGGGCGAGCAGGTCAAGGCCGTGGTGCAGCCGGCGAAGGGGCAGGAGTCCGGGCCGGAATTGGCCGAGGAGATCATTGCCTTCTGCCGGGAGCACCTCTCGCACTTCAAGTGCCCCAAGACGGTTGATTTCACCGATGCGTTGCCGCGGGGCGAGAACGGCAAGCTCTACAAGAAGGCGCTGCGAGATGCGTACTGGGTGACGCCGGCTGGTTGATGCTTAGGCCAGGTTGATGCTGAGTTCGCTGGTGTCGGCCGGTTCCGAGCGCACGTTGGCGTACCACGACAGGATCAGGGCGATGCCGGCTCCGAAGATGAGCACGGGTGTGATGCCGATGGCGCTGACCACGGGGCCGATCATCAGGTTGCCCACGCCGACGGTGCCGCCGAAGCCCATCATCCACAGCGCCATGACCCGGCCCCGCACGGCGTCTTCGAGTTGGGCCTGCAGCGTGGTGTTCAACGCCGTGATGAAGGCGAAGTAGAAGGCGCCGACCACGGTGATGAGGAAGAAGGCCGGGATGTCGGTGCGCAGGAGGGCGAAGATGGTGAGGGTCACGGCGTACCCGATGAGGCAGACCCGCACGATCAGTGGCTTGGAGGTGTGGGCGAAGACGGTGCCGATGGAGATGGCCCCGATGAGGGCACCCGTCCCGAAGCAGGCGTAGAGAATGCCGTAGCTGGTGCTGCTGGGTTTGATGCCCAGGTTGTGGGCGGCCACGGTGGGCATCTGGCCGATGAAGGCCAGGGCGAGGAGGGAGAAGACGAAGACGGTGACTAGGCAGCGGCCGACGATGCGGTCGTGGCGGGCCACCGAAATGCCGGCGATGAGTTCGCGCCAGCGGCTGGCCTTGGCCGTGACCTGTTGCGCCACCAAGGGGAGGGTCACGGCCAGGAGGGTGGCGATGACGAAGAGATAGGTGGCGGCGTTGATGACGAAGATCCAGGCCGGGCCGATGACCGGGAAGAGCAGGCCGCCGATGATCGGCCCGACCACTCGGGAGCCGTTCATTTGGGCCGAGTTCAGCGAGATGGCGCCCGGCATGTCGGCCTTGCCCACCAGCCCGGGCAGCACGGAGGAGTAGGCCGGTCCGAACATGGCGCTGCCCACGCCGACCATGATCACCATGACGACCAGGAGGACATGCGACGGGTGCGGGCCCCGCACCACCCAGGCCACGCCGAGCGAGAAGATCAGTTGCTCGGCCGACAGCACAATGAGGAACATCTTGCGGTTGACCTTGTCGGCGATGAGGCCGCCCAGCATGGGGAAGATCAGCGTCGGGCCGAGCTGGGCGAAGATGATGACGCCGACGAAGGTGCTGGAGTGGGTGATGTCGTAGGCGTAGGCACCGAGGATGACGTTCTGCATCCAGGTGCCGATGTTGGAGAGGAAGGCGCCCAGAAAGACGATGCGGAAGGTGCGGTGGCGCAGGGCGGCCATGGCTGTGCCGGTCTTGGGCGCAATGGGGCTGTCACCGTCGACGACGGCGTCGGAAATCTCCTCAATGGAAATCTCGTCGTGCGTGGTCATGAACCGGTGGCGGTGCAGAGCGCACCACAGGGCACAAAGAAGTCAGCCGGTGGGGCCAGCGGCAGGTTGATGAACGAGGCGGCGCCGCTGTTGCGCTGAATGTCGTAGATGCCACCGAGGAGGTGGGGAGCTGGGCCACCGTGGGAGCGAGGTGCGGCGTGTCGCCGGTGGAGATGGTGACCCGGATGCGCCAGCCGGCCGGGATGTAGGCCGTGGTCGGGAAGACCTGAATGTCCTGCTCGGTCACCTGACCCGGGGTGATGGGTTGCAGCGAGTTGGCGGTCAGCGGGTGCACGGGCAGGAGTGGCATCCCGTTGGCGGCGGTCCAGCTCTGGGCTGGGGTCGAGGGCGCGTTGATCCCCATCAGCGCGCCGGAGGTGAGGGGGAGTGACTGCCCGGTCGGGCTGATCAGACTCGATGGTGGCCGACAGGTCGGTGTCGGTGGTGGTTGAGGTGGTGAAGAGGGTGGCGTCGATGGGACCGCTGAGCACCTTGGGGGTGGTGAAGGGCGCCGTGGTGTAGGTCAGCGAACCGGGTCCGTCGCCCAGCGTTTGGTCGTTCTGGTCGCAGGTGTTGAGCAGGGGGAGGCCGAAGTCGAGCCAGGCCGGCCGCCCACTGATCGGTCTGCTCATCGCACGGGCTGGAGACGCCGAGGAAGGCCACCGTGTCGGCATCGCTTGGGGTGGTGGGCGCGTTGTGGTGAGGCTGCCGTCGTTGTCGGAGAGGGCGGTGCCGGTGCGCCCACCATTGAGGTAGTAGGCGGTGGGCGTGGCGCCGGCGATGGGCCACTGGGCGGCGTCGACCCAGGTGTTGTTCGAGTTGAGCTCGTTCAGGTAGAGCGGTGTGGCCGAGTGATGGCAGTGGGGTGTTGTCGCCCTTCAGCCAGGTGTCGAACCACTCCAATTCCATGGAGGTGATATTGACGCCGGTGCCGGCGGTGACGTGTCCCACGGACCCATCATCAGTTGGTAACGAGGGGTCACCGGTTGGTGGGGCAGCATGGCGGCGGTTTGCGGACGCCCGTCGTACAGGTTCTGCAGGCCCACGTAGTTGAGCGGCTCGCCGGCTTGGAAGAGGTCGTTCCAGCCACCGACGAGGAAGGCCGGGATGTGGTCGTGGACGACGTCGGCCAGATAGGAGGCCGGGGCCATCGCCTGCCAGTACGAACTGTCGTAGCCGCTGGTGCCCGTGCCGGTCTCAATGTTGATGAGCAGGTTGAGGAAGGAGGTGAGGGTGGAGGCGTGCGCCGCCTCAACCGGAGTAAGTCGGGCCAATGCGGCGGCCAGCACAGCCGGATTGTTGTTTTCGGCCGCTTCGACCAGTGGTTGCAGCACCGGGTTGGTGAGATTGAGGCCGGTGAGCAGTGCTTCGTAGGCGGCCGAGAACTCGATGTCGGGGATGCCGCCCATGGTCACCGTGTTGGCGAAAATGTCGTTGCCCGAAATGATCGGGAACATGGCCTTGATGGGCGAGTTGCTGCCCGATGCGCCGACGGTCGTGAACTGATTGATGCCCATGTAGGACTCGCCGAACAGGCCGACCTGACCGTCGGAGTGAGGGAGCGCGGCGGCCCAACGGGCCATCGTGGCACCGTCGGTGGCCTGCGCCGGGGCGAACAGATCGAAGTCGCCGCCGGAATCGCCGGTGCCGCGCACGTCACTGACCACCACGATGTAGCCCCGATTGACGAAGGCGTCGAGGGCCGATGGTGAGCCGATGAAGGCCTTGCCGTAGGGCGTCTGCTGCAGCAGGACCGGGAAGGGGCCGGCGGCGGGGGTCGTCGTGCCGTTGACGGTGGGGTAGAAGACGTCGGCCCGCAGCACGGTGCCGTCCGACATGGTGACGGGCTGATCGGAGAGCTCGGCCTCGCCGTAGCTGGTTGGTGGCGGCGTCCAGGTGGTGGGTTCGGCGGTGGAGGCGTGGGTGGTGGCCGTGGCGGTGGTGGTGGTCAGGGGCAGCCAGATGGCGAGCAGGGCGGCGGCGAGCGCGCCCAGTGTGGTCTTCAAGGTCGTCGGTCCCGCCCGCATGCCGCTCTCTCCCCAGATCGCGTCGAAAGACCGAATGTAGCCGCCCCGCCCAGGTGGCCCACGGTCGGTGCAACGGGCATCGGGTAGGGTCTCGAGTGCCCCAGGTGACTGGGGTGGTACAGAAATCAGCGAAGTCCGGTGAGATTCCGGCACTGACCCGCAACGGTAAAGCCCTCCCCAGGGACGAGTCCGGACGCCTGTTCTGTGCCAACGAAACCGAACCTCGGAGGAAGGGCGGTTCGTTGGGCACCTCTCCTGGGTGTCGCAGCGGGCGCACTTCGTCCTCCGCGACCAATGGAGGATGAAGCAATGTCAGGACACCCACGGCGGGTGCTGATCGCCGTCAGCTGCGCGCTATGTCAGTATCTCGGTGCTGAGCGCCGGCTTGGTGATCGAGTCGTCGGCGGCTTCGGCTGCCGCGCGGTCGTCATCGGTCACGCTACCCGGTCACGATTGCGGCGGCCAACGGCAGCATCACCGTGTCGACCAAGCCAACGGCCATCGTGTCGTTGTCGCCGACCGCCACCGAAATGCTCTACGCCATCGGTGCCGGCAGCCAGGTCAAGGCGGTGGACAGTACTCGGACTTTCCGAAGAACGCGCCCGATCACCAAGCTCGACGGCGTATCAACCCCAACGTCGAGGCCATCGTGGCCTACAAGCCCGACCTGGTCATCGTCGCGGGCGACACCACCGGGCCTGACGGCGCAGCTGGCCAAGCTCGGCATCCCGGTGCTGTCGGATCCGGCGGCCACCAACCTCGGCTCAGGAATACCAGCAGTTCGACGAGCTCGGCGTGGCCACGGGCCATCGTGGCCCAGGCCAAGGCCGAGGTGGCGAAGATCAAGGCGCAGATCGCGCAGATCGTGGCAAGGCCCGCCGAAGCACGGGCAAGCCGACACGTACTACTTCGAGCTGGAGCAGACTACTACTCGGTGACCTCGTCGACCTTCATCGGCCAGGTCCTCGGGTCTGTTGCGACCTGCACGAGCATCGCCGACGCGGCCAAGGGCGCGGCGGCGAGCGGCGGCTACCCGCAGCTCTCGGCCGAGTACATCATCAAGGCCAACCCGAATTACATCTTCCTGGCCGACACCATGTGCTGTGGCCAGAACGCCAAGAAGGTGGCCAAGCGGCCGGGCTGGTCGACCATCACGGCGGTCAAGGCGGGCCAGGTCGTGCCCTGAACGACGACATCGCCTCGCGCTGGGGTCCGCGCATCGTCGACCTGCTGCAGGACAGTGGCCAAGCGCTCAAGTCACGCAACGGGGCCGACGAGCACCATCGTGCCGAGCCGTTCCCGGTGCGCTCGATCGACCCGGCAGTGGCCGCCCTGCAGCCGTCGCGTCCGCCGCGACAGACCACACGCCCGCCAGCCTCCCTTGGTGTGTCCGCCCGGCGGCCGGTGCTGGTGGCACTGGCCGCTGATCGGGGCCATGGTGCTGGGCGTGTCGGTGGGCCCGGCCGGACATCTCGCTGGCCACGGTGCTCGCGGCCTTCTGCCGGCCACGTGCCCCTCATCGGCTACCACTCGCACGTCTCGCAGATCGACTGGGACGTGCATGTGGCAGATCCGGGCCCCCCGGGTGGTGCTGGGTGGACTGGTCGGGGCCATGCTGGCCGGCGGCGGTGCGGCCTATCAGGGCGTGTTCCGCAACCCGCTGGCCGATCCCTATCTGTTGGGCGTGGCGGCAGGGGCCGGTCTCGGGGCCACCCTCGTCATCGTCAAGGGTCGGGCGCCGACGCCAGCCAGCTGCTGCCGTTCGCCGCCTTCGCCGGCGCGGTGCGGGCCGTGGTCATGACCTATCTGGTCGGCGCCACCTCGACCGGTGGCCTGCGCGCCGGTCAGCTCAGACCAACACCTCCATCGTCCTGGCCGGCGTGGCGGTGGCCGCGCTGTTGACCGCCGTGCAGACCTATCTCCAGCAGCAACACGCGCCCGAACTGCAGGACGTCTACGCCTGGATACTGGGCAGCCTCGGCCGGCGCTCCTGGTCCGAGGTGCGCGCTGATCCTTCCCTACGTGGTCGTCAGTGCGGTGGTGCTGTTGTCGCACCGCCGCCTGCTCGATGTGCTGCGGGTCGGCGAGGACGAGGCCGGCGCCCTCGGCATCCACGCGGCCCGGGTCCGCCTCATCGTGGTGGCGGCGGCCACGCTGGGCACGGCGGCCGCGGTCTCGGTCAGCGGGCTGATCGGCTTCGTGGGCATCATCGTGCCCCACACCGTGCGCCTCGTGTCCAATGCCAGCTATCGCGTCGTGCTGCCGGTCTCCATGATCGGGGGCGCCGCCTTCTTGATCCTGGCCGACGTGGTGGCGCGCACCGTTCGAGTCCCCGGCCGAAATCCCCATCGGGGTGGTGACGGCGTTCGTGGGGGCGCCGTTCTTCCTGTTCGTGCTGCGCTCGCGCCGGCCCAGAGTGGGGTCTGACCGATGATCACCTTGGAGGAGCTCACGGTTCGCTACGGCGATGCGTCGTCGTCGGCGCTGGCGCTGTCGAGCGTGAACGAGAAGGTGGCCGACGGCGAGTGGGTCGGGCTCATCGGCCCCAACGGGGCCGGCAAGACGACGCTGCTGCGCTCCATCGTGCAGCTGGTGCCGCACGAGGGGCGGGCGCTGGTGGACGGCGAACGACACGGCCGCGCTGTCCCGCCGTGAGCTGGCCCGGCTGATGGCCTACGTGCCCCAGAAGCCCGAGCTGCCGGCCGAGATGACGGTGAGCCGACTACATCCTGCTCGGCCGCTCGCCCCACATCGGTTACTTCGGGGTCGAGAAGGCGCACATGATCACGCCGTCTGCGCCAGCCTGCTCGAGCGGCTCGAGCTGTCGCAGCATGGCCGATCGGCACCTGGGCACGCTGTCGGGCGGCGAGTTGCAGCGACTGGTGCTGGCCCGGGCGCTGGCCCAGGAGGCACCGGTCCTGTTGCTGGACGAACCGACCAGCGCCCTCGACCTCGGTCGCCGCGTCGATGCCTTGGAGATCGTCGACGCCCTCCGCCGCGAACACGGCTTGACCGTGCTCAGCGCCATGCACGACCTGACCCTGGCCGGACAGTTCGCCGATCGCCTGGTGCTGTTGTCCGCCGGGAAGGTGGTCGCCTCCGGGACGCCGGACGAGGTGCTGGACGAGGCCCTCCTGACCGAGCACTTCGGACTACACGTGCAGGTGCTGCGGACGGACGACGGCGAACTGGTCGTGGCGCCCCGACGGCGCGATCGACGTGCCACACGAACGCGACACCCAACTAACGCCCGATGACGAGGAGTCCCGATGAGTGACGACACAGTGGCCGCGGCCGTGGACGACGACGACCAGACCCGCGAGGCGGTACCCGAAGCGGCGGGGGCCGGCGGGCGGGTGCCGTCGTTGGTGCTCATCAACACCGGGCACGGGAAGGGGAAGTCGTCGGCCGCGTTCGGCGTGATGTCGCGGGCCTGGGCCCGGGGCTGGACGGTCGGCGTGGTGCAGTTCGTCAAGGGCGGCAAGTGGAAGGTGGGGGAGCGCAAGCTGGCCGACCACCTGGGCATCGAGTGGCAGGTGCTCGGGCGACGGGTTCACGTGGGAGTCGACCGACCTCGACGAGACGGCGGCCAAGGGCCGCCACGCCTGGGCGGTGGCCAATGCGAAGCTGGCCTCCGGCGACTACGACATGCTGATTTTGGACGAGCTCACCTATGCCGTGACCTACGGCTGGGTGCCGGTGGAGGAGGTCGTGGCCGGCGTGGTCGGCCGGGCGCCCAAGACCAACGTGGTGATCACCGGGCGCGACGCCGCGCCCGAGCTGATCGAGATCGCCGACACCGTGACGGAGATGCGCATGGTCAAGCACGCCTACGAGCGGGGGATCAAGGCGCGTAAGGGGATCGAGTATTGATCTGGCTCGTGTTGGGCGGGGCGCGGTCCGGTAAGTCGGTGGTGGCCGAACGCCTGGCGTCGGGGCTGGCGGCGCCGGTGACGTACGTGGCGACGATGGTGGTCGGTGACGACGGCGGCGTGGTCGGCGACGGGTCGGATCCGGATGTGGATCTGGCGGCCCGGGTGCAGGCGCATCGGGATCGCCGGCCCGGTGACTGGCGGACGATCGAGGTGGGGGCCGGCGTGGACTTGGCCGATTCGTTGCGGGAGTGCGTGGGGACGGTCTTGTTGGACTCGCTGGGTCCGTGGGTGGCCGGCTCGATGCTGGCGGACGACATGGCGGCGGCGGCCCACGAGGCGACGTGCCTGTGCGCCGCCTTGCGGGAGCGAACGGGCGACACGGTGGTGGTGTCGGAAGAGGTGGGCTTCGGCGTGCACCCATCGTCGGAGCAGGGTCGCCGCTTTCGAGATGTGCTGGGTTCGCTGAATCAGGCCGTCTCGGCGGTGGCCGATGAGGCGTACTTCGTGATTGCCGGACGGGTGCTGCGCCTTGGCGATCTCGGCGATCTTTCTGAGCCGGTCTGACATGTGGGCCACCTTGTCGTTCTTGACCGCGTTCGGACGAGCTCGGCCCGCCGCCGGGTCAGGCGCCGAAGCGGCCACCAACCCCGATGCCCGGGCGCTGCCGTGGTTCCCCGTCGTCGGGGCCCTGATGGGACTGGCCCTGGGCGGGTTGTGGTGGTGCCTGGTCAAGATCTGGCCGCCGGCGGTGGCGGCGGTGCTGGTGGTGGGAATCGATTTGGCCATGACCGGCCTGCTGCACCTGGACGGCCTGGCTGACAGCGCCGATGGATTGTTGCCGCCCCTGTCGCGGGAGCGCCGGCTGGAGGTGATGCGCGATCCCGGAACAGGAGCCTTTGCGGTGGCCGTCGTCTCGGTGGTGTTGCTCAGTCGCTTGGTGGTCTTTGCCACGATGCGGCCGGCGCCGTTGCTGGTGGGGTCGCTCTGGTGCGTATCGAGGACGGGCATGGCCACGGTGATCGGTCGAGTGCCCTACGCCCGAGCTGAGTCGTCGGGGCTGGCCAGTGCCTTTATGGGTCGTCGGTTGCCGACCTGGGCCGCCGGTATCGCCGTCGGTGGATCCGTCGCGGTAGCCACCCTGTGGGCCTTCCCGGCCGGCGAAGTGGCGGTCGACGCCGCCCTGGTGGCCTTCGTGGGCGTGATCGTGTTGGGCGTGCGGCGAGTGGGCGGGTTCACGGGCGACGTGCTGGGGGCGGCCGGCATGGTGGCCGAGACCGTCGGCCTGCTGGTCGCCGCCGCCAAGTGGTGAAGAGGGCCCGGGCGGCGGCGCTCGGCGTGCTGGCTGATCAGGTGTTCGGCGAGCCCCCGGTGACGCCGCATCCGGTGAGCGCCTTCGGGACGGCCATGCGTCGGATCGAACAGGTCATATATGACGACGGTCGGGGACGGGGCGTCGTGCATGCGGCGGCGGGGGTTGGCCTGGGGATCGGGGCCGGGTTGGTCGTGCGCTCGACGACGGTGGCGACGTATATCTCGGTGGCGCAGCGGGCGTTGGGCGAGGCGGCCACGTCGGTGGGGGATGCGTTGTCGGAGGGGGATGTGGCGTCGGCTCGGTCGCGGTTGCCGGCGTTGGTCGGTCGGGATCCGTCGTCATTAGATGAGGTCGAGATCGCCCGGGCGGTGGTGGAGTCGGTGGCCGAGAACACGGTCGATGCCGTGGTGGCGCCGGCGCTGTGGGCGGTGGTGGCGGGGGCGCCGGGGACCTTGGGCTACCGGGCCGTCAACACCATGGACGCCATGGTGGGCCATCGCAACGAGCGGTATGGCCGGTATGGGTGGGCCAGCGCCCGGCTCGATGACGTGGCCAACTACCTCCCCGCCCGGGTGACGGCGGCCCTGGTGGTCGGCGTTCGGCCGCGGGCGGCCCGGGCGGTGTGGCGGGCGGTCCGTGAGGATGCCCCCGGCGCACCCTTCGCCCAACGCCGGTGTGGCCGAGGCCGCCTTTGCCGCCGCCCTCGGCCTGCGGCTCGGCGGCCTCAACACCTATGGTGAGCTGGTGGAACGACGGGCGACCTTGGGCGATGGTCGGGCCGCTCGGGCGGCTGACATCGCGGCGGCCGTGACCTTGTCCCGTGACGTGACCTACGGCTTGGTTGGGTGCCTGGGGTTGATGGGGTGCGGGGCCCGGCGATGAGGTCCGTGTCGTCGGCGTCGGCGTCGGCGTCGGCGTCGACCGTCTCGCCGCCCGGTCCCCACGGCGGCGACATCGATGCGGGTGGCTCGGGCGCTCGGGCGTCGATCCGGCCTCGCTGCTCGATCTGTCGGCCAGCCTGAACCCGTTGGCTCCCGACGTCACCGAAATGGCGGGGAAACGACTGGGATCGTTGCGGCAGTATCCATGATGCGGATCGAGGCCACCCGGTTGCTCGCCGATGCGTTGGGCGTCGATGTCGGCGGGGTGTTGCTGACCAACGGGGGCGCGGAGGCCATTGCCTTGTTGGCCGCCGAGGTTGGGGGTCGGGTAGTGGCCGAGCCCGAGTTCTCGTTGCATCCTCGGGGCGAGTCCGGGGTGTGGTGGCGATCCAATCCGCACAATCCGACTGGTCGGCTCGCCGCCGCCGGATGACCGCGGCCGACGTGTGGGACGAGGCCTTTTATCCGTTGGCGACCGGCCGCTGGTCCCGGGGCGACGTCGCCGCCGGTTCCGCCACCGCCGTCGTCGGGTCCTTGACCAAGCTCTTCGACTGTCCCGGCCTCCGGCTGGGCTATGTGATGGCCGACCCGGCGCTGATTGAGCGGCTGTCCCGCCGCCAGCCGGCCTGGTCGGTCGGCAGTCTGGCCCTGGCCGTCCTGCCCGATCTGTTGGAGCACGCCGAACGCGATCTGTCGAGCGTGGGCCGCCGGTGTCGCCACCCTGCGCCATGATCTGGTGACCATGTTGGCGCAGTACGACATCCGTCCCGAGCCCTCCGACGCCAACTTCGTGTTGGCCGAGGGGCCGCCCGATCTGCGCGACCGCTTGCTCACCAGCGGCGTCGTCGTTCGGGACTGCACGTCCTTCGGCCTGCCCCGTCACGTCCGCATCGCCGTGCCGGATGCAGGCGGGGTTGATGCGGTTGGCCGCGGCCCTCGAGCGAGCGACTGGCATGACCGAGCAAGAGCTGCCAGTCGATTTTGGTGAGTTTGATGAGGCAGCGCGTGAATCGCTGCGCCAAATCATCAGTCGGCGCCGCGACGTCCGCCGACGGTTCCTCCCCACGCCCATCCCGACCGACGTGCTGCAGCGCGTGCTCGAGGCGGCACACCGGGCCCCGTCGGTCGGCCTGACGCAGCCGTGGGATTTCATGATTGTCACCGACACGGCACGCCGCCGGGAAGTGGCGGATCACGTCGAGGCGGAGCGCCGCCGGTTTGCCGACTCGTTGCCGCCGGCCCGGGCGCGCCGCTTCAACGATCAGAAGATCGCCGCCATCGAAGAGACGCCGATGAACCTGGTCGTCACGTCGACGCTCGAGCGGGGCGGCGCCCACGTGCTCGGTCGCTACACGCAGCCCGAAATGGCGCACTATTCGACCTGTCTGGCCATTGAAAACCTGTGGCTGACGGCGCGGGCGGAGGGGCTCGGCGTCGGGTGGGTCAGCTTCTATGACCCGGCCGTGCTGTCCCGCATTCTTGGGCTGCCGTCGCATGCGGTGCCCGATCGCCTATCTGTGCATGGGCTACGTCGACGGCTTCGACCCGGAGCCCGAGCTCGCCCTGCGGGGGTGGGCCAAGCCCCGGCCGCTGTCGTGGGCCATCCACTACGAGACTTGGGAGCAGCGCGTGACCCATCCCTTCGACGATGCCTGTGCCGCCGTCGCCGCCCCCGACCCCCTCGCCCGTGACGAGGCCCGCGAGCACCACGGGCGGCTGACCAAGCCCGCCGGTTCGCTCGGCCTCCTGGAGGAGATCGGTATCGCGCTGGCCGGCATGGCCCGCCAGAGCCCGCCGCCCATTCCCGAGCCGGCGACCGTCGCCGTCTTCGCCGGCGATCACGGCGTGGTCGGACTCCGGCGTGACCCCGTGGCCCTCCGAGGTGACCGGCCAAATGGTGGCCAACTTCTGCGGCGGCGGGGCGGCCATCAGCGCCATCGCCCGCCAGGTCGGCGCCGAGGTCATCGTCGTCGATGTGGGTGTGGCCGGCGAGCTCGACCCCGCCCCGGCGTTGTTGCGCCGCAAAGTCCGCCCCGGTACCGCCAACCTCGAGTTCGAGCCGGCCATGACCCGTGACCGAGGCTCTGGCTGCGCTCGATGTCGGCGCCGAGGTCGCCCGTGAGCTCATCGCCACCGGTGCCCGCTGTCTCATCACCGGGGACATGGGGATTGGCAACACCACGGCTTCGGCCGCCCTGATCGCCTGTTTCACCGGACGGGCGGTGGCGGAGGTGGTGGGGCGGGGGACCGGGATCGACGACCCGATGCTGCGCTCACAAGACGGCGGTGATCGAGACGGCGCTGCGACGCACGGCGGCGGCGACGGGCTCGGCTCCGAACCCGATCCGCTCGACGTGCTGGCCTCGCTCGGCGGCCTCGAGATCGCCGGACTGGCCGGCTTCATTGTCGGTGGGGCCGCCGCCGGGGTGCCCGTCCTCATCGATGGGGTGATCGCCGCCGCCGCGCTCATCACCGCCGCCGCCCTCTGCCCGACGGCGGTCGAGTACTGCCTGGCCGGGCACCAATCGGCCGAACCTGGTTCCCGGGCCGTGCTGGAGCACCTCGGGTTGCGGCCGCTCTCGAATCTCGACCTGCGCCTGGGCGAGGGCACCGGCGCCTGCCTCTCGCTGCCCATCGTGCAGACGGCAGCCCGGGTGTTGAACGAGATGGCCACCTTCGACCAGGCCGGCGTCACGCACAAGGACGAGCACCGCCTGGCCGACCGGCGACGATGCATGTCACCCCGGCTGACCTGCCAAAATGGGGCAGCGCAAGACGTTGTCGCATCTATCGTTCTGCTCAGTAACGAACTAGTAGTAATCCGCCGACCCCCTCAGGAGTTTGTCTATGCCTCGTCACCTCGCCCGTGTCGCCGCTCTTTTCGCCCTGGCCATCACCGCGTTGGTTGGCCTCGGCGCCGGCATCTTTACGGGTGGCACTGCGGGGGCATCGGGTGGAGTCCAGTTGGGCGGGGCCCTCATCAAGGCCAGTTGGCCCAGAATGCGGCGACTCAAGGCACCTCCGAGAACTGGTCCGGGTACGTCGTGCACGCCCGCCGGCGGCCACGTCACCGGCGTGTCCGGGACGTTCATGGCCCCTGCGGCCGGCGACTTCCTGCCCGGCCTGGCCTCCACGTGGGCCGGCATCGGCGGCGACGGCACGCCCGATCTGATCCAGGCCGGCATGGCCGAGGGCTCGTTCCCGTCCCGCGATTTTGGCGCCGTACTACGCCTGGTACGAGCTGCTGCCTGGCGGCGCCGGTGCAGTTGACCAACTGCGTCGGCGATGCGAACTGCACGGTGAACCCCGGCGACCAAATGGCGGTCAAGATCACCCAGACCGGCGCCACGAAGTGGACCATTCATCAGACCGACGTCGGGCACTGGACCTGGACCGATACGAACATTCAGTACGCGTCGCACAATGCCTCGGCCGAGTGGATTCTGGAATCGCCCACGCTGCTGGTTGCTCCGCTCGAGCTGGCCGGCGTCGGCGTGGTGCATTTCGGTTCGTTTGCCTCCTACGCGTGAACAACGGCCCCCCGAAGGCAATCTCGACCGGCAACCCACTGGCCTTCTCCATGAACCTCTTCGGCTTGGGCGTGGTGACAGAGGCGACGCCGTCGTCGTTAGCCAAGGACGGTCAGTCGTTCAATGTGTGCGCCTACGCGCCGGATTGCGCTGCCGCCGTCCTGAGGCTGATCGGGCGAACAGATTTGGCAGGGCCGCAAGCCGCCCAGCGCTGAGGCCGTGACCGTCCGCGTCTCATTGGCGTGATGGGCGATGACCGGGCAGTCGGCTCGGTGATAGACGGTGCCCGACGTGGTGGCCAAATACGTCTGCTCGACCGTCGCCGCCGTCCCCGTCCCCGCCGCCACGCCCGGCACCGTTCGCCGCCCCGGCACCGTTCGCCACGATCGGCCTTCAGCAGCTCGACCATCAGCTGTTGCTGTTCCTCGTGATGGAGCTCGGCCTGGTCGTAAATCCGGTAGAGCCAGTGCCCCCAATAGAGCAGCCCGCCGACCACCATGCAGCCCAGACCGGCGAACGAGCCGCTGACCATGTAGGGGATCTGTTGCTGCTCGACCCGGGCGTGGGCCGCGCCGTACCAGGCCAGCAGAATGAAGACGACGCCGAGCGGGATCAGCATGGAACCGGCGACGACCTGCCAGCTGTTGCGCACATCGAGCCGGTTGCTCTCGCTCTTGGTCGCCGCCGGCGCGTCTGGCGGCGAAGTCGAAGGCCACGCTTGCGGGTGGGCTCCTTCCGTCACATTTTCTGACACAGCAACCATCACGATCTCCTTCCGGTGACGAACTGCCACCGTGCCAACAGCAAGAGGGGTAGGCCGCCAGGAGGCAGGCCAAGAGGGCGGTGATCGGTCCAGCCCAGCGGGGGCGGGATGCCGTGGATGGGGAAGTCGGCGGCGGCGGTCGGGGCGGGGCGGGAGTGGCGTTGCGCGGTGGCGACTGCCCGGACCGGTCACCGGGACGGTTGCGGTGGTGCCGAACCGTGTCGGTGACGGCGGTGGGGAAGAAGCCGGCCCCCAGGGAGGCGTGCTGGCCGAGGTGGACGGGGTGGTCGACGTGGGCACGGACGTGTGTCGTCGCGGTCGCGTTCACGCTGCTGGTGCCGAGCCGAAGGTGATGGAGGTCGAGGCGGTGTAGAGCCCGGCCGGCAGCCCGACGTTGCCCAGCTCGGGGACCGGGATGGTCGGGCTCGCCCGGAATGAACGGGACGTCGAACTGGTGCGAAGGGCGATCGACCAGTCCGCCGGCGTCGGCCGTGGCCTGGCCGCCCGATGAGGTGAGGGAGGGGTCGAGGACGCGGATGGAGATGCCATCTTGGGCCAGCGTGGCGTTGACGGTTTGCTGCAGCTGTGCCGGCGTGACGCCCGGCGCGCCGGTGCTCGACGCCGCGATGTGCACGCCCGTCGCATCGATATACGCCGACTCCCCATCCACCGTCACCTCCCCCAGCCGCAAGCTCGCCGCCGGCGTCCCGGTGGTGCCGTCCGACGTGGCGGTGGCGGTCGAAGTGAGGCCGCCGATGGTCGATCATCCCGGCGATGTCGATGGCCTTGATCGTGCGTGGCTGACGTAGCGGTGACGCGTCGACGGTGCCGAGAGTGACGTTGTTGGTGGCGCTGATGTTGCCGACGTCGATCAGGCTGGCCGTCGGCCTCCTTGGTCAGCGCCAGCGATCCGGCCAGGCCCTCGGCCAGCGCGGTCGTCCCGAGGGCCGAGTTGGTGGCCGACAAGGCGGCGTCGGTGGCCGACAGCGCCTGGTTGATGCCGTCGGAGAGGTTGTCGAGGGAGAGGTCGCTGATGGTACCGGTGGCGTCCCCGCCGTTGGCCGAGCTGTCGGCCACGCTGCTGAAGATGCTCGGCTGCAGCGCCGTGGCCGCCGCCGGCGGGATGCCGAAGGTGGCGTGCGCCGTGTAGCCCGGCGACGTCGGGTACTTGCTCTCGGCCAACAGCGGATCGTTGAGGGGCAGGGCCGGCGCGCCGAAGGTGATGAGCAGGCTGCCCAGGTCGGCGGCGATGTCGCCCGGGTAATAGGGAGCGCCGACCGAGTCGACCACCGGCCCGCTGCCCACCTCGGTCCGGGCGAACGGCACGTCCTCTTCAATGAGGTTCTCGTTGGGCAGCGGCACCACGTTCGGCACGTTGAAGGCGAACTGCGCTCCGATGGCCAGCGCGCTGGCGTTGTAGCCCGACCAGCGAAGTGTCGTGCCCCAGCCACCGTGGCCCAACCAACGGGCCCCACCGCCAACGCCGTCCCCGCCACCATCGTCATGACGACGCCGCCAGCCGCCGCATCTCACGCCGCCCCGCCCAGGTAGGCCGACGCCAGCGCCCCCGAGCGCATGTCCGCCGGCTCACCCACATCGACGATGACGCCCTTGTCCATCACATACACATAGTCCGCCAAGCCCAAGCGCCGCCTCGATGTACTGCTCGACCACCAACAAACTCACCCCCGCCGCCGGCCCTCGCCCGCAGCCGCTCAAACAGCTGCCCGACGATCAGCGGCGCCAGCCCCATCGAGATCTCGTCCACCATGAGCAGCCGGGGCCGCGCCATCAGCGCCCGGGCCAACGCCAACATCTGCTGCTCCCCGCCCGACAGACTCCCGGCCAACTGCCGCAGCCGAGCGCCGAGGGCCGGAAAGAGTTCGATCCCTTCGGCCACCGGGTCGACGTCGCTTCCAACTGCGGTGGCGGCCACCTCTAAGTTCTCGCGCACCGACAGACTGGGGAACACGCCGCGGCCCTCGGGCACGTGCACCACACCCATCCGGGCGATCCGGTGCGCCGCCATGCGGTCGACCCGCCGGCCGTCCACCAGAATCCGCCCACTCTGCGCCCGGATCACGCCCGATATGGCCCGAGCGTCGTGCTCTTCCCCGCCCCATTCGGCCCGAGCAACGCCACCACCGATCCCGGTCGGCACCACCAAGCTCACATCCCGCAGCGCCCGCACCCCGCCGTAGGCCACCTGCAGGTGCCGAACTTCCAGCGCATTCTTCGCCGACCCCGCCGCCGCCCCGGCCGCCGGCGTCGTTAGATGACATTGACTTAGTGAACACTGGCGTCTCCGAGGTAGGCCGCCCGGACCAGATCATCGGCGCGGATCTCGGCGGGCGTCCCATGGGCGATCACCTGACCGAAATCGAGCACGGTGAGTGCGGCTGCACACGTCCATGACGAGTGCCATGTCGTGTTCGACCAGCAGGATCCCGGGTGCGCCGTGCCGCCCCCTCATTGTCGGCCGATCCGTCGCCCGTCCCGCCGACGGGGCTGCCGATCACGGTGCGCAGGACGGCGCTGAAGGCGGCGGTTTCGGCGGCGTCGAGGCCGGAGCCGGGCTCATCGAGCAGGAGGAGGCGGGGGTCGGTGCACAGGGCGCGGCCAAGCTCGACCATCCGACCCTGGCCGGTGGAGAGCTCGCCGGCCGGTCGGTCGGCCAGGGGCCACAGGTCGAGCAAGTCCATGATCTCCCGGACCCGCTCCCGCCGCCGGTTCCGACCCCGGCCGAGGACGCCGCCCGGGTGCGACGACTCCCAGGCGGCGACGAGGTTGTCGTCGACGGTGAGGCGGGTGAACAGCGCCAGGCGCTGGAAGGTGCGGGCCATGCCGGCTCGACCCCGGCGATGCGCCGGCCACTTCGAAATGTCCTGTCCCATATATGACACTTCGCCACCGACGGTGGGTTGCAGCCCGATCAGGACGTTGAACATGGTCGTCTTGCCGGCGCCGTTGGGGCCGATGAGCCCGACGATCTGGCCGGCGGGGACATTGAGTGACACGTCGGCGAGGGCGTCGAGGCCGCCGAAACGGACCGAGATGGCTCGAGCGGACAAGACGTGGTCGTGGTCCATCAGAGCCAGGTTGGGCGCAGGGACGGGTCCGGGCGCTATCGGGCATGGGCTCGACTCGATACGGCGCCATTGGTCGAAATGGCGGAAGTCGGGGTCGGGGCAACGTCGGCAATGTCGGCAACGGAGTCGGCAACGGCGAGAACGTCCCGGCGGGGGAGGGGACGCAGGACGGCGAGGAGGTAGCGGATCTGGCGGCGGGTCAGGGCGACGGTGCCGTCGATCTCTTGCGCCAGGCCGATGACGCCGACGGCGATACCGAGCGGGATGATCTGGGCCACCTTGGGTGGGATGGGGAGCAGCTGCACGGCGTACACGCCTCCCGCGATGAGGGCACCACTGATGACCGACCGACCGCCCAGGACGACGAGCAGCAGCACCGTGAGGGAGGTCGACCACATGAAGTCGATCGGCGTGATGGATTGTTGGAGGGCGCCGTAGAAGGCCCCACCAATCGCCGCCACCATGGCGCAGATCACGAACACGACGAGCTTGGTCACCGTGAGGTTGACGCCCAGCGTGGAAGCGGCGAGGGGTGAGTCACGCAGGATGTGCAGTCGGCGCCCGACCGGGCCCGTTGCGAAGGGCGTAAGCGGTGACCGCGACCACGCCGAAGACCACGACGACGAGTTCGTACAGGCTGGCCCGGCCGGTGAAGGACAGCCCGAAGAAGTGGGGTCGGGGCACGGTAATGCCGGTGAGGCCACCGCTGACGTCGGAGCGGTTGAAGACGACGTTATCCATGATGAGGGCGAAAGCCAGGGTGGCCAGCGCGAGGTACAGCCCGGACAGCCGTAGCGACACCAGGCCCACGATGATCCCCAGCGGCGCCGCCAACAGCATGCCGATCAGCACGGCGAAGAGGAAGTGCTGGCCGTGGGCGCCGGCCAGATGGCCGGCGGTGAACGCGCCGACACCGACGAAGGAGAACTGGCAGAGCGAAATTTGGCCCGCCCAACCGGTCAGCACGACCAGGGTCAGGGCGATCAAGGCGTAGATCGAGCGCCGCCGTGACCTCAATCAGGCGGGGTCCGGGCACGGCCAGCGGGACCAACGCGGCGAGGACCAGTCCACCGGCGCCCAGGCCGGCCTGGCGATTGCGGACATTTCACCGGCAGCCCCCGGAGACGGATCGCGAGACGTGGCCGAGGTCGAGTCGACAGGCGTTTCGAGGTGGCGCCGACCTCTTTGAGCCGGGAGCCCATGACGATCAGCAACACGAACAGCGCCAAGTAGGGCAGCGCCGCCTCGACGTTGGACACCGTTCCCGAGTTGGCGTACTTCGACAGGAGGCTGCCCGCCGACCCCCAACAGGATCCCTCCGGTATAGGCCCAGGGGAGGGAGACGAGGCGTCCCAGCACAGCCGGCGCAAAGGCATAGATGACGACCAGCACGAGCTCGTTGACGTCGAGGCCTTGGCTCGGGCTGATGAGGATGCCGACCAGGGCGGCGAAGACGGTGGAGAGTATCCAGGCCACTCGGCGCACGTGGTCGCCGTGGAGTCCGATCATGTCGGACAGGTCCGGGTTGTCGACCACGGCCCGGGTCGACCGGCCGAAGCGGGTGTGGCGGAGGAGGGCCCACAGCAGCGCCGCCATCGACAGCGAGATGATCAGGTTGCCGAGTTGGTCGTAGCCGACGTGGAGGTGCGAGCCCAGCACGAAGGTGGACGTGGGGAGGATGGCTTGGAGCTGGCGGTCTTGCGTCGCCATAGATGAGTGGGACGAGGGCTTCGAGCGCCGCCAGCACCCCGAGCGACACCACGATCTGCACTTCGGTGGCCAGGCCGGCCAGGGGGCGGAAGAGCAGTTCGAGCACGAAGCCCAGCGCCGGCGCCACGACGAGGAACAGGATGGGCATGGCGATCCAGGCCGAGAGGCCCCAGTTGTCGTGCAGCTCCCAGTAGGTGAAGGCGCAGAACATGGCCAGCGCGCCATAGGCGAAGTTGAAGACGCCGACTGTCTTGTAGGTGAGGACGACGCCCATGGCCGCCAGCCCATAGATGCTCCCCGTGAACACCCCGATGACGATGAACGGCCAGAGGCTGCTCACTATGAGGCCTGGACCACCTGGCCGCCGCAGAACAACCCCGTGGAGGGCGATTTGCGGACGAAGCCCGATGCCCTTGACCGTGACGTCGACGTCGCACGGATAGGCGCCCCGGGACGATGGCGTGTAGCCGCCGAGCGCCCCGCCGCCGGTCCAGTTGACCATGGTGTCGAGAGCCTTGACCAGGCTGGCCCGGGTCGGATCGTGGCCACTCTGTATGAGGGCATAGATCAACATCTGCGCCGACTCCCAGGCCAAGAAGCCGAAGCCACTCGGTTGGTCGCCCGGCTCATAGGTGGCCAGCTGCTGCTGGTAGAGCTGGACCATGGGCTGCGGCTCGTTCAGTGGGACGAACGGGAGCGCCACGATCAGACCCTGGGCGGCGCTCTGCCCGGCCGTGGCGATGAGGGCCGGCGTGTAGGCATCGAAGGTCGCCGCCACGTAGGGGACGACGTAGGCCTGCTGTTGCATGGCCTGGAGCAGCTTGGCGTTGCCGGTCACGTCCATGGTGTCGAACGACCCGTTGCAGCCGTGTCTGCTGCATGCTCTCGACGTCGGATTCGAGCGAGGCCGACGCCGGCGACACGGCGAAGTCGCGAGTAACAGACCGTGCCGCCCATGTGCTGGTAGACGTACTCGTACTCCTGGGCCGCCTGGGCGCTGATGGCGATCGAATACGACAGGAAGGCCATGCGGGTGGGGAGGTAGCCGGACTGCTTGGCCAGTTCGAACGTGGCGTTATCTATGAAGTAGGGGCCGCTGGGGCCGTCGGGCTGGTCGCAACTGCCGGCGGCGGGCGACCAGTAGACCGGCTCCTCGCTGCGATCACAGTTGATGGCGAACCCGATGTCGGGAATGTTGGCCGCCGTCATGGCCGGGACCCCGCCGTTGTCGGCGTCCGACGGTCGACCCCACGAAGGCCAGCGACTTGGGAATGAGGTCGGCCACGTCCGAGCGCGTTCGTCGATGCGTTCTGCTGGTCATCCTCCACGTCGAGATTCAGGTGCCGCCCGCAGATGCCCCCGGCGGCGTTGACGGCGCCGAAGAGGGCCTCGACGCCCTGGCTGCCCTGCGGGAAGCTCCCGGTCAGCGGCCCGGTCAGCCCGCTCACATTGCCGAACGTGATCTGGTTCGGCGTGACGCCCGACGTCGGAGGCCGTGTTGCCGGCCGCCGATCGGGCAGTCGGCCGCCTCGCCGCCGGCCGCGAAGTTGAAGCCGGCCGAGGTCGGGGAGCTCAGGACCGATCCCGCCGCCGCTGGCCGACTTCGGGCTGGCCGCAGCCGGTTGCCCCACCGGTCGGCGTGGCGGCCGCACCTGATGCGCCGCACGGCCGTGGTCGTCGTGCGCGCCGCCCGGCGATCGTGGTCGTCGTCGCTCCGGTTGCAGCCCCGCCGAAGCGGCAGCGGCGGTGGTCGGGGCCGTCCCGGGTGGCGCCCAGATAGGCCGGCACCCGGGCCCCACAGGATGCGATGCAGCACGCTCAGCGCGGCCGCCCCGAGTGCCGACCGCCCCCACGTTTTCCGCCCCGACTTCGTCACGTCTGGCCCCCCTGAGCCGATTCCCGCTCCTTGGGCTGACCCTATCCGTTCCCTGACATGGGCGTCAGGGTTCCGGTACCCTTGCACTATGGCGCTGCCCAAGATCATCAGCGTTGACGACCACGTCGTCGAGCCGCCCCACGTGTGGCAGACCTGGCTGCCGCAGAAGTGGCGCGAGCGGGGCCCCAAGGTGGTCGACAAGCGGTGGGGCGAGCTTCACGCACCTCTCGGGCGCCAAGTACGACATGGTCGAGGACCCCGAGGGCGAGTGGGGCAGCGCCTGGTACTACGACGACGAGCTGATCTACGTCCACAAGAAGTTCGTGGCCATCCCGCAGGCGTCGACCACCCTCGACGACCAGGGCAACATCGTGTTCGACCGCACCCAGATGACGATGACGGCCATCACCTACGACGACATGCGCAAGGGCTGCTGGGACCGTGACGAGCGGATCAAGGACATGGCGCTCAACTACGTCGACGGCTCACTGCCCTTCCCGACCTTCCCCCGCTTCTGCGGGCAGACCTTCCACGAGGGCAAGGACAAGGAGCTGGGCCTGGCCTGCGTCAAGGCCAACAACGACTGGATGGTCGAGGAGTGGTGTGCGCCGTCGGGCGGCGTCAACATCCCGCTCTGCCTCATCCCGCTGTGGGACGCCGAGCTGGCCGCGGCCGAGACCAAGCGCAACGCCGAGCGGGGCGTGCGGGCCATCGCCTTCTCCGAGATCCCGACCCGCCTCGGCCTGCCCAGCATCAACTCCGGCTACTGGGACCCGCTCTTGCAGGTCTGCAACGACTACGGCGTCACGATCTGCATGCACGTCGGCTCGTCGTCGTCGAACCCCGCCGCCTCACCCGACTCGCACAAGGCCGTCGGCGGGACGCTTGGCCTTCAACAACGCCATGGCGTCGTTGGCCGACTGGTTGTTCTCCGGCAATCTGCTGCGCTTTCCCAAGCTCAAGTTGGCCTACTCGGAAGGGCAGATCGGCTGGATCCCCTACGTGCTCGAGCGGGCCGACACGGTCTGGGAGATGCACGACGCCTGGATGCACGCCAAGGAGCGCATCCCCGTGCCGCCCTCCACCCAGTACTACGGCCGCATCTTCGGGTGCTTCACCGCCGACCGCCACGGCCTGCGCTCACTCGAAGAGGTGGGCGAGGACAACATCTGCTTCGAGACGGACTATCCGCACACCGACAGCACGTGGCCGCATTCGGAGGCGTATATCGAGAAGCTGTGCATCGGCCTCACGGACGAGCAGGCCTACAAGGTCCTGCGAGGCAACGCCATCAAGATGTTGGAGCTCGACCGGGTCTGATCGTGGGGCGGTCCCACAGTCGGGACGGCCGCGAGATCATCACCTGACCACTCGGACCGACGAAGCTGAGCAACTGATTCGAATCGCCGGTCATAGACCATTGCTTGGAGTGCAGCAAGGTGTGATGGTGCCGACACAGCAGCACCAAGTTCGGTAAATCGGTCAATCCACCCTTCACCCAGTGCACGATGTGGTGCACGTCGGCGAACATCAGATGCGAGCATCCGGGGAATCGACAATGTCGATCCCGCCGCACGACTTCACGGCGCTGGGTGTCGGTCGGGTAGCGGTGCGAACGCCCTTCGAACATGGTGTGACCGAGTTCGTCGTCGACGGCGAGGACGATCCGGGCATCGCAGGCGATCCGCTCGACCGTCTCGCGGGCGATGAGCCCCAAGCGCTCCAGCTCGGCTGATCCCTCTCCGCCCTTCAGGAATTCCAGATCGGTGTGCGCCACCACCAGGTTGGTTGCCGAGTTGCTCATCCCGAACTTCGACTGGGCGGCGTCGCCGTTGTTGTCGTCGTAAGTGGCGCCGGCGAGAATGCACAGTGCGTCGGCCAGACGTTGATCCCAGCTGGTCACGCCGTCGTTGGGGATGGCTTTGGCCGTCTTGACGATTCGGTTCTTGACCATGGCGTAGGTGTCACTGGCGAGGCGGGCCGTGATGGTGTGCAGCGCATCGTTGAACCGGAGGTAGCGCCCCTCGTGTTCTTGATCCGGCCGGATGTTGTCGCTGCCTCGGCGCGCCTTGGCGAGGTCGTTCAGCTCTCGGACCGAGCAGTCCTTCGCCTCCTCGACCGCCGCCGCATCGGTTTCGGGCGTGATGGTCGGCAACATGGCCTGCACCTTGTCGTAGCTCAGCTCGCCGGCCTCGAAGGCGGCTGCGGTCTGCGGCACATCCCACAGCTTCCGGGCCATGGCAGCCCACATTCGACCGGTCTGTTCAGAGATCCCGCACTGTTGGCTCAACCAGGCGCCCATGGAAGTGGCCCCACTTTGGCGCCAACCTTCTCGTCGATCGATTTCGGCGATGACGGGCATGAGCTGACCGAGCGCCGACTGCACGCCAGCCGTCAGCGTTTTGGCATCGACGAGGAGGTGCTCCGTCGACTTCTTTTCGGCCACCATGGTCACGTAATTGAATGGTCGGCTCCGTCATGGCTATTCGACAGAAGACAACGTGGCGTCGGCCAGTGTGCCGTTCGAACGCAGCCCGGCAATGAGGGCCGAGGCGACGGCGATGCAGCCGAGGGTGACGGCGGCGACGGAGAAGGCGTGACCGGGGGAGCGGGTGCCGCCGCTCACCGAAAAGACGAGGCCGGTCAGGGCCAGTCCGAGTGCGGTGCCGAAGCCACGGGTCATGTTGAGGATGCCCGAGGCCATGCCGGCCTGATCTGGGGGAGCGGCCCCCATGATGGCGGCGTTGTTGGGGGACGTAAAGAGACCTAGTCCGATGCCGATGATGCTGAGGAGGAGGAGGAGCCCGAAGGTGCCCGGACGGAGCGCGGACAGGGTCAAAAGGGAGGCGGCGACCAGGGTCATCCCGCTCACGGTGAGTGGTCGGGCACCGACTCGGTCAGCTATCCGGCCGGCTATCGGCGCCACGATCCCGAAGGCCAGCGGCATGGCCATGAGCTCGAGGCCCGCCCGGGCGGTGCCGAATCGCTCGAGGTAGTAGGGGATGAGGAGGAGCACGCCGAACATGACCAGGTAGGAGCCGAGGCCGCTGACGATGCCGGCGGAGAAGCGGGAGTTGCGAAAGAGCGTGAGGGGGATCATGGGCGCGCTGGCCGACCGTTCCCTGCGGATGAACATGACGGCGAGGGCGGCGGCGGCGGCGAAGAGGCCGATGATGAGCGGCGTGGTCCAGCCCACGGTGGCGCCGAAGGAGATGGCCGAGAGGAGGGCGACCACGGTGGGGAAGAACAGGCCGAGGCCGCGCCAGTCGAAGGCGGCTCGACGGCAGAGCTGGACGCTGCGGGGGACCAGGAGGAGGGCGGCGGCGGCGCCGAGGAGGCCGAGGGGGACATTGACGAAGAAGATCAGGCGCCAGCCGCCGGCGGCGAGGAGGAGGCCGCCGACCGTGGGGCCGAGCGCCAGTCCGATGGCTTGGGCGGCGCCTTGCAGCCCGATGGCCCGGCCGAGCGACTTGGTGGGCACGACCAGCACGATGATGGCCAGGCTGTTCGCCTGCAGCATCGCCGCTCCCACCGCCTGCAGCGCCCGGAAGGCGATCAGGGCACCGAGGTCGGGGGCGAAGCCGCAGAGGACTGATCCAATGATGAAGACGATGAAGCCATAGACGTAGAGGAGTTTGCGGCCCCACATATCCGCGAATCTCCCCACGGCGGCGACGGTGGCCACCAGGACGAGGAGGTAGCTCAGGCCGACCCAGGTCACCGAGCCGACGGAGGTGTGGAAGGAATGCTGGAGGGAGGGGAGGGCGACGGTGACGATGGACGCATCGAGCTGACCCATGAGGGCACCGATGCACACGGCGGCGACGGCGAACCAGTGGGCGTTGGGGCGCTCCCGGATGCGGCGGGGACGGCGGGGCTCGACCAGCAGGCGATCCCAGTTCCAGGTGGGGAGCGTCGTGGCCATGACTCCATGGTGAGGCCGACCGAGTCAGAAGTAAAATACCAACTTCTGATCTGAACGATAAGCTGTGGTGATGGACTCCCAGCGGCTGCGGCACTTCATCGCCGTGGTCGATCACGGTGGCTTCACGGCCGCCGCCGCCAACGTGCACGTGTCCCAGCCTGCGCTTTCAATGGCCGTCCGGGACCTTGAGGCCGAGCTCGGCACCCCGCTCTTCGTCCGCCAAGGCCGTCATACGCAACTGACCTCGGCCGGCGAGGCGCTCCTCGGCCCGGCTCGGCAGGTGATCAGGGATCTGGAGACGGGTCAGGCCGCCGTCGAAGCCGTCAGGGGAGTCGAGGCCGGCACCCTGACCATGGCCTGCCTCCCAACCCTGGTGGCCGACCCCGTGGCGCCGCTGGTGGGAGCGTTCCGCCGCCATCATCCGGGCGTGCGGATCGACTTGGCGGCGCCCGAGGACACGGCCGAGCTGCTGGCGCTGGTCACGTCGGGGGCGGCTGAGCTGGGCGTCACCGAGGCCTACGACATCCCGGCGGCGCTGACGGCTCATGCAATGGGGCGCCAGTCGCTGGTGCTGATCCTCCCCCCGGGGACGCCCCACACCGACGGCGCCCCGCTGGCGCTGGCCGAGCTGGCCGACACGCCCTTCGTGGTCGCTCCCCCCGGGACCTCCACCTACCGCCTGCTGCAGGAGGGTTTTGCGTCGGCGGGCGTCGGCGGCCCTCCCACCGTCGCCGTGGTGACCGCCCAGCGAGATGCGATCCTCCCCCTCGTCATCGCCGGCGCCGGTGCCGCCCTCGTCCCTCCCACCCTGGCCCGCACGGCGGTGGCGCAGGGGGCGATCACGGCTCGACCGGTGCCGGAGATCGCTCGGGAGATTGCCTTGGTGCATCGGGCGGGGGAGCTGTCGCCGGCGGCGGGACGCTTCATAGCATATGGCGACTATTGTGGATGCTGACCTCGACCCGTTGACGAACCTCTTGTGAGGAGGAACCGATCAGCAGCTCGTAGCGGCCCGGGTCGGTGACCCAATCGTGGGCGTGCTCGTCCCAGTGGGCGAAGGCGTGGGGATCGAGCGCGAGCGTGACCGCTGGGTGGCGCCGGGGTCGAGGGTGACCTTGGCGAAGGCGGCCAGGACGCGGTCGGGACGGTCGAAGGTGTCGGCGGTCCGACGTCGACGTGAATGCACGTAGACCTGCGCGACCTCGGATCCGGACCGGGCGCCCGTGTTGGTGACGTCGACGTTGCACCGACATGCTCGGTCCTCGGATTCGACCACGACCTCGGCGGAGCCGTAGTCGAACGTCGTATATGACAGCCCGTGGCCGAAGGGGAAGTGGGTGGTGGCGGCCACGGTGGGATGCCGGTACCCAACGTGAATACCCTCGCCGTAGATGACCTTGCCGTCGCGCCCGGGTAGTGACCGAAGGCCGACGTGTCCTCAACCCGCCGGGGCAGACTCACGGGCAGTCGACCGCCGGGGTCGCTGAGCCCGACGAGGATGTCGGCGATCGCATCGGCGCCTTCCTCGCCCGAATACCACGGGAGCAAGACGGCGCCTGCTGCATCGGCCCACGGCATCTCGACCGGCGAGCCGGCATTCACGACCACGACGGTGCGGGGGTTGGCGGCGATGACGGCCTCGACCAGTTCGCGTTGGCGACCCGGCAACGAGAGGTCGGGCCGGTCGAATCCTTCCGACTCCCACGATCCGTTGGAGCCCACCACGACCACCGCCACCTCGGACGACGCCGCCAGGGCGACGGCCCGCTCGAACTCGTCATCGGGCTCGGGTCGGTCGGCGGCCAGGCGGGCCCCGATGACGGGAATCCACTGGTCTCGAGACCACAGGTCGACCTCAATGGCATACGCCCGACCGGCCTCCAGCTCAACCTCGGCCTCGATCAACACGCTGCCGGCGCCGTAGAAGCCGGTGCCACCTTTGGCGGGCTCGCTGTTATCGAGCACGACCTCGCCGTCCAAACGCCACACCGCGCCGCCCGCGCTCTCCAGTCCCAACTTCCACACCCCGCTGACGTCCGGCGTGAACTCGGCCGCAATGCGGACCGACGACGTCAGCACCGGCAGTATCGGCTCGGGCAGTTCCAGCAAATGGGCCACCCAGAGCATGCGGGCCGAATGCCCGACGGCGTGCCCCTTGGGCTCACCGGACAACTCAACGTTGTCGAAGTAGGTGAGCGACAACGACTCGTCGGTGAGCAGCCGCACGTCGAGATTCGGCAACGCCTTATGGATCCGGCAGCCGATTTCGTAGCCAACCTTCACACCCGGCAACCGTTCGGCCAACGCATCGGCCAGTCGTCGCCGAACGTGCGGCGTCACTTCCGAACTCCCGCCGCCCGCTTCGAGTTGCCCGGCGTTCGGCCCAATCACGGCCACCGTCGCCAACGCCAGCCGGATCGAGCGGCAACATGCCGTCATTGACCAACAACACGGTACCCTCGGTCGCCACCTGACGAGCCACCGCCCGTCGACCGGGATCGTTCTCTTCACCCTCGGGCTGACGAGCGGCGCACCGACGGCTCCTCAGAATCCCGGTCCGGCTCATCAACCGCAGCAGATGGCGCACCTGACCGTCGACCACCGACTCGTCGAGCTCGCCCGGCCCGCACGGCATCGGCCAACTTCGGTCCCATCCACACCGACGGCCCGGGCATTTCCAGATCCAAACCCGCCGAAGCCGCCGGCACCGTCGAATGGGTGCCGAACCAGTCCGACATCACCAGCCCGTCGAAGCCCCAATCGCCTCGCAACACCCCGCCGATCAAGTCCGGCTGCTCGCCGCAGTACACACCGTTCACCCGGTTATAGGCCGTCATGATGGACCAGACGCCGGCCTCCTGTACGGCGGCGGCGAAGGCGGGGAGGTGGATCTCCCGGAGGGTGCGCGCATCCACCTCGGCGCTGATCGTCATGCGCTCGAACTCCTGATCGTTGCAGGCGAAGTGCTTGATGCAGCACGCCACGCCCTCGCCCTGCACGCCCCGCACATACGAGACGGCGAGGCGGGCCGTCAGCAGCGGGTCCTCGGAGTACGACTCGAACGTCCGCCCGGCCAACGGTTGCCGCACGATGCACACCGTCGGCCCCAACAACACATGCACGCCCTTCGACTTCGCCTCGCCGGCCAGCGCCACGCCGAGCCGCCCGACCAGCTCCTCGTTCCAGGTCGACCCGATGGCCATGCCGGACGGCAGCGACAGCGACCGCCGCCCGATCAAGCTGTCGCCCCGCACGCCGCTCGGCCCGTCGGACACCTTGAGCGCCGGCACGCCGACCCGCTCGACCGACGGCAGGTACCACAGGCCTTGGCCGGCGGTGAGCGAGGCCTTCTCATCGAGCGTGAGCGCGGCGAGGAGTTCGTCGATGCGGGCTTCGACAGCCGGGTCGACGGGACAGGGTTCACGGGGGTCACCTTTGCAGATATGGGCTCACCACGTATCGATGAACGGACGTCGGCCGTGGTGGCCGGCGTCGTCATATGACGATGGGGCTCCCGACTGACGCGGCCATCAGCATGTGGACGATCCGCTGCCGGGTGTGCGCCGGATCGATGACGTCGTCGATCTCGAAGTGGGTGGCCACGTTGAGCGCCTTGCCGTGCTCGTAGGCCCGCTCGACCATGGCGTCGAAGGCGGCGTCACGCTCGGGACCTTCGGGAATGGCATCGAGCTCACGGCGGAAGCCCAGACCGGACGGCACCCTCGAGACCCATGCCGCCGAGCTCGCCGGTCGGCCAGGCCACGGTGAAGATGGGGCGCCGGAAGGAGCCGCCGGCCATGGCCTGGGCGCCCAGGCCGTAGCCCTTGCGCAGAATGACCGTGCAGAACGGCACGGTCAGGGAGGCCCCGGTCACGAACATGCGACTGACGTGCCGGACCAGCGCCGTCTCCTCGGCGTCCGGCCCGACCATGAAGCCCGGCGTGTCGCACAGGAACACGATCGGTACTCGATGCGCTTGGCAGAGCTGCATGAAGCGGGCGGCCTTGTCGGCGTTGTTGGCGTCGATCGCCCCGGCCAAATGCATCGGATTGTTGGCGATGATCCCGACCGGGCGACCTTCCATCCGGGCCAGGGCGGTGACCATGTCCCGGGGCAAACGACGGGCGCAGCTCGAGCAGCGAGTCATCATCGACCAGTAGCTCCACCGCTCGATGCACGTCATAGGCCCGCCGACGATCCCTCGGCACCACATCACGCAACAACATCTGGTCCGGACACGACCACGATCTCGTCCCCGACCCCGACGCGAAGTACCCCACGTACTGTTTTGCGACCTCGACCGCCGCCGCCTCGTCATCGACCAGCACATCGATCACGCCATTGGCCGTCTGTACCGAGACCGGCCCAATGTCCGTGGGAGCGAACACGCCCAGCCCCCCGCCCTCGATCATCGCCGGCCCGCCCATCCCCACATTCGCTTCCGGCGTCGCCACAATCACGTCGCAACACCCCAACAGCGCCGCGTTGCCGGCAAAGCACCGTCCCGACACGATGCCGATCAGCGGCACCTGCCCGCTCAAACGGGCGAACAACGCAAACGCATCGGTGTTCAGCCCGGTCACGACCGCCATGTCGGTGTCGCCCGGCCGACCGCCGCCGCCCTCGGCGAACAACACGACGGGCAGCGACAAGCGGGCCACGAGCTCGAACAAGCGGTCCTTCTTCTGGTGGTTCATCTGGCCCTGGGTGCCGGCCAACACGGTGTAGTCGTACGACAACACCGCCACCGACTGCCCGTTGATGCGACCGATCCCGGCCACCAACCCATCCGCCGGCGTGCGCTCGATCAGCTCGGCCACACTGCGCCGGGCCCGCTGCGCCGCCACCACCAGCGACCCGTACTCCTCGAAACTGCCGGGGTCGCACAGGTCCGCCAGGTTCTCCCTCGCCGTGCGGCGGCCGCCTTCATGTCGGCGGGCCACGACATCAGGACGACCTTCGTCGGAGGTGAGCCGGACCCGTTCCTGTAACTCGGCCAACTCGGGTCGCACGGCATCAGACGCCAGCCGCCGCCGATCCAGTCGTCGCATCAGGTCCGGCCGCCGCCACCGACCCGACGTCGACCATCCCCTCGGCGAGCACCACCAACACGTCACCCGCCGTAATGCTGTCGCCGGCCGACACGTTGACCCGCCCGACCACGCCAGCGGTCGGCGCCACCACCTCGTGCTCCATCTTCATGGACTCGACCAGCAGCAGGGTCTCGCCCACCCGCACCGATCCACCCGTGACCGCGGCCGCCGTCACCGAGATCACCGTGCCGGCGAACGGCGCCCGCACCTCGACGTCACTCATAGGGCCGTCAGGATGTCGCCGTGGGCCACAACGGATCCGGCACCGAGAAGCCGACATCGGCGCCCCACGAGTTGCGGTACGACACGTGGTCAAGCGGCCGCCGCACGGCCACGTCCCACTTGCCGGTCGGGTAGCCGAAGCTCACCGTGGCCGCCAACAGCCAGCCCTTGTCTTCGGGAACCCCGAGAATCTCGAGCGTCTCCTTGGGGTGGAAGAACTGCAGCAGCGCCGTGATGCAGCTGCCGACGCCCTCGGCCCGGGCGGCCAGCATGGCGCTCCACACGGCCGGGAAGATCGAGCCGCCCGAGGGGTCGTACTGGCAGAACGGGAACAAGTACAGCGGCACGTCCTCGAAGTGATCGGCCAGCCACTGGGCCGAACGCTGCACCTTGAACATCTGCTTGGAGTCGGGGTGGTCGGGGTCGGCCCGGGCGGCATCGAGCTGGGGCTTGTACACCGTCTCCCACAACTGCTCGGCGGCGTGTTGGTACAAGGGCGCCAGGGCCGCCTTCTTGGCCGGGTCATCCAATAGGAGGAAACGCCAGTTCTGCTGATTGCCGCCACTGGGGGCCCGGATGGCCGCATCGAGAATGCGGGCCTGTACATCCTGCGGAATGGGATCCGTCGTGACCCGCCGCATGGCCCGGGTCGTATAAAGAGCCTCATGGAGTTCCATGGCGAGCGACACTACGCCGTAAGCTCCCCCCGGTGACCGGGACCCCGACCGAACGTGGCCGCCAGTGGCCCGCCTTCGATGGCCTTCGGGCCATTGCCGTCCTGGCCGTGGTGGTCTTCCACGCCAGCTACCCGAGCTTCATACATGGGGGGTACGTCGGCGTCGACGTCTTCTTCGTCCTCTCGGGCTTCCTCATCACCTGGCTGCTCACGACCGAGCGGGACTCATTAGAGGGCATTTCGTACCGCAAGTTCTACGCCCGTCGAGCGCTGCGGCTGTTTCCGGCGCTGGCGGCGTTGATTGTGGTCAGCGTCATCCTGGTGGCGGCCGATGGGGGATTGGCCGCCTACCGCCACGAGACCTTCATCGGTCTGCCGTGGGTGGTCTTCTATCTGGGCAACTGGCCCATTGCCTGGGGTACCTCGCTCACGTTGGGGTTGCTGGCCATCACCTGGACGCTGGCCATCGAGGAGCAGTACTACCTGTTGTGGCCGCTCGGCCTCAACAAGTTGTTGGCCCGGTTCGACCGCCGCCGGATTGCCGCCGGACTGATCGTTGCGGCCGTTTTGGAAGAAGTGGTCCGCTTCGTCATGGGCTTATCCAATGACCTGGCCATCAATCTTTGGGCCGACAAGGCCACGGTCACGCACAGCGACGGCCTCCTCGTGGGATCGGCGCTGGCCCTCATGTGGACGACGAGGGCGACGTGGAAGCTGTGGCCGACTATCGAGCGGCGGGCCAATGAGCTGGGGATCCTGGGCGCCGCTCTGGTCGGGGCCAGCATCATCTTCGGCACGCCGAACCTGCACACGACCTATATATGGGTCACGGTGGCCGTCTACGGCACGCTGCTGCTGGTGACGTCGCTGGTCGCTCGCCCCACCAGCTGGATCAGCACGATCCTGGCGCTGGCGCCGTTGCAATGGATCGGCAAACGCTCCTACGGCATGTACATCTGGCACTTCCCGATCATCGCGCTGGTCCTGACGTTGAACCTGCCGGCCAAGCACGTCCACTTCACCAGATTCGCCATTGAGATCGTGGCCATCTTCCTGACGACAGCGGTCTCCTACCAGGTGATCGAACAGCCCTTCTTGCGCCGCAAGATCCGCTTCGCCCGCATCCCGCAGGAGACGACCACCCCGTAATCAGTCGGCGACCAGCTGTACCTTCTCGATCGCCTCGATGTAGTCCTCGACCATCCCCATGATCACGTCCTTGGTCCGCCGCACGCTGGTCGCCATCCCGATCACCTGACCGGCCGGGTTGAAGTTCACGTCCCGGGCCTGCTCGGGGAAGGCATGCCCACGCGAGACGGCCTCGATGGCCACCATCATCTGCAACGGCATGCCCAGCGGCTTCGGATTGCCCTCAGCCTCCCAGGCATCGGTCCAGTCATTGCGCAACATCCGGGCCGGCTTGCCGGTAAAGGACCGTGACCGCACCGTGTCCCTCGACGTCGCCGCCAGGTAGGACTCCATCTGCTTCGGAGGTACATCCGCCTCCTCGACGGTAAGCCAGAGCGACCCGGTCCACACCCCGGCCGCCCCCATCACCATGGCGGCTGCCATCTGACGGCCCGATCCGATGCCCCCGGCGGCCAGCACCGGCGTGGGTGCCACCGCATCAATGACCTCGGGCCACAGCACGATCGAGCCCACATCGCCGGTGTGGCCACCGCCCTCGGAACCCTGCACGATGACGATGTCGACGCCGGCCGCCTGGTGGTTCTTGGCGTGCTTGACCGAGCCGGCCAGCGCGGCGACCAGCATGCCGTGCGAGTGCACCTGCTCAATCACGTCGTCGGGGGGCGTCCCGAGCGCATTGGCCACCAACTTGACCTTGGGATGCGACACGATCACGTCGACCAGCGGCGCCGCCGTGGCCGCCGTCCAGCCCAGCAGCTCGCGCTTGGGGCCACCATCGAGCTCGGGCACGCCGTGATCGGCCAGGATCTTCTTGGCGAAGGCCCGGTGCTCGTCGGGGATCATGGCCCGCAGCTCCGCTTCGAGCTTGACCGGGTCGAGCTCGCCCATGCCCTCGTACTTGCCGGGGATCACGATGTCGACGCCGTAGGGGTTGTCGCCCACGTGCTCATCGAGCCAGTTCAGCTCCACCTCGAGCTCTTCGGCACTGAAACCGACCGCACCCAGGACCCCCAGGCCGCCGGCGTTGGACACCGCCGCCGCCACGTCCCGGCAGTGGGTGAAGGCAAAGATCGGGAACTCAATCCCCAGCTGGTCGCAGAGCTCATTGTGCACGGGAGACCTCCAAGGTCAGTGGTGGGCGAGACGGTTGCCAGGCCGGTGCCCGGTAAGTAGAACCGAATTCTAGTTTCGATTGGCCTAGCCTGCCCGATGGGGGCGGCCACCGCCACACCGCCACACCGCCACGACGCCGCCACGCCAAAAGGAGGGGGACCATGCCGATCCGCACCGAACCGGTACTGCCGGAGGAGGAATGGCAGCTCAGCCTCGACATCCGGCCCGACGGCATCGCCGTGCTGACCAACGACCTGCCGACCAAGCTCAACGCCTGGAGCTGGGAGGCCACCCGGCAACTGGGCGTCCTCGCTGACCGCATCCGCTTCAACGATGACATTCGGGTCGTCGTCGTCCGGGGCGAGGGCCGAGCCTTCTGCGCCGGCATCGATCTCGGGATGCCCGAGGACCGGGTCACGGGCCGCTCGCCGGCCGAAAAAGTCCGCAACTACTACGAAGGCATCCGCTGGGTCCACGAACGCTTCCGGGTCTTCCACGAACTGCCCCAACCCACCGTCTGTGCCGTGCAGGGCTACGCGCTCGGCTTCGGCTTCGAGTTGGCCCTGATGTGCGACATCCGGGTCGCCTCGACCGATGCCATCTTCGCCTTACCGGAGGCCCAGGTCGGCGTCTCCATCGATGCCGGCGGTGATCTCCGGTTGGCCCACGAGATCGGGGCCGGGGGCGCCAAACTGCTGGCGCTAACCGGGCGCCGCATCACGGCCGAGAAGGCGGAGCGGCTGGGGATCGTGCAAGAAGTCACCACCCCCGACGAGCTGTTGCCGACCGCCTTGGGTATCGCCGCCGACATCGCCGCCAACGCGCCGCTTGGCCGTGCAATCGATCAAGCGGACCATTGACGCGTTTGCGTATCGGGGGCTGACCGAGTCGATGAAGTTCGAGGCCATGAGCGCGTCCGTCGAGTTCGTATCCGACGACATGACGTTGGGCTACGCCGCCAAGGCCAAGAAGCAACAAGCCGAATTCGAAGGGAAGTAGACGACATGGGTTTACCTGAACCGCCAGTTTTCGGCACGTCGATGTTGCCGCCCGATACCTTCGCCGGCACCACCGCCATCGTCACTGGGGCCGGCACCGGGCTCGGCCGAGCCATCGCGCTGGAGCTCGCTCGATGCGGCGCCGCCATCGGCGTCCTCTCCCGCTCCGAAGAACACCGCCTGGCCGGCGTGGCCGCGATTGAGGCGATCGGCGGCCGGGCGGCGCACGCCGGCGCCGACATTAGAGAGCCGGATCAGATTGCCGCCGCCTTCGACGTCATAGAAGACGAGCTCGGTCCGGCCACCGTGTTGGTCAACAACGCGGCGGCCAACTTCCCGGTGCTGGCGGCCGACATGCGGCCCAACGCCTTCCGCTCGGTCACCAACATTGTCTTGGACGGCACCTTCTTCTGCAGCCAGGAGCTGCACCGCCGACTGGTCAAGCGGGCCACGGCCGGCTCGATCGTCAACATCCTGGCCACCCAGTCCTTCACCGGCGGGCCGGGCATGGCCCATGCGGCCGCGGCCAAGGCCGGCGTGGGCAACCTGACCAAGTCGCTGGCCGTGGAATGGGCCCCCGACGGCGTTCGGGTCAATGCCCTCGCGCCCGGTCTCTTTCCACACGACGACATGCGCGAGGACCTCAAAGCACTCCGTCCCGATGGCGAGTCCGTCGATGCCCACCGCTCGCCGGCCGGCCGGCTCGGCCGCACCCATGAACTGGGCTGGGCCGTCACCTGGCTGTGCTCGCCCTACGCCTCCTTCGTCACCGGGCACACCCTCGTCGTCGACGGGGCCAACTGGCTGCGTCGGGATTTCGTGATGCCCGAGTTCACCCCGGTGGCCGACCAGTTGTCGGCCGTTCTGCGACCCGATCCCGCCTAGCTCGCTTAGCTCGCCGGACAACCGCTGGCGTAGACGTAGCACTTGAGCGGCGGTTCGGCCGCCACCTGGCCGGTCAGCAGCCGCCCGGGCAACGTGGCCAAGATACTGGCCTCCGCCGTCACCAAGGAGATCGGCGTGACATACGGCATGAGCAGATTGCTGCAGACCTGCCCGAAGTCGATCTTGGAAAGGTTGGGCAGTCGGCCCGGCGAGTTGATGGCGGCCATGACAACGGCGTAGGCCATCGACGAGGCCGTGATGGTGAGGTGCTCATAGAGCTGGGTGGGGCACTCGGCCTGCTCGTTGACGTTGAGCACGTTGGGTGCGGGGGGCAGCGGTCCCACCGGATCGGGCCCGAAGTTGGGTCCCGCCACCTCGTCGGTCAGGCTGTAGACGTTGGTATAGGCAATGCCCGGGAAGGTCTGTTGCCCGGAGTTGAGGGCCGTCATGAAGTTCGACGCCTCCCCGGTGATCCGGCGCACCTCCTGCCAGGCCGCCGGGACGCAGGGCAGGATGCCGGCGATGCAAATGGCGGTGACGGTGCCCGATCCACCCTCGTTGTCGGGTTCCAACCCGATCTGGCTGGCCACCATGGGCCGGATGTCGGGCCACCAGCGCAAGGCCCAACGCGGGCTCGTACTGGCTCCCTGACTCCAGCCGAAGAGCTCGACCTGGCGCCCGGTGGCGGCGTGCACGACCCGGATCGCATTGACGATGTACTCGGCCGCCACCTGCACGTCACCGTCGCCGTCGTCAGGGACGGCGACTTCGCAGTAGGGGATGTGGTTGGCCGTAAAGGCGGGCACGTAGTTCCAGCTGTAGGCCTGCTGCAGGCTGACCAACGTGGGTTCCAGCATCAGGACCACGTCACGGGAGACGCCGGCGAGCGACTGCCCGCAGGTCAGCGCGGCGGACAGCGTGGACGCCGGCACACTCAGCGCCGGGCCGGGTCGATCAACCGGTGCGTACTGACTCGGTGCGACCGCCCCCGCCGCCGACGCGACCGCCGCCGACGCCACCGCCGCCCCGCCCAGCACCATTCCGCTGCCCAGGATGACCACCGCCGCCGCACCGCGAATGGCCCGACCCCACCAACCCAGCGTCCCACCCATGTCGCCCCCTTGCGTCCGCCCTCATCACTCTAAGTCTCGCCCCGCTCACGCCGCCGGGTCGTCCACCCCAGATTCCTGATCGGCGAACTGGGTCCGGTACAGGTCGGCGTACAGCCCGTCCTCGGCCAGCAAGCTGGCGTGGGTGCCGCGCTCGACAATCCGGCCGTCATCGATGACGAGCAGCTCGTCGGCTTCGCGCACGGTGGAGAGCCGGTGGGCAATGACCAGCGAGGTGCGCCCGGTCAAGGTGGTGCGCAGCGCTCGCTGCACCGCCGCTTCGGACTCGGAGTCCAGGTGCGCCGTTGCCTCGTCGAGCACCACGATGTCGGGTGACTTGAGCATCAACCGGGCCAGCGCCACCCGCTGCTTCTCGCCGCCGGACAGCCGGTAGCCCCGTTCGCCGATGACCGTGTCCAGACCATCGGGCAACTCGCCCACCAAGTGCCCGATCTGGGCCAACTCCAACGACGACAACACATCGGCCTCGGTGGCGTCGGGACGGGCGTAGAGGAGATTGGCCCGCAAGGTGTCGTGGAAGAGGTGCGGGTCCTGGGTGACCACGCCCACCACGTCCCGGATCGATTGCTGCGAGGCCTTGCGCACGTCCACGCCGTTCAGGCGCACCGTCCCGGCCGTCACGTCATAGAGCCGGGGCACCAGGGCCGAAATGGTGGTCTTGCCCGCGCCCGATGGTCCCACCAAGGCCACCATGTGTCCCGGCCTCCACCTTGAACGAGATCCCGTGCAGGATTTCGGGCCGTGGTCCCGACTCGAGCACGGCCACCGCTTCCAAGGACGCCAGCGACACCTCGTCGGCGCTCGGGTAGGTGAAGTTGACGTTCTCGAATTCGATGGAGGCCGAGCCTCGCGCCAGATCAATCGGGATCGGCGGCCTCCTGAATCATGGGCACGATGTCGAGCACTTCGAAGAGGCGCTCGAAAGAGACGAGGCAGGTCACCACGTCGAGATTGAGGTTCGACAACTGGGTCAGCGGTCCATACAACCGGGTCAGGTATTGGGTCAGGGCGACCACGGTGCCGACGGCCAGTGCGCCCCGCACGGCCGCCACGCCGCCGAACCCATAGACGATGGCCGTGGCCAGCGAGGCGGTCAGGGTCAGCGCCACGAAGAACACTCGGGCGTAGGTGGCCTGCGCCACGCCGATGTCGCGCACCCGGCCGGCCTTGGTGTCGAAGTCGTTTGCTTCGGTCTCGGGCCGGCCCAGCAGCTTGACCAACATGGCCCCGCCCACATTGAACCGCTCCTGCATGACCATGTTCATTTCGGTGTTGAGCTTGTAGCCCTCCATGGTCAGCGAGCCCACTCGCTGACCGACGATGCGGGCCGGAATGAGGAACACGGGGAGCAGCACCAACGACACCAGGGTGATCTGCCAGCTGAGGACGAACATGGTGCCCAGCACGATCAACACGGTGACGACATTGCCCACCGCGTTGGAGAGCAGATCGGTGAAGGCTTGTTGGGCGCCGATGACGTCGTTGTTGAGGCGACTGACCAGCGCACCGGTCTGGGTTCGGGTGAAGAAGGCGAGCGGCATGGCCTGGATATGGCGGAACACCTTCGATCGCATGTCAAAGATCAAACCTTCGCCTATGAAGGCCGAGGCCCGGCGCTGCACCAGCGACATGCCGGCTTCGAAGATGGCCAATGCCACCGGCGATGAGGGCGAGGATGATCACCAGGTCGGCCTTGTGCTTCAGGATGCCGACGTCGATCAGCTCGCGGAGGATGAGGGGGCTGACGGCGCTGATCGATCGCATCGAGCACGACGGTGGGTAAGAAGATGGCCAGGATCTTCTTGTACGGCACGGCGAAGGTGAGCATGCGCCGGGCGGTGCCCTTCTTGACCCGGTGCTGGAGCACGGAGCGGTCCTGGCGGATGGACCGGAAGCCGGCGAAGCCGCCGCCCCGACCGCCACCACCGGGCATCGCATGTGGGGGCATGCTCACGTGGACCGCCACTTTCGCCAAAACGTCACCGAGTCACGCTACTGGGCTGGGCGAAGTCCTCCGCCCGTTCCGTTCCCCTGCCCGCCAGGCACCAGGACCGTGTGCGAATGTAGGCGGCCATGCACGTCCTCTTCCTCTGCACGGGGAACCTCTGCCGCTCGCCGTCGGCCGAAGGGTTCTTCGCCCAGCTTGTGGCCGAGCACGGCCCGGAGGGCGTCACCGTCTCGTCGGCCGGTATCCGGGGATCACTGCGCATGCCCCCGTCAGCGCTCCTGGAGCAGGGCGCCCATTTCGGGCTGGACCTGTCCGACCATGCATCCCACCACCTGACGACCAGCGACATCGCCCGATCCGATCTCATCATCGCTATGGCTCGGGATCACGTCCGGGAGGTCATGGTGAGCGACTCCAGTGCCTTCACCAAGACGTACACCCTGCGCGAGATCGTTCGGCGGGGGAGGACGAAGGGTCCGCGCTATCCCGGTGAACCACTCTTCGAATGGCTCCTGCGCTTGGGTGCGGGCCGGCGGCCGATGGATCTGGTGGGTGAGGCTCCCGAGGACGACACGCCGGACCCAATGGGTGGTGAGGCCGAGGATTTCCGACTCATGCTTGAGGAGATTGCCGCCTCAACCCGGTTCCTGTATTCGCTGATCTGGTCGACGCCGACCCCCAATCCGGAGTCGTAGCCGCCGCCAGGTTCAGACCAGGTTCAGCCCTCCGACGAGTGCCGTCCAGTCTGTCGACGTGTGTACATAATCGCCCCGCCACCCAAAAGGATGAGCACAACGGCGGCCGCGATCAGCAGCGCCAGGTCGGCCCCGGTGAAGGCCAGACCGCCACTGCTACTGCTACTACTGCCGCTGTTGGTACCGCCCGCACTTGAACTTGAACCCGAACCCGAACCCGTTGCACCCGAGTTCGTGTTGGAGATCGCCGAAGCCTGGACCAGGTCGATCAGATAGGTCGCCGTGTTCGTCCCGCCGCTCGAGTTGAGCCCAGTCGCCGTCAGGGTGTTCACGCCGTAGACCGCCGGCAAGAACGAGCCACCGTTGAAGGAGATCTGCGGGTCCTTGGCGCTGACGTTGACCGTGATGAGACCGTTACTGCCGGCCGTGACGGGGGCCACCGAGGAGCTGCCGTAGGCGAAGTTGACGGGCGACCCGATGGCAAAGGTGCAGGTTTCGCTGAGCGACGCGCTGACCGGGGTGCCACTGACCGGCAAGGTCAAGGTGGTGCTGACCGAACACGAAGTCGGCGTGCTCCCGGCCGGAGGGGACGTCGATCCAGCGGCGCCGGCCAGACCGGAGGTGGCGAAGAGCAATCCAGACGCGCCGAGCACGGCGGCCACCGAGGCGGCGATACGAAAATGGGTTGAACGCCGAACGGCCATTTGGTTCCTTATGTGCTCATGAAGGGGACGCACCACGGTAATCCGGAAACGGCCCGAATTTATGGACCCCCCCTGCGTCTTGTGACTCTCACCAGGGGAAACGTCGCCGGACCCCCAAACTTGCGGTCCTAGTGCGTGGCGCCCCAACTCAGCCCGAGGTTCTTGCCCCACTTGGTCGTCAGGTGGGTCGCTCCCGTGACGGTCCAGCCGGGCGCCGACACGTCGACGGTCAAGTCATCGGGCACCAGCCGAGCCTGGGGGATGAGCTCCAGCTTGAGCCGCCCGTTCACCACCGCATGGGGGATCACGGTGGCAAAGGAGGCCGAACTCTGCTGCTGCGCCAACAGCGAGAAGTGGGTCTGGACCAGTTGCAGGCCGGACTCGTCGACGGAGCCGGGCATGGTCGACCCCATAGGACCCCACAGAAATACCCGGGCCACGTATTGGCCGGGGGTAAAGGAGTTCACCCCGTCCGGCCCGTATTGGTAGGAGGGCGCCTGCCCCGGCAAGGCCCCGTTATGCACGAGCACGGTGGTGTTGATGACGGCGTTGCCCTGGGCGTCGAGGGTGATGTGCATGGTGACGCCTACCCGGACGAAGTAGTCGAGTTTGTCCGAAGTCGAGTTCTCGACGGCCAGATGGAAGGTGCGAGCCTTATTGAAAGTGGTCAGTGTGCCGGCGGCATCGAGCGTGCCCAAGCCGTGCTCGGTGGTCGGATCGTCGCTCCAGACCATGAGGTGCCGGCCCTGCACGTCCGACGACAGCGCGTTGGCGAACTGGTCGATGTCGACGTGCTCCTGTTTCATTTTGTTGACGGCCGCCTTCACGGTGGCGGCGATCTTGTCCCGCCGCTCAATCTGCGAGTCGTTCACCGTCAGGCCCTGGTACTCCTTATTGAGCAGCAGATCGCTGACATTCGACGCGTCGACCAGCTGATCAATCCCCGGCACCGACACGGGCCCCGTCAGCGCCAAGATGCTGGCCACGCCCGGCAGGTCAATCCCGATCACCCCGTTGACCGTCTGCCCGGTGGCCGCCTTGAACATGCCCTGCATGCTCTGGCCACTCAAGGCAAAGTCCGCCGTGGCATCGGTGTTGGGCCAGTTCTGGGTCGGCAGATAAGCGCCGAAGACTTGTTCGGTTCCGGCCGGCAACGCCACGGGCGCCGGCTTCGTCAGCGCGTAGCTGGCGTAGGAACTGTCGTGCTGAATGTTGAAGGTGCCGCCGCTGGCGGTGAGCAGGTCGAGCGAAAGGACCGAGCCCGAGTCACGCATCTCGGCGTTGTTCATGCCCGCGATGAGATAGGTCCGCGGACCGGCGGACCCCAAGAACGGTCGGGCGAAGGCGATGGTCTTGGCACTCAGCGAGAGCAGGCGCACCACCTTGGCGTCCTCGTGGTCGAACGTCGTTCGGGCCTTAGCGATCGGACCCCACAGCCCGCTCGATGACCGGTCAAGCGGAGCCATGGTCTGATGCCCCGACACCACATTGCGCTGCAGCGAGGCCAAGGCGGCGAGCGAGACATGCGTGCCGTGGCTGTGGTCGACCAGGTTGGTGAGCGAGCTCAACATGTTGTTGGCGACCTGTACCGCCTGCTCGAGGTCGGCCGACAGCTGAATCACCCCCACCCGTTGGGTATGAATCACCGGAAGGGCACCGAGAATTTTGAAGGATTCCGAGTCGGTCAACTCCGAATTGGCTAAGGCGGCGTCCTTGGATACCTGACCCAGGTCTGACATCAACTCGGCCCGGCCGGAGGAGGTGGTGAGGAGGGCCTTGTTGCCGATGTCCTGCGAAATAATCGCCTTGGCATTGTTGAGGTTGTCCCGGGCCGCGTTGAGCGGACCGTAGGTGAAGCCGATCATGACGATGAGGGCGATCACGATCAGGGCGCCGAAATAGCCCGCCGTGACCAGCCGCCGTCGTTTGGTGACGTCGGCCTCAACGATCGTTCGTGTGTGTCCGTGCTTGATGCGGCGCGGCGTGTTTGACCAGGTGCCAGGGACCATGGCGCACCAAGTGACCCGGACGCTGTCCGGTGTGGCGATAGATGCCCATGACTGCTGAGGAGTCCCCCTTTGGCGGTCGGCCGCCCCATTCGCTGGCCAGGCACCAACCCGATATCGAATCCGACCCTCTGATGAAGGGACCTATCATGGCGGCTGCTCGCACACCGGTGGTGGCATACCGGGGAACCAACGATCGGTAGACAGATGGCATACGGACACGATCCATCAACGGCGCGCAAGAGCCACCGATCTCGTGTCGCCGTGGCGATGGCCGGGGTGACCCTGGCTTCAACCTCCGTTGCGGCATTGGCGTTGGCCGAGACGGCCACACCGGCCGCCGCCGCCGCTACCAACGTCACCATTCCCGGCGTGATCGATGGCATCACGCAGCCATTGGCCAACGGCACCATGTGGGCCCTCACCACCCTGGGCAGCCAAGAGGCGATGTATCAGGTGAACATCACCACGCACCGACTGGTGACGGCCGAGCAGGTCAGCAACAAGGCCGACACCATCTCGATGTCGGCCAACGGTGGCACCCTGGCCATCGGTACGACGGGCGGCGCCTATCCGGCCGAGGTTTGGTACAACGGCAAGAACGGTCGCTACACATCGTCCGCCAAATCGCCGAGTCCGGTGTACCAAGTGGCCGTCAATGCCGCCGGCGATTCCATCATTGCGTTCCGCGGTACCGGCACTGCGGCCAGCGCGGCTCGTCAGGTCTTCGGCGTGGGTACTTCAAATGGTCTCGGACTGCCGTACGCGCTACCCGTGAGCACGGTCGCGTTGGCGCTGCAGCCCACCACGAGGGGAACGTTGGTCCTCCAACCCAATGGCACCGTCGGGCACTTGGCCTTCATCGGCGGTCTCTACGTCAACCAGTTCGGCACCGGTGGCCCGGCCAAGAGCATGGTGCTCAGCCCCGATGGCAACACGCTCTACGTGCTGCGGGCGGAATCGGACATCTCGACCAGCGACACCATCGCTGAGGTGAACGTGGCCAAGGGGACCGTGTCCAAGGTGCTGAACATCAGTCAATATTGCGCTGGTATCTCACTGTCGCCTGACGGCAGCACGCTCTACGAAGCCCTGCCGCGGCTCCAAGAGCACCATCAAGGCCGTGCCCGTTCCGTAATTGCCCGTTCCCTGATTATTGGCAGGCGGACAGCGTCGGCGACGAGGCGCCCACACTTGAGATGGCCACCTTGATCGGCGGCACACTGCCATCGGTGTACTCGGCCGTTCCAAACCACGTCTTGGTGCTCTTGGCCGGAATGTCCTGACCCTTATTGGCCAGCACCGTCTGGGTCGTCTGGGCCCCGTCGGCGTAGGTGATGAGGACGTGGACCGCCAAACCATGCAAGGTGGACGAGCCGCTGTTGGCCACCGTGCCGGTGGTGGCGATGGCGAAGAAGCCATTGGCGGCACGCGACGCGGCCAGTTCCACCGTGGTGGTGGTGTGACTGGCTCGGCAGGCCGGACCATTCACCACCTTGACTGCGGCATTGGGCGATATGCCGGCCGAACTCACCGCCGGAACGATCTTCGGTTTGGTGAAGTGTTTGTAGGCCTTGTAGCCACCGGCACCCAAGGCCAGCAGGACGATCACCAGCAGCGGCACGGCGATACCCGATCGCCCGAGGCGCGACCAGAGCGGGCGCTGCCGGGTGCGTACCAACGGCGGCCAGGTGATGACATTGCCGGCCGCTGGAATGGGTTCATCGGAACCCGTCAACGCGTCAGGCCGATCACCGAACAGTGGTTGGCTGAAGTAGCCAGCGTCGTGATCGCCCATTGGGTTGGCGCCGAAATCGAGCTGCGTCGTGAACTGAAGATCCTCGTCTAAGGAAACGGTCTTCTCATCGCCAGGGTTCTCGGTCGGATCGTGCCGCTCATGCGAGGGCATGGTGTACGTGAGAGGGCCCTCGGCATCTGGCACGCCCTTCAGCCCGGATTCGGGCCAATTAAGCGAAGTTTCGATGTTTTCAGGCATGCAGTTCACACGTCCAAGAAAGGGATGTCGCCAATCCTATAGCAGTGATGACCAGCGAGAATAGGCGCACGTTCACTGCAGAAACACCCGGCGAATCACCCTCTTGGTCCAACGATCGTTCAACTGGCCGTGGTCTTGCGATCCCGGTGACCCCAGGCGTAGAGCGGTACACCGAGCCGCGTCACGCCCAACTTGAACAGTCCTCGCGCGCCGAAAGCGAGCGCCAGGAGTGGGCGAGCGAACTTGGGCGATCGATCAGAGAAGTAGAGGTACATGCCCTTGTGCTGGAGGTACACCGATCGGAATGGCACTTGTCTGCGGCTCGTCCCACCCAGGTGCAACACCTCGGCGGTGGGCGAGAACCAGATCTCCCACTGCTGACGCCGGAAGCGTTCGGTCCAGTCGAGGCCTTCCCAGTCCAGGAAGTAGCGCTCGTCCTGCAACCCCACTTGGTCGACCGCCGTGCGACGGATGAGATAGGCGCACTCGAAGGCTCGGCCAACGGACCGTTCCTCATTGTGCGGCCAGCCGTCCCACCAGAAGCCCGAGTCCGTGCCCGGTGCCCGCTTGCCGCGCCACCTGACGGCCCAGCAGGGCCTCGGACAACGTCGGCAGGTCGCCGACACTGGTCTGGAGCGTGCCGTCCTCGTACATGAGCCTGGGTACCACCCAGGCCGCTCGGTCATGGCGGTCCATGACGTCGACCATCGCGGCCAACGCTCCCGGGGCGAACACCACGTCGGGATTGCAGATCAGGAAGCGCTCGCCGGTGGCCGTCACCATGCCCTGGTTGTTGGCGGCCGCCAGGCCACGGTTGGTGGTGTTGACGACCACGTTGGCCCGGGGCGCCACCTGTCGGACCACGGCCACCGTGTCGTCGCGGCTGGCATTGTCAACCACAATCAGTTCGGCGTCGGCCGGCAGTTGGTGGAGCAACGACAGGAGGCAGCCCTCAATGACCGGCGCGCTGTTCCACGTCACGATCACGACGGAAACAGGTGGACGGCTCATGAAAGGGCCAGCTCGTAGGCCCGCAGTTGGGTCGCCGCACTCTCGGCCCAGGTGGGGGAGTGGGCGGCTTGGGCCATGCCTGCCCGGCGAAGGTCCGAGGCTCGGACTGGGTCGGTCAACACCCGAGTCAACCCGGCGGCAATGTCGGGTGCGGTGGGGCTCGGACACCATTCGGCGGCGTCGCCCAGCACCTCGGGCAGCGGGCCGATCGGCGCGCACACGACGGGCACACCTGAGACAGCCGCCTCCAACGCCGGCATGCCGTACCCCTCATAGCGGGTCGGATAGCAAAAGGCGGAGGCGCTGGCCAGGACGGCTGACCAGTCCGCATCGTTGAGCCGGCCGGCGTGGACGACACCGGTTTCCGGGGTGGGCGCTTCGGATCCGATCACCACCAGCGTGGGTCGACTCTCAGAGGGGAGTCGTCGCCAGGCCTCCACCGCCATGGCCAGTCCTCGGCGCTTGGCTCCACCCATGGCCACAATGTACGGACCATTGACACCCAGTCGAGCGAGCACGGGTCCGGCCGCCGCAGCCCGGTCGGGTGAGAAGTTGCCGTCCAACGAGGGCGGCACGTTGAAGACGCGATCGGCCGCTACGCCGTAGGTGGTGATGATGTCCTGCCGCGAGAACTCCGAACAGGTCAGCACGGCGCCACAGTGCCGGGCGGACCAGCGGGCCTGCACCATGAAGGCATAGCGATGGGCGGCGGAGAAGTCCTCGGGGTGGTGTTCCCACGTCAGGTCGTACATGCTGACCACCGACGGGCGGTGGCCGACAAATGGGACCGCGTTGTAGGTGCCATGGAAGAGTCCGTCAAAGTGCCGCAGCCAGTTGGCGGCCGGCCCCTGCAGCCAGGTCACTTCAGGGAGACGGGGTGGCACCCGCAGGGGCACCACTTCGACGGCGCCCGCCAAGGCACCCAATTCGGGCGGCGGACGTCGAGCGTCGGTGAGCAGCACCAGCTCAACCTCGGCCGCCACGTGGGGCAAGAGGCCGATCATGATGCGGCCGACGCCGGTGTACGGCTGATCCTGGAGCCGGCGGGCATCCATGGCGACGCGCATCAACGACCGGCCTCGGCCACCGAGCGGTAGACGTCGGCGTGCATGGCGGCGGAACGATCCCAGGTGAACTGGGCCGCATGGGCGACGCCGCGCTCCCGGGCTTCGGCGGCCGCGGCCGGATGGTCCAACCACCGGCGCACGACCGCCGCCATGGCCGGCACGTCGCCGTTGGCCACCAGCTCGCCGCCGCCTTCGACCACCTCGGTGACCGATGTGTTGGCGAAGGCCACCACCGGCACGCCACAGGCCATGGCCTCGAGGGGCGGCAGGCCGAAGCCCTCGTAGTGGCTGGTCATGAGGAAGGCGGTCGCACCTTGGTAGAGCGCCACCAGGTCGGGCACGAACCCTTCGATGCGTATGCGATCGGGATGCCGTGCCGCCGCGTGCAGCCGGGCCAGGTCGTCTTTCACGCCATCGTGCACCCGGCCGGCCACCACCAAGTGATGGGGATAGCCGGCGTCGACCAGCGCGTCGTTGACGGCGAAGGCCTCGGCGAAACCCTTGCGGGCACTGAACTCGCTGACCACCAACAGGTAGGGCGGATCGCTGGGACCGCTGGCCGACGGTTGATAGCGCTCGCTCACCCCGTGCAGCGCCACGTGGACCCGATTGGGATCGAGGTCGAGCAATCGGATGCCTTCATCGGCGGCGTGACGGGACACGGCGATCACGGCCGAAGCCTGGCGATAGCGGGGACCGAACCGTTGCCAGCGGGCGCGCAGGGCGGAGAGATCGGGGGCGTCGAAGACCAGCGGAATCACATCGTGCAAGGTCTGCACCCACGGCGCCTGCATGCCCCACGGGGCGTGGAATGACGGATTGTGAAAGACGGCGCCATGGGTGCGGCGGCGCTGACGGCGCACATCAAACGGTAGGCGGGCGGCGTTCTCCATCAATCGGGCCCGGGGACGTTGCGTGATCCGATGCACCGGGACGAGGTGGGTGCCCTCGAGCCGAGCCTCGGGCGCGGCCAGCACCGACAGCGCGATGTCGGGACCGCGGCGTTGCAATCCGCCGATGAGGCCGCGCACGTAGGTACCGGTACCGCTGCCGTCGACCACGGTGGTGAGTGACTGCGCATCGAGGAGGACCTGGACCGGCGGGGGCGGGCTCATGACGCGTCCGCCACCGATCGATAGACCTCGGCGTGAATGTCGGCGGCCCGTTCCCAGGTGAACTGCGCCGCCCGGGCGGGCCCGCGCTGTCGTTCTTCGGCGGCGAACCGAGGGTCGTCGAGCACGTGGCGTATGGCCGCCGTCATGGCTTCGACGTCGCCGTCGGGCACCAGTTGGCCGCCGCCTTCGATGACCTCGGTCACCGAGGAATTGGCGAAGGCCACCACCGGCACGCCGCAGGCCATGGCCTCGAGCGGCGGCAGGCCGAAGCCCTCGTAGCGGCTGGACATGAGGAAGCCACTGGCCCCTTGGTAGAGCGCCACCAGATCGGGAACGAACCCCCGGATCTCGATCCGCTCAGGATGCCGGGCCCGGGCATGGAGGCGGGCCAGTTCGTCCTTGGCCCAGGGTTGGACCCGACCGGCCACCACGAGCTGATGGGGATAGCCGGCGTCCACCAAGGCATCCTGCACGGCGAAGGCCTCGGCGAACCCCTTGCGAGCGCTGAACTCGCTGACCACCAACAGGTAGGGCGGATCGGCCGGCCCCTCGGCCGACGGGCAGAACTTCGGATCCACCCCGAGGTGGGCCACCGTCACCTTGCGGGCGTCGAGGTCGAGCAGCCGCATGCCCTCGTCGGCCGCGTGCCGGGAAATGGCGATGATGGCCGACGCGTCCCGATAGCGAGGCCCGAAGCGCTTCCAGCGAGACCGTAGGACGGCCAGGTCGGGAGCATCGTCGATCAAAGGGATCACATCGAGCAGGGTCTGTACCCAGGGGGCCCGAATGCCCCGGGGAGCGTGAAAGGAGGGATTGTGGAAGACGGCGCCCGGTGGGCGGTGCCGGCGCACGTCGAGCGGCACCCGCAGGGCGTGTTCGACCGATTCCAGGCGGGGTTGGCTGATCAGGCGATGCAGGGGGATCCGGGTCACGCCCTCGGGGAGGGCGACGCCGGCGTCGGCCAAGGCCGAGACCGTCATATCGGGGCGGGCCGCCAGCTGAGCCAAGAGGGCCCGGGTGTAGGACGAGATGCCACCGCCTTTGGCGACCGACGACAACGTCTGCGCGTCAATCATCACGCTGATGGGGCTCGAGCCGGGCACGATCAAGGCGTCCGGCGAGGGGTCCGGCTCACTCCTCCGAGGAGTCGAATTCGTCCTTGACGCGCCCTCGGCGTCCGAACGCGTGGGTGCCCGATCCATTGGTCGATGGTGCCGGCTCTCCGTAATCAAGGTCTTCGAGCTCAGGACGATTGCCGTAGCCGTAGCCGTAGCCGTAGGAGTACGTGCCCCGGGCGTCGCGGACCTGGAACTTGTTGAGCACCACACCCAGCAGTCGGGTCTGATTACGGGTCAGGAGATCCTTGGCCTTGGTGACGGCATCGATGGCCGTGTTGCGCGACTCAGTGACCAGCACGGCGCCGGCGGCCATCCGACCGATGACCAAGGTGTCGGCCACCGGCAGCACCGGGGGAGTGTCCAAGAGCACCAGGTCAGCCTGACGAGCCAGGCCCTCGAGGAGTTGGCCGGTACGACCACTGCCGAGCAGTTCGGTGGGGTTGGCCACGGGAGGTCCGGTGGCCAGGAAGTACAGGCCCCACTCGCTCTGACCACGAGGCGTGGGAAGGCCGATGTATTGAATCGACTCTTCCAGCGTGCGGCGACCCAGCAGGACATCGGACACGCCGTATTCGTTGTGGGCGCCGATCAACTTGTGTGAGTTGGGGTGGCGCAGGTCGAGGTCGACCAGCACCACGCGCTTGCCGGCGGCCGCAAAGGACATGGCGAGATTGGCGCAGGTGACGGTCTTGCCTTCGCCCGGGCTGGCACTGGTGAAGATGACCGTTGGTCGTTCGAGGTCAATCAGGGCCACGCTCAGGTTGGAACGGATGATGCGCAAGCGCTTCTTCGAATGTATTGCGCTCGTCGGCAATTGGAATGCGAGTCGACCGTGTCCTAGCCATTCGGGGCTCCCTGAGGAATTCGCGGCGAAACCGAAGCCGGTGTATTCGGGCTGCTGTCGAGTGGCAGTGAGGTGAAGCGAGGCACGATGCCGAGCACCGGGAGGCCCAAGCGGCGCTCCAGCTCGTCGGCACTCTTGATGGTGATGTCGAGGTAGTCCAACAACAGCACCAAGAAGATGGACACGATGAGACCGAAGGCGGCGCCGAGGATGACTCGCTTGGTCAGCCCGGACGAACTGGCGCTGGCATAGGTGGCCGGTTGCGACACGTGGGCGGGCACGTTGGTGACCACCGGTCCGGCCCCGGTAACCGCATAGGACTCAATCTGCGATACGAAGGCGCGGCTGACGGCATTGGCCAATCGAATGGCATCGGCCGCATTCGGGTTGGTGACCGAAAGATCAATCAGCTGGGTGTTGGTGACCACGGTGGCGGTGGTCTCCGCTGATACCGCGCCGGCGAAGGCATCGATGTGGGTCTGGTTGATGGCCTTTTGCGCGATGGACGGTGACGTGATCATCACCGCATAGGTGTCCACGATTTCGTTGACGTCAGCTTCTTGGTACAGGAACTCCTGGTTCTGCCCGAAGTTGGTGGTACCCACGAAGAGCGTCGCCGTGGCCGTGTAGGACGGGGTGCGCGACGTAATGGCGTAGCCGACTCCGGCTCCGGCGATGACGGCCACCAGAATCAGGAGGAGCCGTTGACGAATAAGGCGTAAATAGCGGCGAAGTTCCATAATGCGTCAGCGGGTTACCGTACACCGAGCATTGATGGGTACGAGTTCGCTTCGAGCTGATTTTGTGGAAATGGGCCAGTTTCGAATGTGGAAAGGCCCATTCCCACCATGGCCCAGAGGGTCCAGGGCACCGGGAACTCCAAAAAGACGTGATGGAACTGGCCGCAGATCACGATGCCGAGTAGGGCGAATCCGCCGGTGACCGCCATCAGGTCACCGGTCGACGCTCTTCGTTTGAGGGCAATCAAAGCGAAAATCATCATGGCCAGCCACGGAATCAGTGCCTGCAGGCCCAATTCATCGCCCACCTGCGTGATCATGTTGTCGCTGTTGTCGCCGCCGTTGATCAGCGTTGCCAGTGTTCCAACTCGGTTGGCCACGCCGGGTTGCTGGCCCAAGCCCAGCCCAAGTGGGTAGTAGTAGATGATGCCGACGCCTTGGTCGAACTCATAAATGTGACCAGTCGACGACTGGGCAGCCACCGAGTTGTTGAAGAACCGAGATGAGTGGGCCAACGTCGGCACGACCAGGATGGCTCCCACCAAAATGACGGCGCCGATCCGAAGTCGGCCTTCCACTGGCGACTTGGCGGTCGGGAGGCCGATAAGTATCAGCAGTACGACTGCAGCGATCTCATTGGCCCTGGCTTGGGTGAAGAAGATCGTTCCCATCGACAACGGCCAGCACCGGGTAGTTCCACGGATTCTTGTAATTGCGGGTGATGCGGACGGCAGCGATGGCGACCACCACCACCAGGTAGTCACCGATGTCATACGAACTGAAGAGCAGCGACGTCACTCGCAACGGCGTAGCTGAGAGCTCGATGAGGTTCGAGTACGCCGTGAAGAATGGAATATTCAGCACATTGATCTGATACGACAGCACGTGACAGGTGTTGAGAATGAAGTTGGAGAATCCCGCCGGATCGAGCTTCTGGTAGATCCCGATCGCGGCCAGGAATCCGCCCATGACCATCAGGGTCACATTGAAGCGTTCTCGCATTTTCGCAGTGATGGGTGCATGTCGGACACCAAGGAAGATCAGTACGTAGAAAATGTCCGCCCTATAGGCGAGGATCCGAGCGCTGAACTGGTCCGGAGCGAGCGCCGAAAAGACGTGTGGAGCGATGAGGTAGGCGGTGGTCACGCCGATATACAGCAGGGCAGCAATGTCGATTCGATCGAACTTCTTGCCGGAATCTCGCACTTCGCGCATCCCGGCCACGAACAGCGTGACCACCATGAGTTCCTTGATGGAACTGGCTTCGCGCAGGAATGAACCAGGGACATGGAATCCGTAGAGGATCCCGAACAGGGTGCCCTCAAGGGGCAGGAAAATGACCAGCGCGATCAGGGTGCCGCCCGGTCGGTGCAGCATGAAGGCGAAGAGCAGCAGGGCGATACAGACGCCGATGACTTCGAGTTCCTTCTTCTCCGACAAGGCAAAGGCGGCGAAGAGGACGAGGACCGGAATGAGCCACATGAAGGCTTCACGGACGCGCAGGCTCACTCGCACGTTTTCCAGGAGGGAGGAAGATCGGCGCATCTCAGATGACCATGACCTTGTGCCGTACCGCGCCCTTTAATTGGCTGGCGCTGCGGCCGGCGTCGACGGCCACCCGTTGGGCCATGACGGCCAAGGGGGCGCCATGGCTCTTGCGGGGCCGGCGCCAGATCACATAGGGCAGGGCCAACAATAAGGCCGGCCGAAACTTGAGGGCACCCACCAGGCCGACCACGGCCATGACGAAGCCGGCGTCCTCACGACGAAAGGCCCACGGTCGCCAGAAGGCTTCCTCCCGGAAGCTCGGGTGATCACCGGCGATCCGGACCGTGTTGTCTTCCAACAAGCCGTTGCGAAAGTGCCAGCGCCACCCACGGGCGACCACGGCATGTTCGACCACGGCATGGGCGGCGAAGCCGCGGCCCCAGCCACCTTCGACCACCCGCCATCCCAGCTCGGTGTCCTCGCCCCACCACCCGATGCTCTCATCGAAGCCATCGGCCATTTCCAGAGCGGCCCGACGGTAAAAGATGTTGGCCGCCTCGAAGTAGGGGGTCGGCTTCTCGATGATCTGACAGTGGTACCACGGCAGCATGGCGTTGGGGTCGAAGTCCCAGGGAGTTCGAACCCGTCCCTGCACCACACCCAAGGTCTCGTCGGCGCTGATGGTGGACAACCCGGCCTTGAGCCAACCCGGCTCGGGCAGGCAGTCATCGTCCAGGAAAGCCACAATCGGTGTCTCGGCCGTGCGCCAACCCAAGTTGCGGGCCGGGGCGGGTCCGTGATTGGAGGTGGTCTGGAGCACGCGCATCGTAAAGGGAACGTCCAAGGCCAACGCATCCAACGTGTCTTTCGTGGAGTCCTCGGAAAAGTTATCGATGACGATTACTTCAAATCGGTCGGCATCAAGTGTTTGTTCGGCCAGAGCTTCAATGACACCCTTCAGTCGATCAGCCCGCCGATAGGTCGGGATGATGACCGAGACCTCCGGCGCCTGAAGTACCGGGCTGGACCCTTCTTTGGCCTTGGTCGGGCGAACTCGAGTGCGTTTGGTGACTTCGGTCACCGATGCGTACGCCCAGGAAGAGGGAGAATCGGTGGCACGGCCGTGTAGCGTAGCCGTGGCTCAACCACGCAGAGACTCGCTTTTATGGCTCGGATACTGACACTGACCAACTGGTATCCGCCGCATCATTTCGGGGGCTATGAGGTCCTCTGCGATGACGTGATGAGTCGCCTGGCCTCCCGGGGCCACCAGGTCGAAGTTCTGTGCAGCAACGAGCAGATCCTCGGGGCCGACACCGATCGACCCAACGCCTTTCCCGTTCACCGGGCCCTGCAGATGTACTGGCGGGACGGCTCGCCCTGGACGCCTGGTTTCGGCCAGCAGCTGGCCATCGAGCGGGCCAACCAACAGGCGCTTCACCAGGTCTTGGACGCTTTCCAGCCCGATGTGGTGTCGGTGTGGCACATGGGGGCCCTCTCGCTCAGCCTGCTCTCGACCATACGGAACGCGGGCATTCCCATGCTCTACTCCGTCTGCGATGAGTGGCTGATTTACGGGATCGAGCTCGATCCCTGGAGTCGGACCTGGTTCGGCAATCCCCTCCGCCGCGGCGCCGGCCGGTTGGCCCAGGTCGGCTTCCGGACCCCGGCGCTGCTGGGTGACCTCGGCGACAATGCCTGTTTCACCTTTCTTTCCGAATTCACCCGCACGGCCTCCCGGGTGGCTTCTCCGTGGCACTATCCGATCGACCCGGTGATCTATCCGGGCATCGACCGTTCTATGTTTCCCCCGCCGGCTCCCACTGACGATCGGCCCTGGGGCTGGAATCTGCTGTACACCAGCCGCCTCGATGCCCGGAAGGGCGCCGACACCCTCCTGCGAGCCATGACGCGGCTCCCGCAAGAGGCAACACTCTCCATGCTCGGGAGGGGGGAACCGGCGGAACAGGCTCGCCTGACCGCCCTGGCCAATGAGCTCGGGCTGGGTGGACGGGTCCGCATTGAGGGCATTGAACGCAGCGCCCTGGCCGAGGCGTACGCCAGCCACGACTGCTTCATCTTTCCCAGTGAATGGCCCGAACCGTTCGGCATGGTCCCGCTGGAAGCCATGGCCTGCGGCACGCCGGTGGTGGCCACCGGCGTCGGGGGATCAGGCGAGTTCTTGGTCGATGGCACCAACTGCCTGCGCTTCGAGCCGGGTAACGAAGTGGCCCTGGCGGCCGCCATCACCCGTCTGGCCGAAGACGAAACGCTGCGTCGCAGCCTGCGCACCAACGGGTGGGTGTCGGCCGACCAGTTCGATCTCGCATCCACCGTCGACGCCTACGACGCCTGCCACCGAGCCACGGCCGAGCACACCCTGGCCAGACCTCACGTTGGCACCGCACCCGTCGCGAGCCGACGGTTGCGCCGCCGCCGCATCGAGTAGCCCATGCGTCGCCGACCCTCGACAGCGGAAACCACACGCTCCCCGAACGACGGTTACAGATCGGGAACTGGGTCGGTGCCCACGATCAGGCCGTCGTGCTGGTGACCTCCGCCGAGGCGGCCCTTTCGACCAACGGGCTCGTCGTGATTGGTGATCCCCAAGCCCTGCCGTTTCGGTCGGGGTCATTCGACTTGGTGGTGTCGAGCGGCGAGTTGGAACGCGTCCAGAATGACCGGGTGGCCGTCCATGAACTGGCCCGGGTGGCGGAGTCGGGCGGCCGGCTGGTCGTGGTCAGCCCGAACCGGCACAACGTCGTGAGCCTGCGCCAGCAATTGCGAAACCGCTGGCACGGCTGGACGCGCTCACCCGAGCAGTACTTCGCCCAGGCTGACCAGGTCCGCGAGTACACCTGGGCCGAACTGGAGCACTTATTGGCGGCCGACTTCACTATCGAGGCTCGGTTGCCCATTGGCTGGGCGGGTTCGCCGCGCTCGTCATCTGGCCAGTCGTCTGTTGGTCGGGCCACTCCGGCGCATCAGTCCCGCCATCGAAGTGACCGGAACCGTTCGCTGATGCGCGTCCGCATTGGCATCGTGTCGTGGAACACGGCCGACCTGCTTGATCAATGTCTGGCGTCGATCCCCGCCGCGGCCGAAGGGCTCGATTTCGACGTCGTGGTGGTCGACAACCATTCGAGCGATACCTGCGTCGAGGTGGCTCGCGCCCACAACGTGATCACCGTGGCCAACGAGGACAACGTCGGCTACGCCCGGGGCATGAACCAGGCTCTCCTGTACGACGATGGCGGCGGACCCGAGGCGGACGTCCTCATTGCCTTGAACCCCGACACGGTGGCCCCTCCGGGATCGCTGACCGAGTTGGTCCACCGACTGGACGCGCAGCCCAAGGTCGGTCTGGTGGTGCCGCGTCTCACCAACGTCGATGGGTCACTGCAGCACACGGTCTACCGATTCCCGTCGCCCGTGACCACTGCCGTCATCTGTCTGGTGCCGACCCGCCTGCAGCGCGGGAAGTTGGCCCATCGCTTTTGGCTGGAGGGTCGAGTGCCGCATGAGGTGGCCGAGGACATTGACTGGGCCATCGGGGCCGTGCACGCCATCCGGGTCGATGCCCTGGCCGGAGAACTGCCCTACTGCGAGCGCTGGTTCATGTATGTCGAGGACATGGACCTCTGCTGGCGGATGCACCAGGCCGGGTGGGGCGTCCGACTTGAGCCGAGTTCGGTGGTGGCTCACGTCGGGAATGCGTCGGGCGTCCAAGCCTGGGGTACTACCCGCACCGCCCGTTGGTGGGAGGCCACCTACGACTGGGTGCGCTTCCGGTTGGGCGTGCCGTTTGTGCGCCGGTTCGCCGGCATCAACACACTGGGCGTCGGCATGTTGCTCTACCGGGCCCGCCTGGCGTCCAAAATCGGGAGAGGCCGCTCAGCGGCCGACCGCGCCGGGCGCATCGCCGACTACGCCGGCATCCTGCCGCATCACGTGACCATGTTCCGGGCTCCGGCCACCGCGTTCCCGCCCGAAGCGGCCTACCCGGAGGGGTTCAGCTTCTAAAGCAGCAAGCGGCGGTGACGGACACTGCCTTCGGCCAAGGAAGCCAGCGAGACGCCGTCGGCCACGGCCAACTGACCCATGCGCACCAGGGCCAGCGTGCGGTCGTTCTTGGCTCGATGCAGCGCATCCGGCCAACGTTGACGGACCCAGGGCAAGAGCCCGAGCAGGAGCCAGGGCCGGCGCAACACCGCGGCGGCCAACAAGGAACCCACTGCCAGGTCGAACAGCGCGGTCTCGCGGGCCAAAAAGTAGCGGTGCCAGAACCACTTCGACACCAGCGGGCTGCGATTACCCAAGCCCGGAAAACCGACCAGGTTGCGCTGCCCGTGAAGCCAATCTTTGAAGTCGGCCGGAATGTTGCGGTGGTAGACCAGCGAACGCTCGGTGAAGGCGGCTGTGCCGCCGGCCTCTTGCACCCGCCAGGCCAAGAGGGCGTCCTCGCCGAAGGCGCGACCCCCGCCGGTCTGAGCGGTGAGCTCATCCTTCTCGTCGAAACCACCGACACCACGCAAGGCCTCGGTTCGATACCCGACATTGCAAGTCTCGAAGAACGGGGTCGGTTCGGTGATCCATTTGGTGTGGGTCCACGGTCCCGACGAATCGCGATCGCTTGGATCGGCGTTCACCTGACCCTGAATGACGGCGGCCCCGGTTTCTAGGGCAGCCAGCATCTCCTGTAACCAGGTGGTGGTGGGCAGACAGTCATCATCGGTAATGGCCAGGTAGGGAGCGCGCACCAGCGTGATCCCATGGTTCCGTCCACCACCGGGACCGCGATTGGCGTCCAGGGTGGTGACGGCCATGCGGGCATCGACCCCACCAACTAGCTCCGTCAGTATTTTCCAGGTGGCATCGTTCGAACCGTTGTCAACCACAATGATCTCGAAGTCCGAGCGAGGCAGCGACTGCAGGGCCAACGCCTCGATCAGGCCAGGTAGGAATTCCGGTCGCCGGTAGGTGGACACGACGGCCGCAATGCGTGGGGTAGGTCCCTCGCCCCAACTGAGTGAGTACTCGACGTTCCTCACGGTCGTATCGGTGCTCACGCGGGACAACGGTACCAGTGACAATTGTTCATACCACGAGAATGTGGTGGCGCAGCGAGGCCCGTAGGTGAGCCGTGAGGCGCACGGTGTCGACATAGGGCACCTGCAGGCACAGGCGGAAGAAACTGCGGTGCCGTACCGATGGGCGCTGCCACCACAGATACGGCAGGGCCAGGAGGAGGGCCGGCCGGAACCGGGTGCCCAGCGCCACGCCGATGAGCGCGGCCACCAGGGCCGGGTCCTCGCGCCGATAGGCCCATGGTTTCCAGAAAGCCTGCTGGCGAAAGCCCGGATGCTTGGCGGCACACCACACGATCCGACTCTCCAGCCGTCCCATATCGATGTGCCAGCCCACACCCCGAAGCTCGACCGGATGACTCATAGATGCCTCGGGCGCGAAGGCCCGGTCGAATCCCGCCTCGAGGACCCGCCACCCGGCCGCGCTGTCCTCACCGTGATAGGCGATCTCCTCGTCGAACCCACCGGTGATGTCGAGCACGGTACGACGGAAGAACAAATTGCAGCCCTCGAAGAATGCCGAGGGCTCCTCAATGACCCGCCAGATGTACCAGTCGCCCAAGTTGTGCGTGCTGGCCCCGTCAGGAATGTGTGTCCTTCCCTGCACGATGCCGACGTTCGGTTGTCCCTCGAACGCCGCCAAGCCGGCGGCCAACCAGTGGGGCGAGGGATCACAGTCGTCATCAATGAAGGCCACAAACGGTGCATCGGAATTGCGCCAGCCCAAATTGCGGGCGGCGGCGGGCCCGTTGTTGGCCGGTGTGCGCACGCTGCGGAGTCGGTAGGGGAGTTCGGCGGCCATGGCAGCCACGACAGCGCTGGTGTCATCGGGTGAACAGTCATCGGCCACGACCACCTCGAAGCGCTCCGGGGCCAACGTCTGCTTGGCCAGTGCTCGCAACAGCGGCGGCAGGCTGGCCGACCTTCCATAGGAGGGGATGACCACCGTGACCTCGAGGGTCACAGCTCACCCCAGTAGAGACGCTCGAGCAGTGGAGCCATGGAGGCGTCCCAATCGAATTGCATGGCAAAGGCTCGACAGTTGGCGGCCGTCGATGGATCCTGGGCGAGGGCAAAGCCTTTCCGCAGTGCCTCGGCCAACGACACCGGGTCATGCGGGATGGAAATGGCGCCGGTCTGCGGGGTGACCAGTTGCGGTGGTGCACCGTCGTCGGCCACCACGATCGGCGTGCCCGACGCCAGCGTCTCAATGAGGACCATGCCGAAGGAGTCGCCGACCGAAGGCAGTGCAGATACCCACGCCCTGCCGTAGCGCTCGGTCAATCCCTTGGGATCACCGATGGGCAGAATGGTGACGCAGTCCCTGACCCGCGAGGTGGCTTCGGCCAACATGGCATCGACCTTGCCCGGGCCGCTGAGCCACAGCTGCACGTTGGGCTGCTCGTCCAGCAAAAGTTCCACGGCCGAGAGCAAGACGCCCAATCCCTTGCGGGGCTCATCGAGCGCACCGGAGAACAAGATGGTGGGGGAGTCTTCTCGCTTGTCGGCCGGAGTGAACTCATTCACCCTGACGCCACCGGGAATCAACTCGCCCTTGCGTCCCCACTCACTCATGAGGACATCGAGCGTGTAGTTGGACATGCAGCCGTACACATCGACGTCACGCACCAAGCGCTTGCGCGCTTCTCCGTCGAATCGGGTATCCCAGAACCAGGCGTACGGATTGCCGAGTTCTTCGTAGACAACGCGGTGTCCGGTGATGCGTCGAGTCCGAATGGCGGCCAGGGTGTCGTAACACATCATCGAATGAACGGCGTCGAAGCGGCCGCGGACCAGGTTGGGTACCACCCGGCTCCCAAACCAGCGTTCATGGCGCTCGGCATCGGAGAAGCGACGCTTGAACTTGACGGTGGTGACGCCGGCTTCCACCGATCGACCGGCCTCATCCCCGGCCGTGAGGATGGTGACCTCGTGACCCACGCGCCGCGATGCAACGGGCGGTCTCGACAATGATGCGCTCGGCGCCGCGTCGCACCTCGGGCCAGGAATATGGGTGCGTCACTGCCAGCTTCACGGGCGCTCACGCTATCTGTCCCCACGGCGGCTGCTGACGCATCGTCACCGTGACCAGCGGATTTCGTGTAAGCAAATGGGATGCGTCAGACGGTGGTCACGTGAGCGATCTGACTGGTAAGCGGATCCTCGTGACGGGTGCCTCGGGCTTTCTCGGCTCGTACGTGGTCCGCCAATTGGTGGCCGATGGTGGATCGGTCTTTGCGGTGAGCTCATCGGTGTCGGCCGCCACTCCCGAACGTTTGATCGACGTGATCGACGACATTGAGCTCCTGGAAGCCAACATCCGCGACGCCTCATCCCTGACCCATGTCGTCAAGGCTTCCCGCCCCGATCTGGTGATCCACCAGGCTGCGTTTACGCACGTGGGCAAATCCTTCTCCCGGATCGACGAGAACATTCAGACCAATATCCAGGGCACGGTGAATCTGCTGCTCGCCCTCGATGGCAACTACGAGCGCTTCGTCAATATCGGGAGTGGTGACGTCTATGGCGATGCACCCGTCCCGTTCAGCGAGGACGGACCGGTCCGACCCGCCAGCCCCTACGCCGTATCCAAGTACGCGGCCGAACGCTTTTGCCGGATGTTCAGCCAGGCCTACGACTGGCCCATTGTGTGCCTACGCCCGTTCAATGTGTACGGGCCGCAGCAGAGTGCCGACCGCATCATTCCCGAGTTAATCATTTCGGCCCTCAATGGGCAGGACCTCAAAATGACCGAGGGTCGTCAGACCCGTGAGTTCATGTACGTCGAAGATGTGGCCGAGGTATTCGTCCGAGCTCTCACCCAGCCGGGCATCGACGGCGAAGTCATCAACATCTGCCAGGGCCAAGAAGTGTCGATCCGGGAGTTGGCCCAGACCGTCCTCGATCTCATGGGCAATCCCGTGAAGGGCCTGTTCGGAGCGCTGGAGAACCGACCAACGGAGATCTGGCGCATGTTCGGCGACAACTCCAAGGCCAAGGAATTACTGGCATGGTCGCCCACGACGTCATTGTCCGACGGTCTGGCCCAGACCATCGACTGGTATCGCCAAGCCCGGAGTTAACTCCAGGTCTGCCAGGGCGCTTCGCCGCTGGCCCAGAGATCGTCCAGGAGCGAGCGCTCGCGCGGGGTGTCGACGCATTGCCAGAACCCGTGGTGCTCAAAGGCAGCCAGTTCGCCGTCGGAGGCCAGCCCATTGAGGGGCTCGCGCTCCAACATGACATCCTCGTCGAGCGGGAAATACTTTTCGATCGCCTCACGTTCGAACACCATGAACCCGCCGTTGATGGCTCCTTCACTGGTCTGCGGCTTCTCGGCGAATTCGCGGGCCAGACCATTGTTGTCGATGATGAGCTCGCCAAATCGGCTGGGCGGAGCCACCGCCGTGATGGTGGCCAGCTTCCCCTTCTCGCGGTGGAAGGCCAAGAGTGCATTGATGTCGACCGGACCGACACCGTCGCCGTAGGTGACCATGATCGGACCGTCCTTGAGATGGGCACTGGCCAGCCGCACCCGGGTGGCCGTCATTGAGTCCACGCCGGTGTCGATACACGTCACTCGCCACCCGTCGTCGGGCTGAGCGTGCAGGTACTCAATGCTCTGCTTGGCCCCGAACTCAATGGTGAAATCGCGGGTCAAGGCTTCGTACTGCAGGAAGAAGCGACGGATCTCTTCGCCCAGCCAACCCAGGGCGAGCACGAAGTCGGTGTGTCCTGAAGCGGCGTAGATCTTCATGATGTGCCACAGGATGGGGCGATTGCCGATCGGCACCAACGGCTTGGGCAACGTCGGGTTGTACTCGCTGATGCGGGTACCGCGGCCACCACACAGGATGATGGTGGGGACTGACTCAGCCATGCTTGAGCTCCCAGTTGTAGTCAATGCGGTCGGTGAAAGGGTCCATGCGCTCAATCTCGTCGGGGGAGTGATGTACCGACGAGCAGTTGGCCACCAGGGCCGGCGTCGTGCCTTCGCCCTTGAAACCATTCCAGACCAACGGCGGGATGGTCACCAGGACGTAGTTCAGTTCGCCGACGTGGAGTTCCACCAGGTTCCCATTGGTGGGCGAGTCGGGTCGATCATCGAAACACACCAGCTTGATCATGCCCATGGGGACCGCGTAGTTCAACGTCATCTCCTTGTGGAGATGCCAGGCCTTGATGGCGCCGGGGTAGATGGTCGAGAAATAGATTTCGCCGAATCGCTCGAACACGTCGCTGTCATCACGCAGCATGTGGAACACGGCGCCCCGCTCGTCGGGTATCCGACGAAGGGGCGTAATCGTCATGCCGTCAATATGGGTCACCAGTCTCCAAGCGTCGTTCGGGGGCCGATCGACGGCGATACTAGGGCACCCATGGTCAAGATATGCTCGCCGCCGTGCTGAGGCCCCCCGCAGCGTGCTTGTCGGTTTGCCCGGGGGATTCTGCCCAATGAGGGTGCCGGAGACCAACGATTTCTTCCGCCGGGCCGGTGCGAAATTGCACACCACACTCTGGCCCGAATCTCGGGCGGCTTTGCGGATGCCCATGGCAGTTCGATCCACCCTCGCCGCACGAATTTGCCCATTTCGGCGCTGGTTCTTGGGTAGTGCCGCCGGCGACGGTATTCGGAGCAGGCCTGATCTCTCTCGGTGACGAAGTGGTGGTCATGGAGGGCTGCGACCTGCGAGCCGAAGCCCCTCTGCACCTGGGCGATCGCTGCCTCTTTGCCCGCTTCACCAGCATTTGGTCATCGGTCGGTGTCCATATCGGTCAGGACGTGATGACGTCGGACTACGTCACCGTGGTGGACTGCTGGCATCGTCCCGGGAACCCGACACCTGGGCTGCAGCCGCCCAAGGGTGCGCCGGTGGTCATCGGCGATGGTGCGTATTTGGGCTGCAGCAGCATTATGGGTCCCGGAGTCACCATTGGTGCCGGTGCCTTCATTGGCGAGGGCTCCGTCGTCCTGGAGGACGTCCCAGCCCATTCCGTGGTGTACGGCAATCCAGCCCGCATTACGCGACAGCTTTCTCAAACCAACGATTGGCAGGGCGACATGTTCGGGCGGACGGCGTAGTGGTCGACATACGGCAACGATTGGCTGACCTTCAGCGCTCCCGACTGCTGGCCACGCGTACCGTCCATGACCTGACACCACCGCCGCCGGCCGCCTACGCGGCCTATGGCGGAGAACACGTGGATTGTGCCGCCGGCCCGGGTGACCACCCCCAGTGCGATCTCGCTGGGCAGCGGGGTCACCATTCTCGAACATGCATGGCTTTCGGTGGTGGCCGCTATCGATGGGGTGCAACCCTCCTTGCGAATCGGCAACAACTGCTCCATCGGCCGCATGGTGCACATTGCCTGCATCGGCGAAGTGGTGATTGAAGACGAAGTGCAGACTTCGGATCGGGTCTTCATTGGCGACACGTATCACGACTACAGCGATCCGGAAACGCCGGTTCTGCGTCAGCCGATGGCCTACCCTCGGCCCGTGCACATCGGCCGGGGGTCATTTTTGGGGATCGGCTCGGTCGTCCTTCAAGGGGTGACGATCGGCGAACAGGCCTACATCGGCGCCGGAGCAGTGGTGACGGCGGACGTGCCGGCCCGCACGCTCGTCCTGGGTAATCCGGCCCGGCAGGTGCGGCGCTACGACGACACACAGAAAGAATGGGTCCCGGTATGAGGCCGTCCGTCATCGACTTCGCCCAGGATGTGGCGGAGAACTTCGCCATGACCTCTCCGTTGGTGGAGATGGGAGCCCGGGCGGCCGAAGGGCAGGAGCACGTCAACGACATGCGCCCCATCTTCAAGGCCGCTACGCACATCGGGTGCGACATTCAGCCGGGACTGGGTGTCGATCAGATCGAAGACATTCACCACCTGAGCTTCGAGGACAACTCGGTCGGCACCGTGATCTGCCTGGAGACGTTGGAACACGTGGCCGATCCGATCAGGGCGGTCGAAGAGATGTACCGGGTACTCCAGCCCGGAGGTGTCCTGGCCATCTCGTCGCTCATGTTCTTTCCCATTCACGCCCACCCCTGGGATTACTGGCGCTTTACGCCTGAGGCATTCGAGCTCTTGCTGCAGCCCTTCGAATCGCGTCTGGTCATTGCCCAGGGCGCGGCGATTATTCCGGAAGGCATCTTCGGCATCGGGGTCAAAGGTCCCGACGATGCGCTGACCACTGCCCGTCTGCCCCGTACCCAGCACCGGGCTGAGACGTGGGGCGAGGGACTTCCCGTCGACTTCGGGCCTATTCGGATGACCGTGCGCGATCTGTGGGGCTACACCATGAAATATTCCGCCGAAGGCGCCAAGCGAAAGCTCGCCCGCCTGGCGGGCCGAAAGAACGGGGTGCGTTGATGCCGGGGCAACTCAAGGTCCAGGTCAAAACCCGCGTGGGCAACTGGGTCAAGAAGGAACTCGGCAAGCGCGACTACCAGCTCTACGGCGGCAAGATGATGCCGCCGGATTACGACCAGGCCACCATCGATCTGTATTGGAAGATCAAGCCCTACACGCTGACCTCACACGAGCGGGTTTTTGCCTTGCGTCAGGCCGTCATCTACGTGGCCAAAGAGGACATCCCGGGCGCGATCGTGGAGTGTGGCGTGTGGCGCGGCGGCAGCATGCTGGCCATCGCCCACACGCTGTTGGAGTTGGGCAAGACCGATCGCGACCTCTACCTGTTCGACACGTTCGAGACCATGCCCCCTCCGGGCACGCTCGATGTCGATGTGTGGGGCGTGCCGGCCGCCGACAACTACGAAGCCGCCTTAGCCAGTCCGGTCTATTCCTACATTCCACAGAATCACATCAAGTCCCTGCTGGTGGCGACCGGGTACCCCGAAGAGCGATTGCACTTCGTCAAGGGGATGGTCGAGGAGACCATTCCCGAACATGCCCCCGAGCAGATCGCCCTGTGCCGGCTGGACACCGACTGGTATGAGTCCACCGCCCACGAGATGCAGCACCTCTATCCACGTCTCACGCCGGGCGGGGTGCTGATCATTGACGACTACGGGCACTACATGGGGGCTCGCAAGGCGGTCGATGAATACATCGAGCAGCAGCAATTGAACCTGCTGCTGAATCGGATCGACTTCACCGGTCGGCTCGTGGTGGTGCCACCGCACCGAACCGCCTGAGCAATCTTGAGAACCCGGCCATGTCCTATGACCCTCGCTAACATCGTCCGATGACCACGCCCGCCACCGCGACCACCAAGCACTGGGCGCCCTTGGACGGCATCCGTGGTTCGGCGCTGCTCTTCATGCTCGCCTACCACCTGGATCGCAGCGAGCCGAAGTCCGGCTTCTTCAGCATCGACATGTTCTTCGTGCTGAGCGGCTTCCTCATCACCTCGCTCCTGGTCGGGGAGCGCGAGAAGAGCGGGCTCATCCATTTCGGCAACTTCTATGCCCGCCGCGCGTTGCGTCTGCTGCCGGCGTTGTTCGAGCTGCTGGTGCTGGTCTTGGTCCTGTCGCTGATCTTCGGCAACCGGGTCGAATCCCACCAGACGTTGACCTCAATTCCCTACACGCTGTTTTACATAGCCAACTGGCACCAGGTCTACGGCTATCTGGGCTCACTCGGCATGTTGGATCACACCTGGTCCCTCTCTTTGGAGGAGCAGTTCTATTTCATTTGGCCCATCACCTTGGTCGGGCTCCTGACCGTCTTCAAGAACAACCGTCGCCTGCTGGCCATCGGCCTCATGTGCGCCTCGGTGGGCGACATGATCTACCGCTACGTCCTGGTGTGGGACAACCACTCCTTCCCGAGCGGATTTCTGCGGGTGTACTACGCCACCGATACTCACTGCGATGGTCTGCTGATGGGTTGTGGCATGGCGTTGTTGTTGGCCTCGCGCACCAAGCCGGCCAGCGACCTGGCTCGGAAGCTCTCGAAGGCGTCGGCGTGCGTCGGCGTTGTCGTCCTGGCCGTGGTCATGTTCGCCTTCAACCCGTTCATCGTCAGCAGCTACGCCAACGGCATCCCCATCGCCGTCTTCTCGGTGGCGGCCATCATTTGGAACCTGGTCACCGACCCGGTGCGCTGGATCGCGGCCATCTTGGGGAGCAAGCCCTTCGTGTTCCTCGGCAAACGCTCATATGGGTTTTACCTCTTGCACTGGCCCATCTACATACTCATTACGTCGTATTGGGGCATCCATCGCAACCGATGTGACCTCACGGAGTTGGTGTTGACCTTCATCGCCGGGACGCTGTCGTACAAATACATTGAGGAACCGTTCCTGCGTCGGAAGGTCAAGTTCCAGCGGACCGAAGCCCTGCCGAAGAGTTTTACTGCCGCCGACTAACACGGCTCCGTCGGTCTACGGCACCCTTGCCATCATCAGCACCACCACGCCGGTTTTTGTCACGTTCGTTCCGGCCTGGAGGGCGCGTAGGACCTTCGTCATGAAGGCGTTGGGCATGAGGGTCGCCTCACCCTTCTGAGCGCCACTCACGGTGAACATGCTTCGGTTCAACTTCCCGACGCCTCGGGTCACGCCCAGGTCGTGCAACGCCTGCGTGAGCGTCTGGCGGTGGAACTGGTAGCAGGTGGTCCGCACGTCGACCGGTTCCAATCCGTAGCGGCGCATGGTGGCGCTCAACGTCTTGGGTGAGTAGTGGGCCAGGTGTTCGAGTGGTCGGTAGCCGTACCAACCGTCCTTGTTGCCCCTGCGGTCCATGCTGCCCCAGTTCGGCACTTCGATGAAGACGTAGCCACCGGGTTTGACCCAGCGGGCGATGGAGGTCAAGAAGGCACCACCTTCGTGCATGTGCTCGAGCACGTGGGTGGCGGAGACCACGTCGAACGAGCGCTCCGGGAGTCCGGAGTCTTCGAGGAGGGATTGGCGTACGTCGATGCCGTAGTCATCTTTGGCCATCTGCACCGCATCGCCGATGAGATCGACGCCGTAGACCTCCCAGCCCCGGCGCTTGGCCTCGGCCAGCGTCTCGCCGGTACCGCAGCCGACGTCGACCATCCGACCTGGTTTCCTCGTCACCCGCTCGATCATGTCCAGGCGATGGCGGGCCACGAAGTCCAGGAACTCGCGGAATTCAGGGTGGCGGGTGTCGCCCGGGCCAAAGGCACCGGTCTCACCCGAGAAGTATCCGTCGGTGTAGATCTCCTCGGCGTCGGCATACTCGGGTGCGTAGGGCAGACCGCAGTCGACGCACTGCTTTAACGAGCTCGACCCGATGGCAATGGTTCGAGCGTTCGTACTTTCACAGGCCGGGCACGCCAGCTGCGGCTTGGCCGGGATGGGAGCCCTCGTTTCAGACGTCACTGTGCCACCATTCCCTTCTTGACGCCGGCCTCAAGCGCCTGCAGCCATTGTGCCGCGCAGCGGTCCCAGGTGAACTCGGCCGCTCGTTCGTGACAGGCGGCACCGACCTTTTGGGCCAGTTCGGCATCTTGGAGCACCGGCCGGAGTCCGGCGGCGATGTCGTTCGCATCGGGGCTGACCATGATGGCTGCTCCGCCGCCCACTTCCTTCAGGGCGGCCCGGTCAGACAGCACGGTCGGGGCGCCACAGGCCATGGCCTCAGCGGCCGGCAGCCCGAAACCCTCGGAGAGGCTGGGCAGGCAGAAGGCCCCGGCGGCACACATCAGCAGGGCCAGCTCGTGGTCACTGACCCCGAACGGGAACCGAGACCACCCGACCCGAGGCACTGGGAAGGTCAGCCAAGGTGGCCGCCATGAGCTCCGCCGCGTCCGGCCGGCCATGGGCCGGTCCGCCCACAATGACCAGCTGGTGGGGCAGCCCGTCCTGGACGAGTTGATCGACCGCGGTCGCGGAGCGCCATCAGGTTCTTGCGGGGATGCACGCTGGAGACCGTGAGCACGTAGGGGCGCTCGCGATCACCTCCGTGCGGGCCACCAGGTCATGTCCACCTTCAAGACCAGGGCGGAAGACATCGTGGTCGACTCCATGATGCGCCGCAAAGACCAGCGTAGGGTCGACGTCGCAGTCGTCGATGATCTGCTGACGGGCCGATTCCGAGGGACACACGATGGCAGCCGCCACGGCCGCCGCTCGTCGGGTGGGTTCGACCACCACGTCGATGAACGACTGGTCGAGCGTCGCCATCGACTCCGGCTCGTTCCAAGGCGCCTCGTGCAACTGGATCACCTGAGGTTCGGCAACCGACATCGGACCCGTGTGGCCGTCAAAGAGCCAGACGTCGGGCTTGGAACCGATGCGGCCTCGGAGCCGGCTGCCCCGGCCGCCGCCAGCGTCGTCAATGCGGCGCAGGTCGACCAGATCGTCCAGGCGAGTGAGCACCTCGTGCCACATGCGACCTCGCCCAATGGTGGTCGGTGTCCCAAAGAGCGGGGCGGGGACGGCGACCCGAAGACGTCGCGCCATCAGGTGGCGGAAGGGGTAGGACTCACCGATTGGGGAGGGTTGGTCCCTCCGTCGAGCGTCAACGTCCGGTGATTGGTCATCGGGGCGTCGTCAATGGTGATGGAGGCCAGCGCGTCGCCCAGCCCACCGGTCCCGTTACGGGGACCGACATAGAAGTGGGGACCGTCCAGGTCGGTGCCCAGGACATGCACGCCTTCCAAGTCGCTGACGTCCAGCATGAGGCGGAAGGTGCCGCCGCCGCCGAAGCGAGGCTGGAAGGACACCTTGACCTCGGTGGTGTCGCCGGCCACGAAGTCCTTCCAGGGCGTGCCGATGGTGGTCTGCATGGAGTAGGCCAACGTGCCGTCTTCGGCCAGCACGCGGAAGGTGGCCTGCGGGCTCTGATCGGCTGCTCGAATCGAATGGTCCAGGTCGCTTCGAGCACGTCCTCGTGGTCGGCCGCCGCCGTCTCGATGCCCGCCCGGGTCAGCCGGCGACCGGTGATCGTGATGGGCATGCCGGTGTGACCGAAGTGATCCTCGACGCTGTCGAGGTTGAGGAACTGGTGGTGGGCGCTGATGGCGGATTCGGCGTCACCGTCGTATTCGAGGCGCCCCTTGCGGAAGAGCAACACGCGAGGACAGAGCAGCCGGATGGCGTGCATGGAGTGGCTGACCATGATGATGGTGGTGCCACGATGCTGCAGTTCGCGCATGCGGTCGAAGCACTTGAGCTGGAAGGCGACGTCGCCCACGGCCAGCACTTCGTCGAGCAGCAGGATCTGGGGCTCGACATGGACGGCGACCGAGAAGCCCAGCCGCATGTACATGCCCGACGAGTAGAACTTCACCGGCGTATCGATGAAGTCGCGTACCTCGGAGAACTCGACGATCTCGTCGAAGCGCTCGGTGACCTGTTCTCTGGTCAGGCCCAGCAGCATGCCGTTCACGTAGACGTTTTCCCGACCCGACATCTCCTGGTGGAAGCCCACGCCGACGCTGAGCAGCGGGGCCACCCGGCCGACGATGCGCACCATGCCTTCGCTGGGCGACGGACACGCCGGCCAGCATGCGCATGAGCGTGCTCTTGCCGGCCCCGTTGCGACCGAGGATGCCCACCGTCTCGCCCGGGTCGATCTTGAAGCTGATGTCCTGCAGCGCCAGGAGTTCGTCGCTGCTGGCGGCCGGTTGAAGGGCATGATCGACTTGATCAGCATGGCCTGATCTTTGAGCTGGAAGTAGCGCTTGGACACGCCGTCGAGCTCGATGGCCGGCAGGGTCGTGCTCATAGCTTGTCCACGAAGAGCCGGTCGTGGCGGCGGTTGCCCTCGAGCCCGAAGACGAAGAGGAGCGACGGTGACGACGCCGCGTCACGATGAGCGGTCGCAGCATGCCGCCGAACGATCCGGCCGCGGCGAACTGGAACAAGCTCATGATGCCGGTCAGCGGGTTGTAGGCGAAGTAGGGACCAATGCTGTGCAACGCGCTGGCCGGGTAGACGATCGGCGTCACGTAGAAGAAGATCAGTAGCCCGGCCTGCACGATGAACTTCACGTCCCGGAAGTAGACGTGCAGCGCCGAGGCGCAGAGCCCGAACGAGATGGCGAAGATCACCAGCAGCAGCATGGCCGGGATCAGGATCAGCAGGCGCCAGGTGTACGTCGGCGCCGACGATCGGGCATGGCCACCAGCAGGATGACCATGGTGGTGGCCAAGGTGAAGAGATTGCTCAGGCAAGGCACCAGGACGAGGATTGAGCGGGGAAACCAGACTTTGTCGGTCATGTGACCCATCGACGATGGAGGTGGAGCCCGCCATGCGCCGCCGTCTGGAAATAGCCGAAGGACAGCACGCCGGCCAGGACGTAGGCCGAGTAGTTGAAGGTGGTGTGGTGGAAGTGGCCGACTCGGCTGAAGATGACCACAAACACAATGGCCTGAATCAGCGGAAGGGCGACCGCCCAGATGATGCCGAACGAGGCCCGCTTGTACTTCACCTGGAAGTCCTTGCGGGCCAGGATGCCGATCACTTCGCGGAATGACCAGATCTCCTTGAGCCAGGCCAGCCGCGGTGTGGGGGCGGCACGAAGCTCGAGCACTCTCAGCGGTGGATCAGCAACCTGGGTTTCAGACATGCAGCTTTAGACCCCATTTGCTCCGCACGCCCGCAGTTTGCCACAACGGCGATGTCGTCCTACCCGCATGGGCGTGCAAATTCGGGGGTGAAAAACGAGGCCGTACCTGCACTACGACAGCGCCGTGCGCTGCGCGATGCAGAACTGCACCGTCTCGTCGATGGCGGTCCGGAGCGGGGTGTCGGCGGCCACACCCAGGGTGGCCAAGTTCGACACGTCGATTCGATACGGGCCCTGGAACTTCGGGTGGCGGCTCCGGCGCGTGCAGCTGGGGACGGGGGAGTCCCTGGGCTTCGAAGCTGTCCTGGACGAGGTGGGCCAGGTCGCGCACGGTGACCGAATGGCCCGAGCCCAGGTTGCACAGTCCGGGGAGGAAGGCGGCCGGGTCGACCAGCTTGTGCACGATCGATTCGACATCCGACAGGGCCACGAAGTCTCGCCATTGCACACCCGATGTGCGCAACGTCAGGCGGCCCGAGGTGGCGCCTTCCCGACACAGCTCATTGGCCACCAGGCTCCAGCGCTGCACGTCCGGCCGAGATGGCGCCCCGACCCCGTTGGTCAGCCGGAAGATGAGCGAGGGCACCTCGCTCCGGGTCAAGACCTGCTCGCAGGCCAGACGGGCCGCCGCATAGGGATGTGCCGGTGCCACCGGGCTGGCCTCACTGATGACGGCGCCTTCCTGAAGGCCGGCGCCGTAGACGTGAATGGTCGAGAGGTAGATGATCCGGGGCACGCCCGAGGCGGCAATCCGCTCAGCGGCCAGCACGGTGGCGGCGGTGCTGCCCTCCGGATCTTCCGAGGCCGCCACCTCGTTGGCCCCGGCCAAGTGCACCACGGTGTCCACACCGATGGATGCCTCCTGGGCCAGGTCCGGATCGAGGACGAGGTCGCCCACCAATTCCTCGACGCCATCGGGCCAGGGGACCGGGTGTCGGACCAGGGCCCGCACGGTCAGGCCTTCGGCCGCCAAGCGGCGAGTGATCCGCTGACCGATGTAGCCGCCCGCCCCGGTCACCAGGACCGAGGTCATTTTGCCAGCGTGGCGCGATACCAGTCGACGGTGAGGGCGAGGCCTTCTTCGAACGTGTACTTGGGCGTCCAGCCCAGTACCGCCAGGGCCTTCTCGGCCGACAGGTACTGGTGGGGGATCTCTCCGGTGGCCGTCGCTCGGATGTCGGGCTCGAAGGAGGTGCCGGCCGCAACCTGCATCTGGGCGACGACCTCGAGCACGGTCAGCGGCCGCTCGGCCGAGAAGTTGAAGGCTTCGCCGGCCAGGTCGGTCCGGGTGGACAATGCCTCGGCCAGCTGCAGGTAGCTGCTGGCGCCGTCCTCGACGTAGAGGTAGTCCCGGGTCAGCGTGCCGTCGGAACGGATGATGGGGCGCTTGCCTTCGAGCAGGAGGCGGATGGTGCCCGGGAAGAGTCGCTCCCAGTTGGTGTCGCCCGGCCCGTAGAAGTTGCCGCAGCGGGTGATGGCCACGTTGACGTCGAAGGAGTAGGCGTAGCTGGCGGCGATCATGTCGCTGGCCGCCTTCGACACGTCGTAGGGATGGATGGCCGACAGCGGCATCGCCTCGGTGTAGGGCAGCACCGGTTGGGTGCCGTAGGCCTTGTCGCTGCTGGCCACGACGGTCTCGCTGACCTGCGGGGCCCGGCGGACGGCTTCCAACAGGGCCCAGGTGCCCCGGATGTTGGAGTCGAACGAGGAAATCGGGTTGTGATTGGCCACGCCGATCTGGGTCTGGGCGGCCAGGTGGAGCACCGTCTTGACCTCGGACTCGACCAGCACCCGTTCCATGAGTTCCTGGTCCGTGATGTCGCCGCGCACCCGGGTCACCTTGGACCACCAGCGCTCGTGGATCGGTCCCAGCGGGACGTCGTCGCGCACGACGACCGTCACGTCGGCTTCCAGGTCGCACAGCGCCGCCACCAGGTGTGAACCCAGGAAGCCGGTGCCGCCCGTCACCGCAACCTTGCGGTACCTCCAGAATCCCTTGTCCGGTTCCCAACTCATATCCGTGGCTTCCCCAAGACGGCGTGGTGGAGCACGCCGACCGCATTGCCGCCGGTCAGGTAGCGGGTGCCGGCCTTGCGGGCCAGGCTGCGCGGGCTGAGGGGAATGTGGCTGGGGTGCTTGTTGAACTCGATGACGTAGGGCTTTGACTCGCGCTCAATCTCGAAGCCGGCCGAGAACACCATCCGGTTGTGGCCGGCCTGGTTGAAGTTGAACCACTGGCAGTCGGCCCCGGATCCGTTGAGGCGGAAGAGCGGCGTCTTCGGGTGTTGCAGGGTGAGCGCCAGTTCGATCTGGTCCGACGAGAGGAAGTAGCCGTTGCAGACCCGGCGGACGGCTTCGAGGGCCCGCATCGGATCGCGCAGGTGCAGCAGCAGGCTGCCCAAGCACGACGACGTCGAAGGTGCCGATCTTCTCGGGATCGAGGTCGTAGACGTTGAGCGGCTGCCAATCCACCTTGGAACCCATGAGCTCCTTGGCCAGGCGGAAGCCGGCGCCCTTGGGCGGCCCGCTGAAGCCGGGGTCCCGGGCCAGGCCCGTCGGCCCGGTAGTCGGGCGGCCAGTCCCACAGCAGATGGTCCTCGACGTCGATGGCGACCACCTCGGCGGCGCCCCGCTTCTCCAGCTCGAAGGCGAGATACCCGTCGAACGTCCCAATATCGAGGCAGCGCTTGCCCCGGACGTCGGGCCAAGGCAGTTGATCGACAATGGGCCGAAGGTCAAACCATCCGGGGGTGGTCACACCGGGCGCGATGTCGATGGTGTGATACCAGAACGGGTGTTCGTCCACTCGCTTCTGCAGCTCGTCGCGTTCCAGGGTTCTCTCCATGCTTTGGGCGGGGGCAGTGACCTTAGTGGTTTTACCGGTTGAAATTACTGGTATTTCGGACTGATTGATTTGCTGCCGCGGCGGGCTCAAACATCCGTTCGGCTGCCGTACGCCGCCGTCTATTGTTCCCGCCTGCCCGGTGCGGTGTCGAAACTTGGGGAGAGAGTACCCGTCCCCCGATGCCGGCTCGAGCGCCCAAACGCCTCAACTATGCTGCTCGCGTGTTGCCGGTCGACGCCATTGCTCCGGTGAGACGCTACGTCGTCCTCGACATGTTGCGGGCCGTGGCGGCCATTGCCGTCGTGGCCTCCCACGTGTATCTGCTCAACGGGGTGTCGTACCTCGGGAACCGCCATCTGAACGTGTTATTCTGGGCCCAGGGCGCCACCGGAGTGTGGCTGTTCTTCGTGCTGTCCGGCTTCGTCATCTCGCGTCCGTTCGTGACTGGGCTCATCCGCGGTGAGCTGCCCAATGTCCGTCACTACGCCATCGCACCGGGCCTTTCGGATCTACCCGCTTTTCTGGCTCTCGCTGCTGGTGGTGTCGCTGGCCACCAACGCGTGGTCGGTCGCCTCGTTGACGGCCCGGACTCAGCAACCTCTTCTTGATCATCAATTTGGTTCCGGGCCAGCAGAACGGCACCATCATCACGGTGTGGTGGACGCTGAGCATCGAGATCGGCTTCTACCTGCTCCTGCCATCGGTGGCTTGGTTGCGTCCTCCGTTGGCGACCGAAGGGTTTCACGCCGCGGCAGCTCGCGGTCGGCGTCGTTGGCGTATGGGCGCTCAGCATCGTGTGGGCGGTGGCTGCATCGACGCTCCACCAGACTCAGACCGGCTTGTGGCTGCGGCAGGTGTTCCCCGCCGTGGTCGGTGCCTTCTGTCCGGGCATCCTTCTGGCCGTGGCCGAACACGGGGATCTCCTGCCCGCAGCGGTGGCAGGCAGGGTCGACGGATTTCTCCAGCGGGCCGGTTCGTACTTCCGGTGGCCCTGGTGTTCCTTATGTGCTTGGCGCCTACGGGACGACCTCCATCAGCCCATATCCCGCTGATTACGTTCTCCATACAGTTCTATTCGGTTGGCTACGGGCTCATTGTGGCCTGGGCCCTGCGCCTCACGGTGCCGGAACGTCCTTGGGTCCGGGCCTGGGCCTGGTTGGGTGTCATCTCCTACGGCATCTACATCTGGCATGCCATCGTCCTCAAAGTCATCATGTACCACCGGGCCGGTCTTACCCTTCACCAAGAGCTGGTATCTGCTGGGGGGCTTTGCGCTCCCGGTGCCGTCGCATCCCGGTTTCGCCGACGACCTGTTTCGCATGGTCTGGATCCTGGCGCTCACCATCGCCACGGCAGCGCTGAGTTGGTACCTGGTCGAATCCCACCTGATTCGTTGGTCCCACCGCGGCTCCAAACGAGAGGCGGCTGTCGCCACTGGGCATTCGTGACCAGCCGACGTACTTCATGCAGCCGTGATGGCCACCGATAGTCTCTCGGCCGTGTCCAGCGCCTCGCCCCGCGTCTCGGTGGTGGTCCCCACCTGCAATCGCTCGGCCCGGATGCTGCGCCTGCTCGACGCCTGGCCGACCAGGACATCGACGAGCCGTTCGAGGTGGTGGTGGTCGACGACCGCTCGACCGACGACACGCTGGCCAGTTGGAGAAGGCGGCCGACGGCCAGCCCTACAAGCTGACGGTACATCCGTCGGCGGTGAATACGGGTCCAGCCGGCGCCCGCAACCGAGGTTGGCACGCCGCCCGGGGCGAACTCATCGCCTTCGTCGACGACGACTGCGTGCCCGAGCCAGAATGGTTGGCCGAGCATCACCGTGGCCTGGACGACGGCCGACATTGCCGTGGGTCGGACCAGACCCCCCAACGACCAGCTGCATCTGATCGGGCCGTTCAGCAGCTTGCTGGACATCGATCACGACCAGAGCTTCTCGACCTGCAATATCGCCTATCGGCGCACCGGTGCTCGAACAGCTCGACGGCTTCGACGGCGCCGGGTTCGCCTGGCCCAACGGTGAGGACACCGACTTGGGCCTGCGAGCGGTCAAGGCCGGCTTCCGGGACCGCTACGTGGCCGACGCCCTGATGTGGCACGACGTCGGCGCGTCCGAGTTCCGGGCGCACTGGCGTCGCATTCCCCGCCTCGACGGCATCGTGACCCTGGTGTCCGCGCCATCCCGAGGCTCGGCAGAACATGAACGCCACCACCTTCCTGCGCTCGGTGGACAAGGCGGTGCTGATCGCCTGGGTCGCTGGTGCCGCGCTGGCCCTACGGCCCCGGGCCCGGCTCGACTCGATTGCTCGGCGCCATCGCCGTGCTGTTGTACGTGTGGCAGTTCGACAAGTCGCACTACAAGGCTCGCTCCGATTGAGGAGTGGGCCAAGGCGATTCCGCAAGGCTTCGTGGCCGACAGCTGGGCCGTCGTGGTCATGATCAGAAGCTCCATTCGCCACCGGACGTTGCTGCTCTGATCGGTGGTCACGTCGCCATCTGACATACGGGTCGTCCACGTGCTCGAAGCGGTAGGAGGTGGAACGCTTCGACATCTACTCGACCTCTTGCGGTCGGTGCCCGGCGTGGACCATCACGTCGTCCTCCCGCTGGAGGATTCGGTCATCAAGCACAACGCCACCTCGGCCAAGGACGCGCCCGTTCTGGCCATTGAGGCCACCGGCGCCACCGTGCATCGGATGCGCATGGTGCGTTTTCCGTTGGCGCCGGCCAACTACGGCAGCCTCTTCGCTTGCGCGCCTTGCTTGCGGCGACTCCAACCGACGGTGCTCCACGGCCACAGCTCCATGGGTGGCGCCTTCGTGCGGGTGGTGGGACTGGGTCACTCGGTGCCGGTGGCCTACACGCCGAATGGATTGGCCACCAAGAAGTCCATTCTCCTGGTCGAGCGCGCCCTGGCCCCCTTGACCGATCGGCTGATTGCGGTTTCGGAGAGCGAAGGTGAGCTGGCGCTGTCGCTCCGCCTCATTGGTGAGCCCCGACTGGTCGTCATCAACAACGGGATTGACGTGGCGGTGCCGCCGGCTGAGGACTACGACCTACGCAAGGAGTTGGGTCTTCCTGCCGATGCCATCGTGGTCGGCACCGTGGCTCGACTGGTCGAACAGAAGGCACCGGTCGATTTCGTGCGCATGTGTGGCGCCCTCCATCGGGCCCGGCCCGATGTGCATTTCGTGCTCATCGGCAGCGGCGAACTGCAGGCCGAGGTCGACGCTGCCGTCCAGGCGGCCGGGCTGGGGGAGAACTTCCACCAGATTCATTTTCTGCCCAATGCATCGGCGGCCATCGGGCAGCTAGATGTGTTCGCCCTGAACTCCCTCTTCGAGGGTGGCCCCTATACGCCACTCGAAGCCATGCGGGCCGGTGTGCCGGTGGTATTGACCGACGTCGTCGGCAGTCGAGATTCCGTCGAGCACGGCGTATCCGGTTTGGTGTTCGCCTTCGGTGATACGGCCGGGATGGCCAAGGGCGTGGTGCGCATTTTGAATGAGGCTTCGCTGCGCGACGAACTGGTGGCGGCCGCCCGCCAAAGGTTCGAGGAGAAGTTCGATGTGGCCCGCATGGGTGCCCTGCATCAGCGGCTCTACAACGAGCTGGCCGCCGACCGCTCTCGTCGACTGGGACGTCGCCGACGCCCTTAGGGTTTTTCTCGACGTTCTGAGGCGGAACCGATCTATGGTCGCGGGATGTCACCCATGGTCAGTCAGCGCCGACGCTTCGCTCTACTCGTCAGTCTCGCCCTTTTGTTCCCAATGCTGAGCATCTTCTCGGTTTCAACCGCTGGGGCGCAGACGACTCGTGCCAAGCAGGTGGCGCATTACGCCGAAAATGAAGCGGGGTATTGGTTCGTTGGCGCCGACGGGGGTGTCTTCAACTACGGCCTCGCGACGTACGAGGGATCGGCCGCTGGTCATGCGACCGCCCCCATTGTCGGCATGGCGGTTGACTATGCCGACGGCGGCTACTGGTTGGCCGGAAGCAACGGTGAGGTCTACTCAGAAGGTGGGGCGCACGACTTTGGGCTCGACAGCCCTGAGTTCGTCTCGGCTCCAATTGTCGGCATTCAGGTCACCGCCGACAGCGGCGGTTATTGGCTGGTTGGTGCGGACGGCCGGATCTATCCGGTAGGCGACGCCGTCAACTACGGCTCCATGTACGGCAAGCACCTCAATTCGCCGATCGTGGGTATGGCGGACACGGTGGACGGAAATGGCTATTGGCTGGTGGGGGCGGATGGCGGCATCTTTTCCTTCGGTGACGCCAGCTTTTACGGTTCGACGGGCAACATCCACTTGAACAAGCCGATCGTGGGTATGGCGGCCGACTACAACGGAGATGGGTACTGGTTCGTGGCGTCCGACGGCGGCATTTTCAATTACGGTCAGGCCGGTTTCTTCGGCTCCATGGGCAACAAGCATCTGAACAAACCGGTCGTGGCCATGGGTGCGACGGCCGATGATAAGGGCTACTGGTTGGCCGCCTCTGATGGCGGCATCTTCAGCTTCGGCGATGCCTCGTTCTACGGATCCACTGGGAACATCAAGCTGGCCCAACCCATCGTGGCCTTCGCCTCCCTGTATCCCGAGTACCTCAATCAGACCGTCAGCATTGCCGCGTCTCCGGACGGCGGTGGCTATTGGCTGGGTACCGATCACGGCTACGTCGACAACTTCGGTGACGCTGTCCAACGAAGGTGACGTTCGCAACGAAAGTATTAAGAACGGCATCACCGGATTCTCACCCACCTCAGACGGCAAGGGATATGTCATGGTTGACTTTGAGGGGGGTGTCTATAGCTTCGGCGATGCCAAATTCTTCGGCAGCGCTTCCGGAGGACAAACCGCTCTGAGGGCGCCGATCATCGGCATCGAGGAAACACCCGATAGTGGCGGGTATTGGATGGTCGACGCCGCCGGAACCGTGAAGGGGTTCGGTGACGCCACCACCTACAGCGGCGAGGCGCCGAAAGACTTCATCGAAGCCTTGGTCCCCACGCCCGACGGAATGGGGTACTGGGAGATCGATGCCAGTGGCGATGTGTACAACTTCGGTGACGCGCCCGCCCTGCCCAGTGTCGATCCGACCTACCCCATTTTCGCCGCCACCGGGACACCCGACGGTGGGGGATTGACCATGGTCGACGCCAACGGCGATGTCTACGTCGTGGGCGACGCCGTGAACTACGGGAGCGCCCTGCCGTCGCAGATACCCGGCCTTGACTTCATCACTGGCATCGCCCGTACCTCGGATGGGAAGGGCTATTGGTTGTCGACGGCAGCCGGCAATGTCCTTACGTTCGGTGATGCGGTGAACTACGGCTCCACCGTGAACCGCTAACCCGGGCTACTCAGGTCGAGGCGTACCCATCCAAGTGAGTGGAGTGCCAGGCCCAGGCCGAGGCGAGAATGTCGTCCAATCCATAGGAGGGTGTCCACCCCAGGACGGAGGCTGACCGATGGGTGTCGGCCCACAGTGCGACCGGGTCGCCCGGACGCCGGGGCTTGAGTTCGTACGGCACCGGCTGACCGCTGGCCTTCTCGGTGGCGGCAATGACCTCGAACACCGACGAGCCGATGCCGGTGCCGAGGTTGATGGCGGCGGTCGAACCACCCGCTTCGAGGTACTCGAGTGCCTTGAGGTGGGCGTCGGCCAGGTCGAGCACGTGCACGTAGTCGCGAATGGCCGAGCCGTCAGCGGTGGGGTAGTCGCTGCCAAACACGTGCAGGGGTTCCCGGCGCCCGAGCGTGGCCTTCATGATCAGCGGCACCAGGTTGATGGTGACGGTCCAGTCCTCGCCGATGGAGCCGTCCGGCCAGGCGCCGGCGGCATTGAAGTAGCGCAGGCTGACCGAGCGCAGGTCCCGGCGCTGGTCGTACCACGCCAGCATGCGCTCCGTCATGGCCTTGCTCTCGCCATAGGGGCTCTCGGGATGGATGGGCGCCGTCTTCGGTGACCGGCACCACGTCTGGCGTGCCGTAGACGGCGCAACTGGAAGAGAACACCACCCGGCTCACGCCGACCTCGTCCAGCGTGCGCAGAAGGTCGTTACTGCCGCTGACGTTGTTGTGGAAGTACTTCCCCGGGTCCTCCATGGATTCACCCGGCGACTTGTAGCCGGCGAAGTGCACCACCGAATCGACGGCATACTCCTTGACCACTTTGGCGATTTGGTCACCATCGGCAATGTCGACCACGACGAACGGCGTGTCGCCGAGTGACTCCGGATGCCCGAACTCCATGGTGTCGACAACGACCACCTCACGTCCCTGGTCGCGCAGGTGTCGCACGGTATGGGAACCGATATAGCCGGCTCCACCCGTGACCATCACTGTCACTGCACGTGTCCCATCAAACTCCCAACGACTGGCGAACGACTTGCGTTCCGAGGCCGGCCTGAAAGGGCGGTCCCCATGGCACGGTGGCCACGAACACGGGAACCGTAGCCGCCAGTCGAGTGACGCCATCGAATTGCGCCCCGAGCATGGGACCACTCATCCACTGCATGCGGGCGAAGGAAAGCAACACAATGGTGGCGTCCATTGGCGGTACGAGTTCGAGGCTGAGAGTGTCCTGTGTACGCGACGGCGCCGGGATGACCACGGCACCGAGGAGGCCAGTCGATTGGGTGCTCATGGCCGGACGCACCGCCACTCGTTCGTCCACGGTGATGCGGTTGTCGACCACGCCCGTGATGTCGTCGCCCAGTGTGGCCGCGTTGGGGCGCAGTCGAAGTTCGCTGGCGCAACCGACCCAGGACGGGTGAGCGGCTTGGTCGAGTCGTAACAGATCGTCGGTGACGAAGCGGGCCCCGTCGCGAGCAAGCCAATCCGGCCAGCGTGGATTTTCCCGTTCCGGAGTGGCCGACGAAGGCCACGCTCCCTTCATCAATCTCGACCACCGAGGCATGGAGAACACACGATCCGCCGAGTCCGAGCAAGAAGGCAATGAGGGCGCCTCGAATGAACAGGGCGATGAGCTCGGGATCCGTGCCGTCGTTCGCCGCGCACGTCACGGTGGACAGATCACGACTGATCACGAAATCGCAGCCACCGTGGATGCGCAGCACGTATCGATCGCCGTCGTCGAGTCCGGTGTAGAGCAACCGTTCACCCACCCGCAGTTGGGAGACGACCTGTCCGGGTGGGATGTCGTCGGTCACCGGCTGTTCAGCCGTGGTCAGTCGCAGGGAGACATCGGGTGACAGCGAGGGTGCCGCCGCAATCCCGAGGGGTATATCCGAGGAGATGGCCAGTCCATGCAACACGTAAACGGGCTGGGGCATCTGTTAGTACTGACCCACCGATCCGCCCCGCTTGGCCCGTGCCAGTGCGTGCGTGAAGACGAAGATGGCGAGCGGGTAGAGCACGATGGTGAACGCCCACAATTCGAGCAGGCGGACATAGTCGGCTTGGGCCCCCAGCAGGGAAGCGCGCATGACTTCGAGGGCCCAGGTGAAGGGCAGCACATCGGCGATCTGGCGCAGGGGCGATGAGAGCAGCGAGACCGGGTAGAGGACACCACCGATGAGGCTCAAGCGCGCCGATGAGCAGGGTGGTGAGCGTCTCGCCCCGTTTGAACACCATGACGAAGGCCGCCAGGGCCATGCCCAGGGCAGCGAAGATAATCATGGTGGACACGAAATCACCCAGACCGACCAACAGGCTGAGTCCCGTCACGTGGAAGCGCAGTCCCAGCCAGAAGGCCAAGCCAATGGAGAGAGACGCCGAAATCATGGCGTAGATCACCTGATAGCTGGCACTGGCCAGGATCACCAGCCACGGTTTCACCGGCATGGAGAACAGGACCTCCAAGGTGCCGGTGAGCTGGTCCGCCCGAACCCGCTTGGAGAAGGAGGTGAGATTGACGGTGAGGATGGCCACCATGACCGTGCCGATCACGGCGAAGCCGAAGTAGCTGACCTTCAGTTGCGACTCGGCCAACACCTTGTGCCCGACCACCCGGGCCAGGAAGTAGAGGAAGGCCACCGAGAGCACGGATTGGAAAATGTCCACCACGAAGGGCAGGCGATAGGAGAACGCCATGGCGAAGTCCCGACGCAGGAAGGCCTTGTACAGCACCAACCTGCGTTGGCGGACCACCCGTCCCTCGGTGCTCTGGGTGATCACGAAGGCTCTCCTCCCATCAGGTGCCGCAACGTGTTGACGTCGCCCCCTGGTTCGATCCGATGGGTGATCTTGCCGCCCGACAGCACGATGACCCGCCGGGCCAGCAGGGCGGCTTCCTCCATATCGTGGGTGGCCACCAGTACCGCCGCGTTGTGCTCGCTGGCCAGCGAACCCATGACGTATTGGATCTCCTTGGCCGACTCCGGATCGAGGCTGCGGGTGGGCTCGTCGAGCAGGACGACGGACGGTTGACCCAGCAGCGAGCGGGCAATGCCGAGCCGGCTCCGCATGCCGGTGGAGTAGCGGTCAACCCGACGATCGGCCACCGACGGTCAAGCCGACAATCCCCAGCACCTCTTCGGTGGCTGCCGCGGCGGGCTTGCGGCCCAACCCGTGCAGGGCGGCGAAGAACTCGAGATTGTGACGGCCACTGAGTCGCCAGAAGAAGGAACGATCCTCGCCCAGGGTGAGACCCAGACGGCGGCGGGCTTCATCGGGCTGGGTGGCCACGTCGAAGCCGTCCACGGTGACCGTGCCCTCGTCCGGCAATATCAGCGTCGAGATGGTGCGGATCAAGGTGCTCTTGCCGGCGCCGTTCCGGCCGATCATGGCCGTCACCTCGCCAAAGGGCACCTCCAGATTGATGTCCGAGAGTCCGCCACCCGTCTTGAAGGTCTTGCTGAGCCCCACCACCGAAATGGCAACCCGGGGGGAGGGGAGCACGTCTGTCATTTGACCGCCGATTCAGGGACCGTCGAACCGTGGCGCGAGGTGCGGAACACCTCGAGCGCACGGGCGGTGGCCCGTTGGGGAAAGTGGATCCTCTCCGACCATGAAAAGTTGCGCCAGCCGGCGAAGAACAGCACGTTCCGGCGCCAGCGGGTGTCGATCAAGGCGAAGCGCACATGGAAGGTGCCGCCGGCCCCATGCTTGACCGGCCAATCGGCACTGAGGAGCTTGGCCATGGGTACGGTGCGCCACCCGGTGGTCGGGAGCGGGAAGAGGTGGTGCGGGAACTGCAGGCCTATCCGATCGGCCATGTGCAGGGCCGCCGTGACGACCGACATGCACTCGGTGGTCCGGGCCAGTTCGACCACACGGTCCCAGTCCACGTCGCCGCGGTCCTGGGCGTCGGTGATGGCCATGGTGATGTCGGCCAGCCAGATGAGTCGATCAAAGCCGTGGTACGGCTTGCCGGCGTGGGCGGCCAGCGACACCACTTCCACTTCCAACGGCAGTCCGTAGACGGGGGTGCCGAGATACTCGGCCGGGATCCGTTGCTCCCACAGCCACGTCGGACTGATCCGGTTGGAGCGTTCGTGCCAGCCCTCCAGCCCCAGGTGGAGCTCAAGCGGGATGGCCGGCAGTCCCGGGTGCCGGAATTGGGTGTCGTAGAGCCCGCGGGTCATGGGGCGGGAGACGGTCCAGCCGGCTGCGCACAGCGCGGCAATGGCCCGCTGGTGATCGGCGGCCGGGAGGAAGAGGTCGATGTCGTCCATCGGGCGAAGACCCGGCTTCGGGATAGCGCTCCATGAGGGTGGGACCCTTCAACACGATGGGCTTGAGTCCGGCGTCCGTCAACGGCGTGACGGCAGCGGCCAACGCATGGGGGTGCAGCGTGAGCGCCTGCATCCGGAACGTGTCGGACAGGTCCCGCAATCGGTGGCCTTCATCGCCCAGTGCGTCTTCACAGCCTGCTGCGACCAGGGCCCGCCACAGCAGCGGTCCGATGCGATGGTTCAAGGCCAGGAAGACGACCAGATCGGGCTGCAGGCCACCGCCTTCAACAATGGCCCGGATGGCCTCGACGTCCGGAAATCTCCGGCAGGCCTCCCACAAGATGTTGACGGTGGCGTCGGATATGAAGTCGACCTCAGGCACGATTGGCCAACCAACACGATTGCAGCAGGAGTGTGGTCAGGGCGTGGGGTTGATCGGCCGCCCACTCGAGGCGCAGACGATCGGCGTCGACCAGGCTGGTCTCGACCCCGCTGCCGTTCCACTGCTGGACGAATGCTCTGGCCTCTTCGCCGAAGAGGGCCCGGTTGAAGTGTGCCTTCGAGGTTCGGGAGAGCACGGCATCGGGCAACAGCTCGGAGAAGAACTGCCGCATGGCGCTGGTGCGCCCGATCACGCCCGTCGGGCCGACCGCACCGGTCAGGGCTCCGAGGAACTTGGGCTGCAGCAGTGGGTCCATCCGGACGACGTCGCTCTCGGCGGCCATGTCGGTGAGTGACTGCAGCCCCACCCGCACCGCCCGCTGGTGGGGGTGACGGAGTACGGCCGTCCGCCAATCCAGTGGCTCCCGGGCCGTGTCGTGGGCCACCTCGTCGAGGAAGGTCGCCCGGGCATCCGGCGTCAGCCAGTGGGCCCCGATGCTGGCCTCTATGCGGCGACGGTCGTGCGAGGCCCGAACCCGGCGGGGCGACAGGGCCAACCCCAGCTGTTTGAGCGCCACCTTGGTCACCGGGATATGACGTCCGGCCAGCTGGCGGACCAAGCTCAGCCGACGCGGGCTGAGGACTTCGTCCCCTCCCTCACCCGAGAGCAGGGTGCCCCCCTGGGCCAGCTCGAGTTCAGTGGCCCGGGTATGGGCCGCCGGGGGCCACACCAGGCCCCATTTCTCCATGGAAGAGCGGGCCATCGGGCCGAGGAGGTCGGCATCGGCCGCGCCCGGGTGGCGTACCCATTCGCTGATGCCGAGATGCGAAATAACGAGCTCCTGCCATTCGTCTTCGTTGGCCTCGGCCAATCCCGGATAGACCTGCGTAAACGCTACGGGGGAGGGTAATCCCTCTCGGGCGGCCACTCGGGCCGCCACGGCGAGCACCAGGGAGGAATCCCGTCCGCCGGAGAACTCGACCACACAGGGCGGCCGCAGCAGCGCGGACAGCACGACGTTCTCCAACGCACCCAGCGGGGAGTCCTGGCCATCGCCGCTCGGAGTGGTGACGGTCGAGGATCCGGTCAGCCAACCACGGGCAACGTCGACGGGGGAGAGCACACTTTCTGATGCCAGTGTCTCAGCCGAAGGCGCTGGTGACCTCAAAAACACTGCACAATTGAACACACGCCATCAACGATTCCCCATCTGCCGGCGCGAACCGACACAGGGACGTCAATGGCGTGGTCAATAAGGCGAGGACCTGCAAGCAAGTCGCCGCCGATATGAAATTTAGAGGCTGCCGTTGATGCTCAGGAAGGCAGCACCCGACGGGAAGCCGGCATCGTGGATCGGGCCGATCAGCAGTGCCTGGGTCAGGTCCGCCACCGAACCGTGCATGATGAGTGCCGGTGCTTCGTACTTGTTGTCTTGTGAGGTCAATCCGCTCTTGGTCACGAGGTGAAGTATGCCTGCCACAGGGGTCGCCGTCAACTATTTAGGGTCCAATTTCGCCCCTATTTTGTAAACAGTTTGTTTCAGCCTGGATGCTGTTATCCCTAGTGAAGGCATATTTTGCCGACCGGGATATGCTGGCCTCCCCTCTCCAGGCAAGGCACGGGACTCAAATATGGTCGACAAGGCGAACGGTGGAGGAGCGGTCCTCAAGAGTCGATCCACCGAAATGATCTGCCGGGAGGTCGACGGCAAGCTGGTCGGGCTGGACCTCCGTTCGTCCCGCTATTTCAGCCTCAATGCCACCGGCACCCGCTTGTGGCGCCTGCTGGAGGCCGGATCCCAAAAAAGCGATCTGGTCGAAGCCATGGTGGCCGAGCACGGCCTCGATCCGGCAACTGCCGTTGTACACGTCGATGCCTTCATCGACTCACTGCAGCAGCAGGGTCTGCTCGAGTAGGCGAATGCCCGGTGGCGCGGCGATCCGCCGTCGTGTGTCCTATCTCCCCTTCCTGCCCTATGTCCTGTGCTGGATGCTGGTGGTGGAAGTCGCCATCCGGGTCATGCCGCTGGATCGAGCCAGCCGCCTGCTGGGCGTCCCGCTCAATTCGACCGATGAGGAGCTCCCACCCGGTTCCCGCCGGTTGACCCTGACCAAGGTCCAACGGGGCCACCTCCGCACCCTCGACCCCGTGGCGGCCCACTGGCCCTTTTCCGACGGCCCCTGCCTGCGCCAGTCGCTGGTGGCCGGCCGGGTGCTGCGGGCCCACCAGCCGGTCCTCCGCCTGGGCATCAACCTCGAGGACGGGCTGCAGGCCCACGCCTGGGTGGAGGTCGACGGCTATCAGTTGGGGCAGTCGAAGAATTTCACCGTGTTGACCAACGGCGTACATTTCACTGATGGCGACTGAGACCAAGTTCCGCCATTGGCGATCGCTCAGCGACGGCTTCACCGTGTCGCTGGTCATCGTCGGCCCCTCGTTTCTCTTCGAGGAGTTGTGGCGGGGTCGCCCCCTCATCGATCAGCCCGGGAGCCTCTGGCTGGTGCCCGGGGCCATCATGGCCATCGGCTTCTTCGTCGGCGGCGGCATCGGTGGCCGTCATCGCAAACAGGCTGCCGGTGCCTTCCAGCAGGGTCTGTTGGTGGCCGCCCTGACCCTGATCCTCATCTTCATGGCGGACATCATCCGCCGGGTCGTCCTCCATCAGGCCCTCACCATTGAGATCATCGGGCTGTGGTTCGCCGCCGCCGCCGGGGGGCTGCTGGTCAGTGGACTCGGCGCCCTCTCGGCCCGCCGCCGTCGGCGCCGGGCTCGCTACCGGGCCCAGGTGGACCGGGTGGTGTAGCTGCTCGCTACACCGATTGCTTACGCACCCGCAGAAGGCCCGACACCCGGTGGCGGATGAACATGAAGACGAGATACACCAACGCCAGGCCGAACAAGCTGGCGACGACCCAGGACGTGACGTTGGAGACGCTGGTCGGCGACCCGTTGAGTAGCCCGCTCGAACCGCCCTGGTTGATCGGCACCCGCAAGGTGTCGTACACGTGTGCGTTCGACGCGTTGTTGCCGGTCCCGATCACGTCATTGATGCCGTAGCCGACCTTCGCCGGCGCACTGCCATTGATGGACAGCAGGTGGCCGACCACCCGACCGTCGAAGGTGACGCATCCCTGTTGATTGGCGATCTGCGATCCCTCGTCCGCCGCCGCACCGCTGACCGCCACCACGCTGAAGTTGACGGGCGAGAGCGGGGAGAAGCCGCACAGGGTGCCGAGGAACTCGCCGAGGGGCGCCACGGCCGGACTGGTGGCGGTGCCGCCGGGCGGCACGGTGGTCGACAACTTTGAGGTCGGGGTCGTTACCGCGGCTCCCGCGGCGCCAGCGCTACCCCCGAGGCACAGCGCAGTCAGCAATATCAGTGAGCCGAGGCGAGTGGGCATACTGCGACGCATCGTACGACAGCGATCAGTACGCGCCGGTACCTCGCGCCATGGTTTTCGGCGTTTCCCACATGATCTTGAGGTCCCACCACAGTGACCAGCTGGCCACGTAGAGATAGTCCAGTTGCACCAGGTCGCTGCGGGACAAGTCGTTGCGACCGGAGACCTGCCAGAGGCCGGTGATCCCGGGACGAACATCGAAGCGACGGGTGCCCCAACCGGCGACGCCCGATTCCTCCGGAATGAACGGTCGAGGTCCGACCACGGACATGTCACCCTTGAAAACGCTGATGAATTGGGGGATTTCGTCGATACCGGTCCGCCGCAACAGGGCGCCGAGCCGGGTGATGCGGAACGTCTCGTCGGCCTTGCCGTGGAGTTCGTGCAATGGTCGGTGCTCGTCGTCCTCCTCGACCACCCGTGGGTAGCGCTCGTCGGCGGCCCGCTCGACCTTCATGGAGCGGAACTTGGTCACCTTGAACGGCACCTTGCCCCGGCCCAGTCGGGTCTGGGTAAAGAAGACCGGCCCCGGCGAGCTCAGCTTCACGCCGATGGCCACCAGAATGAACAGGGGAGAGGTCAACAAGAGGAACAGGCTGCTGATGGCGATGTCGAAGGCGCGCTTCATGCACTGGTCCCAAATGCTCAGGTGCGGTCGGGCGATCTCTAGGAAGGGCATGCCGGAGAGGTCGGTGAGCCGGGAGCGCCAACTCACCAGCTCGTAGAAGCGGGGCACCATGGCGATGTGCACCGAGTCCTGCAACTGGCGATACGTGTTGAGCGATTCCGTGGTCACGTGATTGGGTGACGCCACCAGAAGGCGATCGACCTCAAGCTCGTTGCACAAGCGCGGGAGATCGGACACCCGCCCGATGGCCTCGGGGTCGAACTCGTCGCTGTCGGTGGCCCGGCCGATCAGCGTCATGCCCTTGTCCTGGCGAACGCTCAACATGATGCGATCGGTCATTTTGCCGCTGCCGACCACCAACACGCGTGTGGTGGCCATGGCGCGCAGGAAGTAGCGCAACACCATGCGACCAACGGTGATGACAAAGATGCCGACGATCACCTCCATCACCAGTTGCGTGGCGATTGGTTCTTGCGCGCCGAAGACCGAGTGCAAGAACGCGCCGACACCCAGCGCCAGCACACAACCGGAACCCACACCGAAACTGAGCTCGCGAATTTCGAGGAACGCACTCGGCTGCAATCGACGGTGCGTGGTCCGGTACATCCCGCCGAGAGCGAGCGCGACCAGCACGGCAATCGGGAACAGGCTGTCGACCTGCGCGTTCTTCCAGACCAGATGGATGCTGTTCGATTGCACGGTCGATGCCCTCGAGAGCACGATCAGCGCCAACGGGATGGTCAGGCAGGTGCAGATGAAATCGGCACACACCTGGATGAGGGCCAATTCCCGATCGGTAATGGAGTGGCGACGACCGCGGGCAGACCGGGCCACGAGCGACGGTTCGTGGAGCACGGCAGGGACGGCAAAGTTTTGGGGCGACACGGTTGCGTTCGCCGCCGTTGACTCCACACTTTCGACCCGCTGGTTGAAGATGCTCACACTGCTCCCCAACGCCAATAAAGGCGATCCCTGGTGGGTGGAAGATTATTGCCCACAAAATGACAACGACCAAGTATCTCTAACCTGGCGAGACAATTCGACCACTTAGAACGCGTTTCACCCTTTGGTGCCTAAAAATTCACCCTCGCGTTCTTGCTACGAGCGTTGCCCATCTCAATCAAACGTTCGTTACGGCAAGCTCAGTGCGCACCCACGGCATGCACGCCGCCATCGACGTGGAGGATCTCGCCGGTGGTCATGGGCAACAGGTCGCTGAACAACGCGATGCACGCCTTGGCCACCACATCGGAATCGTGAATGTCCCAACCGAGCGGTGCCCGATCGGCCCACGTGTCCTCGAAGGCGGAGAAGCCGGGAATGGATTTGGCGGCCATGGTGCGCACGGGGCCGGCCGCCACCAAGTTGACACGGATGCCGGCGGGGCCCAACTCCTTGGCCAAATACCGGGACAGCGATTCGAGTCCGGCCTTGGCCACACCCATCCAGTCGTAGACGGGCCAGGCCACGGTGGCATCGAAGTCGAGGCCCACGACGGAGGCACCCCCATCGGCTCCGGCGGCCGCCAACAGCGGTCGAAACGCCTCCACCAATGCCTTGAGCGAGTACGTCGATACGTTGAGCGCCACCGACACCTCCTCCCACCCCGCCGCAAACATCCCGCTGCCCAGACATTCCGGTGGGGCGAAGCCGATGGCATGCAGCAGCCCGTCCATTCGATCCCAGCGCGAGGCCAGCTCGGCGCCCGCGGCCGCCAGCTGCTCGGGCGAGGTGACATCGATCTCGAGCACATCGACATCGGCCGAGATCTTGCGAGCCGTGCGCTTGGTCAACGACAACGCCCGGCCGGCGCCGGACAGGACGATCTCCGCCCCTTCCTCCTGCGCTCGCTTGGCCACGGCGAACGCCAGCGAGGCGTCGGTCAGTACACCGGTGATCAAGAGGCGCTTTCCAGCGAGGAGTCCCATAGCGCTCACGACCATATGCGACAGTAGGGGCGTGCACGTGGGAATTCTTGGTGGGACAGGCCCGGCTGGGCGAGGAGTGGCGGTTCGGTTGGCCCAGGCGGGAGTCCAGGTCACCCTGGGTTCTCGTGAGGCCGAGCGAGCGCAAACCGTGGCGGCGGAGGTGGTGGCCAAGTGGCCGGCCTTGACGCTCGACATTCGTGGCGCTGACAACGAGGGCGCGGCGTCGGCCGACATCGTGGTGCTGGCCACACCCTGGGACAGCGCCATCGCCACCGTGAAGGCGCTCAAGGAGCCGCTGGCCGGCAAGGTCGTCATCTCCATGGCCAATGCGTTGGTCAAGGAAGGTCGCGAGATGTTGGCTTTGGTGCCGCCGCGGGGCTCCGTGGCTGCCGCCGTACAGGCGGCCTTGCCTGACTCTCTAATTGCAGCTGCCTTCCACCACCTGCCGGCCTCGGAAATGGAGAACCTGGAGTCGGGGTTGGAAGCTGACGTGCTGGTCTGCTCCGATCACCCGTCGGCGGCCGAGGCCACTATCGAGCTGACCGATCTGATGGCGGGTCTGCGTCCACTCAACGCCGGGAGCCTGAGCCAGGCGGCGGCCATCGAGGCGTTCACCGCCGTCTGCATCACCTTGAACATCCGCCACAAGGCCCACTCGACCGTTCGGATGTCTGGTCTGTAGTCATGCTGCTCTACGACACCGCCCGCAAACAGATCGTCACCTTCGAGCCCGGTCCTCTGGTGACCATGTATTCCTGTGGCATCACGCCCTACGACTCGGCGCACCTGGGTCACGCCGCCGTCTATCTCTATTTCGACATGCTGCAGCGCCGCCTGCGAGATGCCGGTCACGAGACCCGCTGCGTCCGCAATGTGACCGACGTGGACGACGACATTCTGCGCAAGTCCCGTGAGTTGGGCGTGCACTATCTGGACCTGGCGGCCGAGGAGATGGCCCGGTTCGACGCCGAAATGAGCATGCTGAACCTGTTGCCCGTCTATTCGGAGCCCCGGGCCACCTCGGCCATTTCGGAGATCCTGTCGTTGATCGGCGACGTGCTGCAGAACGGGCACGCCTACGAATCACACGGCTCGGTCTACTTCGACGTCTCCAGCTTTCCGGAGTTCGGGCGCATCAGCGGCTACGACACGGCCCTGATGCTCGAGCTGGCCGCCGAGCACGGCGGCAATCCTGACGACCCGCACAAACGCCACCCCTTGGACTTCGTGCTGTGGCAACCCTCCCTGCCCGACGAGCCCTCCTGGGAATCGCGCTGGGGCTCGGGCCGGCCCGGTTGGCACATCGAATGTTCGGCCTTGGCCCTGCGCGAACTGGGGGAGACGATCGACATTCATGGCGGCGGACGTGACCTCGTGTTCCCGCATCACGAATGCGAGACCGCCCAATCGGAGTCGGTGACCGGCGAGCAATTCGTCAAGGTCTGGTTCCACGTCGGGCTGGTCGGCTTGGACGGCACCAAGATGTCCAAATCGCTGGGCAACCTCGTGTTCGTGGGCGAACTCTGCAAGGCCTGGGATCCGGCCGCCGTTCGCCTGGCCCTGCTGGCTCACCACTACCGGACCGACTGGGACTGGGTGACGGACAAGGACATGCCCACCGCCTCCGCCCGACTGTCGCTCTGGCGCAGCAGCGTGGACGGCGACGGCTCGCGTGGCCTCTCCGCCGTCCGCGCCGCCCTCGATAACGATCTCGACACCCCGGCCGCCCTCGAAGCGCTCGACAGCGAGGCGCTGGCCGGCCGTTCGGTCCTGTTGGGTGCCGAACTGCTCGGCGTGGAGCTCTAACTCGCCCTCGCCCTCGCCCTCGCCCTCGCCGGCCAGACCCACCCCGACCCGGCCTGCCACACCCCTTGTCACACCCCTCCGTCACCATCGGATCCATGTTCGTGGACGAACTCGAGAAGATGAACTCCCAGGCCCGGTCGCTCCTCCAGGTGACCCTGGATCAAGTCCTCAGTCCCGAGGACGCTCGCCGCGCCGTGGAATCCTTCGCCGAGCTCGAGAAGATCGCTTCGTCCGGCGTGGCCCTTCTTTCGCCCCAAGTGGTGGCCAGCGGTTCGTACGCCAAGGACGGCCACGGCACCGGGGCTGATTGGCTCGGTTCGGTGACCGGCACCACTCCCTCAGCCGCCCGCAAAGCCCTCAAGGCCGCTTCGGTCGCCCAAGAATCGCCGACCATCCAAAAGGCATTGGCCGATGGTGAGCTCTCGCAATCTGAGCTCGACCTGGTCGCCCAGGCGGCTTCCATTTCGCCCAAGGGTGAGGAGCGGTTGCTCGCACAGGTCGGCCAGGCCAGCCAGGCCGAGCTCCGTGACGAGCTCTCCAGGATGCGGGCCGAAGTCCGCAGCAAAGAAGCCGACCACGAGCAGCGGTCGCGGGTGCACCGATCCCGCCACTGTCGCTGGCGCAAGGATCCCCACGGGGGCATCCGGGGCGAGTTTTTCTGCGACGAGGCGGCGTGGGCCCGCGTGATGCCGAGTCTCGACACTCGGGCGGTGGCCCTCCAAATGGAGGCGCATCGGGCCGGTTCTGATGAATCGTTGGACGCCTTTCGCGTGGATGCCTTGTTGGATCTCATGAGCGAGGGCGGCGCTGGCGCGGCTCCGGGCGCCATCGTGCTGGTTGATGCCGAGTCCCTTCGACAAGGCTCAATGGTGCCTGGAGGGACCTGTGAGATCGAGGGCATCGGTGTGGTCTCGGTCGAAGCCGCCACCGAGCTGGTGGGTGAAGGCAATGTGCAGTTCATCATCAAGGACGGGGTCGACATCCGAACCGTCACCTCGACTACCCGGGCCATCCCGAAGCGAGTCGAGACGGCGCTGATCGCCCGAGACCGGGTGTGTGCCGTCCCAGGGTGCGGCGCCCGCCACGGCCTGCAGATTGACCACCGGGACACGGACTTCGGGCATGGTGGACTCACCAAGCTCGACAATCTGGTTCGACTGTGCCGATCTCATCACGACCTCAAGACCTACGGCGGCTTCCGGCTCGAGGGATCCGCTCCTGATTGGAAGTGGATTCGCCCGGCCACGCCTCGGTCGGCGGGCTACATCGCCCGGGCTCGGAGACTGGCGGCGATCAAGGCGAAGGCTCGGGACGGCGGGAAGTCGCCCCGTGATCAAGCCGGACCATAAGGTCAGCCCTGCTTGCGCACCTGCTTGCGCACCTGCTTGCGCACCCTGACCTGCGGTAGGCCCTACCCTTGTGAGTTCATATCCCCGGCGGGTCATCTCCCGTCCGGCTGAACAGGAAAGGGTGAACAATGGCAGGCGTTATCTCGGTACGGCTCCCCGACGGTTCGAAGCGGGAGTATGCCGAGGGTACGACGGCGGCCGACGTTGCCCAGTCGATCGGCTCCAGGTTGGCCAAAGCGGCAGTCGTCGCCACCATGAATGGCCATCAGGTCGACTTGAACGCACCCATCATTGACGACGCCGAAGTCGCCATCGTCACCGCCGAATCCGACGCGGGCCGAGAAGTACTTCGCCACTCCACCGCGCACGTATTGGCTCAGGCCGTGCTTCGCCTCTGGCCCGGTGCGAAGTACGCCATCGGACCGGTGATTGAGAACGGCTTCTACTACGACTTCGAGTTGCCCAACGGCGCCCGATTCAGCGAGGACGATCTCGCCCGTATTGATGCCGAAATGCGGTCCATCATCAAAGAGGACCAGCCCTTCACCCGCAACGAGCTCGACATCTCCGGCGGCTTGGAGTTGTTCGCCGACCAACCGTTCAAGCAAGAAATCATCCAGGCGGTTGGGTCAGGCGCCGAGGAAGTCGACGCTGCCGGTTCTTCGGTCAGTACCTACCGGAACTCGGACACGTTCATTGACCTGTGCCGTGGCCCCCACGTGCCGTCAACCAGCCGGCTCGGTCATTTCAAGCTGATGCGAGTGGCCGGCGCCTACTGGCGAGGTGACGAGAAGCGGGAACAGCTGCAACGTATTTACGGCACCGCGTGGGAATCCGACAAGGCCCTGGCGGCCTACCTGCACCAATTGGAGGAAGCGGAGCGACGCGACCACCGCCGGTTGGGCGCTGAGCTCGACCTGTTCAGTTTCCCCGAGGAGATTGGCTCCGGTCTGGCCGTGTTCCATCCCAAGGGCGGCACTATCCGGCGCCTGATGGAGGACTACTCACGCGAACGGCACGTGGCGGGCGGGTACGAGTTCGTCAACTCTCCCCACATCACAAAGTCGAAGCTCTTCGAGATCTCCGGGCACCTCGAGTCCTTTGCCGACGGGATGTTCCCTCCCATGGAGCTCGACGGTGGGACCGAGTACTACCTCAAGCCGATGAACTGTCCGTTCCACATTTTGATTTACAAGAGCCGGCAGCGGTCGTATCGCGAACTACCACTCCGCCTCTTTGAATTCGGCACGGTGTACCGCTACGAAAAGTCAGGTGTGCTGCAAGGTCTGACTCGAGTGCGTGGGCTCACCATGGACGACTCCCACATCTTCATCGCTCGTGAACAGATGGCCGACGAACTCCGGCGCACCACGCTGTTCGTGCTCGATGTACTCAAGGACTACGGCCTAAGCGACTTCTATTTGGAGCTCTCGACCCGCCCCGAAGGTAAGGCCATTGGCACGGATGAAGACTGGGCCGAGGCCACAGAACTTCTACGCTCAACCGCCGAGAACTTGGGCCTCGAATTGGTGATGGACGAGGGTGGAGGGGCGTTCTACGGGCCGAAGATTTCCGTGCAGGCCCGGGACGCCATCGGGAGAACGTGGCAGATGTCGACTGTGCAGCTGGACTTCAACCTGCCCAAGCGGTTCGAGCTCGAATATGTCGGCGCCGACAACCAGCGTCACCAGCCGATCATGATCCACCGTGCCCTCTTTGGCTCGGTGGAACGATTCATGGCCATTCTGGTTGAGCACTACGCCGGCGCCTTCCCGACTTGGTTGGCCCCAGAGCAGGTTCGGGTCCTTCCGGTGAGTGACGTGCAGGGCACCTATGCCCAGTCGGTGGCCGACGCCTGCCTCGCCGCCGGTCTCCGGGTCACGGTGGACACCGCCGATGAATCACTGGGAGCTCGGGTCCGGCACGCCAAGATGGCGAAAATTCCGTACGTCTTGGTCGTCGGAGCGGACGATGTTGAGGGCGGCACGGTTGGCGTGAATCGGCGGGGAGCGACCGGAAAGCCCGAGCGGGGCGTGGCGACCGATGCCTTCATCGCCGGAGTTATCGACGAGGTAGCGCGACGGGCGCTGCCTGAGAGCGCGGAGGTCGGGAGCACGCCCGAGTGAGCCTTGAGCAGCTCTGGGCGGGCTGGCGACACGAATACATTGAAGGAGCCACGGCTCGCGAACGAGAGATCGGGGAGTCGCACGATCCTGCGGACTGTGTTTTCTGTCGCCTGGCCGCGAGCGGACCGCCCTCCGAGGACAACCTGGTTGTCTGGCGCGGCGAGTGGTCGTTCGTCGTGCTCAATGCGTATCCGTACGCCAGCGGCCACCTCCTCGTGCTGCCGTTGCGCCATGTGGGTTCATTGTCCGAGCTTTCAGATCTGGAGTCCCAAGAGGTCTGGCAAGCCACCCGAGACGCCACCACGGCAATCGAGGTGGCCTACAACCCGGACGGATTGAATCTCGGGGCCAATCTGGGCCGAGCGGCCGGCGCCGGAATTCCTGCCCATGTGCATTTACATGTGCTGCCCCGTTGGTCAGGGGACACGAACTTCATGACATCAGTGGCCGGGCTCCGCGTCATGCCCGAAGCGCTCAACTCGGTGTGGAAGCGCCTCCGCTCCTCCTGGTCTTCCGCTTCGTAACTAGGGAGATACGTCAGGCGCTCGCCGGGGTCACGGATGCAGCGATGTGCTCAGGCACGACGTCGTAGTGGTCGTAATCCAAGCTGAACGATCCTCGACCGCCGGTCACGGCGCGTAGGTCGACGGCGTATCGGCTGAGTTCGGCCGTTGGCACCAGCGCCGTCACGAGATGGAAGCCGTCCTCGGTTTGATCAGTGCCGACGATCCGGGCCCGCCGGGCATGAAGATCGGCCAGGACGTCGCCCTGGTTATCGGCCGGAATGGTGACTTCGATTTTTGAAATGGGCTCCAGCAGGATCGGGCCGGCGTCTTGCATGGCCTGTCGGAACGCGGTCGACGCCGCCATCTTGAAGCTCACCTCATTGGAATCAACCGAATGTGCTTTGCCGTCATCGACGGTCACGGCGACATCGACAATGGGGTAACCCAGCACCCCGCCGGACTCCATGGTTTCGAGGACGCCCTTCTCGACCGCCGGGATGTACTGACGAGGGATGGCCCCACCAACCACTTCGTCCCGAAAGGCGAACCCTTCGCCTCGGGAGAGAGGTTCAAGGCGCAGGTGGCAGACACCGAACTGCCCGTGCCCACCCGACTGCTTCTTGTGCTTCCCTTCGGCGTGCGCCGCCGACGTGATGGTTTCTCGATAGGGAATTCGCACGTCTTCCCGATCGACATGGACATTGAACTTGCGGCCGAGTCGTTCGATGGTGACGGCAAGGTGGACTTCGCCATTGACCCGCAAAATTGTCTGGTGCGTCTCGTCACTCCGGCTGACCACCAACGATGGATCCTCCTCGCCCAGTCGCTGCAAGGCCGACATCAGCTTGTCGTCGTCGGAGCGAGATGCAGGTTTGACGGCTACTTGCAGTGGTGAGCTGACCGATGATGGGAGTTGGATGGTGACGGGTTGTCCTTTGGGAGCCAGCGTGTCGCCGGTGCGTGTGCCGTTCAGGCGGGGCAGGGCCACGAAGTCGCCGGCGACGACCTGTGTCGTCGGGCTGGCTTCATGACCGGACAAGCTTTGCAGCGCGTGCAACCGTTCTTCGTCCCGGGTGCGGGAGTTGACCAACACCGCATCGGGCCGGATGGTGCCCGAAACCACCTTGCACAGTGACATCTTTCCGGCGTGCGGGTCAGTGAAGGTCTTGGCCACGGCCAACAGCATCGGGCCGTTGGGGTCGCAGGGGATCTCGACGGTCGTGGTGCCCGCCGCCACTGACAGCGGTGGACGCGACGATGGCACCGGGCATAGCTCCTCAATCAAGCGGGCCAGCCGATCAATGCCCACGCCAGTTAGGGCGGAACAACACAGCACCGGGAAGACGCTCCCTGAGGCAACGCCGCCGGCCAGGCTCTTCTCCAGCTCTACGTAGTCGATCGGTTCGCCGTTGAGATAACGCTCCATGAGCCCGTCGTCTCCGACCACGATGCCTTCGACGAGCTGTTCGTGCACGGTGTGTTCGCGGTCCACCAGATGTTCGGGAATCGGACCTTCATTGCCGACCGGCGGCACCGTGCCGTCAGCTGTCGTCGTTGCGCCGTGCACGTCGTAGTGAGTGGCGGTGTCATCGAGGAGGTCGATGACCCCGTGGAAATCGGACTCGGCGCCGATCGGGAGTTCAATGGGAGCGACGCCAGGCCCGAAGACATCTCGGATTTCGGCCAGTGTGCGATCGAAGTCGGCGCGTTCGCGATCGAGCTTGTTGATCACGATGACCCGGGGCAGATTCAGGCGGACGGCGGCGCGCCAGGCGTCCTCTGTTTGCGCTTGCACACCATCGGCGGCGCTGACGACGACGACCGCCATATCGACCAACGAGAGAGCGGTGAGCATTTCGAATGAGAAGTCGGCGTACCCCGGGGTGTCCAACACGTTGACCTTGACGCCGTTGATGACGAAGTGGGCCAAGGAGGTGAAGATTGAGAGCTGACGGCTGACTTCCTCGGGTTCGAAATCGCAGGTGGTGGTGCCCTTTTCCACCGAACCTCGACGGGAGATGGAGCCGGTGGCGGCCAGGAGCGCTTCCGCCAGGGTTGTCTTGCCGGCACCGTGGTGGCCGACCAGCGCAACATTCCGGATTTCGGTCGGGTCGAGTGGCATGGAGTCCCTCCGTCCGTTTCGGTTCGTCTCAGCCGAGTGTAGGACGGAGCGTTCGCCGCTGCTCGGCCGACCGCTATCGAGGCCGAAAGGTGGACATAGTCAAGCGAATTCGTTCGGTCTCGGCTTCGGTGACTCCGGCGTCGAGGGCGAAGGTGGGCCAGCGATCAGTGGCGGTCAACACCTCATCGACCACCCGGGATGCGGCGGGAACCACGAAGCGATCAGCCAGATCGAGCAGGTCCGATCGGTTGATGTCCTCAAACTTTCCGTTGACGGACATCTGGTGGCGCTGTGTCCATCGCCCGGTCGGGTTGTAGGCGAAATTGACGTCATACGCCGGAGCAAGCGACCACTCCCCGGAGGCGTCACACATGAAGGACAGGTTCTTAGTGTGATCGTCTCGATTGACCCCGGCCACATTGAAGACGACTCGGCGGAACGCTTGTTCAAGTGCATCGCGACCGAGTTGGAGCCGATCGACCACATCGAGATACTGCGCGTAGCTGTGCGTATCGGGCAGATTGAAATCCAAGTGGTCGATGGCACACAGGGTCTGCGCGTGGACTTTTTCGCCATCGGGTCGGCGGTCGAAGCGCCGGGTCATGAAATGGGCTCGATCATTCTCGATCAACAGCCGACACGGTTCCATGACGATGCCGGCCGCTTCGGCCATCTGAAAGTAGGCGTACTCAATGCGCCCGAAGCCGCGGGCCGGACCGAAGTGGTCACCTTCGACGCCATCAAGTTTGAGGAGCCAATGTTCGTAACCCTCCGGCGCATTGAGTTGGCCGGAACGAACCTGTCCCGTATCGGGATTGAAGCTCACTACGGCCTTGGCGCGCGCACCTCCCGCAGACGTGCCGACCTGGATCAGTTGGGTGAGGGCTTCCTGGGTGGTGTCGTCACCGGTGAACTCACCACGGAGAGCTTGCCGAGCGGCCACCACCAAGTCGGCCAGCTGGATGGCGGTGGTGTGATCCACCGGCTGGCCGGCCGGTGGGACGTATTCCAGCGCGCCCATGCCGCGGTCGGACGAGTACGCCAATCGATCCAGCGAGGTGATCTGGCCAGCGGAAATTCCTTCTTCGGCCAGAGTGGCGGTGACGAGGGCATTGCCGAAGCGGTCGGGTAGTGAATCGGCCAGCATGGCGGGCAGCCGGGCGTATGTCTGTTCGGACAGCTCCGGAAAGGTGAAGACACCGGGTATCGCCGGCATGTGAAACGGCGCCAGCTCGATGCGGCGTCGTAGCCAGGCTCGGTCGTACTCGAAGGCATAGAACTGACTGGCGGGATCGAGTGCGACGGCGCCCACGGTCGAGCCCCAGGCGCGCACTTCAATGAGGTCGACCTGGCGATAGGGCACTACTTGGTGACGCGTCGGACCCGTTGGCGTACGGGGGAGCGACGCTGAGCCTGCAGAAGCTGCATGGGACTGACGGAAGGCTCGGCGGGCGGGGCGAGCGCAGCTAACCAATCTTCTGCCCCCAGGGCTCGGATGGCCTTAATCAGAGTCGTCAGGTTGGCGCCGGCTCCAGATTCGAGATGCTTGACCGCACTCAACCCGATGTCGCCTCGCCGAGCCAGTTCCTCCTGGGTGAGTCCGGCCCGGACCCTCCGATCGCGGAGGTCCGCTCCCAACTGGACCAGCCATTCCTGAGTGCTCCGTCGCCGTGTCTCGGTGGTATTCACAGCTGTTGATCCTTTGATTGGATGTAACAGCTTCTATTGTAGCTGAGTTGCCACCCAATTCAAAGAAGCCAAAGCTCAAATAGCTGGATTTACGACTATTGACGCCATAAAGCCCAATAATAGATGGATATCCACCTATCAGCAGGATCACCTGGGCGGGCGGACCTAGGAGGCCGAAATCACCAGATTCACGTTCATACCCTCGGCCTTGTGTCCCGGGACCGGGCAGAAGACGTCGTACTTGCCCTTCTTCAATGTCACCTTCAATTTGGCCTGTTGACCAGGGCCGAGAAGGGCGGTGGCCGCGTCGTGGAGTCCAGGTCCGGTGATCTCGAGGGAGTGACTGGCGCTGCCCTTGTTTTCGGCCAGGAACACGTACTTGCCGGGCTTGAAGTGCTTCACGGAGAGGGCAATGTGGAATTCCGTCTCAATGGCCTTGACGGTGGTCACCTTGGCACTGGCACCCGCCTGGGCACCGGAGGCGAAGCCGAGCACTGCAAGCATCGTCAGCGGGACGAGGGCAGCAGAGGCGACTTTGTGGCGGAGCGACATGGGTCCTCTTTCGTCTACTTCGATTTGGTCGGTCGGTCGGGAAGGCATACGGGACACCAACGCAGCGGGATTGGGTAGTTCCCTCATTGTGGGCCCTGAAGCCTCCGGTCTACCGGATCACCCCCCAGATCACCACCGGAAATCGACTGCAATGGGCATGTGCCGACCTGCGAGCCTCCTAAAGGCCACCCAAGAGCGGATTGCCTCCAGAGCGGTGCCGCCCGGCCGAAGACACGACACCGCCAGCTCACCGTTTTGCCAGGTGAACGTCACTTTCCGAGGGCAATTCCGAGTGAACTGTGCCGCCAATGGCGACGCTTCGTGCCGACCGAGCGAACTCGCCGTGATCAGGAATCGGGACTTGATCGCCCCAAGTTGGGGGGTCGGATGATAAACTTTTGTATCTGTTTCCACCGCATGGCCTGAGGTCTGGCCGTGCATGACGAGGAGTTTTATGTTCGACGGTCGCTGGCGCGGTGCGGTCGACCGGTCCACAGGACCCGTCGGTCAAGCACTCCATCGTCGGGGTATCACCGCTGACGTTCTCACCGCGACGGGCTTGGTTTCGGCTTCGGCCACCGCCGTCGCCGTGGCAACGGGTCATCTCCACATCGCCATCGTGTTGCTCATCCTGACTGGAGCGCATGACCTCTTGGATGGTCCGGTGGCCAAGGCGGCCGGAACGTCCTCAGTGAGAGGCGCCTTCTTTGATTCGGTGACCGACCGTGTCGCCGACGCCGTTCTCATGGGCGGCGTGGCCTGGTACCTCATCGGCCGACAAGAAGGCCATCTGGCCGTGCTCCCGCTCGCCGTGCTCGGCGTCACCGCCCTGGTGTCGTACGAGCGGGCGAAGGCAGAGTCGCTCGGACTTTCGGCCAAGGGCGGACTCATGGAGCGAGCCGAGCGCATGATCCTGTTGGGTCTGGCTTTTATCGACTCAGCCCTGCTGCTGCCGATCCTCTGGGTCATGTTGGCCCTCATATCGGTCACGGCTGTCACCCGATTCGTCAAGGTATGGAACGCGGCATCGGGCAAGGACGAAGTCATTCGGCGTCGCTTGGAAGCTTGGCGTGAAGGTCGAGTCGATTCCCGTTGGCGCACCTGGCGCGAGGGACGCGCCGGCGCTGGTGTGCCGCGACGTGCACTGGCACCGACATCGAGTGCACCGGTCGGCCGTTGGCGGGCTCGTCGACAAGAGTCGCCTGGTAGCCGGACCGGTCGGACGATGCGAGCTCGGAGTGGCGCCTCGTGGGCACACTCCAAGGACGGCGCGGCGAACCGTCGCCCACGTTCGGCCCGACGGCCGACATCTGGGCCAACCGCCTGAGCCTGCGCTTGGCGCAGGGCGCAGCAGCATCTGATTCGTCGTGGCGTGCCACGTCCAAGTACCTGATCTATCGGGGTCTTGGCACCGCCATGGGCCAATTGCCCGAACGGGCGGCCATGAGCGTGGCCACTGGCGCGGCCCGGATGATGGCTCGAGTGGGTGGGTCGAATCTGGCCATGAACGAGCGCCATATGCGCCGCATCCTGGGCAGCGAATGCGTCGAAGGGGTCACGCCCGACGCTGATCTGATCCGACGCTTGAGCCGACGCACCTATGCCGAGTACGCCCGCTACTGGGTCGACGGTTCCCGGTTGCCCTACGTCTCTGCCGACGACATTCAGGCCCAGATGTGGATGGCCGAGGGCGAGGATCATCTGCGGGCGGCCGTGAAAGCGGGGAAGGGGACCATTCTGGCCCTGCCGCACATCGGCAGCTGGGAATGGGGCGGCGCCTGGCTGGCGCTCGAAGACATGCCCATGACGGCCATCGTGGAGCGCGCTGGATCCGCCCCAACTCTTCAAGTGGTTTCTGGAGCAACGGGCCGGGATGGGCCTGTACGGCGTCCCACTGGGGGAGGGTTCGAGCGCCGTCGTCCTCAACGCGCTCAAAGAGGGCAAAGTGGTCGGTCTGGTCAGCGATCGCGACCTGGTGGGGAACGGGGTGGAAGTGGAGTTCTTCGGCGAGCGGACCACCTTGCCCGGTGGGGCGGCCACGCTGGCCCTGCGCACCGGCGCGACCCTTTTGCCGGCAGCGGTCTACCGCGGTCCGGAAAATTGGCACACTGGGGTCGTCTACCCGCCCATCGACACCACTCGGACCGGTTCGCTCCGTAAGGACGTGACCCGTCTGACCCAGGAGTTGGCCACCGCCTTCGAACAAATGATCAGACGTCATCCCGAGCAGTGGCACCTCTATCAACCCAATTGGCCGAGCGATCGGCCATGAAGATCGCCATGCTGTCGCCCTATTCGCTCTCTCGACCTGGGGGCGTGCAGGGCCAGGTGTTCGGACTGGCACGTGCACTGCGGGCCTCGGCCACGAAGTGACCATTCTCGGCCCGGACGATGAACTCGACTCGGACATGGCCGGACGTGTCACCGCCGCCTCATCGCTCGACGTGTTCGTGATCGGCCGCCCGACCGGGATCTGCGGTCCAACGGCTCGGTGGCCCCGGTTCAGCATTTCGCCCATGTCGGCCGTCAACGCCGAACGATTTGTGCGCAAGGGCGGATTCGACGTGCTGCATGTGCACGAGCCGCTGGCGCCGATGGCACCGTACGGTCCTGAGCTGACGCGCGCCGTTGCCCATGGTGGGGACCTTCCACCGAGCGGGCGTGAGCAGTTGGGTCCACGTCTTCCGGCCGCTGGCGCAAATACGTGGGACGGCGATTGCAGGTGCGGGTGGCCGTGTCGGAAGCGGCCGCCGATACCGGACGACGTTCGGCCGGCGGCGACTACGAAGTGTTGTTCAACGGTGTCGACATGGAACGTTTCCGCATCGTCGAACCGACCCCGACCGATCGACCGACGGTGCTGTTCTTGGGGCGACACGAGACGCGCAAGGGCCTGAGCGTGCTGCTCGATGCGTTCGCCATGCTGGACCGACCGGCCACCCTCTGGGTGGCGGGGGACGGGCCGCAGAGTGAAGTGCAACGCCGCCGGCATCCCGAGTCGGATCGGATCAAGTGGTTGGGCATGCTCAGCGACGAGGAGGTGTCGGCCCGCTTGGCCGGGGCCGACGTGCTGTGCGCCCCGTCCCTGCGAGGGGAATCCTTCGGCATGGTGGTGCTTGGAGGGCATGGCGGCGCGCTGCGCCGTGGTGGCCTCTGACCTTGAGGGCTATCGGTCAGCATCCGGTGGCCATGCCGTGCTGGTGCCGCCCGATGACGTCAACGGCGCTGTCTCGAGCGCTTGGCGTGGCCTTGGCCGACGTGGTGGAGAAGGGCGGCCAGTCGGCCCCGGAAGCACTGAAGGCGGCCGAGGAGCATGCGCAGGGCTGGTCGATGGAAGCCCTGGCTGAGAAGTATCTCGATGTCTATCGACGAGCCATCGAGATGTACGCGGCCAAGAAGTGAACCCGGCCCCTCCATTGGTGCAGGTGTTCGGACCCTCCGGTGCCGATGCCCACGATGGAGGCCGCCACCCGGAGCGACCCGAGCGCATCGATGCGGTGATGGCCGGCGTCAACGACGTAGCTCAAGAGCTCGGCAGTGATCTCGTCATGGTGACGCCCGAGCCGGCGACTCGAGCCCAACTCGAATCAGTGCACGAAAGCGCCTACATCGATCAGGTTGAACGGCTGTGCACCCACGGTGGCGGCCACATCGATCCCGACACGTTCGTCCGGCCCGATTCATGGGACGCCGCACTGCGTTCGGCCGGTGCGGGCAGTCAGGCTGTCGCAGCCTTGCGAGCGGCCGGTTCCGGCGCCGCCTTCGTGGCCACCCGGCCACCGGGTCATCACGCCTTATCGAGAACGGGCATGGGCTTCTGCCTCTTCAACAACGTGGCCGTGACGGCGGCCGAGCTGGCCGCGGCAGGCGAGCGGGTGCTGATCGTCGACTGGGACGTGCATCACGGCAACGGGACCCAGGACATCTTCTGGAACGATCCGCGGGTGCTCTACGTCTCGACCCATCAATCGCCCTGGTATCCGGGCACCGGGGCGGCGGACGAGGTGGGTGGACCCGAGGCCTTCGGGCTCACGGTGAACGTGCCCCTGCCCGCCGGAGCGACCGGTGACGTGGTGGCCCGGGCGCTTAGAAGAGGTGGCCGCACCAGTCATCAACGATTTCGATCCGACATGGGTCCTGGTCTCGGCCGGATTCGACGCCCACCGAGAGGATCCACTCTCGGACTTGTCGCTCAGCAGCGCCGACTACGCCCACCTGGTGCGCATCGTGTCGCGGTACGCGCCCCTCGATGGCCGGCTGGTGATGTTGTTGGAGGGTGGCTATTCCCTCACTGCGCTGCACACGTCGGTGGCGGCCACGCTTGGAGCGGTGGCCGGCGTCAGCGAATCAACAGCAGACGAAAGAGTGACCTCAGGCGGACCCGGAATGGACGCCGTTCGCCAAGCCCTCGACATCCGGGAGCGCGCCCTCAACCGGTAGGCGAGTCGAGCGTCACTTGGTGCAGTTGAACGCCGGATCCCCAGCCAACGCAGCCGCGAAATCAGATGGCGCGTCATTCAGCGATGCCGTCGTCGGGACGGTGATGCAGTCGCTCGCCCGCGGCAGAGGACCACTCGGGGACGCCTCACTGGCGAACGAACTCGAAAGGTGGGCCACCGGCGTGATGGCGCCGAAACAGTCGCCGATGAGGCCGCTCAGGAAACAGCCGAACCAATCCGTGGCGTAGTGCGAGGACACGCTCAGCGACCATGGGGTGCGGGTGATGAAGGGCGTGTCGACAAAATCGGTGTGCACGCCGCCCTCCATCACAATGAGTGAGAGCGGACTGTCGCCGGGACCCGAGGTGCGCAACGAGTCGTAGAGCGGCTTCATGTCGGCGTAGCCGATGCCGTTACTGCCGGTTCCCAAGTCGACGCCACCCAGCGCCGGTCCGATCAGCGTGGGCGAGCCGTCAAAGTCGGAGGTCTGGAACTGAATCGGCACCACCGCACTGGTGGGTGCCGCACCCGAGAGTGCGATGCCGGTGGCGATCGGCGGCAGGGCGGTTCCGTCGATGCCCTGCGGGCTCGGGCCTTGACCTTGATACCAGAGGTAATTGAGCAGGCTCAGGGCGCCCATGGAGTGGCCGGCGATGGCCAGCTTGCTCTGGTCGATGATGCCGGCGGCCGGATCAGCCGGCTGCGAGGCCGGATTGTGGATCGACGGATTCGACGGACTGGACGACCCCACCGACCGCACCGGTCGCCACGAAGGGATTCGCCGTCGCCAGGTCCACCACCGCCGGGATCGGCTCACCGACCAACCAATGCATGATGTCTTGCAGATCTCGGCAGGCCCCGCCGAATTCACAGTCCGGCACCGACGGCGTCAAGAGGTTGATCACGCTGCCCTCGGAGTCGCCCTGCCCCGCCGGGTCGTACGTGACCACGATGTACCCATCACGCGCCAACGTCATCGCCAGCCAAAAATATGAAGACTGATCAGACGCAATGCCGTCCGAGATCACCACGGCGGGCAGACCCTTCCCGTGATCCAGCGCCGCTTTCGGAGCCAAGCCTTGCGGCGCCGCACACACGCCGGCGTCCGGACTGGCGCCGGGACAGCCCGAACGCAGGGCAGCGGCCGGGAGCCACAGCGTGGCCGACAAGGCCAGCCCCCGCGAATCGATGACGGTCTCGGATTGGGCCACCCCGTGCAGGTAACTGTCGCCCGCCGTACCCGGCGCCGCGCAGGCGCCCGTGGCCGTCTCGTAGGTGACGCTGCCGTCGTCGGCCAGGCAGGGGTAGAGGAAATAGCCGGTCCCGCTCGGCTCGTCCGACATGGCCACCGAATCACCCGGGTCGCCGTAGATGCCGTTGTGATCGAAGTCGGGCAGGAAGTCGGGGTTGGCCACATTGGTCACGTTGTCGGTGGCCACCACGGGGCGAAGGTGGATGAGGTCGGCCGCCATTTCCTCCGAAAAGGCTTCGGCGGCGGCCGGCCCATTGGGTCCCAACAACGATGAAGGGTCGAGTTGCCCGGGGAATTGGGTCAGCACCGATGCCTCGGCCTGACTCAACACTTGACCCAGGGCGTAGTCGCCCACCGCAGGATTGGTCACGTTGTCCAGGGGGCTCTGCAGCCAGTCCAGAAACGAGGTGACCGGGTAGACGATCCCGGCCGCCGGGGCCGCCGGCGCTCGATGCGGTCGGAGCCATGACCAGGAAGGCCATCGGGAACGTCATCGCCAGAGCCAATTTCCAGAGTTTCCCCGCCATCGGCCCAGTCTCCCTGCCTGGGCAGCCACGGGCCAACTGGCGCCGGTAGGCTCTGTTCCCTTATGGCCGAACCTTCACAGCAGTCCGGAGCATCAACCGGCGGGGGCGGCGGCGGTAATCGCAACCGGAATCGGAACCGAAATCGCAATCGCAGCAGCGGCAGCGGTGGCAGCGGCGGCGGCGGCGGCAATCGGAGCGGCCAGGGCCAGCCCCGTTCGGGCGGTAATCGCTCGGGTGGGGGAGGACAGCAGCGTTCCGGGAGTTCGAACTCCTCGCGCCATCGCAACGCCGCCCCTCGGGCCGTGGCCGTGGCGCCGGCCGTGATGGCGCCACTGGTAATGGAGCCGGGACTCGGCGCGCCAGAAGTCACGCCCGACGAGGTCGTCACCAACCGCCGGCGGGCCCAGAGGATCTGCGTGATCGCCAGCCTGCCGCCGGCGATCGTCATCGGGGCCGTCCTCTTGGCGGTGGTGGGACCGATCATCGGCGTCGTCGCCCTCGTGGTGATTGCGGCGGCGATATTCCTCTTCCTGTGGCGGAATGCGCCGGCGGCGGCGCTGAGTCGCATCGGCGCCGTCCGGCTGAGTGAGCGGGACAACCCTCGTCTGTTCAATGTGACGGAAGGACTGTGCGCCACCTTCGGGCTGCGCATGCCCGATCTCTACGTGGTCTTCGATTCCGTACCCAACGCGTGTGCTCTGGGCCGAGATGCCTCGTCGGCCGACCTGGTGGTCACGTCGGGCCTGCTGGACCTGATGGGTCCCATCGAACTCGAAGGCGTCATCGCCCATGAGCTGGCCCACGTCAAGCGGGGCGACAACGGCGTGTCCGTGGTCGGGCTCAGCCTGTCCCGCTTCGGTGGCGAATCGATGCTCCGTCGTTGCGTCGGGCCCGACCGCGAGTACCGGGCCGACGTGGTGGGTGCGCACGCCGTGCGATTCCCCCGTGGCCTGCTCGATGCGCTGCGACTGATGCAGCAGGCTCCCGCCCCGGCCGGCAACTCCATCTTCAGTGCCGCTCGGTTCGGCCCGATCCGCTGGATCTGGATCGATCCGTCAGTGGGGCACCGAGACGATCCCGTCGCGGTAGGCGATCGCAACGACACCGAGGTCCGGGCGGCCACCCTCAACCTCTGGTAGCGGCTGCGCTGGGCCCGGGACGCTTGGTTCTGGCTGGGCGTCGACCCTCGTAGACTGGGCCGATGACAACCGGTACGTTCACGGTGAAGCGGGGTTTGGCCGACATGCTGCGGGGCGGCGTGATCATGGATGTGGTCAATGCCGAGCAGGCCAAGGTGGCCGAGGATGCCGGGGCCGTGGCCGTCATGGCGCTCGAGCGCGTGCCCTCCGACATCCGTCGCGACGGCGGGATCGCCCGCATGAGCGACCCGTTGCTGATCGAGGGCATTCAAGAGGCCGTGACCATTCCCGTGATGGCCAAGGCCCGCATCGGCCACTTCGCCGAGGCCCAGGTCCTGCAGTCACTCAACGTGGACTTCGTCGACGAGTCCGAGGTGCTGAGCCCGGCCGACGAAGCGCACCACATCGACAAGTGGCAGTTCGCCGTTCCCTTCGTGTGTGGGGCGACCAACCTGGGCGAGGCCCTGCGTCGCATTTCTGAAGGAGCGGCCATGATCCGCTCCAAGGGTGAGGCCGGCACCGGCAACATCGTCGAGGCCGTGCGCCACCTGCGTTCCATCCTCTCCAGCATGCGTGCCATCACCCAGGCCGACAGTGCCGAGCTCTACGGCTGGGCCAAGGAGCTGGGCGCGCCCATCAACCTGGTTCAGGAAATCGCCCAGACCGGCAAGCTGCCGGTCCCGTTGTTCTGCGCCGGCGGCATCGCCACGCCGGCCGACGCCGCGTTGGTGATGCAACTCGGTGCCGAGTCGGTCTTTGTCGGTTCGGGCATCTTCAAGAGCTCGGACCCGGCCCGCATGGCCGCCGCCGTGGTCGAGGCCACCGCGCACTTCGCCGACGCCGATCACGTGGCCAAGGTGTCGCGTGGACTCGGTGACGCCATGCGCGGCATCCAGCTGGCCGCCAGCGACGAGCACCTGGCCGACCGCGGGTGGTAGCTGCCCCCGCCGAGGTGGGGGTTCTCAATCTGCAGGGCGATGTCCGAGAGCATGTGGCCGCCTTGGCCGACGTCGGCGTGGCCACGCGACTGGTCAAGCGGGTGGAGCAGCTCGACGGCATCGCCGGTCTGGTGATCCCGGGCGGCGAATCGACCACCTTGTCCATGTTGTTGTCGTCGACCGGGCTGTTTGATGCCATTTCGGCCCAGATCGCTGATGGATTGCCGATGTTCGGCACCTGCGCCGGCCTGGTGCTCCTGGCCGATGAAGTCCTCGATGGTCGACCCGATCAGCGTTCGTTCGGTGCCCTGTCGGCCGTGGTGCGACGCAACGGGTACGGCCGCCAGGGACAGTCATTCGAAAGCAGCCTGGAATTCGGGGAGGGGCCGCCGCTGCCGGTGGTCTTCATCCGGGCGCCCATGGTGGTCAGCGTTGGACCCGAGGTCGAGGTTCTGGCCTCACTCGATGACACCCCGGTCTTGGTCCGCCAAGGCAATGTGCTGGCCTCATCGTTTCATCCCGAGCTCACCGGCGACCGCCGAGTGCATCGTCTCTTCGCGCAGATCTGTTCCACCGTAATTCGCCGGGTTCAGGTCCGGGGTACCCCAATGGGATTGGGAACCGGCAAGGCCCCCTCGATCGAAAAGGTGGCGTGACAGCGGAGCGGCCAGCCCGATGATGTGCTCAATGGCGTCCGGCCCGACCTCGTCGATCGGACCCTGAGCCAACTGGTCGGTGTCGGTTTCAACCAGCTCCCGACGGGCTACGCCGTCGGCCGTGAGGTGGCCCTCGGCCGTCCAGCCAACCAGAGGACTGCAACCGAGACAGCGAGGCCTCCCACTCGTCGTCGCTCCAGCCCCGGTTGGATTGGAGGATCGAGCGGTTGACGGCGCCGGTGGCGATGAGGGTGAGCGTCGCATCGAGGCCGCGGAGGCCCTGGTGGACGGCGGCCAGCACGTGGCCGTCCCCCCGGTGCTCGCGCAGGATGGTGGCCTGCAGCCATAGTCGGGTGAACGGGTGGGTGGACTCCTCCAGCTGCACCCCGGCCCAACCGGCCGATAGGGGTCGGCCCTCGTACCAGCAGCCCTGCACCGCCTCGGTCAGCCGGTCGGCCAGCTCGGTCAGGGCGCGCACCTGTTCGGGGGTCGTAAAGGTGGCGGCCAGGGCGGCGGTGGCCGATTCCAGGCGAGCCTGCAGCACGTCGGCTGGAGTCGCCCTCTCCCAGGCCTCCGGCAGGGACTTGGCCACCATGGCCGGTGAGAACCCGTAGGCCATGGCGGTGGCGGCCTCGGGGCCGATGGGTCCCAGGGGAGCGAACCGGGAGGCGAAATAGCCCATCCACCAGCCCCGGAGCCCGAGGTTCTCGGCCACCTGGCGCTGGTTGGGGTCGAAATAGACGATGGCGTGCAGCGGCTCGATGGCGGCCCACAGGCGCCTGGCCAGGGACGGAGTCGGTTCGGTGGGCATGGATCCAGCTTGCCGCAGGCGCAATGGGGCGCGCCACGGGGGAATGTCACACCCTCTCCGTAGGTTGTAGGTGTGGCCAGCGAACAGGTGTTTGTAAAAAAGATTGACACCGAACACCTGTTCGTGCTGCAATGTCAGAGAAGCGAACACCTGTTCGAAAGAGGAGATGCGATGTCGGTCGCCCTAGAGCTGGAATATGAGGCCTTTTACCCCCGCTTGCAGCTGGTGCCGGGAGCGGCGCGGGAACGGGCAGTCGTATCGAGGGTGCAGCGCCGCCGGCTGGCCGTCGTGGCCGCCGCCGCCATCCTGTTTGTGCTCCTCATGCTGCCCTTGCGTGCCCTCGGGGCCGGCCAGCCGATTGCGGCCAGTGGCCCGACCGCCGGCCAGGTCTACGTGGTTCACAGCGGGGACACCCTGCACTCGATTGCCGCCCAGGTGGATAGTGCCGATATCGCCGGCATGACCCAGCGCCTGGCCAAGGAAGCTGGTTCCTCGGTCGTCGTGCCTGGGGAGCACCTCCTCATTCCCTGACTATCGTCGGCGGTGTGCGATGTCCATGGTGCGCAGTCGACGATGACCGCGTCGTGGACTCGCGGGTGGCCGAAGATGGCGGCGCCATACGCCGTCGTCGCGAGTGCCTCGGTTGTAACCGACGCTTCACCACCTTTGAGCGGGTGGAGGAAGTCCCGCTCTGGGTGGTCAAGCGGACCGGCCTGCGTGAACCCTTCGATCGTTCCAAAGTCGTGGCCGGCATCCGCTCGGCCTGTAAGAACCGTCCGGTGACCGACGAAGCCATGGAAACGTTGGCCCAAGAGGTTGAGGATGTCCTTCGGGCCGAGACAGCAGAGCCCACCAGCCAGCAGGTCGGCGTGGTGGTCCTGGAACATCTCAAGGCGCTCGACGAGGTGGCCTATCTCCGTTTCGCCAGCGTCTACAAAGGATTCGAAGAGGCCGGCGACTTCCAACGCGAGGCCGGCTTGCTGACCAAGACGACGGAACCCAAACGCAAATGATGGGTGACATCCCGGGCGTGGCTTTGGCCGTCTATGCCCACCCAGACGACGCCGACGTCGCCTGCGGAGGGACGCTGGCGCGCTGGGCCAAAGGCGGAGCGGCCGTCCACCTGATCATCTGCACCGATGGCGGCAAGGGCACGTTCGATCCCGCCGTGGACAGCGCGTCGTTGGTGACCGATCGGGCGGAGGAGCTGCGCCAATCGTCGGCCCTCATCGGGCTGACCGGGGTGACCAATCTGGGATATCCCGATGGAGAGATCGACGACGACGAAACGTTCCGGGGTCTGCTGGTGGAGTGGGTGCGGCGACTAAAGCCCGACGTGGTGTGCGGGCACGATCCGACGGCGGTGTTCTTCGGGCAGTCGTATTTCAACCACCGAGACCATCGCATTGTCGGCACGGCGCTGTTGGATGCGGTCGCACCCGCGGCGGCCCTGCCGTTGTACTTTCCTGACGCCGGGCCACCGCATTCGGTGAGCACGATGTTGCTCTCCGGCACGCTCGAGCCGGATGAATGGGTGGATGTCTCGGACACCATTGAAGCCAAGGTCGGTGCGGTGGAGTGTCATCGCAGCCAGTTTCCCGACTCCGACGGCTGGGCCGGCGAAGCGGTGCGACTGCGCGCCGAGGAAGCCGGTCGCCAAGCCGGCGTGGCCTACGCCGAGGGGTTCCGTCGGCTCTCGTTCAGTGGGTGAGACTTCCTTAATTCCCACCATTTTGCACGTCGACATGGACGCCTTCTTCGCGTCGGTCGAGGTGCTCGATGACCCGTCGCTGGCCGGTAAGGCGGTCATAGTCGGGGGAGCCGGTGCTCGGGGTGTGGTCGCTTCGTGCACCTACGAGGCGCGGGCGTACGGCGTGCGCTCGGCCATGCCCTCGGTGCGGGCTCGAGCAACTCTGTCCGCACGCCATCTTCCTGCCCGGTCGACACGGTCGCTATGCCGAAATCAGCGGGCAACTGCACCGGATTCTGTGCGATGTCACGCCCCAGGTGGAACCCATTGGTTTGGATGAGGCCTTCCTCGACGTGGCGGGAGCGCTGCGTCTCATGGGCGCACCGGAAGTGATTGCGGCCAACCTGCGGGCGCGCGTGCGAGCCGATCTGTCGCTCGACTGTGCGGTGGGTATCGGTCGTTCCAAAATGATCGCCAAGTTGGCCTCTCGGGCCGCCAAACCAAGGGCCAGTCGGGCCGGGCTGCAACCGGGTCCGGGAGTGGTCTGCATCGGTCCCGACATTGAGATGGCGTTTCTGCACGGGCACCAGGTCGAGGCCCTCTGGGGCGTCGGACCGGCCACCGCCAACCGCCTGCATGAGTTGGGTGTGGCGACGGTGGCTGATTTGGCGGCGGTGCCACTGGACACGTTGGTGCGGCGGGTCGGCAAGGCCAGCGGGCTGCACCTGGCCTCGCTGGCCCGGGGCGAAGATCCGAGCCCCGTCACGCCGAATCGGCCCGCCAAGTCGATCGGGCATGAGGAGACCTTCAGCGAGGACTTGACCGATCCGGCCGTCCTGGAGCGACACGTCCTGCGCATGGCCGAGTCGGTGGCCACCATGCTGCGGGGCGCATCCACGGCGGCCCGCACCGTCACGGTGAAGGTGAAGTTCACCGACTTGTCGCTCCAGACCCGGTCGCACACGCTGGACCGGGCCATCGGCACCGGGAGCGCCATCGGCCAGGTGGCGGCGGCACTGCTGGCCGGCATCAATCCGATGGATGGGATCCGGTTGCTGGGGGTGAGTGCGTCGGGTCTGGTCGAGGGCGGCGGCGGCGGAGATCAGCTCTCGTTCGACCTGGGCGATGGTCGCAGTGAAGGCACCCAGGGTGCGGCTTCGTTGGAACAGTCATGGGGTGATGTCACCACCGCGGTGGACGCCATCCGTTCCAAGTTCGGCAAGTCAGCGGTTGGTTCGGCCAGCATGGTGACCGAGGACGGCGTGCAAGTACCGGCCCGACGCGATGCGCCCTGGGGGCCAGCTACCTAAGCCACCACTGCAGCCATCGTCCGTGGGAGTGCAGATCGGCCAAGCGTTGCGGCGCCCCACCGGGGGGAATGTGCACCAGGGCAGTGGCAAGGTCGATTTCCCGCGGCTGCGGCGATGGGGGAGTGGGGAGGCCGGGTGTTTCGACGGGCGACTCGGCATAGAGGTAGTGCACCGGTCGGGAGCGGTTGAGCTGCCGTCACGGCGGCCACCAGTTCGCTCTGCCGGGCTTCGGTGAGATAGGCCGCCACCCACGAATGGAAGACCACCAGGGGACGGTCCGACGGCAGGGTGTCGACCACCCGTTCGAGATCATCCACCAGGTCGCCTTGATGCAGGACCAGCGGGTCGGGCATGGATCGGGCCACCGCCAGGGCGCCCTTCAGCCGGTTGAAGCGCGGCAATTGATCGGGCCAGAGGCAGGCGAGGAGCCAGAGGGCCTCGTCATCTGAACGCGGGTTGATGGGGGAGAGATCCAACCCGGCCCGGTGGGTCACCAATGGCGTGGCCAACGCCGGCAGCGCAGCCAGGTCATTGCGCACGACACAGTCGAGCTGTACGGGGGAGTCAGCCCGGCCGGCGGCGAGGGTGTCCTCGCCGTCTCGCTGCCGGTAGTGGTAGCCGTAGCGGTCGAAGAGCAAGTTGAGCCCGGCCGACGTACCAAGATCGAGCAGCGAGAAGGATTGGCCATCGGGGTAGGCGCCGGCGACTTCGGCCAGCCCGGGCAGGAGGGCGGTGCAGCGGCCCACCTCGTTGGTCTGCGTACTCCGATGAGAGACCAGGTCGAGCAACTCGGGCTGATGGTCCACGCAGAAGGTATGAAAGTCCTCGACCACACCGTGTGATGGCACGGGCATCGGTTCGTTGCGCCAGGACCACACCGAGTCATAGTGATCGGCCAATGGATCATCGGCACCCTGCAGGAGCAGGAAGTGCACGGCGGCCAGCAGGATGTTGGGCCGGCGTTGCGCCTCCGGCGCCTGACCAGTGAGCCGCAACAGGGCTTCGTCTTCGGCCACACCGCGACAGATGTCGGCGTAGGTGGTGGCGCCGTCGCGCTCGCAGGTGGCGGCGAAGAAACGGAACTGATCGGCCAGACTGACTTCGGCTGGAACCGGCACGATGGGCTGGCTTAGAAGCTGGCCGGCAGTAGCGGCGTGATGGCGTTGAAGAAGAAGTAGAGCAACACCAGCACCACGATGGCGCCGCCGATCCAGATCAGCCAACGGTGACGGCGGAAGCGTCGGGCCAGCAACAGATCGATGCCGCCGGCTACCGCCACCACCAGACCCCACAAGACGACACTGAGCACGGTCCCATTGGAGTTGCCGGCTAGGCCGTTGGAGCCGGCCTTGGACGGTCCGCCGGCGGGCAAGCCCGAATTCGGGAAGAGTTGCGAGTGGGCCAACTTGGCCAGGACCACGAGTCGAGTCGACGCACTGAAGCGCGGGTTACAGGTGGTCAAGGTGAGATAGGCACCGAAGGCGTTCTTGAGCACAGCGCCGTCGGAAGGTGCGACCACCTGGGAGCGGACGGTGTCGTAGACGAAGATGCCCTGATCGGTGGTCACGACGATGGGATCGCCCTTTTTCAACTCGTTGAGGTTGTAGAAGGGATGCCCGTAGGTGGTGCGGTGACCAGCGATGCCGGCATTGCCGCCCTCACCGGGCAGTGGGGTGCTGATGTAGTGGCCGGGCCCCTTGCGCAGGTCCTTGGCCGCGATGCCTTGGACGACGACCTGGTTGATGCCGATTTTGGGGATCCGGATGACGCCGATCGGCTTGCCTTCGGCCGGAGCGCGGACGGTCGGAGCCACCCGCGGTGGCCCCTTGGGCAGCTTGTCGAGCGCCGTTGCCTCAGCCAGAGCCCGCTTTATGGCTTCGTTGGAGGTTTGCTGCACCAGTTGGTGCCGTAGTTGATTCTGGGTGTGACCCTCTTGAAATGAGGTGCCCCAGACCTGGTAGGCCACGAAGAGCAGCAGGATCAATCCCAGGGTGATCAGGGTTCGGCCGATGGCTCCCAGGACGCGCATTGCGGGAAGACACTAAACCGGACTGGAGCCGAGCCGGCACCGGGCATATCAGCCGACGACGGAGACCAGCGTGCCGATGGGCGTCAGTGGGAACACCTGGGCCGCGTTGGCCGGTGGCATCTCCACGCAGCCATTGCTCTGCGGGTAGCCGTACTTGGCCCGGACATACCCGTGGAGGGCATCGCCCTTATAGAAGTAGCTGACCCATGGAATGCCGGGGTCCACATACTTGGTGCCGTCGGGGTTGGTGCCGCGCATGGTGGTGGTCACGTAACGGACATAGACGGCCCAGGTGCCGTCCGGCGTGGCCGCACCCGCGGCTCCGGTGTTGGCCAACGTCGAGTAGACCGGCACGCCATTGGAGAAGACGGTGGTCGTTTCCGGGAGCGCCTTGTTCACCAACACGTAGTTGTACGACAGACCGTTGGGCCGGCCACTCTGGAGATCGGCCAGCAAGTCGCTCCACACCTGGGGACCGGCAACGCCATCGGTACCTAGTTGGTGCTGGGACTCGAAGTTCATCACCGCGCCTTTGGTGATTTCGTTGGCCACTCCGGGCGTCCACAGCGAGGTGAGCGCGGCGGCCTGGTCGGGCCAGCGCCAGGAGAACGTACCCACCTGGTCGTTCCCTTCCTGTGAGGGTGAGGTGACGGCAGCAGCCGGGGTGAAGTTCAAGGGCAAGTAGCCGAGCTCGGCCAAGAGCTGTTGAAGACGAAGGATGGAGCCCTGGGCGACGGTGAAGGTATTGGTCACCGTGGCCGCCAGGTGTTGGCCCCGGGAGCCGACCACGCCGTCGGCGCCGCCGGGAATGTTGATGGTTTCGACCGCGCCGGGCACCAGGGGACCGGTGGCCTGGTACTGAATGAGCGACGGCGAAAGTACCGACCAGGCGCCGGCGATGGCGGGAGTGAGCGTCGGCATCGGACTGCCGGCGGCGAGATCAGCCGAGAACTGCACCGAAATGCTGGAGCCGGCGGCCACGTCGGTGCCGGTTGGCGTCGTGGAGAGGACTTCCAGCGGGGCGATCGGCGCCACGGGCGCGGCTGAGGCGGGGGCGTTGCGGGTGCGTGAGAGGGCGACGAGGCCGCCGGCAATGATGGCGACAGCCATCACCGCAGTGGTCACGATCGGCCACTTGCGCCGCGGCTTCTTGTGCTTTGGGTCCGCCTCACTCATAGCAGCGGGCATTCTACAAGGGGTTTTGGCTTTTATATGCTCAATGCGGTCCGAATGGCGGCCGTGATCTCCTGCAGGCGTGCCTCGTCGGTGACCTTGGACCCCCCGGCCTCGCGGACGTAGAAGGAGTCGATCACGAGCTCACCCAAGGTGGCCACGCGAGCCGAGACCACATCGAGCTGCGTGTCGTAGAGCGCGGTGGTGATCCGGTGCAGGAGCCCGATCTGATCCGGGGCACGGACTTCAAGCACGGTTGACGTGTCGGAAGCGTGATTGTCCACCGTCACTTTGGTGCTGGGCACGTGGGCGGCGGTGGGTCGTGGGGTCGGATACAGGCTCTGGCGCTCGTTCAGCCGATCGCTCAGGCCCGACTGGTCGGACAAGACCTTGGTCAGGTCCTGGCGCAGCTTCGCCGTATCGGGCCATGTGCCCCGAGCCACCTCGACGGTGAACACTTCGACGGCCACCCCATCGGCGCCGCCGATGTTGGCCGCTCGCACGTCCATGCCATTGAGGGCCAGGGCCCCGGCCACGGCAGAGAAGAGGCCGGGTCGGTCAAGGGTGGCCACCACCACCTGTGGCGGTTCGAGCGAGACCGAGGGCAAACCGCTGGCCCGGACCTCGTCCATGAGACCCTGGTACGCCGGCGGAATGGGTTCGGGCTCGTCCGGTTGCACTTCGCCCGACAAGAGTCGATCGGTTCTTCCCACCAGTTCGGCCACCAGGCCGGCCTTCCAGGATCCCCAGGCGGAGGGGCCGGTGGCCCGACTGTCGGCGCTGGTAAGCGCGCCCAACAAATGCAACGTGACCTTGCTGCCGGCGGCGCGGGCCACGTTGGCAATGGTGGTCGGGTCGTCCAGGTCGCGGCGGGTGGCGGTATCCGGCAAGAGCAAGTGAAAACGGACCATGTCGACGAGGATGTCGACATCGCTTTCGATGAAGCCCATCCGCGTCCCCATCTCCCGCACAATGTCCATGCCGACGTCGGTGTGATCGCCCGGGAAGCCCTTGCCGATGTCATGCAGGAGGGCACCGATGAGCAACAAGTCAGGTCGTTCCACGGTGCCGGTGAGCTCAGAGGCCAGTGCCGCCGCCTCGAGCAAGTGCCGGTCTACGGTGAACGTGTGGTAGGCGTTGCGCTGCGGCTTGTTGCGTACGGCAGCCCATTCGGGAATGAGGCGCACCAGTAGGCCGACCTGGTCGAGTGATTCGAGTTTGTCGATGGCCGGACGACCGGCCGACAACAGGCGCAGCAAGGCGGCCAGAACCTCGGGGGGCCAGGGATCGGATGGTGGCGGCATGCGATCCGCTAACCGGTGGAGCGAACCGCGGGCAATAGGAAGGTCGAGCTCCGCTGCGGTGGCGGCGAGTCGGAAAGCCAGTGAGGGATCAGTTGAAACCGGGGCAACGGCAGTCAGTGCGACCTCACCGTCGACGGCCACCATGTCGGGGTCGGCGAACGTGGCGCTCTCCAGCGGTGGTGCCGGTTCAACGGCGGCACGTCGAAAGCGTCGGCGGGGAACTGGCGAGGGATCCCACAGTTTGCGTCGACGCCACACGTCATCGCTGACCCAGGCAATCTGACGACCAGCTTCGGATACCGCGCCCATGAGCGCATCGGCATCGGCGAAGTCGAGTACCTCGGCGACGTGGTCCTGGTCCTGCAGCAAGAGCTTGTCGTGCTCGCGCTGATGCAATCGATGCAGCTCCACCCGAATGTCGGTGAGCACCGTGGTGGCGTGTTCCAACGACGTCAGGTCGGCGTACTCGGCCAGCAGCGGGGCATAGGCGGAGATGGCCCGGAGCACGTTGATGTCGCGTAGCCCGCCATGGCTTTCCTTCAGATCGGGTTCGAGTAGGAAGGCCACATCGCCGGCAGCCAGTCGACGTTCCTTCATTTGTGACTCGAGCGTGGGCAGATACTGAGTGCCCAAGGTGTCCCGCCACGCCTGCCGGCCCTTTTCCAAAAGTGGCTCGGCCACTTTGCGATCGCCCCAGACCACTCTCCCGTCCAGGAGTCCGAGGGCCACCCGAACGTCCTGAGAGGCCACCGAGAGGACCTCGGCTGGGCGCCGCACGGAATGATCGAGATGGACGCCTTCGTCCCAGACGGGGTACCAGATGGCATCTGCCACCGCCTTGATCTCGCGGTGTCCGTCATGGAGCAGGACAATGTCCAGGTCGCTGTAGGGGCAGAGCGAGCTACGCCCGTAGCCACCCACCGCTAGGAGGGCCAGGTGCCGGTTGGAGTTGCCGACGGCCCGATCGGCCACTTTGGACAGCCAGTCGTCCGCTTCTTGGGCGTAAGCGTGGCAGAAGGCCTCCCCTCGCAGGTCGTGCCTAGAGAGCAGCAATTGCCGCCGTTCTCGAAGTGACGTGTCGGCGGCCATGGCCGGAACGTAGCATTGGCTTTGTGAGCAAAGACGTAAGTACGACGAATTCCAAGAAGCCGGTGTCGTTTAGCCACGGTGCCGCCATGGTCGGCGTCGGCGTGGTTGGCGCCATCGTGGCCTTCTGGGTGCTGAGCAGCCTGGTCGGCATCATTCTCTTCTTCGTGAAGATTGCGGTCATCATTGCGCTGATTGCCGGCGCCTTCTGGGTCGTCGGCCGTATCCGGGGGTAGGAGCCACCCCACTAGGCTGACCGCCTTGTTGTCACGGCGGCGTGGCCGAGTGGTTTAGGCAGGGGCCTGCAAAGCCCCGTACGTGAGTTCGATTCTCGCCGCCGCCTCGTGGAAAGGCGTGGACGGCATACCCGTCCTACCGCCCGACCAGCAGCTCTGTCAAGAGGCCCGGGTCCGCCGGTCGATCTCTTCGACGATGGGTCGCACCGCTTCGATCGGTTGACCAGCCGGATCGTCGAGCTCCCAGTCCACGTAGCGCTTGCCCGGATACACGGGGCACGTGTCACCACAACCCATGGTGACGATGACGTCGGCTTCCTTGGCCAGGTCGTCAGTAAGGGGCTTCGGGAATTCCTTGTCCGGATCGAGACCCCGTTCGACGAGCAGCGCCACGACAGACGGGTTGAGCTCGCTGGCCGGTTCGGATCCGGCAGATCGCACGTCGATGCGGCCCCGGGCATAGTGATCGAGCAGCACTCGCGCAGCGACGCTTCGTCCCGCATTGTGGGTGCAAAGGAAGAGCACGGTGGGGCGATCGTTCACGAGAAATCCTCCGTGATGGTCGAGTCGGCACTGGCAGCGCCGAGATGGTGGGGCTGGACAGCGTCGGCAGCCTGTGTTCGGTAAGTCCCGGATAGAGGCCTTTGATGAGTGCGAACGCCACCACACCTCCGACCACTTGGGCCGAAAGGAAGCGCGGGGACCGATGACGGCGCAATGCCGGCGAACGAGTTGGAGAACATTCGACCGACCGTGATGGCGGGGTTGGCAAATGACGTGGACGACGTAAAGAAGTAGGCCGCGCCGATGTACGGCCCCGACGGCCGCCGGAGCCAGATTCGATCGCCCCGTTCGAGCCAGGGCGAAGATCACCAGTAATAAGGCCGACGGTCGCGACCATCTCGGAGAGCCAATGGGCTCCCGATGCCCGATGTTTGGTCGAAAGGGAGATCGCCGCTCGAGAGAACATCACATTGGCCACGACGGCCCCGCCGACGCAACCGATCGTTTGGGCCGGGAGATAGGTGGCGGCGTCCTTCCATGAGAGGCCGCCCAAGGCGCATCGACGAAGGAGACGATCGGGTTGAAGTGGCCACCCGAGATCGGTCCGAACATCAAGATGATGGCAAAGAGCCCACCAGCCGTCGCCACAGCGTTCTCGAGTAGTTCTAGGCCGACATTCCCTGGAGACAGATTCTGCGCTGCGATGCCAGATCCGATGACGATGGCGGCCAAGAAGGCACTCCCCAAGAACTCGGCCAGTAACCGTCGCCACAATGCGGCGTCGTCACCCACGGCTCTGTCCCCGCCCGTCGATGCCCACTAGCAACAGGACGAGCCGGGTTGGGTGCCGCCAACCGAAATAGGGGAGGCCACCAAGCCATCTGGGACGCAGCAGGATCCATCTCCGGAGAGGCCGGTCTCGGCCGGTGCATCGGCCAACACGGTGTAGATCTCCCAGGGCGCGCCATCGGGGTCGTTGACCCACACCTTGTCTTGAACGGCGAAGCAGCATGTCGTGTTGTCCTCGACCTTGGTGGCCAGACCCTCGTCGTTCAATCGCCCAGAGGCAGTGGCGACCTCTCCCGGTGACTGCACTTCCACACCCAGGTGGTTGAGGGCGCCAACGATGCCGGTACCCCGTGCATCCACATCCTCAATCAACACCAGCTTCAGCGGCGGGTCCTCGATGGCGAAATTGGCGTAGCCCGGCTGCCGCTTGGCTGGTTGAGCTCCGAAGAGCTTGGAGTAGAACTCGACCGCTTCATCAATGTTTGAGACATTGATGGCCAGTTGGACACGTGACATTGGCAGAACCTCCATGCATTGATAACTGTCTATGTATCGAGTATCATCAATACATCGACGATTGTCAATGGGAGGATCGATGCCGAAATCGGCCATGACGCTCGAAGCCACTGCGCCGACTGAGTGCTGCCCATCGGTGCTGTCGGCTCAACTCGATGCGGTCGAGGCCACCGAACTTGCCCATGGCTTCAGTGCACTTGCGGATCCTGTTCGACTCAGGGTGCTCAGTATTCTGGCGGCGTCGCCCGGAGGCGAAGTGTGCGTGTGCGAATTCGTCGAGCCGTTAGGCAAGAGCCAGCCGACCATTTCACATCACATGAAGATCCTCAGTGAAGCGGGACTGGTGCAGGGGGAGCGGAGAGGAAAGTGGGTCTGGTATTCGCTCAATAATGAGCGCCTTGCTCAGCTCCGCAGTGCCATTGACGCCTGAGTTTCAACTCGCTCGGAAATTGGCGTCCTGGAATTCGAAGAGCAACGATGACCCAACCCGCTGAACACGCGGTCCCACTCTCCACCATCGTGCGCGAGTGGGGACGTATTGGCATCATTGGCTTCGGCGGACCACCGACCCACATACATCTACTCCGCAAACTGTGTGTCGATGAGCGCCAATGGTTGAGCGCACACGAGTTCGAAGACGGGATTTCGGCCACCAACCTGCTGCCAGGCCCCGCTTCGACCCAACTGGCGATCTTCTGCGCCTGGCGACTCCGAGGACGTGTCGGCGCCGTCGTCGGCGGCCTGTGCTTCATTCTCCCGGGTTTGGCCCTCATTCTGGCCCTCTCGGCCCTTTTCCTGGAGGCGCATCCACCCCTGTGGGTTTTGGGGGCTGCAGCCGGTGCGGGAGCCGCTGTGCCGGCCGTGGCCCTCAATGCGTCCCTCGGCCTCATCCCGGCCAGCTGGCATCGGACAGCCGGTGCTCGACCATTGCAGATCCGTTGGCTCTGCTACTTCCTGGCCGGCGGCGCCTCGGCAGCACTCTTCGGCCCTTATCTCGTGCTGGTCCTGTTGGGTTGCGGCTTCATCGAGATCTCGGTGCAGGGCGGGTTCACCCAACGTCACGGGAGCGCTGGACTCTTCATGTTGCCTGCGGCCACGATGCCCGTCGTCGGGGGACTCGTTGCCCTTTGTTGGGTGGCCTTAAAGGTCGGAGCGCTGTCTTATGGCGGGGGATTCGTGATCATCCCCCTCATGCAGCACGACGCCGTGGTGACGTATCACTGGATGTCCGGCGCTCAGTTCCTCAATGCAGTGGCGCTCGGCCAGATCACTCCAGGACCTGTCGTCCAGACCGTCGCCGTGGTGGGCTATGCCGCTGGTGGGATCGGCGGCGGCCTCCTCGCTGCGCTCATTGCCTTCGCCCCTTCATTCGTCTTCATCATTGCCGGTGGGCCCCATTTCGACCGGTTACGACGCGATGCACGTATCCAAGCCTTCCTCATTGGAGCGGGGGCTGCGGTCATCGGAGCGATCGCCGGGTCCGCCATACCACTGGGTCGTGAACTGGCCCACTTGTGGCAATTGGGCGTCCTTGGCCTCGCTGCGGCTTGGTTGCTCGTTTTGCGTCGGGCCGTTGTCCCGCGCTCATAGCGGCCGGGGTCGTCGGTGTTATCGCCGTGATGGTTGGTGCTCCCGCCTAAATCGTTAGGGCTGATACGGGGGTGCTTCTCCCCATCCCCACTTCGGAACAGGGGCATGCCGCGACGACCTCCGCATCAATCTGTGAGTTACCGAAGGCCAGCCGAGTACCCCACTCGAGGTACCCGACCAGTGCCGAGCGAAATTCAGGGTCATCGGGCATTCCGGCATCATCGGCGGCGAGGCTCATCAGGGAAGCGAATCGAAAACGTTGCTCACTGGTGATGCCGAGCTGAATGTGCTTGTGCAACATCCGCTCGTAGCCCCCGAGGGCACCTGTGTAATCCGCCGGACCTCCGAATACCTCGCACCACCAGGTGGCCACATTTTGACGGTGCTCCTCGTGCACGCCGCCGGGAAAAAACGGGGAGAGTATTTCGTCCCGTTCGACTCGGTCGTAGAAGGCGTTGATCATCCGGTCGAACGACTCTCGTCCACCGGCCCAGTCATAGAGAGTCGGGTGTTCAGCCATAGGGGCAATGTATCCCTCTGTCGCCTCCACTAGAAGCGCCGCTAAAAAGGCTTGTGTCCGCCGGTCAATCTCTTGGACAATCGCTCGTCCCAGCGCCGTACTCCCGTCGACGATCTCAAGGGAAAGGGTCTAGCGTCGCGATGGCCGAGCCTTTGGCCGGCAAAGACAGGGTGGGTGACATGCACGCAAACTTGAGGCGAATGGTGCGAAACTGCGCAAAGGCGAGTGTGCCCACCGTGGCCGGTATAGCGCTGTTGTTGTTGCCGTCGATGCCCAGCCAGGCGCAGGCCGCTCCGGTTGCGGCGCACGTCGTTTCTGTCGCCACCACGTGCGATGGACAGGTGCCCAGTGGAACGGTCGTGGCCATCGCCGACACCCTTGATGACGGCGGCTACTGGTTGGCCACGAACTATGGGCAGGTGGTGGCCTGCGGCGATGCCCAGAATCTGGGAGACGCCGACACCGATCTTGTATCTCCGATCGTTGGCTTTGTGCCCACCGCCGATGATGACGGCTACTACCTGGTATCAGCGGATGGTGGCATTTACGCCTTCGGGGCGCCATTCCATGGCTCGATGGGTGGCATGCCACTCAACAAGCCGATCGTCGGCATGGCTCTAGACCCGGCAACCGGGGGCTATTGGCTGGTGGCCTCCGACGGCGGCATCTTCAATTTCGACGCTCCGTATCTCGGATCTACCGGTGCCATCAAACTGAACAAGCCAATCGTCGGCATGGCCGCTTCGGGAAACGGCAGCGGCTACTGGTTGGTCGCCTCCGACGGTGGGATCTTTTCCTATAACGCTCCCTTCCACGGTTCGACCGGTGCCATCAAACTGAACAAGCCAATCGTGGGCATGGCGGTCGACCCTTCAACCGGCGGCTATTGGTTGGTCGCCTCCGACGGTGGGATCTTCGCCTACGACGCCAAGTTTCTTGGATCTACGGGCAACATCGCCCTGAATCGGCCGATCACCGGCATGGAAGCGAACGCAACCGGGTCCGGCTACCGCTTCGCGGCCACCGATGGCGGCGTGTTCAACTACGGATCTGCTTCCTATGGCTCGGCGGTCGAGCCCCCGGCCGTCACGTCGCCGCCTGGAGCAACGCCCAAATGCACGGTGACCCTGGGCTCCAACATGCCGAAGGGGTACTCGCAGGACCTCCTTACGGTGACGTCCAACGTTCCGGATTACCAGGTACTGGTGGCCAAGATTTACGCCACCGAGACGATCTACATCGGGGGATTTTCCACCGATGACAATGGGGCGTTTTCGCTGATCGTCACCTTTCCGACTGCGCCATTGGGCCCAGGAACGATTGCCGTCGCCATCGGCCCAGCCTCCTGTTTCGTGAGCTTCACCCGGGTCTAAAAGGTCGGATTCCCAGGGTCCAGGTTGCCCTGACCTCATCTGCTGAGGTGGGGATCACCCCCTTTGTCACACCCGCCTGCCAAGCTCAATTCATGGCTGATTGGTTCGCAGGAGAGGTATTGGGATTCGATTTCGAGACGACGGGGATCGATCGGTTTGGCGACGTGCCGGTGTCCTATGCGCTCGTGACGGTGCACGGTGGCGAAATGACTTCCACTTTGGCCGGTTTGGTTGACCCGGGCCGCGAAATTCCGGCTGGTGCGACCAATGTGCACGGCATCACGACCGAGCGAGCTCGCAGCGAAGGCATTCCAATACCGGAAGCCATGAAATTGATCACTGAGACGTTGTTGTCGGCCAGCGAACGTGGCGTGCCGGTGGTGGGGATGAAGCTTGACTACGACCTGACCATTTTGGATACACAGATCCGCCGATTCGGGGGAGCAGGGCTCATCGAGACCGGTTGGGCCGGACCGGTGCTTGACGCCGTCGTATTGGACAGGCATTTCGATCGCTTCCGCAAGGGCAGCCGAACCTTGGGATCCCTGTGCGACATCTACGGAGTCGACATCGGCAATGCGCACGATGCGTCGGCGGACGCCCTGGCGTCCATCCGGGTACTTCTCGCGCTCGCCATGCGGTACAAGGAGCTTCGGGATATGAACCTCTCAGAGCTGCACTTGTCGCAGGTCGGGTGGCACCGTGAATGGGCTGAGAGCTACGACCAATGGCGATCAGGTAAAGGCATGATGCCGATCGACCCGCGGGACTACATATGGCCCTTGGCGCCCCAGATGTTGCCGGCGGCTTGAGTGGTCAGGTCTTGAGCAGGTCCCACACCATGTTGACGCCCTCATTTTCAGTGAGGACGTACTTGGCTGGATGTTGTTTGTCGATGTGCCCCACTAGTCCGTTGTAGACGGAGTAGCCCACAAGTTCCTGGAGCCGTCGGGGGAACGTCTTCACCAGCTGCGGTGGTATGCCCAACTGCTGGTTCTCTTGTTGACGGATGTAGCCGGCGCAGTAATTCATGGCGATGCCGACCCGTCGAGTATTCGTCGTGTTGGCGCCGCCTCCGTGCCACAAGCTGCCAACCCATATCAGGACGCTGCCCTTGGTCATTTCGGCCGGAATGGTTTCGTACTGTTTGAGGAGGTCGGGTGCCTCTGAGCTGAGATGTGTACGCGGCATGAGTCGGGTGGCGCCGTTCTCCTCGGTGAAGTCGGTGATGGCCCACATCGAGTTGCAAATAATCGGCACATGGGGCCGTGTGAGCGGAATCAGCTGATCGTCGGCGTGAATGGGTTGCGGTTGTTCATCCGGGCCGATGGCGATCGATGAAAGTGAGGAGATGAGCAGGCCCGGGTCGAGGACTCCCTCTACGACGGGCAGCACATTGGGATGCACCGGAATCTTCTCGAAGGTCGAGCCGTGGACGAGCAGGTTGTAGATCCGCGTGGTGTGGAGACCTTCGAAGAGATTGTTGGCCGGGACGATGTCCAGGTCTTTCTCCAACTTGAGGAGGGCCTCATCAATTTCGTCGATGAACTCCGGTTCGATGGCATTCGGCAGGATGGTGTATCCCTCCTCGGCAATCCGACGGAGGTGTTCGCTCATCTCAGGAATGGGACTGGTCGTCGCGGCTGTCACGAGAGTCATCGTAGGGACTCGGGACCGAAAATGCTTGGCGAAATGGCCTGTCAATCCAGCTCAGAAGGACAATTGCAGTCCAGGACGAACGTGAGTGGGGTCCGTGACCGAGATTCTCCTGGTGGTAGGGTCATAGCGGAAGGGCCGTTGGCGCAGTTGGTAGCGCACTTGCATGACGCGCAAGGGGTCAGAGGTTCGAGTCCTCTACGGCCCACTCGAGATCCCCCATTCGGCTGGGGTTTTTGCAACTTGGCGCCGATGACCTGAATGGTCTCGCTCAAGCGAACGCCGGCAGTACCTCTGTCTCGAACAGTCGGAGGCTCGACCAGGCGAGCTCCGGGGGAATGCCTCCGCACATGGGATGCAACATGGCGAAAGGGAATGGAGCAGCCCGCAGCTCCTCGATGTACTCGTCAGGGGTCAGGACGGCGTAGGAACTGCCGGCTTGCAGCTCGATGATGTCCGATGACATTCGGTACGGGGACCCGACATTCGTTTGGGCCTGCCAGGCTCCGTAGGCGTTGGTCTCGTGCAGGAAGTAGGGCCCGAATTGTTCCCAACCGGCCTGAGGGTCCCGGGATAGCGCAACAGTGCGATTCTCTCCGATTGGGCTCGGGCCAGGATCCGGCTGTCCGAGGACCTGCAGTTCGTTTCGATAGGCATCCCACACTTCTGGAATGGAAGGGAGGAAGCCGGTGCCCATTCGAGCTGCCCGCCGTGCGGCGGCGTCACTGCTGCCTCCCAAAGTGATGGAAGGCCCACCAGGCCGGTACGGGCCGGGAGTGATGTTGACCGTACGACCACGATATTCAAATGGTTCGCCGGTGAAGGCGCGCTGCAGTGTCTCCACGACTTCGACCACCTTCGATGCACGATCACTCGTCCGCACATCAAACATGGAGAACTCTTCGGGCACGTAACCGGCGGCGACGATCACATCGATCCGGCCTCGGCTCAAATGGTCCAGCACGACTAGATCTTCAGCGACTCGCAATGGGTCGTAGAAGGGGGCGATCAGCGCGGCGACAGTAAAACGGACTTGCGTAGTCCGAGCCGCCATGGCTGCCAGCATGGGAAGTGGACTCGGGAGATAGCCATCCGCCGACCCGTGGTGTTCAGAGATGGCGATCGTCACGCAGCCCAATTGATCGGCCCACGCTGCCATGTCGAGGGCAGCTTCGTAGCGGTCAGCCATGGTCGTGGCGGCCAAGGTCGGGTTGCGGAAATCGAACCGAAGACCGAACAGCATCTGGTCAGCCATTCGGATGCCAGCGGGTTAGATCGAGAGCGATGGGCACCCCGTGGAGACTAGTGACGACTCGGTGAGAGCGACGCCCGGAAGATCTCCCACTCACCTGGAATGCCCTTCAGGGTGTGTGTGCCTTCCACTTCGAAGGTGATGTCTGAACCTTGACAGGCTTCTCGCGTGGCTTCAGAAGCGAAGACCACTCCTCCTGGGGCCAGACCACAGAGGCGCTGGGCAAAGTGAACGGCGAGACCCGAGAGGTCCGACTTGCCCATTCGGGAAACCTCTCCGACATGGACGCCGGCCCGAAGTTCCACCCCAAGGTCCGACATCGCCTCCATCGATCCGAGGGCGCAACGAATGGCGGAAGCGGTGTCATCGAAGGCGATGAGAAATCCGTCTCCCGTATTTTTCACTTCATGGCCGCCATGGAGGTCGATCTGACGGAGGGTGCGTCGATTGTGCTCATCGATAAGGGCACTCCAGGCCTCATTGCCGAGAGCTGCGGCCTGGGGCGTCGAATCGACGATGTCGGTGAAGAGCATGGTGGTGGTAATCCGATCAGTGAAAGGCATCACTGAGCCCGTCACAAACCGCTCCACCTCGTCAATGACCGGCCCACCATGGTTGCGCAAAAAGACTTGATCTGCGCCGGGTAGCAAGACCAACCGAGCATTCGGTATGGCCTCTGCGATGTATTTGCCGTGCGAGGGCGGCACCATCACGTTGTCTTCGAGGTGGATGACCAGCGTGGGAGCGGTGACAAGGGGGAGCAAATGCCGAATGTCGTATTCCCGATTGATCCGGAAGAGAGTGAGGAGAAGGTTTTGACTGGTCGACGACAGTTCCTCTTTTCTCGGCATTCGGGCATCCTGGCGCGAGGCGAAATCGTTGAAAATTGTGCCCTTGCCCCATTCGGTTCGATACCGCTCTTCCAGATCATCCAGGACATGAGGCCGGAAACCGATCGGGAAATCGTCAGCTCGGGCTAAGCCGAGCCCAGGTATTGCACAGAACGAGTTGGCGAACCGGATATTTGGTCGCGTAGGTGGCGGCAACCGCACCTCCATTGTGTGATCCGAACAGAACTGGGTCAGTGATGCCTGCCGCCTCTATGACGGCACGTAGGTCGGCCACCAGGTCTTCCAGCGTGGGTTCGACTGCCTGGACAAAACGGTCGGAGTACCCGAGTCCCCACTGGTCGTAGGTAACGAGTTGGGAAAAACTGGCCAGCCGGCGGAAGCTCCGTGCGGTCTCGTGCTCCTCCCAGGCCAGCGTTGTGGCTATTGAGCCGGCTACGTAAACGATCTGCGTTGGTCCCGATCCGACCGTCTGGTAGGCGAGGTGAGTGCCGTTGCGCAGTGCGAATTCAATGGGTGGCGGGGCCAGCATTTCTCACCTTCTCACGAGACGCAGCGAGCAACGCATCCCTGCAGTGTGGCACTCGCAGCGATTTCCCAAAAACTATCCCCAGGTGCGACCAAGGTGTCCTTTCCGCACGTCACATGGCCATTGCGGTACTCTGCCTGCATGGTCGCTGGAATTGTATGGTTTCCCGTTCTCAATCAAATGTTCGCCGACTACGACGGCGATGGGCGAACGACGGCCAGGCGGGCCGTTGAAGGAGCTACTTCGGTCCGAGATGCCGTCGAACGGGCCAACTTGCTCGAGGCGTTGGAGGAAGAGTTGGCGACGGAGGTCCGAGCCGTCACCGCCGCGCTTACCGCCCGAAGTTGACCGTCAGATTGTCGCTGCCCTGAGCGACGCGTTCGAGCGGGACGTGCCAATCACCCTCGAATGGCAAGAACACCCAGAAATCACGGTCGAAGTCACCTCAGGTGAGGCGGCTAACGGGGTCCACATCATTCTGCGCACACCGGCCGGACGAGAGTTCGTCTAAGTCACTGCTGGGCCAGAATCGCCTCTATCTCGGCCATCGGGTCTCGCACGATTGGTCCTCGGGTTTCCACCACGGCGCGGTCGATGATGCCGTTAAAACGATCAGGTGCCGCGTAGTCGTTTCCCACTGCGGGTCCCCATTCGTAGCCGCAGGTGAGACCGACGCCAACGCCGTTGAAGGCCTGTGGAGTAAACCGGCTGATGGTTCCTTCGGCCACCGTTCGGCCGTCGCAGCGGAGCGTGCCCATTCCGCCCAGGCCGTCGTCTTTGTCAAAGATGTACTCAATGGAGTGGGCGCCGGAAGCGACAACCTCCTCGGATGCAATGACGTGCAGTTCTTTCCCATACAAGTTGTGTACGTAGCGAGGACAGCCGTCTCGAAACTGAAGTGACCATCCGCCCAGGGCTGAACCGAGGGCGAGCAGCGTTCCCTCCGGGATGACGCCATCCGGAATTGAAATGTCGACGAGAAGGGCGTGCGATCGGTTCCGGACATTGACCGCTACGGATTCAGGGACCTGCGCTCCATCTTGGAAATATTGGAACCGTTCTCGGTCACGTCGGGCATCCGGCTTCGGATGTACCAGGGCCCACAGAATGCGGTTGTCCAAGGGGAGCACTTGATTTCGTTCGGCTTCGGTCCACCAAAGATCGATCAGTTCCTGCAGCCGCTCTGGGTGTTCATGGGCTACATCCTTGGTTTCTGAGACATCTTCCTCGACGTGGTAGAGCTCCCAGATGTCGTCGTCGAATGACGCATTCGGATTCAGTCCGTCCGGGTAGAGCGGTCCAACCGGATGGAAAGTGACCGCCTTCCATCCCTGGTGATAAATGGCTCGAGATCCGAACATCTCAAAGTGTTGCGTGAGGTGTTGTCCCGGTGCTTGTGCCCCCTGATCGCTCAAGAGGTAGGAGAAGCTGACGCCGTCGATGTGCGACTGCGCCACTGATTCGATCTCCTCGGGCAGGTCGATACCGATGAGATTGAGGACGCTCGGGAAAATGTCGATGGCGTGTACGAATTGATGGCGCACCGATCCGCGGTCGATCTCACCTAACGGCCAGTGCACTATGCACGGATCGGCCACACCACCTTCGTGTACCTCGCGCTTCCAGCGTTTGAAGGGAGTATTGCCAGCCATGGTCCAGCCCCACGGATAATTGTTGTGAGTGAGTGGACCTCCAATCTGATCGATCTTGTCCTGCATCTCCTCGATGCCGGCCGGATCCATGTTGCTCAAGCGAATGTCGTTGATGGAGCCCTCAGAGCCGCCCTCGGAACTGGCCCCGTTGTCCGAGACCAAGATGATGAGCGTGTTCTCGAACTCTCCCAATTGTTGGAGAAAGGCAACGAGGCGACCTATTTCGGCGTCGGTATGCGAGAGGAATCCGGCGAAGCACTCCATGAATCGGGCAGCCACCGTTTGTTCGGCCGGACTCAGCTCAACCCACGGGCGGACCCAAATCGGACGAGGCGACAGTGTGGTGCCAGGTGGGATCACTCCGATCTCCATCTGGCGAGCGTGAATGCGTTCACGCAGGTCATCCCAGCCCTGGTCGAAGGCACCTCGGTAACGCTCGATCCACGGGCGAGGAGCCTGGTGAGGGGAGTGACAGGCGCCCGGGGCGAAGTAGAGGAAGAAGGGGCGTTCGGCATCGACGGCCCGGAGGTCGCCGACAAACTCGATGGCGTGGTCCGTCAGGTCAGTGGTCAGGTGATAGCCGTCGTCCCCTGAGGTTGGCGGGTGGATCGAATGATTGTCGTGGTAGAGGGCAGGAACGAACTGGTGTGTTTCGCCTCCATGGAAGCCGTACCAGCGGTCGAAACCTCGCCCGAGCGGCCAGCTTGCACGCGACGAGGCCATATTGCTTTCGTCATCGGGTGTGAGATGCCATTTCCCGACGGCGTAGGTGGCGTAGCCCGCTGAGCGCAGCACCTCGGAGAGGAAACCGTTCTCGCGTGGAGGCTTGCCCCAGTAGCCCGGAAATCCGACGGCAAGGTCAGCTACCCGTCCCATGGCATTGCGGTGGTGATTTCGACCGGTGAGCAAGCAGGCGCGAGTGGGGGAGCACAAGGCGGTCGTGTGGAAGTTGGCCAGTCGCACTCCATTGCCGGCCAGCCGGTCGATCACCGGGGTATCGATGGCCGATCCGTAACAACCCAACTGGGCGAAGCCGACGTCGTCGAGCACGATGAGAACGACGTTGGGCGCTCCGGAGGGGGCTGAAGGTTCGGGAGGCCACCAGGGTTCCGAGTCCCGCCAATCTCGGCCAATACGACCCCCGAATTCCACGCTCATGAGCTCGCCCTTCTGTCTCGGCCCGGCTTGGGTTTTAATCGCTCCAGCCGAATGTGCGTCTTACCTTAGGGACATCAACGCTTCGCCGAAGGTGGTTGGAGTGGCAGTCCCGGGCCTGGGGGCGCATGATGTCTCCATTGGGGGATTTCGGGCGCCACCGAAGTCACTGGTGAGGGGAGCATTGAGAACAATGGCCGAATATGCGGTGTCCGTCCCTTCCTACGCATCGACTGCTGCAACCACTCCGCTGCTGGGCGACACCATCGGGACCAATCTGCAACGGACCATCGTCGACTTCTCCGATCAGCGAGGCAATGGTCGACGTGCCGAGCCAACGGCGATGGACGTACACCGAATTTGGTCAGGCGGTCGATGCCGTGGCGACCGGACTACTGGAGAGTCAGATCGCCGAGGGGGACCGGGTAGGCATCTGGGCTCCCAACTGTCCGGAATGGACGATTCTCCAGTTCGCCACGGCGTCCATCGGAGTCGTATTGGTGAACATCAATCCGGCCTACCGCACCCACGAGCTTGGCTATGTCCTCAATCAAGCTGGCATCCGGCTGTTGGTGGCGGCATCTTCCTTTAAGACGTCTGATTATGCCGCCATGATTGAGGAGGTGCAGCCGACCTGTCCGGCGCTTGAGCGCGTCGTACTGATCGATTCAGCCGCTTGGCATGCCCTGGCGGCAACGACGCCTGATCGAGAGAGGCTGACCCAGGTGGCAGCTGGTCTCTCAGCCGATGACGCCATCAACATTCAATACACATCCGGGACCACCGGCTTTCCCAAGGGAGCCACGCTCACCCACCACAACATTTTGAACAACGGGTACTTCGTGGGCGAACTATGCAACTACACGGAGCGAGATCGGGTTTGCATTCCGGTGCCCTTCTACCACTGCTTCGGAATGACGATGGGCAATCTCGCCTGCACTTCTCATGGCGCCACCATGGTCATACCGGCGCCTGGTTTCGATCCGACAGCCACCCTGGCTGCGGTGGCCCAGGAGCGTTGCACCTCGCTCTATGGCGTGCCCACCATGTTTATCGCCGAGTTGGCTGATCCGACCTTTGATTCCTATGACTTGAGCTCATTGCGCACCGGCATCATGGCCGGCTCACCGTGTCCGGTCGAAGTCATGAAGCAGGTGGTGGACCGGATGGGTATGACCGAAGTCACCATTTGTTACGGCATGACCGAGACATCGCCTGTCTCCGCTCAGACTCGGGCCACGGACTCGCTCGAGCGCCGAGTGTCAACCGTCGGACAGGTGCACCCTCACGTCGAAGTAAAGATCATCGATCCCGAATCTGGACGAACGTTGCCTCGCGGCGAGGCTGGCGAGCTGTGTACCCGGGGCTATTCCGTGATGCGCGGCTACTGGGAGCAACCGGAAATGACGAGCGAAGCGATTGATGCCGCTCGCTGGATGCATACCGGCGACATCGCTGTCATGGACGACGAGGGGTACATCAATATCACTGGACGCATCAAGGACATGGTGATCCGTGGGGGCGAGAACATCTACCCTCGAGAGATCGAGGAGTTCCTCTATGCCCACCCGACGTGCTCGATGCGCAGGTGATTGGTGTCCCGGACGAGAAGTACGGCGAGGAACTGATGGTGTGGGTGCAACTACGCGAGGGCGCCGAGCCATTGACCGCAGCGGCGCTGCGGGAGTTTTGCACCGGCAAGCTGGCCCACTACAAGATCCCCCGTTACGTCCATCAGGTAGACGAATTTCCGATGACCGTGACGGCAAAGTTCGTAAGGTCGAGATGCGGGAACGATCAATTGAATCTTGGGCCTCGCCAACGCGGCGTCGGTGCAACACGCCTGATGAGTCGCCCGGTCCTGGGCCGCCCCCAGTGGGACAGACAACTGGCTCAGTCGAGAGTGATCTCGCGTAGTTTGCCCGTCTCCACTTCGTAGACGAAGCCGCGCACGTCCTTCTTAGGGATGAACGGGTTGGCCTTGATGCGCGCCGCTGTCTGCTTGACGTCATCGTCGGCCTTGGGGAATGCTTCCAGTGCGAATTGGGCGAATGCCGGTATCAGCGAGGATTTGGTCTTTGACGGCGTCGTCACCGAATGTCTCCATGCCGCAGTCGGTGTGGTGAATGAGAATGATTTCCTCGGTGCCGAGCAGGCGCTGGGAAATGACCAGGCTGCGGAGGGCATCCTCAGAAGCCACCCCACCGGCATTGCGGATCACGTGAGCGTCGCCTTCTTGCAGGCCAAGCGCCTTTGCGGGGTCGAGGCGGGCATCCATGCAGGCCAACACGGCCACCTTCTTGGCCGCGGGAGCGGAAGTTCGCCCTTGTCGAACTGGGAAACGTAGTCGGCATTGTTGGCGATCAGGTCAGTCGTTGCACTCATTAAGGCCTCCGGTCTTTGATAGATGACTAAATCTATCGTATTAGTAGGAATAGTGTGCACAGCGGCACTGTTGCCATTCGTTACGAGCGCTCATTCGGATGTCGTCAGTGGAGGAGACTGGCTACGACATTGATCACGAGAGCCACAATGACGGCGCCGAACAGGTACGAAAGCATGGCGTGCCCGAGCGCAATTCGGCGTATGGCCTTGGTGGTCAGGTTGGTATCGGAAACCTGGAATGTCATGCCGATGGTCAGCGCCAGGTAGGCGAAATCGAGATACGTCGGCGGATCGTCCTCGTTGAAGTCGATCCCGCCGGTGGTGTCGGCGTAATAGGTCCTGGCATACCGCAGTGTGAAGACCGTGTGGATCAGCAGCCACGAAAGGGCCACGCTGACCACGCCGAGTGAGATCAGATAGGCCTTTGTGCCGCCAACCGCCGCACCAGCGCGAATGAGGACCAGTCCGACTGCCGCCAAGAGAGCGACACCCGAGCTCAGGACGATTCCTTCGGAGAGCCGAAGACTTGGGTCCTCCCATTTGGCGTGCGATTTGGTCTCGGTGGGGTCCAACGGCCAAATGGACAACCAGATCCACGCCATGAGGGCGAGGACCGTCGCCACCCAGCCGATGAGGATGGCGGCCTCCCAAATGGTGAAGAGGGACGACACGAATCCAACAGCGATGCCGAGTAGGGCGGTCGAGACGACACGAGTGGCCGCAGACGTAGCTTCGAGTCCTCGCGCCGGGCGTGCCTTCATTGGCAAATGCTAGATCGACCGTTCCGGGAAGACCCCTCGTCCTGACTAGGCATCTCGACTATTGAGCGTTCGTAGGGCAATTAAGTGACATGAGGGCGACAAAGGCGGCGAACACTCCCAATCCGGACCAGGGCGACAACGTGTGGGCGGTGCGGACCACCGTGTCGATTTGTGACCCGGCTTGAGTGGGCCAGTACTCCTGCACCGCATTGTCAATCGAGGTTGGTAGAGCGGCTGCGATGCCGGGCAGAACGAAGAGGATGGCCACCAGAAGAGCAATGGCGCCGGCAGCGTGCCGCAGGATGGTGCCGAAGGCCAGTCCCAGCAATCCGAGGAGAGCCCCATAGAGGCCACTTCCTATGACGGCCCGCAGGACGCCCGGATCCCCAAGGTTCGTTGTGGGCGCGTGCCCAGACATGAGTGCCTGCCCGGCCAGAAATGCGGTGAAGGCAATGACTTCCACCACCACAAAGGTCATGGCGACCATGACGACTCCCTTGGCTACCAAGAGTCGATTGCGACGGGGAACCGCCGAGAGGGTGCTGGCGATGGCACGAGTCGAATACTCAGACGTGATGAGCAGCACACCGAGAATGCCGATTGCGAGTTGCGCAATGGCCAGTCCACTCGCGCTGATCAGGGTGGGGTCCCAGGTCGCCTTGGTGCTTAACGAGCTTTTGGCGTAGCCGTTGCCGGCCAGCGCACTGATCAAAATGCCCAGGCCGATGCCCAGGACCGCCGCCACGAGCAACGTCCAAATGGTCGACGGAACGGTACGAGCTTTGGTCCATTCAGAACGGAGGACGTCAGCTGAAGCGAGCTGGTTGGTAGGCGGGTGCGGAGACAAGGGTTTCCGGTGTCAACATGGCGGTGGTCATACGGTTGCCTTACTCGCTCGGTACTGCACGCTGTCGTGTGTCAGGTCCATGAATGCGTCCTCCAGTGAGGCGTGGTGAGTGGCCAGTTCATGCAGGGTCAGGCTGTTGGCGGCGGCAATGTCGCCAATGGCTCGACTATCGAGTCCGGCCACCTGAATACTTTCCTTAGGCCCGGGTTCCACCTTTGCCCCTGCGCTCGTCAGCGCCGTGGTGAGGAGGCCCAGCTGGGGCGATCGAACTAGCACCCAGTGTTCCGAGTTGGCATCGACAAACTCGCTGACCCCTTCGTCTCGAAGGAGTTTCCCTTGGCCAATCACAATGAGGTGATCAGCCGTGACCGCCATCTCATTCATGAGGTGACTGGACACGAAAACGGTGCGTCCCTCGGCGGCCAGTCGCTGCATGAGTTGGCGGATCCAGACGATTCCCTCTGGGTCCAATCCATTGAGTGGTTCGTCGAACATCAAGACGGGTGGGTCTCCCAACAGCGCAGCGGCAATGCCGAGGCGTTGTCCCATACCCAGCGAAAAGGCCCCGACTTTCTTGCTGGCCACCGCCTCCATGCCCACCAGGCCCAAGACTTCGTCGATTCGGCTCGACGGAATCGCGTTGCTCTGGGCCAAGCCGAGCAGGTAGTGGTAGGCGGTCCGGCTCGGATGGACGGCCTTGGCGTCGATAAGTGCGCCGACCTCGCGCAGCGGAGCAGGCAGGTCCCGGTACTTTCTCCCGCCGATCGTCACCCCACCTGACGTTGGATTGTCCAGTCCCAGGATCAACCGCATGGTCGTGGTCTTGCCGGATCCATTCGGGCCAATGAAGCCGGTGACGACGCCAGGATTCACGTCAAAGCTGAGATCATCGACCGCCCGCGTGGAGCCGTATTCCTTGGTGAGATGACGCGCTTCGATCTTTTGGCCACCGGCCCGGAGTAACGATCCTTGTGGCATGTGAGCTCACGTACTTTCTGATTGCCATCTGAACGACAGAGGGGGAGTGGGCCACCGAAGTGGGTCGAATGAGGAGGAGGATTGAGGGGGATTCAGGTGTCAACTAGAGGGGCCCCGCTCAGTCGGTCGACGACCTTCCGAGCCTTCAGCCAGCGAAGCGGATGGACCACCCAGTAGAAATTGATGCCCCAGCCCAATCCAGTGACCTTGCGCGGAAAGAATTGCAGGTTCTCGGCGCTCCAGTAGGTGAACTTCACTCGTGCCATCGTCGGACGGCGAGTGTCGTAGGGGACACCGGCGAGTGATCCGTTGCGCTTCATGAGTGACCTTTCGTGGCAAGTTGATTGACTCAGTCAACTATTACAATGCCCATTGTGGCTCCGAATAAACGTGAGGTGCGATCGATGGTGGCGGCCCTCTTAACGATCAATGCCGGTCTGGAAAAAGCGAGGCGATTGAGGAAGGGTGCCAGCACCCTGAGCCTCCTTCAGGTGATTTCCGGAAGTAAGGGCATTCGTCCGTCCGAAATTGCCGAAATCCAACAGGTGCATCCCTCACTTGTCACTCGGCAAGTGCGGGAACTTGAGGACGGCGGCTACGTGCAGGTGCTGGCTGACCCCGCTGACCGGCGATCGTGCCTGGTCACGCTGGTGCCGAAGGGTTCTGACGAGTTGCGGCGGCTTGAGCAATTCGGACTGAAAAGGTTCCAAGCCTTCGTCGAAGACTGGGAACCCGACGACGTCCGACTGCTCACCGAACTGCTGGAAAAACTCCGAAACGTCGATGGCCTCCGTCGCTGCGCAGGACCCTCGTCCGCCGGCGTCGCGACGTTGGGCCAATCAAGCTGAGCCCTCATAGAACCGCACTGAAAAGTGACCCGTCGTGGACTCGGATCACGGTCGAAGAGGCGATTTGGCGGGTTCGGCCGACGGTCGATCTCGGCACTTCCACGGTAGACTGGGTCTCTCATTCCCCTTGGGAGAGTCGCTTCGCTTGGGCTGGACGGCCATTTTGGCCAACGTCGCCCCGTGCAGGCTCGACGCCTCGACCGAGCTACCGCAAGGAGCTCCAGTGCGTGTCCCCGTCCTTCCCATACCGCCATTGAGCGGTTCGACGGATCGCGGACGCAGCATCGGCATCCTCAGCAGCTACCCGCCCACCGCGTGTGGTTTGGCGACCTTTAGCGCGGCATTGGCATCGGGCTTGGAGTCCAACGGATGCCAGGCGCACGTCGTGCGAGTGGTGGATACCGCTTCCTCGAACACGAGCACAACCCGAGTCATTGGTGAGTTGGTCAATGGTTCGCCCAGGTCTGTTTCCGCTGCCATTGATCTCCTGAATCAATGTGATGTCGCCGTGATTCAGCATGAGTACGGGCTGTATGGCGGATTCGACGGGGATGAAGTGATCACGATCCTGGAGGGACTTGAAATTCCCTCCATCGTTGTCGCCCACACCATCCTCACCAGTCCCACCGTGCATCAGCGACAGGTCCTCAATGAGGTGGCCAAGCTGGCCGACAAGGTGGTCGTGATGTCGGAGGCGGCCAAGGGCCGACTCTGCCAGGGCTTCGATGTGGATTCGGGCCGGGTCAACATCATTCCGCATGGTGCCGCCGTTCCGAGGCGAAAGCTCACTTCGAAGCAACCAGGCCGTCCGACCTTGTTGACGTGGGGACTCATCGGACCGGGCAAGGGGATTGAGCGGGCCATTGACGCCATGCCGAGTCTCCAAGGCCTGCCGATGCGACCCCGCTATTTGGTGGCCGGGCAGACGCATCCCAAGGTGTTGGTCGCGTCACGGCGAGGTATACCGGCAGTCCCTGATGGAACGAGCGGAACGTCTTGGCGTTGGCTCATCGGTCGAATTTGATGCCCAGTACCGGGACGTCGAATCACTGACCGCATTGATTGAGTCCAGCGCCGTCGTCGTGTTGCCGTATGACTCCAGGGAGCAGGTGACCTCGGGAGTGCTGGTGGATGCCATCGCCGCTGGGAGGCCCGTGGTGTCCACCGCCTTTCCGCACGCCATTGAACTGCTGGCCAGTGGCGCCGGGTTAGTGGTCGACCACGACGATCCCGACGCGTTGGCGCTGGCCATCAGGCGAGTGCTGCTCGAGCCCGGTCTGGCCGACCGCATGTCGGCGGAGGCGCAACGCTTGGCGCCGACCCTGGGATGGACGGTGGTGGCCAGTCACTACGTCTTGATGGCGAACCGGCTGCTGGCCGAGCTGCCAGCATTGGTGTGAGGCCTCAGGTTGAATCGGCGCCGGAGCCAAACTTCGCCCACCTCAACTTCCTGACCGACGGCCACGGAACCTTCGAGCACGCACTTCACGCCGAACCCCGGCCCGAACACGGGTACTGCACCGACGACGTGGCCCGAGTGCTGGTGGTGGCGTCGCGTGAACCGATCGGCACGCCCGGTATTTCACGGTTGATTGACGTCAGTCTGGAGTTCCTCCGAGGTGCGATTGACCGCAGCGGTCGGTGCCGAAATCGGATGAATCAGTTTGGCGAATGGACGGATCGCCCAACGCTCGATGACTGCTGGGGTCGCAGCCTTTGGGGCCTGGGCACGATCATGGCGATGAGCGAGGACAGCGCTGTCCGCGGTCGGGCGGCCACATTGTTCGGTCGAGCATGTATCCAAAGATCCGTGCACTCGCGAGCCATGGCGTTTGCCGCGTTGGGGGCGGCCAATGCACTTGATCGTGATCCTGACCATGGTGACGCTCGACGGCTGTTAGAGGCTGCGGCCGACGCAACTGCCGACCGTTGGTGCTGCCGATTCCTCCTGGCCTTGGCCCGAGAAGAGATTGACCTACGCCAACGCGGCAGTGCCCGAGGCCATGATCGCCGCCGGATCGGTACTTGACCGTCCCTGAATTGGTGGACCATGGTCTTCGGTTACTTCGGTGGCTACTGAGTCGTGAAACGGTGGATGGTCACCTGTCGGTCACCCCGGCTGGGGGAGCCGGACCATCGGATGACCGCCCTTGGTTTGATCAGCAGCCCATTGAGGTGGCGGCCATGGCTGATGCCTGCGCTCGGGCGGCCCTCGTCGATCCTGACCCGTGCTGGCCAAACGGCGTGCGTGCCTCTGTCGCTTGGTTCCTCGGAGACAATGACAGCCGAGTGGTGATGGGGAATCCCGCCACGGGGGGCGGTTTCGACGGCTTGCAGGCGGTCGGGGCCAATCTCAATCAGGGCGCGGAATCGACGTTGGCCTTCCTGTCGACCCTGCAGCACGCTCGATCATTCCGATTGTCGTCGGTATGACGTCGTCGGGATCGGGTCTGGTCAGCCGCAGTCACCTGCGGATGAAGGCCGACTCTTCTCGAGTCGTGCTCCGACTCTTTGTGCCCGGCCAGGAGGGCTTCGATGAACAGGAGTCACGGTCCTCGGCCGTACTGCGCCGAGTGCTGGCCCTGAGCGAAGAGCAGGTGCAATCGGCGCTCGATGATGTGTTCGAACGCTTCACGGGCCGTCATCACAACTTAGAAGACACTTTCAACCGCCATTTGGCCGAGTTGAGTGACCGGATCGATCCCGAAGTGAAGTTGTCCGAGACGCAGCAGCTGCTGATCGGCGCCTCGTTCACCAGTGAATACGCCATCGAAGGGGCCGCTCTGTGCAACCCGAGCATGGTCCGCATCCCGATCAGTCGGGGGTGCCGGATGGTGCCGTCCGCTTCATCATGAGCGTGCGGGGGATTGGCGAGGGTCACCGGTCCTCCATTGGATTCCGCACTGGCTTGGTGAGCCGGGAGGGCATCGTCGAGTTTGATCCCGCTCCCACGTATTCCGTGATCGGCCACCAGGATCAGTCGACCTTGAGCGCGGCGGCATTCCGGGCCGAGCTGAGACGGTTGCGCGGCGGCGGGGATGACGCCGATTTTGTGCTGAAGGGCCTCGGCAATCGATTCTCCGTGGCGGCACTCGAACAGCGCCTGCAGCGACTGGAAGGTCAGGCCGCCACCCGTAAGCAGGCCAAGCGCATCATCGTCTTGTTTCGCAAGATTGCCGAGCGCTCCTATGCGATACGTTTCGATCCGGAGCGACCCCTCAGCGAGCGGGTCCTGTTTCCGGCCATGGCGGCGGAATCGATGGGGCTCGAGGATGCACGGTTCGTCCGCTTCATCGCCGACGACGGATAGGCGACGTACTTCGCCACCTACACCGCCTACAACGGCACTGACATCGGTCAGCAACTTCTCGAGACCACCGACTTCACTGAGTTCACTTCGTCGCCCGTGTCAGGCGCCTCGGCCGCCAATAAGGGTCTGGCGCTGTTTCCTCGCAAGATCAACGGTCGCTTTGCCGCCCTATCGAGGTCGGACAGGGAGTCGAACTCGGTGACCTATTCGGATGATCTCAGACACTGGGATGAGTCGTTCCCCTGTCAGGTCCCCGAGCAGTCCTGGGAAGTGCTGCAGCTCGGAAACTGCGGATCTCCCATCGAGACATCGATCGGGTGGGTCGTGCTCACCCACGGGGTGGGGCCCATGCGCACCTACAACATCGGGGTCATTTTGCTTGATCTTGACGATCCGACCCGGATAATCGGCCAGTTGACCACGCCACTCTTGAGCCCACTCCCTGACGAACAGAACGGGTACGTGCCGAACGTGGTCTACTCATGTGGTGCGTTGCTCCATGGCGAGACGATGGTCATTCCCTACGGCATTGGTGATGCCGCCATTGGGGTGGCCACTGTCAAGCTGGACGAACTCCTTCACTCATTGACGACCTCGATTTCGCAAACATCAACCACCACACACGAAGGAGAAGCCAGTGCCTGAGAAGTCCCCACAAAAGCCAGCCGGCAAAAAGCCCGGGAAGACGCTGAAAGAAAAGCGTGAGGCCAAGAAGGACAAGAAGAGTAGTGGGATAGGGGCAGCTCGCTAAGCCTGTAGTGCGCATCGCCGTACTGGCGTCGATTTCTTGGCGTGTGCCACCACGTCACTATGGGCCGTGGGAGCTCTGTGCCTCCCTATTGACCGAAGGCTTGGTCGCGCTCGGGCACGATGTCACGCTGTTTGCCACGGGGGATTCAGAAACCACGGCTCGCCTCCGTAGCGTCACGCCCCGCGGTTGGTCGGAGGACGCCAGCATCGATCCCAAGGTGGCCGAGTGCCTGCACATATCCGAGGTATTTGATCGGGCCTCTGATTTCGATGTGATCCACAATCACTTCGATTTCCTGCCGCTGACCTATGCCGGGTTGGTATCGACACCAATGGTGACAACGATTCACGGGTTCTCGTCGCCCAAAATCGTGCCGGTGTACGTCAAGTACAACGGCCAGACCTCCTACGTGGCGATCAGTGAAGCGGATCGTCATCCGGATTTGGACTACGTGGCCACCGTGCACCATGGCATCAACACGAAGGATTTCTCGTTTCAATCTGATCCGGGCCAGTACTTGGCCTACTTCGGTCGGATACACCCTGACAAGGGCCTGGCCGAAGCCATCGCCACCGCCAAACTGGCCGGCCTACCGCTTCGAATCGCCGGCATCGTGCAGGACGATGAGTATTTCCAACGTGAAGTGGTGCCGCACCTCAATGGAGAAATGGTGAGGTATGTCGGACCGGTGGGAGGTCAGGAGCGTTCGTCGTTCCTGGGTGGCGCCATGGCGCTCCTGCATCTCATCAACTTCGATGAGCCATTCGGCTTGTCGGTGGTCGAAGCGATGGCGTGTGGAACGCCGGTCATTGCCTGTGATCGTGGGTCGATGCCTGAGCTGATTGATCACGGGGTCACGGGCGCGCTGGTGACGGACGTCACCTCGGCGGTCGCCGCGGTGGGTCAGGTCAGTGGGTTTGACCGGCAAAGGATCCACGACCGGGCAATCGAGAGATTCGATTGCCAGCGCATGGTGATCCACGACCGGGCCATCGAGCGATTCGATTGCCAGCGCATGGTCGCTGACTATGTCGATGTGTATGAGCGCCTGCTGACGCCGTCGTAAATCTGAGCGATTTCTCAGCGCTGCAGGAGGATCGCCATTGCGCCCGTGCCGACAATGGCCCGAGCTGGACGCCATCCGGCCCCGTAGAGGGCGACGTAGAACGAGGCCGGCTGGGGTTGGAGCGAAGGGTGGGCGCCGGCGGCCGGCTCAATGAGCCAGAGGCGCTTGTAGTGAGCGAGCTGCTGGGTCCAGGCTTGTGGATGCCAACCGCCTTCTACGGCGAATGTGTATGAGCGCGTGCTGACGTCGTCGTCAATCTGATCTATTGCTCAGCGCTGCAGGAGAATCGCCACGGCTCCGGTGCCGACAATGTCTCGGGTTGGATGCCACCCGGCCCCGTAGAGGGCGGCGTAGAAGGAGGTCGGCTGGGGTTGGAGCGAAGGGTGGGCGCCGAAGGCCGGCTCAATGAGCCAGAGGCGCTGGTAGTGAGCGAGCTGCTGGGTCCAGGCTTGTGGATGCCAGTCGCCTTCCACGGCGAAGGAAGGGACGATGAAGGTAGTGGGTTGTGTGCTGGTCACCGTGAAGCCGGGCATCCAGTTTTCACCGAGCTCAATGTGGGGTGACTGGTCTACATAGAGGGCCCAGGAGTACCGAAGCATGGCGTCGACCACAATGTGGTCTCCTGGGTGGAACTGCTGCATCACTTCAGCGGCCAGCGGTTTGACGTCCTTGTTGTCGTAGTGGTTCTCCGTGGCCACACCGCTGAGAAAGAGGACCGACATCAAGGTGACGCCAATCGCGGCCACACACCAGCGATGCCATTGCTTGCCGGACACCGAAGCGGTAAACGAGCGAGCCAAGCTCTGGAGCCCGGATCCAATCAAGAGAAGGAAAGCTGGGTACAGCACTTCGTCCGTACGACCGGTGCCCAAGGGGATGATCCGGAGCGAGCAGGCCACCAGGGCGGCCCCGACCACCAAGACCGAACTCAGATTGACGGCGCCTCGTCGTAGGCCGAGGAGAGCCAGGCCGGTCAGCAGCACGAAGACAATGGCACCATTCAAGACCGAGCCCGTCATACCTTGGTACAGCGTGACGATGATGCGACCCACGCTGTCGATAAAGGCGAGCGGTGAGGCGTGGGAGATGAAGTTGTTGTGCCAGGACCGGTTCAGGTAGGGGGAGAGGTGACCGTAGAAGAGGCGGTCGAACATCAAGCAGGCGACGATGGCCGGCAAGGCTGGTTTCAGCAAGCTCCGCCACGACCGACCAGATCGCCACCCGTGTATGCCAACCGCCACCCAGACGGCGATGATCACGGGCAGGGTTGACCCGGACAGCACGAAGCTGAGCACGGTGATGATGGCCAGGTTCCGGATGTCGCTGGGACGCCAATGTCGGCGGATCTGCTCGGCGGCGGCAATAAGTAAGCAGGCCACCAGGAAGTCGGCGCTGTATTCCTTGTCGCGGCCGGAGTAAATGATGCAGATAGGGCTGACGGCCACGACGAAGGCCGCCACCAGCTGCACCCAGGGGTCGAACCTCAGATACCGAAAGAGTGCGTAGATGGCCGGGATGGCGGCCACACCCATCACGAAGGCCGGCAGCTGACCCCACCAGGTGGCGCCGGGATAGAGCTGCAGCCACTCCCGCTCGAGGAAGTAAAAACCGGGAGCGTTGGCAAACATGTGCCAGGCTTCCCCCAACCCAACTTTGGTCGTCAGCGCCACCCAGGCGTCGGATGTTCGCAGTCCTCCCGAGGTCAGGCCACGAACGCGGATGACCACGCCGACGATGGTGACCGTCCACAGGAGAAGCGCTGTCCTCGATACTGGTCGACGCTCTCGTTCGGATTGGCCCGGTGGTTGTACTGCTGATCCCGGAGCGCTGTATTCCGCGCCCGCCAATGCCTCAATCGAGCGAAGGGCCGGTGCCTTCCGCTGGCTGACGGCGACCGGGGGCGTCATGAAGGTGCCCCCGGGACGGGAGGGCTGCACACGCGACTCGCTGCTCCACCGCCCATTGCCTTCCCCCTGTTGCGCCGTGACGGTGGGTTTTTCCCGACCGCGATCCGACTGCACGTCTCCTCATTCAGGATACGGGAGGGGGTCGCAGAGTCCCATAGGCCGAATGGACCAGATTTGGGTCCGGGGGCGCTATGTGGTGGAGGTGACGGTGGCGCCGGCAGGCAGCTGGAAGAGAGAGGCCGGCGGCGATGTCGAGTACTTCTGGATTTCGAAACTGGTCGAGTCGGTGGCCACCTTGACGTAGCCGAGGACGCCCTGCTGCGTCGAGCAGATGGTGCTGGTGCCGGGTACCCCGCTGGCCCGAAAGTCGACGCAGTTCAGGGCGAAGCCGTTCACGGTCATGGTCGAGGAGGTGACCTTGTCGCCGGCCAGCCCGGCCGCCAAAGAGAACTCCTTGAGGAAGTTGACCCAATGCGACGGAGTGTAGAAGTCGAAAATCTTGTTCTCGGCGGCGGCGGAGGCGGTGCCCAACTTGTCACAGCTCCATTTGCCGCCGGATTGTGAGCAGGCAAACTCGCCGGAGGAATTCACCACCACATGCACCGGCGTGCTGTCGCCGGTCCCACCGGTTGGCTCGTCATCAAAGGCCACCCCCTGTGGCGGCTGCACCGCGTACACAATGGTGGCGGGGCTGCTGCCGGTGGTCACGTACGTCACTTCGAAGGTGGTGGCCGCACCTGATTGCAACTTGGTGGTGAAGCTGTCAATGGTTGCCCTATTGCCGCGAATGTCGTGGACCGCCGACTTGACCTTGTCGATGGTGGCGCACGCCGCCAATCCGAAGACGCCAGCAGCGATGGCCAGGCCAATCGACATCCTTCGCCGCAGGGCCACCCTCGGCATCACGCAGTACCTCTTGTCCTGGAGCGGCTTGGACTAAGTGGTCGGCGTCGTGATGCCACCACATTGACTGGTGACGTAGGCAGACACGGTGTCGGTCGCGGTTTTGAAGGCGGGGGTAGTGGCAAACGACTCGAACGCGGTTTCCAGCTGAGTGAGGGAAGTGGCGCTGTTGATGGCGGCGTATTCCTTGGGCAGCTGGGCGATGATGATGTTGAACGCGGCCTGGATATTGGCCGGTGTCTGGCTGATGACCGCCTTGGCCTTGGCCAGGAGCGGCCCCTCTTCGGCTTGGACCTGCTTGAAGGCGGCCTTGACGCCGGCGATGTTGCCCGTCTGGATAGCGGACGTCATGGCGGCCGTGTACTTGGTGTTCTCCGCCGCCTTCTCCTCGTTCTTGTAGGCCACGCAGAAACTGCCGTTCGGGTTGGAGCCGCCGGATTGCTTCACGGTCGTGACCGTCACCTTGGACTTCTTGTGCTTCTTGTGTGGCTTGGTGACGTGCTTCTTGTGCGTTGGCGGCGGAGGCGGGCGCCAGCGGCACCAACGCCACTGACGCGCCTAGGCCGAGGACCCCAACGATTGCCATCGCGCTGCGCTTGATCACGTGCGTTCCTCCCAAGAACTCGTTGGGGGAACCTTTACATACGGGGGGCGCCCGCGGAAACTGAGGAACTGGTCAGCTGCTGGGGCAATTGCCGAGGGTGTCGCCGTACAGACCGGGCGTCCCGAAGAACGAGTTCAAGTAGTTCGTGTCGTTCTGGGACTCGGTGACCTGGGCGGACGTCAAGCCCATGTCGGGCAGCGTGGAGAGTTGCTTCAGGTCGGCGATAGCAGTGTCACTGGTCGTGCTGCCGGACTGGGTTTCGCCTTTTTGGAGGTCGGTCGCGGCGGCCAACCAGTACATGTTCTGCACGGCGGCGGCATTGCACGAGCCCTCGTTCCATTGGGACTTGGCTGCCAAGAATTGGGCCGAGGCGGTCGTCGGCGTGGTGGTCGCCGGGATGGTGGTGGTGGACACACTGGTGCTCGGACTCGAAGTCGAGGTGCTGGCTGCCGTGCTGGCCGACGTGCTCGAGGTCGTGCTGCTGGTCGACCCGGAAGCACTTTTGTGGGGACTGCTGCATCCGGCCAACAGCACTACGACGACAACACTGGTCGCCCACCATCCGAGCTTGCGCATTGGGTGAGCCTAATTCGAGTGCCTAAAGACCCCACTCTTTGGCGATGAGGGAGAGCGAGCGGACGCGGTCCTCGTAGGAATGTGCTCGGGTCGAAATGATGAACTCGTCGGCCTGTGTGCGCGCCGCCAGATGTGACCAAACCCTGGTGCACGGTGGCGGGGTCGCCGATGAGATGGGTGGACATGACGTCATCGACGACGGCCTGCTCTCCGGCGGAGAACGGATAGGCCGCCGCCTCTTCAGGGGAGGGGAGAAGCCCCAGTCGGCCACTGCGGAGCTGCAAGATGCTCAGGGCCGAGGAGCCGGAAAGCCAAGTGGCCTCCTCGGAGGTGGGGGCGCAGATCACCGAGACGGCCACCATGGCATGTGGCTCCTGCAGCAGGAACGAGGGTCGGAAAGAGGATCGGTAGGAGGCCAGGGCGGCATCGAGCGGTTCGGGGCTGAAGTGGTAGGCGAAGGAGAAGGGCAGCCCGAGCATGCCGGCCAACTGAGCGCTGAAGACGGACGACCCCAGGAGCCACACTTCGGGCAGATACCCGTGGCCTGGTGTGGCCGCCGGGTGGGTGGGCGCTCCTTCAAGCGGCGTCAGGTAGTTGATCAGTTCCACCACGTCATCGGGGAAGCTGTCCGCGTTCAGATTGCCGCGGCGGCGCAGCGCCCGGGCGGTGACCTGATCGGTACCGGGGGCACGCCCGAGACCCAGATCGATGCGGCCCGGATGCAACGCTTCCAGCGTCCCGAACTGCTCGGCAATGACCAACGGCGCATGGTTGGGGAGCATGACCCCGCCCGAGCCGACCCGGATGGTGGTGGTGGCGTTGGCCACATGAGCGATGACCACCGCCGGCGCTGAACTGGCCACCGCCGGCATGCCGTGATGCTCGGCCACCCACAGCCGGTGATAGCCCAGCTTCTCGGCCTCCACCGCCAGTTGGGTGGTTTCGGCCAGTGCCCGCGCCGGGGTGGAGCCGGTGGCGACGGTGGCCAGGTCGAGGACGGAGAGCGGGATCACACTGGGTACAACACCGCGTCGGGTCAACTCCTTCCAGGGGGCGGTTGCTACCTTTCTCCTATGCGAGTGATCTCCTGGAACGTCAACGGCATCCGAGCGGTGGTTCGCAAGGAGGTGTTCCGCCCTTTCCTGGACTCGTTGGACCCGGACGTGCTGTGCCTGCAGGAGACGAAGGCACAACAGGAGCAATCCGTATTGGACCTGCCGCTGCACCAGCAGCACTGGAACTCGGCCGAGAAGAAGGGCTACTCGGGCACTGCCCTCTTTTCCAAAGTGGCGCCGTTGCGGCTGATCGATGGCTTGCTGCCCGAAGTGATCGCCAAGCACAAGGTCATCGGCGACGCCTTCGGCGACCCGAACACCGAAGGTCGGGTCATTACCGCCGAGTTCGAGAAGGTCTTCGTGGTGACCGTGTACACGCCGAACGCCAAGGATGATCTGGGGCGGCTGGCGCTCCGCCACACCCAGTGGGACCCGGCCTTTCTGGACCATGTCAAAACATTGGAGGCGACCAAGCCAGTGGTGTTCTGCGGCGACCTCAACGTGGCCCACACGCCGGACGACCTGGCCAATCCCAAGTCCAACAAGGGCAAGAAGGGCTTCACCGACGAGGAGCGCGAGGGCTTCGAGAACTATCTGAATGCCGGCTTCGTCGATACCTTTCGCCTCTTCACCCAGGGCAACGGGCACTACTCATGGTGGTCGAACTTCGCCAAGGCCCGCGAGCGGAACGTGGGCTGGCGCATCGACTACATCCTGGTATCCGAGTCCCTCAAATCCCGGGTCTCGGCCGCCGAAATCCACGCCGACGTCATGGGCAGCGACCACTGCCCGGTCAGCGTCACGCTGGATATCTGACGCGCCCGTTGGCGCCTCGGCCTGCCTAGGCCTTGAGCTCGCTCACGAACATCTCGGCGCCGTTCGCGGCGAAGTTACCGACATCGGCCGCGGCCGCCTGACCTTCCTCACTGCCCATGCCGGCGGCGAAGTCGTCCATGGAGGCGAAAGTCAGTTCGGCGATCAACGCGTAGGGCGCCGGCTCCCCGGTCGGCGAGGGCAGCAGCGTGGACCACTCGAAGGATTCCAAGGTCGGTATGGCCTTGGCCAGTCCCACATGCACGTTCTCGTAGTGGGCCAAGAACGGCTCGAGCTCGGGCGGCTGGTGGTAGGCGACGAATAGGCGAACTTTGGACATGCGCCAAGGTAGCGCGGGCGGTCCGGAGTGACGCTCGGCTGGCGGCTAAACCTCCCGCTTCCAGCGCACGACATCATCGATCTCGCCGCTCTCCACGTCGTAGAGGAAACCGGCGATCTCCTTCAGCGGCGACAAGAACGGGGTGGTGGCCAACTGGGCCACATCTTCACGCAGGGCCGACACGTGGTCGGCGATGGGGAGGAAGTTGAGATCGGCCTCGGTCATCTCCCGAAGCTCCTGGTCGGTGGCGCCGGCCAAACCGCATTTGGTGTGGTGCATGATCACGACGCGCTCAACGCCCAGGACATGGGTGGACAGGGCCAAACTGCGTAGCCCGTCCTCGGTCACCCGTCCACCGGCGTTTCGAATGATGTGGGCGTCGCCCAAGTGGAGGCCCAGGACAGCGAAGACGTCGATCCGGGCATCCATGCAGGTGAGGACGGCCAGATGCTGGCGGGGTCGCGGGTTGGCCACGTCGGCCCGGGCAGCGGCGTAGCCGCGGTTGGCCACCAAAAGATGTTCGAACTCACTCATAGGGTGGAAAGAAGGTAACAGGCACGCCTCGGTAGGCGAAGTTGGATTTCTCGGCCGATTGGCAAACTCTGGCGCCCTCATCCCCGTACTGCTGTTGGCGGCCCGCATTCGAGTGGCTGCGCGCGACCACAAAAAGGACGGGACCCTCAATGCATTCTCGGCATACCCTCAGTTCGATTGCTCTAGCTGTCGTCACCACGACAGTCCTCGCCACGGCCGCGTCTGGCCACGTCCGCCGGTGCAGCGTCAAAACCGTTCCTGTCACAGTTGGGCTCGGTGAGCCAGGTTGGCTCGACCGTGCCGGCCAACGGGGACGTCAATCCCTACGGGGTGGCGCTGGTCGGCGGCATCGAGCGGCAAGCTGGTGCAGGGCGACACGTTGGTCAGCAATTTCAACAGCAAGGCCAACGTCCAGGGCACTGGTTCCACCATCGTGGAGCTCTCGCCGCAGGGCAAGCGCCAGCTCTTCGCCCACGTCTCGATGGCGCAACTGCCCGCCGGTTCGACCTGCCCCGGTGGTATCGGACTCTCCACCGCGCTGGGCATCTTGCCCGGTGGCTGGGTGGTGGTTGGCAGTCTCCCGTCCCAGGCAGGTGGTGCCTTGAGCAGCGCCAATCCGGCCGGGTGCATGTTGGTGCTCAACAACCAAGGCGCCGTGGTCGAGACCTTCACCAACCCCAACATCGACGGGCCGTGGGACATGGCCGTGTCCACCACGCCCACCGGGGCCAACCTCTTCATCGCCAACGCCCTGGGTGGCAACACCAAGGTGTCGTCGAAGGGCGTGCCGGTGACCGGTCAATGCACCATCGTGCGACTGAACTTGACCACATCCGCCACCGCACCTCCGGCACTGGTCAGCTCAACGGTCATCGGCAATGACTTCCCGTGGAAAGCCGACAAGGCCGCCTTCGTCTTGGCCCCGACCGGGGTGACGCTGTCGAGCAACGACATCCTCTTCGTGACCAACACGCTGTCCAACTCGGTGTCGGCCATCCCTGATGCCTCGAGCCGCACCACGGCCCTGACGCAAGAGGCCACCACCATCTTCCACGGCGGGCATCTCAATGCACCGTTGGGCATGATGTCGGCGCCCAACGGTGACATCATCATCGTCAACGGCAACGATGGGGTGGCCACCGAGTTGAATCTGGGCGGCCAGCAGGTAGCCAGCCGCGTGCTGGTCCGCCACGGTGCCGGTGATCTCTTCGGCCTGGCCTTGACCGCCAATGGCAAGGGCATCCTCTTCGTCAACGACGGCACCAACGCCCTGGACCTGGTCAAGGTGAAGGACTGAGCCGCTTGAGCCTCAAATAAAGCGGACGAGTTCCACGAAGACGCCGACCCACGTCCCCGTACACAGGACGACCCACGGCGTCAGTCCGAACGATTGCTGCGGCGGTCGGAAGAGGAGGATGACCCAGCTCATCAGGTAGGTGTCGTCCAGGCTTCGGAACCCGACGTCGCCCAGCCATATGCCGGTGGCCGTGCTGGCGGCCAGCAGGACGGAGAAGACCCACACGATGCGGAACTCGAAAGGGGCCTGGCGGAGGGTGAGCAGGGCCCCGAAGACGAGCAGTCCGAGGACGGCCAGTTCGCCGAACCAGATGGCCGCGGCGCCGCTCGGCACCAGCCGGATGTAGTGGTTGAAGCCCCGGTAGAACCCGAGGAAGGGCACGCCGAGGTTCTCGCCCCCGCTCTTGTAGATGGGCAGCTTGCCGGTGGCGGCGAACAGGATGGCTTCCCAGGCCACGAAGCCGGCCAGTGGGACCGGGTACGCAATATCGGCGTAGACCAGGCGGAGGTGGGTCCAGCCCGTGGGCGGCGCCACGCCGCCGGCACTGGTGTCGGACGCCGCCAACAGAGTGGGTCGCCCCCACATTCGTACATACAACGTCGAGAGCGCCAACACTCCCACCAACAACACCGTCGTCTCCTTGCTGACCACCGCCCCCAGGAAGGCCAGGGCGGCCCAGACGGGAGCTGGCGGAGCAGGGCGGCGAAGCCCAGCATCAAAAAGGCGGCTGCCGTCAGCTCGGTGAGGTCGCGCCCGAGGGTCCAGAGGTAACCCCAATAGCCGGCGAAGGCCAGACCCCAAAGGGCGTGCCGCCCGGCCGACTGCGCCAGCAGTCCACCGGCCAGCGCGACCACCGAGCAGGCGATGACGTTGACGATGACCAAGGCCAACGGCAGGTTGGCGTGCTGGCCGAGGGAGACCAACCAGGCCAGAAACGGATAGCCCATGCGCTCCACCCGGGAGAACGAATCGAGGTGGACACCGAAGGCGTTACGGGAGAGGTCAAAGGGATCGAGGGCCAGCCGGTAATAGAACTGACCGTCATAGCCATTACCGCTCCGTATCGGGATGGCTGCGGTTAGGCGGTGGTGCGGTGGACGTACTCGAGCCCGGCGAGCGACGAAGTTCCCGAGGCTGCGCCGGGCGGCATCGTGCCAGCGGGCCACCACGAACGCGGTGGCGGCCACGGCGGCGAGGACCAGGTCGGTCAGCGGCGAGTCGAATCGACGGAGCGTGATCACCCGGCGAATCCCTCCCCGGCGTGCTGGTTCAATGTCGGCGCCGGCCGCAACTGGTCGGGTGGCACCGGGAATCGAATCGGGAAGTCGGTGAACAGGCCCTGGGCCACCATGCCCGCCCGATCCAACACCGGGGCCGCCGGCACGCCGGCCAGCGAAAGGGCTGTCACCAGCTCGTCGCGCCGACGGGCGGCGATGGCCGTCGGCCACCCGCTGGTTGAGGTCGACCCCTTGGGCGCTGCGAGCGGCGAAGTCGAGGGTCGAGTACGCGTCCAGCTGCAATTCGGTGCAGAGGGCGGCCCAGAAGTGTGGCTCATTGACCACGCCGAGGGCGACTTGCCGTCCATCGGCCGTGGCATACAGGCCGTAGCCCGGGACGGCGGACTGACCGGCCGGTGGGGTCTCTCGTGGCGCCGGGTTGGCGGTGGTCCGGATGGAGGCGGCGCCGGTCCAGGTGGCCAAGCACATTGGTCATCGACACGTCGAGATAGGTGCCGAGTCCATGCTGCGCCCGGCCCAACAAGGCGGCGCAAATGCCCATGGCGGCCGTGACGCCCGACGCCAGATCGGCGATGGGGAGAGGCGGCATATTGGCCGGCCGACCCTCCGGCGAGAGCGTGCCGGCCCAGGCCTGATAGTTCAGGTCGTGCCCCGGCCACTGCGCTCGTTCACTCTGTTGTCCGTAGCCGGAAATGGAGCAGTACACCAGGCCCGCGTGTGACCTTCGAACGGTGTCGGCGTCGAGCCCGAAGCGGGCCATGATGCCCGGCCGAAAGCCCTCGACCAGTACGTCGGCTTCGCCCGCCAGCGCCCAGGCCTGGTCCCGGTCGGCGGGGTCCTTGAGGTCAAGCACCACGCTCCGCTTTCCCGCATTCACGGCGGCAAAGAGTTCGGGATAGATGCGCATCGGGTCGCCGCCGGGGGGCTCCACCTTGATGACGTCGGCGCCGAGGTGGCAGAGGAGCGACGTGGCGTAGGGGCCTGGCCGCCACACACTCAGGTCCAGCACCTTGGTCCCGGCCAGCATCCGCGATGGCCCCGGGTCGCTGCTCGCCTCGGCGGCGGTCGGATGGAGGGGCACTGGGGAGAGAATTGCACATCCGTCCTGCCAGCAGAACTGCGCCGGCGAGGGCCGGATCGAGCCTGCAAACGACGTCGATGCCATCTGGTGGGGTTGGTTCGATAGATTGACCCCCCGATGCCCAGCGCCAGCCAGTCCAAAGCCCAACGGCGAGCCGAATCACAGCAGCGTGCCGCCGAGCGGCGAGCCGCCGAGCTTCGGGCCAAGCGAGTCAAGATCTACACCCGAGTCGGCGGGGCCATTGTCCTGGTTGCCGTGATCGTGTTGATTGCCACGCAGCTGTTCAAGAGCAGCGGCCCACCCCCGTCGCAGAAGAACCCTCACGTGACCACCTCGGCCATCCCAGCTTCGTTACACCTGACCAAGGATCCCACAGACCAAGCCCGGGTATGAGTCGGTGGCACAGCCCATCGGTTCCAAGCTGGCCACCTTGGCCAATGCGGTGACCGGCCAGGCCATCGACGGCATCCAATGCCAGACCAATGAGCAGACGGTGACGCACGTGCACACCCACCTCACGATTTTCGTGAACGGCAAGGCCAAGGTCATCCCCTACGGCGTCGGCATTCCCGGCTTCGAAGCCGTGCAGACACCTGATGGTCCCTTCGTGGAAACCGGCAGCTGCTTCTATTGGCTGCACACCCACGCCGACGACGGGATCATCCACATCGAGTCGCCCAGTACCTCCACCACGTTCAAGTTGTCCCAGTTCTTCGACGAGTGGGGCCAGCCGCTGAGTTCGACCCAGGTCGGCCCGGCCAAGGGCAAGGTCACGGTCTTCTTCAACGGTCGCCTCTACAAGGGCAATCCGGGCGATCTGCCGCTGGGCAACCACTACGAGATTCAGCTCGAAGTGGGCACCCCCATCGTGGCGCCGGTCAAGGTCTCCAACTGGGGCAGCCTCTAAATCGTGAATCGTTAGCGCGGTGCAATGCAACGTCATCGTCGTCGGGCTGGGTCCCGGGGGCGAAGAGGTAGCGGGCCGCCTGGCCGAGGCCGGACTCAATGTGGTCGGGATCGAAGCTGAACTGTTGGGCGGGGAGTGCCCGTACTGGGGCTGCATCCCGTCAAAAATGATGGTCCGGGCGGCCGACCTCTTGGCCGAAGGGCGCCGGATCCCCGGCATGGCCGGCACGTCGACCGTCACGCCCGACTGGGCCCCGGTGGCCAAACGCATTCGAGACGAAGCCACCGACTCGTGGGACGACAAGGTGGCGGTCGATCGCTTCGTCGGCAAGGGCGGCCACTTCATTCGTGGCCGGGCCAAGCTGACCAGCCCCAACTCGGTTGAGGTCAACGGCGAGACCATCACGGCTGATCGGGCCCTGGTGATTGCGGCCGGCCAGAAAGCCTTTGTGCCCCCCATGCTGGCCGCCGTGCCGCACTGGACCAATCGTGAGGCCATCGCGGCCGAGACCCTGCCGACCTCGTTACTGATCGTCGGTGGCGGCGCCATCGGGCTCGAGATCGGTCAGGCCATGTCCCGCTTTGGTACCTCGGTCACCATCGTCGAGATGGGGGAGCGTTTGGCCGGGCCCGAAGAGCCCGAGGCCTCAGCGCTCATCACCGAGACGCTGAAAAAAGAGGGCATCGAGATCCACACCGGGGTCGAGATCATCAGCGCTGAACCGTTCGGCGAGGGCGGCGCCACGCTGCAGTTGGGTGACGGCACCACGCTGTCGGCCGAGCGGATGCTGGTGGCCACCGGTCGCCGAGCCGACCTGGCCGCGCTCGATGTCAGCGCGCTGGGTCTGGACGAGACGGCCCGGGCTGTCCCGGTTGACGCCCAAATGCGGGTGATGCCCGGCGTGTGGTGCGTGGGGGACATCGCCGGCCAGGGTGCCTTCACCCACGTGGCCATGTACCAGGCCCGGATCTGTATCGCCAACATTCTGGGCCAACCCATCACCGATGCCGACTACCGGGCCCTGCCCCGGGTGACCTTCACCGACCCCGAAATCGGCTCGGTCGGCATCACCGAGGCCAAGGCCCGGGAGAACGGCGATGGTGAGGTGACCGTGTTTTCTGGGCTCGGTTACCAAGTCGACCCGAGGGCTGGATTGCCGAGCGCGAAGGCCTGATCAAGCTGGTGGCCCGGGACGGGATCATCGTCGGGGGCACCTCCATGGGACCCAGTGGCGGAGAAATCCTGAGCATGTTGGCCCTGGCCGTCCATGCCCGCATCACGGTGGCCACGCTCAAGGACATGATCTACGCCTACCCGACCTTCTACCGGGCTATCGACTCCGCACTCTGGAGTTAAGACTCGGCGCCAATCAACCGGCTGAGGATCGCCTCCGCCCGGTGGGTCAGCAGCGAGATATGTCCTTCGCCCGGCGCGGCGATAAACGTCGACCGCGGGAATGTGGTGCAACAGGAAGTCCCGGTAGCCCGGCGGACCGGTGTGGTCCTCGGTGCCTTCCCAGAGGTGGACGGGTGCGCTGATGGATTCGAGTTCGAAGCCCCAAGGGTCACCGAACACCCGGTAGTCCTGCACGCAGCCCTCGGTGCCCTGTCGCATCGACTCCTTGACGAAGGCCACCGCCGCCGTGGGCGACCCGCGCCCATCGAGCACGGCCCGATCCGGCGACGGGAAGCTGCGCCGCATCTCCTGAAACAGTCGCCCGTCTGAGGCATGGCCGATGGTCGCCCACATGAGGGCGGACGCCACGAAGGGGGCCCAGCGCACCAGCACCAGCAGCATCCGGTCATCGGGGGTCAGTCCCTTGGTGGTGCCGTACTGATCGATGGGCACGCCGCTCGAAAGCAGGGCGGCCGCCGTGACCCGCTCGGGGAGCAAGGCCGCACACACTGCCGCATAGGCCCCGCCAGCTGACCAGCCCATCACGGCGAAGCGATCCAGGCCCAGGGCGTCGGCCAGGAAGGTCACATCAGCCGGCCAATCAACCAACCGCCGGCCGGCTTGATACGACGAACGACCCATCCCCGGTCGATCGGGCGAAATCAGCCGAATGCCCAACGTGGCTGCGGCGTCGTGAGCCGGCGCGGCATCGAGCCGGGAGCTCAGGCCACCGTGGAAGCTCAGCACGGGGGTGCCGTCCGGATCTCCGTATTCCTCGTAGGCCAGTTCCCGGCCGTCGGGCAGCGTGACGCTGAAGGTCATTCGGTCGGGACCTGCCAATGGGTCAGGTCACGGCTGCGGGCCAGCCCGATGGTGGCGTGGCCCCAGCCTCCGTACGAAGCGAGCTCGGTGCTGGCGGCGAAGGTGAGGTAGTCCTCACCCTTCGGACCCACACAGAGAAAGGCGGAATTGGCGTGTTCGTAGGCGACGCTGGGCAGGCCGGTACCGGTATCGAAGGCCTGGTTCGGGATTTCCAGCTCCCGACCGTCAACCCAATTCAGCCACGTGGCGGCCACGCGTGGATTGCCCTTCCCGAGGGTGAAGATAAACGGCTCGTCGAGCGTGTTCGAGGTGGCGACCAGGTGCCAGCTCCCGTCCACCGTCACGAACTCGTAATTCTCCACCGTGTCGTTGTAATAGGAGATGTCCGGTTGTCCGATCACCCGGAACCTGGACGTCAACGACGGTGCCCAGGCAATTTCGAAATGTTGGACAGTGCTGCCGGCCTTGAACCCGAGAATCACTCCGTCACCGGTGTAGGCCAAGGCACCGTCGATCATCCGACCGGCCAATCCGTGTCCCAGTGCGTGGGCGCGGGACCAATGGGTCAGCGAGTCGTCCGAGCTGATCCGGTACTCCAACTGATCATGGGTGCCCTGCTGGGTTTGGTAGGTCACCACAAACTGCCCTGACGGGTCGCGCACGATGTCGGGTGAGGCCGCGTCGGTGGCAATGACCTCCGGGCGGCTCCAGTGCACCAGGTCGCGGCTGTGCGCTTCGGCCACCTCGAAGCTGACACTGGGTGCGGTCGCGGTGGCCGTCATGTCGGTGAAGAGCATGTGCCATTGGCCGCCGGACCATTGGAGGGCCTGGTCCTTGAAACCGTGATCGGGCGAGGACAGCACGGGGTTGCGCAGGGCCGACCAATCGATCCCACCCGGGGGCGGTGGCCCGACCACACAGGCATGGTCCTGACCCGCCGGCACGCTGGTCGCCGAGGCCAACGCAGCCACGGTTGCCTTGTGCTCGGCGATCGCTCGACCGGCGCCGACCGCTCCTGCGGCACCCGCCAGGACGAGGACCAACAGAACAAGTACCCGCACGCAGGCACGATATATGGTGCCGGTATGAGCACGAACATTGATGCACTGGTTGACCAACTCTTGGCCGACCTTCCGCCGGCGACCACGCCGGCCAAGGAATTCTTGGGGGAGCAATTCGACCGGGGGCTGGCCTGGGTGCACTTCCCGACCGACTGCGGCGGTCTCGGCCTCACGCCCAATGATCAACAGCGAGCCATGTCGCGGCTCAACCACGCCGGCGCGCCGTTCTCAGGCGCCAAGAACCCGATCGGGTACGGCATGTGCGCCCCCACCATCGTGTCGCATGGCACGCCCGAGCAGAAGGCCAAGTATTTGCGACCCCTGTTCACCTCGGAGGAGATCTGGTGCCAGCTCTTCAGCGAGCCCGGCGCGGGATCCGATGTGGCCGGTCTGTCGACCAGGGCCGTCAAAGACGGCGACGAGTGGGTCATCAACGGCCAGAAGGTGTGGACGACGCTGGCCCACATTTCTCGCTACGGCTTGCTCATCACCCGCACCAATCCGGAGGTCCCCAAGCACCAGGGGATGACGGCCTTCCTGGTTGACATGGAGGGACAGGGAGTGGAGGTCCGCCCCCTCTTCCAGATCACCGGTGAGGCGGAGTTCAATGAGATTTTCTTCACCGACGCCCACGTACCCGACTCCTGCCGGATCGGCGCCGAGGGGGATGGCTGGCGGGTGGCCCTCACCACGCTGATGAACGAGCGCGTCTCCATTGGTGGCGTCGTGACCCGCCGAGGCGGCGGTCCGATCGCCGAAGCCATGAAGATCTGGAAGGAGAAATGGAGTGGCGACACCTCACCCCACGCCCTGGCGCTGCGTGACCGGCTGATGTCCAGCTACATCCGCTCCGAGGTCTTCTCCATGACCAACTTGCGAGCTTCGCAGGTGCGCAAGTCCGGGACGCCCGGACCGGAGGGTTCGGTCGGCAAGTTGGCCTACGCCGAGGAGAATCAGCGCATCTACGACCTGTGCATCGACCTTTTGGGCAATGAAGGCATGCTGATGCCGGCCGGCTACCCCATGATCCGCCCCGACTTGGTCGGCATGGGTTCACCCGACGTCAACAAGATGTTTCTCCGGGTCCGGGCCAACTCCATTGAGGGCGGCACTTCCGAAGTAATGCGCAACATTTTGGGTGAGCGTGTGCTCGGCCTGCCGGGAGATGTGCGCAACGACAAGGCTACGGCTTGGAAGGACGTCCCTCGCAGCTGAGGAACTACCGGGACGGAGACACCGTGGGCGATTTCGAGGAGGAAAAACGCCTGGCCGCCGTGGCCGCCGCTGACCTAGTCGAGAGCGGTATGCGGTTGGGGTTGGGCACCGGCTCCACCGTGGCCTACCTGTTGCCCGAGCTCGGGCGGCGCCAGCTCGACCTCACCTGCGTGGCCACCTCGCCGGCCACCGAGCAGGCCGCCCAGAAGGTAGGACTCCGCGTCGAGGCATTCGACCGGATCGGGCGCCTCGACCTGGCCATCGACGGGGCCGATCAGGTCGACCCGGATCATTGGTTGATCAAGGGTGGGGGAGGGGCCCACACCCGGGAGAAGATCGTGGCCGCGGCCGCCGACCGGTTTGCCGTCATCGTGTCGAGCAACAAGCAGGTGGACCGACTGCACGCACCGGTGCCGGTCGAGCTCTCGGCCTTCGGACTGGCGGCACTCTTGGCCCGGGTGCCCGAAATTGAGCTGCGGACGGGTGCGGCGGCGACGCCCGACGGTGGCGTGCTGGGTGACTACACGGGGGCGGTCGACGACCCGGCAGCGTTGGCGCTCCGACTGGACGCCCTTCCGGGTGTGGTGGCGCACGGCCTGTTTCCGCCCGACATGGTGTCGGTGGTGCTGGTCGGTCATGCCGAGTGAGCGGGCAAAACTACGATGTTGCTCGCATGTCATCCTCCACCGAGACCACCGACACCCTGCGATCGCAGCTGACGCAGGCCCAACTCGACTACGACGCACTCTGCGCCCAGGGGCTCTCGCTCGACCTCACCCGAGGGAAGCCCTCCCCAGCGCAGCTCGACTTGATGAGCGGACTGCTGTCCATCTCGCTGGCCGACGACTACAAGGCGGCCGACGGGACCGACTGCCGTAACTACGGTGGCCTGAACGGGCTGCCCGAGCTGCGGGCCATCTTCTCCGAACTCCTGCAGGTACCGGTGGCCCAATTGGTTGCGGCCGACAACTCGAGCCTGGCCCTCATGCACGACTGCATCGTGCATTCACTGCTGAGCCCACTGCCAGGATCAACCAGCCGCTGGGCCGACGAGCCAATCGCTTTCCTGTGTCCGGTGCCCGGGTATGACCGTCACTTCGCGCTCTGTGAGCGCTTTGGGATTGAGATGATTCCGGTGCCGATGACCGATGAGGGTCCGGACATGGACGTCGTCGAAGCCATCGTGGCCGAGCACTCGCACGTCAAGGGCATCTGGTGCGTGCCCAAGCACAGCAACCCCGACGGCACGTGTTACAGCGATGCCACGGTGGCCCGGCTGGCAGCCATGCCCACCGCAGCCGACAACTTCCGCATCTTCTGGGACAACGCCTACGCCCTGCACGACCTGGTGGACCAACCGGTGCCGTTGGCCGATCTCCTCCGGGCCAGTACCGAAGCGGGTCATCCGGATCGGGTATTCGTGTTCGGCTCGACGTCGAAGGTGACGCTGGCCGGAGCGGGTGTGTCGTTCTTCGGTTCCTCGCCGGACAACGTGGCCTGGTACCTCAAGCACAACGGCATGCGCACCATCGGTCCCGACAAGCTCAACCAACTGCGGCATGTGCGCTTCTTGGGTGACGCCGATGGCGTACGCAAGCTCATGGCCGCTCACCGGGCGCTGATCGGACCCAAGTTCGGCACGGTCGAGCGGATCCTGGAGGAGCACCTGGGCGGCACCGGGCTGGCGACGTGGTCCAAGCCCTCTGGTGGGTACTTCGTGAGCCTGATCGTCCCTGATGGCTGCGCCAAGGCCGTGGTGGCCAAGGCCGCCGAGGCCGGTATCGCGTTGACGCCGGCGGGGGCGACCCATCCGCTGGGGCAAGACCCCGATGATCGCTTCATCCGCATCGCGCCCACGTTTCCCAGCATGAGTGACCTGGAAGCCGCCATGGTCGGTCTCGTCACCTGCGTCAAGCTGGTCGGACTCACCCAACAGATTGCGAGTGGCCAGTCCTGAGCCTCGGATGCGACCCGGGTTGGATGGTACACGCTGGCGTGCAAAGGTATTCCCGTGGCCATTGTTGATCTGACCGAGACCGAACCGCGCCCTACGGCATCGGACGTCTACGGCACCGACATCTACACCGAGCCGGCCGGCGAGCCGGACACCCTGAGCAACCTCGGACCCCTGCGGGCACTGGCCGGCGTCTGGGAAGGGGCAAAGGGATCGGACGATCATCCGGTGGTCGAGGGAGCCCTACACCAGGAGTTCGTTGAGCACTACGAGCTCCAACCAATTGATTTTCAAACCAATGGACCGCAGCTCTTCTATGGACTGCGCTATCACACCCATATCCTCCAAGCGGATCAGTTGGAGACCTTCCACGATCAGGTCGGCTACTGGCTGTGGGAACCAGCGGCCTCGGCCATCACCTTCACCCTGGCTATCCCGCGGGGCCAGGTGCTGTTGGCGTCCGGACCGGCCGACGTCGACGCCACTGAATTCGAGCTCACCGCCGAGTTGGGATCCGAGGTCTACGGCATCCTCTCCAATCCATTCCTCGACCGGGCCTTCAAGACCTCGAGCTATCGCATCCATGTCACGGTGAACGATGACGGGACGTGGTCGTATGAGGAAGAAGGTGTGATGACCATCCCTGGTCGCGATGAGCCCTTCCACCACATCGATCGCAACACGTTGCACCGGGTGGCCGACGCCACACCGAATCCACTGGCGGGCCTGGTCCAGGGCGAGAGCAGCCTCGGCATCGGAAGCCTACGAAACGAAAGAGGAAACCTCAGATGAACCATCTATTCCGCGAGCTGGCACCGATCACCGACGAGGCGTGGGAGCAGATCGACGCTGAGGCGCGCCGATCGATCAAGCACTACCTCGGCGCACGACGCGTGCTCGACTTCAAGGGGCCGCTCGGATGGGCCAGTTCATCGGTTGAACTCGGTCGCGTCGAGCCCCTCAGTGCGCCTCCGGTGGCCGGCGTCGAAGCGGCCCAACGTAAGGTCCTCCCGCTGGTGGAGTTCCGGAGCCCATTCTCTCTTTCGCGCGCCGAACTTGCCGCGGCTGAACGGGGTGCTACCGATCTCGATTTGGCGGCCGTGATTGCCGCCAGCCGATCAGCCGCGCTGGCCGAGGACGGCGCCATCTTCCATGGTTACGAGGCCGGAGGGATTGCTGGCGTTGTCCCGTCGTCGCCCCATGCCGCCATCGCCATCGGCGACGACTACGCCCACTACCCCGAACACGTGGCCAAGGCGGTCGCCGTGCTGCGAGAGGCTGGGGTCGCTGGTCCCTACGCCATCGCCATGGGGGCCCGTTGTTTTACCGGTGTCATCGAGACGACCGAGCATGGCGGCTATCCCGTCTTTGAACACCTGCGCAACATTCTCGGCAGCGATGTCATTTGGGCTCCGGCCGTCGACGGTGCCGTCATCGTCAGTCAGCGGGGCGGGGACTTCGAAATAACCGTTGGAGAGGATTTCTCCATCGGCTTTGCCAGCGCTGATGCCGAGGCCGTTCAGCTCTACATCGAAGAAAGCCTCACCTTCCAGATCAACACACCGGAGGCGGCCATCCACCTGGCTCACGGATAATTCCGGGCCATCGAGGAGGCTCACCCACTCGGGTGAACTAGCTTCTTCGGGGTTCCCAGGCAGCACTGGGACCGGGGCGCCGCACGACTGAACTACATCGCCATTGGGAGGATTCGTTGGAATCGCAAGAGCTGCAGCGTCGCGTGGATGCGCTGGACTGGTACCACACGTTCGATCTTCCTGGTGGCGTCGTGACGCCCGGTTTGTTCAACCACCGCAATGTGGTGGGCCGGGTACCGATTCCGGCCTCACTGGCCGGCAAGCGCTGCCTCGACGTCGCCTCGTCTGACGGGTTTTGGGCTTTTGAACTGGCTCGCCGCGGTGCCGCCTCGGTCACCAGCGTCGATCTGCCCGATGCCACCCAACAGGACTATTCCGGTCCGCCCCGCGAAGGCGAAGCCTGGCGCAGCGAGGGCAGCGGTCGAGCCAATCAAGCGTTTGCATTGGTGAAGGAGGCGACTGGTCTGCAGGTTGATCGTGTCGATGGCTCGGTCTACGACCTCGACAAAATGGGCTTGGGCACCTTCGACTTCGTGTTCATGGGCAACATCCTGCTGCACCTGCGTGACCCAATCCTGGCTCTGTCGCAGGTGCGCTCGGTGACCAGCCCCAGCGGCGAGTTCCTTTCGCTGGAGGCCATTTCATTGCCGCAGACGATTCTCCGGCCCTTGTCGCCGACCGGGCAGTTCGCCTTGGGGGACGAGAATCGCTTTTGGACTCCGAACTTGAGAGGTCACCGCCGACTGGTCGAAGCGGGTGGCTTCAAGATCGTGGCCAAGGGCGGCCCGCTGCTCCAGCGCTTCGGAGATTTCTGGCCCCGTTTTCCCCACGAGCGTCCAAAGTCGCTGCACGAGGTCACCTACTGGACCTTCACGCGCCAGTTTGGTGCCGCCATGGGTTGGGTTCGGGCCACTCCACGAGACTGAGCGCCATCACCTGACGTAGGGTCCTCGACGTGAGCATCGCAGAGGTCAACGGCCAGCACATTTCGTTTACGGATCACGGCGGCGACGGTCCCGTCGTCATTTTCAGTCATGGCTTTTTGATGGATGGCTCAATGTTCGACCAACAGGTGGCCGACCTGCAGGGCGATTTCCGGTGCGTCACGTGGGACGAGCGTGGACATGGTGGGACGCCAGCCGACGAACCTTTCACGTACTGGGACTCGGCCGACGACGCGTTGGCCCTCCTGTCTCACCTGGACATTGAACAGGCGGTCTTTGCCGGCATGTCACAGGGTGGCTTTATCTCCATGCGGGTCGCGTTGCGCGCTCCCGAACGAGTGCGCGGCCTGGTGCTGATCGACACCCAATCGGGCCTTGAAGACCCAGAAGCACTTCCGCTCTATCGGGCCCTGCATGACGAGTGGGTCGCCAATGGTCCTGCCGCCGTGCAAGAGGCTGTGGCGTCGTTGATCTTCGGTCCTGGCATCGATATCGATCCCTGGTACGACAAGTGGCATGCCTTGGATCGAACGGCGTTCTCAACCCCGTTCAACACGCTGGTCGACCGCGACGAAATCACCGATCGCTTGGGCGACATCACGCAACCTGCCCTTATTTTCCATGGCTCGGCGGACGCCGCCATTCCGGTCTGGCGAGCCGAGCAACTCCGGGACGAGCTGGGCGGCCACACGGAACTGGTCATGCTCGATGGGGCAGGGCACGCCTCCAACATGAGCCATGCCGACACCATGAACGCGGCCATCCGAAAGTTTCTGCTCAGCCTGTAACTGACACCTCATGGCCCATGGACTTGAGAGGCGATTGCTCTCTCCGAGTCCATAGGCGCACGAAGTTGCCCCTACTTGGGTCGACGCAGCGTGTTACGACGTGCCCTTGTAGTTGAGGATCTGGTGGAGCGCGTGTTCCACCGCGACCAGATCAGCCTGATCATGCATGACCTGATTGATGTCCTTGTAGGCCTGGGGCGCCTCGTCCAAGAGTTGGTCAGCCTTGGTCGACTGCCAGTCTCGACCTTCCATGGAGGACTTGAAGTCCTCCAGAGATATTTCCTTCCGCGCCTTGGACCGGCTCATCCGCCGCCCCGCCCCGTGTGAACACGAGTCGTAGCTGGCGGGATTGCCGAGGCCCTCGAACAATGAAGGTCGAGGTGCCCATCGACCCTGGGATCACACCAAGGTCGTCCTGCCGAGCCCGGATGGCACCCTTCCTGGTCAGCCACACATCCTTGCCGTGGTGATGCTCACGCTCGGTGTAGTTGTGATGGCAATTGATCCGACGAAGCTCAACGCTCTGTTCGGTAGTCCCGACCATTCCATTGAGCTCAGAAAGCACAGCGTCCATCATCGCTTCCCGGTTGGCCCGGGCGTAGTCCTGCGCCCACAACATGTCGGCGATGTAAGCGTCGAACTCCGGCGTGCCTTCAACGAGGTAGGCCAGGTCAGGGTCCTCGAGAGCGATGAACATCTTCTTCATCAATCCCTTGGCGCCCTCGATGTGCTGAGTGGCCAGCTGGTTGCCAATGCCTCGGCTACCCGAGTGGAGTACGACCCATACCTGGTCACGCTCATCGAGGCAGACCTCGACAAAGTGGTTGCCCGATCCAAGAGACCCGAACTGGTCGGTGATCTTTGCGATCTGTGACGGACGAAGTTCTGTCCCGCCCGTGTAGGCCGGAATCTCGTGGTTGCGCAGGTCCCGCTCGTCCTGATTGGCGAAGGCATGACCCTTGCCAAGTCCAGCCGGTACGACCCGCTCGACGTTGGAGAGGAACGAATCGAAGTTGTCCGGCAATGAACTTGCCGTCAGGCGCGTTTCGGCCGCGACCATGCCGCAGCCGATGTCAACGCCAATGGCCGCCGGAATGATGGCGCCACGAGTCGGGATGACCGACCCGATAGTGGCTCCCATGCCGATGTGAGCATCAGGCATAAGGGCCAAGTGACCAGCCACGAATGGAAGCCGGCTGGCCATGGCCGCCTGCTCAATTGTCTTGTCTTCTACGTCGCTGCCCCAAGAGACAACGTTGCCGATTTTCTTCGGCATTGCACTTCCTCCTCAATTTCGTTGCAGTAATGGTGATCGTTCTCCACCGTTCGACCATGTGAAAATTCAGCCAAGTTGATTAGCAAACGGCGCATAGCGCCGGTCGACGGCAATGCCTTGGCCTGATGTATCGTTCAGAACCTTCGACCCGAATACTCGGCCGCTGGGACGTCAACCCTTCCCCGTGGGTTCAGAGACGAGGAAAGGTCAGATTCGGGAATCGACTGGCCGGGTGTCGCTCAAGCACTCCAGGCGCGCGCCGAGAAGGGAGACTTGCTTCCCTCTCAGTTGCGATTCCTGGTTGGCGATCAACACGCTGCCAAGTGTAAATCACGACTTGTTTGTGTCAAGGCACATCGCGATGAACGCTGAATTTGTGCGCGAACTCGCGAAGCATGTTGAAACCGATGTGGTCGACGTCTACGAGTCGATGCGACGACGAGGGGTCGGAACTGATCTCGGATCCGGTTCGGAATTCATCACGAGAAGATGATCCGGTTGCACGGCACTGGCTCGAATCAATCGCTCGATGCCGGGCCAAGGCCATCATTCGGTCCCAGCGCCGACAGGGAGCGGTCTTCACAATGATCACTCGATCGTCATTGGCATGGGCCAATGAGACTGAGCAGGCGGGTGGGCCTATTTCGCCATCGAAGAAGAAGACCCACTTTGGGTTCTCCCATTTGGCCAGGCCGAAGGGCACGAAGTCCAACGGCTGAAAGCGAGGATCTTCGTCGACGGTCACTGGCGCTACCTTGCCAGGCGCAAAGTCTTTGTGCTGAGCGTGGGGAGAGCAAGGCCTTGGTGCCGGACTGAGCGGCGGCATAGGCTCCCGCCCCGATGAAGACATTGCGTACACCAGATGAGCGGTTCGAGAACCTGCCCGATTTCGACTTCGCCCCCCACTATGCCGAAGTGGCCGATGGAACCGGGGGCACCCTCCGGGTCCACTACCTCCGAGAAGGCGCACCCGATGCGCCGGTCGTGCTCCTGCTGCACGGCGAGCCTTCCTGGTCGTTCCTCTATCGCAAAATGATCCCGGTCCTGACGGGAGCCGGACTTCAGGTGGTGGCGCCCGACCTGGTTGGTTTTGGTCGCTCCGATAAGCCGACCGAGCGCAGCGACTACTCCTACGCCGCTCACGTGGCCTGGATGCGTGAGCTGCTGTTCGATCAGCTCGACCTGACTGAGGTCACGCTGGTGTGTCAGGACTGGGGCGGCCTCATCGGTCTCCGGCTGGTGGGGGAGCACCCCGACCGCTTTGCTCGAGTGGTGGCCGCCAACACCTCACTGCCGACCGGCGATGTCTCACCCGGAGAAGCCTTCTTCAACTGGCAGAAGTTCTCGCAGGAGGTTGACGTGTTCCCGACCGGCTTCATCGTCAACATGGGCTGCGTGAGCGACTTGTCGGACGATGTGGTGGCGGCTTATGACGCACCCTTCCCCGATGAGTCGTACAAGGCCGGGGCCCGAAGCTTTCCGCTGCTGGTGCCGTCCTCGCCCGATGATCCGGCCCATGACGACAACGTCAAGGCCTGGGCCGGGCTGTCTGCCTTCGAGCGTCCGTTTCTCACGGCCTTCAGTGACAGTGATCCCATCACCAAGGGAGCCTTCCGCCAGTTGCAGGAGTCCATCGTGGGCGCCAAGGGCCAGCCGCACACCACCATCGTGGGCGGGGGGCACTTTCTGCAGGAAGACTGTGGCGAGAAGTTGGCCCAAGTGGTGGCCGACTTCGTGCACGCCTGAGCATGCCTGAGCAGCACGAGATCCTCATTGTGGGGGCCGGGTTCTCCGGCTTGGGGATGGCGATTCGGCTCCGCCAGATGGGTATCACCGACTTCGTGGTGCTCGACCGGGGCAACGACCTGGGCGGCACCTGGCGCGACAACTCGTACCCGGGAGCGGCGTGCGACGTCCCCTCCAATCTGTACTCGTACTCCTTTGCGCTCAATCCAAACTGGAGCCGCACCTTCCCGTCGCAGTCGGAGATCTGGGACTACATGCGTCAGTGCGTCGACGACTACGACGTGGCTGACTATGTCCGGACTGGTCACGCCGTCGACCAAGCGACCTGGGACGAGTCGACCCAACAGTGGTCGGTCACCGTCGAAAGCGGGGCCACCTTCCGGGCCCCGGTGCTCATTTGGGCCACCGGTTCGCTGAGCGAGCCTTCCATTCCGGCCTTCCCGGGACTCGACCAATTCCGGGGCAAGGTGTTTCATTCGGCCCAGTGGGAGCACGGATTCGACCTGACCGGCAAACGGGTCTGTGTGGTCGGCACGGGTGCGTCGGCCATTCAGTTCGTGCCGCAAATCCAGCCCGTGGTCTCGCAGCTGTACCTGCACCAGCGGACAGCCCCTTGGGTCTTCCCGCGCCGTGACAAGCCGGTCAAGCTTTGGCGCCAGCTGCTCTACCGGCGCTTTCCTGTCTTGCAACGGCTCATTCGTCTGCGCATCTACGTCACCTTCGAGTTCCTGCTCTCCATCTTCATTGGTGACTCGAAGCGCCTGAAGCGAACCGTCCGGGCCACCTCGTTGGGTCACTTGCGCAAGCAGGTGGCCGATGAAGCACTCCGGGAGACCCTCACCCCCCACTTTGAACCCGGCTGCAAGCGCCTGCTGCTGTCTGACGACTACTACCCGTCGTTGACCCAACCCAATGTGGAAGTGGTCGACAGTCCCGTCGCGTCGTTCACCGCTCATGAGGTCGTCGATGAGCGCGGTGAATCTCGCCCGGTGGATGTGGTCATCATGGGCACCGGCTTCGAGGCGGCTGAACCGCCCTATGCCCATCACATCGTTGGCCGGGGCGGTCAACGTCTGTCGGAGGTGTGGAAGGCCGATGGCGTGGAGGCGTATGCCGGCTCAACCGTGGCCGGTTTTCCCAATCTCTTCATGATGATCGGACCCAACGCCACCTTGGCCCACAACTCAATGATCTTCATGATCGAGTCGCACATCAACTACATCGCCAGTGCGGTGGCGTTCCTGCGCAAGCCCGGCGTCGGCACGGTCGAAGTCAAGCGGTCAGTGCAGCGACGCTTCAACGAAGGCCTGCAGAAGAAGCTCGAACATTCGGTCTGGGTTGAGGGTGGTTGCGGCAGTTGGTATCTCGACCACCGAGGTCGCAACACCACGTTGTGGCCTGACCACACCTGGAAGTTTCGTCGCCTCACTCGTCGCTTTCAGCCCGGCCAGTACGAGGTCGGCGCCCAGCGTGCAGCCAGCGTGGCGTGATTGCCCTCAATCCCATCGGGGCCGTGGTGGGCGGCCGCACCGAACCCATCGATGATGACTGGGGACGCGTGGAGGCCGTTATTCGCCTTGATGCCGAGCGCTTCGACACCGATGTGGTGGCGGGGCTGGACGAGTTCTCTCATCTCTGCGTGGTCTTCATCTTCAACTTGGTCGATGAAGCCGACATAGTTACCGGGGCTCGGCACCCACGCGGGCAATCCGGACTGGCCGTTGGTCGGCATGTTCGCCCAACGAGCGAAAATGCGTCCTAATCGCATCGGCGTGAGCTACTGCTCGTTAGTGCGAGTCGATGGTCTTGACCTGCATGTGCGGGGGCTGGATGCCATTGACGGCTCACCGGTCGTTGATATCAAGCCCTACATGAAGGAGTTCGAGCCGACGGACACGCATCAACCGTCCTGGGCCAGCGAGTTGATGACCGGGTACTACTAGGCGCTGGCCGCACTCCACTCGATGACAGGTGGTTTGACGGCGGCGCAGACCGGGTTGCCTCTCGGATCGGTCAGGTGCACCCGACCGACCAATGAGCCGGTCTTCAGGGCCGCTCGGATGACGCCAGGCGGAATGGCTGACAGTACGAGCTTGGCCCGTCGAAACATGGTGGGTTCCGTGCCTTCATCCACCATCACCCAACTGAGGTAGATGCATCGACTCTCCGGGGTGCCCGAAATGTAGGGACCCTTCAGATCAAAGCCGGTCGCTCGTTCGGCCACCGTGCACTCCATGGTCCAGGTTGCGGTTTTGGCGTTCCCAGCCGTCAGTCCCAGTAGTTCGGACGGACGGGAGCGCCGTTGCACTCCGACGTGGATGCCATGATGCCCGCCTGGTCGATCTGGGCTCGGGCCACACGACGATCCGGGTAGGTCGACTCCCTCAATCCGGATCTGCACCAGGGTGAGGGTGCCGACTCAGCCGTTGTGGTGTGGCTGCACGAAGAAGCTGCGGATCAGTGGCTCGTAGTGCGCCAGGGGAGGGGTGGCGTAGTCAGGGTCAAAGGCCGGCATGTCGTACTTGGCGATGAACTCTTCGGTCAGTTCGTAGTACTCATGGCCTTCGAACTTGTCGCGGGCGTGGCGATCGCCCCCCAGGTGGTGCCAGAAGTAGTACCCCTGGAAGACACCGTGTTGTTGCACCATCCAGTGGTAGCTCTCCGGGACCCAGGGCTTGAGCACCGCGGCCGCGATGTCGGCGTGATTCATGGGTCCGAGGATGTCGCCCATGTCATGCAGGAGGGCACAGACCAGGTAGGCGTCGTCTCGGCCGTCGACCTCGGCTCGGTGGGCCGTCTGCAGGCTGTGCGTGAGACGGTCGACGATGAAGCCACCATCTTCGGTGGCCAGCTGATCCAGTTGGTGCAGCAGCTGGTTCGGTAGGTCGTCCAGCGCACCATGGTAGGAGGTGATGATCTGCCAGTCCTCGGCCGTGGATTCGTCCATCCGGGTGAATGTGGCACGTTGTGCGGTGTCGTTGACCATGATCGGCCTCCCTGCTCTGGACAGACGGTGGGTGCCTCCATGGTACGCCCGGACGCCCAGACGCCTTAGCCGTTGCTCGCCGTTCCTTCATCCACCGGGGTGTAACGGATCAGGAAGTCGCTCTGGATGGCGCCGCACAGCACGGCCTCTCGGGCCGGCAGGGTGCAGGACAGCAAGGCGACGTCGACGCTCTGAGGGGTGGGTGTGACCTGGGGGTAGACACCGGCGCCCCGGGAAGGGAGTGCGCCACCGGAACCGGTGCCGACGCCGATCACCCGGGCCGGATCGACGAAGATGGTGATGTCCTTGGTCAGATGCACCACCCGCTCCCGAGTGGACACCGTCGGGCACTTCAGGCCGCTCGAGGTGATGGCGGCCGCCGCCGCCGAATGTGGGAAGAGCGCGCAGACCAGCTCGCCGCCGGGCAAGTGGCCGGTGTAGTCGGTGGCAACTTGTACCAGTTTGGCTCCCTTGGGCGGTTCGCTGGTGCTGTAGTCGGGGCTGCCGGGTGGGGAGACGTCGAGCACCTGACCGCCATCGGCCGCCACCAGGGCATGGCAATGCCACCCGGAAGGCGCCAGAGCTGTGTTCAGGCCATTGGAGTAGAAGCTCAGGCCGTGGGGTGCATTGATGGCGGGCAACATGGTCGGCACATACACACCCGTTCGCCCGCCGGCTCCATAGGTAGTGGGGCAGGAAACCACCGGCAGCACGCTCACACCGCTCGAAGCGGCCTTGGCCGCACCGGCGCTCGGCAAGGAGAAGGTGAGCGCCAGTAAGCCGGCGGAAAGCACGACAACCCAGATCCTTCGCATGAGGCGGAGCGTAGCCATCCCTCCGTCACGGCAGACTGAGGCCGTGCCCCGGGACTTCCGACCGCCGCCATCCCGCCGTGACTGGAGCGATCGCCCCATCCTTTCGAAGGAGATCAGGCGACCGACCGACAACCTGCAGCAGATCGTTCCCGGTGTACTTATCTTCGGCGCCCTGATCTTTGTGGCTCTGGGACTGGTGATGTCAGCAGCCACCCACCGGACGGACGCCCAGGTCAGCAACCTGCGCTCGCACGGCGTCCCGGTCACCTACTCGGTCAGCGGCTGCGCCAACGGGCGCATCAGTTCCGCCTGCACTGGGAGTTTTACCTACGACCATCACACCTACGACGATTCGCTGTCGGGCACGCAGCACCGACCCCAGAAGGGCACGCACCTGGCCGCACTGGTCGATCCGAAGGACCCCGGTGCCTACGTCTACGTCCGCAGTGCGGTCTTCGGTCGCCGATCCATGGGGCACAACCCGTGGTACGTGGGCGGACTGGTCAGTCTGGCCATCGCCATCATTTTGGGGACCATCGGGATTCGCCTGGAGAGGCGGCGCCGCCGGCAACCCAAGACCTGAGTCAACGGGCCCTCCAAGCCGCAGGCCCTCAGTCGAAGATGGGCGGCCTGTCCCGGGTGCGCTTGAGCTCGAAGAAGCCATCGGTGCCGGCGACCAGCACCACGCCGTCCCACAACTTTCCGGCCGCTTCGCCCTTGGGGGCGGGGGTCACGACGGGACCGAAGAAGGCCACGCCGTTCACGTGGATGACCGGGGTGCCCACGTCCATCCCGACCGGGTCCATGCCGGCGTGGTGGGACTTGAGCAACAGGTCGTCGAATTCGGTTGACTCGGCGGCATCGGCCAGCGAGGCCGGCAGCCCCACTTCCTCCAGTGCCTCGACGATGATGGCCGGGTCCTCCCGGCGACCTTCGAGGTGGATGCGGTTGCCGAGCGCGGTGTAGAGGGGGAGCAACGAGTCGAAGCCGTCGGTCTGCTCGGCGGCGATGCAGACGCGGACGGGCCCCTTGGCCTTGGCCAGCAACGCCTTGTAGTCGTCGGACAATTCGTCCCGACCCTCGTTGAGGATGGCCAGCGACATCACATGCCAGCTGGTCTTGATGTCTCGTACCTTCTCGACCTCAAGCATCCATCGGGATGTCATCCAGGCCCAGGGGCACAGTGGATCGAACCAGAAATCGGCTACGTCGGTCATGGCATTCCTCCATCGACGCGCAAGATGGCGCCGGTCGTATAACTCGAAGCATCGGATGCGAAGTACAAAGCAGCTCCCACCACTTCCTCCGGTTGGCCTCCCCGCTGCAGCGCATGGTTGGCCTTGACCGCCTTCTCGAAGGCGGGGATGTCCCAGGCGGCAGTGACGTCGGTCATGAACGGTCCAGCCATGATGCAGTTGACCCGCACCGTCGGCCCGAAGGCATGGGCGAAGCCCACCGTGAGCGCGTTCAAGCCGGCCTTGGCGGCGTCGTACGGCAACATGAATGGTGCCGGTCGGATGGAGCCGGTGCTCGATACGTTGATGATGGATCCACCATATGGGCCTTCCGCCATTTTCGAACCGATCAGTGCGGTGAGATGGAACGGCCCTTTCAGGTTGAGATCGACCACCTTGTCCCACAGGTCCTCGGTCACCGCCGGCAGTGATTCGTAGAGCAACGACATGCCGGCGTTGTTGACCAGCACGTCCACTCGGCCGAAGGCGTCGTAGGAGCGCTCGACCAGGACGTCGAGTTCATCCCAATGACCGATGTGGCAGGCCAACGGCAAGGCCCGGCGCCCCCGGGCTTCGACCTCGCGGGCCACCGCTTCGCAGTTCGCCAGTTTGCGGCTGGCGATGATGACGTCGGCGCCCGCATCGGCGAACCCCAACGCCATGGCCCGGCCCAGTCCCCGGCTGCCCCCGGTGATCAGCGCCACCTTCCCGGCCAGCGCACCCGCCCCGCACCCTCGCTCATGACAGCAATTCCGCCACGGCGTAGGTCACGGCCTTGCCCATGGGGATGTGCAGGAACTCATTCGGGCCGTGGGCATTGGAGTGCGGACCGAGCACGCCGGTGGCCACAATCCCCGTCGATGGAAAACCCCGTTGCAGATCGGCCAGGAACGGGATGGTCCCGCCCTCGCCCATGTGACCCGGGCTGCGGCCGAAGCAGGCTTCCGAGGCCCTTCGCACCGTCGCCTCCACCTCCGGACTCAACGGCGGAGAGGCCCACCCGTTGGCCGGGTGCTCCACGTCAATCGTCACGTGCGCCCCCTCGTCCGTCGTACAGGCAGCAATGACGGCCGCCGTCGCCACCTGAGCGTCGACATCAGGCGGGAGACGGAGTGAGAACTTGGCGGTGGTGTACGGCCGCAATACGTTGCCGCCGTCGCGCACGGCCGGCACGCCGTCGATGCCGATGACCTCCAGCGCCGGGGCCCAGGCCTTGGCGATCATCCGCTCAGCGGTCGACGCGCCCAACAGATGCAGCCCGTCCACCGCCGGGAAGGAGAACTCGGGGAACTCGGCCGCCACGGCCTCGATATTGGCTCGATGCGACTCGGGAATCCCGCCCCCTCGCAGCTCCGGCAGCAGTATCTCGCCGGTCGTCTCGTCCTCTATCCGGGACATGATCCGCCGCAGTAGGCGGAACGACGACGGCACAATGCCGCCCGCCCCGCCGCTGTGCACACCCTCGGTCAACACATCGACCCGCACGCTGATGACGAGGTTGCCCCGCAGCGAGGTGGTCAACCACAACCGGTCGTAACTCAGCGCGCTCGAATCGAGGCAGATGACCAACGACGGCTGGCCGATGCGGTCGCTCAGGTGCTCGACGTAGGCCGAGAGGTCCGGACTACCGCTTTCCTCGCTGGCCTCAATGAGGATGACCACCCGGCCCCGTCCCCCGTCCGCCGCCAACAGACCGGTCACGGCGGCAAAGAGGGCGTACCCGTCGTCGGCCGTGCCCCGACCATAGAGATGGTCGCCCTCGCGAACCGGCTCGAACGGCGACAGCCCGCTGCGCCATTCGCCCATCGGGGGCTGCTTGTCCATGTGCCCATAGAGCAGGATCGGTTCGCCCGACTTGCCGTTGTCGATCCACAACACCGGGGTACGACCGGGCAGCGAAATGATCTCGGCCGCCAACGAGCCGTCCTGGGCCACGGCCCAGTCGCGCAACAGTTCGGCCGCCTTCCGCAGGGCGCCTCTGGATTCCCATTCGGCGTCGAAGGCGGGGGAGAGGCATGGGATGCGGGTGTAGTCACTGAGGGTGGGCAGCACGCGCTGTTCCCACGCTTCTTCAATACGCTGCCGGTCGATCATGACCGCTAGCCCTCGGTGATCTGAGCCAGGCGCTCCAGCGTCTTGGTCATGGATTCCGCCGTGCCCTTGGCCGGGGGTCCCACCTTGAGCATGAACTTCTGCTTGTCCTGCGAGATATCCCACGTCTCGGTGACGGTGGTGCTGCCATCCGACTCTTCGAATCGATAGCGCCAAATTCGCCCACCGACGAGGCGGCCGAGCGGTCCGGCCAGCGCGGTCTGCCAGGCGATCAGCTTGTCCGGTTCAAATTCAATGATCGTGTTCATCATCGAATAGGGGACGCCCATTTTCATGGACATGCCGAATTTTGATCCGAGTTTCAGTTGCTGGGGCGTGTCACCTTTGGTCTTGACGACGGTCCCCGACCCGTCGATTTCGGGGTGGCGATTGGCGTCCGACACGATGGCGAACAGCTTCGATGCTGGAGCGTGAATCACTCGGCTCACACTGATCTCGAGTCCATCCATGGGCACTTCCTCTCGGTTGGGTCATCCGTACACTGGCGGGCCTATGACCGATCTATCGATGTATTACAACCCGCGCTGCTCCAAGTGTCGCACGGCTCAAGGCCTCTTGACCGAGCGTGGGATCGAGGCCCGGATCGTCGAATATCTGGTCGAGCCCCCGACCCTGGACGACCTGCGGCGGCTCATGACCCAGCTCGGCATTGACGATCCCCGCCTCATGATGCGCACCGGCGAGGACGTCTATCGGGAGCTGGCGTTGGCCGGGGAGGAGGGCGACGCCCTCCTGGAGGCCATCGTGGCCCACCCGATCCTGCTTGAGCGGCCGATCGTCGTGCGGGGCGATCGCGCCGTCATCGCCCGGCCGCCGGAACTGCTGTTGGATCTGCTCTAGATGGCGACTGGTCAGATGGCGTACTGGGTCAGATCACTCAGCGTGACCCACTCCAGGGATGAGGCATGGGTGGCGGCCAGCACCACTGGCGGGGCCATGCCCGCTTCAAAAGCTTCTTGCCAGCGGGGGGCGCAGAGGCACCACTGATCACCGGGCTGCAGCCCCTCAAAGCCGAACTCCGGATGGGGCGTAGACAGGTCGTTGCCGACCGAGGCCGAGTAGGCCAAGAACTCCTCGGTGACCCGGGTGCACACCGTGTGGACACCGACGTCTTCCGCGCCGGTGTTGCAGCAGCCGTCTCGGAAGAAGCCGGTCAGTGGATTGAAATTGCAGGGTTCGAGCTCTCCGCCCAGGACGTTCTGTGCCATCTCCCATTTGAGCATGACCCGGTGGCCCCATCAGCCGCAGGTCAACGCAGGACCTATTGCGGCAGGGCGTCACCCTCGTACCGATCGACCCAGGTGAAGTCGTCCACCTCGGCTCGCCGCAGCTTGCGCGCCGCCTGCCTCGGGTGGCCCAGCACCACCAACGCCGCCACGGCAAACGGGTCCGGAATCTCGAAGAGGGCTTTAACTTCGCTTTCGTTTCGGATGGCCACGGTGGTCATGACCCCACCAATGTCCTCCGCCCGGGCAGCCAGCAGCAGGTTCCAAATGAAGGGGTATAGGGAGGCACCACCGGCAAAGGTGTAGCGATCCAGGTCGCGATCGATGGCCGCCAAGGCGGAGAGATCGGCCACCACCAGCAGCAGGACCGGCGCCGTGTCGAGCTTCTCGGCGAATCCCGGTGAGGCTGCCGCCGCGGCCTCGAAGGCCGGGGCGTTGGCGATGGCGGCGGCTTCGGCCGCTAAATCGGTGACGGGCGCCCAGGCCACCAGGCCGGCCGCTCCCATGGCCAGGTACTGGTACCAACCCTTGAGATAGATATCTCGCAGTTGGGCTCGCTTGCCCGGGTCTTTGACCACAATCACCCGCCAGCCCTGCCGATTGCCGCCCGAGGGGGCAAACCGGGCCGTGTCGAGCAGGCGCCGCAGGACGTCGTCGCCGATCGGTTCGGGCAAGAAGTCACGCACGGCGCCGGTCGATCGCAGGGTCGAGATGAGTTCCATGTGGCGATCCTCCTGGGTCGATGGGGGAAATGTCTTCCGGCCGCACCGTGAAGATACGTGCTGTTGCACCGGTCTGGTGGACACACCGGACCCCGTTTGCCACGCTGTGCCGTGGCCGGAGCCGATCAACTGCGCGAATTGTCTCGCGTCGCCCGTGGTGGTAGCCCCCATGGCGGGTGGACCTTCCACCGTCGAACTGGTCCTGGCCGCCGCCGAGGCCGGGGTGCTGGGCATGCTGGCCGGCGGGTACAAATCAGCGCAGGCCATGCACGACGAGATCATCGCCGTGAAGGCCGCTCAGGTGGCCTTCGGGGTCAACGTGTTCGTGCCCGGGCAGCCGACCGACGACCCGGACGGTCTCGGTCGCTATCTCGAAGCCCTCCAGCATGAGGCCGCTGGACTCGGGGCGACCCTCGGCGCCCCGGATTGGGACGACGATGCGTACGGGGCCAAGGTGGAGGTGCTGATCGCCGAGGCACCCCCGATGGTGACCTTTACCTTTGGCTGCCCCGCTCGCGAGGTCATTGGCGCCCTCCAGTCCAATGGATCGATGGTCGGCATCACGGTGACCACGCTCGATGAGGCTGTGGTGGCCGTGAGCACCGGCGTCGACTGTCTGTGCGTCCAGGGTTCCGAAGCGGGTGCGCACCGGGGTTCGTTCGTCAATGACGATCGAGCCGATCAGGATGTCCCGTTGCGCCAACTCCTCTCGGCCATCGTGTCCATCACCGACCTGCCGTTGATCGCCGCCGGCGGCATCGGCACGGCTGACGAAGTTCGTTCGGTGCTCGACCGCGGCGCCGCAATGGTGCAACTGGGTACCGCATTCCTGCGTTCGACCGAGAGCGGTGCCAATCCGGCCTACAAGGCGGCCCTGGCCGACCCGTCCTTCACCGAGACGGCCGTCACCCGGGCCTTCAGCGGCCGCCGAGCCCGCAGCCTGGTCAACCAAATGATGCGCGACCATGTGGATGCGCCCAAGGCGTATCCGGAGATCAACAACGCCACCCGCCCGCTTCGAGCGACGGCGGCACAACAAGGGGACACCGATCACATGAGCCTGTACGCCGGCGAGGGATACCGCCGATCCGAGGCGCGTCCCCTGGGCGACATCGTGGCGCAGCTGACGGCGGGACTCCCGGCATGACGTCGAAGCGGAAGACCGTCAAGTTCGAGTTCGTCCCCTCGGCCGACGAACGAGTCACCACCTACTTGCGCCAACTGACCGAGGCGGGCGACGGCTGGATCAACCTGATGCCGGGCGTCCGGGTCGATGAAGAGCGGACACCGACCCTCCCCGGTCCATTCGCCATCTTCACCGGTCGACAAGCGCCCGTGTCGATGTCCACCCTCGTGCCGCCCAAGCTGGTGAAGCAAGCGCTGGAGGGGGTGACCATCGGGCTTCTCCATCCCACCGGCAACAAGGCGGTGGGCCGGTTGGCCGAGGCGGGCGTGTCCATTCCCGACGGGTGGTTGGTCAAACAGGATCACAACCGACGGGGCATGCTGGTCAAGACCCCTCCCGGTGCGTCCGAGCACCTCATTGTGGACTGGGCCATTCGGGCCGGTACGGCCCTGTGCCGGGAGGAAATGACCGGCGAGTGGCAAGCCGTGGTCTACCTTCCCTAAGTGGCCAGCGGACGAACAAGGGATGCCGACGCACTGCGCCAAGGCCTGACGCGCTGGTTGCAGGCGGCCCCTGAGCAAGTGCCGCTGGCTGACGGCCGGCTCGAGATCAGCGAACTCACCCACGCCACCTCGGGCCTGGCCAACGAGACGGTCTTGATTGGGCTGGGCGAATCTCATCCCGGGTTGGCCATCCGGTTGCCGCCGTTGGAACCCAGTTTCGCCCACTACGACATGGCCACCCAGGCTGGCGTCCAGAACGCAGTCGCCGCCGCCGGGTTGCCGGCACCCTCGCCCTCGGTCTGTGTCGAAGACCCGCAGTGGATCGGCGCGCCTTTCTTGGTCATGCCCCGCCTGACCGGACACATCCCCGGACCGGCGCCGCTCTTTGATCGCTGGATCATGGGCGCCACGGTCGATGAGCAACGGCGCCTGCACAACGGGTTGATCGACGTCTTGGCCTCACTGCATTCCATTGACGGCCGACACACTCGACCTGCCTGATGTACTCCCAGGTCCCGACCTGCCTGCCGCCATCGGACTTCTGGTCGGCCTACGTCGACTGGGCCGGTGAAGGCCACCCGATACCGGCCCTCAACCAAGGACTGGAGTGGTGCCGGTCCCATCGGCCCAGTGCCGAACCCGCGGGCACGACGACCTCCACCCTGGTGTGGGGCGATCCCCGCCTGGGCAACCTGGTCTATTCGGACGACTTCTTGGTCACCGGGCATCTTGGATTGGGAATTGGCCGCGGTGGGCCCACCCGAAATGGACCTGGGCTGGTACTTCGGGCTGGACGCCATGATGGAAGAACTCTTCGGTCGTCGGGTGCCGGGCTTTCCGGATCGAGCGGAAGCGCTTGATCGCTACCAGTCTCATACGGGACGCACCGGTGCGTGATCTGGAATGGCATGAGATTTTCGCACTGGTGCGGGCCGTGGCCATCAATGACCGACAGCAACGGGTAGCGGCCGCAGCCGGGACTCGCTACGTCGGGGGTGCGCCATCGGAGGATGCCGCCGCCGATCCGTTAGCCAATGTGTTGCTGGCCCGTATTGAGGCGGCTGGAGCCTGAAGGAGTGCCTGAAGGAGTGATGAATGCTTGAAGTAACCCGAGACATCGCCGCATCACCCGAGGCGGTCTACGCCGCCATTGCCGACGTGGTGCGCATGGGGGAGTGGTCGGAGGAGTGCTACGGCTGTGAGTGGCATGACGGCTTCAACGGTCCGGTCGTCGGCGCCACCTTCGACGGTTTCAATCGTCACGGTGACCATGAGTGGACGACCCAAGGCAAGGTGATTGAGGCCGACCCGAACCGCGCCTTCGCCTTCGAATGCTCCATGATGGATTTCCACTACTCGACCTGGGGCTATCGGATTGAGCCCACCACCTCGGGTTGCACGGTCACCGAGTGGAACGAGGACCTGCGGCCGGAATCCGTCATGGAATTCAGCGCGCAGGTCTCGGGCATCGCCGACCGCACCGACACGCAACCGTCAGACCATGAGCCTGACGCTCGAGCGGTTGGCGGAGGCACTCGAACACTGATCCCAGGTGAGCGTGACCTCAGGGTCGAACGACGATCTCCCGTTTGGTCAAAGGGTCGGTCCCGGTAGAACGGACGGGCGCGACCACGAACTCAAGGGAGCCCTACAGTGACGCAAGCCGATGCGACATCCGATGCCATTGCTCCATATGTCGGTGACTGGACGCTGAATCCCGATCAGACACGGTGACCTTCCGCACCAAGGCGATGTGGATCGTGCCGGTCAAGGGCACGGCCAAGGCGCTGAGCGGCGATGGCCATGTGGGTGCCGACGGCAGCGTGCAAGGCACGTTGGTCATAGATGCCGCGTCCATCAACACCAAGAACAAGAAGCGCGATGCGCACCTGCGCACCGACGATTTCTTTGAGGTGGACAAGTACCCAACATTGACCTTCACGGTCGATGGCGGACGACTCGACCGGAGCTGGAGAGGCCGAGATCACCGGCGTTTTCACGGTGCACGGGCAGTCACAACCATTGACACTCCAGGCCAGGGTGAACGGCTCGGGCACCACGACAACGGTGTCAACCACCATTGAGATCGACCGCAGCCAATATGGCCTGAACTGGGCCAAAATGGGAACCGGGCTCAAGAACCAGGTCGAGATCCAGGCTCACTTCGACCGGGCCTGATTCGAGGGAAGTCTCAGTAGAGGAGGGCGACGTGGCGCTCACACCATTTCTGATGTTCACCGGTCAAGCCGAAGAAGCCTTGCGTTTCTACGTGTCGATCTTTCCGGACAGCGAGCTGGTCGACATTGAGCATTACGGAGCGGACGAAGCCAACGAAGGCACGGTCAAACGGGCCACGTTCACCCTGGCTGGTCAGTCCTTCCTCTGCATCGACAGCCCTCCGATGCATGCGTTCACTTTCACGCCCTCGGTGTCGTTCTTTTTCGATTGCGAGAGCGAAAGTCAGATCAGTGCACCTCTACGAAGCCTTGTCCGATGGGGGAGAGGTATTCATGCCCCTAGACAAATACCCATTTGCCCAGCGATTTGTGTGGCTGGCCGATCGATACGGCGTCTCGTGGCAACTCAGTCTGGCTTTGGCGTAGCGGCGCGCAGCGGTCCGGGCCGATGAGGCCAGACCTACGTCGATTCGATGCCGGTGCTCTCTATGCCGCGCTGAATGACAAACGAACGCAGTCGGGCTTGAGTTGGAAGGGCGTCGCCGACCAGTTGTGGGAGCAATCATCCGAACTGAATGGTCGGCGCAATGATCATCCGATCAGCCCGGCGACCCTGACCAAGATGGCCGACAAGCCGAGGACCTCGTGCCAACACGCCCTGTTCATGCTGCGGTGGCTTGGACGGACTCCGGAAAGTTTTCTCAAGGGTGCGAGCGCCGTCGACGGCAGCGACAGCGACAGCGAAGAGCGATTCGCCCTGCCGGCCGTCGGTCCAGATCGTCGTCTGCGCTGGGCGCTCAAGCTGCTGTACGCCGCCATGGACGAGGAACGACGTCGGCAAGAGCTGACCTGGGGCGCCCTGGCGACGGTGTTGGGTTGTACTTCGAATCAACTCACCGGCTTGCGCACCGCCAAGTTCGCCACCGGCATGGACCTGGCCATGCGGATTGTGCAATGGCTCAATCGACCGGCCGCCGACTTTGTCTACGCTGCCAAGTGGTGAGGGCTGACTGACGGGGGAACCGGTTCAGGGCAACCGATCTAAACCGGCTGGCGCAACCCGTCGATGATCATGCGCAGCAGGCGATCACTTTGGCCGTCGCTGGTGGATTGGCTGCTGCAGATGCTGTAGAGCAGCTGCATGAGGTCGTTCCCGTCCACGTCGGTACGTACCTCGCCCTTCTGCTGGGCGTGGGTCAACACCTTGTCCATGGCGCCGTTGATCCGCTCTCGCGAAGCCAGTCGGAACTCAGGGTGCTTTTCGAACGCTTCGTGTAGTTCGGTGATGAACGTGCGCTTGGAGTCGGCATAGCGAACGAAGGCTTCCAGCCAGGCCACGAGTGCCGGCCACGGCTCAAGATTGGCCACCGCATCGTCGGCCGCCTGCATCAGGCCGTCGAGATCGGTTCGGTAGACGGCCTCGACCACATCGATGCGCTTGGGGAAGTGGCGGTAGAGCGTGCCGACGCCGACGCCGGCTTCTTTGGCGATCGCCTCCATGGAGGCACCGCCACCGTGTTCGGCGAAGACCTTCTTGGCCGCGGCAATGAGGAGGTCGTAGTTCCGCCGAGCGTCGGCTCGCATGGGGCGCCCGGATTCGGAGGTCTGCTCGCTGACCGGTCGTTCTTCGACCGCTGTCACACCCACCCCGTCCTTGCTCACGACCGGTTCGCCTCCATCTCAAAATAAGGTCTTGCAAAACGGAGGCACCCTCCGTATACTAAACGGAGGAAGCTTCCGCTTACCTAGAATACCAGCGGAAAGGTCAAAGTCAATGCCTACTCTCTCAGCCGAACGGCCGCGTCTGGCGCCCGTCGGAACCCCGGGGCAGGCGGCCCCCGGAACATTTCGTAGCCGCCTGAAGCACCCCACTGTTCTCCTCTTCGTCATCCTTTCCTCCCAGCTCATGGTGGTGTTGGACGGCACGATCGTGAACACCGCCCTGCCCCACATTCAGCGGGCGCTGGGCTTCTCGACCACCAGCCTGTCGTGGGTCCTGAACGCCTACGTCCTGACCTTTGGTGGTCTGTTGCTGCTGGGCGCCCGGGCGGGCGATCTCATCGGCCGCCGGCGCACCTTCCTGATCGGGATTGCCGTCTTCTCCCTGAGCTCACTCGCCGGCGGGTTTGCGACCACAAGCTGGATGCTGCTGAGCGCCCGCGCCCTCCAAGGCATCGGAGCCGCTCTGGCCGCACCGTCGTCGCTGGCCCTGCTGACCACGATCTTCTCCGAAGGTCAGGCCCGGGTGCGGGCCATCGCCCTGTTCACCACGGTGTCGGCGGCCGGTGGCGCGGTCGGCCTGGTGGCCGGCGGCTTCCTGACGCAGCTGGTCTCCTGGCGCTGGGTCATGTTCGTGAACGTGCCCATCGGCCTGGCCGTCTGGTTGGTCGGTCGTGAGGTCCTGGTGGAGACCGAGCCCCGCCATGGTCACTTCGACCTGGCGGGAGCCATCCTCTCCACCCTGGGCATGACGAGCATCGTGCTGGGCTTCGTCGAGGCCGGCACCAAGAGCTGGGGCGATCCGGTGACCATCGGATCCCTGGCCATCGGCGCCGTCCTGCTGGCTGCCTTCGTGCACAACGAGAGCCGGGTCGAGGAGCCCATTCTGCCGCTCCGCCTGTTCGCCCACCCCACCCGAACGACGGCCAATGTGGCCCGGGGTCTGGTCTACAGCGGGATGTACGGGGGCTTCTTCTTCATGACCCAGTTGTTCCAAGAGGCCCAGGGCTTCTCGCCCTTGAAGGCGGGGCTGTGCTTCCTGCCCATTCCGGCCTCGGTGTTCCTGTCCTCCCAGTTGACCAGCCGAGTCTTCATCCCTCGGTTCCGGGCCAAGACGCTGATGATGGTGGGCGCCGGGTTGGTGGTCACGGCCCTGGCGGTGGCCAGTCAGTTGCACGCCAACTCGACCTACCTGCAGGCGCTCGTCACCCTGGTGCTGTTGGGTGTGGGCTCGGGCGTCTCGCTGGTCAGCCTCACCTCGGCCTCGCTCGAGGGAGTCGAGCCGGCTGATGCCGGCGCGGCTTCGGGTTTGGTCAACGTGGTGCAGCAGATGGGCGCCGCGCTGGGCCTGGCCGTGCTGGTCACCGTCTTCGGGGCCACCACCCACCACCAGACCCTGGTCAACCGGCTCGGCCGGGTGGCCAGTGCCCACGCCTCTTCGGTCCTCGTGCACGGGTTGGACACCGTGTTTGCGGCCGGTGCCGTCTTCGCCGTCTTGGCCCTGGTCCTGATCGGCGTGATCGTCAAGCCGGCGACGGCCGAGGCCGCCACGCTCGAGCCTGAACTGTTGGTCGACGCGGCCTGAGACAACCGAACTGGGGTCACCCGGGAACTCGCCGATGGAGTGTCGCTCCACCGGCGAGCCGGGTGGCCCTTTTTCGCGTCAGTGCCAGAATTGGTCGAGCGACTTCGCCAACGCCCTGCCCTGGGCCTCACCGGCTCGGGCCGCCGGCGGGCGCGTTGACGGATCCATCATGTTGACGCCGAAGGCGCGGCTGGCATCGGCATCGGGGAAGACGGTCTCGACCCAGCTGCCGCCGGCCCGTAGCTCGTCGACCTGCGCGGCCAGTTGCATGCCCCAGTCCATCGGGTGTCGTGATCGGCCACCGAAGGGCGACAGCACCAACACCCGCCCGTAGCCAGCCGCCAGATCGGCATTCTCATTGCGTCGGTAGCCACCGTCGATGTACCGGTGGTCGCCGATCCGGTAGGGCTGGACACCGAAACCATTGGCACAACTGGCGGCCACGGCGTCGGCCAGGTCGACGCCACTTTGGCGGTCGAAGACGACAGGTTCACCGCTATCGGCATCAACGGCCACAATGAGTAGCCGTTGCGGCGGCCAGTGCTGGCTGGGCAGTCGAGCGGCGACGGTCGCCCGCCACTGCGTCTGCCCAGATTCGTCGGACGCCGTATCGAGCTCGAGCGCGGCCGCACCCATGCGGCGACGCATGTCGGCCGCATTCTCGGCGGTGGCGATGATGGCGCTCGTTAACTCCATGTGGTTGGACACCGGTGCGTTCGGTGCGCGCCCACGATCGGAACCAATCGGAGCTGTCCGTGACGGGGGTGCCGCCTCCAAGATGCTGGCCAGCAGTTCGGACGGCTTGGTCCCGCTGGTGATCTGAGCCGCGGCCGTCGATCCGGCCGACGTCCCGACAATCAAGTCTGCTTCGGTGACATCCAACCCGGCCGCACCCAAACCGGCGATGACGCCGATTTCCCAGGCATTGCCGGCTGAACCACCACCATGGAGGACCAATGCTCGCCCGCTCATGGCGGGTGTCGTTGCTGAATTCAAGGGAATCGCCTTTCGCTTTCGCGTGTCGGGCGCTCCCGGAGGCGACTACCTACGTCGTTTGATCCTCAAATTGTCGGGGAGCACCCACTGCGGATACTTCGAATGTGTCGCCTACTGCCTGCACGGGTGTCACCTCCTGTTGATGGTTGTCGATGGACAAACGTTACTGCGTCGGTGCGCGTCAGTTACCCGTCCAGCAGTGAAAAGCCCATGACGCCGGCCTTGGCAACCTCGTAACAAAGCGTGTCGTAGGGCTCGACCAGTCCGTAGGTTTCCTCGCCGTCGCACGTGATGCGGCAGTGGTGTTGGTCCTGACCGGCCAGCAGGGTGCGGATGGCGGGATCGGTCACGTCGTAGGTCTCACCGGTCACGACGACCTCTTTCCCCTCCGCCACCTTCATGCCGTGCCACAGATCGCCGTCGGGCGTCCCACCGTTGGGTCCGCCGTACATGCCGCAGCGCAGGAAGGCGATCTGATGACCGAGCCGCTCGAATCGCATGGTCTTGACCGACTGATCGGCGAAGACCAGATCCACCTCACCGGCCAGCAGGAGGTGGGTGTCCTCCTCAAAGCGCAGGCGATGGAGCCGTTTGGCCAACGTGCCACTCTTCTTCTTGGGATCGCCCAGGTTGTAGAGCAGATGGTCGCCCCAGACGCCGAACTCCTCGAACTCGACCCATTCGCCGCTATGAGGGTGCTGCATCCCCATGTAACGGCCGGGGCCGCCGACCCCGTCGCGAGTACCCCAGTGATGATCCCGAGTGCCCAGATGCGTGGTCGAGGTGACGTCGAACTGTTGCTCGCCCACCTTGACCCACCCTTCCTGGCGTCCAAAGCCGTCGTACCCGGCCACGGGACTCACGGCCCGGCCGCCGACGATCATGCCGGCGCCGAGCTGGCGGAAGATGGGGCGCTTGGTGTCGAACCAGGACAGATCGAACTCCGCCCCGAACTCGTTGGGGCCGAGCCGCAGGCGCCATTGCTTGAACGGCTCAATCACTTCGAATTGAAATGGGCCGATGGACATGTCCATCCGGTCGGTGCCGAGGGCGCGATGTGCCCGGACCGTGGTGTGTTGCCCGGCCACGTTGATGATGGCGAAGGCTTCGGCCGTGCCCAGGTTCGGGTAGAAGGCCAGTCCGACCACAATCAGCAATTCACCGACCCGGTCCTGGCAGGTGAACCACACCCGTTCGTAGGCCTGCGCGTCGGGACTCCACATCACCCGGACCGGATAGGGCGAGTTATGGATGAGGTACTCGTCGAGCCCCGAGAGGGGTGCATGTTCTTCGGAGGCCGGAAAAAGAGATGCCATGGTCAACCCGCTCCGTAGATGGACTTGTATTCGAGGTAGGACTCGAGTCCGACCGGACCGTATTCACGGCCGATGCCACTCTCCTTGTAGCCGCCGAACGGCGACCACAGGTCGGGGGCAAAGCCGTTGATACCCACCATGCCCGTGCGCATTCGGTTGGCCAGTTCCCGGCCATGGGCCCGGTCCTTGGTCCAGACGGACCCGGCCAGTCCGAAGGGGGAGTCGTTGGCGATGCGCAGGGCATCGTCTTCGTCGTCATAGGGAATCACACACACCACCGGACCGAAGATCTCCTCGCGGGCCACCCGCATGGTGTTGTCGACGTCGGCCAGCAAGGTGGGGGCGACGTACCAACCGGGACCGACACCATCGGGCAACGATGATCCGCCGACCACCGCTCTTGCGCCGTCGTCAATCGCGGTCGTCACGTAGTCACGCACCCGTTGCTGCTGACGCTCCGCTACCAGGGGACCCACATAGGTCGATGGATCGGATGGATCGCCGACCACAATGCCCTCGACCATGGCCGCCAGGGCGTCAACCGTTTCTTGATAGCGCAGGCGAGAGGTCAGCACGCGGGTCTGCGCCACGCAGGCCTGCCCGTTGTTGAGATACGAGGCGAACTTGAGACCCTCGGCGGTGCGGGTCAGGTCGGCGTCGTCCAAGACGATGGCGGCGGATTTGCCGCCCAACTCCAAGCTGCATCGAGCCAGCCGCTCGCCGCAGATCCCGGCAATGCGTCGACCCACTGCGCTGCTGCCGGTGAAGGCGATCTTGTCGACATCGGGATGGCGGACCAGATGCTCGCCGGCTTCCCGACCCCCGACCAGAATGCTCACCACTCCTGGGGGGAGCGCCGCCTCCTCGACGATTTCGGCCAAGAGCAGCGCATCAAGAGGTGACTCCGGTGCGGCCTTGACCACCACCGTGCAGCCAGCCAAGAGCGCCGGCGCCAGCTTGGGCATTATGACCAGTTGCGGCACGTTCCAGGGGGTGATGGCGCCCACGACGCCGACCGGTTCTCGCCGTACCAACGCGCCGGCGTTGTGGCCGCTGCCCCGTACCTCCCACTCGAACGTGTCGGCTGCATCCAGGAACGTGCTGAGCATGGCGGCGCCACCCGGGCCCTGGGCCAGCTCGGCAAACCAGCGGGGTGAACCCATTTCGGCAATGACCGCTTCGGTCATCTCATCCGTACGCCTGCTGTAGGCCGCCAGCAATCGTTGGACGTGTGCCGCTCTCTCGGCCGGTGGGAGTTGGGGCCACGGCGAGGCATCAAAGGCCAGTCGAGCTGCCGCCACCGCTCGATCGATGTCGGCTGTCGTCGCGGCAGGAACGGAGCCGATCCGTTCGGCGGAGTGGGGCGAAATCACCTCAATGCGGTCAGTGCCCGACGACGGCTCCCAGCTTCCGCCGATGAAGAGTGCGTCGTACTCAGTGCGTACTGGAGTCACCAGAATCCTCCCCTTGACTACCAGCGTGCACAGTACGCTCAGCGGATGACGGTGGACCATTCGATCGACCCGACCGATGCGGCATTCTTTGTCAGGCCCGACTACTACGAGTTGCTGGCCACCCTTCGGGCCGAATCACCAGTCCACCAGTGGTCACCCGGTTTCTGGACCGTGGCCTGTTACGAGGACATTCGCGACATCAGCCGCGATCCCGAGCATTTTTGTTCCGGTCAGGGCGCCCTGGTCAACGATCCGATGCGGGGTTTGGCCAATCCGGTCGCCGCTCCGTCCATATTGCACATGGACCCACCCGAGCATTCCTCCTTTCGGAGCCTGCTCAATCGGCGCTTCACGCCCCGTGCGCTCAGTGGATTGAGCGAATCCATCCGGCGCTGCGCGGTCCAGTCACTTGACGCCGCCGAAGCACGACGAAGAGATTGACCTGGTGGCCGCGGCCACCTCGCCCTTTCCACTGGCGGTCATTGCCGAGTTGCTGGGTATCGGCGAAGCGGACCGAGCCGACTTCCGCCGCTGGTCGGATGCCGCCATCGAATCCCCCGATCACCCCGCCGAGGAAACCATGGCCAGTCTGGGCGAGCTTGCTCGCTTCATTTCCGATCACCTGAAGGTGAAGCGGGACGCACCAGGGGAGGACCTGGTGTCCGTGCTCATTGGGAGCGAAGTCAATGGATGCCCGCTTTCCAATGATGAGCTCTTCATTTTCTTGCTGACCCTGCTGGTGGCCGGCAATGAGACGACCCGGACGCTGCTGTCGGGCGCCATTGTGGCCCTGGGCGAGCATCCGGATCAGCGGGCGCGATTGGCGGCCGATCCGGAAGGACTGATGGCGGGAGCGGTCGAGGAGTCACTTCGATGGGTCACGCCGATACAGGCCTTTTGCCGGACGGCGACCGAGGACATGACGTTGCGTGGCCAATCCATCAAGGCGGGCGACTATCTCTGCATGCTGTATGCGTCAGGGAATCGTGACGAACACATCTTCGGAGATGACGCCGACGCCTTCGACATTGCCCGACCCTCCAATCCGATGCACGTGGCCTTCGGATTCGGCGAGCACGTCTGCCTGGGGGCCAGCTTGGCCCGGATGGAGAGCAAGATCTTCCTAGAGGAGCTGTTGCTGCGCTACCCGAACTATGCGGTGACCGGCACCGTGGAGCGGGTGGCATCGACCACGGTGGCGGGCATCCGATCGTTGCCGGTCGTGTTGACGCCCTGAACCACCACATCACGTAGTTCGTTCAGCAGCCGCTCGACGGCATCGGGATCGGCGCTCAGGTGCATTTTGCCGCCCTGACGATCGGCGCGCACCAAACCCGATTCGCGCAGTGACTTGATGTGCATGCTGACGGTTGGTTGGGCCAGGTCAAACGAAGTGGCCAAATCGCTGACCGTGCTGGGTGCGCCAGCCAGGTAGTGCAACAAGGCCAATCGAGTGGGATCGGCCACGGTCTTGAGGCGAATGGCCAGAGCCTTGGTCCGGGCCCGAGCGCCCTGGTCGTTGTTGGTGAAGCCCGATCCAATGACGGTCAGGCCCGGAAATTCCAGGTACAAGCTTTTGCCGAAGAAGTAGCACGGGGCGATAAAGAGCGGATAGCCGCGGCCCATCCGTTCATTGATGGTCGGCAACATGGCATGGAAGGTGGCACAGCCATGGTCGGTCATGCCGGGCTGAAGGCCGGTTCGTTGAATGCGGTCAGCCGCCACCTTCCCGGCCGTCTCCAGCTCGGGGAGGGCCGCTTGCCAGCGTTCGTTGACCGGCTCCCAGATATCAGCCAGAAGCTGGAGGTACCTGGTGACCAGCTCGGGTGAGTCCTTGAGCTGTTGCAGCCGATCCAGAAAGATAAGACGCTCTTCGGGATCTTCTGACTCGAGCCCCAAATCGGTGGGGATGGTGTCGACGGCCTCGGCCATGGCCTGCCACAACGCCTCAGGTGAGGTCTCGCCCAGGGCTCCGGCGTGATGGGCCAGGCACTGCATCTCGGTGAAGCAGAGGTCGGACTGTCCCGGCCAAAAGGCCAGCACCCGCTCCACCAGATCGGGGCGCGAATCGAAGAGGTCGCTCAGCGCAGGGAAGCGCGGCTTCCACGAAGGTCGAGTGGCCACATGGATGACCCAGGACAGGTCGCACGCAATGGATGGACCGGACAGGACAACTCGTGAGGGTTGCTGGGCGTCTTCGTCATCCAGGGTTATAGGCATTCACCTATATTAGAATATAGTTGATTTGTTGTCAACTATGCCGTATGATGTTGGTGAACGAGACGACGGACGTAGGTGAGTCAATGAATGGCTGGATGGTGCAGAAGCTGATCGAAGAGCGGCAGAGGGACCTGTTGGTCCACGCGCATCGCACCCACCTCGTGCAGGAACGGGAAGTGCTGGCCGACATGTCCTTGCCGGCCAGCGAAGTGGCCCCGCGACTGAGGGTCATGGAGCCCGACACCCATCGACCCCTTGGGCAGATGGTGGGCGAGTGGTTGATCCGAGCCGGCGTGAAGCTGGGCGGAGCCAGCATCCAGGCCTCTTGATGCGTGGGTAACCGAGCCCGCTCCCTCCTCTGAGCAGACCGCCCGCGACGCCGCTGGCGCATCGGCAAGAGTGAGGCCATGCCGGCCCACCGCAATGTGCTGTTCATCACCGTGGATCAATGGCGGGGTGACTGTCTCTCTCGATTAGGACATCCCGTGGTCCAGACCCCGAACCTCGACCGGTTGGCCGAGCGAGGCGTGCTGTTCGCCAATCACTGGGCCAATGCCGCCCCGTGTGGACCTTCTCGGGCCTGTCTCTATACGGGCATGTACCAGCACAACAATCGATCCGTGCTCAACGGCACGCCGCTCGATGCCCGGTTCACCAACGTGGCCCTGATCGCCCGGGCACTGGGTTACGACCCGGTGCTGTTCGGGTACACCGACACGTCAGTCGATCCCCGGACGGTGGGTCCGGACGACCCTCGCCTGTTTACCTACGAAGGAATTCTGCCGGGTCTGCGTGAGGTGATCCGTGATCCGTGGGAAGAGGGGAGTCCGGCCTGGGGGAGTTGGCTGAGTGCCCAAGGTGTGGACGTGCCCGGCAATCCGCACGCCCTCTATGAACCGATTGCGGGCTTCCCGGGGGCCGACCAACACGGCTCAACCTGGGCTCCCGCACAGTTTCCAGCCGAACTCTCGCAGACCAATTTTGTCCGTCAGGGCATTGAGTCGTGGCTCGATCAGCACGGAGACAAGCCGTTCTTCATCCACGCCTCGTTCATCCGGCCCCACCCGCCGCGCCGCAACCCCATCGGCTACCACGACCTCTATGACGCCGACGACATCCCGCCGTTCGTCGGTTGTGCCCGCAAGGAGGACGAAGCGGCGTTGCACCCCTTTGCCCAACTGGCCATGTTCATTCCCAATGTGGGTGCGCCGGAGGATGAACGGGAGCGGCGACAGATACGGGCTACCTACTACGGCGCCCAACGAGAAGTCGATGACGGATTGGGCCGATTGATGGACTACTTGGAACGCAATGGTCTGTTCGAATCAACCTTGATTGTGCTGACCAGCGATCACGGTGAGATGGGGTGCGACCACTGGTTGCTGGAGAAGTTGGGGTACTGGGACGAGAGCTATCACGTGCCGTTGATTGTGGTGGACCCCCGGGATGAAGCCGAGAGGGGGCGAGGTCAGATTGTCGAAGCCTTCACCGAATCGGTCGATGTGCTGCCGACCATCTGTGAGTTCCTCGGGGCCGAGGTGCCCCTTCAGGCCGACGGATGGTCACTGGCGCCCTTTGTGCAGGGTGCCGGGACGCCGGAACATTGGCGCGACACCGCTCACTTCGAATGGGACTTCTCCGGCCCGGCCAATCAGATGGCCGAGCAGTATTTCGGCGTACCGATGTCGCACTGTTCGCTGGCCGTCTCCCGAGGGGCGACCCACAAATACGTGCAGTTCGCTGCTGCGTCGAGCGTGTTGCCGCCACTCCTCTTTGACTTGGAGGCCGATCCGCAGCAGGTCCACAACCTGTGCCAAAACCCGGACGCCGCCGCGATCGAAATGGCCTGGGAGGCGACCCAGGAACTCCTGCGTTGGCGCATCCGGAGTTCGGAACGAACGCTGAGTGGTCATTTTGTCTCCCCCGAAACCGGTTTGGTGTCGGCTCGCGACACATGGCGGTGACCCCGTCGACCAGATGGGCGATGTGGAAGGCTGGCGCCCGATCGCCGCAGGGCAAGGAGACATGGTGAGCATTTCGGACATGAGCGGCCAGACGGTGGTGATCACCGGTGGGAACTCGGGCATCGGGCTGGAGACGGCTGTCGCCCTCGGTCAGATGGGGGCTCGGGTCGTCATCACGGCCCGGAACGTCGAGCGGGGAAATGCCGCGGTCACCACCATCGCCGAGCGACTCGCTGGACGGGGCTCGGTGGAGTTGGTGGTGTTCGACCTGGCCGACCTGGCCTCGGTGCGTCAGGGTGCGGCCGAGCTCCTCGCTCGTTGCCCCCGCCTGGACGTGCTGGTGAACAACGCCGGATTGACCCTGTCGGAGCGCCAGGAGACGGTCGACGGCTACGAGGCCACCTTTGCCATCAATCATCTAGGCCCGTTTCTCCTCACCACGCTGTTGTTGCCGCGCCTGAAGGAGTCGGCTCCTTCTCGTATCGTCAACGTGGCCTCGACGGCCCACAATCAGGCTCGCCAGGGAATTCCGTTCGACGATCTACAGGCCACCGGGCGCTACGCCACCATGCGGGTCTACGGAGTGTCGAAGCTGGCCAACATCCTCTTCGCCAATGAGCTCGCTCGCCGATTGGAGGGCACCGGCGTGACGGCGAACTCGCTTCACCCGGGCACCGTGCGGACCAAGTTCGGGGGCGACGGCGACGTCAAGGGCCTCTTCGCGTTGGGCATCAAGATCGGTGCCCCGCTCTTCATGTCGCCGGCCAAGGGGGCGCAGACATCGGTCTACCTGGCTTCATCGCCCGAGGTGGCCAAGGTGAGCGGGCAGTACTTCGCCAAGAGCAAGCCGAAGACACCGAAGCGCCAGGCCCTCGATGCCGACGCGGCCCGGCGGTTGTGGGACGTCAGCGAACAGTTGGTGTCGGTCCAAACTCACGCAGGGAGTCTGAGGATGCGAGTACTCATTACCGGGGCCGGCCGGGCCATCGGGAGGGCGACGGCCGAAGTGCTCACGGCCCGCGGACATGAGGTGGTGGCGACTGCTCGCGACACCTCACTGCTCTCCGACTTGGACGTGACCCAGGTGTTGCCACTCGATGTAGCCGACACCAGCTCGGTGGCCACCTGCGTGGCGGCAGCGGGCGAACTCGACGCCATCGTGAACAACGCCGGCCTGACCGGAGGCGGACCGCTGGAAGACTTTCCGCTGGACCGGTTCCAGCGTGTGCTCGAGGTCAACCTGTTGGGCCCCCTCCGCATGGTCCAAGCCGTGGCGCGCCAGCTGGCGGGAGCGGGGCAGCGGGGTGTTCGTCAACATCAGCTCGGTGCAGGGCAAGGTGGGCACGCCTATGGAAGGTCCCTATGCGGCGAGCAAGCATGCGCTTGAAGCGCTGTCGGAATCGCTCCATTTTGAGCTGGGGCATTTTGGGATTCGAACCGTCATTGTCGAGCCGGGCTACATCGCACCGGGCATGAAGCACGATGCCGAGCACATCGGACACCCCATTTACGCCGAACTGCATGCGCAGTGGAACGGCACCGATACCGCGTTGACTGGTCCGGGTGGGCGACCGGGCCCAGAGTTGGTCGGCAATGCGGTGGCTGACGCGTTGGAGGATCCGACGACACCGTTGCGGGTGGAGGTCGGCAATGACGCCGCCATGGTGCTCGAACTGCGACGGAACTTGTCTGATGCCGAGTTTGAAGCCACCATGCGCAAGGCCCTCGGCCTGACCTGGTGAGCGGAATGGGGGGTTCATGGAAAAATTGATCTATTTGGTGTGGCTGGATCCGGACACCACCCGGCAAGCCACCGAGGAGGTCATGCTGGGTGAGGTGGCGCCGGCCCTACTGGCCTTCAATCCGCACGCGTCTGAGCATCGATATCCGCGATACCCACAGCGACATTCCGGCGCCGATGCCCACGCCGGAGGGCGAGACACCGCTGCATGGGCTGGTCTCGCTTTGGGTCGATGCGGTCGACTACCGGAGGCCGTATGAGGATGTCCTGCACGAGTTGGCGACCCACGTGGCCGGCTATCAGGTCGTCGAGTCCCTCTATCGCGATTACGGCGACAGTCAGTGGGCCGAACCGCGCTCGTGGCCGGACGGCGAACGGTCACCGGGCGTCCTGACCGTCGCCCTGCTGGAGCAACACCCGGACCTGACCTACGAGGAGTGGGTCACCCGCTGGCACAGCCGAATCTCGCCGATCACCGAGGCCATCCAACCTCGGTGTCGCTATGTGCGCAATGCCGTTTTCAGGGGTATCACCGAAGGTGCCCCACCGTATAAGGGGATTGTGGAAGAGGCGTGGCCATCCCTCGAACATGTGACCGATCCCATGCTCTTCTACTGCGCCGACGGTGACCCGGAGAAGATGAATGCCAACCTGACGCAGATGGTCGAGGAGATCACGGCCTTTATCCAGTTGGAGACGATGCGCAGCGTCACCATGAGCGAATGGATACTCAAATCATGACGAATAAGTGGAGTCGAGCCGAGCTAGAGCAGGCGCACCAACACTTCATGGACACGGCCAATCGTTGTGCCGAGTCCGGGGAGTGGAGGGACTGGGCCAACCTCTTCACCGAAGACGCGGTGTACGTCGAGCACATGTTCGGTGAGTTCCACGGCCGCGAGGAGATCCACACCTGGATCGCCGACACCATGGCGCAATGGCCCAATAAGGCCATGACGTCATTCCCGCACAGCTGGTGCGTCTGCGACGAGGAGAAGGGCTGGTGGATCTGCCGCATTGAAAACCGATTCCGGGACCCCGGCGACGGGTCGGTGCATCAGGCCCACAACATCACCGTGCTGCAGTACGCCGGCAACATGCAGTTCTCCTCCGAGGAGGATGCCTACAACCCGGCCAACTTCGGGCCGGTCGTGGTGGACTGGATGGCGGCCTACGCCGCCCACGGCGGGGAGCCCTACTAAGTCGATGCACCGCAGCCGAGTTACCGCCGCCCTCTTTGATGTGCCCGAGGCCGACTTCGCGGCCGAGACCGCGTTCTGGTCTGGCGCCCTGGGTGTCGCTGGGAAGCTCGATGATGATCCGGATTACATCGAGCTCGATCCACTGGTGGGTAGCTTGCGGCTCATGGTGCAGCGCACCGGGGCCGACACCCCGGCCCGGGTGCACCTGGATATCGAGACCGATGATGTGGCGGCGGAAGTCGCGCGACTGGAAAAGCTGGGGGCGACCAAAGTTGAGGCCATCTCGACCTGGTGGGTCATGCGGGATCCGGCGGGGATGCTGTTCTGCGTGGTGAGAGTGCAATCGCCCGACGAGTTCGAGGCGCAGGCCACGACGTGGGAGGACTGATCAATGCCGTATCACTCGATGTCCGAGGACGAAGTGCGAACGTTCTTGACCGAGCTGCCGGCCCGGACCGGCAAGTTGGCCACCGTCTGCCGGGATGGACGACCCCATGTCGCCCCGGTGTGGTTCGTGGTGGACGATGACGGCGCCATTGTCTTCAATACCGGTACCGGGACGGTCAAGGGGCGCAACCTGATTCGAGAAGGCCGAGCTGCCATGTGCATTGAGGACGACCGGCCGCCGTTCAGTTTCGTCACCGTGGAGGGCTCAGTCGAGATCATCGATGATCTGACCGAAGTACGGCGCTCGGCCGCTCGCATCGGAGGTCGCTACATGGGGGAGGATCGAGCCGAGGAATATGGCGAGCGCAACGGCGTGGAGGGTGAACTCCTTATCCGGTTGCTCCCTGGGAAGGTCATTTCGGCCGCGGATCTGGCCGAGTGATGGCAAGCCTGCGAATTCTGGTCGAGCGGGATCACGAGGTCGACGGCCTCATCGTCGACGGCCGCTTTTTGGTGGCGCCCGAGGTGGTGACGGAAGTCCTGGGCTGGAAACTACGACCCGAGGGCTTATGTCGGGGCGACGTGTGCCTTCCGGTGGCGCCCGATCGACGGACGGAACTTGAGGTTGACGGCCTGGTTGATCTGGGCCTGGTGGCCGAGCTGCTGGGGCGACCGTCGGTGACCAGCGTGGGCGAAGGGAAGGTGCCCGTGGTGGCGATTGCCCTCAGCCCGGTGACTCGCCGATCCGCCCTCAATGATCTGCAGGCTCCTGACTTCTCATTGCCGGACCTCGAAGGCAAGGACCACTCCCTCATCGAGTGGCAAGGGAAGAAGAAACTGCTCGTCACCTTTGCCAGCTGGTGTGGCTGTCGCTACGACCTGCCCGGGTGGCAAGCGCTCCATGATGAACTGGCGCCGGCCGGCTTCAGCGTCATCGGCGTCGCCATGGATAATGCACCTGAAGACGTGGCGCCCTTCACCGAGGACATCACCTTTCCCGTGCTGTACGACTCGAGGCATGTGTTGTCCGAGCTCTACGCCATCTCCAATGTGCCGACCGTGGTGTGGATCGACGAAGACGACACCATCGTGCGGCCGAACGGTCTGGCCTTCGGATCTGACCTCTTCAGCGAATTCACCGGCGTGGACTCGGCGCCGCATATGTCCGCCGTGCGGTCATGGGTCAATGAGGGCACGGTACCGATCTCGGCCGAAGACGCCCGCGCGCGGTCGAGGACCTGTCCGTTGACGAAGTCATGGCTCGACTGCATTTTCGGATTGGGGCCGATGCCCTCAATCGAGGCGACGATGAGATGGCTCGACGCCACCTGACCGACGCCATTGAGTTGGCTCCCTACGACTGGACGGTGCGCCGGGCGGCCATGCCGCTCATGGGCGACGACCCGTTCGGACAGGAGTTCCTCAATCTGTACGAGGAGTGGCAGGCACAAGGGATGCCGTACCACGGCTTGCCGGCCACCGCAGGGCTGGGAGATGCCACCGGTTGAACGGCGCCAGCGGGATGATCACCAAGGCGAACAGGACGGCGACAGTGATCAGGGTGGCCAGGAGACCATCGCGGTAGAGGGTGACGAAGAACGTATCCACCTTGGAGGCGCCGATGAACGTCTCGAAGGTGATGATGGCGATGAGGACCTTGCGCAGCGTGGGTGAGGCGGCGGGGGCGAGCACGATCACTCCCCACGTGACATACCAGGACCACAGAATGGGTCCGAGGAGGGCCACCACCAACAACGTGAGGCCAAGGGTGCGGGGTATGCCTTCAGAGGGCGCCCGCTGCAGAAGCCACACGCCGAAGGCGGCGGCGATCGACAACCCAACCACGCTGATCACCGTCCTGGCCCCGAGCAGCGGTATTTGCACTCGCACGATGTCACCCAAGATGGTGACGAAGCGCGCGACCGCATCAACCGGTGTCGTACCCGTAAAGGATTGGTCGGCGGCGGTGGACGTCTTCAGCCAACCCCATCCGGTGCCGGACACAACGGCCATGACTTCCATGGTGAGGAGGCCAATCACGCCGGCGGCCGCCGTGTGCGCCAGCCGCTGCCAGATGTTGGCCTCTCGACCGGCCCATACCCAACCGAGAAAAAGGACGCCGAGCGCGGCGGGTGACTTCACGCCCGCGGCCAGTGCGCAAAGGATGATCCCGGGGACGGTCCCGACTCGACGGGCCAGGGCGAGTCCCGCTACCAGCGAGCGCGATCATCAGCGCGTCGTTATGGGCGCCACCGACCAGGGACATCAGCACGAGTGGGCAGCCGGCCCCGAGCAGCACCGTCTCGGCCGGATCCCTTCGCATGCTTCGGGCCAGCGTGGGCAGGGCAGCCATGATGAGGGCCAGGCTGGCCACCTCCAAGAGGCGCAGCAGCAAGAGATCAGGCAGCACCTCGTGACCGGAGAGGCGGGCCAACGCGCCATCAACGGTCAGGAAGGTTGGGCCGTAAGGGGTCGGCGTGTTGGTCCAGGTGATGTCGGGCAGCGTGCTGAACGGGGTCACCCCGAGCACGCCCGTGCCGTAGTCGTAGGGGTTGATGTGGTGGCTGACCATTTCCCCCTGGCCGGCATAGCTGTAGACGTCCCGGCTGAAGAGAGGGGGTGCCATGAGAAGCGGCAGGGCCCAGATGGCAACCACCAGGACCACCTTGCGGACCGGGAATCCCGGACGAGCCTTGAGTTGACGCATCAGGCTCAACCACACTCTCGTCAACAGGATGAGGCCGCCGAAGACACAGATCATGGCCAGCGCCGGCGGATAGACGTTGTTCGACCCGATTGAGCCCAAAAAACCGCCCGGCATGCCGAAGAACCAGGCGCCGGGCAGGTGGGTCTCGAAGTTCTGGCCACCGAGAAGGGCCCCGATCACCACAGCCATGGTGCCTATGAGACCCAGCACCGAGGCCTTGCCCAATCGGAAGGGCGCGGCGGAGTCAGGGCTGTCGACTCGCTCGGCGAAGTTGGTGGATGGCGCCTCGATATTCGACGTCATCAATGACATGAGAACGGTGCCTTGTCGTTCGAGCTGACGGAGGAAAAACGACGCCAGCCGGACTTCACACCTGAAACACAGGCGGAGGACCGAATGCGCTGGGCCAAGGATACCTGGCCTCTCTGTGGAAAAGCTGGTCGGGACGGGCCCGACGGGCCAGCCCGAAATCCGGCGGTATGGTTCGACCGTTGCGCCCGGTTCAGTTCGCTGGTCGCCTGCAATTCTTCCGACATCGGTTGGCCAGACAGCGCCTCGAGCATCCAACGTGATCACTCATTTGTCACCTTGAGCGAAGTGGTCGCGGGGAGGGTAAGACAGCACCACGTGATGGGAGGTCGACTACTCCGACGGCAATGGTGGCCGTACACGCTCCTGGTGGCCATACCGGCCGCCGCGTTCATCCTTCCCGATCTCTTCGGTGGGCATCTCCTGATGGCCGGGGACAATTTGCAGCAGAACTACCCGCTCCACGTCTTGGTGGGATCGATGTTGGCCCATGGCCATTTGCCATTTTGGGACCCGTACATCTTCAGCGGCTCTCCGTTGTTGGCCGACTTCAACGCCGGCGCCTTTTACCCGTTGGTCGGTCTCTTCGTGTGGCTGCCCGACCGGGTGGCCTGGATCGCCCTCGAGGTCATTCTCTATTCAGCCATTGGTGTCGGGATGTACGTCTACGTGCGGGCACTCACCCTCAACCTGTGGCCCGCCCTGGTCGCCGCCATCACGTTTACCTGTTCCGGCGTGGTGCTGACCCAGGTCAACCACATCGATATGGCCGAAGGTTTCGTCGCCCTGCCGTGGATGCTGCTGGCTGTCTTGCACATCGTGCGCGACGGGCGATGGCGCTGGTCGATCCTCCTTGGTGTCGGATTGTGCGTGGTGATCCTCGGGGGAGCTCCCGAGGCCATGTTGGACGAGACCATTTTGGTCATCGTCTACGCACTGGTGTCGGTCTTGGGGACCAGGACCAACGTGTGGCAAGTTCTCAGTCGACTGGTGGCCGGTGCCGCACTCGGTCTGTCACTGGCGGCGGTGCAATGGCTCCCGGGACTCAACACGATCGCCCACTCCCAGCGATCCGGCCTCGGAGGTGGCTTCGCGGCGTCCGGAAGTTACCCGACGAGGGACCTTCTCTTGGGGCTCGTGCCGTATCTCTATGGCAGTTATCAGTACCTCGGGGAGGCCGGGTTTTTTTCGCATTACAACTTGCCTGAGGTCGGGATCTACATGGGCATCCTCCCGGTCATCGCCTTGCTGACCCTTCTCCGACCTTCATGGCCGAGTCGGCTCCCGGGGCGAGAGCGGGTGGCCTGGTACATCGTCGGCGGTGTTGCCCTCGTCCTGGCGCTCGGGGCTAATACGCCGCTGGAGCATGTCTTCAACGACATCCCTCTGTATGGGCATCAACGGCTGCAGAGTCGCAACATGATTGGTGTCTCGGCCGCCATGTGCGTGCTGTTCGCCGCCTGGCTGGACCGCAAGCCCGACACGTTGACATCGCATCGCACCAGTGACCGACTGCTGGGTTTCCTGCCGACCGGAGCAGTGCTCGGACTCACGGTGTGGGCGTTCGCGTCGCCGAACTCGTTGATCCGCGACCTGGCGCAAACCAGTCCCTCGCCGACCTACGTGCACACCGTGCGCGAGGCCTGCCTCATCGCGCTGGTCTTCTGTGTCGGTGCCGGAGTAGTGGTGCTGATTCGCTCGGTGGCTCGGCCACGCCTCTGGAAGTGGGCGGTGGTGCTCTTGATGGGAGCGGACATCGGACTCGTGGCGGGTACCAGCCAGCTACTGGTCACGCCGTCGAACTCGGTCATCGGCGGAACGACAGCCGTGGAAGCGGCAGTCGGCAGTTACCTGCACCCTGGAGGCCGCTTCGACCTTTTTGATCCTCAGGGCTACACCGGACCGCCCTACGGGATCGAGGGCATGACCGACTTCAACATCCTCGACCGGCTGCCGTCGGTGGGTGGTTACGCCTCCATTGTCAATGGCCGGTACAGCAATGTGACCGAGACCCACACCGGAGGAGACCTCAACGTGGCCGCGCTCAAGAATGGTCAGTTGGCCGAACTGGGGCTCCAGGAATTGGTCACGGTGCCCGAGTACTTCATGCTGCCCATCGCCTTCACTTCGACCACACCCAGTGGCGTGCAACCGGTGACGGAGCCGAACGGGACGGATGGCGTGCTGCCATCTGGGTACACGACCAGTTACCACGACGTCGACTATCCGTCGTATCCCGCCCCACGGTCAGGTGTCTCCGCCGGGCACACCGATGCCTGGTTCTTTGGCACCTCGACCGATCCGCACCAAGCCGGATTGTTGTTCTCCTCGGCGACACCCGAAGCGGTCATCCGATTTGGAAAGGTGGACGGATCCCACCCCACCAAATTGGGGACCCGCGGTACCGGTGCCGGCTGGAGCACACGGAGTCACGGCGCCGCTGCCGAATGGGAATGCCGACGGGCTGAAGTTGCAGGTGCTGTTCGGTTCGATTTCGGCCCACCAGGCCACCATTGAGGTGGGGGAGCAGAACTACGAGCTCGACGGCTCGCTGTCACAGGCCATCCAGCCGGGTACGTGGCGCTGGCGGGGGAGCGATCGCCCGTTCTCCTTCTTCACCTTGTCGCATCCGGTTCCGGGAGTGCACACCGTCGCCGAGGGGTCCAGTGCGCCTCCGGTGCACGTGGTCTCGACCAATGCGAACGGGGAGACGGTGCAGCTCAATTCCGGTACACCGGAACGGCTGGTGCGCGACGTGGCCTGGGATGCCGGATGGCACGCCCTGATCTCGGTGAATGGCGGCCGTCACCGCGAAATCAACATCAGTGACTACCGGCTGGTCCAAGAGGTCCGCGTCCCAGCGGGACGGGTTCAGGTCACCTTCCAGTACCGGCCCAAGCACATTCTGTTGGCCACCCTGATCACCTTGGGGGGACTGGCGGTCTTGGCATTGGCCGGTGTGGCGGCGCTGGTGCAGCGCATCAGGCGACGAACCCCGGCTTCCCCTGCTGCCTCCATACCCGGCACATAAGGCGCCAAGGTCGAGCCTCGACCACTACGGTCGGTGGTGGACGCATCTTGGAGAATGGACTTGCCCATGACGACTGAACTTCCAGAGAGCCACCGCGATCTTTTGGAGCGACCGCTGTTCGCTCACCTGGCCACGTTGCGACCGGATGGGAGCCCGCAGAGCAGCGTGATGTGGTTCGCTTGGGACGGGCAGAGGGCTCGCTTTTCTCATACGAGCACCCGCCAGAAGTACCGCAACCTGGTCAAGGACGGACGGGTCTCATTTCACATTCAAGATCCCGACAGCCCGTACCGGACACTGGAAGTGCGAGGACGGGTTGAGTCGATGGATCCCGACGTCGATGGATCGTTCTACCAGTCGCTCCAGCAGCGCTATGGCCTGCAAGTCCCGGTGTTCGATGCCGATGTGCGCATCATCATCGTCGTGGAGCCGACGAATTTCGTCACCGTTGACGGGGGCCTCACGCCGTCGGAAACAGGGGCGCTCGTTGAACTGCTGAACAGCTTGCCGCCTGACGGGGCCCCAACTGATTCGGCGCTGGACGAAGCGATTGAAGAGTCCTTTCCGGCCAGCGATCCTGAATCGAGCTGGGCCGGATTGTCGACACCGAATCTCATCGAAAAGCCTGAGGTTTAGGTGATTTAGGAGTACCCCATGGTGTCGGCCGCTGCGTGCAGCTCGGTCCGCCAGGTTGGGTGCGCGATGTCGGCCAGTGCGTGGGCTCGCTCGCGGACGGTTTGGCCGGCCAGTTCCGCCACCCCGTATTCCGTCACCACGATTCCGGTGTGGTGGCGGGGGGTCGAGACAACACCACCTTCGGGCAGTTTGGCCACGATGCGCGAGACCGGTTCGTTGCGAACGGTGGCCGTCGAACGCAGGCATATGAGCGAGCGGGCATCGGTGTGGAGTTCGGCCCCGGCCACGAAATCCTCGTGTCCGCCCACGCCTGAAATTTGGCGACCGTCGATCGAGTCGGCGACCACCTGCCCGTAGAGGTCGACCGACATGGCGGCATTGATTGAGACGAGGTTGGCGTTACCGCTGATGACCGTGGGGTCGTTGACCACCGAGACGTCCAGAAAATGCACGTCGTCGTTCTCGTTGAGCCACTGGTACAGCTCGCTGGTGCCCAATGCGAACGTGGTGACCGACACGCCGTTGTACACACCCTTGTTGGTATTGGTGACTTTGCCGGCCTGGTGAAGTTGCATGAGTCCGGTCGTGAACATTTCGGAATGGATGCCGAACCCACCGAGCGGTCCCGCCGCCAATTCAGACGCCACGATGTTGGGGATGGACCCAATGCCGGTCTGCAAGGTTGCCCCCTCGACGACGAATCGCAGTGCATTGGCGGCGACGGCACGATCGGTGTCATCGGGCGGCGGTTCATTGAGGGCAAAGGGGAGGCCATCGGCTTCGACCAACACATCAATCAGATCGACTGGAATCGTGTTGTCGAACTCCGGACCCTGGCTTCTGGTGCGAGGAAGATTTGGATTGATCTCGATGATCAGCAGGCGATCAGGATCGCGGCCCGCCCGCAGGAGTTCGGGGCGGGTGGCCCCATAGTGCAGCGAGAGGTTGACGTTGCCGTCGCTGTCGGGCGGTGCGGCCTGCGCCACCATGACCCTGGGGGCGAACCGGGCCAGAATCGGCGCGAACTGGCGGAACCCTCCGGGCACATGTTCAACCTTGAAGCCCTGGGAGAGCAGCAGCCGCTCGGCTGGACCGAAAAAGCCGCATCGATAGGAGACCCCGGGTTTGGTGAAGACCTCGTAGTAGTTGAGGAGCAGCGCACCACCGAAGACCAGGTCTTCCCAATCATTTCGGATGCTCAGTGCGGTGAGAAACGCGTCGGGGTTGGCTGGGCCCAGACCGAAATCCAACCGTGTCCACCGTTCGGATGTAGGCCACCGCCTCTTCGGGCGTGCAGGTGACGGTCACCGATCAGAATGGTCCGGACAGCTCACCCAGAGCGCTGGTAAGGCGCAGATTCTCTGAGTAGTCCACTGGGCAGGTGATGACCGACACGGTGTCCGAGGCCATCGCTTCGGTGAGCATGGGCAAGAGATCGCCGGCAGCCTGCACCCGATAGCCCCGTGCACCGAAGCTTTCGGCGTAGGCCACAAAGTCGGGATTAGTGAACGCCGACCTCCATGTGCCGGCCGAGCTGGAGGTCCATCTTCCAGCCGATGAGTCCATACGCATTGTCTTCCCAAATGAGCACGGTCAGCGGAATCTGTTCACGTATGGCGGTCTCGAGTTCCTGGGAGTTCATCAAGAAGGCCCCGTCGCCGGTTGCCGCCAAGACTCGGCGATCCGGCATGGCCAGTTTGGCCCCGATGGCACCGGGTACGGCAAACGCCATGGTCGATAGCCCATTCGAAATGAGACAGGTATTGGGCTCGTAGGTGGGATAGAGGCGAGCCATCCACATCTTCACGGCGCCGGTATCGGCCAGGACAATGTCGGACCGGCCGAGAGCCGCTCGGGTATCGGCCACCACACGTTGGGGTTTGAGCGGAAAGCTGTCGTCCGCCGCGCCAAGGGCCAGTTCGTCCGCCAACAGGTGCCGGATCTTCTCCCCGCTCGCCCCCTGATCAAAGCGACGGGTCGTGGCTTGGCCCAGGGCATCGAGCGTGCGACCGATATCGGCCTGAATCCCCACCTGTACGTCGTAGTGCACGTCCACTTCGGCCGGCACCCGGCTCAAATGGATGATCTTCTTGTCGCCTCTCGGGTTGATCCGGATCGGATCGAACTCCTGGAGTTCGTAGCCCACGCTGACAATGACGTCGGCCTCATCGAAGCCGAAGTTCACGTAGTCGCGGCTCATGAAGCCGACTGCACCTAACGAGTGTGGATGATCGTCGGGGAACACTCCCTTGCCGTGGAAGGTGGTGGCGACCGGGAGACCCAGCAACTCCGAGAATTGCACGAGTGCAGCTGCCGCCTCGGACCGCGCTGCGCCATGCCCGGCCAACACGATCGGGCGGTTGCTGGCGTTGAGTATCGCGACCGCTCGCTCGATCTGCGACATGGAAGGCTCATCGGGTCGGGGAGTGTTGACCGAAAGCGGTATCACTTCTTCGGCCACAAAGGCGTCCTCAATATCTTCGGGCACGCCGAGATAGACGGCCCCCGGTCGTTCCGTCTGGGCCAGCTTGAAGGCCTTACGAAACATCTCGGGTACCGATCCCGGTGTCAGCACGAGCTCGGCCCACTTGGTGACCGGTGTGAACATGGAAACCAAATCCACGCTCTGATGGGATTCCTTGTAGATCCGATTCAGCCCCACTTGGGCGGACAGCGCCACCAGCGGCGTGCTGTTGGTGTTGGCGTCAGCGGCACCCAACAGGAGGTTGATCGCGCCAGGTCCGAGGGTGGACGAACAGACGCCGGCTCGACCGGTGAGCCGGCCATAAATCTCGGCCATAAAGGATGCCGCCTGTTCGTGGCGCACCAGGACGTAGCGAATGGAGGATCGGGACAACGCATCGGTCAGGTAGATGTTCTCCTCACCGGGAATACCAAAGACGTGGGTCACCCCTTCGTGTTCGAGACAGCGGACCATCAGGTCCGCAACGCGCTGTGTGGGTTCGGCCATGACGTCGATCGTATCGAGGGCGGCCGACTTACCGGGCCGACAATGATGGGGGCGGGGTTAGCAGTAGGGGTGGGCCAAGGTGAGGAGAAATTCTCCATCATCGGCGCCCCACATGTCGTCCACGACGAATCCGGCCGCATCAAGCTCGGTGGCCACCCGCTCGGGAGTGAACTTGCAGCTGATTTCGGTGAGCAGGTCTTCGCCCTGCTCGAATGCGACCTGGATGTTGGCGGCCTCCAGGTTCACCGCGGTGGCCGTTTCGGCCCGCAGTCGCATCTCAATCCTTTGTTCGTCCTCATTCCACAGGGCGACGTGGGAGAACAGCTCCGGATTGAAATTGCCGCCCAGCTGTTCGTTGAGCACGAGGAGCACATTCCGGTTGAAGTCGGCGGTGACTCCGGCCGAGTCGTCGTAGGCCGCCACCAGACGTCCACGGTCCTTCACCAGATCTGTTCCGAGGAGGAGGGAGTCGTCACTGGTCATGGTGCAGTTCAGATCAAAAAGGAAGCGCGCCCGTTGCTCGGTGTTGAAATTGCCGATGGTGCCACCCAGGAAGGCCACCATTCTCCGCCCAACCGTGGGGATGGTGGCCAGATGCTGGTTGAAGTCCCCAATAACGAGATGGACCGCCATGCCTTCGTATTCGTCACAGAGGGATGAGGCTGCACCCCGGAGAAACTCGTCGCTCACGTCGAAGGGGATGTACGTGGTGAGGGTCCCCAGGTCCTGAAGCGCATCGAGAATGACCCTGGTTTTCTCACAGGCGCCGGCACCGAGTTCGACCAATGTGTCGGCCTTGGCCATTTCCACGATGGAACGAGCGTGCAGTTCAAGCAGATGCCGCTCGGCCCGAGTCGGGTAGTACTCCGGCAGTCGGGTGATGTCCTCAAAGAGCTGGCTGCCGCGCTCGTCGTAGAACCACACGGGCGGAATCGATTTGGTGGCCGCCTGGAGGCCGGCAATGGCGTCGGCCCGCATCTGCGTCTGGATGTCCCCGGGCTTCAGATGGACGTCAATGGTGTAGGGCGTGCTCATTTAGTCAGGGTCCCGAGCCAATCGGACGCCCCCAAAGGCCCAGCGCGCCCCCGGGGGGAAGAAGTTGCGATACGTGGCCCGGACGTGGCCTGGGGGAGTGGCGCAACAACCACCGCGTAAGACGTTCTGGCTGACCATGAATTTTCCGTTGTATTCACCGACGGCTCCTGGTGCGGTTCGAAAACCCGGGTAGGCGGAGTAGGCGCTCGATGTCCATTCCCAGACGTCGCCATACAGCGCATTCGAATCAACGGCCGGGCGCGGATGCACGGCACCGTCACCGAGAAAATTGTCACCCTGCCCGACTTCGACGGCCACGGTCTCCCACTCCGCTTCAGTCGGGAGGCGCATGCTGGTCCAGTGTGCGTAGGCGTCGGCCTCGTAGTAGCTGACGTGGCACACGGGCTCGTCGAGATCTACCGGTCGAACACCGGAGAGGGTGAATTGCAGCCATTGGTCGGGTTGATCGGCGTCGGTGAACCAATACAGCGGCGAGCGCCATCCTTGGCTTTCCACCACCGACCATCCGTCTGAGAGCCAGAACTCATGGCGTTGGTATCCGCCAGCCTCCATGAAGGACAGCCATTCGCCGTTGGTGACGGGACGATCGGCCAGCGCGAACGGGGTGAGGTAGACGGGATGGCGGGGGAACTCGTTGTCGAATCCGAATCCGGAACCGTCGTGCCCGATCTCGCTGGTTCCGCCCTCGTGTTCAATCCATTTCGCTTTCGGCGGTGCCAGTTGAGCGCTGGATTTGACGTGCTCACCTTGATACTCGGGCCGAAGCGGATTGCGAGAGAGCACGTGCTTGATATCCATCAAGAGAAGTTCCTGGTGCTGCTGTTCATGATGAAGTCCGAGCGTGACGAGTTCGGAGGCGCCTGGTTCGACGTCGCCGTTCAGAAACTCCTCCATGGCGGCGTCGACGTGTCGTCGGTATTCGGCCACTTCTTCGACGCTGGGTCGAGAAATGAGCCCACGTTCCGAGCGGGGATACCGATCTCCCAGAGCCTCGTAGTACGAGTTGAAGAGATAGGCGTAGACGTCATTGAACGGCGCATATGACGACTGGTATTCGCCCAAAATGAACGTCTCGAAAAACCAGGTCACATGCGCTCGATGCCACTTGGTCGGACTCACATCGGGCATCGACTGCACCGTCTGGTCCTCGGGGCTCAAACGAGCCGCCAAACGCTCGGTCTGGGACCGCACGGCCCGATACCGGGCACACAGGTCTAAAGGCAGTGTGGATCCGTTCCGCGCTGACATCGGATCACCCTCCTCGGTGCCCCCCAAGGGGCGAGTACCCAGGCTCGTCGATTTGATGCAAGAACCCTACCCAGTCGCCTACGAAAAAAACCGCGCGCCGGGCAATTCGTTCACTTATTTGTTGAACGGATGAAGTGGCAGCCTCACCCGTTACGCTTCGAAACATGACCATGATTGCGACGTACGAGGGTACCGAGATCGCCCGCAGCGACCACACCGTGGTGGTGGAGGGGAATCACTACTTCCCAGCTGAGGACGTGGTGAGCGGCACGTTGGAGAAGTCCGGGACGCACACCACCTGCCCATGGAAGGGCGAGGCCAGCTACTACGACGTGGTGGCCGGTGACCATCGCAATGCCGACGCGGCCTGGTACTACCCGGACCCCAAGGACGCGGCCAAGGAGATCACCAACATGGTGGCCTTCTGGAAGGGTGTCTCAGTCTCTGAAGCCTGAGGAGATGAAGCGGACGTACCTCAGTTACTTGGGCTGAGTGCGCCGGGTTCCAAGACGTGATCGACCCCGTTCCCGTTGTGGCCATTGCCGTTCCCGTTGGCCCCGGCCAGGTCCAATGACGGCATGACGCCCAGTTCTGAAGCCAGCTTGCGCTGACGGCGAGCGTCCCATCGGTCCAGCAGCTTGTTGCCCACGTACACGGTGAGGGCGGCGTAGATCCAGCCGACGACGATGTCGATGAAGAAGTGCTCACCGGTGTAGATCAACGAGAAGGCCATGAACATCGGATAGGCGGCCAGCAGCACTCGCTTACGCGGACTCGATCCCTTCCAGAAGAAGAGGCAAATCAGCATCGGGTAGGCGCAGTGCAACGACGGCATGGCGGCGACGTTGTTGTCGAAGGAGTCGCCACCAGCAAAGAGCGATTGACCGAGATGCGAGTGCAGGTGGGCCCAGACCTGGTCAATGATGCGAGTGGTTGGCGGCAGGTGCCCGAATTGGCTGGTCATCCAGGGCGGCATGGCCGGATAGAGGACGTAGGTGATGTACCCAATGAAGGTCAGACCCACAAACATCGGCACATAACGGCGGAACTTGTCGTGGTTCGTCTTCCACAACACGCCCGCGATGATGAACGAGGCGAAGAAGTGGGTCATGTAACAGGCCCATACGAGGTAGTCCCAGAAGGGGAGTCCGGCCCAATGCTTGAAGGGAACCCACAACCAGTTCTGGAGCTGGACGGTCGGATCGACGCCGAAGCCGGCGATATGCGTATCGAACCAAATCTGAGGTCGGTAGAACGGTCCCCACAACACATGAGAGGCGTAACCACGCAGCCACCCATATACGAATAGGACGGCGACCAAGGGCACCCAGTCGATTAGCAGTCGACGCCACTTGACGCCCGTGCCCAGGCTGGAGATGACCAAAGCGGCCATGACGTAGAGCAGGACAGAGTTGGTCGACCAGGGAATCCCAGCCACAATGAAATAGACGACAACGCTGACGAGAAAGACGGCCCAACCGATGGTGACTCGGCGCTTCCCCGGATCGGACCATCTGTGGCGGCACCATTCGCCGAATGAACGGCGCGGCATTTTGCCGAGAGGAGCCTCAATGAGGCCGTCGGCAGACGTCACGGTCTGATCGATGTCGAATTGGGGTGTGTTTCGGTCAGTGGTCGTCATGCGCGCGTGGGGTCATCCATTGGTAAGGGGTGCCATCGAAGGGGACGCTGAGCCGCATCAATCCGACCATCGACGACGGCGCTCGAACCCTAACGTTTGGTTACAGATGTGTGACAATCCTACCTCGCAATCTGTCCTGAGGCTGGGCAGGAAATGAGAGGGACGAGCACGGGACCGGGAGTAGTGCGACAGCAACGGCGTCCGGCAACCCTCATGAGAGGTCATTGATGAGGCATCCAGGGTTGCGGATCGCATTGGTGGCGATCATTGCCTTTCTGGTGCTTGGCGGCATTGAAGCTTGGCGCGATTCAGCGACCTTCGACGAGCCGGTGTACGTCTCATCAGGGGTTATTGCGGTCGTGCACCATGATCTGGCCGACAACGCCGAGCACCCGCCCCTCTTCAAGGTGCTGGCTGCCTTGCCGGTTCTGGCCGCCAATCCCGTCATTCCCGGCGATGGCCATTGGGACACCAACAATGAGCGCTCCTACAGCGCGACGTTTTCTCAGTCGCAACTTAAGGCCGGGACGCTGCGGAGCGTCACCTTCCTGTCACGCATTATCCCGCTAGTCGAAACGGTGCTGGTGGCCCTGGCGCTCTTCGAATTGGCTGCCCTCTTGTTCGGGGGTTGGTCGGGCCTCGTGGCGGCGTTGTTGTGGTTGGGCAACCCGCTGGTCCTCGGTATCGGACACCTTGATGGTGTCGATGTGCCGCTGGCCCTCACCACGGTGTTGGTGGCCCTGGCCACCGTGCACTGGTGGCAACAGCCGAGCCGACGAGCGTTGGGATGGCTGGGGCTGGCCTGCGGCGCCGTGGTCTCGGCCCAGACCACCGGTCTGCTGGTGGCGGCTATTGCGGTGGCCACCGTGCTGGTGGTGCAACGTCAAAAGGGGCTCCACGGTTGGCTGGCCTGGCGTCCCGCCGTTGCCGTGTCACTGGTCACGTGGGTCTTCGTCTGGGCCGTATACCTCGTCCTCAACCCGAGCGTGGCCCTGCATTCATGGGTGGTGTTGCCGCAACCCTACGTAGAGGGGCTGCGCTATTTGGCCAGCCATGACACTGGAGGGAGTCCAGGTTTCCTCTTTGGAACTTCGTGGTCCGGGTCCAACATCTGGTTCTGGCCCGGCACCCTTTTGGTGAAACTCTCGGCGCCCGTGTTGCTGCTCTTCATTGCCGGACCTTTGGTGTTGGTGCGGTTACTTCGTTCCGGCCACTTAGAAAGAAGCGTCGGCTGGCAAACACTGACGGCCATTGTTGCCCCGGCGGTGGTGCTCTTCGTATTCGAGCTGCCCAATCCGCGGACATTGGGCGTGCGCTACCTACTGCCGTCGATCGCCTTGTGGACCGTGGTGGCCTCACCGATCGCTCTCGTCGTCGGTCGCCGAGCCATGGCGGCATCGGTGACCGCCTTGTTGGCGCTCGCCGCCGCGGTCACGGCGACGTCGTTCCCTGATTCGATTTCCTACACGTCGCCGCCATTTACTCCGGGGTACCGGAACGCCACTGACTCCAATGTGGACTGGGGCCAGAACTTTGGCCAGTTGGTCACCTGGAGTCGCGGTCGACATCCCTACGTGGCTTACTTCGGACCCAGGGGCATTACCTGGTCGACGGTGCCCGGGGCCAAGAACCTGGTGGCCACGCCACCAAGCCAGATCACCGGTTGGGTGGCCGCCTCCGCCAGTGATTTGACCAGCGCCGACCGGTCCAGCCTGGCCTGGCTGCGGGCCTATTGCCCCGTTGGCACGCTTGGTGGTTCAGTTCTCCTGTATCACTTCACTTCGCCACCCTCATCGGCCGCAGGACCGGCGGCGCCGGCTGAGCAGTGCCAAGACAATGGGCGCAGCTCGGTGAGGTCGTGAGCGAACGTTAGGACTGCACCTTGCCCCGGAAGTTGCGCAAGCCCAGGGTCAAGAAGATCACGCTGAACGCGGCCAACGCCGGATACACCACGTAGAGATGCATGTGGGGCGCATTGGTGAAGGCGGCTCGCATGCCGTCATTGACATAAATCAGGGGATTCACCAGCACCACCGTCTGCAACCAGTGGAAGCCGCCGATCTTGACCGGAGCCAGTCGGGTCCATTGGTAGTAGGTGCCTCCGAGAAAAGTGATCGGCAGCACAATGAATCCGAACATCAATCCGAGATTGCGCGGTTCGAAGCTGGTGCCGAGCAAGAGTCCGAGTGACGTCATGGTCAGGCACGCCAACGGGATGATGGTCACGATGTAGAGCCAGTGGTAGTTGAGGTGCGCCTCGACGCCCGCGGCATGCACGACCGCCGCGATGGGCAGCACGATGACGGCAGACAGAATGCCTTGGGCTCCGCCGGAGATCACCTTGGAGATGGCCACCAGCCATATGGGGCAGGGCGCCTGCACCCGATCCTCGATTTCGCGGGTGAAACCGAATTCCTGAGCCAATTGCATGGCCACTGCCTGGATGCCCTGGAACATGATCGAAAGTCCGACCACACCCGGCACGAGGACGGTCGCGAAGGCAGACTCGGCCCCCGGGATGCTCGAGGATCCAATGCCTTGCCCGATCTTTGGAAAGACGTAGAGGAAGACGAAGCAGAGCAGGAACGGCTGCACCAGGGTGCGAACGACGAACTCAATTTTGTGCTTCCAGAGCACGACGAGGTCGCGGTGGATGAGGGCACGAAGGGAGGTCCAACTGGCCGCCGTGGCCGAGCGAGTCGGCGCCGAGGAGATTGGCCGCCATTCCGCCACTGGAGCCGCCAGTGAATCGGGGGTCGTCGTGGTCATCAGTCGCGCAGATCCTTTCCGGTCAGGCCGATGAAGACGGTCTCCAGCGTGGGTTCCGCCACCGAGAGATCGGCCACTGAGAATCCGCCCGCCTCGGCGGCCGCCACCACCCTCGGTACGAGTCGGTCGGCCCCCTTGAGGTGCAGCTCGACGCCCCCGTCAATGGTGCGAGTGCTGGTCACGCCTTCGACTTGTTGCGTAAACAGGTTGGCCAGTGCGTCGGGATCGCCATCGGCCTTGACCGTGATGATGGTGTCGGCGTCAACGCCTTGTTTCAGTTGGGAGGGTGTGCCCAGGGCCAGGATTTTCCCGTGGTCCATGATGGCGAGCCGGTCGCAAAGCTGATCGGCTTCTTCCATGTAGTGGGTGGTGAGCATGATCGTTTGTCCATCGGCATTCAGCCCGCGGAGGAGTTCCCACAGGGCCAGGCGACCTTGCGGATCGAGGCCGGCCGTTGGTTCGTCCAAGAAGAGCACGGCCGGGCGATGGAAGATGGCCCGAGCGACCATCAATCGCTGGGCCATGCCGCCCGACAATGCGAAGACCGACGCCTTGGCGAAGCGGGTCAGTTGAAAGCGCTCGAGTAACTCGTCAGCTGTTTGTTTGGATTGCTTGGCACTGATGCCGAACAACCGACCATGGAAGTACAAGTTCTCCCATGGGGTGAGTTGACGGTCCAGCGTGTTTTGCTGGGAGACCACACCGATGAGTTGTTTCACCAGCGAGGGGTGCGCCACCACGTCAATCCCGCCAACGAGTGCCTGGCCTCCGGAGGGAATGACGCGGGTGGTGAGTACGCCGACCGTCGTGGTCTTACCGGCCCCGTTCGGGCCGAGGAGTCCAAAGACCTCTCCGGCCCCCACGCTGAGATTCAGACCATCCACGGCACGAAAGTCCGTACCGGGATAGGTCTTGGCCAGGTCGATCGTTTGAATGATCGGAATGGCACTCGTCTCGGGCGTGGCGACCGGCGTTGAAGTGGTATCTGCGGATGCCATAGAAGTGTCAAGCACAGTACCGGCCAAGGGGCTCAGTCTTCAGCCAGAATTTGGTAGAGCTCTTTTCGAGCTTTCTGGATGACTTCGATGCCACGGGCCACTTGCGTTCCCTCGCCGGCGCCGGACAACTGCTTGGCGGCGCTCATCAACTGGCTGACGGCCTGTCGAAGCGAGCGGACATCGTCGCCGCTGCCACCCTCGTCACGAGAGTCCCACGGCATCGACTGCGACTTGGCGGCCTCTGCTTTGCCATCGTCGGTCAGGTCGAAGGTGCGAGTGCCGTCGTGCTCTTCCGAGCTGACCATGCCTTCGTCTTCGAGCATCTGCAGGTGCGGGTAGACGGAACCCGGGCTGGGTCGCCAGAGTCCACCGCTCATCTGCTCCAGCCGACGCATAACCTCATAGCCATGGGCAGGGTGTTCCTGCAGCGCGGCCAGGATGGCGCGACGGATATCGCCTCGGCGCATGCGTCGTCCGCCGCCCCAGTTGCCGCGATCGCCGCCCCATCGGCCGCGTCCGCCGTCCATGTCGTGGTGTTCGTGGTGCCCGTGCGGTCCGCGCATGCCGCGCCGATCGCCTGGTGATTCGTGTTCGTAGTGTCGTTCTCTTCCCATGGTGGGAGACCTTCTTTCTGAAGTGATAGGTGAGTGATCATGCGGAGCGAGTGGTGAGCGTGATCGCTGATTCTGGGCAGGCCACGACGCACAAGCCACAGGCGTGGCAGGCGTCGGCCCGCGGGGTATAGGCCACTTGGCGTCCGTGGGCGACGTTCTTGAACTTGCCGAGCAGGCTGAGCGCACCGAAGTCGCTCTGCGTGATCCGGCTTACTTCGAAGACGTCGTAGGGACAGACTTCGACGCAGTCGCCCTTGGCCTCACATCGGCCCAGGTCCACTACGGGGATGAAGACGCCCGGCTCGGCTCGACACTTTTCTCCGGGGCGAGCCGGATTGGCTCTGGCCTTCTTGACCTTGGCCGGATTGGTGCGTCGTGTCGCCGCGTCGGGCACCGGCTCATCGTCGAATTCGCTTGCCTCGCCGTTCGCCATGTCCTCGCTCCAACTGATCGTGTTTAATGTAACACTAATGATATATCATAACATTATGCCGATGTCACGATAATTCTCGGATTTTCTCGGGTCGCGTACTCGGGGCACGCTGGAGTACGCATACTGGAGGCACGAATCAGCAAGTCCGGCGGCGGCGACGCTGTCGGTACTGGCCCACCACCCCTCGGAGGCACCATGGGACTGTTCACGTCACGCAAGTCAGAAATGATCACGGCCGATCAGGCGCTGCCGGGGCGAGACGAAGCGATGCCGGTGACGGCGCCCCATTTGGTGTTGGGCACGAAGCTGACGCCGCCTTTCCCGGAAGGATTTGAACGAGCGATTTTCGGCATGGGTTGTTTCTGGGGTGCCGAGCGCAAGTTCTGGGTCCTGCCTGGCGTCTACACCACCGCGGTGGGTTATGCCGGGGGCATCACGCCCAACCCCACCTACAACGAAGTGTGCAGCGGACTGACCGGTCACACCGAAGCTGTGTTGGTGGTATTCGACCCGGCGGTGACGTCGTATGAGAAGTTGCTGGCCGTGTTCTTCGAGAACCACGACCCCACGCAAGGCATGCGCCAGGGCAACGATCGGGGCACGCAGTATCGATCGGCGATCTACACGACCACGCCGGAGCAGGCGGACATCGCCGATCAGGTGGCCAAGCGTTTCCAGGACTCATTGAGCGACGCCAAGTACGGGCAGATCACGACCGAGATCAAGCCGGACGACCAGTTCTATTACGCCGAGCCGTACCACCAGCAGTATCTGGAGGCGAACCCGGCCGGCTACTGCGGCTTGGGTGGCACCGGCGTGTCGTGCCCGATCGGATTGCCGGGCGTCAACTAAGCGACCTCAGCGCAGCGTCGGCAGCCGGTCCAGAATCGCTTCGGCTTCGGCCACGAAGCGGCGAACGAGTTCGGCGGCCGGCACGAGTTCGGTGATGGCGCCGACACCCTGACCAGCCGGGTAGCACTCCTTCTCGACATCGACCCCGTCGGTGAAGGAATCACCGCCCAGGTGCATGGTGCCGGCCCCGTAGGAGATGCCGAGCTGTTCGGGGAACTTCTTGAGCTCATCGGGGTGGGCGTCGAAGTGATCGGTGTACCCGTTGCGCACCACCCGCATGGTCTTGCCCGAATAGGCCCGACTCACCGTGGTCTGGTCTTCCCGGGTGGTCAACAGTCGCTCCTTGTAGCCCAGCACGCTGCGAGCCTCGGGCGTGGCGATGAAGCGGGTGCCCACCCAAATACCGTCGGCGCCCAAGGCGAGGGCGGCCGCTAAGCCGCGGCCGTCGAAGATGCCACCGGCGGCCACGACGGGGACCTTGTCGCCGACCGCGTCGACGATCTGAGGCACGAGGGGAAGCGTGGCCACCTGGCCCGTGTGTCCACCCGCTTCCGTCCCCTGGGCGACCACCAGGTCACAACCGGCTTCAACGGCGCGAACGGCGTGCTCGACCTTGCCGCACATGTTGACCACCAGCACGTTGTGGGCATGACACTGCTCGATCACTTCGGTGGGCACGCCCAGGGCGGCGACGAAGGCGGTGGCGCCACCGTCGATGATGAGTTGCACCTGATCCTTCATGCTGCCCGGCATGGCGGTCAGGAGATCGACGGCGAAGGGCTTGTCGGTGGCCTGGCGCACGGCTGACATCTCGGCCTCCATGGCGGCGGGGCTCATGGTCCCGGCTCCGAGGCAGCCGAAGCCGCCGGCCTCGGAGACGGCGCTACAGAGAGCCGAGTAGGAAACCCCTCCCATGCCGGCCAACATCACGGGGTGCTCAATGCCCAGGAGCTCAGTCAGTCGCGTGCGCATATGGATGCAGCCTTCTTTCCAGATCGGACCCATGGTCGACCCCAGCCGGGCTGGTTTCGCCGCCGGGACCGTATCAGCGAGGAGGAAACGAAGGCTTATTCCGCGGGCGCAGATGCGGGGGTGGACTTGGCGGTGACCAGAAAGAACGAGCCCAACAGGGCGGCCAGGATGGTGCCGATGAGCAGGCCGAGCTGAGCCCCCGAATACAGGGTGGGTGCGCCGTCGAATACGGCGTGGGCAAACAGCAGGGGCACGGTGATCCCCATGCCACACAAGAGGCTGACGCCCGTCATCTGCCGCCACGTGGTGTGGGTGGGCAGGGTGCAGACGCCGAGTCGGAGGAGGAGGACCACCGCCAGGGTGATGCCCAGCATCTTGCCGACCGTGCGAGCCGCCACAATGGCGGTGATGACCGAGACGGCCGAGGTCGAGTGCCACAGGGCTCCCGTGACGGTGACGCCGGCATTGGCCAGAACGAAAAGCGGCAGCACGGCATAGCTGGAGAGGCGGTGGACCGGTCGCTCCAGGGCGGCCCCCGGCGATGCCGTTCCCGCGCCGGGGACGAGGACGCCGACGAAGGCGCCGGCCAGCGTGGGCTCGATGCCGCTGCGGACGAACAGGTACCAGACCACGGCCGTGGCCAAGAGGTAGGGCCACCAGACCCGGCGGATCCGGGAGCGCCGGAGGAGACCGACCGCCATGAGCGACGCCACGGCGGCTAGCAGCCACCACACGGCAAGGTGATGGTGAGCCACCACGGCCAGCACAATGACCGAGGCCACGTCGTCGGCCACCGCCAGGGCCAGGACGAAAATGCGCAGTGATTGCGGCACCCGCCGGCCCAGCAGGGCGATGGCGCCGAGCGTGAAGGCGACATCCGTCGCCATGGGAATACCCCAGCCCTGGGCGATGCCGCCATGCGGATGGAGGACCACGGCGGCGACCAGATAGATCAGGGCGGCGCCGGCCATGCCGCCCAGGGCAGCCACCACGGGCAGGAGGGCGTGGCGCCGGTCCTTCAGGGAACCTTCGGCTAACTCCCGGCCGATTTCGAGACCGATGGCCAAAAAGAACACGGTCATGAGGCCGTTGTCCACCAGATCGACCACGGTGTGGAGGCTGGGGGGTACCGGCTGGTTGGTCGTGACCACGTGGTGCAGCCAGGTGGCGCTGTAGGAGTGGGCACCGAGATTGGCCCACACCAGGGCAGCCACCAGGGCGACGACGAGGACGACACCACCCGCCGTTTCGGTCTGACCGAATTGGACCAGGGCGTCAGCCCAGGCGGACGGGTGCCACGGTGGTGGCGGAGTCGACCGTTTGGTCACGCCCATATCTTGGTGCGCCCAGCCTGCCAAGATGGGCAACAGATGAAGAGTTCGGGTGACGACTGCTCTGACGCGATCGTGAGGAGGCGGATATGACAGTGGCCGACGCCCCAGTGATGGAGCAGATACCGAAGCGACGCCTCTTCATCATTCTGGGTGCCTTGCTCTTGGGGATGTTCCTGGCCGCCCTGGACCAGACCATCGTCTCGACGGCCCTCCCCACCATCGTGGGTGACCTTCACGGCGGTTCGCACCTGGCCTGGGTGGTCACGGCCTATCTCCTTACCTCCACCGTCTCGACGCCGCTGTGGGGCAAGTTGGGCGACCAGTACGGCCGAAAGAGCTTCTTCCAGGCCTCAATCGTGATCTTCCTGGTTGGATCCGCACTTTCCGGCTTCAGCCACACCATGAACGAGCTGCTCATCTTCCGGGCCCTCCAGGGCCTCGGTGGCGGGGGACTGATGGTGGGCGCGCAGGGCATCATCGGCGACATCGTCTCGCCGCGTGAGCGGGGTCGCTACATGGGGTTGTTCGGCGCCATGTTCGCCATCGCCACCGTCATCGGACCGCTGCTGGGCGGCTTGTGCGTGACCTACCTGTCCTGGCGCTGGGTCTTCTACATCAACCTGCCGCTCGGCGTGCTGGCCTTTTTCGTCACCGGCGCGGTACTGCCCGGATCCCTGCGACGGATCCATCACACCATCGACTACGCCGGCACGCTGTTCCTCTCGGCCGGGGCGGCACTCCTCATCGTCTTCGCCAGCGTGGGTGGGATCTCATGGGCCTGGGCTTCGACCCAGAGTGTGGCCCTGGCCATCGTCGGCGTGGTGCTGGTGCTGCTGTTCCTGCTGGCCGAACGGCGGGCCAAGGAGCCGGTCATTCCGCTGCGCCTCTTCCGTGAGCGAGTGTTTTCATCGGCCAGCGCCATTGGTTTTGTCATCGGGTTCGCCATGTTCGGCGCGCTGACCTTCCTGCCGCTCTTCTTGCAGAACGTGAAGGGCGTCAGCCCCACCGTCTCGGGCCTGCGCATTCTTCCGCTCATGGTCGGCATGTTGGGCGCGTCGGTCCTGTCGGGCCAACTGGTGGCCCGTCTCGGTCGCTACAAGGTCTTCCCCGTCTTGGGCACGTTCTTGATGACGGTTGGTGCCTTTCTCATGTCGCTCATCGGAGAACACACCGGTGCGTGGGTCATGGCCGGATACATGATCGTCTTCGGGGTCGGCCTGGGCTTGGTCATGCAGGTCCTGGTGGTGGCGGTGCAGAACGCCGTCTCGTATCGAGACCTGGGCGTGGCCACCAGCAGCGCCACCTTCTTCCGCGGCCTGGGCGGTTGTTTCGGGACCGCCGTCTTCGGCGCCATTTACGCCAACGTCTTGAACCACAAGCTGGCCTCGGTCGTGAAGGCCATTCCGGGCGCGGCGCACGTCAACCTGACCACCCAGGATCCGGGGGCCCTGACCTTGTTACACAAGGCGTTGCCCGAGGTGTACGCCCGGGTGATCCTGTCCATCACGCAGACCACGCAGACGGTGTTCCGGTTCGCCGTGCCGATCGCGTTCCTGGCCTTCGTGCTCAGTTGGCTGTTGCCCGAGCTGGAACTGCGCAAGACGGTGCAGACCGTCGACGCCGGTGAGGCGTTTGGGGCGCAGGAGACCCGGTCGTCGCTCGAAGAGATTGAGCTGTCGTTGCACCGCTACGCCAGCCGGGAAAACCGCACCGAGCTCTACCAAACCTTGGCCCAGCGGGCCGGCATCAATCTGCCTCCTCGCTCGGTGTGGCTGCTCTATCGCCTGGCCGATCGCCCCATGTGCACCGTGCACGATGTGGCCAGTCAACTCAAGGTCGACAAGGAGATCATCGAACCGGGCGTCACCGGTTTGGTCGAGGCCGGCATGGTCCAAAAGGTCGAACGCGGTGGCCAGCATGACTTGGCGGTCACCCCGCTCGGTGAGGACGCCATGGTTCGCTTGACCGAGGCCCGTCGCCAAGGCTTGACCGAGTTGCTCGATGGTTGGAACCCCGAGGAGCACCCCGAAGTGATTGCCATGGTCAAGGAACTGGCCGCATCGCTCCTGGCCGACGACCACCGCATGGTGGCTGATGCCTTCGCCACCGCGGGCAGTGCCAGCGGTACTGGAGCGAGCAGCTCCTAGGAGACTGTTGAATAAATCGGCCTTTGGTGCTCGCGATTTTGCCGCCAATCGTCGAGAATTGGTAGGTGCAAGGACATAGCGATCCCAACCGGGAGCTGCTCGATGCCGCAGCTCTGTGTCGCCAGCTGGTGCCCCCAGGCAGCGTCGAAGCATTCCTGGCTGATCACCGCCACGATCTGTTCCCCGATGAGATGTTCGAGGACCTATTCCTGTCAGGTCGAGGTCGACCGTCGATTCCGGCCGATGTGGTGGCTTCGGTCATGGTCCTCCAAGCTCTCGAAGGACTCTCTGACCGAGATGCCGCTCGGGCTCTTCGAGACCGGATTAGCTGGAAAGTGGCCTGCGGTCTCGCGCTCGATGACGAGGGTTTTGACTTCTCGGTGCTGACCTATTGGCGGACGAGGTTGCGTAAGTCGGCACGTCCTGAGCGAATCTTCGATGCCGTGCGCTCGGTGATCGATGCCACTGGAGTGCTCAAGGGCAAGACCCGCCGAGCGCTCGACTCAACCCTGCTCGATGATGCCGTCGCCACCCAAGACACCGTGACTCAGCTGATCGCCGCCATCCGCCGAGTGCGCCGGATCGTCCCCGGTGCCCTCGGAGTAGTGCTGAGCGCCCATGACTACGAATCGGTGGGCAAGCCACTAATCGCTTGGGACGATCCGATCGCCAAGGCCCAACTCGTCGACGGTTTGGTCCGAGACGCCCTGACGCTGTTGGCTGCATTCGAGGGCGAGCACGAAGAACCCGAGGCCGCCTCGGCTCTTGGGTTGCTGGCCCTGGTGGCCGGCCAAGACGTCGAACAAGACGTCGACGGCACGTGGAAGATCGCCCAGCAGGTGGCCAAGGATCGGATCATCTCCGTGATCGATCCCGAAGCCCGCCACATGCACAAGTCCCGCTCTGAATACCGTGACGGCTACAAGGCCCACATCGCCGTCGAGCCCGAGACCGGCCTGGTGACCGCCACCGCACTCACACCGGCCAATACGCCAGATGGCTCGACCGCAGTTGAACTCTTGACTGGCGAAGCACCCGGTCTCCAGGTACTTGGTGACGGTGCCTATGGAGCGGGCCCGACGCTGGTTGCTTTGGGCGAGGCCAAACACCAACGGGCCATCAAACCTTTTCCGACCCATTTCGCCGTCAAGGGTGGGTTTCATCGAGACGACTTCGTGGTGGACTACGACCTGCGGACAGCGACGTGTCCCGCCGGTCACACGGTGCCCGTTTCGGCCAATGGATACGTCAACTTCAGGTCGCGCTGTAAAGGCTGCTCGCTTCGGACGCGCTGCACCAAGTCCCCAACTGGTCGCACCCTGCACATTGGCGAGAACGATGCCGAGCTGGTCGAGTCCCGTCGGGCGTGGCGCGATGGTGACTTCGCCGCCGACTACAAACGGTGGCGTCCGATGGTCGAACGTTCGATCGCCTGGCTGGTCGCCGACAGGAACCGACGGGTGCGGTTCCGTGGCGTGGAGAAGAACCAACTCGGCCTTTCGATGCGTATCGCCGCCATCAATCTCCGGCGGATGGTCAACCTCGGACTCGAGCACGACGGAGAGTGGCGGCTCAGGCCCAGCTGACCCCGAACGCGCAAGTCCGGGTCGTCAAAAATGGGACCTCACCTCGGGCACTGCCCATCCAGGGTGGCCGGCTTCAACCCATTTTCACGCCGGCGCTTCGGTGCGGACATATCCCGGACTTGCTGAATCGAACATACGCCTCGAAAGGCGATTGTTCAACAGTCTCCTAGCCGGTCAGGGCGGCGCGCAGCCGCAGCTTGGCTGCGTCGGAGGCGCCAATGGCATCGAGGCCGAGGAGTGCGGCGCCGAGGACCGGTGGTGCGTCCAGGCGCTTGATGATGGCGCTCGGGGCCACTTGGTGAATGCCGTCGGTGACCCGCTGGACGAACCCGCCGTAGGTGGTGTCAAAGACACCGCCACCGAGCACCACCTCGACCTCGAGTTGCGTCACGCCCAAGCGATTGATGGCGGCCGTGGCGAAGGCCACCACCTCGTCGGCCAGGTAGTGCGCCGCACCTTGCGCCACCTCGTCGCCCTCGCTGGCCGCGTCGAGCAGCACCTCGGCCAGTTCGAAAATTCGGTTGTAGCTGATCTCACCGCTGTAGATGGCGGTGAGCACCGTTTCGGGATCGGGGAGGGCGAAGTGGGTGGCGACCCGTTCGCTGAGGAGGGTGGGCTGCCCCCGGCCATCGTTGGCCCGTAGGGCGAGGCCGAGGGCGCGCAGTCCCAACCAGGATCCGCCGGGCGCGAAGTCGCCGGACAGTTCAGCCAACGCGGGGAAGCGGACCGATTGGCCGTCCGGACCGGTGGCGGCGCAATTCATGCCGGTACCGCAGACCAAGCCGAGTCCCCAGGTGGCCGACGTACCGGCTCTCGAAATGGCGAAGGTGTCGTTGCGCAGCAGGTCGACTCCCGTCCAGCCGCGATGGGCAATGGCCGGGGCCAAGCGCGCTTCGTCAATGGGGAGGTCGAGACCGGCCAGGCAATAGACACCAGTTGGGCAAAGTGGGAAAGGCGGATCACTGATGCCGGCCGCACGGGTGGCGTCGGCGACCGCCTGATCGAGGGCGTCGACCGCACCGTCGATGCCCATCAGTTGATGGTTGCTCGGTCCCACGCGGGCCCGGCCCAGCACGTCGCCCTCATCGGACACCAGCACGGCATCGGTCTTGGTGCTGCCGCCGTCGATGGCCAGCAGTGCGGCTGTGGGTGAGATGGGCGGTGAGCCAGGTTCGTCGGGCACGCCCGGATAGTAGGTTGCCCCAGCGTGGGCATAAAGGTTGCCGTCGTCGGCGGAGGCAGCACCTATACGCCCGAGTTGGTCGACGGGTTGTGCGACCAAGAGGACCGCATGGTGGTGGACGACCTCGTCCTGCTGGATCCCAGCGAAGAACGACGGGTCGCCGTCGGCGGCCTCTCGGAGCGGATCCTGCGCCATCGCGGCTGGGGCGGCACCTTCTCGACCACCGATGACCCGCACGCCGCACTTGAGGGTGCCGACTTCGTGGTGGTGCAGTTGCGCATTGGCGGTCAAGCCGCCCGCCATGTCGACGAGACGCTGCCCGTTGGCTACGGCTGCCTGGGACAGGAGACCACGGGTGTGGGTGGACTGGCCAAGGCATTGCGAACGGTGCCGACGGTCCTGGAATTGGCCGAAGAGACGGCGCGCCGAGGCAATCCCGGGGCCTGGTTCGTGGACTTCACCAATCCCGTGGGCATTGTCACCCAGGCGTTGATCGACGAGGGTCACCGAGCCGTCGGGCTCTGCAACGTCGCCATCTGGGCCCAGCGTCGCATTGGGCACTACCTCAAGGTCGACCCCGATTCGGTGGACATTGAGCATGTCGGGCTGAATCACCTGACCTGGATCCGATCGGCTCGACTCGGTCCCGACGGACCCGACCGACTACCCGAGCTGTTCGATCACTTTGGACCCGAGCTCGAGTTGGAGAGCGGCGTCCCCATTGAGGTGTTGCGTCTCCAGGCGGCCCTGCCGTCGTATTACGTCCACTACTACTACCAACATGACGCCGAGGTAGCCCAACAGTCGGTGCCGGGCCATCGATCGCGGGCCGAGGTGGTGGCCGAGTTGGAGACCCAGTTGTTGACCGACTATTTGAATCCCGAACTGGTTACCAAGCCCGACGCGCTCTCGTTCCGGGGCGGTGCCTTCTACTCCTTGGCCGCCGTCCGCCTGATGGCCTCACTGCATGCCAACACGGGCGATGTGCAGGTGGTCGACATGCGCAACGACGGCGCCATCCCTGGCCTGCCGGATGACGCGGTGGTGGAGACTCGGGCCATCGTCGATGCCGACGGTGCCCATCCGTTGCCGCAGCGGCCGCTCTCGCCCGAAATGCTCGGATTGGTCCAACACGCCAAGGCCTACGAGATGCTGGCGGTCAAAGCGGCCCGCACCGGAAGCCGGGACGACGTCGTGCGCGCGTTGCTGGCCAATCCATTGGTCGGTCAGTACCCGCTGGCAGCCGAGTTGGCCGACGCACTGCTGCAGGCCAACCGGCACCATCTGCCGCGCTTCTTTCCGGACTGAGTCGCCTTTGGCGATCAGCCGGCGTTGTCGGTCGGCTGGGTGGTGGTGGGATGCGGCTTGGTCGTGGTCGTCACGGCTGCGGCCTTCGTCGTGGTGGTGACGGCCGAACCGGCAGTGGTGGGCGTTGTCGTTGGCGTGGTCGTGGTGGTCGGGGTCGTGAAGGGAACGGTCTCTCCGGCCTCGGTGGCTGCCGAGGTGGTGGGAGCGGCCAGCAAATTGGTGCACGAGCGGGCCGTCACCCAGGATTGCTGCGCCGTGGTGGCCGGGGTGCCGGTGAGCGGTTCAGGGAGACCGTCGACGATGGTGGCCGGGCGGAAGGTGGCCGAGGTGATGTGCCGGCCGACGGCGGTGAGAATCAGCGACCCACTGTCGGTCTCAGGTGCCGTGTTGTCGTAGAAGGCGAAATTCCCCAGGCCGTAGTCGACGTAGGCCTGACCGAGATACCCGCCGCCCAGGAGCACGTGGGCATTGGACCCGATGACAATGTCCGCCCCGGCCTTCACCAATTGGTCGGCCAACGGCTCCTGGTCCGGATCGGGGCAGGTCATCGTTTCGGCGCCCCAGTGGAGGTAGACGACGACCGTGTCCGAGGTGCTTCTGGCTTGCTGCACGGCCCGGATGAGGGCCTGCGGATCGAGGGCGGAGGCCACGCCGGGTTGGGTCGCCGTGGCCGTCCACGCGGTGACCAGGTTGGCGGCGATCACCTGGGTGGCGGAAATGACGGCAATGCGCTGGCCCTTGATGGTCACCCGGTAGGGCGCGAACGCCTGGGCGGCCGTGTTCCCTATGCCGATGAGAGGGAACTTGGCGCTCGTGGCGATGGCCGCGGCCTGAGCCAGACCGGCCTGACCGCAGTCCAGCGCGTGGTCATTGGCCTCGGTGGCCACGGTGATGGAGGCATCGGCGAGCGCCGTCAGGGCCGTCGGCGGGGCATCGAAGATGTACGGCTTGGCCGCTGGGGTGGGGCAGGAGCCATTGGTCAATGACGTCTCCAGATTCACCATCCGGAGTTGGGCTCCCGAGAACAGCTGGGCCACCGTGTCGCCGAGGGCCGTCGCCGGGTCTCGGCTGAGCCGCACCCCCACCGCCCCGGCAAAGTGCACGTCACCGCCGAAGGCCAGCGTGACCGCCTTCCCGTCGCCCTTCCAATTGGGGTTGAGGGGGGAGTGCTTGGGGAACGTTTTGGGCGCCGTCGTGCCGTGGTGATTCGGAGGGTTGTGGGTGGGTGTCTTACTGCCTCCGGAAATGAAGACGGCGTAGATCAGGAGGAGAAAAAGGACGCCGCCCACCAATGAAAACTGTTGACGTCTGCGGCGGACCCTGCGTGAGACCACTTGGGCACTATCTCACACTGCCTTGGGCAGTGGCGACGCGCTCAGTAGATCGACCAAGGCGTCAACGATGCCGCGGCAACCGTCGGCGATCATGCTGAGGCAGTCATCGAAGACCTTTTCGTCGCCGTAGTAGGGATCCGGGACATCGGCGGCCGCCCCGGCCGCCCGGTCGAAATTGCGCAGGAGAAACAGGCGATCCGGGTTGGAGCCGAGACTGCGCAGCGTCTGCTGGTGACGCCTATCGAGCGCCACGGTGAGGTCGAACTGGTCAATGGTGGCCCGGGAAAACTGGTGGGCCACATGCGGGTGACGGGGGTAGCCCGCCCGCACGAGGGCATCGGCGGTGCGGGGGTCCATCGGCTCGCCCTCGTGCCACGGTCCGGTACCGGCGCTGCTCACGCTGAGGTGGCTGGCCAACGTGGAACCGTCGGGCAGTTCGGCCGCCTCGGCCAACGTCCGGGTGATGACCTCGGCGATAGGTGAGCGACAGATATTCCCGGTGCAGACGAAGACGACCGAATACGGGAGTCCGCCGATGAGCGGCGGCAAGGTCCGATGGTCAGCCGAGGTCCACGTCACGCCGAGTACTCGTCGCGCAGTTCCTTCTTGACGATCTTTCCGGTGCCGGCCCGCGGCCAGTCACTGCGGATCTCCACCTGTTCGGGAATCTTCTGGGTCATGAGGCCGGCGGCCTTGCAGAAGTCGACCACTTCTTCCAGCGTGAGCGAGCGTTCGCCTTCGGCCAGCTGCACCACGGCGCAGACCCGTTCCCCGCGGGTGGCGTCGGGCAGGCCGATCACCGCGACCTCAATCACCTTGGGGTGCGTGTAGAGCAGGTCCTCGATCTCCTTGGCACTGATGTTCTCGCCCTTGCGAACGATCACATCTTTGAGACGCCCCGTCAGGGTGAGGTGGCCGTCGGCCCGCAGCTTGCCGAGATCGCCCGTGCGGAAGTAGCCGTCGGCATCGAAGGCATCGGCCGTCAGGGCCGGGTCGGTGTAGCCGTGGAACACCATCGGGCCCTTAACCCGGACCTCGCCTTCCTCGTCCGGTCCAGCGGCCCGACCGTCCAAGGTCACGATCCGCACGTCGGCTCCCTCCACCGGCTTGCCGTCGGTATTGGCCAGCTGCTCGTCAGTGTCGGTCGGTGATCCATTCGAGATCATCGGGACCTCGGTCATGCCGTAGCCGTGCACGACCCCTCGACCGCCGATTTCGTCCCGCACCTCGAAGTGGACCTCGGGTGGCTTCGCCGCGCCGCCGCCCGACATCAAACGAAGCGAGGGCAGAATCGGGTTCCCGGGATCTTTGCGCTGCTCGGCCAGGTAGGCCACGTAGAAGGCGGTGCTCCCGCCCACCATGGTGGCCTGGTGACGGCGAAAGATGGGCAACACATCGGGGGCCGAGAAGGCTTCGACCAGGACGGCCGGGAAGCCGAATGACAGCATGGTGACCAAGTAGTCCGGTCCGGCGATATGGGCGAACGGGAAGGCGATGCTGCCGACATCGTCCATCGACATCTGCAGCGCCCGGGCCAACCCCCATCCGCCGGCGATCAATGTCTGGTCGGTGTGCTGGACGCCCTTGGGGTCGGCCGTGGATCCCGAGGTGTAATAGATCCAACGAATGGGGGCATCGGCGGCGTCGACACCGACGGGTGCGGCGGGCAGCCCGGTTGGGTCCCCCTCGGGGAGATCGCCGTCGGCCACCAGGAGTTGAGGACGATCGACCAATCCCTCCATGGCCCGCTCGGCCATGGCTGGGTAGTCAAAATCGCGCCACAGGCGGGGCAGCACGAAGAGCGAGGCTCCCGTCTGTCGGAGGGCGAAACCCACTTCGCGCTCACGGTAGAGATGGATGATCGGGTTCTGGACGGCACCCAAGCGGGAGAGCGCGATGGAGAGGACGATGGTGTCGATTCGGGTCGGCAGCTGCCACGACACCACCGATCCGGTGGAGACGCCCAGTCCGTGGAGCCCGGCGGCAACTCGCTCGGTCCGGTCCCGGAAGGCGCCGAAGGTGAGCGTCTCGCCATCGGGAGCGATCAACATGGGCTGGTCCGGTGTCAGGTCAGCCCGTCGGTCGACCAGCTCCCAAATCGTCCGTGCTCCAGTGAGTGCTTCGTTCGAACTCATGACCTCTTCTCATAGCAGCTACATCAAGCCTGGGGGCTAACTGGGAGAATTGGGCCTGCGTCAGGGGCGAGGGCACATTCAGGGGACTCCCAGGTCAAGGGCGCGTGGCTACTTGAGCGGGACCGCCGTAAGCTGGCGGCGGTGACGAGTTCAAGGCACAACGAAGGCCTTCATGGACAGTGCATTGTCCAGTTGATCCGGGCGTGCCAACATGAATGCTGCATGGGTGCACGGAACTTCGGAGGGGCACGTGCCGCTTTCTGATCACGAACAGCGGATACTGGCCGAACTTGAGGAGTCCTTGGTTCGCCAGGACCCCGACTTTGCCGAGCGCGTTCGGACCGAAACCGTGTACCGCCACGCCGGCCGCTACTGCAAGTGGGCGGCCGTGACCTTCGTCCTCGGCGTGGCCATCATGGTCGGTTTCTACAGCGTCTCGGTCTTCCTGGGCATTCTCGGCGTCATCGTGATGTTCGGCTCCGCCGTCGTGTTCGAGCGCAATCTGCGCCGCATGGGCCGGGCCGGTTGGCACGACCTGACGAGAACCCGCGATGGAGAGCAGTCCAAGGCCTCGGCGGCGTCCAGTGGGATTGAGGGAGCCGTCACTGAAGCCCGTGACTGGTTCCGCTCTCGCTTTCACCGGCGCGAAAGCTGACTCGCTTGCGGGTTGACCCGCAGGCCGTGATGACCATCCAATGACTGAATGGTCCGTCGCCGTCGATATCGGCGGCACCAAAATGGCGGCCGGGTTGGTCGATCGTGCTGGCGCCTTGGTGCACCGGGCCCACGTGCCCACGCCGCCCAGCAAGCTCTCGGAGACGGTCGGCGTCTCGCAGGACGGCGAACATCTGTGGCGCACGTTGGCCGACTTGGTCAGCGGGGTCTGCGCGCACCTTCCTGATGGTGATCGGATTGTCGTCTGCGGGGTCGGCTGTGGTGGACCAATGAGCAAGGGGGGCGACACCGTCTCGCCCCTCAACATCGGTGGCTGGCGGGCCTTCCCGTTGCGGGCTCGACTGGCCGAGCTGGTCGGCGCGCCGACGTTCGTCGACAACGACGCCAAGGCATTGGCTCGGGGCGAGGGCTGGATCGGGGCTGCCGCCGGGCTCGACGACTACATCGCCATGGTGGTCTCGACCGGCGTGGGTGGCGGGGTCGTGCTGGATGGCCGCCTGTTGGACGGCCTTTCGGGTAACGCCGGACACATTGGCCACATGGTCGTGGTGCCCGATGGCCGTCCGTGCGTGTGTGGCAGCCAAGGGTGTCTCGAAGCCGAGGCTTCGGGCACGGCCATCGCCGCCATCACGGGTCAACCGGCGCAACTGGCTTCGGACGACATGAAAGTACGGACCGGCACCTTGGTGGGGCTGGCCATCTCGGCCGTGGTGAACCTGCTCGATCTACCGTTGGCGGTGGTGAGTGGCTCGGTGGCGTTGGGATTCGGCAACACGTTCTTTGACGCCGCCCAGCGCGAACTGGACCGGCGCTGTGGGCTCGACTTCACCCACGGCGCCCGGGTGATACCCGGCGGGCTCGGCGATGCCGGCCCATTGGTCGGTGCGTCTGCCGTGGGCTGGCACGGGTTGGACGCCGTCAAATGAGTGATCCGCCGGCGCACCGTTGGGGACGGGACACGGCGACGGTGGTGCGGGCGCTGCTGCCACACCCGACGTTGTGGTGGACCGGCCTCACCACGGTGAAGCGGTTGGCCCGGCGACAGTGGTGGCGCCGGGCACCCTTTCTGCCGGTGCCCGGTGATGCCTATTGGCACTTCCGATTGGTCACCGCACTTGGTGGTGACGGGGACAGTTCGGCGCTGCAGGGTGACGACGTGGTGGCCTACCTCAGATGGTGTCAGAGGTCACGGCCTCCCGCCGGGTAGCCTCTCCACTGTTATGGAGCGCGTGCTCCTCCTGAATGCGACCTACGAGCCGCTGGCATTGGTGTCAGATCGTCGTGCCGTCGTTCTGGTCCTCGCCGGTCGAGCCGAGCCTGTGGCCTTCCGTGAAGACTGCTCCGTCTTCCATTCCGCCTCGCTCGACGTCGAGGTGCCTTCGATTGTGCGGCTGGCCCAAATGGTCCGCATTCCCCGCTGGGCCAGGACGCCGCCCGTAACCCGGCGCTCAGTCCTTCGACGCGACGGCGGCATCTGCGTCTACTGCTCCGAGCCGGCTGACACCATCGATCATGTGATTCCGCGCAGCCGGGGCGGCCTGCATGAGTGGACGAATGTGGTGGCGGCCTGCAAACGGGACAATCTGCACAAGGCCGATCTGTTGTTGTCCGAGTTGGGTTGGACGCTCCGGGTCAAGCCCGGGCCGCCCGACGGACACCTGTGGCGATTGCGACACCTTTCTGATGTCGACCCGCTGTGGGAGCCGTATCTCGCTGCGGCGTCCTGATCTCGGCTCGCGGTGGTCGATCCGGGGCTCTTTGATGTCGAGCAATTCCGTGGGCTGACCAGTCGTCATGCCGTCATGCGGCAGATTGAGCGACCAACCTTGGTGCTGGGGAGCACCCAACGACCCGAATTGGTGTCCCGCCAGGCGGTGCACGAGCACGAAGTAGAGGTGGTGCGACGGCGGGGTGGGGGAGGAGCGGTGCTGCTCGAACCCGACAACCAGGTGTGGATTGATGCCTGGATCCCCCGCAGTGATCCGCTGTGGGAGCCCGATGTCGGCGCCGCGGCGGGTTGGGTGGGGCAGTGGTGGCTGCATGCCTTGGGCGTCTCGGACCGAGCGCCCTGGTCGGTCCATATGGAGCGGGCTGTCCCGGGATCGTTCGGGGAACTGGTGTGTTTTGCCGGTCGAGGCCCGGGTGAAGTGTTCTGCGCCGAGCGCAAGGTGGTCGGCCTTTCCCAATGGCGCAGCCGAGAGGGTTCTCTCTTTCTGTGTTGTGCCTATGTGGCGTGGCGGCCCCAGGCACTCGTGGACCTGCTCGAACTTGACGCCGGTATGGGCGCACACCTGGTGCGTGATCTAACCCCCCTGGCCGCTGGCCTGACCGAAATTCAACCGGCCCTCGCTGATGCGGCCACGGTTGGCACCGCGTTGCTCTCGTCCTTCCCGACCTGGGAGCACGCCGAATAGGGCCAGCTTCTTGGGGACTTGGTCCCCGGCTCCACCCCATTCCTCCCGACGCACCCCTTCACCCCTTTAACGGGTCCCGTTTGGGACACCTACAGGGCAACGCCGCCTCTCCGAGGCGATAAGGGAGGGCTCGGCCCCCCAAATGGCACTACATCCACGTCTTCGGGTGTGCCGCGGCGCGCTCAAATCGATCCTTTGGGCGCGAAAGGGCAGATAGGGGCGCTGAGTGGTTGATTAGGGGAGGGAAAGGGCGTAAAGTGGTGCGAAATGGTTTGAACGGGCGTTCAACGACGCAGCTCAGGGAGCGTCATGGGAGATCTAGCCAGTGGCAGGATTTGTGGGCAGGTACGAGCACACGCTCGACATCAAGGGCAGGGTCATCCTGCCTGCGAAGTTCCGCGCCCATTTCGAGCGGGGCGGCTACCTGGCGCAGCATTCCGAGGGCTGTTTGGCCCTCTGGACCCCCGGCGAATTCGACCGGCAGATGAGCGTGATGCAGGAACGGTCCGAGACGGGGAGGACGGATCGGAACCGGGCTCGTGTCTGGGCATCGAGCTCACACGAGGTGGAGATCGATCGTCAGGGCCGTATGCCCATTCCATCGCTGCTCCGGGGCTTCGCCAATTTGGAGACCGACGTGCTGGTGCTCGGCGTGATCGATCGGATCGAGTTGTGGAACCCAGCCAAATGGGCCGAAAAGGTGTTGCCCGAGGAGAGCTGGCTCCTGGGCGACGACGAGGACGGGTGACCACTGGCGCCCTCCAGCACCGATCAGCGGCGGCATGTGCCCGCTGGACCATGTGCAGTTCCTCGACTGGTAGCACGGCAGAAACCACCTCCGCCCTCTGCCGTACGCAGCCAGCGAAACTCCACCCTTCGCCGGCGCGGCCTGTCGGGGAACTGCAGATGGCCCACTCGTTCGACCACATCCCCGTACTGCGCGACGAAGTCGTCGCCCTCTTTGCACCGGTGCCAGCCGGTCTCATCGTCGACGCCACCGTCGGCGGCGGCGGCCACTCGGCGGCGCTACTGGAGGCCCACCCCGGCCTGAGGGTGCTGGGGCTCGATCGCGACACCACGGCCCTCGTGGCGGCCGGCGAGCGCCTGGCCAGCTTCGGTGATCGGGTTCGCCTGGTCCACTCGCCCTTTTCCGCGGTGGCCGATGTCGTGCACGGTGTGGCTGATGGTCCTGTCGTCGGCCTGCTCTTCGACCTCGGGGTGAGCAGCCCCCAGCTCGATGTGGCTGAGCGGGGTTTTTCCTTCCGGGCCGACGCCGCCATCGACATGCGAATGGATCAATCGGCGGGTCCGACGGCGGCGGAGCTGGTCAACACCCTGGCCGAGCGTGACCTGGCGGCACTGTTCCGCCAGAACGGTGAAGGCCGTCTGGCGGGACGCATCGCGCACGCGGTGGTGGCGGCCCGGCCATTGACAAGCACGAGCCAGCTGGCCGAAGTGGTGGCCTCTGCGGTCCCGGCCGCGGTACGCCGCAAGGGCCACCCGGCCACCCGTGTCTTCCAGGCTCTTCGTATCGAAGTCAACGACGAGCTGGGTCAACTGGCTGCGGCCTTGCCTGACGCCCTGTCGTTGCTGGCCGTCGGCGGTCGCTGCGCCGTCATCAGTTACCACTCGGGCGAAGACCGCCTGACCAAGCAGGTCTTCGCCGACGCGGCGACCGGTGGCTGCACCTGCCCGCCCAACCTGCCCTGCGTGTGCGGAGCCCGTCCGGAATTCGAACTGGTCTTCCGGGGTGCCCGCAAGGCCAGCGCCGGAAGAGATCGCGGCGCAACCGTCGCTCCGAAAGCGCCCGCTTACGGGCCATCGTTCGCACCTTGGACGCCCCATGACGCCGCCGCCACCAGCGGCCAATACGGCCGCCGCTCGGAAGGCCGCTCCTTCCCGCAGCACACGGGAAGCACCCAAGCAGGCACCGCTCCAGGTCGTCACCGCCGGACGCCGGAGCTCTCGAGCTCGGCGCCTCATGTCGTTCGCGCCGTTGGCCGTGGTCGTGTGCGCCCTCATTGCGGCAGTGATCGGCCAGACCATGTTGACCAACGGTCAGGTCCGATTGTCCGGGGTGACCCAACAGGTGCAGCAGGCCGAGAACGCCCATCGGCAGCTCCAGCTTGAGGTATCGGCCCTCGAAGTGTCATCTCGCATCGTGTCCACCGCGGTTGGTTCGCTGCACATGGTGCACCCGATCGAACAACAACTGCCCTATGTCTCACTGAACACACCGCTGGCCACGCCGAACGTCACGCCGGTGCCGGTGGCTCCGCCGGCGACCGCTACTTCAACCACGTCGACGCCGTCGCAATGAGCGTCACCACTCGACATGCGGCTCAACGCGCGCGCGCCATCGCACCTCGCGATGTGGTGGTCACGCCGCGTCCGACGTCTCGTCCCGCCCCTCGTCAGCGGCCTGCGACGCGGCCGGATCGCCCCGCCCGGCCGCGCACCGTTGCGCCGGCTCGGCCAACTCGGCCGTCTCGGCCGGTTCGATCAGCGCCGCCGTCGGCTCGCCGGACTAAGCGCCAGCCCGCTCGCACCAATCCAACTGATTGGGCGGGCGACAAGTTCCACCGCCGCATCAAGCTGTTTCGCCTGGTGCTGATTCTGGCTCTGTTGGCCTTGGTGCTGCGCTTGGTGGCCGTGCAGGTATTGCACTCGGGGACCTACGCCGCGGCGGCTCGACAGGAGTCGTCGAAAGTGGTGCCGCTGGCCGCCATCCGGGGCGGCCTCTATGCCCGCAACGGAGCACCGCTCGCCATGTCGGTCCCCACCGATGACGTGATCGCCGACGACTTCCAGGTCGCGCACCCGGCGAAGTTGGCGCAGGCCTTGTCGCCGCTGGTCGGGGTACCGGCCGCCACGTTGGCTCCGGAGCTGCATCAGAAGTCGGGCTACGTCGTATTGGCCCACCAGGTGTCGCAGTCGGCCGGACAGACCATCACCAAGGATGCCTTCCCCGGCATCACCCTGGTGGCCGACGCCAAGCGCATCGTCACCAACGGGAACCTGGCGTCCCCGGTGTTGGGCTTCACCAATGGTGCTGGAGCGGGCGCCGCCGGCCTGGAGTACGGCGACAACTCCCTGCTGTCGGGCACGGCCGGCAAGGAGACCATCCTGGCCTCGCCCTCCGGCGTGGCGCTGCCCCAGTCACCGGTCTCCGACGTGGTCAACAGCAAGAGCGGTACGGGCATTGAGCTGACCTTGGACACGGCACTGCAATACGAGACCGAGCAGGCGCTGGCCAGCGCCATCGAGACCTCCCAGTCGTTGAGCGGTACGGCCATCGTGATGGACGTCAAGACGGGCCAAATCCTGGCCATGGCCAACCTCGTGACGACGCACCCGGACGCGCCCGTGCTGGCCACCGCACCGGCGGCGCAAACCGCAGCCGGTGGCGTCATCCCGATCGGTCCGAGCGACGAGGTCACCGAGGCGCCCAGCAACTACGCCGTCACCAAGCTGTACGAGCCGGGCTCGGTCTTCAAGTTGGTGACCTTCTCGGCCGCCCTGGCGGACGGCATCATCAACCCCAACACCGTCTTCTCCGTGCCCGACCAGATCAAGTTGGACGGGTCGACCTTTCATGATGCCGATCCGCACCCGACCGAGAACCTGACGGCCACGCAGATCCTGGCCCAGTCCTCAAACATCGGTACGTCGGAGATCGCCCAGGACCTGGGGGAGCAGCGCCTCTTGGATCAGGTGGGCAATCTCGGCTTCGGCAAGGACACGGGCCTTAACTTCCCGGGCGAATCGCCCGGCCTGCTGGCCACGGCGGCCCAGTGGGAGCCCACCGACTTCGTCTCCCTGCCGATTGGACAGGTCGATGCCGTCAGTGCCCTGCAGGTGCTCGATGCCTATAACGCCGTGGCCAACGGGGGCGTCTTCGTCCAGCCCAAGCTGGTGGAAGGCACGGTCACCCCGGCGGGCACCGTGAAGGCCACCGCCGCCTCGCCGACCCACCGAGCCTTCTCGACCTCGGTTGACTCCCAACTCACCTCGATGCTCGAGCAGGTGATTGACAGCGGTACCGGTGCTACGGCGGCCGTGCCCGGGTACACCGTGGCCGGCAAGACCGGTACCTCGCAGATCCCGACGACCGGGCAGGACTCCTATGTGACCGGGGCCTATATGGCCTCCTTCGTGGGCTTCGCCCCCGTCAACAACCCGACTCTGTCCATCAACGTGGTCCTTGATCGCCCGACGCCCATTTTCGGTGGCACCGTGGCGGCGCCTGTCTTCTCGCAGATCATGAGCTACGCCCTGCACCGCTACGACATCCCCACCACGCCGGGCGCGGCCACCCAAATCCCCTCCAGCAGCACCAAAGAATCGGCGTCGGCTCAAGCCCAGGACATCACGTGACCCGATACCATCGGCCCGCTGGTGGGAAGTGGCACGGATTGACTGTGTACTCTCCGCCCGCGCCACGACCATGCACACCGTCCAGATGAACCTCCTGTTCGACGACATAGAGGTCCTCGAGAGCGCCGGGGACCCGAGCGCGGTCGACATCGCCGGGATCACCCATGACAGCCGACGAGTGGTGCCGGGCGATCTGTTCTGCTGCATTCCCGGATTGGCCAGCGATGGCCACGCCTTTGCCGCCGAGGCGGTCGATCGGGGCGCCGTCGGTCTGGTCTGCGAGCACATCATTCCTGAACTCCTTGGTCAGCCGGTCGTCCAGACCTGCGTGGCTCCCGGCACCATTCGCCCCGTGATGGCCCGCCTGGCCGCCGCCTTCTACGGCTTCCCCGCCCGCGACCTGCTGATGATCGGCGTGACGGGCACCAACGGCAAGACCACCGTCACCAGCCTGCTGGGCGATCTGCTCGATGCCAGCGGACGACCCACCAACGTGATGGGCACCCTCTCGGGCGCCCGCACCACGCCGGAAGCGACCGAAGTCCAGCGCCTGTTGGCGGGCGTTCGGGACCGGCAGCGTTGGGATGGACTCCGTCATGCGGTGGCCATGGAGGTATCGAGCCACACGCTGGTGCAGGCGCAGCGTGGAAGGTGTCCACTTCGATGTCGCCGTGTTCACCAACCTCAGCCACGATCATCTGGATTACCACCAGACCATGGAGGCCTACTTCGAGGCCAAGAGCATTCTCTTCACCTCCTGACCATGCCCTCCGTGCCGTGGTCAATGCCGACGACCCGTGGGGTCAGCGTCTGCTGGACAAGGCCCGCATTCCCATGCAGGCCGTCCACGACGAAGATGCCAGCGACGTCGTCCTGCGACCGGGGCACACCGAGTTCACCTGGCGCGACCAGCGCGTCGTCACACCGTTGACGGGCGCCATCAACGTGAGCAATACGTTGCTGGCCGCCGAGGCGGCACTGAGCGTGGGGTTGGAAGCCGGCGAGGTGGCCGAAGCACTCAGGTCGGTCACCCCGGTATCGGGCCGGCTGCAGATCATCGCCGCGCCGGGAACCGACGCAGTCGGCTCGGAACTTCGACCTCCCTTTACGGTGATGGTGGACTACGCGCACACGCCGGCCGGGCTGGAGAAGGTACTGGGCGAGGCCCGTACGCTGGCCGCTCCCGGCGGGCAGGTCATTGTGGTCTTCGGCTGCGGTGGCAATCGCGATCGTGAGAAGCGTCCGAAGATGGGTTGGGCGGCCTCCACCATGAGCGACCTGGCCATCGTGACGTCGGACAACCCCCGAGACGAGGATCCGATGTCGATAATCGCCGAGGTGCGATCGGGGATCGGGAGTGATGCCACGGCCGAGACGGTGATTGAGCCCGATCGACGGCTGGCCATTCGGCCGGGCCCTCCAGGCGGCCAAGGCAGGCGATGTCGTGGTGATCGCCGGCAAGGGTCACGAGACGTATCAAGAAGTCGGCCGTCACCGGCTGCCGTTCGACGATGTCCTCGAGGCGCGCCTGGCCCTGTCGGCGCACTACAGCAGCGATCCGACTGACGTGGACCCCAACGCCGTCGGTCGGTTCGAAAATCAGGAGCATCTAGCCAGTGCTCGGTCTGCTCGTCTCGGGCGGTGTTGCGATGTGGGTCGCCATCCTGACCACGCCCGTGCTCATCCGTTGGCTACGGGCCCGTCGCATTGGGCAACCCATCCGTGAAGACGGTCCGGCCAGTCACAGCATCAAGGCCGGCACGCCGACCATGGGTGGCATCGCCATCGTCTTCGGGGTGGTGCTCGGGTACGCCATCGGTCACATCGGGACCGAGATTCGATTCTCTCGTACTGGCTATTTAGCCATCATGGCTGTGGTGTCGTTCGGCGGCATCGGCTTTCTAGATGACTGGATCAAGGTCACCCACAAGCGCAGCCTGGGACTGAACAAGCGGGCCAAGTCCGGCGCCCAGTTTGGCTTCGCCGTACTGTTCGCCGAGCTGTCGTTGCATTGGGCCCATACGTCGACGGCGCTGTCGTTCACCCGCTACTCCGTACCGGGCATCAACCTTGGACAGTACGGCTGGGTGATTTTCGCCGTGGTGGTCATGGTGGGGACGTCCAACGCGGTCAACCTCACCGACGGGGTCGACGGCTTGGCCGCCGGATCATCGGCCTTTTGCTTCGGCGTCCTGGCCATCATGGGCTACTGGATCTTCCGGCACTACTACATCTACCAAGTGCACAAGCCGGCGGCGATCGACCTGGCGCTGGTTGCGGTGGCGCTGGCCGGCGCGTGTCTCGGCTTTCTCTGGTGGAATGCGGCGCCGGCCAAAATCATCATGGGCGATACCGGCTCATTGTCGATCGGTGCCGGGTTGGCCGCCTTGTGCCTGTTGCTCAACCTCGATCTGTTGCTGCCCATCATCGGCGGCCTTTTTGTCATGGAGACCTTGTCGGTTATCGCGCAGGTCATCAGCTTCCGCGCCTTTCACCGACGCATCTTTCGCATGGCCCCCATTCATCACCATTTCGAATTGGGCGGCTGGCCCGAGACGACCGTGTTGGTTCGTTTCTGGATCCTCGGTGGTCTCTTCGTGGCCCTGGGATTGGGCATCTTCTATGGCGATTTCTTGACCGTGGCGAAGATCGCATCATGAACCTCCACCACTTTGCCCGGATAGTGCGAGAAACTGTCCACATGTGTCGGGTGTCGGACCGGGCTGTCGCGCGCGCCGCGGGAGGCGTGGCATGACGCCGAATCGTGCCGCCACCGCTTCCCACTCGTCGAATCGGCAGCGCAGTCGGGAATCGGCTCGAGCGGGGCGAGCTGATCGCCGACCGGTAACGACAGTTGGCCGGTCAACCAAGTCCGGCGCTTCGGGTCCGTTCGCTTCCATCCGCCAGCTACCCACGGCCACCCTGCTCGGCGTGGTGGTGGCCCTGTTGTGCATCATCGGCCTGGTCATGGTCGGGACCGCATCATCGGTCATTTCGATTTCGCTCTACGGCAGCCCCTGGTCGATCTTCATCCGCGAGGTGATGTGGATGGTGGCCGGACTGCTGGCGCTCACGGTGGCCATCCGGGTCGACTACCGCAAGATCCGGCGCTTCAGCCCCATCCTCCTGATTGGCACCGTGTTCTTGTTACTCGTCGTCCTGGTGCCCGGGGTGGGTGTCCACGTGCAGGGTTCGAGTCGTTGGGTGGGCTTCGGCCAGTTCCGCATTCAGCCGTCCGAGTTGATGAAACTGGCCCTCGTCTTGTTCTCGGCTGACTTCATCGCCCGCCGGCTCGATGAGGGTTCGAGCGATCGTCGCATCATGGGGCCGCTGCTCATGGTGACCGGCCTGGCCGGCGTCCTGATTTTGATGCAGCCCGACATGGGTACCGGCATGGTGCTCGGTTGTGTCGCCATCACCATGCTGTTCGTGGCCGGCGTGCGACTCGGGCCGGTCTTCAAGGTGCTCGGTATCTTGACCTGCCTGGCCATCATCGTGGCCGTGGCGTCGCCCTACCGGCGTGAGCGACTCATTTCCTTCCTGGATCCGTCGGTGCACTCATCGGGTTCGGGATATCAGGTGGTGCAGTCCCTGATCGGTCTCGGTTCGGGCCACCTCTTCGGCGCCGGTCTCGGTGGCGGGCAGCAGCAGTGGGGTTTCCTGCCCAACGCCCACACCGACTTCATCTTCTCGGTCATTGGTGAGGAGCTGGGCTTCATCGGTGCCGCCGGCGTGCTGCTGCTCCTGGGTGCCTTCGTCTGGTTGGGCATCCGTACCGCCATGCGCTCCCCGGACCGATTCGGTGGCCTGCTGGCCGTTGGTTTGGTGGCCTGGGTCGGGAGCGAGGCGCTGATCAACATCGGGGCCGTGGTGGGCGTGCTGCCGGTGACCGGCATTCCGCTGCCCTTCATTTCCTTTGGTGGATCCTCACTGGTCATCACCATGTTGGCCGCCGGCATTCTGATCAACATCGCCCGGCAGGAGCACGGTGAACGCCTGCCGCGACCGGTCGGCGCTCGCGTGCGAGGTCGGTGAACGGCGCACGAGGCTCTCGAGGTGCGGTGATCGCCGGTGGGGGTACCGGAGGCCACGTGGTCCCCTCGCTGCAGATCGCCCGGGCCCTGGTGAGCCGGGGCCATGCCCCCGAAGACGTCGAGTTGTTCGGCTCACGCCGCGGGCAGGAAGCGACCGTGTGGCCGCCCTTGGAGTTTCCCTTTACCTTGCTGCCCGGCCGGGGGATCCGACGCAGCCTGAAGCCACGGGCCCTGTGGGACAACGCCGGGGCCGTCCTCGGGCTGGGCTGGGCCGTCCTGCGGGCCATCGGATCGTTCGTGGGTCGGCGGCCTGGCGTGGTGGTGGTGGTCGGCGGCTACGCCAGCTTGGCTGCCGGGGTGGCCGCTGTCGTGGTGCGGGCACCGCTGGTGCTGGTGCACATTGACGCCGTCCCGGGTGCGGTCAACGGACTGCTGACCCGGTTCGCGGCGGCCAACACCGTCTCGTTCCCCGGGATGGGTCTGCCCCATTCCACCCTGACCGGTACGCCGGTGCGACCCGACTTCAACGCTTTGGATCGTTCCGAAGCGGGTCGGCGCCAGGCCAAAGTCGCCCTGGGTGTACCCGAGGACAACCTCCTCGTGGTGGCGACTGGTGGATCGTTGGGGGCTCGACGGATTAATACGGCCATCGCCGAATTGGCCGCCCGTTGGCAGCCATCGGTGCCCGTGACGATCTACCAAATCACCGGGCGCCGTGACTACGCCCAGTTTTCGGCCGGTGGGTCAGTGAGGGCCTCGGCGTGGACTATCGAGTCATTGAGTTCGAGGACCGGATGCCGCTCGTCTACCAAGCCGCCGATGTGTTTATCTGCCGGGCCGGGGCCAACACGGTGGCCGAACTGTCGGTCTCGGGCATGCCGTCGATACTGGTGCCGCTCCCCGGCGCGCCCCGCGACCATCAGACCCTCAATGCCCGGGCGTTGGCGGCCGCTGGAGCCGCCCTGGTGATGGCCGATGCCGACTGCACGGCCGATCGCCTGCTGGTCGATGTGCCGGCGGTGCTCTTTGACGCCGATCGGTTGACGGCGATGTCGGCCGCCGCCCATGCCGCCGGTCGACCAGAGGCGGCGCAGTTGGTGGCTGAGGTGGTGGATGCCCATGCCCGCTGAGGAGGAGCTGTTCTCTCTGCGCGAGACGCAGCGCATCCACATCGTCGGTATCGGTGGGGCCGGCATGAGCGCGATCGCACTGGTGCTGCGGGCCATGGGGCACACCGTCACCGGCTCCGACCTGAAGGACTCTCCGGTGGCCGATCGTCTGCGGGCCCAGGGCATCGCCGTGGCCGTCGGACATCGAGCCGACAACGTGGGCTACGTCAACGCCGTCACCTATTCACCGGCGGTGGCGCCCACCAATCCCGAGGTCGCCTCGGCGCATCAAAAAGGGGCCCGGGTCATTCCCCGCTCCGGCATGTTGGCCGCCATCTGCGCCACCCGCCGCTGCCTGGCCGTGGCCGGGACCAAGGGAAAGACGACGACGGCGTCAATGCTGTCGGTGATTTTGGTCGAGGCCGGGCTCCATCCGTCCTTTCTGATCGGCGCCGATGTCAACGAGATCGGCACCAACGCCGCCTGGGATATCGGCGAGTGGTTGGTGGTCGAGGCCGACGAGAGCTACGGCACCTTTGTCGCCTTGCAGCCCGAGGTGGCCGTCTTGACCAACGTCGAATCCGACCATCTGGACCACTACGGCACCTTCGAAGAGTTACGAGCCGCCTTTGCCACCTTCGTCGCCCGAGCCTCGGGCGGCTCGGTGGTCTCCGCCGACGATGTCAACGCCAGTGCCATCGGCTCGGCCCACGGGGGCTGGTCGGTCGGTACATCCGAAGCGGCCACGTTCGTCATGGAGGACGTGCAGCTGGACCGGAGTTCGGTGACCTTCTCCCTACGTGGTCCCGATGGGGCTGGTGGTCAGTTGACCGTCGGCGTGCCCGGACTCCACAACGCCCGCAATGCGGCGTTGGCTGCGGTTACCGCCCTGAAAATTGGGGTGGCGTTCGAGTTCGTGGCTCGGGCATTGGCCCGCTTTGCCGGTGTGAGTCGTCGCTTCGAGTTCCGGGGCGAAGCGAACGGGGTCACCTTCGTCGACGACTATGCCCATCTGCCCTTTGCCGTGGAAGCGGCACTGGCCACGGCCCGAACCGGCGGCTGGAACCGCATTGTGGCCGTGTTCCAACCGCACCGCTACACCCGCACCGCCGAGTTGGCCGAGGAGTTCGGCACGCGCGTTCCGATTGGCCGATGCCCTCGTGGTCACCGATATCTACAGCGCCGGCGAGCGACCAATCCCGGGTGTCTCCGGTCAACTCATCGCCCAGGCGATCGAAGCCCAGGATCCCGAGCGCCATGTGGTCTACGTCCCCGGGTGGGAAGCCTTGCGGCGCCAGGTGGCCTCCATGCTGCAGCCGGGTGACCTGTGCCTGACGCTCGGCGCCGGCGATCTGACCAAGCTGCCGGATGAGTTCTTGGACGACCCGCAGTGGTGACCACGGCCGGGTGGGATGAGATGGCCGACGCGTGGGCCCGAAGCGGTGCGCCGGGGCGCCGCTGGGTGCGCTCACCACCTACGGGGTGGGTGGGGTGGCCGCCGTGCTGGTCGAGGTCGACGGGCTGGCCGAACTGGCGGCCCTTCGTTCGGTGTTGGCCGGGCGGAACGTGCCGACGTTTGTCATCGGCCGCGGCTCCAACGTGCTGGTGGCCGACTCGGGTTTTGACGGGGTCGCGGTCCGGCTGGGTACCGGGTTCAACTTCGTGCGAGTTGCCGTTGGCCGATAGGGGCGATGGGGGAGAACCGGGGGCGGCCAGGTCGTGCGCGTCGGGGCCGTCGACGCCGTTGCCGGTGCTGGCCCGCCAGGTGGCCGATGCCGGCTGGTCGGGTCTGAGCTGGGCCGTCGGGGTGCCTGGTTCGGTGGGCGGCGCCGTCCGCATGAACGCCGGTGGTCACGGGTCGGACATGGCGGTCGTGCCTCCACTCGTACAGCTGGGTGGACCTGTTGGGTCGACGATCCGGTGGCACCGATGAGGTGGCCCGCTTGGCCTATGGCTACCGCTCGTCATCGGTGACGGCTACCCAGTTGGTGACGGCGGCGGAGTTGCGGGTGCCGCCCGGCGTGGCCGCGGAGGAACAGGCGGCCATTTCGGAGATCGTGCGCTGGCGCCGCGAACACCAACCCGGTGGCGCCAATGCCGGCTCGGTGTTCACCAATCCCGACGGCGATTCGGCCGGCCGACTGATCGAGCGCGCTGGGTTGAAGGGCTTATCGCCTCGGCACGGCGGAGGTGTCGGTGAAGCACGCCAATTTCATTCAGGCCGACAAGGGAGGCCGAGCCGGCGACGTGGTGGAGCTCATGCGCCACGTGCAGGAGGTCGTCCTGGAGCAGAGCGGTGTGGCGCTGCAGGCGGAGGTCCGCCTGTTGGGCTTCGCTGGCGAGGAGACTGTGGCGATGCGGCACGGACCGAGGGGGAGCGGCATGAGCCCCACGACGACCAAACCGCGCCCGCCCGAGGCGCGGCCGCGGGGCAGCATGGATCCCCGGATTTCGGCCCGCCGCACCGCCGTCACCCGCGAGCAGGGCCGTCGACCGTCTCTACGTCGTTGCTCGTGCTCGCTCATCGCTACCGCGCTGTTGGTAGGCGGGTGGTACCTGGTGCACTCGTCGGTGCTCTCGGCCCGATCGGTCACCGTGATCGGCGCCACCCATGAGACGGCGGCCCAGGTGGAAGTGGCCGGAGACCTCAACAGCCATCGCCCCCTCATCGATATCAATACCGGCGCACGGCAGCGGCGGACATTGAGCAACTGCCGTGGGTGCAATCGGCCCAGGTGTCGGTGCACTGGCCCGACGGCGTGCGCGTGGTCATCACCGAAGGAGTGCCGGCGCTGGCCATGGCGGAGACGGGCGGGAAATGGGCCGAACTCAGTGCCGACGGCCGGGTGCTGACCACCGTGGCGCCGCAACCTCCGGGACTGATGGTGATCAGTGGTCCGAAGCAGCCGGGGGCCATCGGGAGCACGCTCATGGGGGCCGACCGGGAGGCACTCGGTGTGGCCACCACCTTGCCGAACTCGTTCAAGGCCCAAGTGACCGCCGTGCGGGTCGAGCCGGGGGGCTGGATCCAGCTGGCCATGACCACGCCGATTTTGGTCGACCTGGGCACAACGACCCAGCTCAGCGCCAAGTATGAGGACGTGTCGTCGATTTTGGCCGGGGCCACGCTCCATGACGGCGACGTGATCGATGTCAGCGTTCCCGACGCACCGACCGTGACCGAAGGGTGACGTAGGATGCTTGATCTGTTGGAGCGCCCCTCGTATCGTGGGGCCACGTTGCCGAACTGTGAACGTCAACCTTTCCAAGAGCATGAGGGATACGAGGTGGATGTGTTCGTGACAAGGCAGCGGACAAAGCAACGACGGTGTAATCAGAGCGCGATCGGTCGGCGATCGACCCAAGGACGAGGGGAATCATGACGACCGTTCCTTCCCAAGGAAACTACCTGGCCGTAATCAAGGTGGTCGGGGTCGGTGGTGGTGGCGTGAATGCCGTGAACCGGATGATCGACTCCAATCTGCGCAACGTGGAATTCATCGCGGCCAACACCGATGCCCAGGCATTGCTGATGAGTGACGCTGATCTGAAGCTTGATATCGGGCGTCAGTTGACCCGTGGCCTCGGTGCCGGCAGCGACCCCGAGGTGGGGCGCCTGGCCGCCGAAGAGCACCGAGCCGACATCGAGGAAGCGCTGCAAGGCGCCGACATGGTCTTCATCACCGCCGGCAAGGGCGGCGGCACCGGCACCGGTGCGGCGCCCGTGGTGGCCGAGATCGCCAAGTCGCTGGGCGCCCTGACCATCGGCGTCGTGACCCGTCCGTTCACCTTCGAGGGACGCCGCCGGGCCATGCAGGCCGAGAAGGGGATCCAGATCCTCAAGGAAAAGGTCGACACGCTCATCGTCATCCCGAACGACCGGTTGCTCACGGTCTCCAATGACAAGACGAGCATGGTCAACGCATTCAAGATGGCCGACGAAGTGCTGCTGCAAGGTGTGCGCGGCATCACCGACCTCATCACCGTGCCCGGTCTCATCAACACCGACTTCGCCGACGTGAAGATGGTGATGACCAACGCCGGCACCGCCATCATGGGGATCGGCTCTTCCATCGGCGAGGGCCGGGCCGGGAACGCCGCCCGGGCCGCCATCACCAGCCCGCTGCTCGAGGCCTCCATTGACGGGGCCCGGGGGATTTTGTTGAACATCGCCGGTGGGTCGGACCTCGGCCTGTTCGAGGTCAACGAGGCAGCCGAGATCATCCACGGCGTGGCCCACCCCGACGCCAACATCATCTTTGGCGCCGTCATCGACGACAACATGGGCGACGAGGTGCGGGTGACCGTGATTGCCGCCGGCTTCGAGCGCTGGGAAGAAGGGGCGGTCAAGTCCACCGACCGCCGAGCGGACGCCGTCGATCTTCAGCCCGTCCTCCGATGGGGGCGCGGTGGACATTTTCGCCGACGCCGGCGCCGGGCGGCACCGACAACGAGTTTGACTTGGGCGACGACGACTTCGACGTCCCCTCCTTCCTTCGCTGACGACGCCGCCCACCGCGGTGCGGTAGACGATCCTTTACGGCTGAGGTCGCGGCGCGCCTCGACCGGCGTGCGGCAGCGCATCGCCCAGGCCGGAGGCGACCCCGAACGGGTGCGCGGTGATGGCCGTCACCAAGAGCTTCGGTCCGGCCGCGGTCGCGGCCGCCCGGGCGGTCGGGCTGGTCGACATCGGCGAGAACTACGCCGCCGAGTTGGAGGAGAAGGCTCCCGGTCCCGAGGGGACCCGGTGGCACTTCCTGGGCACCATCCAGCGGAACAAGGTGCGGCCACTGGCCGGTTGGTGTCGGTGTGGGAGAGCGTGGCCCGGCTGGCTCGAGGGGGAGCGGATCGCCCAGTTGGCCCCCGGGGCCGCTGTCATGGTCCAGATGGATGCACGGGACTGGCCGGTCGCAACGGGGTGCACTGTTCGAGGCAGCGCCCGAACTGGTGGCCGGACTGTCCGGCCTGGGCCTCAAGGTCACGTGGATTGATGACGGTGGCGCCCTCAGGAGCCGTCCGCCGCCGCTGACGTGCTTCCGCGGCGGTGGCCGACCTGGCCGATCGAGCTGGGGCTGCCCGAGCGATCGATGGGCATGAGCGACGATCTGGAGGCTGCCGTCGCGGCCGGATCGACCATGGTGCGGATCGGTCGCGGCCTGTTTGGGGAACGTGGATTGCGGGTAGGGCCTTAGGCCAGTGCAGCGGCCCACGCGGCGTCGTAAGCAGGCACTACGCTAGGCCGCGACAGGAGAAGTAATGGCACCCTCGTTCATGAAGAAAACCATGGTCTATCTCGGACTGCTCGATGACGAGTACGACGAGTACGACGATCTGGAGGATCGCGCGCCGCGTGGCTTCTCGGCACGCCCGTGTCGACACGCGCCCGGCCTGAGTACGAGCAGCCTGAGGAATACGGGGGCGGTATGACCCGTATTCGCACCATCCCGCGTGAGCCGGTCTCGCAGCAGCCGGCCCGGATTCAGCCCACTCCCATGCAGCCCCGACAGGTCGCTGGTTCTTCCGTCCGGGCCGTCCCGGTCGACACCGCTATCAGCCCCACCGCCCAGGCCCGGGTCCACGTCGTGGCACCGGCCCGCTTCGGCGACGCCAAGGAAATTGCCGACCGTCTCAAGGACAACCGACCGGTGATCGTCAACCTGCAGATGGCCGACCGGGATCTGCAGCGACGCATGATCGACTTCTGCAGCGGCGTCACCTACGCCTTGAGCGGCGAAATGGAGAAGGTGGCCGACCAGGTCTTCCTCCTCGCTCCAACCAACGTGAAGGTTTCTGACGAAGAGCGGAAACGCCTGGTGGAGCGCGGCTTCGGGCGCGACTAAGCGCACTACCCTTTCGGCGTAGTGGAACACTTTCAACTTGCCCTGGCCGGACCCTTTGCGCTGGCGGGCTATCTCATTGAGGCCTACCTCTGGCTGATCATGTTTCCGATGGCCCTGCTCAGCTGGTTTCGCATCGACCCCCGGAGCACACTCGGCAGCGTCCAGGTTTTCTTGTACAAGGCAACCGAACCCGTGCTACGTCCGGTGCGCCGGGTGATCCGCCCCATGGGTGGGCTGGACCTCTCGTTCATGGTGGTCATTTTGGTGGCCCAGTTCGTGTTGATTCCCGTCCTCACCCGCTGAGAACCATTCCTGGCCGGTCAAGAGTGGATGGGTAGACTCGCCCACCATGGATAGTTCTCCCTCTTCTTCATCAATCCTCGACACGCTGCGTACGGTCGAATTCCGCCTTGGTTTAAAGGGCTACAACGTCGACGAGGTTGACGAGTACCTCGACCGGGCGGCCCAAGAAGCCGACGCGATGCAGGAGCACGTGCGCCAGCTGACCGAACGCCTGCGTCAGGCCAGCGACCGGATCGTGCAACTCGAGCGCGAGGCTCGTTCGGCCCCGGCGGCGGCTGAGGCAGCAGAAGCCCCAGAGGCACCGGCAGCCCGCAATGACGACGCCGGCCTTTCGGACGAGACGTTGCAGCGCACCTTGGTGTTGGCCCAGAAGTTCGTGGACCAGACCAAGCGCGAGAGCGAAGCCGAGGCAGCGGCCATCGTGGCTCAGGCCGAAGAGACCGCACGTTCCGCCGTTGAGAAGGCACAGCGTGACGCCACCAACCTGATGAACGACTCGCAGCAGAAGCTGCGGGAAGAGGTGACTCGTCTGGAGTCGACGCGGACGCAGTTGGCCACCGACGTGGAGAACATGGCTCGCCATCTCGAGTCGGAGCGCAACCGCCTGCGGGGCGCCCTGTCGGACATTTTGAAGTGGGTGGACGAGAACGTGCAGCCGGCCAACTCGCTCATGGGCGTGCGGCCGAAGAACGGTGTGGCCCCCCGCCCGGGAGCCGGCGAATCCGACGGTGCGCCGACCCCGAGCGCTCAGGACGACGATGGTCCGCCGACTTTGAATCTCCAGACGGCCTCCAACTCACACAGCACGGGAGTCCATCGCCCGCTCTGATACTCCGGGGCGATGCTTGACCGGTCGCTGGGTTCCGATATAGTCACCCGCTCCCTCGAGGCAGGGAACCGACTGCGTAGGTAGTCGGGAAGGAGGACACAATGACCCCAGCGAGCAAGGCCGCCCCTGCAAAAAAGGCGCCTGCATCGCGCACGGTGGCTGCCAAAAAGGCAGCTCCGGCAAAGAAAGTCGTAAGCGCCAAGGCCACTCCGGCATCCAAAAAGGGTGTCGTCGCAACCGCCAAAGGCATCGCGAAGAAAGTGGTGAGCACAGCCGTGCCAGTGGCAAAGAAGTCAACCCCGGTCGCCAAAAAGGCAGCCCCGGCGGCCAAGAAGGCTGCACCCCCGACGAAGAAGTCCGCACCAGCGGCAGCCAAGAAGGCTCCGGCCACGAAGGCTCCGGCCACGAAGGCCCCGGCGGCCAAGAAGGCCGCCCCGACGAAGAAGGCTGCGGCGGCCCTGGTGGCTGAAGCGGCGGCGGCCGAGGCGCCACCGGCAGCACCCCGGACCACCTTCATCCCCCGGCCCAAGCCGCCGGCGCCGGTGAAGCCGGAAACTGGCCCCTACGCCAAGGACGAGAAATTCCTGGAGGAAGTCCTCGAACTTCTGGCCGAAGAGCGCGGCATCTACCAAGAGCAGGCGACGTCGTTGCGGGCCGAGGCCGATTCGTTGGCGCTCGAGCGCGAGCCGGGTGATGTGCAGTTCGACGAAGAGTCGGGCGAAGGTGGCACCATCACGGTTGACCGCGAACGCAACCTGGCCTTGTCGGGTCAGGCCGCACTGGCAGTCGAGGAGATCGACTTCGCCTATGAGCGGATCGAAGCCAAGACCTACGGTTACTGCGAGCGCTGCTTCCAGCCCATCCCCAAGCCGCGTCTACGGGCTCTGCCCTATGCCCGGCTGTGTGTGGCGTGCAAGAGCGGCGGGCTCTCGCGCCGCTGAGCCGCCTCCGACTAGGGCTGTCCTTCGGGCTGGCCGTTGTGGTGGTGGTGGCCGATCGGATCACCACCACCCTGGCCGAGCATCACCTGCATTCAGTGGTGCACCTGTGGGGTCCCTTCGGGCTGGCCCTTTCCTTCAACTCGGGGTTTGCCTTCAGTTTGTTCAGCGGTCGAGCCGTCTTGGTCACCGTGCTGTTATCGATTGGCACGTTGGTGTTGGCGGTGGTCCTCACGCGAGCGCGCACCTTGCCTCAGGTAGTCGGCGGGGGACTGCTGCTGGGTGGTGCCGCCGGCAACGTCAGCGAGCGCATCGCCAATGACCACCATGGCCAGGTGGCCGACTTCATTACCTTGACCCATTGGCCGACATTCAACGTGGCCGACGCGTGCATCACCATTGGTGCGATTGTGGTGGCGGCGTCGCTGCTCTTCGGCCGACCGACGCCCCAGGCGGGAGCAGTGACATGAACGAGGAGGACGGCGACGCGGACGAGGCTGACGAGGTCGACGAGGTCATGGTGACCGTGGTGCCGGCGCTCTTGGCTGGCGTTCGGGTAGATCGGGCCGTGTCCATGCTGGCCAACATCTCGCGCAACGCGGCCACCGATCTCATCGCTGAGGGGCGGGTACTGCTCAATGGTGACGTGGTCACCGTCGGCAAAGGCTTGCTGACCGAGGGTTCTGAATTGTCGGTGGCCCTCTCGACCGATGGCGGCCCGGGGGTGGAACCCGACGCCGGAGTGGTCTTTGTGGTGGTCCATGCCGACGATGCCGTTGTCGTGGTGGACAAACCGGCTGGGCTGGTGGTGCATCCGGGAGCCGGACACCAGGAGGGCACGCTGGTCGGTGGGCTCCTGAGTCGTTTCCCCGACCTGGCCGACTTGGTGGAGGCCGGCGTGTGCGCCCCCGACCGCCCGGGGATTGTCCATCGCCTCGATAAGGGCACCTCCGGCCTCATGGCCGTGGCTCGGACCGAAGAGGCCTATGCGGCACTGGTCGGTCAACTGGCCGACCGCAGCATGTCGCGTCGATACCTGGCGCTGGTGGAGGGTCACGTGGCCGACGAGAGGGGTGAGGTGGACGCGCCGATCGGGCGCTCCAACCGGACGCCCACCAAAATGACCATCGCCGCTGGGGGCAAGGCGGCCCGTACGGCCTACGAAGTACTGGAGCGTCGCACCGAGCCCCGGCCGACGACGCTGCTGGAGTGTCGGCTGCAGAGTGGGCGGACCCATCAGATCAGGGTGCACATGGCCGCCATTGGCCACCCGGTGGTGGGCGATGCCCGTTATGGCACGCCCGATCCCCGCTTGCCCTCAGGGCGTTTTTTCCTGCACGCCACTCATTTGGGCTTCATCCACCCGACGAGTGGCGAAAGCGTCGAGTTTTCCTCGCCGCTTCCGCCCGACCTCGCCGGGTTGGGGGGATGATGCTGTGAGACTGCTGGAGGGCTAAGCCGCCTGGTGGACGCCGACCACATCGGCGTCGAAGGAAAGGGCAGCCAGTGCCTCTTCCTCGGCCCGACGGACTCGACGCACGCCGACGCCGAGACGCTCAGCGGTCGACTGCAGTGATGCCGGGGCATCGCCGCCGAAGCCGAAGCGCAGCCGAAGGACGTCACGTTGGAGATCCGGAAGGCTCTCCACGGCGTGGCGCACGCTCTCGTAAATCATGGTCTGTTCCGTGTCGGCCACGAAGTCCGATTGATCCGGGGCCACCAACTCACCGAGGGTGGTCGATGACTCCGAAGCGGCAGGCTGGTCCAGGGACGCCGTGACTCGGGCCACATCCTCGAGCGAGTGCCGCTCGTCGGCCGTCATACCGGTCGCCTCGTCCAGCTCCGCCTCGGTGGGCTTGCGCCCCAACGTGGTGGCCAGCTCAGCCTTGGTCAGTTCCAGGCGCGTGATCTGCTCTCCCACTTCCAGCGGGATGCGGATGGTGCGTCCGTGCTGCTGCACGGCCCGTTGGAGGGCCTGGCGAATCCACCAGGTGGCATAGGTGGAGAAACGGAAACCGCGCTCCCAGTCGAACTTGTCGACCGCCCGCATGAGACCAAAGGTGCCTTCCTGGACGAGGTCGGCCATATCGACTCCCCGGTCCTGGTAGCGGCGGGCCCAGTGCACGACCAACCGAAGGTTGGCCGCGATCATCTGCTTGCGGGCAGCGGCGTCACCTGCGACGACGCGCTTTGCCAGCTCCACCTGCTGCTCATGATCGGGCATGGGGAACTGGTCAAGGTCCCGCAACATCAACCCGAGTGTGTCTGATGTACTCACCGCGCTCTTCATCAGTCGATCTCCCGACGCTCTCTGTGTGCTCTCTCTCATTCGTACCCGGGGTGCTCCGAGATGAATCTGCCTTGTACAACACTCCCGTGGCCGAGATCATTCCAAGTGGGTGTTCGGAGCCGAATTGCACCCACGGCCCACCCGTGGTGATCTTCTCGGCGTGCCTTCCCGCCTCGTCCTTTTACGCCACGGCGCCACGGCATGGTCCATATCGGGTCAACACACCGGACGGACGGATATTCCCCTGGAACCAGAGGGAGAAGAACAGGCCAAAGCCGCAGGTGAACTGCTCAAAGGTCATGATTTCGCCCTGGTTTTGGCCAGTCCCTTGCAGCGCGCCTGGAGGACCTGCGCAGCTGGCCGGATTCGAGGCTCAGCCCGAGCCGGATCTGATGGAATGGGACTACGGGTCCTACGACGGGTTGACCTCAGCCGAAATTGCGGTCAATCACCCCGGCTGGACGATCTGGACCGGCGGGGTCGAGGGCGGCGAGCGGGCTGCCGATGTGGGCCGCCGGGTGGATCGGGTAATTGAGCGGGCTCGGCAGGCCGAAGGCGACACCCTTTGCGTGGCGCACGGTCATGTCCTGCGGGTGCTGACGGCCCGCTGGCTGGGACTTCCGCCGGTGGGCGGCCGATTATTTGCGCTCGATCCGGCAGCGATCTGCGTCTTGGGCTGGGAGCACGGGACGCCCGTGATCGAGCGGTGGAATCGGACGGAGACCCTGCTGGAGAGCGAGGACCGCTCGGCCACGCTGCCGGACGACAAAGAGGACGACTGAGAAGCTTGAAGGGCCTGAGGCGTCGCCGAAGTGGTTCAGCCGACGGTGGCTTAGCCGACCGTGGTTCAGCCGACGGTGGCGGCGACGTTGCCCTGGGCCCGGGCCACCATGTCGGCCAGGCTGAAGGACTGCAGATGGGTGCGGATGGTTTCGCCCACGTCGGCCCACACGGCCAAAAGAATGCATTGTCCTTCGTGATCGCAGGCGCCATTGGCGTGGGGTTCGCCGAAGTCGCCAGCGGCGATGGGCCCATCCACGGCCGAAACGATCTGGGCCAGGCTGATCTCTTCGGGTGGGCGGGCCAGCACGTAGCCGCCGCCCACGCCCCGCTTGGATCGCACCAGTCCAGCGCCCTTGAGCGCCAGGAGAATCTGCTCCAAATAGGGCTGGGGGAGCGCGGTTCGCTCGGCAATGTCGCGCACGGAAGTCGGGGTATCGGCGCCATGCAGGGCCAGGGACAGCAACGCCCGGCTGGCGTAATCACCTCGCGTCGAGACCCTCACCACCCTGATGCTACCGGGCGGGACCCCTTCAACCCTCTGATTGGACCCCTGTGCCGCGGTTCTATGGTGGGCCGCTGTGACTGAAGCCCAGCCCGTGTTGCCGGATTTCGGGGGTGCCTGCCTGACCAGCATCGTGCCGTCGTTGCTGGCGGCGCTCTACGGTCAGGGTGACGCCAGGCCGGGCGACGGGCCGGCCACGCCAGCCTGGCTGCCCGAACCGGTCCGGGTGCGTCACAGATCGTGCTGCTGGTGCTGGACGGACTGGGGTTCGAGCAATTGCGTGACCGGGCGTCGGTGGCGCCTGTCTTGGCCTCGGGGGTGGGCGGACCCGTCACCTCGGTGGCGCCGAGCACCACCGCCTGTGCCTTGACCTCATTGGCCACCGGCCAACCACCGGCGGCCCATGGAATCGTGGGCTACCGGATCAGCCAAGGTGATCAGATCATGAATGTCCTGCAGTGGACGGTGGGCGGGGTCGATGCCCGGACCACCCTGCCGCCGCCGGTCTTCCAGCCGTGCCCGACATTTCCCGGCTCGCCGACGCCGGTGCCGGTGGTGACCCGCTACGACTACGGGCCGACGGGATTCACGGCGGCGCACTTGGGCGAGGTGGACCTGCATCGCTGGCACACGCAGGCCGGCCTGCTGACCGGCGTGCGGTCGCAGCTCGACGCGGGCAGCCGATTCGTCTACGCCTACTACGAAGGTATCGACAAGGTGGCCCACGCCCATGGTCTGGGCCAGCACTACGAGGACGAACTGAGAGCGGTGGATCGGCTGGTTGGTGATCTGCGCAGCGCGTTGCCGCCGGGCGCCGTCCTGGTGGTCACCGCCGACCACGGCCAGGTCGAAGTCGGCAATTCGGTTGAGGTGCTGGGTGGCGAGCTGATGAGTGCCATCACCCTCTTGAGCGGTGAGGGGCGCTTCCGCTGGCTCCATGTGAAGCCCGGGGCGGCGGACGACGTGGCCGCGGCGGCGAGCGAGATCTATGACGATGTGGCCTGGGTGTTCACCAAGGAGCACATCGTGGGCGAGGGTTGGCTGGGCGGCGTGCCCTCGCCCGAGGTGCTGGCTCGCATGGGCGACGTGGTGTTGGCGCCCCACACACCGACGGCGTTCATGGACCCGTCCGATACCGGGGAACTGCGACTCTTGGCCCGGCACGGTTCACTCACCTCAGCCGAAATGTTCGTGCCGTTGTTGAGCTGGCCGTCGGCGTAAGACACCGGCGGCACGGACGCGCGTGAGTGGGAGGATGAACCGGTGACCAACGTCGAGAACGAAGCAGTGAGCAATGACACGGTGAGCGAGGCGGAGGCGGTGTCGCCGGATGAGGTCCTCGGCGCCGGGTCCGGCGCGGGAAGTCGAGGCGGGCGAAGCCCCCGAACGAAGGGAATCAGTCTCCGAGCCGGCCAAGGTGATGCGCATCGGGTCGATGGTCAAGACCCTGCTGGATGAGGTGCGCCAGGCCCCGCTGGACGAGAAGAGCCGGGCCCGCCTGCGGGAGATTCACGAGCAGTCGATCCGGGATCTCTCCGAAGGGCTTTCGCCCGATCTGGTGGCCGAGCTCGATCGCATGGCCCTGCCGTTTGATGAGGCGGCGCCCAGTGAGTCGGAGTTGCGTATCGCCCAGGCCCAGCTGGTCGGCTGGCTCGAGGGCCTGTTCCACGGCATTCAAGCCACCCTCATGTCGCAGCAGATGGCGGCCCGGGCGCAGCTCGAGGAGATGCGCCAGCGCGGGCTGCCGGAGGCGGGGCAGAGTTCCGAGGCGCGCCCGGGGACGTATCTCTGAGCGAGCGTGTCGGGTGGGGGCGATCCCACTTTGGTGACCGGCAACTCTGAAATGATGGTCGCTCGACCTAGGGGAGGTGCCAGGCATGGCTGACGACACGACTGAGGGAAGTCCTGGGGGACCGCCGGCGTTCCCTGGCGCCGCCAGCGCACCGCCGCCCTCGGCCCCCCCGCCCTCGCCCTCGCCCTCGGCCCCGCCGCCGATGCCGCCGCCGCCTTCGGCCCCGTCTGGCTCCTCGGCCCCGCCGCCACCGCCACCTCCGCCCGCCTCGTATCCGGTGGGAGCGCCGTCGCCCTTCCCGGCTTCGTCATTCGATGCGCCGAGTGGGGTGCCCTACGCCACGTGGGGGACGCGGCTCGGGGGTTACCTGATCGACCTCTTGATCTTCCTGCCGGTGCTGATCGTCCTCTATTTCGCCTTCCGGAATATGCACGTCCTGCAGGTGCACCTCAACATGAAGGCGAATGGTCATCGACGCCGGGATCACTTTTCGCTGCTGTCGTTCATCCTCACCTCGGTCGCTCTTCATCGTCTACTTCAACGCTGCTGTGCGGCGGCCCTCGGGGTCAGACGGTCGGCATGAGGGTGGTCGGCGCCCGGGTGGTGCGCGAGAGCACCAACGATGTCCTGGGCTACGGGACGGCCTTGGCCCGAGCGGTGGTGGAGCAGGTGTTCCGCCTTCTGGGCATCCTGTTCATTCTGCTGGGCCTCGTCTGGCTGCTCGACATGCTGTGGCCCCTGTGGGACAAGAAGAAGCAGACCCTCCATGACAAGGTGGTTCACACCATTGTCCTGCGGGTGACCAGGGACGGGTAGGGTCGACCTTTCGCGCGAGAATCACATCGTTGTAAGTACTGAAAGGAGGGCCGGTGTCGGGGCGGTCGTTTACGCATCTCCACACCCACACCGAGTTCTCCATGCTGGACGGGGCGGCCCGGATCGGCGAGCTGGTCGACGCCGCGGTGGCCGATGGTCAACCGGCGTTGGGGATCACGGACCACGGCAACATGTACGGAGTCCTGGACTTCTACAAGGCCTGCCGTGACCGGGGCATCACGCCCGTCATCGGGACCGAGGCCTACATGGCCGGCGAGTCGCGCCACGAACGGCCGGTGCGTCGGGGCAAGGTGGACGACACCGGCGGTGACGTCGAGGGCGGCCAGAAGCTCTATTACCACCTGACCCTCTTGGCCGAGACGGTGACCGGCTACCGGAATCTCTTGAAGCTGTCCTCGGCCGCCTACCTGGAGGGGTACTACTACAAGCCCCGGCTCGACTGGGAGCTGCTGGGGCAATACAGCGAAGGCCTGATCGCCACCACGGGCTGTCTGGGTGGGGTGGTCCTACAGGCACTGTTGGCCGGTGACGCCGCCGAAGCAGAGCGCAGAGCGGCTCGGCTCCAGGACATATTCGGGCGGGACAACCTCTTCGTGGAACTGCAGGATCACGGGATCGCCGAACAGCAGCGGACCAATCCGCAGCTGATCGAGATCGCCAAGCGACTCAATGCGCCCCTGCTGGCCACCAACGACAGCCACTACACCAAGCGCGAACACGCCAAGGCGCACGATGCCCTGCTGTGCGTGCAGACCGGTGCGTTGCTGTCGGACACCAATCGATTCAAGTTCGACGGGACCGAGCACTATCTCAAGTCGGCCAGCGAGATGCGCCACTTGTTCTCCGAGTTGCCCGAAGCGTGTGACAACACCTTGCTGATTGCCGAGCGGGCCGATGTGCAGATTGAGTTGGGCAAGCCGAGCCTGCCCGAGTTCCCGGTGCCGGATCACTTCGTGGGCGATCGCTATGAGGACCGGGCGCTGCTGTATCTGCAGGACCTCACCATGCGAAGGGGCAAAGGAGCGCTACGGCGCGGTCGTGCCCGCCCATGTGGTCGAGCGCATCAACTACGAGCTCGGCGTCATCGGCAACATGGGCTTCGCCGCCTACTTCCTGGTGGTGTGGGACCTGATTCGCTACGCCCGGGACAACAACATCCGGGTCGGGCCCGGTCGTGGTTCGGCCGCCGGTTGTTGCGTGGCCTATTGCCTCAAGATCGTGGACATCGATCCGATCAAGTACGACTTGCTCTTCGAGCGTTTCTTGAACCCGGGCCGTCGGCAGATGCCCGACATCGACATGGACTTCGACGAGCGCTACCGCGCCGACGTGATGCGCTACGCCGCCGAGCAAGTACGGCAGCGACCGGGTGGCGCAAGTGGTGACGTTCTCGACCATCAAGGCTCGAGCCGCCGTGCGCGATGCGGCCCGCGTGTTGGGCAAGCCCTACATCGTGGGCGACAAGATCGCCAAGCTGATGCCGCCCTTGGTCATGGGTCGGGACACGCCGCTGCACGCCTGTTTGACGCTGACCGAAGGCTTCGAGGAGGGCTACGCCGCCGCCTCGGAGCTGCGGGCCATGAACGACACCGACTTCGAGGCCAAAGAGGTCATTGAGGTGGCGTTGGGTCTGGAGGGCCTGCGTCGCCAGGACGGCATCCACGCCGCCGCCGTGGTGATTTCGCGGGATCCGCTGACCGACTACCTGCCGATTCAGCGCAAGCCCGCCGCCGGTGGCAAGCCCGAGGACGCCCCCATCGTCACCCAGTACGAAATGCACGGGGTGGAAGACCTCGGGCTGCTGAAGATGGACTTCCTGGGACTGCGGAACCTGTCCATCATTGAGCGGGCGCTCGACCTGATTGCCGCTTCGGGGTATGAGCGGCCCGACATCGACAAGGTGGCGCTGGACGATGAGCCGACGTTGGAGATGCTGCGCCGGGGCGACTCGGTGGGCGTGTTCCAACTCGAAGGTGGACCCATGCGGGCGTTGATGCGCTCGCTGGCGCCGACCAGCTTCGACGACGTGGCGGCCTTGGTCGCCTTGTACCGCCCGGGCCCCATGGCGGCCAACATGCACAACGACTACGCCGACCGGAAGAACGGCCGCAAGCCGATCGTCTACGAGCACGCCGACCTGGAACCGATCCTGGCCGACACCCAGGGTCTGATGATCTACCAGGAGTCGGTCATGCGGGTGGCCCAGAAGTTCGCCGGCTACACGCTGGAAGAGGCCGACAACTTGCGCAAGGCCTGCGGCAAGAAGATCCGCGCCCTGCTGGCCGCCGAGCGGGAGAAGTTCGTGGCCGGGTGTGTCACGCAGGGCTACGGCGACAAGTTGGGGACGAAGCTCTTCGACATCATCGAGCCGTTCGCTGACTACGCGTTCAACAAATCGCACTCCTACGGCTATGGCCTGGTGGCCTATCAGACGGCCTGGCTGAAGGCGCATTACCCGGTCGAGTACATGTCGGCCTTGTTGACCTCGGTGAAGGACAACAAGGACAAGACGGCGGTCTATCTGGCCGAGTGCCGGGCCCGTGGGATTTCGGTACTGGTGCCCGATGTGAACCGGTCGGTGGCCGAGTTCGCCCCGGACCGCAGTGGCGAAATGGCGGGTCCGGCCATCGTCTTCGGCTTGGCCGCGGTGCGGAACGTGGGTGAAAGTTTGGTCGACAAGATCGTGTCCGAGCGGACCGCCCGTGGACCGTTTGTCGACATCTTCGACTTCTGCGACCGGGTGGACCCGGCCGTGCTGAACAAGCGAACGATGGAGTCGATGACCAAGGCCGGCGCCTTCGACGCCATGGGCCATCCGCGCCAAGGGTTGTGTCACGTCCTGGAGGGCATCGTGGATCGCACCCTGGAGCGGCGCAAGGAGCGCGACCTGGGCATCACGTCCCTGTTTGCCGCCTTCGAGGAGCAGGAACAGGTCGACACCGGTTGGGGCTCCGCCCGGGTGACCATCCCCGATACCGAGTTCGACAAGGGGCAACGGCTGGCCTTCGAGAAGGAGATGCTCGGGCTGTACGTGAGCGATCACCCGCTGATGGGGTTCGAACAGGCCATGGCCCGGCTGACGGATTGCAGTCTGTCGGACATGCGGGAGGAGGACCCGATCGCCGGGGACCGCTCGCCGGTGCGTGCGGTGGGTGGCGTGGTGACGGATCTGCGCCGGACCTATACGAAGAAGGGCGACCTGATGGCCCGCTTCGTGCTGGAAGACCTGCAGGCGGCCATGGAGGTGTTCGTCTTCCCCAAGACCATGGCCGAGTACGGGGCGCTGATTGAGAACGACGCCATTTTGGTGGTGCGGGGGCGGCTCGACACCCGGGAGGACGAGCCCAAGATCGTCTGCATGGAGGTCTCGCGGCCCGTACTCGAGCGGGGCGAGGAGGATCTGCACATTTCGCTGCCGCTGGGCGTGCTGACCGACGCCAAGGTGCAGGGCTTGAAGGACGTCTTGAGCGGCCATCCGGGCCCGTCGGCGGTGCTTTTGCACGTGGGCGAGAAGGTCCTGCGGCTCGGACCGGAGTTCAACGTGGATTGCCGGAACGGCTTGGTGGGGGAGTTGAAGCGCCTCCTGGGGCAGTCCGCCGTCCTGTCCTAAAGGGGTCCTGAACAGGGGTTTGTGGGGGTCGGGCTGCCCTTGAGGGACGGGGTGCGCCGGGGGCCGGTTGGGACTGCACTGGTTGGAGCCAGTAGAATCACCTCATGCCGATCGTAGTGAGCACCAAGGATTGCACTGCGCTCAGCGACGCTGAGCTGGTGGAAATGGCTGATCTGTGTGCCGATCGTTCCCCGGGGTTCGATATCGGGTTCCTTTCCAAGGAGCGCGAATCGTGGGTATTGATCACGCACGCTCGGGAGGGGAACAAGCTTCGGGGCTACTCGTTCTGCACCCTGGAAAGGATCGGTGGCACGCCATCGCTCCTGGTAGGGCTGGCACTCGTGGACCGGACCTCACGGGCCGAAGCGGTACTGAAGGGCATCATGGCCGACCAGTACCGCCGGGCGCTGTTGGCCTTCCCCGACGAAGACGTCCTGCTGGGCACCCGCCTCCTGTCGCCGGAGGGCTTCCGAGCCTTCTCAGGCCTGCAGGATGTCGTGCCCTACCCGGAGCACAAGTCCTCGGGTGAGGAGCGGGCCTGGGCTCGCCGCCTCTCCAAGCGCTTTGGCTGCGAGAGCCGCCTGGACGACCGCACGTTCGTGCTCAAGGGCGACGGCAGCGTCTCCGGCGGGCTGGACTTCTACGCCCAGAAGGTCAAGATCCCCGAGGGGGTCGAGTCCCACTTCGACGGCTTCGACGCCGCCAAGGGCGATCGTCTGGTCACCTTCGGGTGGGCCATGGCGGAGGACCTGGCTGGGGGAAAGCTCGGCAAGTAGGGCTCGCCTGACCCTTGCTTGGGTCAGGTGATCGGTCGGGGCCTCAGCCTCGGGGCAGGACTGCGGCGCACACCTTGTAGCAGTGGCCGTCCCGCGGCTGGCTGACCGTGACCAAGAGATACTGCGGATCAAAGCCCAACGCGGTGGCTAGGGCCTTGCCGCTGAGACGCTCGCGCCGGGCGGCATCGAGAACCCGGGAAGCGTGGCGATCCTCGACCGGCAGCCAGACGTCGTCGCGGTCCCAGCCGAATCGGACCCAGGTGGAACGGTCCGAGTGGCGGCGGATGAGCTGTGGGCTGCGGGTTGGCTCGATGAGGGCCACTGAGGGGCGGAAGCCGCGGAACTCCCAGTAGGGAGCTGACGGTCCGGGAAATCCCAGCAGGGGTCCGTCGGGGCTGGCCACCATGCGGCGGAGCAGCTTGCGCAGTCGCCGACCCTTGAGGGTGCCGACGTGGCGAGGTAGGTCGGCCGCCGTGGTGGCTTCAGGCTGGGCCAGGTCGTCCCGCTCGGGGTCGTCGGCCAGCGTGACCTCGACCACGTCGAAGGCGGTGATGTCGGGTTCGTGATGTTCCGGCCAAGGCACCCTGACCCGCATCACGGTGCGGGTGCCGAGGTCCACCACCGTGGTGTCTTCCGGGGTGGAGGCCAGCACGAGCAGGTGCAGGGTCGATCCGCCTGAAGTGGGGAGCTTCTCTCGGCTGCGGCCAGCCTGCTTGAGCAGTCGAGCCGGCTTGGCGTTGGTGGAGGGCTGGCGGGTGTTGTGCGGCGGGGTGGTGCTGGCTGGGGTCGGTGCCGTCGGGGGTGGTCGTCTCTGGGGTGGCTGGTGACGGCCGGGGTGCCGGTGGGTGGGGTCGCCTGCTCGGCCTCGAGGTCGGATGGGCGCGCTCGCCGTAGGTGTCGTCGAGCGTCACTGGGGCAGACCCTTCAGCTGGGCCGACAGCTCCTCAATGGTGGTGGCCGGTGCATGGCAGACGAAGCCACGGCAGACATAGGCCGCACCGTCGGGCCGGTCGGCGAAGAGTGCGCTGTCATCGGATTCGCCCCAAGCCACGACGGCCGAGGGTAACCAGTGGCGGCGGACCTCGCCGAGCAGCTCGGGGCGATGACCGGTGATGACGATCTCCTGGCGACCGGTGACCATGCCCAGTGCGGCCACCAGGTCGGCCAGGGCGCCGGGGTGGCGCTGCAGCAGGGGCTGGGCCAGCGAGATGGTGGCATCAATGGCCGACTGGAGCGCGGGGTCGTCGGTGAGGGCGTGCACCCTGAGGAGGGCGGTCAGGGCAATGGAGTTGGTGGCCGGGAGGGCACCGTCGACGAACTCCTTGGGCCGGACCACCAGGGCTTCGGCGTCGTTGCCGGTGGTGAAGAAGCCGCCGGCGTCGGGGTCGAAGAAGATGGTCGATGAGTTAGTGCGCGACCTGTTGGGCCCGCTCGCGCCAGATGCGCTTGCCGGTGAGCTCGGCCAGGCGGACGGCCGCCTCGGTCAGCCAGGCATGGTCGGCCGCCACGGCCAGGTGGCGGGCCCGACCGCCCTGCCAGCTGCGCATCAGACGACCGTCGACGTAGAGCTCGCGGAAGAGGAATTCGCCGATCTCCTCGGCCCGTTGGGCGTAGTGCGGTGCATCGAGGACGCCGGCCGCCTCGGCCAGCGTGGCGACCGCCATGGCGTTCCATTCGGTGAGCACCTTCTCGTCGCGGGCGGGCTGCGTCCGGGTGGATCGGGACTGAGCCAGCAGGGCGCGGGCTTCCTCAATCTGGTCCGGTCGGCGCAGCGATGCGCCCACGGGCCGGCGCGGAATGGTGCGACCTTCCCAGTTGCCGCCCGGCGTGAAGCCGTACCAGTCGGCGGTGGGTTGGACGAGGTCGGAGGGCAGGATGGCCTGGAGCTCGGCCATGGTGAAGGTGGCGTGGCTGCCTTCCACGCCGCCGGCGTCGGCATCGAACGACGAGAACAAGCGCACCCTCGGGAGTGGACAGGTCGCGCAGGACGAAATCGAGCGTCTCGGTGACGACGGCCAGGTAGTTGTCGCGGCCCGTTTCCTGCCAGGCATGCAGGTAGGCCCGGGCCAACTGGGCCTGATCGGTCAGCATCTTTTCGAAGTGGGGCACGAGCCACTGGTTGTCAGTGGAGTACCGACAGAAGCCGCCTACCAAATGGTCGTAGAGACCACCCGCGGCCATCCCATCCAACGTGGTTAATGCCATGTGGCGGGACTGCTCCGAGCCCGTGTGCCGGTAGTGGCGCAAGCAGAGCTCGACCAGGGTGGGCCGGGGGAACTTGGGCGCCGGGCCGAAGCCGCCCCATTCGGGATCAAAGCCGCTGGCGAGGCCGGTGACGGTCTGCTCAATCAAGGCGTCGGGGTCGAGGGCGGCGCGGGGCGTCAGACCCTCGGCGTCGGCCAGCGATTCGGCCAGGCGGACCTCGCGACGGACGGCCTCGACCAGTGCGTCGGCTTGGCCCAGCACCTGCTCGCGTTCGGTCGTCCAGGCCGTCCCGAGGGCTTCAATCACCCGGCGGAAGGCCGGCATGCCGTGCCGCTCTTCGGGCGGGAAGTAGGTGCCGGCGTAGAAGGGGCGGCCATCGGGCGTGCAGAACACCGACATGGGCCAGCCGCCGGATCCGGTGAGGGCTTGGGTGGCGGCCATGTAGAGCGAATCGAGGTCGGGTCGTTCCTCGCGGTCGACCTTGACCGAAATGAACCAGCGGGAGAGGTCGGCGGCCGTCTGCTCGTCTTCGAAACTTTCGTGGGCCATGACGTGGCACCAGTGGCAGGAGGCGTACCCGATGGAGAGAAAGATGGGCTTGTCCTCGTCCTTGGCCCGCTGCAGGGCCTCGTCGCCCCAGGGGTACCACTCGACCGGATTGTCCGCATGTTGGCGGAGGTAGGGGCTGGTTTCGTCCGCCAAGTGGTTCACGAGGTTCGATGCTACGGCGCCCCGGCCTCCGGTCCAGCGTGCAAGGCTCCGGACATGGAACTGGAACTGCATGGAAAGACGGCCCTGATCACCGGGGCCAGCCGGGGGATCGGGCTGGCGACCGCGGCCCGCTACCTCGAAGCCGGGGCCAACGTGATGCTGACGTCACGGACGGCGGAGGACCTGGCCGCGGCGGCCGAAGGGCTGGATCCGGGCGGGAACACGGGCCGGGTGGCCTGGCAGGCGGCGCATGTCGGCCACCCCGAGGATGCCGAGTCGTGCGTGGCGGCGACGGTAGAGCGCTTTGGTGGGCTCGACATACTGGTCAACAACGCTGGGACCAATCCCTATTTCGGGCCCATGCTCGATATCGACGTGGTGCGGGCGCAGAAGACCTTCGAAGTGAACCAACTTTCGGTGGTGGTCTGGACCGCCGCCGCGGTGCGGGCGGGATTGGGTCGAGGCGGCGTGGCCAGTGGGTCGGTGATCAACGTGGCCTCCATCGGCGGCTTGGGGGTCGAGCCGGGGATCGGTTGGTACAACGTCACCAAGGCCGCGGTGCTGCACATCACTCGACAGCTGGCCTATGAGTTGGCGCCCAACATTCGGGTGAACGCTCTGGCGCCGGGGTTGGTCAAGACCAAGTTGGCCAGTGCGCTGTGGGAGGGGCCCGGGCGAGGAGCGGATTGCGGCCCACATTCCCCTGCGGCGCTTGGGGCTGCCCGACGACATCGCCGCCGCCGCGCTGTTCCTGGCCTCGGATGCCTCGTCGTGGATGTCGGGGCAGACCATGGTGATCGACGGCGGGACGACGCAGCAGCCTTCGGGTGGGGTGGGCTGAGTCGGGGCTTGGTTTGAGGGTTTCGGAAAAGAATTTTTGGCGAAATCGGTTATTCCGTCACGTTCGAGGGGCATCGATCGTCTCAGTAGGTGACGAAAGGTGGTGTCCCATGGCACTCGTTCCACTCGACCACGAGCCCAAAGGTCGTGATCGCCCGCTTCGGCCGGCGAGTTGGCAAGAAGCGGTTCGGCATCGATGCGGAACCGATGCAGGCGGCGTCGCATCATGCGGGCGTACTTGATGTCCTCCGGCGTGCTGGAGGCATCGGTGGCCAAGGGATGGAAAAAGCTGGATCCCACGGTGCGCTGGTTGGCCGTGCAGCGGAGCGGCATGCTCATCGGCTGCTCGTGGTGCGTCGACTACGGCTACTACCTCGGCATGAACGAGGGCCTCGACCCGGCCAAGGTGCGGGCGGTGGGGCAGTGGCGCGACAGTGATCTCTATGACGAGCGGGAGCGGGCCGTGCTCGAGTACGCCGAGCTGGCCACGTTGACGCCATCGGTGGTGTCGGACGAACTGGGCGTTGTGCTGCACCGGCATTTCAGCGATGCCGAAATTGTGGAGCTGGCCGCCTGGGTGGCGCTGGAGAACTTCCGCTCCCGCTTTAACGCCGGCCTTGGGTTGCACAGCCAGGGCTTTCTCGGACCACTGCGAGATACCGATGCGAGTGAGTGACGACGGTGTCATCGCGGTCGGCTGACGCGGGCTGACAGGCTGACAGGGTGACGGGCCGAAGCGTCACGGCGGATCAGGCGGGCCAACGGCGACGCCGAGGTCTTCGAGGAGTGGCGGTCGCTCCTGTTCGGGATCGCCTATCGGATGCTGGGGAGTGCCTCGGATGCCGAGGACATGGTGCAGGAGGCGTGCATCCGCTGGCTGCGTCGATCCGATCGGGAGATCGAGTCGGTACGGGCGTACTTGGTCACCATTCTGACTCGGCTCTGTATGGATCAGCTCGGCTCGGCCCGGGTCCAGCGCACCACATACACCGGACCGTGGCTACCCGAGCCGGTGCTGCTCGATGACACCAGTGCGATTGAGCAGGCCGACTCACTGTCCATGGCCTTTCTGGTGCTGCTGGAAGAACTCACCCCACCCGAGCGAGCGGCCTATTTGCTGCACGACATCTTCGGCTACCAGTTCGACGAGGTGGCCGAATCGCTCGGGCGCACCGCGGCCGGATGCCGACAGCTGGCGCTGCGGGCCCGCCAACGGGTGGAGGAACGTCGTCACCGCTTCGACGCCGACCGACTGCAGACGCGTACGCTCACCCGCCAGTTCATCGTCGCCTGCGGCACGGGCGACGTGCAGGCACTTGATCGACCTGTTGGCTGACGACGTGGTGCTCTGGACCGACGGCGGCGGCAATGTGCACGCGGCGGTGCGCCCGGTGCTGGGCGCCTACCGGACCTCCCGCTTCCTCATCAACATCGCCAAACGCCGCATCGGGCTGCCGCACGAAGTCAGTCTCAATGGCGAGCCGGCCGCCGTCTTCCTCGATGGCGACACGGTGGTGGCCACGCTCCACCTCGACATCCTTGAGGGCAAGGTCATCGGCATCCGATCGGTGACCAACCCCGAGAAACTGGCCCACCTCCACGACGAGTTGGTGGCTCAGGGAGTGATGGTCCCGGGAGTCGAGCCTTCGTCCTAGGGGGCTACTCGTACTTGAGTGCGTCCAATATGGGCGTGTGGGCCGCCTCTCGACCGGGCCACAGTGCGGCCAGGAGCGCCACCACAATGGCGACCGGCACGTACATCGCCAACGAGAGGAAGTCCGGTGAGTAGGTGTCGTGGTAGCCGGCGAGGAGCGGAGTGACATTGAGCAGGGCATAGAGCAGCAACAGGCCGAGGACGAAGCCCAGGACCGAGGCCACCACGCTGACCGCCAACGCTTCGGTCAGCACCATGCGGAAGAGCTCGCGAGGCGTCATGCCCACCGCCCCCAAGAGCCCGAACTCGCGTCGCCGCTGAATCCCCGCCAACAACAGGGTGGCCAGCACGCTGATGAACGACACCAGGAGAAGAGCCTTCTGCAGCACTTGGAAGGGAGCCAGCTGTCCGGAGACGCCATTGTCGGATGTCCTGAGCGCCGCCGATGGGGTTTCGAACTTTAGGTAGGACCCCAGATGGGCGGCGCGGGCCAAGGCGGTGACGTGGTCTGGTGACGCCGTCGGACTCGACCTCGAGCTCGGCTTGCGAGGGCAGCTGCGAACCGAAAAGACGGTGCTGCAAGGACTGCGACAGGTACACGTTGTCGCCGGCGGCATTGCCATCGTTCCAGATGCCCTGGACTTTGACCGAGGCGACGCCCGAAGGCGTATCGAGGTGCAGGAGTGACCCCGGATGCAGATGGTCACGTCGAGCCAGGTTGGCACCCACCAACACTTCTCCTCGGGCAAAGCGCCGGGCGGTCGCCGTCCCTTCGTAGATGTCCACGTTGAAGGTGGGGTAGGTCTCCGATTCGACCAACGTGAGTTGGCCCACCGCGTGGCCGGACAGCTCGCCGTTGAACGCGTCGACTCGGGTCACGCCCGGGATGCGGGCCAGCGCGGTGGTGACGCTGAGCGGGATCTGCCCGTCGGTGTTGTAGCCCCCGGCGCTGGCGTAGGTGGAGACCAGCACGCTCCGGGCTTGATGCGATTGCACTTGACCGGTGGCGATGTCCTGATCGATGGCCTTGTTGTAACTACTGGTGATGAACGCCACGCCCACGGCGGCGCCGATGGCGATGGCCATGACGGCCGTTCGGCCGGGCTCTCGCACCAGGTTGGCCAGTCCCAGTCGGGTCACGCCCCGTTTGAATCGGCCGGTGCGCAGAATGCCCCGCACGGACACGGGGGCCCACACGCCGCTGGCCAGCGTGGCGAACACGGCGCCGATCAAGAAGCCCAAGATGGCGGCATCCGGTTGCCACTGCTGCAGCGATCCATTGCGGTCGCCCAGCCAGCTGATGAAGACCCCGACGACGGCGAGGGCGGTGTAGAGCACACCACGGCGGACCGTCGCTGCATTCGAAGTGCGTTCACGTTGATCACGGCCGGAGATTTCGGCGGCGACGTCGGCTCGCATGGCCTTTTGGATCGGCCGAGCAGCGGCCAACATCCCGATCACCGCACCGACGACGAGACCGGCGATGTAGGTCGATGAGGTCGTATGCACCGAGATGGGCACGCCGGCCAGGTTGACGGTCAGGTGACTGAGGGTCCCCACAATCGGACGGGCCAGGGCAATGCCACCCAGGGCACCCAACAGCCCACCCACGGCACCTAAGACGCCGGCCTCCAGTAGCGGTCCGATGATGAGCACCGAGGGCGGCGCCCCAACGGCCGCCACAATGGCGTGCTCTCGGCGCCGCTCCTCGAGCGTGAGCGCGATGACGTTGTAGACCAGCACCACGGCGATCGCCGACGCCAGGAGGGCCAGCAGCGCCAGGATCGGCGTGAAGGACGAGATGGCCAGCGAGACCGAGGCGGGGACCGATGAGGCATCGACGACGCCGTTCCACGACCCCACCGCCTGCTGCAGACGGTGTTGCAGCGTGGTGGTCGAGACGCCCGCGCTTTGGGATCACGTAGATGTCGTCGATTCGTCCGTCCCGGTGAAACTGCGCCTGCGCTTGTTGGAGCGACATGACGACGACGTCGCCTCGGTTCACCGAATCCAATGAAGGGAGCGCAGTGGCGTGGGTCAGGCGGTCCACGCCCTCGTTGGTTTCGACCCACGACGTCTTGGTGAGCCGCTGGCTGAGCGAGCGGGCGATGTAGATCGGGCCGACGTCGGTCGTCGCCGTCGTCTGGGTCTGCGGTTGGGAGCGGCATCCGACCTCGCTGACCAATCCGCCCACCCCGCAGTCGATACCGAGCAGGAGCACCGACTGATGGTGGTTGCCCGTGGTCCGGACGACCGTCACGGCCTCGACGACCGGAATCACCCGCTGCACGCCCGGTGTCGAGGCGGCGGCGGCGAGGGCCTGAAAGTCGATGCCTCCGCTCGAAGTGGCGCCGACCACCCGGAGTTCGGCCGAGCCGGCCACCTGTTGGTTGAGGCGATTGAGCGAATAGGAGGCGCTGGCGTTGACCACGATCACCGAGAGGGCGAGCGAACTCCCGGCGGCCACGGCCACGACGGCGATCAGCATTCGCAGGCGAATCCGAGCCAGCCGCCGCAGGTTGAGCAGCCGGATGGCGCGTCTCACTGCGGATGCTCGTTCATGGTCTCATTGGTCTCATTGGTCGACCAGCTGGCCGTCCCGCAGCGTGATCGACGCGGTCGGCCCTTGCCGCGGCCTCGGAGTCGTGGGTGACCAGCAGGAGGGCGGCGCCGGCCTGGCGGACCTGCTCGGTGAGGAGGTCGAGGACTTCGGCGGCGTTGACCGAATCGAGGTTGCCGGTCGGCTCGTCGGCCAGGATCAGTGGGGCGCCGGCGACCAGGGCTCGGGCGATGGCGACCCGCTGCATCTCGCCACCCGAGAGTTCGCCGGGGAGGCGCTCGCCCTTGCCGCCGAGGCCCATGCGCTCCAGCAGTTCGGGCACTCGGGGTGATGACTTGCCGTCAAAGATGAGCGGCAGCTCGATGTTCTCGGTGACGGTCAAGGTCGGGAGCAGCTGGAAGAACTGGAACACGAAGCCGATGTTGCGGCGTCGCATTTTGGCCAGTTCGCTCGACCCCAACTTCGACAGCTCGGTGCCGGCCACGCTGACGGTCCCGGTCTCAGGCTTGTCCAGCCCTCCGGCCAAATGGAGGAGGGTCGATTTCCCGGACCCACTGGGGCCGACCAGCGACACGAACTCACCCACCTCGATGCGGAGCGAGGCATCGCTGAGTACCACGACCTCGGCGCCACCCTGTTGGTAGCTCTTTCGAACCGACCTCACTTCGAGCGCCGCCGCCTCTGAGGTTCCCGCCACCTGACTCACGACTGTTCCTCCCCGCTGGGTGTTGCCTCATCATGCTGGCACTTTGGCCGGGGATTGGGGGCGGATTGGGTGGGGATTGGGGGTGCCATCCCGGGCGATGAGATACCCATGGCCTACCGTGAGCTCAGGCCCGGATGGCGTTCGGTTGGACGCCGTACCGGAAACTGCTGCACCACGTGCTGCACCCAGAGAAGAGGTCGTTGAGCCCCATGAACACGTCAAAGAGTGAGTTGGAACGAATCGCCAAGGCGGCGAGCACCCACGCCTGGGATGTGACGGCCATCTCGGCTCCGAACGGGCTCATGGCGACGAAGGACTCGGGGCGTATCGGGGAGCCCTGGGTGGTCATGGCTCTGCCTGGTGGGCGCGGGCTCAAAATCTCGTTTTTCCGTCCCGGCGATGAGCTCTCGGCGGAGGGTGAATCGTTGGGCGAAGTCTTGGGCAATCCCCGGGAAATGGGTCGGGAACTGCGGAGCCTGTTGGAGGACTTGGCCGAGGGCGAAGCGGCCTGAGCGGCTGAGCACCTCAGCGGCGCTAGCGGAGCTGCTGGCGGGTCACCTTGCCGAGTGGCGTGCGGGGCAGTTCGGTCACCAGCACCAGTTCCTTGGGTGCCGCCCAGGGGCCGATGGACTGGGTGACCAGATCCTTGAGGGACTCGAGGGATGGGGGAGTGTCGCCCGGGACGACCCAGGCCACGACACGCTCGCCCCATTCGGGGTCGGGGCGCTTCCATACGGCGACCTCGGCCACGCCGGGATGGGGGGCCAAGACGCGCTCGACGGCGTCAGGCCAGACTTTTTCGCCGCCGGTCACGATGACCTCGGCCAGACGTCCCGAGACCTGGAGCCGGCCGTCATCGGTCACCGAGCCGGCGTCGCCGGTGGCGAACCAGGTTCTGGTGCCGTCGGGCCCGATGACTCGAGCGGTGTCGCCGTCCCGGTAGCAGCGCATCAGCATGGGGCAGCGGATGAGGATTTCGGCCGGGGTGGAGTCTGAGTCGGCGTGAGTCTGGTCGGTGGCTCAGGGCCACCTCGACGTCGTCGAGGGGTATCCCGTCGTAGACCACGCCCGAGCCGGTCTCGGTCATGCCGTAGGTGACGGTGGCGTTCGGTGGGATGACGTCCGGTGGGCGGCTGCCGCCCAGGAGGATCCCGGTGAAGACGGTGGGGTCGAGGCGGCTGAGGGCGGTGCTGACGAGGGAGACGTGGCTGACCTCGCCCGACCGGCCGAGTTGCTCGACCCGCTCGGCCTCGAAAGTGGGCAGCACCGTGATGGGGGTGTCGGTGAGGATGGCCCGGGTGACCACGGACAGCCCACCGACGTGCGCCAGCGGGAGGCAGCCGAGCCAGTGGTGGCGACTGGGATCGACGCCCAGGCGCTCGGTGGTCATTTGGGCGCTGGCCAGGAGGGCATCGTGCGTGAGGACCACCCCTTTGGGGACCCCCGAGGAGCCGCTGGTGGCCAGGACCACGGCATCGCCCTCTTCGACCGGCTTCCCATCCCGGATTCGGACTTGTTCGCCGTCCGCCCCGACCAGACGAGAAGGCCGAAGCGCGTCGAACAGGGCATCCCGGGCGGCCCTGGGGAGGCGGGGATCGATGGGGGCCGCCGCGTCACCGGTGTCCCAGATGGCTCGGAGGGCATCGACGAATCCAGCGCCACCAGGGAGGTCAATGGCGACGAGTTCAGGCACTGGCCGGTAGCGTAGGTCGCCGTGCATACCGTGGTCACCGGCAGTCCTCATGATCCCCTCGATGATTTGCGTTCGCTTCCGGCGCCCGAGTGGGAGCAGATCGGCTCGTTCACCGACATCCGATACGAGGTGGCGGAGGGTATCGCCAAGGTCACGATCTGCCGCCCGGAGCGGCGGAATGCCTTCCGGCCGCAGACCCTTTTCGAGCTGACGGATGCCTTCACGGCGGCCCGGGACAATCCCGATGTCGGCGTGATCATCCTGTGCGGCGAGGGTCCCGATGCGTTCTGTTCCGGTGGGGACCAGAAGATCCGGGGCGACGATGGCTATATCGGGGACGACGCGGTGGCCGAGCGGGGCATTGGGCGACTCAACGTGCTCGACCTGCAGATCCTGATGCGTCGCATTCCCAAGCCGATCATCGCCATGATCGCCGGGTACGCCATCGGTGGGGGCCACATCCTCCACCTGGTGTGCGACCTCTCCATCGCCGCCGACAATGCTCGCTTCGGTCAGACCGGGCCCAAGGTGGGCAGCTTCGACGGCGGGTATGGCTCGTCAATCCTGGCTCGGACCATCGGACTCAAGCGGGCCAAGGAAGTGTGGTTTCTCTGCCGTCAGTACGACGCGGCGCAGGCCCTCGACTGGGGTCTGGTCAACACCGTGGTGCCGCTCGATGACCTTGAGTCCGAGACCGTGGCCTGGTGCCGGCAGATCATGTCGCTGTCGCCCATTGCGCTGCGCATGATCAAGGCCGGCATGAACGCGGCCGATGATGGACTGGCCGGCGTGCAGCAACTGGCCGGTGACGCCACCATGCTCTTCTACATGACCGAGGAGGGTCAGGAGGGGCGCAACGCGTTTGTTGAGCATCGAGCGCCCGACTTCTCGAAGTTCCCGCGTCGCCCATGAGCACCTCGCTCAAGAACTGGGTGGCTGGTGCGCGTCCCCGCACACTTCCGGCCGCGGTGGTACCGGTCGTGGTGGGGACAGCGGCGGGGTACCTCTCCAGCGGGCACTTCTATGTGACCACGATCACGGTCAATGGGCGCACCGGCCTGGCCGGTGCGTTGGTACAGCACCACCTGCAGATCATTAACGCCGTCTTGGCCCTGGTGATCGCTTTGGCTATTCAGATCGGCACCAACTACGTGAACGACTACTCGGACGGCGTTCGGGGCACCGACGATGCCCGGGTCGGCCCGGTTCGGCTGACCGCAGGGAAGCTGGCGACTGCTCGGGAAGTCAAGATCGCCGCGGCCGGGGCCTTCGCGGTGGCCGGAGTGGCCGGCATTATTTTGGCCGCTCGGGTGTCCTGGTACCTCGTGCCCATCGGGATCGTGTGTGTGATTGCCGGCTGGGCCTACACCGGTGGGCCGAAGCCCTATGGGTACTACGGGTTTGGCGAGCTGTTCGTCTTCGTGTTCTTCGGTTTGGTGGCCACGATCGGATCGGCCTACGTGCAGCATGCGCCGTTCATCACGGTGTTTCAGGGACACAACTACAAGTACAACTGGGATTGGCGTTTCGCCCTCGCTGTGGCCATTCCCGTCGGGCTCTTGGCGACTGGGATGCTGCAGGCCAACAACCTGCGGGACCTGGAAACGGACACCGAGGCGGGCAAGAAGACCCTGGCCGTACGCTTGGGACGAGTTCGCGCCGGATATCTCTATTTGGGCACGCTGATGGCGACGGCGCTGAGCATCGGACTCATTCAACACTTCCGAGGCTGGGCGCCCATCGCCTTTGTCGGGTTGCCGTTCTCCTTCTATCCGATTCGACTGGTCATGAGTAACCGAACGGGACGGCGCCTTCTGCCCATGTTGGGGGCGACCGCTCGCTTGCAACTGGTCATCGGGCTCTTGATCACGGTCGGGATCCTTATTTGAGGACAGCCGACAGCCAGTGATGGACGACGCGGTGGGTCACATCCGGCTGAGCCAGGTGGACGGCGTGGCCGCCACCCGGAATGAGCGACGTCAGTCCGTTGGGCAGCAGAGCCGTCATCCGCTGGGCGTGCATGGCGAATCGAGTGTCGTTGGCGCCGGCCAGCGTGAGTACCGCCGTTTCGAGGGTCGGCAGTCGATCCCACAGCGGTTCCTGAGTGCCGGTGCCGGCTTCTCGGAGGCTGGAGGCCAAGCCCGAAGCGGTGTTGCGTCGACGTTCGTCAATGTCGGCCGCTGCACCGAGATGCGAGAACATCGGGGACTGCACCCAGCGATCAATGAAGGCGTCGACGTCGCCACTCGATTCGAGGGCTTCAGCCAGCGCGTCATCGGCCGTCCGGCGCTTTATGCGGGCTTCGCTGTCCTCAATGCCACCGGTGGCGCCTATCAAGACGGCGGCGTTGAGCGCGAGCTCCCTGCCGAGCGCCACATGCAGAGCCACTCGTGCTCCGAGCGAGTAGCCGAGCAGCGCAGTGGGCTCGCTGCCCAAGGTGTCTGCCACGGCTTCGGCCACCAGGTGTGCGGTCGTCGGAAGATCGGCTCGCACGTCGCTCGAACCGCCGTGACCGGGCAGATCGACGGCGACGAGCGTGTAGTCGTGTGCCAGCAGGTCGCCGAAGGGACCCCACAGTCGCCCCGTTTGGGTGAATCCGTGGAGCAGCGTGAGGGGCGGACCCGAACCGCTGACCTCGACATGGAGTGGCACGTCGAGTGAGCGTACAGGCGACCTTTACAGCCACCCTGGTCGATGAGTGGAAAGTGGGTGGCGTTACCGATGCCGTGATCTGCCCGGGCTCCCGATCGACGCCGTTGGCTTTGGCGTTGGCCGCCAGCCTCAAGGTGCACGTCCGGCTCGATGAGCGCAGTGCCGCCTTCTTTGCCCTCGGCGTGGCCATGTCGACCGGTCGACCGGTCGTCATCTGCACCACCAGCGGGACCGCCGCCGCTGAGGTTCACGCCGCCGTGGTCGAGGCGCACCATGCCGGGGTGCCTCTGATTGTCTGCACGGCTGATCGGCCACCAGAACTCCAACAGGTGGGCGCGTCGCAAACCATCGATCAGATTGGACTCTTCACCACGGCCACCCGGTGGGCCAAGGCCCCCGGAGTGCCCGACGACGCTCAGCGAGACACCTGGCGACCATTGGCCGCTCGAGCATTGGCCGAGTCGCTCCACGGTCCCCATGGCCCGGGCCCGGTGCACTTGAACTTGGCCTTTCGGGAACCACTGATCGGTGAGCCGGACGCGCTGCCGGAGCGTTCAGGCCCCAAGGTGATCCCGGCCGGCGCCGCGGTGCCTGCGACGGTGCCGCGGCTTCGAGGTCTTGGGATGGTCATTGCCGGGGCTGGCGCCACTAAGGATCCCGAGCTTCTGGTGCGCTTCGCCGCATCGCTGGGCTGGCCGCTCCTGGCCGATCCTCGATCAGGTTGTCGAGTCGAGGGCACCATTGCCGCCGCCGACGCCATCGTTCGAGCCACGAAGGAATACCCGGACACCATCCTGCTGCTCGGCGCATCGTGGTTGTCCAAGGTCCTGGGCGAGTACGTCGCTGCCGCTGCTGCATTTGGTGCGAAGGTGATTGCGGTCGACCCTTGGCAGCGTTGGGTGGACCCATCGCATGTCGTGACCGAGTTTCATCAGGCTGATCCCGACGAGTGGATGAAGGCGGCGCTGGGGACGGCGACCCCGAACGAACCCGAGTGGCTAGCCAAGTGGCAGGGCTTTGACGCAGCCGCTCAGCGCGCCATTGTCGACACGTTGGGCGACACGCTGAGCGAGCCCTTGGTCGCCCGCACCGTCTTTGCGCACGCCGCTGCGACTCGGTACCACTCTCATGGTCTCGGCCTCAATGCCAATGCGAGACGTCGAGTGGTACGCCCCAACCTGCTCGAACCCACCCACCGTGCTGGCCAACCGTGGGGCGAATGGGATCGATGGGGTCGTCTCCACCGCCCTGGGTATTGCCGCTTCCGGGCAACGCACGATGGCATTGCTGGGTGACCTGTCGTTCCTCCACGACGTGTCGGGTCTGGTGCACTTGGCCGACCTGCCGTGCACCTTCGTGGTCGTCGACAACGAGGGCGGTGGGATCTTCTCGTTCCTGCCGCAGGCAACGGCGTTGGAGGCTGCTCAGTTTGAGCAACTCTTCGGCACCCCACCCACGGCCGACATCAGCTGCGGTGGCGCGGGGCTTCGGACTCAAGGTTGAAGAGATCGCCAATGTCCAAGAGCTCGCGAGTGCCCTGGCGTCGCTGGGCGACGGACCATCATTGCTGCGCGTGAAAGTGCCGAGCCGGTCCGAAAACGTTGCCCTGCACGATGCGATTAACCAGGCGGTCCGTCTCGCCCTCGGGTAAAGGTGGGTGAGGGAACCGAGGTTGTGATGCGACCAGTGGGACTCTTGAAGGTGAGTTCCTGGTTGGCGTCTCCGGACATTTTCCAGCCCAATTCGTGTACCGAACGGTGATGGGCGTCACAGAGCGTGGTCAGATTCCAAATGTCGGTGGGGCCGCCGGCTGGCCACGGGATCACGTGATGGACGTCGGTGAATTCGAGTGAACGTGCAGCCGGGAAAACGGCAGCCCTTGTCGCGTCGTCTGATCTCAATGCGCTGTTGGGGTGTCGGGCTCCGTCGGGCGCCACCCTGCTGGATCGAATGCCCCTCCGCGTTGTCCGCCGAGAGGATGATGTGAGCATCGCAGGCCAGTCGGTTGGCGACTTCCCGGGCGATCGGGCCGAGGAGATCGAGTTCAGCATCCCCTTCGCCGCCGGCGAGGAAGCTCAGATCGGCATGGACCACAACGGTCGGACGAGTGGCCTTTTCGATGGCGTCGTCGACAATGTTGCTCGGGTCGCGAGCGGTCCTGGCATTTGACCCGGCGTTCGACCGAGCCTGCTTGCTGGTTGCGCTGACCGTGCGACCGTCATCGGTGGCGACCACGCCTCGTCCGGGTGCTCCCTGACTCTTGGCGCTTCGAGCGGCCACGCTGCAGAGTCCGTAGAGGGCGTCCGCCATCCGTTGATCGAACGGGGTGTGATCGCCGACCTTGGCGCTGGCCAAGTTGGTGAGACGGCCTTTCACGATGGCGTATTGATCATCAGGGAGGCAGCCCGCAAATGAGCGACGAGCGTCGTTGAAACGAAGGGAGCGCCGACGGTAGGCACCGGCCGCCTCGTCTTCGGTCTGGTTCCGGTGGGCCTTGGCCAGTTCACGGACTTGCTTGGCTGACCAGTGGGTGGCTTCCTGGGCCAGCTTGGCGTCGCTCTCCGGTTTCGCCACCTCGACCAGGGGCTTGACCTGATCGAACGAGAGCTTGCCCTGGGAAAGGGCGTCGGAAATCTTTGGCAGCGACTGAAGTGGTGCAGCGGCAGTGACCCAATCCCGGGCCGTGGAGGCTGAGACGCCGCAGCGTTGTACCAACCACGACACCATTGAAGTGGCGCCGTCGATCCGCCAGGCCTTACGGCGGTCGAGCTCGGCCACGGCGGTGAGCAGCTGACTCTGATGGGCCGAGATTGCTCGATGGTGTTTGCCCACGCTGGCCACTAACGCATCAGTGCTGCGCGAGACCGTGGCCGGCCGGGGTCCTTCTTTCAGCGGTGGCTGAGGGGCGGTAACTGCCATGAGTCAATGATGGCAGGAGGGTGTGACAACGCATCAAAAGGCGCGTCAGACAGGCAGATTCGGAGCCACACTCCCGTAAGTTGAGGAGCGTCGAGCGACATCTTCGACGAGTAGCACCACTTTCAACGAGTGCAGAAAGGAAGCCAATGGGACGACTGGCTGATGCATGGAGTGGTCATGTGGGCAGATCGCCGGTGACCGATCTGGTGGTGGATGCCTTGGCTGGTAACCCAGTCACCATTGAGCCCGAGCGCGCCTTTACGGTGATCTTCGCCGAACTCGGCGCAATGCAGCAACACCTCATTCACCTTTCTGCTGCGGTTGATGCACTCTCCGGCAGCGGCTGAAGGCTCAGCGGCTGCCGGCTCTGCCTCAGTCGGCTCTGCGTCAGTCAGCTATGCCCCAGTCACCGATACCGGTCGGCACCCACCCATTCGCTGTGGCTGCGGAACGGGACAGTGAATGGGAGGTGGATGACCGCCTGCGGTCGGCGGCGCAGCGATGACGCGTCAAGGACATACAAGGCACTGGTGTCGAGGGTGGCGTCATGGACGAAGGTGAGTAGCCAGCCCTCGTCGTCGGCATGTCCTTCGACCGAGCGGACGAACATCGGTTCGCTAGCCGTGCGGTGGTCGCCGGGATGCCACGCCACCACCTCATCCTTCAAGACATCGAAGCGGAGCAGGCCCACGTGGTCGACCACTTCGACGCCGCCCCGTAGTCCGGCCGACTGCTCGACGCTGTAGCCGTAGCGGAAGGCACGACCTTCGCAGAGGGGGTCCGATCGGGGATACTCCACGTGGCGCTCATCGAGCGGCTCGCGTTCCAACCGATCGCCTCGGATGGTCCAGCGCTCGAGCCGGCCCAGACCGCCGCCGATGAATGACTGCCCAATACCGTCGGGACCCACCACAGGCGCCTCCCAGTCAAAGGGCTGATTCCTCTCAGGGGCCGGGTAGCAGCAGACGTAGAGGACAACATCGCCACTCGCAACGTCGCCACCGGCATCGCCGCCCCCGCCCAGACCGCCGCCGCCTTCGTCGTCCACGTCATGCGCGTGCAGCACATGCGTGACCAGACAGGGGTCGAGCTTGAACCATCGAGGGGCCGAGAAGTCCCCGCCCCGGGGCAAGACGGCCAGCCAGGTCTCGTCGCTCGGGACCCAGCGGAAGGGCACAGCAGCGGCGGCGAACTCAGACTCCTCGAAGCCGCTGCCGGGCTCGGGCTCACCAACCGGGGCCGCCAAGTCAGCCGCCCAAGCCGTCGGCGACTCGATCACCACGAGGTGCCGGGCCGTCACGCCGAGGTCGTGCTGCCAGGTCGCTCTGTCCAACTCGAGCACTCCCGAACTGATCAGGCCGCCGGCCGAGTTCCACTCGCCGACCCGCAACAAGGCCGACGACTCCTCGGTACCTGGTTCGACGCCGAAGAGGACACGGCCGCCCGACACTGAATCTCGATGCAGATGCGACGCCACCGGCACCTTCAGCCCCTCACCGAACTCCTCCGGCTCCAGCAGCCGCGAATACTGGTGGGGCAGTCCGCTTTCGGACAGGGCCAGCACCTTCCCGGCGTGCCAGAGCACATTGGCGTCGGCCGGACTCTCTTGTCGCCGGTGCGAGATGGCGGTCCCGTCCCGCAGTTCGATGGCATGCAACATGCCTCGTGAGCTGGCCCCGTCGCCGTTGCCGCCGCCCTCCGAAGACGCCCCACTCGGCCCAATCCGCAGCAGCGTGCCCTGCAGGTCGGGCGGGAGGACACCATCGACGACGAGAAGAGGGTCCATGAGCGAGCAACCTACCGGCATATGGCAAGGTGGACGGATGCCCACGCTTTCGGAGGACCTTGCCTTTCGCGGCCTGATCCACCAGGTGACCGACCCCGATCTGCTCCAGAAAATCGACCAGCCCGGGCTGACCGTCTACGCCGGTTTCGACCCCTCGGCGGACAGCCTGCACGTGGGCTCGCTGCTGCAGCTGTGTCTGCTGCGCCGTTTTCAGGAGGCCGGACATCGGCCCATCTCGCTCGCAGGGGGCGGCACGGGAATGATCGGCGACCCCGGAGGGAAATCCGAAGAGCGCAATCTGCTCACGGCCGAGGTGCTGGACGGGTACCTCGAAGGCATCCGGCCCCAACTCGGACAGTTCCTGGATTTCGGTGAGCAGCCGGACGGCACCCCGAAGGCGCTCCTCCTGAACAACGCCGACTGGCTCGGCCGCCTCTCGACCATCGACTTCCTCCGAGATACGGGCAAGCACTTCACCATCAACCAGATGGTCGGCAAGGAGTCGGTCAAGGCCCGCTTCGAGCGGCCCGACCAAGGCATCTCGTTCACCGAGTTCAGTTACATGCTGCTGCAGGCCTACGACTTCTTGCACCTGCATCGGGAGCACGGCTGCGATCTCCAAATTGGAGGGAGTGACCAGTGGGGCAACATCACGATGGGGATCGAGCTCATTCGCAAGGTGTGCGGTGACGAGTCGTGGGGCCTGACCACACCCCTGGTCGTGAAGTCGGACGGCTCCAAATACGGCAAGACCGAATCGGGCACCGTCTGGCTCGACGCCCGGCGCACCAGTCCTTTCGCCATGTACCAGTTCCTGTTCAATTCGGCCGACGACATGGTGGGGGACTACCTCCGCTTCTTCACCTTCATCTCCCATGAGGACATCGTCTCCCTCGACGCCGAAACCGCCGAAGCCCCGCAACGTCGGTCGGCCCAACGGGCGCTGGCCCGGGCCGTGGTGGCCATGGTCCACGGCGAGGCCGAGGTGACCAGGGCCGAAGAGGCGTCGGCCGCGCTCTTTACCGAATCGATCGGCGGCCTCAGCGAGGAAATGCTGCTGGCGGTGACCGAGGACGCGCCGAGCACCGAGGTGGCCCGTGCCGAGTTTCTGGGCGGCGGCAGTGGCGGCGGCTGGCGGCGGGCTGGCGGCGGGTTGCCCTTGGTCGACGCCCTCGAGCGGACGGGTTTGGCCAAGTCGAGGAGTGACGCCCGTCGGTCCATTGAGGGCGGCGGCGCCTACGTCAACAACGTGAAGGAGACCGATCCGGCCCGAACCCTCTCAGCGACCGACCTGCTGCATGATCGGTACGTGGTGCTGCGCAAGGGAAAACGAGACGTGCACGTCATCCGGGTGGCATGACGCTGAGCTCTCGGACCAGCCCGGCCCGCTCGGACCCGGATAGTGGCCGCTGCCGTCGTGGGGTTGTTGGCCATCGGTGCCGCATCGTGCGCCGGCTTGGATCAGCAGGGATCGTCGGCCCATCGCATGCGGGAGTGGGTCTCGGGCACCACGCTGGGGGAGGACATCGGCACCTTGGTGGCCGACAACGCTCGGGTCCCCAAGACGGTGCCCAACGGCACCGGGTGCCGTGCACGCCGCCTGCGGTGCACTGGAGGACGACGCCGAGCAGTTCAACTCGTCGCTCCCGTCGCCGGACTACCAGATAACCGATTGGCTGTCCCAGGCGTATGGATTGGAGGGCACCGCCGGCACCGAGTGCTTCAACGCCGGGGCCACCAACAAGGCACTGTTGGACAAGTCCTACCGGGCCGCGATTAAGGCTGAAGCGCTCTATCAGAAGGTGATCAGCCGCGTCCGCTCCCTCGATGGCATGCCGGTCTCCACGACCACCACCACCGACAACAACCCGGGCAGTATTTTCGGATGAGCACCGGATCCGGCTCAGACGCAGCGCCCGCCGCCCCGGTCACCGACCCAACCGACGCCTGTGCCCGACGAGTTCGACCGCCAGCGTCGCCGGATCCTGTGGTCGCTGCCGACCGGGTTGTATTTGATCGGCAGCCGTTTCGAGGACCAGGTCAATCTGATGACGGCCAACCTGGTGGTGCAGGTCTGCCTGGAGCCCAAGTTGGTCGGGGTGGCCATTGAGTCGGCATCGGTCACGGCCGGTCTCATCGGGCCGTCGGGCGCGTTTGCCATTTCATTGCTCGAGCGCAGCGAAAAAGAAGTGGTGCGCCGCTTCGTCAAGCCGGTGGTGGACATCGAGCGGGACGCCGCTGGCGAGGTGACATCTCTCACCGGCCATGCGGTGCAGATGATCGGGGTCGGTCGTTTGCCGGTGACCGTGCCGGTGCTGGCTTCGGCCGCCGGCTACCTCGGATGCACTCTCGTACGCACCGAGCACTTCGGCAGTCATACGTTCTTTGTTGGTGAGGTGGTTGACGTAGGGGGCGAACCAGGGGAGGTGCTCCGAATGGAGGACACCCGCATGCACTACGGAGGGTGACCAGACCATGACCTTGCACGACTTGCCCGCCACACCGGACACGGTCCATTGGGGCTACTTCGATGCCAGTCTGGCGCCGGTACTAACGGTGCGGTCGGGCGACCTGGTGCAGATACAGACGGTGACGCATCAGGCCGGTGACGCCCCCGACCTGTTGATGGATGACGGCATCTGGCGGATCTTCAATGAGGTGGACGAGCGCGGGCCAGGGTCCGCACATCCTGACCGGACCGATCGCCGTCGAAGGCGCCCAACCGGGAGATGTGTTGCAGGTCGACATTCTCGAAATGGTGCCCCGACTGCCCTACGGTTCCAATATTGCCGGCCACTGGGGCCACCTCTACGAGGAGTTTGGCAAGGAACGGGTCACCGTGTTCGGCTTCGACATCGAGGCCATGGTCGGCCGGGCCATGTTTGCGTTCGACTGGACGACCACCCCATTGGCCAACGTCAACGGGACCGTCGTGCCGGTGGACAGCGTGGTTCGGGAGCCGGCCCTCGAAGATGTGGTGGTGCCCTTGCGCCCGCACTTCGGCACCATGGGCGTCGCCCCGGCTGCACCCGGTCGACACTCGTCGGTCCCCCCGGGTGATCACGGCGGCAACATCGATAACTGGCGTATCGGCGCCGGAGGGCGGATGTACTACCCGGTGCAGGTGCCCGGTGCGTTGCTGTCGGCCGGCGATCCGCATGTGTCGCAGGGCGACGGCGAAATCAATGGGACGGCGCTCGAGTCGTCATTGAACGGACTCCTTCGGCTCACGCTCCGCCGCAACCTGGCGCTCGACTACCCGGTGCTCGAGACGGCCGACGATGTCGTGGTGCACGGGTTCGGCGACACGCTGGATGAGGCCATGCGCAGCGCCGCCCTGCGCACCATTGATCTCCTCGGCCGATGGTTCGGTCTGAGCCGAGATGATGCCTACGCCTTCTGCAGCCTCTCCGTTGACTTCACCGTGACCCAGGTGGTCGATGCCCGACAGGGGGTACACGGTCGGATTCCGAAGGAGTGCTTCCCCAAGGGACGCCTGTCCGCAATCGGCTCCCACCCGTGATCGGCTCCCGCCCGTGATCGGCTCGTGGACTTTCGGTCCGGATGACGGCGTGCCACCCGGCGTAGCGCCCTTCGCCCATGCCACCGCAGCCGGTGAGACGCTGTACGTCACGGGTCAGATGCCCACCGGCCTCGATGGCCAACTGGTCGGGGGAGCGGTCGCGGCCCAGACCGATCAGGTGATGCGCAATCTGGAGCGGGTCCTCCTCAATGTCGGAGGCAGCCTGAGCGACGTCGTCCAGGTGCGGGCTTATCTACTTGACTGGGCCGACTACGCGGCCTTCAACGCGGCCTATGAGAAGTGGTTCCCGGAACGCTTGCCCAGCCGGACCTGCGTGGGGGTCAACGGCTTGGCCGTGGGGGCATTGGTCGAGGTCGACCTGGTGGCCTGGCGCTCGGAGGGCTGGCCAGGCTGAACTCAGCTTGGGGCCGGTGGCTCTTTGGGGCGCAGGTCGATGCGCAGGGTCAGGATGCCGTCAACCAGTTCGGCCTCAGCGTCGGCGATCATGGCGTAATCGGTGAAATCCTGCTGTGCCGCTTCCCGAAAACGCTGTCGTTCCGGACCCTCGATAGGGGGCATGCCCCGAGTGCGAACTGCTTCGGCACGAGCACGGAACCGGGCCACCATCTCTTGGGGATCGAACACCGGATCAGCGTAGGTGGTGCCGGGTTGGGCTGGTGCCGGAGTCGGGTGCCGGAGTCGGGGCGACGACAGATTGGGTCGTGATGGGTCTTGATTGGGTCAACTTTTCCTGGTGAAAGCGAAAAATTGAGGCCAAACCACCGACAGAAGCCCCATCAGCAGGCACTACAATGGTTCGGCGGTCTGGGACCGTCATGATGGGCCGGGAGGGGATTCACAGACCGGCTGAGCAAGGAGTTCTCGTGAAAAAGGGACGCCACCGCAGGTTCGAAGAGGCGCGGAGTTTGAAGCGATCGCCCACTGAGTCCAACGCGCGTTGTGCCGAGTGCGGCGCCGAGCCTGACGACGTCCACGCGGCCTGGTGTCTGGCCGAAGAGGACAAGTACGACCGCATTCTGGGCTCCACCCCGTCGCCGTCATATGCGGCCGAGGAAGACCCGCTCAACGACTGAAGCTGTTCTGCCTGACCTGACTAGGTGGTCTGATTGATCGCCTGGTCCAGCGTCGGCTCAGGTGCTGGTGGCGCAACGGCCGGCGCAGCGGCAGCCGTTGCAGATTTCGACCTCGAACCAGATTTCGCTCCGGTCCCAGCAACCTTCTTGCCCCCAGTCGCCGGGGTCTTGCGATTGCGCACGGCCGGGTGCGGCAGTGCTACCCGCTCAGACCGGAGTCGGTCACGCTGGCGTAGATAGGCGGCCAGACGCTCATAGACGTTGGCCCCGACCATTTTGGTCAGTTCGGCCTGCATCTCTTTGTAGACGGGCTGCTTGCCCACGAAGGCCTCGGGCGACTCGGTGCACCACCAGTGGAACTCTTCGCCGCCCTTGCCCCAGTGCTTGCGATCCCACTGGCGGATGGTGGAGGTGACGTGGCCGCTCTCGTCGTCGACCGCATCTTCACGGCGTAGCGGCAGCTGCCAGCAGACCTCGGGCTTGTACTCGAGCGGATTGACGTCATTTTTCAGGGCCGCCAAGTGCAAGGCGCAGCCGGGTCCGGCCTCGAAGCCGACCCGATTCAGAAAAATGCAGGCGTCATCGACCAGGCGGGTCACCGTGTCGCCGTCCTTGTTCTTGTGGACGACACTCTTCTTGGTCCCGTGGTTCTGCCACACATCGGCGGTCAGGGTGGCCGCATACTTCTCGACCCGCTTGACGTCTTTCTTGTCGACGAAGTGAGCGCCGTAGCTGCAGCATCCCTGCACCAGCTCGGGCGCGGGGCCGGTGAGCACCCCTTGGCAACCCTGACCAAAAATGCACATCCAGTTGCTGGTCAGGAAGGTGATGTCGAAGACCCAGGTGCGTTCGAATCCATCGTCTTCGAAGCTGACCCATTCATGCGTATCGGGGGGAGCGGTGGCCACGAGCGTGACGATAGTTGGTACCCGGGCCGGCAGGTTTCTGTTGCGTGAATGATCTACCCGGGCCTATTGAGGCCCGCCAGGCCGTAGACTGGCGACCATGGCCACTACTGCCGAAGATCTCCAGACCACCACGACCGTCGTCTCGCTGACGCCCGAGGCGCACCGCATCGTGCGCGACGCGCTGAACCAGGAGCCCGACCCGGCGACGCTCGCCCTCTGGCTTGAGGTGCGCGGCGTCAACGCCGGCGCCTTCATTTACGACCTCTTCTTCCAAGCCATCTCGGATGCGGCCGATGACGACGCCGTCTACGCCGATGGTGACGTCACCGTCGTCGTGCCGGCCGGCAGCGTCGACCGCCTGCGGGGCGCTCGACTGGAATGGTCCGAAGAGGGTGACGGCGGGCTCGTGCTCGTCAACCCCAATACGCCGACGATCGAGGAAGCCTCACCCGGCGTGCCGCCCGAAGTACTGGCCAAGGGCATCAGCAGCCAGCTGGCCCTGCGGGTCATCGCCGTCCTGGAGAACGCCGTCAATCCGTCCATCGCCAGCCACGGCGGTCGGGCCGACCTGATCGGTCTGAATGAAGAGGACGGCCTGGCCTACCTCCGTCTGTCGGGCGGGTGCCAGGGTTGCGCCATGTCGCAAATGACGCTCAAGCAGGGTATCGAGACGACGCTGCTCGAAGAGGTGCCCGAGCTGACCAAGGTCATCGACGTCACCGATCATGGTGAAGGAGAAAACCCCTTCTACGCCTAGTCGGACCGGAAAGGGCGAGCCGGAGGGCTGGGGCCGGACCAACGAGCGGGGGCATGGCATGGCCAAGAAGTCTGGGAGCAAGCCTGACGGCAAGTCCGGGGCGAAGCCGGCCTCTGAGCACTGGGGCACCGACCCCGAAGAGCACGACTACCCGGCGGCGGCCGCCTTTCTGAGTCTGACCAACTCGGCCACCGAGGTGCGGCGGCTGGTCACTGCGCTGAAGACGGCGCCCACTTTGCACTACATGGCCAAGGATCTGTTGCGGGCCTCTGGCCTCGCCCTCCTCGGTCCGGACAATCCGCACGTGACCAGGGACCTGGCCAAGGTGCAGGCCGGCAAGGCGCTGTCACCGGTGCTGCTGGTCCGGGGCGATCTCGGCCACGGAGTGCCCCTGACGGTGGCCGACGGCTATCACCGCATTTGTGCCAGCTACCACCTGGACGAGAACGCCCAGATCCCCTGCCACCTGGTCGATCTGCGCCCACCGACCTCCCGTCCAGCCTCCCGGAGCACCAAAGGTCCCACATCAGTCCAGTAGCGTGACTGCGTGCTGCGCTACCTGACCGCCGGAGAATCGCACGGTCGCGCCCTGGTGGTCACGGTAGAGGGCCTGCCGGCCGGATTGCCGGTCGCCGTCGAGGACATCGCCTCCGAATTGGCCCGCCGGCGCCTGGGTTATGGCCGCGGCCCCCGCATGCGTTTCGAGCAGGACGAGATCACGTTGGTCGGCGGCATCCGCCACGGCCGCACCCTGGGTTCACCGGTGGCCATCATCATCGGCAACTCGGAATGGCCCAAGTGGACCGAGGAAATGTCACCCGAGTTGGGTGCGCCCACCAAAGTGCTGACCCAACCCCGACCGGGCCACGCCGATATGCCCGGCATGCTCAAGTACGGCTTCGATGACGCCCGCGATGTGCTCGAACGGGCCTCGGCCCGGGAAACGGCAGCCCGGGTGGCGGCCGGCACGCTGGCCAAGCTGCTGCTCTCGCACCTGGGCGTCGACGTCATCAGCCACATCATCGGCCTGGGCGACGCCATCGCCTCGCCCGATGCGCCTCGCCCGGTGCCGGGCGATCTGGCCCGCATCGACGAGAGCCAGGTCCGCTGCTTCGACCCCGCGTCCGAAGAGGCGATGATTGCCGCCATCAAGGCAGCGGCCAAGGAGGGTGACTCCCTCGGCGGCGTGGCCGAGGTACTGGCGTACGGCGTGCCACTCGGACTGGGTAGCCATGTGCACTGGGACCGCAAGCTCGATGCACTGCTGGCCCAGGCCCTGATGAGTATCCAGGCGGTGAAAGCCGTCGAGATCGGCGAGGGCTGGGACGTCGCCACCCGCCGCGGTTCGGACGCCCACGATGCCATCCATTACAACGAAACTGACGGCTACGTGCGACCCACCCACCGGGCCGGTGGCATCGAAGGTGGCATCTCCAATGGCGACCTCCTGGTGGCGCGGGTGGCCATGAAGCCGTTGGCCACGCTGAATCGCCCCACGCTCGAAACGGTGGACATGGTCACCAAGGAGTCGACCGTGAGCTTCCGCGAGCGCACCGACACCACGGCCGTGCCGGCCATGGGTGTGGTGGCCGAGACCATGACGGCCCTGGTGCTGGCCGCCGAGGCCACCCGCAAGTTCGGCGGTGACTCACTGGCCGAGATGCTCCGCAACAAAGAGAGCTATGTGCAGGCGTTGGGCAGCACGCCCTCGGCCGCCCAGGGAAAACCGTCCGACCGCATCGTCACCAACGAGTGATGACGCCCCGCATCCTGCTGGTGGGGATGATGGGCGCCGGCAAGACCACGGTGGGTGAGCTGCTGGCCCAGCGGCTGGGTTGGGACTACCTGGATTCCGACGCCGAGGTGGAAGCGGCCACTGGGCTGACCGTCCCGGCGCTCTTTGCCCGCGACGGTGAGCTGGCCTTCCGAGATGCCGAAGCGGCCGCCCTGACCCGGGCCTGCGCCAGCCCCCGAACCGGTGGTGGTGTCGGTGGCCGGTGGCGCCGTGTTGCGAGCCGAGAACCGCACCCTGCTGTCGTCGTCGGGCACCGTGGTCTGGTTGAGGGCCCGGCCCGAGACGCTGGCCTCTCGGGTGGGGGACGGCGTCGGTCGTCCGCTCCTCGAAGTCGACCCGGCCGGCACGCTGGCCCGGCTCAACGCCGAACGCCGGCCCTTCTACGAGGAGGTGGCCGAGGTGACGATCGACGTCGATGACCTGTCGGCCGACACCGTGGCCGGGCGGATTCTCGAGTTGGTTGGGGTCCGATGAGAGAGACCGCTCATGAGAGAGATCAAGGTCGAACTGGGCGAGCGGTCCTACCCCGTGGTGATCGGTGACGGGGCTCGCTTCGCCCTGCCCGGTGTGCTGCCGGCTTCGGCCCAACGAGTGATGTTCGTCACCCAGCAGTCCGTGATCGACGCCGGCTGGCTCACTGATGTTGACCCGGGAGTGCCATTCGAGGTCAGCGTGCTACCCGATGGCGAAGCCCACAAGACGCTGGCCACCGTGGAAACGCTGAGTCGGACCTTGGCCGCCAACGGGCTGTCGCGGGCCGATGTCATCGTCGCCGTAGGCGGGGGCATCGTCACCGACGTGGCCGGGTTTGCCGCCGCCACCTTCCACCGGGGCATGCCGTACGTGAACATCGCCACCACACTCCTGGCCCAGGTGGACGCCGCCATCGGCGGCAAGACCGGAGTCAACCTGCCCGAGGGCAAGAACCTGGTCGGCGCCTTCTGGCAGCCGTCGGCCGTGCTGTGCGATACCGAGACCCTCACTTCCCTGCCGCCTCGCGAGTGGGCCTGCGGCAAGGGCGAGATGGCCAAGTACGCCTTCCTGGGCCAGGCGCCACGAGCCCGACCAGGAGATGGAAGAGCAGGTGGCCCGGTGTGTGGCCATCAAGGCTGACGTGGTGGCCGCCGACGAACGCGAGGGCGACCGCCGGATGGTCCTCAACTACGGCCACACCCTGGCCCACGCGCTGGAAGGTGCCGCCTTCGAGGAGCATCCGGACTGGGATCTGCGCCACGGCGAGGCGGTGGCCATCGGCTTGATCTACGCCGCCTTGCTGGCCCAGCGCCTCGGCCGGATCGACGAGGCCCGGGTGGCCGAGCACCGAGCAGTGGTCGGGGCGTATGACCTGCCGTCGGCGCTGCCCGCTGGAGCGATCGCCGCCGAACTGGTGACCTTCATGGGTCGGGACAAGAAGGCACACCAGGACCTGACCTTCGTCCTGGACGGTCCCAACGGCGTCGAACCGGTGCATGGTGTGGCCGAGGCCGATGTCCTCGCTACCCTGGCTGACATGGGTGCCCTGCTATGAGTCTGATCGTGTTGCTGTCAGGTCCCAACCTGAACCTGCTGGGTGAGCGCGAGCCGTCGATCTACGGCACCGCCACGTTGGCCGACCACGTGGCCCGAGCCGAGAAGGCGGCGGCGGCGCACGGCCTCACGCTCGAGCACGTGCAGTCCAACCATGAGGGCGACTTGGTCGGCGCGGTCCATGCCGCCCGGGGGCGGGCCGCCGCACTGGTCATCAATGCCGGTGCCCTCAGCCACACCTCATGGTCCCTGCACGATGCGGTGGCTGCCTTCGATGGGCCCACCATCGAACTGCACCTGTCGAACCCGGCCGGCCGTGAACCGTTCCGCCACACGTCCGTGTTGGCTCCGGTAGCCGCTGGCGTCATCGCCGGCTTCGGTGGCTTGGGTTACCAACTGGCCATCGATGCGGTCGCCGAACTCTTGAAAGGAACCCCATGAACGCACTGCCCCCCATGTCGGTCGCCGGTCGGCTCGATGCGCTGCGGAACCGTTTCGATGACATTGAGGCCCTGGTGGTGACCACGCTGCCCAACGTGCGCTACCTGACCGGCTTCACCGGATCGGCCGCCGTCCTGGTGGTCACCGCCGACGGTGCGCTCCTCACCACTGACGGTCGCTATCGAACCCAATCGGCCGAGCAGGTCGCGGCGGCCGGTGGCGTGGTTGATATCTCCATCGGCGGCATGGGCGACCAGCGGGCGGCCGTGGGTTCCTTCTTGTCGACCTCATCTCGCATCGGTTTGGAAGCCGACAACGTGACCTGGTCCGCCCAACGGGTGTGGGCCAACCTGCTGACGCAGGGCGAGCTGGTGCCGACCAGCAACGCGGTGGAGGCACTGCGTGAGGTGAAGGACGACGCCGAAATCGCCCGCATGGAACGGGCGGCGGCCATCGCCGACGCCGCGCTCTACGAGGTGCTGCCCATGATGTCTGAGGGCGTGACGGAGGAAGAGTTCGGCTTGGCCCTGGACACGGCCATGCGCCGGGGCGGCGCCGAGAGTGTGGCCTTCGAGACCATTGTGGCGGCGGGGGAGAACTCGGCCAAGCCGCACCATCACCCCGGATCCCGGCCCATCCGCATCGGCGATCCGGTGGTGGTCGACTTCGGTGCCACCTACGAGGGCTACCGCTCCGACATGACCCGTACCTTCTGCGTCGGCGCTGAGCCGACGGGCGACATGGCCCGGGTCTTCGCCGTGGTTGGGGCCTCGCAGGCGGCCGGCGCCGCCGCCGTGCGTCCCGGGGTCTCCACCAAATCGATCGACGACGTGTGCCGCGAGATCATCGCCGAGGCGGGCTGGGCCGACCGTTTCGAGCACGGGACCGGGCATGGCGTCGGGCTCGATATCCACGAGGCCCCCACCGTCTCCCAGCTGGGCACTGCTATCCTCGCTCCCGGTTTCGTTGTCACCGTTGAGCCCGGTGTCTACCTCCCGGGCACGGGCGGCGTTCGCGTCGAAGACACCTTGGTGGTGACCGAGGACGGAGCCCGGGCCCTGACCCGCTTCACAAAGGACATACATGGCAGTCTCAACTAACGACCTGAAGAACGGCATGGGCCTCAACCTGCCCGAGGGCCTGTTCACGGTGGTCGAGTTCCAGCACGTCAAGCCGGGCAAGGGTGGCGCCTTCGTGCGCACCAAGCTCAAGAACGTGCGCAGCGGCGCCGTCATTGAGCGCACCTACCGGGCCGACGAGAAGCTGGACCAGGCCATCATCGACAAGCGCGACATGCAGTTCCTCTACCGCGACGGCTCGGACTATGTCTTCATGGACACCGTCAGTTACGACCAGATGAACGCCGCGCCCGATCTGTTGGGCACCGCGCCCGACTATCTGAAGGAGGGCGACGCCGTCAACCTGCAGATGTACGACGGCGAGATCGTCGGCGTCGAACTGCCGGCCTCCGTCGAGCTCAAGGTGACCGAAACCGAGCCCGGTGAAAAGGGCGACCGTGTGTCGGGGGCCCGCAAGCCGGCCACCATGGAGACGGGCCTGGTCATTCAGGTGCCGCTGTTCGTGAACATCGGCGATGCCATCAAGGTCGACACCCGCAGCGGCGAGTATCTGACGCGGGCTTGAGTTCGTCCCCCGTGACGGACTCGGGCGCCCCGCGCCACCAGCAGCGCGAGCGCGCGTTGTCGTTGCTCTATGAAGCGGAGTTGAAGGGCCAGAGCCCTATCAAGGTGATGGACGATCTGGCCGTGGCGCCCGACGACTTCGTGTGGACCCTCATTGAGGGCACCGTGGTCACCCGGGACGACGCCGAGCGACGCATTGCCGACGCCTCGGTGGGCTGGCCACTCGATCGCATGGCCGTCATCGACCGCCTGGTCCTGCGCTTGGCCGTGTCCGAGCTGCTCGACCCCGACGGCGCACCGATGGCCGTGGTCATTGACGAAGCGGTGGAGCTGGCCAAGACCTATTCGACCGACGACTCCGGATCGTTCGTCAATGGGATTCTGTCCACCATCGCCGCCGAGGTCCGTCCGGTCTGACGATCAGGCCACCTGGTGTGGACTCTGTTCAGCATCGAGCATCAACTTCCACTGCGGCATCTGGTAGGCGAGGAAACCGATCAGTCCGGCCAGGGTGAAGAGGGAGGCTCCCCACCAGAAGCCGTAGGCGCAGAGAATGACACCGAGGACTACCAACCAGAGCGCAACCAACCCGCGTACGGCTGCGAACATTTTCACGTGGCGCCACTCGTACTTCGGGACCAGGCGACGTACGACGGACGGAACGGTCGTGGCTGGATGTTGCGGCATGGACATCTCCCTTCATCCGAGTGCTCGGATGCGGGCGCCCGCTCCATCTTCCCACCCTGAGTTCGGTCCGGCGCGGCGCCACCCGCGATAGAGTGTCCATCTGACCGTGAAGTGAGTCCCGTGAGGCTCACACGGACAGGAGGAGCAGTGGCCGAACGCGAACGCAGTCAGTACGCGACCGCTCGGTGGCGTATTTGTGGCCCACTCCCAAGTCCTTTCCGCCGCTGACGTGCAGCGCGCCCTGACGCGCATGGCGCACGAGGTGGTGGAGCGCAACGGCGGGGTCGAGGACATCGTCCTGGTCGGCCTGCAGACCGGCGGGGTCCCGCTCACCGGACAGATGGCGGCTCACCTGCTGCAGATCGAAGGGGTCGAAGTGCCGGTTGGCACCCTCGACGTGGCCTTTTACCGCGACGACATCGGCCTGCGCCCCGTGTTGCCCGAAGCGGTGACCAATATCCCGTGCGATCTGGCCGGCCGGGTGGTCGTGCTGGTCGACGACGTGCTGTTCACCGGGCGCACCATTCGGGCTGCGCTGAACGCGCTGAATGACTTCGGCCGAGCCCGATCGGTCCAGCTGGCCGTCATGGTGGACCGGGGCCATCGGGAACTGCCCATCCGACCGGACTACGTGGGCAAGAACCTGCCCACTCGCCGCGAGGAGATGGTCGACGTCGGTGAAGACGGCGTGTGGATCGGGACGCTGGAGAACCGATGAACCGACCCCAGCATCTGCTCTCCGTGGCCGACCTCGATGTCGATGGCATCGCCGAGGTCCTCCGAGTGGCCGAAGCCTTTGCCGAAGTCGAGCGTCGCGCCGTACCCAAGGTGCCGACGCTGCGGGGCAAGGTGGTGGCCACCCTCTTCTTCGAAGAGTCCACCCGCACCCGGCTTTCCTTCGAGACCGCAGCCAAGCGCCTGTCGGCCGACGTGCTCTCCCTGGCCGTGGCCAGCTCGTCGGTCAAGAAGGGCGAGTCACTCCGCGACACGGTCGAAACGGTGGAGGCGCTGGGCATCGACGCGTTGATCATTCGGCACTCGTCATCGGGGGCGCCGCACCAGGTGGCCCGCTGGGCCACTCGAGCCAAGGTCATCAATGCCGGTGATGGCTGGCACGAACATCCGACGCAGGCCCTCTTGGACTGTTTCACCGTGCGCCAGGTCTTGGCCGAGCGCAAGGGTGCCGCACCCGAAGAACTGGGCATCGATTGCTTCGATGGCCTGCGGGTCCTGATTGTGGGCGACATCAGCCACAGCCGGGTGGCTCGGTCCGAAGTGCTGGCCTACAGCGCCCTCGGAGCCAAGGTCACCCTTTGTGCGCCGGGCAGCCTGCTCCCACCCTCACTCGAGGGCTGGCCCGTCACCGTGGCCACCGATTTCGATACCGCCCTGGGCGACGCCGACGTTGTCTCCCTCCTCCGCCTCCAGGCCGAGCGGGGGAGTGGCTCCTTCGTGCCCAGCCTCCGCGAGTACACCGCCGGCTGGGGACTGACCTCTCGTCGGGTCAAGTTGCTGACCGACGACGCCATCGTCACCCACCCCGGGCCGATGGTCCGAGGGGTCGAGATCGCCTCCGATGTGGCCGACCTGCCCAGGACCGTGGTCACCCAACAGGTCACCAACGGGGTGGCGGTGCGCATGGCCATCCTCTTTCTCATGCTGGGCGGGGAATGGCCGGGAGAGGATTCGCATGGCTGACGTCAAGAACACAGCTGAGGCCAAGAACACAGCTGAGGCCAAGATCACGATGGTCATTTCGGGTGGATCGGTGGTCTCGCCCGACGGCGTACGCCGGGCCGACCTGGCGCTGGCCGGCGACGTGGTGGTCGAGCTCTCGGACACCATCACCGCGCCCAAAGGTGCCGTCGTCCTAGATGCCACCGGCTGCTTGGTCAGCCCGGGTTTGGTGGATCTGCACACGCATCTACGCCAGCCCGGTCGCGAGGAAGCCGAGACGATTGAGACCGGCGCCCGGGCCGCCGCGCTCGGGGGCTACACCGCCGTGGTGGCCATGCCCAACACCGAACCGGCCATCGATTCAGCCGGGGTGGCCCGAGACGTACTGGCCTGGGGCCGCACGGCCATGGCCGAGGTTGCCGTGGCCGGTGCCATCACCGGAGCTCGGGCCGGCAAGGTGATGGCCCCCATTGGTGAACTGGCCGAACTCGGCATTGTCTTGTTCACCGATGATGGCGCCGGGGTGCAGGACGGCACGCTCATGCGCCGGGCGCTGGACTACGCCAAGGGCATCGGGGTCACGCTGGCGCAGCATTGCGAAGACGAATGCCTCTCGGCCGGCGGTGCCATGCATGAGGGCTGCTGGTCCAGCCGGTTGGGTCTGCCCGGGATTCCGGCGGCGGCCGAGGAGTCGATGGTGGCCCGCGATATTCAGCTGGTCCGCCTCACCGGCGCTCCGCTGCACTTCCTGCACCTCTCCACCGCCGGCTCGGTCGAGTTGGTCCGCCAGGCCAAGGCGGAGGGGCTGCCCGTGACCGCCGAGGCCGCACCGCATCACCTGCTGCTGACCCATGCGTTGGTGGAGGGCTATGACCCGGTGTTCAAGGTCAACCCACCGCTGCGCACCGACGAGGACGTGACCGCCGTCATCGCCGGGTTGGTCGACGGCACCATTGATGCCATCGCCACCGATCACGCCCCCCACGCCCCCGAGGCCAAGGACGTGCCCTTCGATCAGGCGCCTCCCGGCATGCTCGGACTCCAGACCGCGCTGCCCATCGCCTGGCAGGTGCTCTCGCCGCACCTCGACGCCGGAACGAATCTTCGCCCTGCTCAGTTGGCAGCCGGCCGCCATCGCCCGCCTCCGAGCCGAGGACGAGCGCCGAGGGGGTCACAGCGCGCAGGGCGGCCCATTGGTCGCCGGAGCGACGGCCAACCTGTGCGTCTTCGATCCCAACGGCGTGACCGAGGTCGACCCCGGCCGGCTGGCCAGTCGCAGTCGCAACACGCCCTACGCCGGTCGCACCTTCACCGGTGCGGTGCGGCACACCGTGCTGCGGGGCGAAGCAGTCGTTATCAATGGAGAGGCGCAACGATGAGTCCGCCCACACCGCACGACGAGCGTCCGCTGGCTCACCTGGTCACGGCCGACGGCACCGTGTTCGCCGGCGAAGCAGCGGGAGCGTCCCGTCCCATCGTCACCGGCGAACTGGTCTTCAATACGGCCATGAGCGGTTACCAGGAGGTCATCACCGACCCCTCCTACGCCGGCCAAGTCATTGCCTTCACCAGCACGCACATCGGCAACTACGGCACCAACGTGGAAGACGACGAGTCCGCCATCCCGCGCTGCGACGGCGTCGTGGTGCGTGACCTGACCACCGTCCCTTCGAACTGGCGCTCCACCGAAGGACTCGAAGCGTTTCTGATCCGTCACGGCATCGCCGCGCTGACCGGGGTCGATACCCGGCGCATGACGCGCTACGTGCGCGGCGTCGGCGCCGTGCCGTGCGCCTTCGGTACCGCCTCGGTCGAGGAGTTGCAGCACGCGGCGGCGGCAGCGACCGGCACCGACGGCATCGACCTGGTGACCGGCATCAGCCGCACCGAGATGTCCACCTTCGGCGACGGGCCGACCCGGATTGTCGCCTTCGACTTCGGCGTCAAGGCCACCATGATCCGCCAGCTGACCGAGTTGGGCACCGTCATTGTCGTACCGGCGGGGACCACGGCCGCCGAAGTGGAAGCCCTGCGTCCCGACGGCGTGTTTCTCTCCAACGGCCCGGGCGATCCTGCCGCGCTAGCGGGACCGGTGGCCACCATCGCCGACCTCATCGGCCAGGTACCGATCTTCGGCATCTGTCTCGGCCACCAACTGCTGGCCACCGCGTTGGGTGGCTCGACCTACAAGTTGCCCTTCGGCCATCACGGGGCCAATCACCCGGTGCAGCGTCTGTCGACCGGCGTGGTCGAGATCACCAGCCAGAACCACAACTACGCGGTGACGGCCGGTTCGGTGCCCGAGGCCGAAGTGACCCACGTGAATCTGAACGACGGGGTGATTGAGGGCATCCGGTCGCTGCGGGCCAACGCCTTCTCTGTCCAGTACCACCCCGAAGCCGCTCCCGGCCCCCATGACGCCCGCTACCTCTTCGCCGAGTTCCGCGCCGCCATGGCTCAGGCCGCCACCAGTCCGAGCGCTCGCTGAGCGCCGGGGAATAAGGGACCGAACCGTGCCGCGCCGCGAAGATCTGCACTCCATATTGGTCATTGGCTCCGGCCCGATCGTGATCGGGCAAGCCTGTGAGTTCGACTACTCGGGTACCCAGGCCTGCCGGGTACTCCGGGAAGAGGGTTACCGGGTCATTCTGGCCAACTCGAACCCGGCCACCATCATGACGGACCCGGCCACGGCCGATCAGACCTACATCGAGCCGCTCGACCCTGAGGTGTTGACCGCCATCATTGAGAAGGAGCGCCCCGACGCACTGCTGCCCACACTCGGCGGCCAGACGGCCCTCAACCTGACCATGGAACTGGTCGAACGGGGTGTGCTGGAGCGCTACCACGTGGAGGTCATCGGGGCCCGGCCCGACGCCATCTCGACCGCCGAGGACCGCGACCGCTTCAAGGCCGCCATGCAGGAGATCGGTCTGGAGGTGCCGCCGTCCGGCTTCGCCCACTCGCTCACCGAAGCCGAAGAAATCGCCCAGGAAATCGGCTTCCCGATCATGGTGCGCCCCAGTTTCATTCTGGGCGGCAAGGGGACCGGCATCGCCCAGGACGCCGTCCAGTTCTCGCAGCTGGCCGCCGAAGGATTGGCGGCCAGTCCGGTCGGTCAGATCCTGGTGGAGCAGTCCATCGCCGGCTGGAAGGAATACGAGCTCGAGGTCATGCGCGACGCGGCGGACAACTGCGTCGTCGTCTGTTCCATTGAGAACTTCGACCCCATGGGTGTGCACACCGGCGACTCCATCACGGTGGCGCCGGCGCAGACGCTGACCGACGTCGAATACCAGTCCATGCGGGACGACGCCTTCGCCTGCCTGCGCCGGGTGGGCGTCGAGACCGGCGGATCCAACGTGCAGTTCGCCGTCGATCCGGCCACCGGACGCCGGGTCATCATTGAGATGAATCCGCGGGTGTCGCGGTCGTCCGCCCTGGCCTCGAAGGCCACCGGATTCCCCATCGCCAAAATCGCCGCCCGCCTGGCCGTCGGTTACCTGCTCGACGAGATCCCCAACGACATCACCAAGGCCACGCCGGCTTCCTTCGAGCCGACCATCGACTACGTGGTCACCAAGATTCCCCGTTGGGCTTTTGAGAAGTTGCCGGGGGCCGACGGTCGCCTCGGCACTCGCATGCAGTCGGTGGGTGAGGTCATGGCCATCGGCCGCACCTTCTGCGAATCACTGCAGAAGGCCCTGCGTTCGCTCGAGCAGGGACGGGCCGGCCTGAACGGCGACCCCGGCGAAACGGTGCACGACGAGTTCAGTGATGAGGAGTTGCTGGATCAAGTCGCCATCGCCACGCCCGAGCGCATTTTCCAACTCGAGGCGGTGTTGCGCCGGGGCATCAGCGAAGCGACCGTGGTGGCTCGCACCGGCATCGATCCGTGGTTCGTGGCCCAACTGGTCCGCATCATTGATGAGCGGGTTCGCTTCGCCGCCTTGGCCAACCCCACCGAGGCCGACTACCGCCGGGCCAAGCGGCTCGGGTTCTCCGACGCCCAGCTGGCCTATCTGCTGGGTCGGACCGAGGCTGACATTCGAAGCGAGCGACTGGGCTTGGGGGTGCGAGCCACATTTAAGACGGTCGATACCTGTGCGGCGGAGTTCGAAGCCTTCACGCCCTACCACTACGCCACCTACGAAGAAGAGGACGAGATCCGTCATTCCGATCGCGACCGGGTCGTGATTTTGGGCTCGGGTCCGAACCGCATCGGGCAGGGGATTGAGTTCGACTACTGCTGCGTCCACGCCTCCATGACGCTGCGCGATGCCGGGTACGAGACCGTCATGATCAACTGCAATCCCGAGACGGTCTCGACCGACTACGACACCTCGGATCGCCTGTACTTCGAACCGCTCACCGCCGAAGACGTCGCCAACGTGCTCGAGGCCGAGGAGGGCGCCGGGGGTCGGGTGGTCGGCGTGATCGTGGCGCTGGGCGGGCAGACCCCGCTGAAGTTGGCCGGCTCACTCGACCCGGCAATGGTCTTGGGTACCAGCCCCGCTTCCATCGACCTGGCCGAAGACCGCGAGCGCTGGAATGCCCTGTGCGCCGGACTCGAGGTCCCGCAACCGCCCGGCGGCACGGCCACCAACGTGGCCCAGGCGCTGGGCATCGCCGGCTCGGTCGGCTACCCGGTCTTGCTGCGTCCGTCCTATGTGCTCGGTGGCCGGGCCATGGAGATCGTCTACGACGACGAGAGCGTGCGCCGAGTGATGCACACGCTCACCACCGGAGCCCTGGCTCGGGAGGGCGGCGTGACGGCCGAGCGGCCCGTGCTGGTCGACCGGTTCTTGGAGGACGCGGTCGAAGTGGATGTGGATGCCGTGCGCGACAGCACGGGCGAGATCCTGATCGCCGGCATCATGGAGCACGTCGAAGAGGCCGGAGTGCATTCGGGTGACTCCGCCTGCGCCTTGCCGCCCCAGTCACTGAGTCCCGAAGTGCTCGAGGCTCTCGAACGCCACACTCGAGCGTTGGCCACGTCGCTCGAAGTGTGCGGGCTCATCAATGTGCAGTTCGCCGTGAAGGACGGCCAGGTCTACGTGCTCGAAGCCAACCCTCGGGCCAGCCGCACCGTTCCCTTCGTGGCCAAGGCCACCGGCGTGCCGCTGGCCATGGTGGCGGCCCGGGTCATGGTGGGCCAGAGCCTGGCCGACCTGCGCACGGAAGGGCTCTTGCCGGCCAACGCGGTGGGCCAGGTGCAGACGCTCGACCATGTCAGCGTCAAAGAAGCGGTGTTGCCCTTCGACCGGTTCCCCGGCGTCGACACCTTGCTCGGCCCCGAAATGCGATCCACCGGCGAAGTCATGGGCGTCGACATCACCTTCGGATTGGCCTTCGCCAAGAGCCAGATGGCGGCCGGCACCCGGCTGCCCGAATCCGGCACGGTGTTCTTGTCCCTGGCCGACCGAGATAAGCCAGCCGGCCTCGAGGTCGCTCGCATGTTCGAAGAGCTTGGTTTCTCCATCGCCGCCACATTGGGTACCGCCGGGTATCTACGAGCCAACGGGCTGACGGTCGAGACGCTGGTGGCCAAGGTGGGGGAGGAGGGTGTGGCCTCCGATGCCGTCGCCCTCATCGCCCAAGGCAAAGTCCAGCTGGTCATCAACACGCCCCGCGGCCTCGGACCCCGCGCCGACGGCCAACACATCCGCATGGCGTCGGTGGCCTACCACGTGCCCTGTCTCACCACGCTGGCCGCGGCCAAGGCGGCGGCGACTGGCATGGCCGATTCGCGCACGCACCCACTGGTGGTGCGGTCGATCCAGGAACTCCACGCCGAAAAGGGTCGCACCAAGTAATGGCCAGGGGCGGCGCCGATCTCACCACGCAGGTGGGCTCCGTTCGTTTGCCCAATCCGATCATGACGGCCTCGGGCACGTCGGGTCACGGCATTGAACTGGCGGACTACGGCGACCTCTCGTCGTTGGGTGCCGTCGTGGTGAAGTCACTCTCGGTGCGGCCCTGGCCCGGCAACGCGGCACCCCGAGTGCACGAGGTCGGCGTCGGCATGCTCAACAGCGTGGGCCTGCAGGGTCCCGGACTGGCGGCGTGGTTGGCGCAGGATCTCCCGGCGCTCACCGCTGCCGGGGCTCGGGTGGTGGTCAGCATCTGGGGCCAGAGCGTGGACGACTACGCCGCCGCCGCCGCCCAGTTGTCCGAGGCGGTGCGCGCACCCGGCGGTTCAAGCACCATCGCCGCCGTGGAAGTCAACGTGAGCTGTCCCAACGTGGAGGACCGTTCCCGCATGTTCTCCCACTCGGCTGCCGCCACGGCCGCCGTGCTGGGAGTGACCGAATGCGGCCTGCCCCGCTGGGCCAAGTTGAGTCCCAACGTGCCCAATATTGTGGAGATCGCCGGGGCCGCACTCGAGGCGGGTGCCGAAGGGCTGACGCTGACCAACACCTTGCTCGGTTTGGCCCTGCACCCCGAGACCGGACTGCCCCGCTTGGGCGCCGGTGGCGGGGGATTGTCGGGACCGGTTGTGCATCCGGTCGCCGTGAGGGCCGTGTGGGAATGCCGGGGGGCCTACCCCGAGGCGGCCATCATCGGTGTCGGGGGAGTGGCCTCGGCTGGTGACGCCGTGGAGTTCTTGCAGGCCGGGGCCGATGCCGTCCAGGTGGGCACCGCCACCTTCCGGGATCCACGGGCGCCGTGGCAGGTGCTGCGTCAGCTCGACCGCTGGTGTCGCCGACGAGGCACCACGGTGCAACAACTTCGAACCGAGGCCAGGCAGCGACGAAAGGAAGGGTCATGAGCGGAGTAACGAACGCCGAGCACCGAGCGAGTTTTGGGGTGCGAGTCGCCGAGGCGGTGGGGCGCACCGGACCACTCTGCGCCGGCATCGATCCTTCCGCCGCCCTGTTGCACAGCTGGGAGCTCCCGGACTCGCCCGAAGGCCTGCGCCAGTTCGGCGCCCGCTGCATCGAGGGCTTCGCCGGCGCCGTGCCGGTGATCAAGCCGCAGGTGGCCTTCTTTGAACGCCACGGTTCGGCTGGTCTGGCCGTCCTCGAGGAGTTGCTGCGGGACGCCCGCAGCGCGGGACTGCTGGTGATCTGCGACGCCAAGCGAGGCGACATCGACTCCACCGCCGATGCCTACGCCGAGGCGTGGTTCGCCGACCACAGTCCGCTGGCCGCCGACGCCGCCACCGTGCACCCCTATTTGGGGCTGGCCGCGCTGGCGCCGATGGTGCAGTTGGCGGCGGCGACCGGTCGTGGTGTCATTGTCGTCACGCGAAGTTCAAATCCCGAAGGTCGGGCCCTGCAGACGGCCGTCATGGCCAGCGGCCTGACCGTCGAGGAGTCGCTGCTGCGCGAGATAGCCGCCCTGAACGAATCCGACACCGTGCCGAGTGGCACCGTCGGCGCGGTCATCGGGGCCACATTGCCGCCGTCCGAATTTCCGTTATCCCAGCTGGGAGGGGTGATTTTGGCGCCCGGCTTAGGCGCCCAGGGCGCCACCCCCACTGATATTGCACAGCGCTTCGGCCAGTGCACCCCAGGCACGGTCCTGGCCAGCACGTCCCGATCGATGTTGGCGGCCGGTCCTGATCCGACGCACTTGCGCAAAGCGGCCACTGAGCTGGCGGGTGAGCTGGCCCGTACGTTGGGCTGACCTGGCATTGCGGGTGGGAACAGGGTCAACGGAGGCGCTATGGTCTCGCCATGCCGCAACCTCCCGCACTCACTCCCGAGCAGCGCGCTGCTGCCCTCGAAAAAGCCGCCAGGGTTCGTCGTGACCGGGCAGAGGTGAAGGAGAAGCTCAAGATGGGCTCCCTCACACTGGCTGAACTTCTTCAGCAGTCAGACTCCGACGAGACCGTGGGCAAAATGAAGGTGGTCTCTGTACTGGAGTCCCTGCCCGGCTTGGGCAAGGTCAAGGCCCGCCGCCTCATGGAGGCCGTCGGTATCAGCGACAGCCGTCGCCTGCAGGGCCTCGGCGCCAAGCAGCGCGAGTCGCTGCTCAAAGAGACTGCGCGCTGATCCACTGATTTTCGTGCTCATCGGCCCAGGTGGGGCCGGCAAGGGCACGCTTGCGGCGGAACTTGTTGCGCAGGACCCCTCCCTCTGGCTCAGCCGGAGCTGGACGACTCGTGAACCTCGGCCAGGTGAGCGTGAGCGCAACGCCTACGTATTCGTCGATCGCCCCACCTTTGAGAAGGCGATTGACGCTGGCGGCTTCTTCGAATGGGCCGAATTCCTCGGCAATCTGATGGGGACGCCCATTCCCGATCAGCCTCCCGGCTCCGACGTACTGCTCGAGATTGATGTGCAGGGAGCCGAGCAGATCGTGGCCAAACGGCCCGATGCCACGGTGATCCTGCTGCTGCCGCCGTCCCTGGAGGTGCAAGCGGCACGCCTGGCTGCCCGCGGTGATGACCAGGCCCACATTGAGCGCCGGGTGGAAAAAGGCATCGAAGAGGTGGAAAAGGGCAGGCCCCTGGCCCATTTCACCGTGGTCAATGATGACCTTGGTCAGACCGTGGAGGAGCTGAGGGCTATAGTTGCTCGCACTCGTACGGCTGCCACCCGCGCCGCGACCCCGGAGGAAACCTGATGGCCAAAGGCCGCAACACGCTCATGGATCCACCTATTGAAGAGCTGCTGGACAAGGTTGACTCCAAGTTCACGCTGGTCGCCCTCGGTTCAACCCGGGCCCGTCAGGTGAACTCGTACTACAACAGCCTCGGCGAAGGCCTCGGCAAGGTCGTCCCGCCGCAGGTTGCCTCGGCTTCCGGCAAGCCCGTGTCCATCGCCTTCGAGGAGATCGCCGCCGGCAAGGCCACCTACACCCGCCCGGACCCCGAAGAAGAGGCTGCCCTGGCCGCTGCGCTGGCCGACGCCGCTGCGCTGGCCGAAGATGCGGTGGCTGAAGTGGCCGCTGAGGCCCTGTTCGAAGCCGTGAGTGACGCGGGGACTGAGGTCGTTGTCGGGGACGAGGACCCGACCGCGAGCTAGGTCGGATTGAGGCACGGCGGGTTCCGCCGATGGCCGACGCAGCACAGGTGACCGCGCCCCGGATTGTGCTGGGTGTGTGCGGTGGCATTGCGGCCTATAAGGCGGTGGAGGTCTGCCGCCAGTTGGTCGATGCTGGCGCGCATGTGGTTCCGGTGATGACCGAGGAGGCCACTCGATTCGTCGGTGCGGTGACGTTTTCAGCCCTGGCCTCCGAGCCGGTGCAGACGTCGCTGTGGGATGAGGCCTCGCCGATTCCGCACACCAGGCTGGGCCAAACCGCCGATCTCATTCTCATTGCGCCGGCCACGGCGCATCTCATCGCTCGTTACGCCGCCGGACTGTCTGACGACCTGTTGACGGCCACCCTGTTGGCCACCCGGGCGCCGGTCGTGATCTGTCCGGCCATGCACACCGAAATGTGGGAACACCCATCGGTGCAGGAGAACTTGGCCACCTTGCGTCGTCGCGGCGTGCACGTGGTGCCGCCCGAGAGTGGACGACTGGCCGGGGGCGACTCCGGTGAGGGGCGACTGGCCGATCCGACGGTGATCGTCGCCCGGGCGTTGGCCATGGTTGGGCTGGGTCAGGGTGATGACGTCAGCACGACGGGCGGTGACCTCGGAGGCCAGCACGTGGTCGTGAGCGCCGGCGGCACCCGGGAACCGCTGGACCCGGTTCGATTCCTGACCAACCGTTCTTCGGGCAAACAGGGTCACGCCCTGGCCGCTGAGGCGGCCCGCCGGGGCGCCAAGGTCACGCTCGTCACCTCATCGCCGTTGACCTTGCCGGTTGAGGTGGCGAACCGGATCGAGCGGGTGCCGGTGGAGACCGCCGCCGACATGGAGGCGGCCATGCAGTCGTTGAGCCCCGGCGCCGACGTCGTCATTATGGCGGCGGCGGTGGCGGACTTCCGACCCAAGGTCATGGCCGAGCGCAAGCTGTCGAAGGAAGACGGGTTGCCTGAATTGGTCCTGGAACCAACGCCCGACATCCTGGCCGGCCTGGCCGCGCGTCGAACCGCTGATCAAGTGTTGGTTGGGTTTGCCGCCGAGACCAACGATGTGGTGGAGCGGGGAAAGCGCAAGCTGGCCCGCAAGGGTGTTGATCTATTGGTGGTCAATGACGTCAGTGCACCTGACGTTGGATTCGATCATGACACCAACGCTGTCACCATTTTGGGTGCTGACGGCAGCAGCATCAATGTGGCCCTGTCCTCCAAGAGTGCAGTGGCCAACGCCGTATTGGATAGGGTGATCGCCCACCAGAGAGAGAACCGGAGCTCGACGTGAAAACGACGTTCACCTCGGAATCAGTCACCGAGGGTCATCCCGACAAAATGGCGGACCAGGTGTCCGATGCCGTGCTCGACGCCATGCTGGCCGGCGACCCTTCCAGCCGGGTGGCCTGTGAGACCCTCCTGACCACCGGTTTGGTGTTGGTGGCCGGCGAAGTCACCACCGACACCTACGTCGACATTCCCGCCATCGTCCGCGACACGGTGTGTGAGATTGGCTACGACAACGACGCCTACGGCTTCAACGGCCGGACCTGTGGCGTCATGGTCACCCTCGACGCGCAGTCGCCCGACATCGCCCAAGGCGTCGACAAGGCCTTTGAGTTCCGCACCGGTTCGGGTGGCGAGGACACGCTCAACGCCCAGGGCGCGGGCGACCAGGGCATGATGTTCGGCTACGCCTGCGACGAGACGCCCGACCTCATGCCGCTGCCGATCTGGTTGGCGCACCGCATGTCCGAGCGCCTGGCCCAGGTGCGTCGCTCGGGTGCCGTTGGCTACCTGCGGCCCGACGGCAAGACCCAGCTCTCGGTCGTCTATGAAGACGGCGTGCCGGTGCGCATCGACACCGTCTTGATCTCGACCCAGCACGCCTCGGGCATCGACATTGAAGAGCAGCTGCGCCCCGACCTCATCGAGCACGTCATCAACCCACTGTTGCCGGGCGACCTCGACACCAGCGATCTGCGCATCTTCGTCAACCCGACCGGGATCTTCGAACTCGGTGGCCCGCACGCCGACACCGGACTGACCGGGCGCAAGATCATCGTCGACACCTACGGCGGCATGGCTCGCCACGGTGGCGGTGCCTTCTCGGGCAAGGACCCATCCAAGGTGGACCGCTCCGCCGCTTATGCCGCTCGCTGGGTGGCCAAGCACGTGGTGGCGGCCGGTGCGGCCAAGCGCTGCGAAGTTCAGGTGGCCTATGCCATTGGCGTGGCCCACCCGGTCTCGCTCATGGTCGAGACCTTCGGGACCCACACGGTGGACCCCGAAAAGATCTCCGACGGCGTGCGCCAGGTCTTTGACCTCCGTCCCGCCGCCATTGTGCGCGACCTCGACCTGCGCCGCCCGATCTACAAGAAGACGGCCGCCTACGGTCACTTCGGTCGCTCGGAAAAAGAGTTCAGCTGGGAAGACACCTCACGGGTCGACGACCTGAAGTCTGCCCTCGGCCTCTAACGCACCCCTGACCGGAGACATCACGTCCGGTCCCCGCTACGTGCGCGTGCGCACGAATGTGGCCGCAGTACCGAAACTCTTCGACTACTCGGTGCCCGAAAAGTGGGCGGCGGACGTGCGCGTCGGGACGTTGGTGCGCATCGACTTGCACGGGCGTCGAGTGGGCGGCTGGGTGGTCGACGACGACGTCACTCCTGACGCAGGGCTCACCATTGCGCCGTTGGCGAAGGTCACCGGTTACGGGCCGCCGCCTTCCGTGCTGCCCCTCGCCGAGTGGGCGGCGTGGCGCTGGGCCGGTCCGGCTTCATTTTTCTTGGGCGTGGCCTCGGCGCCGATGGTCGTGCGGGGACTGCCGGGCGCTCCGAAACTGGCACCGGTGGAACCGCCAGACAGTTCGCTCAGCGCGCTGGTGTCGACCCACGTCCGGGCCGGCGGGACAACGTTGTTGCGCATTCCGCCGGCCACCGATCTCCTCGATGCCGTCTTGACGGTCGTCGCCGAAGTCCACGCAAGTGGGCGATCAGGCAGCGTGCTGGTACTGGTGCCATCAGTCGGTTGGGCTGAACGCCTGACCGGGAGGCTGCATCGTCGGGGTGTAGCGGCGACCACGGCCTGGACCCAGGCTCGAGCTGGTTGGCCCGTGGTGGTCGGCAGTCGGGCCGCCGCCTGGAGCCCGGTGCCGGAGTTGGCGGCCGCCCTGGTACTCGATGCGCATGATGCCGCCTACGTGGAGGAAAGCGCGCCGACCTACAACGCGGTCGAGGTGGTCATGGAACGGGCTGACCGTGAGAGAGCACCCTGCGTGGTGGTGTCACCGGTACCGACGTCCGTATTACGAGCCGAACTCGGACGATCCGGTCGACCGGTGGGAGCGCTTTCCACGCCGGAAGAACGATCCGGTTGGTCCGCCCTGCAATGTGTCGACCGGCGCGGCGCCGACCCGAGGTCGGGTCTGTTCTCTGAAGAGTTCGTGCGGCTGGCCCGCCAGGTGCTGGATGATCCCGAGTCCATGGCCCGACGAGGGCCGTTGGTGTGCGTGTACAACCGAACCGGGGGAGCCCGCCTGCTGGCGTGCGCGCATTGTGGCGCGGTGGCGCAGTGCACCCGGTGCAGCGCAGCGGTGCGCAAGGTCGACGACCGTCTGGTCTGTCCGCGTTGCGGGGAGGAGCGCCCGCTGGTCTGCGCCGCCTGCGGCAAACTCCGCCTCAAGGTGTTGCGGGCCGGCGTCAGCCGATTGCGGGAGGAGTTGGCCGCCCTCTTGGGTACCGAGGTCGGGGAGGTGTCGGGTCCAGCTCCGGATTCCGGTGAGGGAGCCGTACCCGGGGCGCCGGTACTGATCGGGACCGAGGCCGTGTTGCATCGGGTACGCCGGGCGTCGGCCGTGGCCTTCTTGGACATCGATCTCCACCTGCTGGCGCCCCGGGTCAGTGCGACCGACGAGACGCTGGCCTTCTTGGTGCGAGCGTCTCGTCTGGTGGGATCTCGCCGCGGTGAGGGTTCGGCCCGGGTGCTGGCCCAGACCCGGGTGCCGGACCACGCGGTGCTACGCGCGGCCGTCCTGGGCGATCCCGCCGCACTGGACGCCGAGGAAGATGCCGTGCGCCAAGGAGCGGGTCTGCCGCCCTTCTCGGCCGTGGCGCTGGTCTCTGGCGCGCTGGCGGAGCACTACCTGACCGACCTCGGTGCCGTGGTGGATCCCGCCGTGGTCGAAATCATCCCCCTGGCCGAGGACCGGTCGCTGGTCCGCGCCCCCGATCACACCGTGCTGTGCGATGCGTTGGGATCGGTGGCTCGACCGCCGGGTCGAGGGCTCCGCATAGAAGTTGACCCCAGCTCGGTCTAATCCAACCTGAGATCAGTGGCCACGGCGCGCCGGTAAACTGGCCGGATGCCCGCCTTAACCATCCGACAGTACGGCGACCCCGTGCTGAAGGAGCGCACCCGCGAGGTAGAGGAAATTGATGGATCCGTGGTGTCGCTGGTCGACGCCATGATCGAGACGATGTACGAGGCTCGGGGCGTCGGACTGGCCGCCAATCAGGTCGGGGTGCAGCGTCGCCTCTTCGTGTTCGACACCGGCGAGGGCGCCCAGGTGGTGATCAATCCCCGCATCATTGAGAGCGACGGCGAGTGGACCTACGACGAGGGTTGCCTTTCCATTCCCGGCTTGAGCTGGGAGATCGTGCGTCCCAACGAGGTACATCTGGTCGGCTTGGATCTCGACGGGAACGAAATCTCCATTGAGGCCGACGAGTTGGAGGGCCGGGCCTTCCAGCATGAACTTGACCACCTCGACGGCATCTTGCTGGTTGAGCGCCTGGACGACGATCAGCGCAAGGAAGCCAAGCGCATCCTGCGTGGCCGCACGCTGCACCTCCCCAACGGCGACCCGGATGGGTTGTCGGGGCTCTTCCCTCTGTAGGCCCTCTCTCCGCCAAGCGGCCTGTTCTACGGTGACGGGGTGGCTCGACTCGCCTTCTTAGGCACTCCGGACATGGCCGTGCCGCCGTTGCGCGCGCTGGTTGAGGCCGGTCACGAGATCGTCTGCGTCATCACCCGCCCCGATCGCCGTCGTGGTCGTGGTGGGGCGGTGACGCCGAGTCCGGTGGCGCAGGCGGCGTCCGCATTGGGATTACCGGTGTCGACTGAGATGGCCGACGTGGCGACGGCCGGGGCTGAGTTAGCGGTCGTGGTGGCCTACGGGCGCATTATTCCGGTCTCACTGCTCGAACAGATACCCATGGTGAACCTGCACTTCTCCTTGCTGCCGCGTTGGCGGGGTGCGGCGCCAGTCGAGCGAGCCATCCTGGCGGGGGACCGCGAAACAGGCGTCTGCGTGATGGCGGTGGAGGAGGGGCTCGATACGGGAGCCGTCTACGCCCGGCGGACGTTGCCCATCACGAACCAGACGCTGGCCGAACTCCGGGTCGAGTTGGTTGACGTTGGCGCCTCGCTCTTGGTCGAAACCTTGGCCAATGGCGTGGACGGACTACCCGAACCGGTGCCACAGGAGGGCGAGGTCACCATCGCCCAAAAGATCAGCCCCGAAGACCTGCACCTGCAATGGGATGCCGATGCAGTGGCGCTGGAGCGGGTGGTTCGTCTGGGTCGCGCATGGACCACGTTCCGAGGGAAACGGCTGTTTGTGGTCCGGGCTGCAGTCGTCGAGGCCAGCACCGATCAGGACGAAGCCGGACTCCCACCAGGCACGTTGGTCGGCACGTCGGTGCAGACCGGTCTCGGGCTGCTGATGCTGGAAACGGTCCAACCCGAGAGCAAAGGACCCATGGCGGCGGGGGACTGGATACGTGGCGCCCGCCCCTCGGTGAGTGAGCGTCTCGGCACCGAGTAAACATGAGCGCAGTGACCGTCACGCCGATCGATGGGTGGAACCCGGAGCAGTACGAACGCTTCCGCGCCGAGCGGCGGCAGCCCTTTGACGACCTGTTGGCCCTGTGCTCGCCCGTCCCCGGCGGCAAGATCGTCGACCTCGGCTGCGGCACCGGCGATCTCACGGCGGAGTTGCACACCGAGCTCGAGGCGGCCACGACGGTTGGCGTCGATCTATCCGAGGCCATGCTGGAGCGGGCGGCCGCCAATCACACCGACGTCAAGGGCCTGTCCTTCGAGGCGGGCGACATCGCCAAGTGGCTGGGCCACGACCTCGATCTGGTCTTTGCCAACGCATCGCTGCAATGGACCGATGACCATCTCAACTTGCTCGCCCGCATGCGTACCGCGCTGGCGCCCAATGGGCAGCTGGCCTTCCAGGTGCCGGCCAACTATCGGCACCCGTCACACTTGTTGGCTCGGCAAGTGGCCAATGAGCCCAAGTTCTTCGAGGCCCTCGACGGCAAAGTGCCCGAGGACCGCGGCCGCTTCGTGCTTTCTCCTGAGGTCTACGCCGACCTGCTCTACGAACTGGGAGCGAAGTCGCAGGTCGTTCGCATGGAGGTCTACGGCCACGAGCTGGAATCAACCGGCGAAGTGGTCGAGTGGGTGATGGGTACCCTCCTGACCCCCTACCGCAGTGTGCTCAGCCCCGAGTTGTTCGACGAGTTCGTCGACCGTTATCGCGAACTCCTCCTTGAAGAGCTAGGTGAGCGCGAGCCGTACTTCTACGGATTCCGGCGCATCCTGTGCTGGGCCCGCTTCGCCTGAGGAACTGGACACGCCCATGGCCATCGACACCCCAACCGCACGCCGCGAGGCCGGTCCGTTCGGAAAAATCCGCATCGCTCCCTCGGTCCTTTCGGCTGACTTCGGAGCCTTGGCCGAACAAGTGGGGGAGGTGGCCCCGGCGGCCGACTGGCTCCATGTCGATGTGATGGACGGTCACTTCGTGCCCAACGTGTCCATCGGTCCGCCGGTGGTGTCGTCGCTGCGGCGCCACAGCCCGTTGTTCTTCGACTGCCATCTGATGATGACCGACCCTGGGAAATATCTCGAGGCCTTCGCCAAAGCGGGCGCCGATGGGTGCACCGTGCACGTCGAGGTGGGTGGCACCTCCGACCTCATTGCGCAGATGCGCCAACTCGGACTGCGGGTCGGGCTCGCGCTCAACCCGGCCACTCCATTCGAAGAGGTGGCGCCCTTTCTCGACCAGGTCGACCTGGTGCTCTGCATGACGGTCAACCCCGGCTTTGGCGGGCAATCGTTCATGGGCGAGGTGATGGACAAGGTTTCGCAAGTGCGAAAGGCCGTGCACGACGGCGGCTTGGACCTCGACATTGAAGTCGACGGTGGCATTGACGTGAAGACGGCGCCAACGGCGGCGCAAGCCGGTGCCAACGTGTTTGTGGCCGGGAGTGCGATCTTCGGTCGGGAGCGTCCATGGGAAGCGGCGGACGCCATCAGGTCGGTGATCAACGCGACGCTTGGGTAAACCAAGTGAACCGCGTGATCGGAGGGTAACAGCGAGAAGAAATGTTGCCGCCGTTGCGTTACATCGTTAGAAATTCAATAAAGCCGATGTGATACTGCCGACGTGAAGCGAGCAGTGGTGGCGGGTGGAGGCATTCTCGGCACGTGGCACGCCGTCGAACTGACCCGGGCTGGCTATTCGGTGCAACAGCTGGAAGCCGACGCCGGACCGACCGGGGCCTCGGTTCGCAACTTCGGTTTGGTCTGGGTAGGCGGGCGTCGGAGCGGAGCCGAGCTTGATGCGGCGCAGCGCAGCCGCCGCCGCTGGTCCGAAATCAGTGAGGAAGTTCCCGGCATCGGATTTCGCGCTGCTGGTTCGCTGACGGTTGCCCTCAACGATGGCGAGCGCAAGGTGATGGAGGAATTTGGTCATCACGCCGATGCGGCCGACCGTTCCATCAGCTTCCTGGAGCCCGATGAGGTGCGCGCCCTCAACCCAGCCGTCGGCGGCGACATTCTCGGCGCCCTCCACTGCACCTTGGACGGCATCGTCGAACCCCGATTGACGCTGGGCGCGCTGCGCAGCTACCTCCAGACCAAGGGCACGTACTCATTTCATCCCGGACGTCGGGTGGTCGGCATAGAAGATCACGCCTTGGTTGACGTGTCGGGCACCCGCTGGGAAGCCGATCTGGTGGTCGTCGCCACCGGTGCTGCGTATGACCACCTGCCCGGCACTGAAGCCGTGGCCGCTCGATTGCGCCGGGTTCGCCTCCAAATGTTGGAGACAGCTCCCTTTGACCAAGAGGTCACGACCGCCTTGGCCGACGGTGATTCCCTGCGCTACTACCCGGCCTACGACGTGGTGCCGCTTGATCCGCTGGGCGACCAGAACGACATCTCTGCCGCGCATCACCTCCAGCTGTTGTTGGTGCAGCGGGCCCATGGTGGGTTGACCATTGGTGACACCCACGCCTACGACGAGCCCTTCGACTTCGATCTCGACGAGAACCCGACAATCGAGCTTTTGCAGCGGGCCCGAGCGCTCCTCGGCACGGTCGTTCCTCCGGTGGTTCGCCGTTGGGAAGGCGTCTACTCGCAGTGCATCGACGGCGATGTCTGCGCCCGAGCGGAACTGACGCCTGACGTGTGGATGGTCACCGGTCCCGGCGGGCGGGGCATGACGTGCTCACCCGCCATCGCCGCCGACACGTTGACGGCGGCGGGAGTCTGACGTGATCGGTCCCTTCGCGTTGGCCGTGCTCGATATGGCCGGCACCACCGTCCGCGACGACGGCGCGGTCGACGAGGCCTTCACCTTTGCCTTGACCAAGGCCGGTGTGGCTCCCGACAGCGAGCAGTTCGCCGTCGCCCGCCAGTACGTGCTCGACACCATGGGCCAATCCAAGGCCGATGTCTTTGCCCACCTGTTGGACCACGATGCTGCCGCCACGGCCACCGACGATTTCGCCTCGGCCTACGAGCGCATCGTGGCTGAGGGCCGGATCGACGCCATCGACGGTGCGCTCGACACCTTCGAGACCTTACGGGCTCAAGGCGTTCAGGTCTGTCTCACCACCGGGTTCGCCCCGTCCACCCGCGATGCGCTGTTGGCCCATTTGGGCTGGAGCACGCACATCGACCTGGCCCTGTCGCCGGCCGACGCCGGTCGGGGTCGTCCCGAGCCCGACATGATCTTCGGCGCCATGGATCGTCTGGGTGTGCCCGATGCGGGTGCCGTCGTCGTGGTGGGGGATACGACGAGCGACTTGGAAGCGGGGACCAAGTCCGGCGCTCGAGCCGTGGTGGGCGTGCTGACCGGCGCCCACGACCGGGCCACCTTGGCCACGGCACCCCATACCGATCTCATTGGCGACATCACGGAACTCATTGGAGTGCTGGCCCGTTACTGAATTTTGCTGACCCCTGATTCTTAGAGCAGTACCTACGAAAGGAAAACCGAATGCATTTACGTCCGCGTACCCTGTTGGCCGGTGCTGCCGCACTGACCATGGGTGCATCCCTCACCGGAATTGCGACGACCTCAGCCGGCGCAGCCACCAACCCTTCCAAGGCCACCTCGGCTGCTGCGTTTGGTGGGTTATCGGGATTGGTCAAGGCGGCCAAGAAGGAAGGGACCCTCAACGTCATCACCCTGCCCAATAACTGGGCCAACTACGGGAACATCATCAAGGACTTCTCCAAGAAGTACGGCATCAAGATCGTCTCGGAGAACCCCGAAGGCAGCAGCCAGGACGAGATCAACGCGGTGAACAGCCTGAAGGGCCAGTCCCGTGCCCCCGACGTGCTGGACCTCGGCACCTCCTTTGCCATCAACGCGGCCAAGGACGGACTCCTGGCGCCCTACAAGGTGCAGAGTTGGGCCAACATCCCGTCGACGGCCAAGGCATCGAACGCAGCCTGGTGGGATGACTACGGCGGGTACGTGGCCATTGGGTATAACCCGGCCAAGGGTCAAGGTGGCTCCTACCTCATTCAAGGACCTGCTGAAGCCGATCTATAAAGGCCAGGTCGCCATCAACGGCAACCCGACCGAGGCCAGTGCCGCCTTCTCGGCCGTGTACGCCGCCTCGTTGGCCAACGGTGGTTCGCTGAACAACATTCAGCCCGGCATCACCTACTTCGGCCAACTGGCCAAGGAAGGCAACTTCGTGCCCGTGCAGGCCGGTCCGGCCACCGTTGAGAGTGGCCAGACACCCATCGTCATCTGGTGGGACTACCTGCAAGCGTCGGAGATCTCCAGCCAGGTCCCTGGGTGGAAGATCGTGATCCCGACCGACGGTCACTACGCCGCCTATTACAGCCAGGCCATCAGTGCCACGGCTCCTCACCCGGCAGCGGCTCGCCTCTGGGAGGAGTACCTGTACTCGGTGACCGGGCAGAACCTATGGCTCCAAGGTGCAGCTCGTCCGATTGAGCTGGCCAGCCTGGTCAAGGCCGGCACGGTCAACCAGAAGGCCTACGCCGCTCTACCGGCCGCGCCCAAGGGTGCCGTTACCTTCCCGACCCTGGCCCAGCTGACCGCGGCGCAGACCCTGGTCACGCAGAACTGGGCGACGGCCACCGGCGGTTGAGCACCGTCACTGCCACGCCGCAGGTAGGCGCTGAGCTATCCGGCACAGAGCAGGCTGGTTCGAGGAGACGAAAGCGATCGAGTGTGCTGTCGGCATTGGGACTGGCTCCCTTCGCTGTCTACACGTTCATCTTCTTGGGCCTGCCTGCTCTGGCCGTGGTGCTCGGGGCGTTCCAGAATCCTTCGGGGGGCTGGACGTTCCACAACATCTCGTTGGCCACGCATGGCATTTACCTGCATGGATTTGAGACCACCCTCCGGCTGGCCCTGGTGACGTCCATCGTCCCGGGGCTGGCCGGTGTGGTCATCGCCAATGCGGTGGTCACCATGAAAGGCGGCGCACTCAAGCGCATCGTGTCGACCGCGTCGGGCGTGTTTGCCAACTTCGGCGGCGTGCCGCTGGCCTTCCTCTTCATTGCCGCGCTGGGCTCGGTGGGCATCGTGACCAACTGGTTCAACGATTTGGGGATTAATCCCTACAACCACGGATTCACCTTGTTCAATTTCGAGGGAGTGGCATTGGTCTACGCCTACTTCCAAATTCCGCTGATGATCCTGGTCATTACGCCGGCCCTGGAGGGACTTCGGCCGGCCTGGCGAGAAGCGGCCGAAAACATGGGCGCCCGCGGTTGGCAGTACTGGCGCTATGTCGGCGGACCAGTGCTGTTCCCGGCGGTCCTGGGAGGCATCCTGCTCCTATTCGGGAGTGCGCTCTCGGCCTATGCCACCGCTGATGCCCTGACGAACGGCAGCATCCCGTTGACGTCCATTCAGATCGGATCGTTCCTCAACGGCAACGTGTTGGCCGGTCAGCAGAATGTGGGCAAGGCACTTGGTCTGGGCCTCATTGTGATCATCGCCGTGGTGATGGTCATCTATTCACTCCTGCAGAGGAGGGCTTCTCGATGGTCGCGTTAGCCGAATTCGACGCCGGACTTCCCACCAGCGAGGCGCAACGACGACCTGTCATCACCGATCGCCTCCGCAGCGTGGCCTGGTGGCGTGTCGTGGTGCTGGGTCTCACTGGCATCTTCTTTTTGGTGCCGATCTACGCCGCCTTCCGCTTCGCCGTCTCCACCGTCACCGGCGGACTGAGCGATAGCGCCTTCACCTCCATTCCGCATCAGCAGGGCTTCGGTGACGCCTTCAGCCTGTCGGCCCGCTTGGCGCTCGTCACCACCATCATCACGCTCGGTCTCATGGTGCCCACCACCGTCTTCGTGCACCTGCGCTATCCGGGCCTGCGGCGTGTCTTCGACGGCATCACCATCATCCCCATCGTGATTCCACCGGTCGTGCTGATCGTCGGCGTGTTGCAGGTCATGCCGACGTTCTTGAAAAGCACGCCATACCTGCTGGCCCTGGAATATTCAGTTCTGGCCATGCCTTTCGTCTATCGATCGCTCGATGCCGGCCTGCGAGCCATCGATCTCAAGATCCTGGTGGAGGCCTCCCGCTCTGTCGGGGCTCGCTGGTCGTCAACCCTCTGGCGGGTGATCATTCCCAACCTGCGCACCGGATTGCTGTCGGCCACCGTGCTGACCGTGGCCCTGGTGTTGGGGGAGTACACCATGGCCAGCCTTGACTCGTACCAGACCGTGCCGGTGTGGATCGTGTTCTTCGACAGCCAGAACGCCCACGTGTCAGTCGCCGTTTCCTTGGTCGCCCTGGTGGGTACCTGGGTCATACTGCTCTTGATTTCGTCATTTGACCTGCGCCGAATCCGTCGCAGCGCGCTCCTGCGAAAGGATGCAACGACATGACCGTGACCACCCGCAACGAGGCGCCGGAGCGCGCTGACGTCGGCGCCACCGTGGTGCTCGAGAATCTGCGCCGCCGCTTCGGGGCCACCCAGGCCCTGGATGGCTTCAGCATCACGTTGCAGCCCGGCGAGCTGGTGGCACTGCTCGGTCCTTCCGGTTGCGGCAAGACCACGGCGCTCCGGGTGTTGGCCGGCTTCGAGACCGTCGACAGCGGCCGGGTGCTGCTGGACGGGGTGGACCAGACCCGAATACCGGCCCAAAAGCGGGACATGGGAATGGTTTTCCAGAGCTACAGCCTGTTCCCCAACATGTCGGCCCAGGACAACGTGGCCTTCGGGCTGCGTATGCGCAAGGTGGCTTCGAACAGGCGTAACGAGCGAGCCCTCGAACTACTCGAACTGGTCGGTCTCGAGGGCCAGGCCGACAAGTACCCGCATCAGATGTCCGGAGGCCAGCAGCAGCGGGTGGCGCTAGCCCGTGCCTTGGCCATTGAGCCGCGGGTCCTCCTGCTGGACGAGCCGCTCTCGGCGCTCGACGCCAAGGTCCGGGTGCAACTGCGCGAACAGATCCGGGTCCTGCAAACTCGTTTGAAGATCACCACTCTCTTCGTCACCCATGATCAAGAAGAGGCGTTGTCCATGGCCGATCGGGTGTGCGTCATGAAGGACGGCCGCATCGAGCAGATCGATACGCCCTCGGTGCTCTATGCCGCACCGGCCACCCCGTTCGTGGCCGAGTTCGTGGGCACCATGAACCGGATCCCCGGGGTGATCAGGGACGGCCGAGTCGAATTGCTGGGCACCACGGTCGAGGTGCGGACTCCCGCGGCCGCCACGGCCCAGCAGCGGCCCAGCGGCACCCCGGTCGACGTGCTGGTCCGGCCCGAAGGCCTGCAGGTGACGGCGCAACGGGGCGGCCGCGGCATCGTGATGACGACCACGTTCCTGGGTTCGGTGACCCGGCTGGGCGTCCTGCTCGATGAGGACGTGATGGTCTACGTGGACCAGCCCAACTCCGCCGTCCAGGTCCCGGTCGGTTCGGCGGCCGAGGTCACGCTGACCGAACGGGACGTCATGGTGGCTGACCGTACGGTGCCTTCGAGCGCGCTGGCCATGGCGACGGAGTCAGAGTCAGAGCCAGAGTCAACTCGGGACGGCCGAACGGCATCATAATTTTTGAGGCCTTCAACTGGGGTTGTGGACAAAAACTGAAACGTGTTCTAGTATTCGTCTCAGAAGGTGCCAGCCATCTGACACCATAGGGAGACGACTCCTATGCCTGGTTCAGAGAGCGCCGAGTCCCACGAGCCCACTTCGGCCACGGACCAGCAGCACATGCGCCGGGCCATTGCCGTGGCCGAAACCGTTCGTCGCACCACCGCCCCCAACCCCTGGGTGGGCTGCGTGGTGCTGGCCGGCGATGACGCCGGGCTGACCTTCGAAGGGGCCACGGCGCCGCCGGGCGGACCCCATGCCGAGGCCACCGCACTGGCGTTGGCCGGTCCGCATGCAGCGGGGGGCACGCTGTTCACCACCCTCGAACCGTGCGTCCACTTTGGGCGGACACCGCCCTGTACTGACGCCATCATCAAGGCGGGCCTGCGCCGGGTCGTCATTGCCGTTGAAGACCCCGACCGCCAGGTGGCCGGTCAGGGCGTGGCTGCGCTGCGGGCGGCCGGTATCGACGTGGTGGTGGGCCTCGAAGCGGCCGCCGTGACCGAGCAACTGGCGCCCTACTTGAAGCATCGATCCACCGGGCAGCCCTGGGTGGTCCTGAAAATGGCCGCCAGCCTCGATGCCCGGACCGCCGCCCCCGATGGCACCAGCCGGTGGATCACCGGCGAGGCCGCTCGCCACGATGTGCATGTCCTGCGTTCCCGCTCCGATGCCGTCCTGGTCGGGGCCGGCACGGTGCGGGCCGATGACCCTGAACTGACCGTCCGGCTGGAGGAAGAGCCCGATGTGGTGCAGCCACTGCGGGTCGTGCTCGGTCACGCGCCGCCCGGTGCTCGGGTGCTGCCCGGCCCTGGAGCTCTCGGGTGCCTTGCCGGCCGTGCTGGATGAACTCGGACGTCGGGGCGTGCTGCAGTTGTTGGTGGAAGGTGGGGCTTCGGTGGCCCACGATTTCCACGCCGCCGGGCTGGTTGACCGCTATGTGCGTCTACCTGGCGCCGGCTCTTTTCGGGGGCGATGACGGCCGTCCGCTTTTTGCCGGCCCTGGGGCTGGCACAATTGGGGATGTGTGGAGGGGAAAGTTGGTGTCGGTGCAGCAGCTAGGAGAGGATCTTCGAGTGGAGGTAGCAGCCTGATGGGCTTCTCAGAGGTACAAGAGGCCATTGACGCCATCGGGCGCCTCGGCATGGCCGTGGTCGTCGATGATGAGGACCGCGAGAACGAAGGCGATCTGGTCATGGCGGCCGAGGCGGCCACGCCGGAGAACATTGCCTTCTTCCTGGCCCACACCTCGGGCGTGATCTGCGTCCCGCTGCTGCCCGAGCGGGCCGACGCCCTTGAGCTCCCGCTCATGGTGGTGGCCAATACGGAAGCGCAGCGCACGGCCTTCACGGTCAGCGTGGATTACCGGCACGGCACCACCACCGGCATCTCGGCCGCCGACCGGGCGGCCACCATCACCGCCTTGATCGATCCCGCCACCCGGCCCACCGACCTCAACCGCCCGGGGCACATCTTCCCGCTGCGCTACCGACCCGGTGGGGTGTTGAAGCGGGCCGGCCACACCGAGGCCACCGTTGACCTCTGCCGGGCGGCCGGGCCTCTCGCCGGCCGGTGTCCTGTGCGAAATCGTGACCGAGGACAAGTCGGAAATGGCTCGCCTGCCCGAGCTCGAGCGCTTCGCCAAGAAGCACGACCTCCCGCTCATCTCCATCGCCGACCTCATTCGTTACCGCCGCCAGCACGAGAAGCTGGTCCGCCTGGTTTCTGAGGCTCGCATCCCGACCGACGGTCATGATTTCCGGGCCTACGTCTATGAAAACGTGCTGGACGGGGAGCAGCACCTGGCGCTGGTCATGGGCGACATCGCCGGCCAGGAAGACGTGTTGGTGCGGGTGCACTCCGAATGTCTGACCGGTGACGTCTTCGGCTCCCTGCGTTGTGATTGCGGACCACAGTTGCGTTCGTCCCTTGAGCTCATTGAGCAAGAAGGTCGCGGCGTCCTGATCTACCTGCGGGGCCACGAGGGCCGCGGCATCGGCCTGGGCCACAAGATCCGGGCCTACCAACTGCAAGAGGAGGGGCACGACACCGTCGACGCCAACCTGCAGCAGGGTCTTCCGGTGGACAGTCGCGAGTACGGCATCGGGGCGCAGATGCTGGTCGATCTGGGCATCACGACCATGCGGGTCATGACCAACAACCCGGCCAAGTACGGCGGGCTCGAGGGCTTCGGCCTCGACATCACCGAGCGGGTGCCGCTGCAGCCATCGCCCAACCCGGAGAACATTGCCTACCTGCGCACCAAGCGCGAGCGCATGGGTCACATCCTGCACGGCCTGGACGACGTCCTTTAGTGGCCGGCGCCGGACTTGATGGCGCTCCCCGACGGAGCGCTCGATGATGTCGCGCCCCGGGTGGGCACGTTCCTCAAGGGATCGCACAACGGCACCGGTCTGCGGATCGGCATCGCCTGCGCCGAGTTCAATGGCGGCATCACCATGCGCCTCCTCAATGGTGCACTGGAGGCGCTGGCCGAAGCGGGCACGGACCGGACCGACATCACGGTCGCCTGGGCGCCCGGTGCGTTCGAGCTCCCCCTGGTGGCCCGAGCCTTCGCCCATGCCGGCAAGGTGGACGCCGTCCTGTGCTTCGGCGCCGTGGTTCGGGGCGATACCGGGCACTACGACTTCGTCGCCGGGGAGTGCGCCTCGGGGATTCAGCAGGTGCAGCTGGCCACCGGCGTGCCGGTGATCTTTGGCGTCCTCACCACGGACACCCTGGACCAGGCCCTGGAGCGTTCCGAGCCCGACCAGACCAACAAGGGTCGTGAAGCGGCGCTCACCGGGATCGAGATGGTCCGGCTGCTCAAGTCGGCGCCGCTGGCCTGAAGGGCCTTTTCGGCCTTTTTCGGTACTTTTCGGCGTTCATCGGGCGTTTACATCGCCGTCACGCCAGCGATATCTGGTTTCTTTACGCTGAACAGCAGGCTCACGGTTGACTATCGAGCCGATTGGAAGGTACGCATGGAAGGCTCTCACGGACGAACCGCCGATTGATCCATCGGTCATCCGATTCAAGGCGGGTCGGCGCCGAGAGGGTGCCGCCTGCATCGAGTACGTCACCATTCACGGCTACCGGCGCGCCTTCGTGAAGTTGGGTAAGGGTCCGGCGCTTCTGCTGATTCACGGGATCGGCGACAGCTCGGACACCTGGCGCACGGTGATGGAAGAACTGGCCAAGGACCACACCGTGATCGCCCCCGACCTGTTGGGGCACGGCCGTTCCGAGAAGCCCCGAGCCGACTACTCGGTGGCCGCCTACGCCAACGGCATGCGGGACCTCCTCAGCGTGCTCGAAATCGACCGGGTCACCGTCGTCGGGCACTCGCTGGGTGGCGGCGTGGCCGCGCAGTTCGCCTATCAGTTCCCCCAGCTGTGCGAGCGGTTGGTGTTGGTCGGCAGCGGGGGAGTGGGCCGCAGCGTCAGTCCGCTACTTCGTTTGGCCGCCATCCCCGGCGTCGAGGCCCTCATGCCGCTGTTCGGACTCCCACCGGTGAAGGCCTTCAGCCGGCTGGCGGCCGACGTGCTCCGCCAGTTCAACACCGCCATCGGTCGAGACGCCGAGGAAGTGTTGGCCGTGTTCGATGCACTGCCCGACACCAACGCCCGCCGGGCCATCCTGCGTACCCTGCGGTCCGGCGGTCGACTGGCGCGGCCAGGTGATCACCATGCTCGACCGGGCCTACCTGGCCGAGGGCATGCCGACGCTGCTGATTTGGGGCCGTCGAGATGCCGTGATCCCATTGGGTCACGGTCGTTTGGCTCACGCCGCCATGCCGGGCAGCGAGTTCGAGATCTTCGATGAAGCGGGGCACTTCCCGCACCACACCGATCCGTCCCGCTTCATTCAGCTGGTGACCGATTTCATCGAAGCGCACCGAACCGGCCAAGTTCGATATTGAACGCTGGCGGGCCCGCCTGCTCAAGGGTCGCTCCACCTTGGCCCCCGATTCGGCCACCGACGACCTGGAACTGATGAGCCTGCCGCTGTCGTCCTTGCCCAGCGCCCACTGAGCACTGCCGCCCCTTAGGGGTAGATGATCAGCTGAGTGCAGCGGTAGGACGCCATCGTCCGATCGGTGGTGGCGTTGGTGATGGTGGCGTCCCAGACCTGAGTGGTGCGACCCAAATGGATCGGCTCGGCGCGGCCCAGGACGACATCGTCCTCCTTGGCGCTGGAGAAGAAGTTCGACTTGCACTCAATGGTGGTGAAGCTGGCGGCCCCCTCGGGCAGATGGTGCCCGACCCCGAAGGCACAGAGCGCATCGGCCATGGCAATCACCACCGGAGCCCACAGGTATCCGGTCCCGGCGATCAACGGATGGGTGACGGTCAGTCGAGCCTCGGCATTGGGTTCATTCAGCGGCACCTCAATCCCGAGGAGGTCCAGGAAGAGCTGCGCATCGTAGGGAGCCGGCATGACCCCAGCATGCCGCACGGAGGCCGTTGGGGTTTCTGCGAAGATCTCCCCCATGCTTCGCCTCGTCCTCCCGAAAGGCTCCCTCGAGCGGGCCACCATGCAGCTCTTTGAAGATGCCGACCTGGCGGTTCAGCGAGCCTCCGATGTGGCCTACCGGGCCACCATTGACGACCCTCGCATTGATGAGGTGCGCATCCTGCGGCCCCAGGAGATTCCGGTCTACGTGTCCGAGGGACTCTTCGACCTGGGTATCACCGGTCGAGACTGCATTGAGGAGCGGGGGAGCGATGTGGTCTCGTTGGGCGAGCTGCTCTACTCCAAGAACACCTCGAACCCAGCCACCGTCGTGCTGGCCGTGGCCAAGGATTCGCCGGTCAACTCCCTGGCCGAGTTGGCCGCGCAGTCCGGTCGGCTCCGGATCAGCTCGGAGTACCCGGAGCTGACGCGGAAGGCGCTGGCCCAACATGGGGTGGAGGCCGACATCTCGTTCTCCTACGGCGCCACCGAGGCCAAGGTGCCCGATATTGCCGACGCCGTGGTCGACATGACCGAGACCGGCAGCGCGTTGCGTGCGGCCGGCCTGCGCATCATTGAGGTGCTGCTGGTCTCGCGCACCGAGCTCATCGCCAACCCCGCCGCCGCCGCCGACCCGGTGAAGCGCCACGCCATGGAGCAGATTTTGACGTTGCTGCAGGGCACCATGGAAGCCCGAGGCAAGGTACTGGTGAAGCTCAACGTCGAAGCCGAGAACCTGAGCCGGGTGCTTGAGGTGTTGCCCTCCATGCGGGCACCGACCATTTCCGAGCTCTCGGGCGGCGGGGCGTTTGCCGTCGAGTCGGTGGTCCCGAAGTTGGACATCAACACCCTGATTCCGGCGCTGAAGGACCACGGCGCCACCGACATCCTGGAGATTCCGCTCTCCAAGATTGTGCATTGAGCGAGGCCAGCCCTCCGGGACTGACCGGAATTCGTCGGGGTGTCGTGCGGACCTACGACCGGGCCCGCGGGTTAGGCACCGTGGTTGAAGTGGGCGGTACGGCCTATGCGTTTCACGCCACGGCGATCGCTGACGGAAGCCGCATGATTGAGGCCGATACGGCGGTGACCTTCTTGGTCGTGCCCGGACACCAGGGCCGTTACGAAGCGCGTTCGGTGACCGCCGCCGGCTGAGATTCCCACCACCGGCCTTCGTAGTTCTGGATGAACGCCTCCATGGCGGCATCGACGCCGGCCCGGTCGCCGGTGGCCAGCAGGTCCATCAGGAGTCCCCGGGTGACGGCCAGTCCGAGCCGGGCGTGAGCTCGGGCGATGGGTTCGGGTACCCCTTGCCGCACGGCCAACGCCGTATTGGCCTCGACCCAGAGTGTGATGTTGAGGTCACGCAGTGCGGCCATGCGCTCGTCGCCCTGCAGCGCCTTCCCGGTGAGGGCGAAGAAGAGACGTTCGAACGGCGCCAGTGTCGGGTCGGTCAGTAGCTCGCCACATGCGGCGGGCCAAGGTGGCCGTATCGAACTCGGTCGGGTCGCCGGCGGGTTCGCTAAGAGCGGCCGCCAGTTCCTCGAGCTGAGCCGAGGGTGCGAGCCTCGACCGCCTGAGCGACTTCGACCAGGAGGCCGTCCCGCGATCCGAAGTGGTAGATCAGCATCCGGTGACTGGTCCCGACGCCGGCGGCGATGTGGCGCAGGCTCTGGTCGTCGACGCCATGGCGGGTGAAGTGTTCAATCACCGCACTGAGCAACAGCTCCTTGGGGGATTGGCTCGTCATGTACCAAATGGTACACTGCGGCTGACGACGAGAAGGAGGATGACGAATGGGCCTGCAAGTGATTGAGCACACGGTGGACACCACCGCCGCACCGGCGACGGTGTTCGCCCTCCTGGCTGACGGTTCCACCTGGCCCACCTGGTCACCCATTGACGGCTTCGAACTCCTGGAACAGGGCGACGGCTCTCCCGAAGGGCTGGGTGCCCTGCGTCGATTCACCACCGGACGGCACAAGTCGGTCGAGCGAGTGGTGACCATTGAGCCCAATGAAGTGTTCAGCTACACCTTGGAGAAGGGGATGCCCATCCGGGACTACCAGGCCGTCATTTCGCTGACGCCGAACGGGACGGGGACCACCATCAACTGGCGGTCAACGTTCCACGCCAAGTTCCCGCCGTTCGGGCCGATCTATCGGGCCGCCTTGGGCAAGTTCATTGGGCAAACGGTCCAAGGTCTCGGTGACGCGGCAGCCAAGGCCCAGGTGAGCGACTCGATCGCCTGACCACCTCATCGACCGGCCTGGCAGGATGGCCTGATGTCGCAACCAACCAGTCACACGCTCGAGGTGCCCGGCGCCCGTCTGTACTACGAGGTCCAGGGTTCGGGACCCGTGCTCATGCTGATCGGTCAACCCATGGGTATCGAGGGCTTTTTCGCCATCGCGCCCTTGCTGGCCGAGGAGTACACGGTGGTGACCTACGACCCGAGGGGATTCGGTCGCAGCATCATTGAAGACCCCGACCAGGACGCCGAGCCGGATGTGCTGGCCGATGACGTCCGCCGAGTACTGGCAGAGGTGGGGGATCTGCCGGCCCGCGTCTTCGGGAGCAGCGGCGGGGCCGTGACGGGTCTGGCTCTGGTCACCCACTTTGCGGACCACGTGCACACCCTGGTCGCCCACGAGCCGCCGGTCGGTCTACTGCTGCCCGATCCCGAGGAGGCGAGGGTGGGCATGCACGAGATCTATCAGACCTACCTTCATCAGGGCAGCGGTGCCGCCTGGCCGAAGTTCTTGTCCTTCACCGGGATGGGCGGCGGTCCTTCGGATGACGCTGCCGGTGCGCCGCCACCAGCGCAGGCACCGCCTTCAGCCGAGGAGCAGGCCAGCAACAATCGATTCTTCGCCCACGGGCTGCTGCCGATTGCGCTCTACGAGGCTGACGTGCAGGCGCTTCAGGCCGCTTCGACCCGGCTGGTGGTCGCCGGCGGGACGACCTCCAAGGGCCAGTTCCCGCAACGGACGGCGGCTGCGTTGGCCGGTCGGCTGGGCCTGCCGTTGGTTGACTTTCCCGGCGACCACGCCGGTTTCATCGGTGAGCCGCAGGAGTTTGTGACCGTCCTGCGCCGCTGCCTGGCCTAGCTCTTTGGCCTAGTTCTTGTCCTCGGAGGCGGCCTTTTCTTCGGTTGCCTTCTGCATCCCGTCGAAATTGACGTAGGCGATGCGCAGTTGAGAGAGCGCTTCGAGCAGGGCGGGCTCGGCCTCGCCGAGTCGGCCCTTCAGGCCATCGAGCAGGTAGCCGAGCCCGTCAATGGCCAGCTTGGCCTGGAACAGGGCCGGCGTCGGTTGCGACAGATAGATGGCCGCCAGCTCGAAGAGTCCGTAACAGTGATTGGAAACCACCACTTCAGCCGGCGTATTGGCCAGCTGGCGGCGCATGGCCTCGACTTGCTCCTGGGCTTCTTCAGAGTCGGCCTGGGCCGGGGCCACGCCCCGGGGTTGGACCTTGGGGGGAGCGACGGGGTCGGCTGCCTCGTCCACCTCCTCCTTCTGGGGGATGTGTTCGCCTGACGGTGTCCACAGCGTGCTCATGCTGGTACTCTATGGCCTTGATTACATGGAAGCGGGGCCTCCCACCGGGGGGCCTCCACCTGGCCACACGTCCACCGCTTCGGTGACTGGGGTGCGCCAGGTCGATGGTTCTTCACCGCGGGCGCTGCCTGCTGGTCGGCCTCGCCTCCTTCGATTGGCTTGCGGAAAGACCGCGGCCCGAGTGAGAGGTGTGATGCCGCATCGTCGCTGAAACCACAACAGAGCACCGGATCAATGACCGGATCCGTGCCCGCGAAGTCCGACTCGTCGACCCCGATGGTGTGCAGTTAGGCATCAAGGCGTTGCCCGAGGCCCTGGCGATTGCCAAGGAACTTGATCTGGACCTGGTGGAGGTGGCCCCCATGGCCAACCCGCCCGTCTGCCGGATCATGGACTTCGGAAAGTTCAAGTTCGACGAGGCCCAACGGGCCAAGGAGAGCCGCCGCAAGACAGTCCATGTCGGGATCAAGGAAATGAAGTACCGGCCGAAAATCGGTCCGGGAGACTTCGACACCAAGACCCGCCAGGTTGGCAAGTTCTTGAACGAGGGACACAAGGTCAAGATCACGATCATGTTCCGAGGGCGCGAGGTGTACCACCCCGAGCACGGAAAGAAGATTCTGGATCGGATTGCCGAGCAGATGGAGGGTGTGGCCAAGATCGAGGCCGAGCCCAAGCTCGACAACCGCAACATGATCATGGTGCTTGCTCCCGACAAGCGGGCCCGTCAGGCCGCCCAGTCGAGAGAAAAGAACCAGGGCCCCAAGGGTGACAAAGCCCCGAACGCCACCGAAGGCGAGACAGAGAAGCCGGTTGTCGCAGCCAATGGCGAGGCGCCGGTAGCCGAGGCGCCGGTAGTCGATTCGCCGGTAGTCGAGGCGGTCGCCGAGCCAGTGGTGGACGTGGTGCCCGAAGTGACCAGCGAAGAAGTCGCACCAACCGAAGAGGGATAACTGAATGCCGAAGATGAAGACTGACAAGGGCGCTGCCAAGCGAATCAAAATCACTGGCACCGGGCGCCTGCGCCGCGAAAAGGCGTTCAAGGGTCACAATTTCGAGACCAAGAGCAGCGTTCGCATGCGTCGACTCAAGCGCGAGACCGATGTATCGCCCGCTGACCTGAAGACCGTGCGTCGGATGTTGGGCCTGTAGCTCACCGTTTCGAACGGCGACGGCGCCCCTGGTGGCGCAGTCAACGTGAACAGCAGCTGTACGCCGCACTGCTGCACCGAACGTACTTACACACGAACAAAGCACGAGAAGAGAGGAGGACCCCCGATGGCCAGAGTCAAGCGATCCGTACATGGGCGCAAGCACCACCGCGCCGTACTGGAGCAGGCAAAGGGGTACTACGGCGACAAGAGCCGCACCTACCGAGCCGCCAATGAGCAGCTCATGCACTCCATGCAGTACGCCTTCCGGGACCGTCGGGCTCGGAAGGGCGACTTCCGCAAGCTGTGGATTCAGCGCATCAACGCCGCTTCCCGCTTGCACGGCATGAGCTACAGCCGACTGATCAACGGATTGCACCTGGCCGGGATTGAGGTCGACCGCAAGGTGCTGGCCGACCTGGCCGTGTCCGATGACGCGGCATTCGGCACCCTGGTGGCGGCGGCACAGGAAGCCCTGTCCAAGGCCCCCGTGGCCGAGGTCGCTTCCTGAGCCAACCGCTCACCTTCACGCACCGGCGGATTCGTCGAGTGCGCGGGTTAGTGCAGAAGCGTTCCGTCCGTTGGGACGAGCGCGCCTTCGTGGCCGAAGGCGCCGAGTTATTGCGCAGTGCCCTCCGGGCCGGTGTGCCGATCGAATCGGTGTACGTGGCGCCCGGAGGGGCTGACGACGCGCTGGTCGCCGAGACCTTGGCCCAGGCCGAGGCGGCTGGGGTGCGGGTCATCGCCTTGGCTCCTGGCGTACTCGAGCGGGTATCCGACACGGTCACGCCGCAGCCGGTGCTGACCGTGCTGCCGATGCTGGACCGGGGAGTTGAGAGCGGCGGTCTGACCTTCGAAGGCGCCGCCGAGCATCCGCTGATCGTCGTGATGGTCGATGTCCGAGATCCGGGAAATGCCGGCACGGTCCTGCGCACCGCCGATGCCTCGGGCGTGAGCACGGTGGTCTTCGCCGGCGATTCGGTCGATCCGTACAACCCCAAGACGGTGCGGGCCTCGGCCGGTTCGATTTTTCATGTCCCCTTCGGCGTGCAGCAGGATCTGGCCGCCGTGGTGGGTGCCCTGTCGGGTGCCGGCTACCGCACGGTGGCCACCACCGTCCGTTCGGGTCTCGAGTACACCGCCTACGACTGGTCGCAACCGACGGCACTGTTCCTGGGCAACGAAGCCTCCGGGCTAACCGAGGCCGAGCAGACACTGGTCGGCGATGCGGTGGCCATTCCCATGGAGGGTCAGGCCGAATCACTGAACGTCGGGGTCGCCTGTGCCGTCTTGTGCTTTGAGGCCCTGCGTCAGCGCCGCGCCGGAGCTGGGTGGCTGAGGGCCGGGGTCCGAGTGCGAGTGGGTCAATGAGGCAAGGGTGGCCGGGAGTGGGCACGTCGGCATCTAGCATTTCGGGCGACTATGACGGACCAGCCATTCGATGCGGACTCGATCCGCCGGGAGGGCGAGGCAGCCATTGCGGCTGCTCAGTCCACCGATGAGCTGTCCGCGCTCGAGTCCGAGTTGTTGGGCAAGAAGTCAACCCTGGCCGGGGTGCAGCGCACGCTGGGTGGGCTGACGCCCGATGAGCGCAAGGTGGCGGGCCAGCAACTCCAAGAAGTACGAGTGGCGCTGGAAGGCGCCTTCCAGTCACGGCGCGAGGCCTTGGCGGTGGCCGAACGAGCAATCTTCCTGGCCGCCGACCGGCTCGATCTGACCGAGGTCATCGCCGACCAGGTGCGCTCGCCGCTCGGTCGCGGCCACCTGCACCTGGTCACGCAGGCCCGGGATGAACTCGAGGACGTCTTCGTCGGCATGGGCTTCGTGGTGGCCGAAGGCCCCGAAGCGGAATCGGACTGGTACAACTTCGAGGCCCTCAACATGCCGCCGGCGCATCCGGCCCGCGGCACCTTCGACACCATGTACCTCGATGTGGGCGAGCCCGAGACGGTCCTCCTCCGCACCCACACCTCACCCGTGCAGATCCACCTCATGGAAGAGGCGGTGCGCAATGGCACCCTGCCCATCCATGCCGTGATGCCGGGCAAGTGCTTCCGCCTCGACACGCCCGACGCCCGACACCTCCCGGTCTTCAATCAGATCGAAGGCCTGGTGGTTGACCGGGGCATCACCTTCGGCGACCTGGCCGGCACCATCCAGGCCTTCACCGAGGCCTACTTCGGCGAGGGCATGCAATCTCGTCTGCGCCCGGCCTACTTCCCCTTCACCGAGCCATCGGCCGAATTCGAGATCACCTGCACCATCTGCCATGGCGCCGGCTGCCGCACCTGCTCGGGCACGGGCTGGGTCGAGCTCGGAGGCTGCGGCATGGTGGACCCGGCCGTGTTCGCCGCGGTCGGCATTGACGCCGAAGAATGGTCGGGCTTCGCCTTCGGGTTCGGCATCGATCGCCTGGCTCTCATGCGGCACGCCATTCCGGACATGCGTCTCTTCATTGAGAACGACATCCGATTCCTGTCGCAGTTCTAACGCCACCTACCCAACGAGAAAGACATTCGTGCGCGCTCCTCTCAGCTGGCTCCGTGACTTCGCTCCGTTCCCCGACGACGTCGGGGTGTTGGTCGCCGCGCTCGATAGCCTCGGGCTCGTCGTCGAAGAGGTAGCGCACATCGGCGAAGGCTTGGGCGACGTCGTCGTGGCCCGGATTCTCGAGCGCGGTCCGATCGAAGGGGCCGACCGGATCCAAAAGGTGATGGTGGACGCCGGCGGCGAGCCGTTGCAGATCGTGTGCGGCGCCAAGAACTTTGACGTCGGTGACCGGGTACCGCTGGCTCCCGTCGGGGCCGTGTTGCCCGGCGGATTCGAAATCGGCAAACGCAAAATGAAGGGCGTCGTCTCCAACGGCATGCTCTGCTCGGGTTCGGAGCTCGGGCTGACCGATGACGGCCAGGGACTGTTGCTCATCGGCGACGACGTGATCGCCGAACCGGGAACGCCACTGGTCGATGCCCTGGGCTTGTCGCCCGATGTGGTCTTCGACATCACCGTGGAGGGCAACCGTCCCGATGCCTGGTGCATCGCCGGCATCGCCCGGGACCTGGCCGCCCGCCTGCGCCTGCCCTTTGCCATCCCGACGCCACCGGCGCCCGCCGCGTCGGGCGTCGACGTGACCAGCCGCGCCTCGGCCCAGGTCGACTCGCCGGACTTGTGCCCCCGCCTCACGGTGACCGTAATGAGCGGCATCACCGTCGGGCCATCCCCGCAATGGCTGGCCGACCGCCTCACGCTGGCCGGTATGCGCCCCATCAACAACGTGGTGGACGCTTCCAACTACGTCATGCTCGAACTGGGGCAGCCGACCCACCCCTACGACCTTTCATTGCTGCCGGGGGCCGGACTCATTGTGCGCCGGGCCACGCCGGGCGAGACCATCGAGACGCTGGATGGCGTGACCCGCACGGTCGGGCGTCCCGGACCGGGACTGGGTTCCACCGGCGAGGACTGCCTCATTTGCGACGCCACCGGCACCGCGGTGGGCATCGCCGGGATCATGGGCGGCGCCTCCTCCGAAATCTCACCTTCCACCACCGAGGTCCTCTTGGAGGCGGCGTACTTCACGCCCATGGCCATTGCCCGCACGTCGAAGAGCGTCGGCTTGCGTTCCGAGGCCTCGGCCGCGCTTCGAGCGTGGCTGCGACCCGTGGGGGATTGACCGCTCGGTCGATCGCTTCTGCCAACTGCTGTCCGAGACCGTCCCGGCGTTGTCGGTGTGCGACGGCCGGCTCGATGTGCAGCACGACGTACCCGTCCCCTTCGATCTCGAGGTACCGATCGCCCGCGTGCAACGACAGGTCGGGGTGGCCCTGAGTGGCGAAGAGATGGCGGCGCTCATTGAGCCGATTGGTTTCGCCGCCGATGGGTCGAAGGCCGGTGCCACCGAAGGCTTCCTGACGGTGACGGTGCCGACCAATCGGCCCGATGTACGTCCCGCTCCCTTCGGCATCGACGATGTGATTGAGGAGATCGCCCGCACCTTCGGCTATGCCAACGTGCCGCGCCACACGCCGACCTGGCCCCAGCCCGGGCATCTGACCTCGCTGCAGCGGTCACGTCGGCAGGTCAAAGAGGTGGTGTGTGGGTTGGGCGCCTCGGAAGGCTGGACCAACACGTTCGTCTCGGCCGAGCTGCACGAGCGGGTCGGTCTGACCGGCCCGGCCGTCCGGGTCTCAAATCCGCTGGCCGCCGAAGAGCCATTCCTGCGCCGATCCCTCATGCCCGGTCTGTTGCAGGCGTTGTCCTACAACGCGGCACGTCGGCAGGGCGAGGTCCGCCTCTATGAAGTGGGCGTGGTGTTTTCGCATCCCGACGAAGGCGCGCCCCGAGTGGTGGAGCGCAGCGGGGTCGGCGGGGCCCAGACAGCCCTGCTGCCCGGTGAGCGTGAGTTGCTGTCGATCGTCTTCGCCTCGGCCGACGACGATGCCCGTTCGGCCACCGTGGCCTGGCACGTGCTGGCCGATGCCTGCCGGTTGAGCGGGGTTCGGGTGGAGAACGTCGCCGCGGGGACCGAAGGCGGCACCGCCGGCGGAACGGTCGGCATCCCCGGCCTGCACCCGACCCGTTCGGCTCGCCTGGTGGCCTACCCAAGCCAGGCGGTGATCGGCACGGTGGGGGAAATCGACCCCGACGTGGCCACTGACTTCGGCTTGACCACGGTCAGTGGGGCCGGGACCTCGGCGCGACGGATTGGTTGGCTCGAGGTCGACCTTGGGATGCTGTTCAACGAAGACCTGGTCGCTCGGCGTCCGGCGACGTCGGCCGCCGTCAGTCGCTTCCCTTCGTCGGACATCGACCTGGCCCTGGTCGTCGACGACATCCACCCAGCCGACGCGGTGGCGGAGACGCTTGGTCGGGCCGCTGGGGAGTTGCTGGAGTCGGTGTCGCTGTTCGATGTGTATCGAGGAGCGGGCATTGCCGAGGGACAGCGCAGCCTGGCCTATCGCTTGCGCTTCTGCTCGACGGACCACACGCTCACCGACGATGAGGTGGGTGCGCTCCGGGCAGCCTGTATTGCCGCGGTGGAAACGAAGTTCGGGGCGGTGCTGCGCTAGGCCCGAGGCCCTAGCTCGGGGGCAGGTTGGCCTGCCGGTCGAACTCGCCCATGTCGAAGTAGTCCCGCCACGTCGCCACTGACCGCCCTCGGGCGTCAGCGTGATGACCGAGCAGGCCTGCAGCACGACTTCCGGACCGTGGGGCAGGTGCCCGTGGCTGATCCACTCAATGACCCCGCCTCGTGCATCGCCGTGGGCGGCGGTCACCGTCATGCGCCAATCGGGGAAACTGGCCCGGGTGATGTTGTAGACCGAGCGCGAGGTCGTCGGTCTTCCCGGTCACCGGATCTTGATAGGTCCCGCCGGTGGCAAAGAGGCCGAGCCAGTCGGCGTCGGTCGAAGTCTCGGTCATGGTCAACGTGTCGACGGCCCGAGTTGCCCATGCGTGCCAATCCATGTTGCTCGACGTTACTGAGCCTGACCGACCCGAGTCGGTTCTCACAGTGGCAAGGTGGAGCCATGGAAGTCGTGTTGATAGATCCTTCCGATGATCAGGCCTTTGACCGGTGGTTCGAGGTGTTTCACCTCACCGATCTGGAGCGCTGGCCGGACGGGCAGCAGGGCTCGTGGGCCCGCGAGGAACGCCTGGCCCTGGCGCTCGATACGGATGGTCCAGATGCCCACCGGTGTTACCTGGCCCTGCGAGATGGTGATCCGGTGGGCGTGCTCGACGTTGAATTGCCGCGCCGGGAGAACCTCCATTTGGCGCGGGCCGATATTCGAGTTCCCTCTGCGGCCCAGCGCCAGGGCGTCGGCACCGTCTTGTTGCGTCGGGCGGAGGCGGAGGCCCGTTCGGAAGGTCGGACCGAGCTCGGCGGGATGGACGAGGTGCCGCTCCACGCCGACCCGGCGGCCGCCATTGGATTCGCCGGGCGCAACGGCTTCGCTTCGGCCCAGCACATGGCCCGTCGGCGGTTGGATCTGCCGTTGGAGGCTGGGGCGCTCGCCGCCCTCCAGTCATCGCCCCAGGCCAGCCCGGAAGGCTTCAGTTTTTTCAGCTTTGTTGACCGGTGGCCCGACGAATGGCTGGAGGATCGATGCGAGTTGGGTCGTCGCATGTCAACTGACGTTCCTCTCGGCGAGCAAGAGCTCGATGAGGAGATTTGGGACGAGGCTCGGGTCCGCCAGATTGAAGCCGTCATGGAGGCCATGAACCGGACCAAGGTCACCGCCGTCGCCCGACATGATGCCTCGGGACATCTGGTTGCCTTCAGCGAGATTGCGATCCCTCGGGGTGCTCCCGAAGCGTCCTGGCAGCACGACACGTTGGTCATGCGCGAGTTCCGGGGTCATGGGTTGGGCTTCGCGCTCAAGCTTCGCAATATTGAAGTGCTGCAGGAGAACTTTCCGGAAGCGACGTCGATATCCACCTGGAATGCGGCGGACAACCAACACATGATCGCCATCAATGAGGTGATGGGATTCAAGCTGGTCTCGAACTCCACCTATTGGCTGAAAAAACTCGAGGGCTAGGAGTCCAAGAAGCGCAACACGGCCAGGACGCGACGATGGTCCGATTGTGAGACCGGCAGATCGAATTTGGTGAAGATGTTGGCCACGTGCTTTTCCACGGCACCGTCGGAGATCACCAGTGCTTCGGCGATGGCGCCGTTCGAGCGCCCCTCGGCCATCAGCGACAAGACTTCACGCTCTCGGGCCGTGAGGACGGAAATGGAATCGGTACGCCGCGACGCACCGAGGAGTTGAGTGACGACTTCTGGGTCCAAGGCAGTGCCTCCTGAGGCGACCCGAACCAGTGCCTCGACGAAATCGCTGACATCGGCCACCCTGTCTTTGAGGAGATAGCCGATGCCGGCGGCGTCGTCGGCCAACAGGTCGGCGGCGTAGCGGGTCTCGATGTATTGGGAGAACATCAGGATGCCCAGTCCCTTGTAATCCCTTCGAAGTTCGATGGCCGCCCGTAGCCCTTCGTCGGTGAAGGTGGGCGGCATGCGGATGTCGACGACCACCACGTCGGGCACTTCCCGGGCGATGGAGTGTCGCAAGTCGTCGGCATTGCTGACGGCGTCGGTGATGATGAAGCCGCGGTCGACCAGGAGTTGCACCAGACCGTCACGCAGGATGGCCGAGTCCTCGGCAATGGCGATCTTCAGCGGCTCGTTCATTTAGGCGTGCAGTGGAAGATCCACCGTGATGACCGTCGGGCCACGGGGCGGGCTGACGATGTCCATCCGACCATCAACGGCGTGGACGCGGTCCGTGAGGCCAACCAACCCACTGGAGGAGAAGCCGAGCATGGAAAGTTCTGCGCCACCCTTCCCATTGTCCCGCACGACGACCCGCAGCCAGTCGCCCTGCTGGGTGCAGAGCACGATGGCATTCGTTGCCTCGGCATGTTGAGCCACGTTGGCCAGCAGCTCGGCTACGCAGAAGTAGGCAATGGATTCGATCGATGGGGTCGGCCGGTCGTGCATGGAGACCGTCAGATCGGTCGGGATGGTGCTGCGGGCGGCCAGGGTGGACAGTGCGCCTTCGAGACCAATATCGAGGGCCGGTGGGTGGATGCCCCGGGCCAAGTCCCGCAATTCAACGATCGCTTCCTTGGCCCCGCGGTGGGCGTCGTCCACCAACTGGCGGATCTGTTCCATGTCCGGCGTGTCTTTCTCGGCCAGTTTCTCCTTGGCCATCCCAAGTCGCATGGCCAGTGCGACCAACTGAGCTTGGGTGCCGTCGTGGAGGTCGCGCTCAATTCGACGCAGGGTGGCGGCCGATGCGTCCACCGTTTGGGCTCGGGCGTGTTCGAGGGATCGGACTCGGACGGCCAAGGGATCGGGGGACAAGAGGAGGCGCATGGCGCGCCGGTCGAGATACACGATCGCTCGGACGGCCCACGGGGCGGCCAGGGCGAAGAAGATGCCGGCCACGAACACGGCGATCCGGTAGAAGAAGCCGTTGTGATAGCCGTTAAAGAGATTTCCGGCCAGAACGAACTGGGGCACTCCGTACACGGCGGGGTCGCCTGATCCTCCCCATACCGGGAAGGTGATGCAGAAGAAGGCGTCCCACCAGAAGGCGATGCCGATCAACACGCCGGCCGCCGCGAGCGGGATTTTGAGGCCGATGTAGGCCATGGAGCGCCAGCCGACCCGATCACGCAGCGACGACTGCAGCCACCCGAAAAAGCCGGGGCGGTGCGTAAACAGCTCTGGCTCGGCGATGTCCTCGTTGAGGTAGCCCCGAGCGAGTTGCCGGTGCAAGGCCCCGATGCCACGGGAGCCCCGGACCGAGAAGGCGATGAAGGCCAAGCCGAAAAACGTGATGGCCAAGATCAGGCCGGCCCACAAGGTGACGATCACGAAACCCGCTGCGACGGCCGCGAACGGGGCACTAATCATCAGGAAGAACAACTCCGACCACGACTGGCGGGAGAAGGGCTCTCGCAGGATCATCCGAGCGGTGGCGCGAACCTTCTCTTCGTGCTCGCCGGATACGGCCTTCAGGATCTCCTGAAACCGGCTCCTGATCTTCACCTGACTCTCCCGTTCAGCCATCTCGACCTCCATCATGCGTCACGGTGGGCCAACGCGAGGCCGGCGATGACCAGGGCCACGGCGGCATAGACCACCATCCACAGGAACGCCGTGGTGGGGGAGAACTGCCCCTGTTGGTGCTGAACGGTGGCCACGGAGTTAGCCAGCATCTGTTCCGGAGCGAACCGGCCCGGATCGCCATGCGCATGGAGCGGCTGCAGGACCACGGCCATAAGGAAGGTCACGCCCACGAAGGCTGAGATGGCCCCGGCGGTGTGACGGATGATGATGCCGAGGCACAGGCCGAAAACGGCCAACAGGCCGAGGAACGCTCCAGAGAGAACCACCGCCTCCAGCACCCCGTGCTGGGACAGTGTCGCGGTCGGTGCGTGGCCGTGCAGGGTGGCCATGCCGACAAAGAAACAGGCGAAGGCCATCACCTCACTGAGCACAAGGCCAAGCAAGCCCACCACGCTCACCTTGGCGGCCAGGAACAGTGGGCGCCGTGGTGTCGCTGAGAGTGAAGAGCGGATGGTGCCGCTTCCGTACTCCGCCGAGGCCGCCAAGGCGCCCAGCACGCCGATGATGAGTGATCCGAGAGCAAGCCCGCTCAACGCCTGATTGGTGGAATCGAAGTTCACCGCCCCTGGTCCACGCACCATCTGGGTGCGGTTGCCGAGCCACGTAATCAGCAGGCTGCCCACTATTAGAGCGGCGATGGTGATTTTGGTTGAGCGCAAGGTGCGGAGTTTGGTGAACTCCGAGCGCATGGCTTGCGCCATGCCGTAGCGCTTGGGTGGGTTGTCGAGGGAGATGAGTGTGGTGGTCATGTTCGTCTTTCCAATCCTTTCGATCTGTTCAGTTCGATCCGTGGTGGACCAGCGGGGATCCGACGTCGGCGGTGCGGTACTCGACGGCGTCGTGCGTGAGCTCCATGAAGGCGTCCTCAAGGGATGCCCGCACTGGAGTCAGTTCGTGCAGGGTCACCGACTGACCGGCCGCCAAGTCGCCGATCTCGACAGTGCTGAGGCCGGTGGCAGAAATCGACCCGTCGTGTTCGAGGGTGACGGTGGCTCCGGCATGATCGAGGAGCGCAACAAATGCATCGGCCATGGGTGTCATGATCCGCACCGAGTCCAGGGAACTCCGGTCGGTGAACTCACGCACGCTGGTCTCGGCGATCAGCGTGCCCCGTCCGATCACCACGAGGCGCTCTGCCGTCAGGGCCATTTCGTTGATCAGGTGGCTGGACACGAACACCGTGCGTCCCTGCGCGGCCAAGTCGCGGAGGAGATAGCGCACCCAACGGATGCCCTCCGGGTCGAGGCCGTTGATGGGTTCGTCGAAGAGGAGGACGCCCGGATCACCCAACAGAGCCACGGCGATGCCGAGACGTTGACCCATTCCCAAAGAGAATTTGCCGGCCCGTTGGTGGGCCACCGAGGTGAGCCCGACGATCTCGAGCACCTCATCGATGCGGGAGCGTGGGATGTCATTGGTCTGGGCCAGGTAGAGCAGATGGTTGTAGGCGGAGCGGGCGGGGTGAAACGCCTTGGCGTCGAGGAGGGCACCGACCTCGCGCAGCGGCCACTTGAGGTCGGCGTAGGACTGACCATTGATGAAGGCCGTGCCGGCGCTCGGATTGTCGAGCCCCATGATCATGCGCATGGTGGTCGACTTGCCCGAACCGTTGGGTCCGAGGAATCCGGTCACCGCCCCTGGGGTGACGGAGAAACTCAGGTCGGAAACGGCGACGGTGTCGCCATAACGCTTGGTGAGGCCGTGGGTAACGATCATGCATCTCACGGTATGAAATCGCCGCCCTAATGAACATGCCGCTACCGGGCGTCTGCTGCGGGGGTTAGCCCCCCTAAGGAATCCGACGCCATGAGGGCAATGGGCCTTAACATCGGCGCACTCCGATGAAGGCGGGCGGTTCGATCAATGAGTGAAGCGATCCTCGGCCTGCCGCTCGCCGGAGCATCAGTTCCCGAGCGATACCGCCAGGGACTACGCCAGGGACTACGCCAGGGCCTGCGCCAGCGACTTCGTCGGCCTCCCGGGCAGCCGCCGTGGGTTCGCCCGGTGTTGCTTGTCCTCCTCACCCTGGCCGCACTGACCTACAGCTGGGGCATCGAGAACTTTGCCCTCGAGCCTTTCTATGGGGCCGCGGCCCGGTCCATGTCGATCAGTTGGCACAACTTCATTTTCGGCGCTTTCGATCCCTTCGGGACCATTTCGGTTGACAAGTTGCCCGGCGCCTTGTGGATTCAGGCGCTGTCATTGCGCCTCTTCGGATTCCATTTGTGGGCCATCGCGTTGCCGCAGGCCGTTGAGGGGGTGCTCAGCGTGTGGGTGCTCTACCGGGCCCTGCGCCGCATTGCCGGTCCGATGACGGGACTGCTGGGTGCCGCACTGCTGGTGGCGGCGCCGGCAACTGCCTTGCTGAACCGCGGCAATATTTCGGACTCGCTGCTGATTCTGCTGTCGACACTGGCGCTCGATGCCGGGTTGGCCGCCATCGTCAATGAGCGTCCTCGGCAACTCCTCCTCGCTGGACTGTGGTTGGGCCTGGCCTTCCAAACCAAAATGGTGCAGGCCTGGCTGCTCTTTCCAGGTCTGCTGGTGGCTTACCTCCTTACCGCCCGGGGCACGTTGGCCGTCCGCGGGCGCGCCATCGTCGCCGCCGGCGTCGTCATGGTGGTCGTCTCGCTCTCGTGGATGACTGCGGTTTCATTGGTGCCGAGCCATGACCGGCCCTACGTGGACGGGACCACGAATAACTCACTGTTCACCCAGGTCTTCATTTACAACGGCACGACTCGCCTCAACATCAAGGCCGGATCATCCAATGTGGCGAGGGTGGTGCAACCGTATGGTCGGTCGCTCTCGGGTCAGGGTCTCAATGCCGGCACCAATCGAATTCCGGCCGGATGGGGCCGTCTCTTGCATGGGCCCTTTGGTCGGGACGTCGGTTGGCTCCTCCCATTCAGCGTCGCGTGCCTGGTGCTGTTGCTGATCCGAACCCGGGGCCGGCCACGGGGCGATCCGATCAAAGCGGCCACGCTGCTCTGGGGCACTGAATTGGTTGTCCTGGTCGTCTTCTTCTCGGCCGGGCGCTATCTCAACTCGTACTACACGGCGGCGCTGAGTCCGATCATCGCCGTCCTGGTTGCGCTCGGTCTGCGTGAATGGTGGTTGACCAAGTCGAACTCATGGGCCTGGCGTACCGGCGCTGCCGTGGCCGTGGTCGGTACGGTCGGACTGGCGTGCGAACTGGTGCCGCCTTGGGCCGGTCTGAACCGGATCCTGGTCGATGTGGTGCTGGCCCTGGCGGTGGTGGCTCTCGCCACAGTGGTGCTGCGCCATGGCGATGCGCCTCGCAGTCGCCGCCGGGGCCTGATCATTGGCGCGGTGGTGCTGGCCATCGGCTTCGTGCCGGCCGCCACGGTGGCCGACGTGACCGTGGCCGCACTTGGTCCCTTCGCCACGCCGTATCAGTTGCCCGCCACTAACTACCAGACCCAGGGGATAGCGGAGCAGTTCCAGGCGCGCCACACGCCCTTCGAACGTCTGGTCGACAGTTTTCCCGAACATGAACTCGTCGGGCTGTACTACACATCGAGCTCGGTGGCCGGCGACGTCATGATGACCGGACACGAGCTCTTGCCCATCGGCGGCTTCAGTGGGGGAGCGCCCGAACCGACGGTGTCTCGAATCAAACAGTTGGCTCCCCAGGTCCCGCTGGTTCTGGTGCCCCTGAATGCATCTGCTGATCCACGAGTGGCTTGGATCATCCATCACTGCGCCAAGATGTACGCCCCGATTGATCAAGGGCGCGGGCTGATCTATCAGAACTACCGTTGCGCCTTCGCCGAAACCCGTCACCACCCCGTCGGTTCGAGCGGCTCGAGCTCGAGCGGCTCGCCGCAACCGTCAAGCAGTTAGTCCTCAGCGTCCCGGCAGACGGCCTCGACGTTGTGACCGTCCGGATCGCGCACGAAGGCCCCGAAATAGTTGACGTCATACTCGGGGAAGATCCGGGGTGCGTGCAGCACTTCGGCTCCGAGGTCGACGGCGGCCTGATGGAAGGCGCGCACCACCTCGCGGTCGGTCGTCGCAAAGGCCATGTGCAGTTCGCGGTCGTCCGCTCGCTGGGCCGGGCTCAGCCACAAGCGCGCTGTTGTCGGGACCGAAGAAGGCGATGACCGTGCCGTCATCGAAACCGAGGCGTATATCGAGCGGTGCCAACACGGCCTCGTAGAACGCAGCACTGGCGTGGACGTCGGTGACCTGGAGCGAGATGTGATCGAACATCGGATCAGATTGCCCGAATTCCACCCGCCTTCCGAATGTATGAATACGCAGAAGTATGTATACTAATGCGATGAAAGCGGGCATCATCGGAGGTTCGGGCTACACGGGGGCGGAGTTGCTCCGCTTGCTGGCCGGCCACCCCGAGATCGAGGTGACCACCGTCACCGCTCATACCCACGCGGGACAAATGGTGGGGGAGCACACCCCCTCGTTGGCCGCCGCCTACCCAGGGTTGCGGTACGAGGCGGCGTCCCCGGAGGCCATGCATGGCCTGGACCTGGTGTTCTGCGCCCTCCCGCACGGTGAATCGCAGAAGATCGTGCCGGCCTTGCGGGGTCAGGTCGGGCTGATCGTGGATCTGGCGGCTGACTTCCGGCTGAAGGACGCGTCGTTGTATCCGACTTGGTACGGCGAGCCGCATGAGGCACCCGAGTTGTTGAACGAAGCAGTGTTCGGATTGCCCGAATTGTTCCGGGACGAGCTGGCGGGGGCGACCTTGGTGGCGGCGGCCGGTTGCTATCCGACCACGGCCGGCTTGGCGTTGGCCCCTCTCCTGCGGGCCGGGCTGATCGAATCGAGCGGCATCATCGTCGATGCCGCCTCGGGTGTTTCCGGCGCCGGCCGGGGGGCCAAGGAATCGCTGCACTTTGGGACGGTGGACGAGGACTTCGTGGCCTACGGGCTGCTCAATCATCGGCACACGCCCGAGATGCAGCAGATCCTGGGGGCCGAGGTCTTGTTCACGCCGCATCTGGTGCCGATGGTGCGGGGGATTCTGGCCACGTGTTATGCCCGGCCAATTGGCGGTAGCGGCGCTGGCGGCGGGCCGCTCACCACCGCCGACGTGATGGATGCGCTGCACCAGGCCTACGACGACGAACCGTTCGTCGTGGTCACCGATACACCACCGTCGACCAAGGCCACGTCGGGCTCGAACTGCGCCCATGTGACGGCCCGGGTTGACGAGCGGACCGGCTGGGTGCTGGTGCTCTGCGCCCTCGACAACTTGGTGAAGGGCGCATCGGGGCAAGCCATCCAGTGCGCCAACGTCGTGCTCGGCTTGCCCGAAACGACCGGACTACCACTGGGAGGGATGTACCCATGATGGCGACGATGAATGTGACCGTGCGGTGAGCGTCACGGCAGCGAAGGGGTTCGTCGCTGCGGGGGGCTCGGCCGGTATCAAGGCCAGCGGGGTGCCCGATGTGGCGATCGTCGCCACGACCGACGGCCGCGCCGTGCCGACCGCCGGCGTGTTCACTTCCAATTTGGCGGCCGCCGCGCCGGTGCAGGTGAGCCGAGCTCATCTCCAATCGACCGGTGGGAAGGCGGCCGGCGTCATCTTGACGTCTGGCAATGCCAATGCGGCCACCGGTGTCCCGGGCCGTGAGGCCGCACTGGCCTTGTGCGGCGCGCTGGCCGAGGGCGTTGGCGCCTCGACCGAAGAGATACTGATCTGTCAGACCGGGCTGATCGGTATTCCGTTCCCGACCACGGTGGCGATGCCATTGGTGCCGGCGATCGTGTCGAGTCGCGCCGGCGATCGGGATGCGTCGGTGGCGGCCGCCCGGGCCATCATGACCACCGACACCGTGCCCAAAGAAGTCTTAATCCATGGTGCGGGCTTCACGGTTGGTGGCATGGCCAAAGGGGCGGCGATGTTGGCACCCAACATGGCCACCATGCTCGCCCTGTGCACCACCGATGCCGCCGTCGACTCCGCCACCCTCAAGACCGCACTCCAGGCGGCTGTCAACGCTTCCTTCAACGTGATGAGCGTGGACGGCTGCACGTCGACCAACGACACCGTGTTGGTGATGGCCAGTGGCCAGGGTTCGACGCCCACCTTGGCGGCATTGACGGCAGCCTTGTCCGAGGCGTGCCTGTCGCTCTCCCAACAGATGGTGGATGACGCCGAGGGAGCGACCAAGGTCTCGCATGTCCGGGTCATCGGCGCCGAAAGTGACGCCGCCGCCCACCAGGCCGCCCGGAAAGTGGCGGATTCCCAACTGGTGCAATGTTCGCTCAATGGCGAAGACCCCTACTGGGGTCGGGTCGTCAGCGAGTTGGGTTCGGCCGGTGTCGGTTTCGATATCGACCAGGTGACGGTGGCCTACGGCGGCACGCTCGTGTGCGTCGGTGGGGTGGCGGTCGCCCACGATGAGGCGGCCGTGGCGGCCCATATGAGCGGGCGGCACATCGAGATCGTGTGCGATCTGGGATTGGGTGGAGGGTCCGGTGCCGTGCTCGGCACCGACTTGGGATACGGCTACATCGACGAGAATCGGACAACCTCGTGAGCTCGGACGCTGTCTCGCCGGGCGCGGTCTCGCCGGACGCGGTCTCGTCGAGTGCCGATCCGCAGACCACGGCTTCGTTGTTGGTCGAGGCGCTGCCCTACATCCGTCGCTTCTTCGGCAAGATCGTGGTGGTCAAGTACGGCGGTAATGCGCTGCACGGTTCCGATGGTGGCGACGGCGATGCCCTGGCCTCGTTCGCCCAAGATGTGGTGCTCATGCGTGCCGTCGGCATGCTGCCCGTCGTCGTCCATGGTGGCGGCCCACAGATCGGCGACATGATGGCCCGCCTGGGCAAGGAGACCGAGTTTCGCAACGGTCTCCGGGTCACCGATGCCGAGACGCTCGATATCGCCCGCATGGTCCTGGTGGGCAAGGTCAACCGCGACATCGTCTCCGCCATCAACGTGCACGGTCCGCTGGCGGTGGGCATGTCGGGCGAGGACGCCAATCTGATTACGGCGGCCCAAAGTGACGTGGCCCTCGGGTTCGTGGGTGATGTGTCGGTGGTCGATCCGACCATGTTGCAGCGACTGGTGGCCGAGGGATTGATCCCCGTGGTCGCCACCATCGGGGCCGACGAGAGCGGCCAGGCGTACAACATCAATGCCGACACGGTGGCCGGTGCGCTGGCCGTCGCCCTGCAGGCTGAGAAGTTGATATTCCTGAGCGATGTCGAGGGACTTCGAGCCGATCCGAGCGATCCGTCATCGCACATCAGTCAGGCCAGCCTGTCGCTGGTCGAGGAGATGCTGGCCAGCGGGGCCGCCGCCGGCGGCATGGTGCCCAAGGTGGAGGCCTGCGCCGCGGCCGTGCGCAGCGGGGTGGACCGGGCTCACATTCTTGATGGTCGGGTGCCGCATGCGCTCTTGCTGGAACTGTTCACCGATTCCGGAGTGGGAACGATGGTGTACCAATGACCGCTTCCGACACCGCTTCCGACACCGCTTCCGACACCGCTTCCGACACAACGTCAGACACCGCGCCGGACCGTCGCGCCCTCATGCGTACCTACGCCGAGCCCCCCGCCACCTTCGTGCGCGGCGAGGGCACCATGCTCTACGACGCCGCCGGTAAGGGCTATCTCGACTTCATCACCGGACTGGCCGTGGTGTCGCTCGGGCACGCCCACCCGGCCGTGGCCGATGCCGTAGCCGAGCAGGCCCGCACACTGACCCACGTCTCCAATCTGTACGGCAACACATTGGCGCCCGAGGTGGCGCTGACCATCGATCGCCTTATCAATGGCGGTACCGGCCAGGCCGGCGGTCAGGTCTTCTTCACCAACTCGGGCGCAGAAGCCAACGAGTGCGCCTTGAAGCTGGCCCGGCGCTGGGCCGGTAGCGGTCGTCACGTGGTGATCAGCGCCGACAATTCATTTCACGGGCGGACCCTGGCCACGCTGACGGCGACCGGACAACCCGAGAAGCACGCCCCGTTCCAGCCGCTGCCCGAGGGCTTCGTCCATGTGCCCTACGACGACGTGCCCGCACTCGAGAAGGCGCTCCAGGGCGAGCACGTGGCGGCCGTGCTGCTCGAGCCGTTGCAGGGTGAAGGTGGCGTCAACGTCCCGAGTTCGGACTACCTCGGGGCCGTGAGCGCGCTCTGCCGCGAGCAACAACGCCCTGCTCATGCTCGACGAGGTGCAGACGGGTCTGGGCCGCACCGGCCACTGGTTCGCCTTCCAGGCCCAGGGCCTCAAGCCCGATGTGGTGACCATGGCCAAGGCGCTCGGCAACGGCATGCCGATCGGGGCCTGCTGGGCCAGGGCAGAAGTGGCCGCCGCCTTCGGTCCCGGCGATCACGGTTCCACCTACGGCGGCCAGCCCTTGGCCTTGTCGGCGGCCCGGGCGACGCTGGCCACCATGGAGAAGGAAGACGTGTGCGGTCGAGCCCAGAAGCAGGGTGCCGTACTCCGGGCCGGGTTGGCCACCCTGCCTGGCGTCGTCTCGGTGCGAGGCGCCGGCCTCCTCCTTGCAGCCCAACTCAACGCCGAAGTGGCCAAGGACGTCAGTACCGCCGCCCTCTCGAGGGGTCTGCTGGTCAACGCCGTGCGCCCCGACGCCATCCGGGTCGCCCCACCATTGTTGGTGAGCGACGATGAAATCGCCCAGGCGCTCGATATCCTGCGCGCCGTACTCGACGAACAGGCGGCCTGACGCCATGCCCAATCTCTTCGATATTGACGATCTCTCACCCGATGAGTTCCAGCGCATCCTGACGCTGGCGGTGAGTGGCGACGTGGGTCACGTGCTCGCCGGCCAAGGCGTCGCCCTGCTGTTCGAGAAGCCGTCGGCCCGGACTCGCAACTCGACGGAGATGGCGGTGGTTGGGCTGGGTGGCCATCCGGTCTATATCCAGGCGGCCGAGGTCGGCATCGATACGCGGGAGACCGCCGAAGACGTCGCCCGCACCCTGGGCTGCTACCACCGCATCCTCTGCGCCCGAGTCTTCGATCACGGACTGCTCGCCCGCATGGCCGGCGCCCTCGACGGCAGCGGCTTCACTGTCCCGGTCATCAACCTGCTTTCCGATGACGCCCACCCCTGCCAAGCGGTGGCCGACATCATCACCCTGCGCCAAACCGTCGGCCCGCTGGCCGGCCGCTCGCTGGCCTACATCGGCGACTCCAACAACATGGCCCGTTCGCTGGTGAAAGCGGCGCTCATGGAGGGCATGGATGTGCGGGTGGCTTCGCCGTCGGGCTACCAGTTTTCAACTGAGGAGTTGTCCTCGTTGGCCCAACTGGCCGCCAAGGCAGGCCAAGGTGGCACGGTGCGGTCGACCCATGACCCTCGCGACGCGGTCGCCGGCGTCGATGCGCTCTATACCGATGTGTGGACCAGCATGGGTCAGGAAGAAGAGCGGGCGGCCAGACTGGCTTCGTTCTCCGGCTTCACCATCGATGATGCCCTGGTGTCAGCCGCCTCGCCCGACGCGGTGGTGCTGCACTGCCTGCCGGCCCATCGTGGCGAGGAGATTTCGGCGTCGGTGCTGGAAGGTCGTCAGAGTGTGGTGTGGACGCAGGCGGCGCATCGACGCACGGCCATGCACGGGATCCTCTCGTGGTCCATTGAGGGTGTCGCCGCATCGACGGCCGCATCGACGGGGACCCCATCATGAGCAACGGCGCATCCAACGGTCGCCTGACCAAGAACCAACGGCAACACCGCATCACCAAATTGTTGGAGAACCAGGCGGTCACCTCCCAAGGGCAACTGGTCAGCCTCCTGGCCGAACAGGGTGTGGAAGCGACGCAGACCACCGTGTCACGTGACCTTGAAGACCTGGGTGCGGTCAAGGTGCGGCTGCCCGGCGGCGACACGGCCTATGCCTTGCCGGAACTGCCGGTGCACCAGATCGCGCCGGAGGATCACCTGCGGCGGGTGCTGGGGGAGTGGGTGGTCGAGGTGGCGCATTCGGGCAACCTGGTTGTCCTGCGCACGCCGCCCGGATCGGCCCATGTCGTAGGCTCGGCGCTCGATCGGAGCGGCTTGTCCGCCGTCATCGGCACCGTGGCCGGCGACGACACCGTCCTGGTCATCGTGGATGAAGAGGTGGGCGGCAAGGCCATGGCGATACGGCTGGGCGATGTGGCCGGCATGTCGAGCGAGCAGTGATTTCAGACGTTGTTGCAGGTTGTCTAAGGGAGTGCACGGGATCGTGCATGGGAAGGAATGAACATGGCTGAGCGGGTCGCATTGGCGTACAGCGGAGGGCTCGACACCTCGGTGGCCGTCCGTTGGCTCATCGAGAACGAGGGCGTCGAAGTGATCGCCGTGGCCGTCAACGTCGGCCAGGCCGCCGAGAAGGGCGGCGAGGATTGGGATGCCATCCGCAACCGGGCCCTCTCCGCCGGCGCGGTGGAAGCCGTGGTCATCGATGCTCGTCAGGAAATGGCCGAAGACTTCTGTATCCCGGCACTCCAGGCCAATGCCCGCTACGAGGGCAAGTACCCGCTCGTCTCCGCCCTGTCCCGGCCGGTCATCGTCCGTCATCTGGTGGCCGAGGCCCGTCGCCATGGGGCAACCGCCATCGGGCACGGCTGCACCGGCAAGGGCAATGACCAAGTTCGCTTCGAAGTGGGCACCCGCGCCCTGGCCCCCGATCTCGGGATCTACGCGCCGGCCCGGGTATGGGGACTCACCCGCGAAGACTGCGTGGAGTTGGCGGCCAAGTGGGAGATCCCGATCACGGTCACCAAGGACAAGCTGTACTCAATTGACGACAACCTGTGGGGCAAGGCCATTGAATGTGGTGCCATTGAGGACCCGTGGGCCCCGGCGCCCGACGATGTGTACACCCTGACCCGGCCCACCGAGACCGAGCCGATCGAGGTCATCATCGGTTTCGAGTCCGGCGTGCCCGTTTCGCTGGACGGCGAGTCGCTGTCGCCTGAGCCGCTTGATCGCCAAGTTGGGCCGCATCGCCGGCAGCCGTGGCTTCGGTCGGCTGGACATGGTGGAGAACCGCCGGGTCGGCATCAAGAGCCGTGAGGTCTACGAATGCCCAGCCGCCCTGGCGCTCGTCATCGCGCACTCCGACCTCGAAGACCTGACCCTCGAGCGTGACCTGCATCATGAGAAGGCCCGGCTCGAGCCCCGCTGGTCCGAGTTGGTCTACGACGGCCTGTGGTTCTCGCCGCTGAAGTCGGCCCTGGACGCCTTCATCGCCTCCTCGCAGCGTCACGTCACCGGTGATGTTCGCCTGCGCTTCGCCGCCCCCGGCACCTGCACCGTCGTCGGACGCCGTAGCCCGGTCGCGCTCTACGACCACGGTCTGGCCACCTACGACGCCTCGGACACCTTCCGTCACGAAGACGCCGAGGGTTTCGTTCGGCTGTGGGGACTCGGCGTGGCCACCTGGTCGGCCAAGCAGGGGCCGGGATCTGAATCGGCCGGCGGAGCGTGGCAGGAGCCGGCGAAGCCGGCGGAACCGGGTCAGGCGCCTCATGACGCTGTGGCACGGTCGCATCTCGACCGGCATGGCCGATGCGGTCGCCGACTTTACGGTCAGCCTCGGTTACGACAAGGTGCTGGCCTACGACGACCTGGTCGGTTCGCGAGCCCACGTCAAGGGACTGGGCAAGGGTGGCATCCTCACCGACGCTGAAGTCACCACGCTGCTCGAGACGCTCGATCTGGTGGAGGAAGAGTTCAAGGACGGCACGTTTGTCTTCGCGCCGGGCGATGAAGACATTCACACGGCGGTCGAGCGTCGGGTCACCGAGCTGGCCGGCGATGTGGGCGCCAAGCTGCACACGGGCCGCAGCCGCAACGACCAGGTAGCGACCGACCTACGACTGTGGAGTCGCCGCACCCTGATTGCGTTGGCCGCTGAGGTGATGGCGCTGCAGGACACGCTGGCGCAACGGGCGTCCGACGCCGGCGGTGTCTACCTGCCGGGCTACACCCACCTGCAGCGGGCCCAGCCCGTCTTGCTGGCGCACCACTTGCTGGCCCACGGTTGGGCGCTGTCGCGTGACGTGGACCGGTTGGTGACGACGGTGGATCGGTTGAATATCTCGCCGCTGGGGGCAGGAGCGCTGGCTGGCTCATCGTTGCCGCTCGATCCGGACTATGTCGCCGCCGAGCTCGGGTTCCATGGTCGCTTCGAGAACTCTTTGGACGCCGTCTCGGACCGCGACTTCGTGGCCGAAGCCCTCTTCGACATCGCCCTGCTCGGCGTCCATCTCTCCCGCATGGGGGAGGAGCTGGTGTTGTGGTCGACCGATGAGTTCGGTTTCTGCACGCTGGACGATGCCTATTCCACCGGCAGCAGCATGCTCCCGCAGAAGAAGAATCCCGACGTGGCGGAGTTGTCCCGAGGAAAGGCCGGCCGACTGATCGGTCATCTCAATGCGGTGCTCATCACGCTGAAGGGCCTGCCGTTGGCCTACAACCGTGACCTGCAGGAGGACAAGGAGCCGTTGTTCGATGCGGTGGTGCAGGTGACACGGGCGCTCATTGCCTTGCGTGGCGTCTATGACACGGTCACGTGGCACGAGGACCGCATGCAGTCGGCGGCTGACGGTCCGGCCGCTGCCGCCATCGACCTGGCCGAGATGCTGGTCGAGCAAGGTATGCCCTTCCGCCAGGCCCACGCGCTCATCGGCGGTGTGGTGCGTGACTCGCTCGAGCGTCATGTGCCCATGGCCGAGCTGGTGGCGGCTCACCATGAACTGGGGGAGGCCGCGGTGGAACTCCTCGAGCCCGGAGTGGCGGTGACCCGTCGGCGCACCCCGGGAGGGGCCGGACCGGGACCGGTGGCCGAGCAGATGGAGCGCTTCGCCCGTCGGCGTGAGGTCGATCGCACCCGCTTGGCCCAGTGGCCGAGTCACTGACGAGCACGACGAGCACGCCGAGTACGACGAGCGCTGACGAGAACTGAACTGACTTCATCGCGCTCCGTGGGACGAGGACGGCTCGTGCGTCGTCAGGATCTGACCGGTGATCCGGTGGAGATCGCGCCCACGCTGCTCAACAAGGTGTTCACGGTCGGCAATCGTTCGGGCCGGATTGTCGAGGTCGAGGCCTATCGGGGTGAGGCGGATCCGGCGTCACATGCCTATCGAGGACTGACGCCACGGACCGCCGTGATGTTCGGCCCGGCCGGATTCATGTACGTCTACTTCACCTATGGCATGCACTGGTGCGCCAATGTCGTCTGCCAACCCGAGGGAGTGGCCGGTGCCGTGTTGATCCGAGCCTTGTTGCCGCTGACTGGGTGTCGAAGAAATGCGGCTGGCTCGTCCGGCGGCCCGGAAGGATCGTGATCTCTGCAACGGTCCGGCCAAGTTGTGTCAGGCCCTGGGAATCAATGGTGAGTTGAACGGGACTGATCTGTTGCGCTCGAACTCGCCGGTGCGATTGATGGATGACGGGACTCCGCCGCCGGCGTCACCCTCCGTTGGCCCTCGCATTGGCATCAGCGTGGCCAAAGAGGAGCCGTGGCGATTCTGGGTCTCGGGCGATGCGCACGTCTCGGGTCACCCGCGCTGACTCCACTCCCGCTGGCTCCGTCGCCAACGCCGTCGACCCCGCCAACCCCGCCAATCCGTCAGCAGTGCAGGCGCGCAAAAGAGCGCCCGGGCGTGCAGGATCGAGGGGACATTTAGTCATTCGAGAGTCGGAGGATGGTCGAAATCCAATACCGGAGTTGCCAATACACGGGAGTTGGCTGCCTCACCTTCGGGGTTCACTCCTGAGTGGAGCGTCCGCTGCGGGCTAGCCGCCCACTCACTAGTCGTCAGGCGGTGGTCGCTGGTTCCGAAGTCGATTGTGGAAGGCGCAGAGCAGCTGACCGTTCTCTTGCGTGGTCTTGCCATCCTTGGACCATTCTTGAATGTGGTCACCCTGGCAACGTTCGACCGGCTCGTCGCAGTAAGGGTGGGTGCAGCGCCGATCTCGAAGCTCGAGGGCCCGTCGGGTGGCGCCAGTGAAGAACCGAGCGCGTTCGCTCACTTCGACCCGACCATCGGGCTGGAAGACCGCCCGCTCGATGTAGGCCTGGTCCAACCAGGGCACCAGGCTGCCCGGGGTGACGACCACCCCGTTGGCCAACTCGCAGATACGTCCGTTCAAAGTGGGAAAGTCCACCAAAGCCGAGAACAATGGTGCCGGACGACGGCCGTCAGCGGGAGCGGTCCGACTACGGATGGCCATCTCCACCATGGCGTCGGCTCGACGCTGCGCCGGGGTGCGGGCCAGGTCGGCGACCGTCGGATCGTGACCTAGGCGCTCTTTGGCCTGCGCCCAGTCGGCTTCGAAGAGTTCCTGCTCCAAGCGCCCAAGCTCATCGGTCACGATGGCGCCGGCGATGAGGTCAAAGGACATCCGCCCCAGATACCGGCCACCGTGTCGGCGCCAGATAGACGTCGCGCCGTGCCCGCTCGGCCAGGGCGTCGTCTTCGACGCCGTCGGGATCGACTCCTTGTTCCCAATAGGCCATCGACTGGATGAAGTCGCAGAAGTCACGCCCCTTGGCCTCATTGACCAAGTAGGCCTCATCGCGGGCCATGTTGTCTTTGGTCT